>CAJTCY010000001.1:0-20457 GCA_910575075.1 Lachnospiraceae bacterium
GAATTGTTTTTGACAACCCAATTATACCACTAGCAAGCGGTTTATGCTTTTTTTATGGGTTAAAGTATTGATTTTTCAAGGTTCAACACACCAAGTGGTGTGGGAAGTTTGAGTAAGTAATCTTTATCCTGATTTTAAAGGAGTTATTAGCAGTAGACCGATTAGTATAACGACAGGCAAAAATATCATCCCAGTTAAATTATTATCCTTATCAGAAATTAATACATTGTTTTGTCAGGTTACTGAATTAGATAAATATAATATAGAACTCCAGCTAGATAATGCAAATAAAGATGCTATATTAAAAACATTATCAAAGCCTTTTTTTGCAATTATTTTTGCAGCTTATTTTGAAAAAAATCATTATATAAAAAGTGAATTGGAATTAATGTCAAATTTTATTGAAAAATCTATTAATCCATATAAAGACAAATATCCAAATCTACCAGACACCCTTGCTCGTTTGGCAATTTTATCACTTGAACGTGATTTGGGATATATACATAAATCAGAAATTGATCCTATGATAGACTGTGAACAATTGCTTAGATCGGGTTACTTTTTTAAGGATGAATGTAATAATTATGCTTTTTCTTTACCGATTTTTATTCAATGGTTCGGTGCAGATGCCATAAGAAAAAAGTATATTGATATAGATGAGATATTAGCAAGTAAAGAAAAAGTATTAAAATGGCGTTATTCTCTCTCTATATTATTTAGTCAGATAACCTATGATGAATCAAGTGAATATTTCTCAAAAATACTTTTCAAAATGCCCGGCATTGCTTCAATAATTATACGTGATGGTATATTTTTAGAATATTCAATTTCGTTACCATCTGCGGATATTTGTGGAAAAAGAATATATGAATGTATGAGTATCTGGTTAAAAGCGTTTAAGGGTATTGATTTTGGTTTACAAGAAGACCATATTCATACAAATACGTTAGCATATGGGCAAGAAGGCGGTTTTATTATTTATTCTTGGGCGGACAAATACATTGGTCAGGATGTAATTGAATTTTCTAAGAAAGATTTTCGTTCAAGAATATGCGAGCGAGTTGTTCCTGCTCAAGCAACATGGCCTTGGATTGTTACGTTTGAAGAATTGGCACATAGATTAGCATATAATGTTCGTAATAAGAAATGGCTTCTAAATGATAGTATTCTGCAACAAGAAAATTTGTGGCAAAACAAGAAAACGAAAATTACCCCTTATATAACCAGTGATCAAAAAAATACTTCAAAATGGATGATAGGATCTTATTCAAAGGAGCAATTGCTAAAAAGAGTTCAAGATACATATTTTAAAGCATTATGTACCTACAAAACTTTTGTGGAAACTTTTTTAAATCCTTTAAAAAGTCAACTTTCCACATATTTAGTATTGCCTTGTGAACTTGTTGGCAATCTCCAATATATTTGTGATGAAAATAAAAAGTTATTATCTCATCCTGGCTTTTCTTGGTATATGAAACCTTTGCCCATATCAGAACAGAATCAAATAAGTATTTGTTGTAAAGATGAAGATGAGATATGGAATAATAGTAATAATATCTATGATGATTTAATTATGGCACAAAAAACACTTCGCAAAGATGATAATATATTTATTACCAATAATATACATAGCGGTCATATTAATTTATCCGAAACTCCTGTTACGAATATAATATATGAGTGGTTGGAAGATGATCTCAAAGAGATTGGCTGGTTATAAAATAAATATATAATAAAATGCAACAGCTTAGAGAGCAGAGATTCAAGAGAGTCCCTGCTTTTTTGTGTGCAAAATCAAACTCATCATTTGATAATGTTGGTTAGCTGTTTATCATCTAAGGTTCAATATTTTTATTCTGCTCCGCCTTCTGTAGATATTCTAATTACTATGCTTAAAGGATCATTTGTTTCAGAAACTATTGTTTCCTGCAAGCGGAAAATTTCGGGAATGTCATTTTGGGTAGCCTTTATTATTAAAATAATGCTGCCAACGGAAATCCTTATTGGAAGCTGCCTCTCAACCATGCTTTTGTAATAAGCCTTTGCCCCTGCGGACTGCGTGGGAATAAAATACACAAAAGACAACCGCCACATATGGCTCACCACTATATGCGGCGGTATTCCATTTTCATAGGAGATTCGGGCGGCTTGATAACGGAAATAACTTGGAAAGCGGGGAAGTTAGTGCTATGAAAGCTAGGGATAGTCTATAACACAGCTTAATAGAATTATCAAATGATAAATTCTTGCCGTCGGATGAGCATCTGATTATCTTCTATGATTTGACGAATAATTTTTAAACCTGTTTCCATTTCTCCCATTGTCCACGGAGAACAGGTGGCTATGCGGATTGCAGAAAATTTGGAAGTGTCCCCTACTGCAAAGCGGTCTGAACACAATACCTTTACTCCAAGTTTTCCTGCCTGAACTTCAAAATGATATCCGTCAGTGCCATCTGGTAAAGGAAGCCATTGAAAAAAACCATAAGGATTTTCAGAGACATATTCCGGGAAATATTTTGCATATAGCCGATTTCGTTCATCTGAAAGCATACATTTCTTTTTTATGATTTCTTTAGCGGTTCCACTTGCAATCAGTTCGCTTGCAATTTCGGCATTCAGCAAGGGGATTTTCAGTGTAATATTGTTGGCTGTGGCATAAAACAGATTTTGGTACTTGTCAGGAACCACCACATAGGCAATCCTTAGTCCTGCGGAAAGAGATTTGGACAGACCATGCACATAGATTGTATTTTCAGGAATCAAGGTTGCGAGCGGGGGCAATTTATCTTTTGTCATAAACCCGTAGGTGTCATCTTCTATCAGCGTTATGTTCTGTTCTTTTATAATACGGCTGATTTCCTGTCTGCGCCGGGATGACATCGTAATACTTGTAGGATTATGATATGACGGCATCAGATAGATACCTTTTATATCCATTAGTTTACATTGCTTTTCCAGATCCTCTGGCAGCATCCCTTCATGGTCTGCGGCAGCAGAAATAAGCTGGATACCTAACTGATTTGCCAGACTAATAAAATTTGAATAAGTGTAAACATCAGTAATAATCTTATCACCTGCTTTGAACAGAGATAACAGTGCAATAGCAAGAGCATTCTGCGTACCGGAAGCCAGAATGATATGGTCGGCAGAAGTAGTTATCTGAAATTTTGACAGCCATGTTGCAGCAATCTTTCGATGGCGGCCATTTCCTGAAGTAAGTTCAAATTCAAACAGCTTATCGGAATATGTACCCTGTAAAATTCTGCGGGCGGCATCTGCAACATCAGTATTAAATTGATAATAGGGTCTGATAGGACCGAGTTCAATATATGGATGATCTTCCGGGATGTTTAGAACAGGCATGGCTGCGTTTGGGGAAACGAAAGTTCCTTTTCCAATTGTGGCATAAATCAGTCCCTTTGTTTCACATCGTTTGAAAGCACGGGTAATGGTACTTAAATTTACGTCTAAAAAATCAGCCAGTTCCCGTTGAGGGGGAAGCTGCGTGTTAGCCGGAAGTCTGCCACTCATAATATCCTGTTCTAATAGCTCAGCCAAAGAAATATAGACAGGAAATTTTAGCAATTCCTTATCAGGTTTCCAGTTCATTGGATAGTTTTCAAATGAATTAACGGGCATACAGATTCACCTCACAATATTGTCTTGCATACAATTTTAATGTTGAAAACACACAAAGTCAATAGTAATGTTTAAATTGATTATATTGTATGCTTTTGGAGGAGAAATGTATGGAAAGTAGTTTATCAGAACAGATTTTAAAAGTGCTTGAAAACAACAGCAGGCTTACCAATCAGGAGATTGCAATCATGTTGGGTGTATCAGAAGAAAAAGTACATATGAAAATTGCAGACTTGGAGAGTACACATATCATTTGTGGCTATCATACCCTGATTGATTGGGATAAAGTCGGTTATGAAGATGTCACGGCATTTGTGGAACTGAGAGTAACACCACAGGGTGGAGATGGCTATCAAAAGCTGGCAGAGAAGATTAAAGAGTTTCCACAGGTAGTTACGCTTTACCTGATGTCAGGAGCTTATGATTTCCTTGTAATGGTAAGGGGAAAGAACTTAAAAGAGATTTCGCTTTTTGTGTCTGGCAAATTGGCGTCCATTGAGGAAGTACAAAGCACAACAACTCACTTTACTTTAACAAAATATAAAGAGCTGGGTGTAGATTTTGACATGGGCAGACCGGATGAAAGAATGGTGGTGACACCATGAAAGAATTGTTATCTCAAAAAGTATTACAACTGAAACCATCGGGAATCCGAAAATTCTTTGATGTTGCTAATGAAATTCCCGGTGTTATATCTCTTGGGGTAGGGGAACCGGATTTTGCGACACCATATCATATCCGTGAGGCGGGAATCCGTGCCATGCAGTCAGGCAAAACTTTTTATACTGCAAACAGTGGTTTATACAATCTTCGGGAGGAAATATGCAATTATACAGAAAGGCAGATTGGACTGACATACAATCCAAATAATGAAATTTTGGTTACAGTCGGTGGCAGCGAGGCGATTGACATAGCTCTGCGGACGATTATCAATCCGAGTGATGAGATACTGTATATTGAACCCAGCTTTGTTTCGTATTTGCCATGCATTGTGATGGCAGACGGAATTCCAGTACCGATTGAATTAAAGGCAGAGAATCAGTTTCGCTTAACCGGGAAACAGCTTGAAGATGTAATTACTCAGCGTAGTAAAGTTCTTATTCTGTCGTATCCCAACAATCCGACTGGGGCGATCATGGAAAAGAGTAATCTGATGGAATTGGCGGAAGTAATTAAAAAGCATAATTTGCTGGTAATTTCTGATGAAATATACAGCGAGCTTACTTATGGGAAAGAACACGTAAGCATTGCCAGCCTTCCGGGAATGAAAGACAGGACAATTCTGATAAATGGTTTTTCAAAAAATTTCGCAATGACAGGATGGCGTTTGGGATACGTGTTTGCGCATAAAGAAATTATGGAACAGATGACAAAGGTACACCAATATGCAATCATGTGTGCGCCAACAGTAAGTCAATATGCAGCAATCGAAGCAATGAAAAATGGCGAACAGGATGCGGCATATATGAGAGAATCTTATAATCAACGCCGACGCTATCTGTATCACGAGTTGAACCGTTTAGGGCTTCCATGTTTTGAACCAGAAGGCGCTTTCTATATGTTCCCTGATATTCGTGAGTTTGGAATGTCCAGCGAAGAGTTTGCTATGGATTTGTTGGATCAGGAAAAGGTAGCTGTTGTTCCGGGAAGTGCTTTTGGTGAATCAGGTGAAGGGTTTATCCGCATTTCCTATGCGTATTCCATTGATGAATTAAAGGAGGCACTTATGAGGATAGAACGTTATCTCCAGAAAAAACGGGAGGCGGGGAAATGATATCAGGGGAAATGGATTGCTTGCTTATACAACTAAAGCAAATATTACAAAAATATGACAACAATTTATAATGAAACAATAATGGAGGATTCTAATGAAAGATTTAACACAAGGCAGCGAGCTGAAAACTATTTTATATTTTTCTCTGCCTATATTAGTAGGGAACTTATTTCAGCAGCTTTATAACGTAGCCGACAGCGTAATTGTCGGAAATTTTTTAGGAAAAGAGAGTCTTGCAGCAGTAGGATTCAGCTATCAGATTAATTTTTTGCTAATTTCACTCTCAAGTGGCATATCTTTGGGGGCAAGCGTTTTGATTTCCCGTTATTTTGGAGCCAAAAATATGCAGCAGATAAAGAAAGTAATTGATACAGGTTTCCTGTTTTCAATAGTGCTTTCTATTTTGATAGCGGTTGCCGGAGTATGCTCGTCTTATCAGATATTAATATTGTTTCGGGTTCCTGAGAATTTGCTGACAATCGCCAATAGTTACTTGAAAATTATATTTATTGGTGTAATCCCTACATTTGCATATAATTCTTTGACGAATATTTTCAGAGGAGTGGGAGATTCAAAGACACCAACTTACATATTGATTGTAGCAACACTTATCAATATTGTATTAGATATTTTCTTTATTACAACATTAAAATGGGGAGTTGCCGGAGCAGCAATTGCAACAGTAATGGCACAGACTTTCTCATTTTTAACTTGTATGTTTTATATGCAATGGCGTTACCCAGAATTATTCATTCGTTTCTGGAATTTGCAGCTTGATCGCCATGAATTGAAAAAAAGTTTAATAATTGGTACTCCTGCCATGTTACAACAAGTATTTGTGAGCGTTGGATTTATGTCCATACAGTTTTTAATTAACGGTTTTGGAACTGATTGTATGGCGGCGTATACTGCGGCTTCTAAGGTAGATTCTTTTGCAGAAATGCCAGCCTTGAATTTGGGACACGCTATGACAAACTTTACTGCTCAAAATTATGGAGCGAAGAAAATTGACAGGGTAATAAAAGGTGGAAAATCAGCTTTGGTTTTGGGAGTGGGTATTTCCGTTCTTATTTCTGTTGTAATATGCTTGTTTCCTTCTTTCTTTATATCCCTGTTTAATCGTGATCCGAATGTTGTACAGATTGGGAATGGCTACCTGCGGACGGTATCTGTGTTTTACTTGATTTTTGCAGCTATGCAGATATTGAATGGTTTGTTGTTGGGATATGGAAAATCATTCGTTCCAATGATTGCCTCAGTCGGTTCCCTGTGTCTTTTACAGGTTCCTACGGCTATCATATTGTCTGGTACAGAATTAGCTTATCGTGGCATCTGGATTGCTGCCCCTGTGGGTTGGTTAGGCGGGTTGCTAATTCGATATCTGTATTTTAGACATATTGCAAGAAATCAGGAAGAAGTATTAAGGGAGAAAGTGTGAAATAACTAAACAAAATATGGTTTATCAGTTAAAAAAGAGGCATCTATTGGAAAGATACCAATAGATGCCTTTACGTCTTTAAGACGATACAGAAATAATTATTTTGGGATAGGGATGAAATGACAGAGTGGCGTTTTATTTCCGCAACAGACTAAGCAGATAACGAACCATAGGTATCAGATCGGCGGCTTCTTGCTCTGTACAGTCTCTTTGTAGGGAAAGAAGCTTCTGAAGGTTCGGAGCTTCATCTTTGTAAGCCGGATCGAATATTTTACCTGCTGGTATCTTCAGGTATGTAAGCAAAGGGTATAGCTTTTCAAATTTGGGGTTGCCACGTCCTGCTTCAATGCTAAGTATGGTGCGTGAGTCAATATTCAGGATTTCAGCCAGCTTTTCCTGTGAAAGTCCAAGTTATGTACGGGTTTGGCGTACTGCAGAAACCAGATTTTGTTTAAGGGAGGAACTGTATTTAGAAATGCATAAATTGTAAGCCCGTAAACTGTGGGGCAGTGCTGCCTATATATGTATTTCGGGGATAAAACCTGTAAGTCGGGTAAAGCTAAAGAAACTTCATATATTCCATGTATAATTAAAACAGTAAGAATTGAAAGTGAGGGAATAGTTTTGGCAAAAATGTTGATTTTATCAATACCTGAAGAAGAAGAAACATTGATTGACAAGATTATGGCGGTTGTAAACAGTACACAGGATGAACAGGGAACAGAACTGAGGAAAAACGTGAGTGTAATCCATATCGGAACACTTGAGATAAATATGACGCAGCATAGTGTTTATAAGGATGGAAAGGAAATACTGCTGACCAATACGGAATTTAAAATGCTGTATTATCTGGCATCGAATAAGGGGATGGCATTGTCGAAAGACCAGATATATAACTATATTTGGAATGGTGAGTACGCATTGGATGACAGCAACATCACTTCTCATATCAGACGTTTACGGGTAAAGATAGAGGATGATCCGGCACAGCCACAATACATCCAGACAGTTTGGGGAATTGGCTATCGGATGAGAAAGTAGGCAATGTATGTGTATGGTTGTACGTTGTCTATATTTATGTCAATATAGGTATGCCAGTAAAAGTTTTGTGGCAATAATGGGCATAATAGTCGGATATGGAGGTTGATTGAAATGGAAAATGAAGTATGGGAAAAAGTAGCGCAATTTCTAAATCAGTTGCGGGGAGAGCAGTTATCAAGGACATCATCGGTCCGGATGCCGGAGCTGATAGAAAAACAGAAACAGGCAGAAAAACTTATGGAAGAGTGCAGGGTAGTATTAAGAAGCATTCCAGAAGTTGACAGGCAGCTTTTGATTAAGTGGCAGGAACAGGCGGAAGAAGTAAGTTATCTGCAGGAACAGAAATCATATCTGCAAGGTTATGTGGATTGTATTTATCTATTGTCAGGTCTGGGACTGTTAAAAAAAGATGAATTCGTAGATAAGTTTATAGAAGAAGTCAAGAAATAAAAATAGCTCATTTCCACAGCATTGCCGAACGGCATATGAAACCAGAGGGTATAAAGGAGATACCTGAAAGGTGTTTTGATTTGTGGGAATGAGCTGTTTTTGAAATACAGGAATATTGCAGGGAAATCACAGCCTTATTACCGCAATTTTCTGATAGTCTATTCCTGTTGTGCTTTTTCTGATGCACTTATAACGGCTTCCACTGTTGCAAGGATAATGCCAAGCTGTGATTCATCACATTGATGGAGCAGTCGGTCAAGTTTTTGATATGTAGAGTTGCTGTTGTTGTTATCCGGATGGATCACTTCGTCAGCAGAAAGGTTAAACATTTCGATGACATTGACGAACAGCTCAAAGCTTGGGAGACTTCTGAAATACTCAAGGTCTTTTAAGTAAGACAGTGAAATGTCCAGTTTTTCAGCCAGTTCAGCTTGTGTAAGCCGATTTGCTTTTCGTGCATTTTTAAGCGCAGTTCCAAAAGATTGTGGTTTTAGTGCCATAATCAATACCTCCTTAATAGTATGTTATAGCCGTACTTTTGAAATGTAAAAACGGCTTACTCCTACTTTTTAGGCGGAATAAAACGTACTATTCACAGCAGGAAAGGATAAGATATATGCGGATATTAAGCGAGTATGGTGAATTGTTAAAAAAATCTATAACTGTGTAGAGGACAATCCCGCAAAGAAAAGTACGATAAAAACATACTTAAACATAGGTACAAAGGAAGAGATAGTACATTGTGTTACATATAGCACAATTTATCTGTTCCTTTTTTTGTTGCCCGAAAATCTTATATGGGTTGGAAAAGAGGACAGGGGACCGCCGGAAAAACAGGGATAAGAAAGAATTGACAGGAGGTGGAGAGCAATTATAGAGAAAAAAATTGAAATTCGCTGCAAGGTATGCAATCAAAGGCTTTTTGATTATCTATCCGGCAGTTTTGTAATTGAAATCAAGTGCAGCAGATGCGGAAGCATCAATACATTGTGCAGGAAAAATTTAAACAAGGAAAAAGGTGCTGCGCTTGTTCTAAGGCATGGAACAGTTTAAAAAATTAAATTTAGGCTCACCTGACAAGGGCAGCATTTTACATAGAAAAAAGAAATAAAATGTTAAGCACCAAAGACGCAGGGAATGACCAGGATGACTGGTTTTTCTTTGCGTATTTTTTTGTCCGTAAAGGCAGGCTTTTCTTTCTGGTTTGAGCCGGAAAGAAGGCAGAATGTACGACATTGTTGAAAGTGGAAAAAGAATTGCTGGTTTGCGGAAAAATGCAGGCTATACACAGGAACAGTTTGGAGAAAAGATTGGTTTGTCATATCGTTCCATAGCGGATATTGAGCGTGGCTACCGTGGGACAAGCATTGACACATTGGTTGATATAAGCAATCTCCTGAATGTTTCTTTGGATTACCTTGTTTTAGGGTTTGAAAAACATGGAGAAAAGGGGGACAAGCATGTTCTTGAAGTTGTGAGAGGTCTTTCTGAAGAAAAGAAGCTGTTTGCGGCAAAGATACTGAGAGGGGTACTGAACAGCTTGGATGAATGAAGGCTTTATTTTGGAAAAGAAGTTTTTTACGAATGTTTATGCGTGTGGGACACGCAGCGCTGCGTGGATAACGGTATAAAATATTTGGCTGGATTCAGATAAGATTGGTACAAGGTCATATGAAAAAGGAATTTGTCCTATGACCGTATAAGTGAATAGGACACGCATACACCTGATTTTATTTTCGCCTTTTTATCCGTTTGTGCTTATGCAGGAATAAAAGGGTGGCAGAATCCCGTTTCGTGCGAAGATGTACCTGCAATGGATAACATTGTTGCCCGTGAAGGTATGGAGCAGAGGATTGTGCCTACTGGCATGGCAGCCAGAGATAATGAGGTAAAACAGCGCCGGAATTTCAGCGAAAAGCATTTTCCGGGAGTGGCTCCCTGTGGACTCTGTCTGGTTGGGCATGATGGAGACGCAGTGCGGGATGTCAGCCGTCCCAGTGTGTGTTACCCGGTTCGGGGATGGGCGAGAGCAGATCTGATATTTTCAGATGAAACAGAGGGGTAATGTGGCGGAAACGCCATGTTATCCTCTGATACAGGCAAGCCTTGCAGTTATATAGTAACGGACAGACAAGGCTTTCCTGTATGAGAGGATAATGCCGGCAAAACTTCTCTTTTGTTTCAGACAATGAAAATAGAAGAAAGTATAGGTGATTATCATGTGCAGTAATGTGAAAAGTGTCACTGTCGGCGTGCTTATGCATCCAGCAGTCATGTTTATGAACTCCAACAAGTCAGAGGGCAATATCCGCAGGATCATTCAGGAGAACCGACAGAAGTGCAGCATGGCAGGAATAGCGTTGATGAATGAGTGTATCATCAACAAAGGTCCGAACAGGGATATTGACAGGGATGCGGTAAATATGCTGATTACCCGTCTGATCAGCGGACAGTATGATACGGTTGTCGTGGAAAACATGGCTGACATAACAGCGGACGAGTCCGATCTGGAAGAATTTATGCATGATGCCGCCAATATCGGTGTCGGTTTTTTTGAACTTTCTACCATGCAATACCATATGTATGATACAACTGTGCGTTCCGCTGATAAGGAAAGACCGATCTGGGACGGAGGCACAGGCTGCTGATGAAGATAAGGAGAGGCGATATTCTGTATGCCGATCTGGGCGTACAGTATCAGGGAAGTATGCAGGGCGGTATGCGTCCGGTGGTGGTAGTCAGCAACAACAGGGCGAACAAGCACAGCACTGTCATTACAGTGGTTCCGCTGTCCACTAAAATCTACAAGAAACGGAATCTGCCCACTCATGTATTCATATCTGCGTATAAGACGGAGGGGCTGGACCAGCACAGCATCGCACTGTGCGAACAGGTAACAGCGCTGAACTTTGACCGCATCGTAGACCATATGGGAAAGGTTGATGAAGAAACGCTTGAGCGGATCACTGAGGGCGTACAGGTGCAGGTTGGAGTGTTTGACAGATATAATTAAGGAAAAGAGTAACATCATATCTGTTGGGAGCCGGGCGGGTGTCCGGCTTTTACATATTTGTCCGTAATGGGCAAAGTATGTTGTTCAAATGAATTGCAGAATGGAGGATTGCAGAATGAAGGCTGCGATTTATATGCGGGTGGGAAATGAGGATCAGTTGTCACCTGAAACTGATATTGAAAAGAGCGGGCAGAAGTCAGAGAACTTTTGCGATAAGAAAAAGCAACAGATAGCTGGCGAATATGTCACACAGAATGACAGGAAACAAGCCATATGCTTTGTGACTGCACAACTGGGAGATACAGAGGAAATAAGGAACCAAAAAACACAAATAGAAACATATTGTGAGGAGCATGGGTTAGCCCTTTCATGTGTGTATGAGCGAAACAGCAGGGAAGTGAGGGATAGAAAAGCGTTTTTTCAAATGGTTGCAAAAGCACACAGCAGTCAGGATGTTGTGCTTGTCGTGCCTTCTGTCGGCTGGATCAGTACACAATATGGAGAGTTTAATGATATTGTTAAAATGCTGAAAGAAAACGGTATCAACGTAGTCTCTTTAAATCCGGCAGAGAGCATAATCCTTGATGCGGACAATACGCCGCACAAGTTTGAAGAACTTGGAGTAAAGAGCAGGGAAAGTGACAGCTATATAGAGGGAAAGCAAGCCTTTATAGAAAAAGTCATGGGAAGCAACAGTGGGGCAGCGAAGCAGAGCAGACAAAATAAAAGAGCAAGATAGTATTTCTCATATCACATGGAATTGAGTTGCAGGACAGACATATCTAATGGAAAATAGAGCAGAGCCGGGCAGATGTCCGGCTTTTTACATAGCTGCCAGCAGTATCAGGCAGTATTTTTTTATTGGGAGGTAATAGGATGACGGCAGAAGAATACAGAAAAATGCTTGATGCCGATTTTTCGGATGTGAAGCTGGAAGAACTGACGGATATAAGCGGGATTCAGATTGACAGGGAGCTGCCGTTGGAGGAAAGAAAGAAGCAGTACCTTAAAAAAGTCGGCAATCCTTATCTGGTGCGTGTCGGTAACATGAAAGTCAAGGTGCGGTTTACAGGCGGCATATCTTTTAATGAAGCGTTTGAAAATATGCTCCTGTCCGTATAAAAATTTTTTATGAATCTGGTGGAAATAATCCGCAGGGTGTGCTAAAATGATGTTAGGACTAAATTTCATTATTTCTAACTTGGGACTAAACAGGCACTCCCTTTCGGGTTTTCTGACTTAGAAAATCAAAAGGAGTGGTAACATGAGTAACAAGATTAAGAAAATCTACCATGCAGCCATCTACGTTAGATTATCTAAGGAAGATGGCGATGTTTCCAGTGCTGCGAAAGCAGAGAGCAACAGCATTTCAAATCAGAAAAATCTTATCCGTGATTTCCTGAAGGACAAAAAAGATATTGAAGTAGTGTCGGAACGGGTTGACGATGGCTATTCAGGCTCTAATTTTGAGCGTCCCGCTTTTAAGCTGATGATTGAGGACATTAAAAAGGGCATTGTGGATTGTGTCATCGTAAAAGACCTTTCACGTTTCGGGCGTGAGTATATTGATTCCGGCAGGTACATTGAGCGGCTTTTCCCCGCACTGGGGGTTCGCTTTATCGCCATCAATGACAACTATGACAGTCTGGATGGGAAAGATCAGGCGGATGAAATCATTATCCCTTTTAAAAACCTAATCAATGATGCGTATTGCCGGGACATTTCCGTAAAGATACGGAGCCATTTGGAAGTAAAGAGGAAAAACGGCGAATTTATCGGTTCCTTTGCCCCTTATGGGTATCAGAAAAGTGAAAATGACAGGAACAGCTTAGTCATTGATCCGATTGCGGCGGGGATTGTCAGGGACATTTTCAGAATGAAGCTGCACGGACTCAGTCAGGATGCCATTGCAAACAGGCTGAATGATGCAGGCGTTCTTTCTCCTATGGAATACAAAAACGCAACAGGCAGCAATTACCAGACCAGTTTTAAGACCAGTGACAAGGCAGTATGGAGTTCCGTAACGGTCAGAAGAATTTTGGAGAATGAGCTTTATATCGGTAATTTAGTGCAGGGAAGGCAGACAACACCGAACCATAAGGTAAAAAAGACAGTTTTAAAGCCGGAGAAGGACTGGATAAGGATAGAAAAGAACCATGAAGCCATTATTTCGGACAGGGATTTTGCCATTGTACAGCGGCTTCTTGGCATGGATACAAGGATTTCCCCGAAACAGTCAGAGGTATATCCGCTGGCAGGGCTGATTGTCTGTGCGGACTGTGGTGCGGCTATGGTAAGGAAGAATGCTTATGCCGGAGGAAAGAAATACCAGTATTATGTGTGTTCCCGCAACAAGGAGACTAAGGAGTGCAGTAATCATCGGATTGCGGTGGACAGACTGGAAGAGGCAGTTTTGCAGTTCTTACAGGTTCAGATCAGTAACATTCTTGATTTGAAGCAGGTCATGGAAAAGCTTTCTGCAATCCCTTTTCAGGAACTGGATATAAAGGAACTGGAAAAACGTATCGGACAGAAGGAAACAGAGATTGAGCGCTGCAAGGAACTCCGCAATATGCTTTATGAGGATATGAAAGACGGCATTGTATCCAAAGAGGATTACATGGAACTGCATGAGGCATATACACAGAAACGGGACAGCGCAGAGGAAGCGGTAAGAAAGATGAAGCAGGAAATCAAGGATATACTTGCTTCAAATACGGATAAATACAAATGGCTTGATTATTTTGCAGGGCATCAGAACATCGACAAACTGACAAGGAACGTGGCGGTGGAGCTGATCGACAGGGTACGGGTAATAGACAAGAACAGTATCGAAGTGGTATTCAGCTTTGAGGACTGCTATAAAGAAATCCTCAACAATCTGCAATATGCGGGTTGTGAGGTTGTCTGTGATGAACATGGCAGGGTTCGGTTTGAGTGGAAGGAGGCGGTGTAGCATGGCTAGGAAGTCAAAGAAGATTGATTTTGTCAATGTCAACGATTTAGGACAACAGACCGTGACAGCTTCTGTTCCGGTAAAATCAGCCTGCTACAAAGTCGGCTTATATGCAAGGCTTTCTGAGGAAACAGAAGCCAACAGGGAGCGGGCAACGATTGAAACACAAATGGAACTGCTGCGGAAGTTTGTGGCAGAGAATGACGATATGGTAATCTTTAAAGAGTATGCCGACATTTCCTATTCCGGCACGAATTTTGAAAGACCGGGCTTTGAGGAAATGATAAGGGATATGCGTAGCGGCTTGCTCAACTGCATTGTTGTAAAAGATTTATCAAGGCTTGGCAGGAATTATGTGGAGACAGGCAATTACATCGAAAGGGTATTCCCGTTTTTTGATGTGAGGTTCATAGCGGTAACGGACGGTTACGATTCCAACAAGTCCGGCGAAGAACTGCTTATGCCGCTGAAAAACATGGTAAATGAAATGTATGTGAAGGACCTGTCTAAAAAGATGAAATCTGCTCACAGGGCATATTGGAAGAATGGAGAATATTCTTCGGGTTCCGTTCCATACGGGTATGTTAATGTTGACAGACATCTCCAGCCGGATGATAAGGTCAAGGCAAACGTACAAGAGATATACAGCCTGTTTTTGCAGGGATGTTCCATGAAAGAGATTACAAGGCAGTTTAACAGCAGGAAAATTGTCAATCCAAGTTCATACAAGCTCATTCAGTTCGGGCATGATATTCCAGAGGGAATGAACACGGAATGGAACTGTGTGACTGTAAGGGCTATTCTTACAAACCATGCTTATGTTGGCGCAAGCGTCCACAATAAAAGAAGCCGGATAAATGGGAAACAGGTTAGAATACCAAAAGAAGAGTGGATTATCATTGAGGATACCCATAAACCACTGGTAGGCAGGGAGGATTTCGACAGGGTACAGGAAATGCTTGAGGAAAACGTCAAACATTTCCATTCGACACACGGAAAGAACGGATTTGATCATGCCCAGTTCAATCTTATCGGTAAGAGGATTGTCTGTGCGGACTGTGGAAAAATCATGGGATTCCGCACAGAGGGGACAAGGCACGTCAATAAGTTTTACAGGTGCAAGACTTATCTGAATACGGTAAGAAAAGGCTGTACCAATCACTTAGTATCGGCGGAGGCGGTCAATAAGGCAGTGTTCAATGCAATCCATAAGCATATGGATACCTGTATTGATAAAGAGGAAACAGTAAAAAGACTGAATGCAAAGACGGAAAACCTTAAAAAGTATGATTTATATGGGAAAGAGGCAGACCGGATAAGAAAAGAGCTGCAAAAGACAACAGAAGTCAAGGCAGGCATCTTTGAGGATTACCGGGATAAGCTGATTGATGAAGAACAGTATGTGCAGATCAGCGAGAAATACGCTGCCAAAATCAAGGAACTTTCTGCAAGGCTTGATGAAATGCTAAAGGCACAGGCAGAATATTCCAAAGAATACCATATTGACGAGGACTGGAAAGCGGTGGTGCAGAAATATCTCACAAAACGTAAGCTCACGAAGGAAATGGCAGAGGCATTTGTGGATAGGGTAGAGGTACATGAAGATGCAAGTATTGATGTATATCTGATTTATGATGATATACTCGAAAGCCTGATCAGCCTGAGTGCGGAAAGAGAGGGCGGTGTTAATGGATAAGACGGCAGTTGCCCTATATCTCCGTCTTTCAAATGAGGACAGCGACAAGGGGAAACTTGAAGAAAGCAACAGCATTTCAGCGCAAAGGGTACTCCTTACGAAGCATGTGGAAGAACTTATGCAGGGGCAGGCGTACAGCATTACAGAGTTTTGTGATGATGGGTATTCCGGCACCGATTTCAACAGACCGGGCGTTCAGGCATTGATTGATGCGGCAAAAAACGGTAGTGTTGGCATGATAGTTGTTAAAGATTTCTCACGGTTTGGACGGGATTATCTTGAAGTCGGAAGGTTTCTTGAATATATCTTTCCAATCTTGCAGGTAAGGTTTGTGTCTGTCAATGACAATTACGACAGCAGTGATAAGTTTGGAACAACGGGAGGAATGAGCGTTGCACTCAAAAACCTTGTCTATGGGATGTATAGTGCTGATCTGTCTAAAAAAATACGGAGTGCAAGGGACACAAGGGTTAGGAACGGTGAATTTGTCGGTCAGTTTGCCCCATATGGGTACATGAAGAACCCGGAAGATAAACATGAACTGCTGATTGATGAAAATGTGGCGTGGGTAGTGCGCAGAATCTTTCGGCAGGCTGCTGACGGTGTAAGCCATACGGAAATCGCAAGGCAGCTCAATGAGGAAGGGATACCTACAAGGTATATGTATCACCAGTTAAAAGGCGATAATTTCCCGGATAAACAGCCGCATGTTAAGGTAAAGCTGTGGGATAACAGTGCAGTCAGGGACATAATTACTGACGAGGCATATTTGGGAACAATGCTGTGGAACCGGGCAAAGTGCGGAATGGATACCAATAAGAAACGGGTTGAACAACCGAAAGAGAAGTGGATCATTGTAGAAAACCAGCATGAAGCCCTTGTATCAAGAGAACTTTTTCAGAAAGCGAATGATAATATTGTCGGGCGTGATATGAGTGGCAGGGCAACAGGAAAGAAAAATCTCTTTTTTATCTGTGGTTACTGTGGAAAGGGGCTGAAACTTAGAAATAGGAAAAACGACAAATATTATTGCGGAAGTCGCACACAGCAAGTAAAAAATGACTGTCAAAGGATTAACGTGATGCGGGAAGAACTTGAGGATGCAGTCTTGTGTCAGGTAAGGGGAATGGCAGAAACGCTGATAGAGGCAAGAAGCATCCGCAAACAGGCTCAAAAGAATGACCGGAAAACAGTTCTTGAAACAAAGGCTGCTGACAGTGCAAAGGAAATGGCACGGTGGAAAGACACGAAAGTGCGGCTGTATGAACAGTATAAAACCGGAACAATTGCCAGAGAAGATTATGTTGCTCGGATTGAAAAAGGCAAGCTAAGAATGGAAGAACTGGAAAAGATCAAGAGTGAGGCACTGGAAGAACTGGACAGTATGCAAACAGTATCAGAGAAAGAGGAAATACCTGATGGAGAACTGGCAGAGCTTTCCGTGCTGGAGTCCTTTGATAAAGACAGATTGAAAGTGTTGATTGATAAGGTCATTGTTTACGGATCGGATGCCATAGAGATTGTATGGAAGGTGGGCAATCCTTTCAGGACTGAAACCACGGCATAAAAATCTATTTCAATTTATGGGAAGTAATGGTAAAATAAGAGCCATAGGCAGGTATCGTCTGTGGCTCGAAAAAAAATAAAATTTTTTTTATTCCTTACTTGACACAAGCAGACATGATGCTGCTCCATCATCCGGGGGACGGGGATGTGGAGGCTTACCATGCAATGGAACGGGCAGTGGAAGAGGGAAAAATACATTCTATCGGCCTTTCTAACTGGTATGTGGAAGAATTAGAGGAATTTCTGCCGCAGGTCAATATCACGCCTGCATTGGTCCAGAATGAAATACATCCATATTACCAGGAAAATGATGTGATTCCGTATATTCAGGATTTGGGCATTGTGGTGCAGGGCTGGTATCCGCTGGGCGGCAGAGGGCATACAGCAGAGCTGCTTGGCGATGAGGTGATTTCTGAAATAGCGGCGGCACATGGAAAATCCTCTGCACAGGTGATCCTTCGGTGGAATCTGCAGAAAGGTGTAGTCGTGATTCCCGGTTCCAGCAACCCCGACCATATTCGGGAAAATACGGAATTGTTTGACTTTGAATTGTCGGAGGATGAAATGGAGCAGATCAATGCCCTTGATCGCAACGAAAAACATGACTGGTATTAAAAAAGTAAACAGGAGGTAGCATATGAAAGTTTTAGCAATTAACGGCAGTGCAAGGAAGGACGGAAATACAGCAATTCTTATTAATACTGTATTTGAGGAATTGAACCATGCAGGAATCGAAACGGAGATGATACAGCTTTCCGGCAAAATAATCGAACCATGCAAGGCTTGCTGGGCCTGTGGCGGAAGAAAAAACTGCGTGCATAAAAGGGATCTGTTTCAGGAAATCTTTGAGAAAATGCTGCTTGCAGATGGGATCATTCTTGGTTCGCCGGTTTATACGGCAAATATTTCTGCAAATATGCAGGCATTGTTAGAACGTGCTTCGGTAGTTACAGATATGAACCGGGATGAAAATCTATTCAAATATAAAGTAGGCGCGGCTGTTACAGCGGCACGCAGGGGAGGCGCAGTTTCCGCACTTGACGCAATGAATCATTTCTTCATGCTGCAGAATATGTTTGTGGTCGGTTCTTCTTATTGGCCGATGGCTTATGGGCAGATGCCGGGGGATGTTCAGAAAGATGAAGAGGGCCTGAATACTATGAAAAACCTTGGCCGTAACATGGCATATCTATTGAAAGCTCTGGATGAAAGGCGGTAATAAGATGAAAAAGCAAATTTACCTATTGCTTTCCCTTCTGTTCGTTTTTATCATAGCCGGATGCGGAAATAAGGAATCTAATAATGGAGTAGAAAATGCCCTGCAGCAAACGGATAGTCAGATAGAGCAATCTACAGATTATGAACAGGAAGGCTCTGAAGCAAAAAAACAAGAATCAGAAATAATAGCTTCGGAACCGGAACAGGAGCCAGATATGGAAACAAACATCTTAGTAGTGTATTTTTCTGCTACTGGAACAACGAAGCCATTAGCAGAATATGCGACGGAAATTCTAAATGCCGATCTTTATGAGATAGTACCGGAAGACCCTTATACGGAAGCAGATTTGGCATATTATACAAATGGCCGGGCAGATCAGGAGCAAAACGATTCTTCTGCACGTCCAGGGATTTCAGGAAGTGTGGAAAATATAGAACAGTATGATACGATTGTCCTTGGTTATCCTATCTGGCACGGACAGGCACCACGGATTATCAGCACCTTCTTGGAGAGTTATGATTTTTCAGGAAAAACAATCGCTCCTTTCTGTACATCCCACAGCAGCGGTATTGGTTCCAGTGCGGATAATCTTCATAGCCTTTGCTCAGATTCTGCTAAGTGGGTGGATGGAAAAAGATTTGAAAGTGGCACATCGAAAGAAACAATGGCAGAATGGTTGGAAAATGTCGAAATAAGATAAAAAGAAGCCAATGGAATCGGATAGTCCAGCTAATAAATGTCAATAGCAAAAATGAAAGAAGTTGATATTTATTGCTGGCTTAAAAAAGGGCGCACTTATCCCTTGGTGAAAATATCATTTTTAAAAAGATATTGATTCGTTGAAATGACAGTATTTTATGCAGCTATTTCGTATTTAGCAGCATTGAATTGTTTGATGTGTTCCTCGGGCTTGATGATTTTAAAAGGCTTGTTATCCCTGAGTATGGCAAATATTATGTTGCAGACCTTATGGGAAACAGCCCCCATTGCAACCAGCTTTGGCTTTGATTCACACTTTTTTAGATAGTAATCACGAAGCACTGGGTTTTTGGCTTCTCCAGTACGGGATGTGCCGATGCTTTGTAAAGTCAGTGTATGGATAACCCTTCTGGCTATAGCAGAGCCTCTTTTGGACATTTTGATTTTTGTGCCTTCAAATTTGCCAGACTGTTTCACTGCCGGGTCAAGGCCAAAGTAGGCAAAAAGCTGTTTCGGCTTTGAAAAGGCAAAGAAATCCCCGATTTCCCCCATCAGGGAAACGGCAGAGAGAAACCCTGCACCTTTAAAGGTTTCGATCAGATGTATTTGTTTTACAAAATCGGTACCCTCATTGGCATCAACAAGCTCATGCAGGGAATCAAGGATGCCCTTGATTTCTTCATCGTACTTGCGGATGAAACTGATATATAGACGGATGCGCTTGATGTTGCTGTCAATCATGTATCCAAATGCCTGCGCACTATCAGCAGCACGGATAATGGCATTATGCTTGTTCTTTGCATATGTAAGTCCAAAACGTGCCGTTGACCTGATGATGTCAATAATCTCTTGTTTGTCTGCTTCTATAAAGGCAGATGGGGATGTATAAGTTTCCAGCAGTGTAAGCGATGTGTTTGTTGTAACTTTGGAAAAAATGCCAAGATACTGTGGAAATGCCATACGC
>CAJTCY010000001.1:20701-413738 GCA_910575075.1 Lachnospiraceae bacterium
CTCTTCTGCTTCTTTTATTTTAGAAACAGCGGCTGTAAGGGAAGGCATGCTGTTATGCAGGATTTTATAAGGCTTTCCTACAAACTGCTGGTTCGGGAGTGCGATAGACATCCAGGAGAAGTCAGCACCGACATCAATACCAACAGAGATGAATAGTTGATTAACATTAAAAATAACTTTGTTTGACATGAGCGTAAGCCCCTTTCTGATAGGAATCCATTTCCAGCCTGGCAGGTACACAACCTTGCGAGTTATACGGGGATAGCCCTTGGGCTCCCAACCAGCTAAAACATAAAACCCTGTCGGATGGACTAATTGACTATCTTGTAGGTATCAGCTGAATCATCAGCTTCCCAAGGAGGTGGACATTCTTTATCCTATCCTAAGAGATGATACCTTATGTTTTATCTGGTGTCTATCAGGAGCCGTCAGACACGGTAATTATTACGGATGACATCTGATGAAGGAAGAACTCCTTCTTCTGTCATCTAAGATATATTTAGAAATTTATTAACTGTGTAGCCTTGATTAACTACACCATTATTATACAAGGAGGTGATACCATCGGACGCATAACGATAGAATTTAATGAGCAAGATAAAGAATTCGTCGACCGGTTGATGTGTGCGGTGGGGTATTCGCCTGTTTCCTCAAAGTTATGGATTGGCAGTGATGAGATGCTGTCCTTGTCAGAGTTTGAAATTTATCCCCGCCGCAGGAAGGTATATATTGATGGCGTGGAGCTTGACCTTATGGCAAAGGAGTTTGACATTCTTTGCCTTCTGGTCATAAACAAAGGGTATGTCCTGACATATAGCCAGATTTATGAGAAGATATGGGGTGAAGATTCCATCGGTGACGAGAGTAATTCCGTGGGCTGCCATATCCGGAGTCTGCGGAGGAAGCTGTCTAGGAGATATCCGGATGCGCCATTTACGATTCGATGCTATCGGAACATCGGGTATTGCCTTGAGACGGATTTAAAATAAACGGTACATATACGGCGGTCTGCAAGAGTGGACTGCTTATTTTTTGTCTGTATCACTAATGGGTGTGTATTCCATTTCATACAATTTCTTTTTGTGTTTCCTTCAGTTGTGCCAAGAATTTTTCAGATGCTTTAGAAAACACTTGATATTTTTTCCATATAATGCGCATTCCATCTTCCCTTCGTGGATTAAGAGGACGAAAACAGAGATTGCTGTTTCCGGAAGTGTTAATGATCTTATCGAATCCAATCGCATAGCCAAGGCCCTCATCCACCATCAGAGAAGCATTAAAAAGCAGGTTATAAGTTGCGACAATTTCCAGTTCTGATATCTCACGCTGTATCCAGGATGACAATGCTCCGGATGAATCCTCCTGCCTTGACAGAATCAGCGGCTTGTCCCATAAATCTTCCGGGGAAATATCTGGCTTTTCAGCAAGGGGAGCATCTTTCCTCATCAACACACCCCAAACTTCTGTAAGTGGAATCTTAATATAGTTATATTTCGCCTGGTCTACGGCTCCAAATATGAGACCAAAATCAATCAGTCCCTTTTCAAGCTGTTCCATTACAAATGCTGCATTGCCGCTTGCGATATGATAGTGGATTCCCGGATATGTCTGGTTTAGCTTTCTCGCAGCTTTTGCTATCAGGCGTACAGCCTCTGTTTCGCCAGTTCCAATATAGACATCCCCAACGACAGCCTCATCCGAAAGCGAAATTTCACGTTCTGTTTTGTGGACGAGGTTTAAGATTTCCTCCGCCCGCTTTCGGAGGATCATGCCCTCTTCTGTCAATGTGACCTTTCTGGAACCTTTGGTGCCGCGGATTAGAAGCTGTTTGCCCAGTTCTTCTTCCATCGCCTTTATCTGTGTGGACAGAGTCGGCTGGGAAAGATGCAGGGATTCTGCTGCCCGAACGATGCTTTGTTCCCTTGCCACGGCAAGAAAGTATTGAAGTACACGTAATTCCATGTGAGGTTCTCCTTTTCTCTTTTCTACATGATAACACAAAATAACATAGGTTTCAACTATTGAAAACGATAATATATAAGTATTTGCTATTGCATAGTTTGATTGCTATACTTAAATTAAAAGAAAACAAGGAGGCTTTTTCATGCAGAAAAATAAATTGGCTTCTGTACTGTTGTTGTTAACATCTGTCTTATGTTTAGCAGGATGTGGAAATGGGGAGACAGATCAAACGGCAGTGGGAAGTCAGAATGAAGAAACTTTAGTTTTTGAGGAAAATATGGAAATAGGAAACTTGGAAAGTGTGTCGCTTAACAGTGAGATTCGGGAATTGGAAAACGGACTGTCTGCTGTAAAATACGAGGGTGATTATGGATTTGATGCGTTTCTCTCTGTCGGAGGTGCATCTTCTGACAGGGAAGTGGTTAGTTTTCTGGCGGAAAATCTGCTGTCTGACATGAATATCGGATTTTCGGGAGGGACATTTGGCTGCAGCACGATTTCTGTAAAGTCAGAAGGTGGAGATTTTTTGTTTGGGCGGAATTTTGACTGGAATAGTTGTAACGCTATGGTGGTTGCTTCCTATCCTGAAAATGGATATGCATCCATCTCTACCGTAAATATGGATTTTGTCAGCCAGGGGGCAGGCGGCGGGATAACGGGAATGGCACTTAAGATGGATGATGTAAAAGTGCTTGCATCTCTTTATGCGCCGCTTGATGGGCTGAATGAAAAGGGGCTTGCGGTTTCCGTGAATATGATCCAGGACGGGGCTGATATCAGCCAGGATTCGGATAAACCTGATATTACCACGACTACGGCGATCCGCCTGCTGCTCGACAAGGCAGCAAATGTTGATGAAGCTCTTGCTCTTTTGGATCAGTATGATATGCACGCCTCAATGGGTATGATGGTTCATTTTGCTTTGGCGGATACTGCTGGCCGGAGCGTGGCTGTAGAATACATAGGGAATGAAATGGTGGTAACGGATACGCCGGTGGTGACGAATTTTTATCTGGCGGAAGGAGAAAAACACGGCATCGGCACAAAGCAGTCCCATGAACGCTATGAGATTTTGGTGAGCCTGCTGGAAGAATCCGGGACAATGGATATGGCCGGAGTCCGTGATGCACTTGACCGTGTGAGCAAAGACAATTTTGGAGAGTTTGAATCCACGGAGTGGAGCATTGTTTTTAATCAGACAGACGGGCAGGCAGTCTATTACCATCGGGAGGATTATGGTAAAGGTTACGTTTTTGCGATTGAATAATGGAAGGATGAGAATTTATGAATTATGCAAAGGTTTTATTGGATTTATACAGGCTGAAACGGAATGAAAAGAAATCACCCGCACAGATGAAAGCCATGCAGGATAAGAAACTGCGGCGGCTCCTTTATTTTGCATGGGAACACTCGGAATACTATCACCGTGTGTTCGCAGAGGTCGGGATTAGCAAAAATCAGATATCAGAACTTCCTCTGTCAGCCTTCCCATCTATTGACAAAGGAATTCTTATGGAACATTTTGATGAATTGGTGACGGTACCTGGCTTGAAACAGACGGAGCTTCGGAAATTTGATGAAGAAGACGGTATGGAGAGTAAAACTTTTCAGAATTGCCATGTCGTTCATTCTTCGGGAAGCACAGGCATTCCCGGTTATTTTATCTATGATGAGGATGCTTGGAACCAGATGCTGCTTGGGATTATCCGAGGTGCTTTATGGAATATGTCAATGCCGCAGATTGTAAAGTTGCTGATTGGCAGGCCCAAAATTCTTTATATTGCAGCCACGGATGGACGCTATGGAGGAGCGATGGCTGTCGGGGATGGAATCCGGGGAGTCGGCGCAAGCCAGAAATATCTGGATATCAATACTCCGCTGGAGCGATGGGTGGAAATCACATCCTCTTTCCGGCCGGATATCATCATAGGGTATCCTTCGGCAATCAAGATTTTAGGGGAGCTTGTGCAACAGGGAAAAGTGCAGGTGGATGTAAAACGGGTTATTTCCTGCGGAGAACCTCTTAGTCCAGGATTACGCCGCTTTCTAAAAGATGTTTTCCGCACTGAAGTAGTCAATTTTTATGGGGCAAGTGAATCCCTGGCTCTTGGTGTGGAAACGGGACATGAGGAAGGCATGGTCTTATTTGATGATCTGAATCTGATCGAGGTGGAAAATGGCACCATGTATTTAACTTCTCTCTACAATTTTGCACAGCCGCTGATACGCTACCGGATTTCCGACCACCTTGCATTAAAGGAACCTCTCGTGGGCAGTCCGTTTACAAGGGCGGAAATTCTTCTGGGGCGTGATGAGGACATCCTCTGGTTTGAGGATGGAAAAGGGGGCAGGGATTTCCTGCATCCGCTGGCCGTGGAGGGCTTTTGCGTGGAAGGGTTAAAGGATTACCAGTTCCGTCAGATTGATAAAACCGCTTTTGAAATGCTGGCTGAAGTAACGGACTTTAACAGACAAAAGGTCGTGCGTCTGGAAGTATTGAATAAGATGAAAGGAATCTTAGCGGAGAAAAAATTGGCTCATGTGCAGTTTTACATCCGTTTTGTAGATGAGATTATGCCGGACAGGAGTACCGGGAAGAAACCGCTCATTCTGGCGGGGGAGGTAGCTGTATGAAAGAGGTGCTGCTTGCAGGAAAGGATATTTGCAGGGCATTCCAGGGAAATGCCGGAGGGCTGGTTTTAAACCATATTACACTGGATATTTATGCAGGGGATTTTACTGTTATCATGGGTTCCTCCGGTGCAGGGAAATCCACGCTTTTATATGCCCTTAGCGGCATGGACGAAATCACTGGAGGAGAAATCTGGTATAGGGGCAGGGAGATTAGCCGGTTTAAGGAAAAGCAGATGTCCGACCTGCGTACCCATGAATTTGGCTTTGTGTTTCAGCAGACACATTTGGTCAGCAATCTGACATTATACGAAAATGTTGTGGTGGCAGGATACTTAGGTTCCGGCCAGAAGACAAAAGAGGTGGAGCAAAGAGCAGATGGGCTTCTTTGCCGGATGGGTGTGGAAAAAGCAAAAGATCGTCTGCCTGCGGAAGTTTCCGGCGGGGAAGCACAGAGGGCTGCTGTTGCAAGAGCCGTGATCAACCATCCGGGGATTTTATTTGCCGATGAGCCGACGGGGGCGCTAAACCGGCAGAACACGCAGGAAGTGCTAAACCTTCTGACGGGTTTGAATGAAGCAGGGCAGAGCATTTTAATGGTAACACATGATGTCCGGGCGGCAATCCGTGGGAGCCGGATTCTTTATCTTGAAGATGGAAAAATTCTGGATGAGCTTACTTTTCCACCCTATCGGGACGAGGCGTCAAAGACCAGGGAGATCCGGCTGAATGAATGGCTTTCCGCCCTGTCATGGTGAGGTGGTGTGCAGATGGAAATGAAGATTTTATGGAGAGCATATGTCAGAAGACATAAAGGAAATCTGGCGGGTGTTTTTGCCCTGCTGTTTATTGTTGCCCTTTCCCTTGTGACGGTGCTTACGGTGTGGGACAGCTCTGGCCGGTATGTAAGGGAGGAAATGGAGCGGCTTGGATTTGGAGATCTGACTGCATGGGTGTCACAGGTTTCTGATATTACACGCCTTACAGATGAAATCGACCGATTGGACACTGTGGAGAGAACGGGAGTGCAGAAACTTATCTATTCCGAATATGAAACGCGGGAGCAGGAATCGGACAGCGAGGGGCAGCTTGTGGTCTATGAGCCGGAAAATTACAATTATCGGATTTTTTTAGATGACCTGTCCGGGTATCAGGAGGGAGAAACGGAGATCCGTCCTGGGGAACTGTATGCACCCGTTTCCCTGCGGTCTATGTTTGGGGCAGAGATTGGGGATGAGATTTCTTTTCCTATTGCCAGAAATGGCGTGGAACGGACATTCACTATAAAAGGATGGTTTGAAGACCCGATCATGGGAAGTTCCATGATCGGGATGAAAAGTTTTTTGATATGTGGCGGGGATTATGAGGAAATCCTTCAGATTATTGCAGCGTCGGGGATTGACGGGCTTGCCAGGGACGGATTTATGGTACACATATTTAAGGATAAGGGCAATGAAGTGAGCATTGCAGAAATGAATGCCATGCTGAATCAGGAAACAGGACTCTCGCAGTTTTCGGAATTTACCCACAGCCGGAGTGCCATAGAGGGCTTTATGCTGACTTTGCAAAATGTGTTTACCGGATTCTTATTTGCTTTTGTGCTGATCCTGCTTTTGGTATCCCTGGTTGTGCTGGGGCATGGGATAGGAGGCGCGGTAGAACGGGATACGCCGGATATGGGGGTGCTGAAAACAGTTGGGTTTACAACAGGGCGTCTACAGAAAATGCAGTCGGTTCCCTATCTGTTTGTCATCTTGTCTGCCATGGCATCAGGAACCCTTGCAGCGCCGTTTGTGGCGGGAAAAGCGGCTTTTGCTACCCTTACGACAACCGGGATTCTATTCCCTGTAAGGTTTCCGTTCGGGCTTTGCCTGTTATCACTGTTGCTGGTCATGCTGCTGCTTTTGGGATTTATCTTTTTGAAAGTAGGAAAGATCGGGGAGATAACGCCAGTGAAGATCATCCGGGGGATGGTGTGCAGAACGCCAAAGAAAAAGAGGTTCCGTGTCCCTGTCCGAAGTACGGGTCTGGCTTTCTTTCTGGCAGTAAGGCAGCTTGCCGCAGGAAAAAGGCGGTATCGGAATGTCTGTCTGTCCGCATTGCTTCTGGTGTTTTTTGCTTCGTTTATGGGGTATGTGGATTCCTGGCTTGGGGCGGACGGTAAGGGGCTGATGGATGCCTTCAATCCGGCTGACTTGCATATTGCCGCACAGCCTATGGGGAAAGCGACGAGTGAGGATGTGGAGCGGACGATTATGGGGTACACGGATATCACAGATAGCTATATGCTTGCCATGCCCGGTGTTTCTGTGAATGGGGTGGATTACACGGCAAATGTAATCACGGAACCGGAGCGGTTTCATCTTCTTTCCGGAAGAACCTGTCTGGAAGCGGATGAAATTGTGTTGACAGAATTTGTTGCCGCAGATCTGGATGTCGGGATTGGCGATACAGTGACGGTGGGCGGGAACGCAGGGAGCATGGATTACAGGGTTTCCGGTATCTATCAATGCGCCAATGATATGGGGGCGAATGTCGGTCTTAGCAGGGAAGGATACGCAAAGATTGGAAAGGAAACGGCGGGGATGTGGTGCATCCATTATTTCCTTGAGGATGTATCAAAGCAACCGGAAGTCATGCAGGCATTGGAGAAACTGTATGGGGGAGATGTGTATCTCCATGAAAATTCATGGCCTGGGCTGTTTGGGATACTTTCCGCTATGAAGTGGCTGATGTTTTTTATGTATGTGGTGGTGGCGGTGTTTGTTTTTGTAGTGACCAGCCTTTCGGCAGGGAGGCTTCTTGTTATGGAGCAGAAGGATTTGGGGATTTACCGTGCCATTGGATTTTTGCCGGAGCGTTTACGAATTTCCTTTTCCCTGCGGTTTGGGATTGTTTCAGGGGCTGGCGCCGTCCTCGGTTCTCTTGTAGCTATCCTGTTTACTGACCCGCTTGTGGCGGTGCTTCTTCGGCAGTTTGGTATCAGTAATTTTTCGGGGAAGCCGTCTGCCCTGGGATTCATGATTCCGATAGTGGCAGTAATGGGGCTCTTTACGCTCTTTGCCTGGCTGTATGCGGAAAGAATCAAGAAAATGCGGCTAACTGTATTAGTCGCGGAGCAGTGATGTTTGTTCATCAGATTAAAAAAGAAAGAGAGGAAAACAAAATGGAAAAAGAAATGCTGAAAGGAAAAGTTGCAATTATTACGGGAGCAAGTTATGGAATGGGGCAGACAATGGCGGAATTGTTCGCCGAAGAAGGCGCTGCTGTGGTCCTCACTGCACGGGGGCAGGAGAAGCTGGATAAGGCCGTGGAGGAAATCCGCTGCAGAGGCGGGAAAGCGGTCGGTGTTGTGGCGGATGTATGTTCTACGGATGATACCAGGAGGGTTTTTGAAACGGCGTTAAAGGAATTTGGCGATGTGGATATCCTGATCAATAATGCCGGGATTGGGGAGCAGAAGATTATTGACGAAACCGATGATGAATGGATGTTGTCCGTTATGAATACCAATCTGGGCGGGCCGATGAGGTATATCAGGGAGGCATTGAAGATTTTTCTGCCAAAGAATGATGGTGTCATCATTAACATTTCATCCGTCAATGGCACCCGGCCTTTCTGCGGCGCAACCTATACATCAACCAAAGGGGCATTAAACACGTTGACCAAAAATGTTGCAATGCGTCTGATCGATACAAATATCCGCTGTAATGCGGTTGCTCCCGGCGCTACGGTGACGCCGGCTCATCTGGCAAATAAAGCGGGGGAACAGCCTGGAGGTGCCAAAATGCTGGAGTACAGCGGCCATTATGTCTATTTTCCGGGGCCGGAATGCGATCCGATGGATCAGGCATATGCCTGTCTGTATCTGGCAAGTAAAATGGGGCGTCATGTAAAAGGCCAGATTCTCCAGGTGTGCAATGGTGCATTCCTGTAAAATGGATAGGTTTTTGCTATTGATATGCATGTGATATAAGTATTTGCTATTATTCAAAAAAAGAATATAATGTGATTAAAGGGAAAGGGAAGCAGGAGTACCCTTTCCCAAATTCAATCATGATCGGAGGACACACGATGAGAAGAAATATTTTGGCAATGTTTGGGATAGTTCTTACCGTTGGAATGCTGCTGGCCGGATGTGGCAATTCTTCTGGCTCCGGCGGCTTAGCCGGGACAGAGGATTCTTTGGCAGATGAAAAGCAGGAGTCCGCTTTGCAGACAGAAAGTGACGCAGCGAATGAGCCGGATGCGGATGCACCGCAGGCATCAACGGAGCTGGCGGTAAGATTTGGAGATGAAGGGGAAGCCTTTACCCTGCATCTTTATGATAACGATACTGCGGCGGCGATTGCGAAGTATGTAGGAAGCAGTGACTGGAGGCTGCCGATTTATCATTACGATGATTATGATAATTGGGAGGTTATGCAGTATTACGATATTCCGAACCGCTATGAGATTCCATCCGCTCCTGAGAATGTCACGGAAGAAAGTGCTGGAATGGTTTACTATTCGGAACCGAACCGTATCATCCTCTTTTATCAGGATGCCGAGGTTTCCGCTGAATATACTCCGGTAGGATATTTTGATTATTCGGAAGAATTTTTGGAGGCTGTCCAGAATAACCCGGTGCTGGAAGGCTGGGGAAATAAAATTGTGAATATCAGTGACGGTGAGTAAGCGGGATAAGAGGGTGAGGGAAATGCGGCTGGAGCAGACGATAGGATATGAATCAAAAGAGGATGTAGTCCAGAATTTAAGGGATGCGGGATGCAGCCCGGATACGATCCGGTGTTTCATGGAGCATTTTGACCAGGGGGATTGGAAGGATCAATTGGAACTGCTGGAGGAACACAGGGAGAATATCTTAAACAGGGTACATGAGGAAGAAAGGCAGATTGACTGTCTGGATTATCTGGTTTACCAGATCAGAAACAGAAAGAAATTGGCACTGTGAAATAAAAAAATTTAGGAGGTTTTCATATGAAAAAACATTATCTTTGTATGATGATAATTTCTGCACTGGTTTTTGTAATGGCTTCTTCGTTTCTGCCTGAGACAGTTCTTGCTGCAGATGACAGAGGTACATTTTATATAAGTGCTGATGGAAAGCAGCTAAAAGTAAAGATGGCAGATACTACGGCGGCAAGAGAACTGAAATCTATGCTGGATTCAGGCGATATCACAATTAATATGACCGGAAACAGTTTTGAACAGTTCGGCTCCCTTGGGAAATCACTGACTGCCAATGATACGTCTATTACGGCAGAACCTGGGGATGTGTTACTGTATAACGGAAACACGATATGTATATTTTATGGGACAAACAGCTATCGTTACACACGGCTTGGAAAAGTCAATGGAATGGGCAGTGATGAGCTTAAAAAACTGCTGTCCGGGAAAGACCTGACAATTACTCTGTCTAAGAGTTCATTTGGAGAAGTACCGAAAACAGGAACTGAAAATATGACAGCCAGATTTCATCTTATGGTTATCTGCATTTTTATAGCTATGGCATCCGGATCAATTATATTGAAAAAGAGGATATACATCAATGGTTAAGCACAGAAAGAAAAAAGGATATAGGAGAAGCGGATCATGGAGCGTAATTCCTTATATCACCGGAACAGTTTCTATTTTGATTGCAGTATTTATAAGTTATTCTATAAGGGATTATGCACAGGATATAAAAAAATCCACTGGCACAGGAGAGAAAGGCAATATTCAGGAAGATTATTATTGTGAGCTTATAGTTCCGGATTCAGACATACGATTCCCCGTGATGAAAGGACTGGATAATGAAAAATATCTTCATACATCTATGACGGGAGAGGAAAGCCAGCTTGGAGCAGTATTCATGGATTACCGATGTGATTTTTATGAGGGAGGGCATATGATTGTATACGGCCACGACGCACAGGACATAGAGGGAAATTTGATGATGTTTGGCAAACTGAGGGAGTACCTTGATGAGGATTTTATCGTTACCCATCCTGAGATTGAACTCATGAAAGATGGAAAAGTAAAAAAGTATGTGCTGTTTGCAGTCAAGGTTACAGATATACATGATGATGCATATCAGCTTGGTTTTGAAGATAGTGAGGAGTTTGAAAAATTTTTAAGCCTGATGGAAGCACCTGATGGAGCAACGGAGATATTGACGCTGTCGACCTGTCTGGGACAGGAAGAGGAAAGGCGCCTTATTATACAAGGAGCCCTTCAGTGAATGTTTTTTAAGATGGTTTGGATTATCTGGTTTACCAAATTAGAAACAAAAAGAAGCTGGCACTGTGAAATAAAAAATTTTTTAGGAGGTAATACCCTGTGGGTATACCTGTATGTTCAAAAATCAGAACAATAAGGAGGAAATCAGTAATGAGGATTATTGAAAATCAGACATTTGACATGGAAAGGGCTCTTTATGGGAGCAGAGGTGTATTGGCAAAAGGCTGCTCATTTGACGGCCCGGCAGACGGTGAAAGTGCCTTTAAAGAATGTTCGGATATTACGACAGAGCATTGCTTCTTCAACCTGCGTTATCCGTTTTGGCACACGCACGGACTCAAAATTTCTGATTCTGAGATGACGGAGCTTTGCCGCGCTTCTCTGTGGTACTCCGGCCATATTGAAATCAGCGGTACAAAGATGCACGGAATCAAGGCGCTTCGTGAATGCGGTGATGTGGTGATCCGGGACTGCGACATTATCTCTCCTGAATTCGGCTGGTCTACAAGGGGCATCCGAATGGAGGATACTACGGCGGTCAGCGAATACTTCATGATGCGTTCGGAGGATATCATTTTCAGAAATGTTACCTTTAAGGGGAAATATTCCTTCCAGTACATTAAAAACGCCGTATTTGAGAACTGCAGCTTTGAAACAAAGGATGCTTTCTGGCATGGCGAGAATATCACAGTACGAAACAGTGTGATTAAGGGCGAATATCTTGCATGGTATTCAAACGGCCTGACGCTTGAAAACTGCAAAATCATCGGTACGCAGCCTTTCTGCTACTGCGCCAATTTGAAGCTGATTAACTGTGAAATGATCGACTGCGATCTTGCCTTTGAAAAGAGCGAGGTAGAAGCAAGCATTACAACTCCTGTCATCAGTATTAAGAATCCGCTGTCAGGTACCATATGCGTTCCTTCTGTCGGAGAAATTATCTGTGATGATGAGAACTCAAAAGGCGAAATTGTCACTGGCGAATGCTCCTGTCCCTGCAAGGCAAGTGCATAACGGATAAGTGTGGAGAGGAAGTGGGTCATGGAATCGCTGCTATTTTTACTGAAAGGCATTTTGATTATCAATTATGATTTGCTGTCCCATTTGGATGAGATTTCGCCAAGGCCGATTTTATTTATTGTCGGTGACAGAGCGCACTCCCGCTTTTTCAGCGATGCAGCATATGAAAAGGCAAACGAGCCGAAGGAAATGTTTGTTGTAGAGGATGCAGAGCATATCGACCTGTATGATCGTATAGGCCTAATTCCATTTGATAAGATCGAAAATTTTCTGAACGAAAATTTAAATTGAGGAAAGGCAAAACAACATCATGAAAATTTTAGTATTGAACGGAAGTCCCAGACGGGACGGTAATACCGCCGCAATGGTAAATGCTTTTACAGAGGGAGCAAGAGAAAGCGGGCATGAAGTAGATGTGATAAATGTCTGTCAAAAGAAAATCGGCGGTTGCCTCGCCTGTGAATATTGCCATACCAAAGGAAATGGCGCTTGTGTCCAAAAGGATGATATGCAGGAGGTTTATCCGTTTCTTGGAGAAGCGGAAATGATCGTGTTGGCATCTCCGATTTATTATCACAGCTTTACCGGGCAGCTTCAATGTGCCATTAACCGCATTTATGCATTGGATAAGCCAAAGAATCTGAAAAAGGCGGCGCTGATTATGAGTTCTGGTAGCAATCATGTTTACTGCGGAGCAATCTATGAATATCAGAATTCATTTCTTCAATATCTTCAGTTGGAAGATATGGGAATGTTCTCAGCACATGGTAAAGAAAATAAATCGGAAGAAAAACTGAACGAGCTCCGTGAATTCGGAAGAAAGCTCAAATAAATTGAAAGGACATAGACGAATGAATAAAAAAGTTTTAATTGTTTCTGCAAGCTTTCGCAAAAACAGCAATTCAGAGATGCTGGCAAAGGCATTTGAAAAAGGAGCATTGGAGTCGGGCAACGAAGTGGAAGTGATTTCCTTGCGTGATAAAAGCATCAGTTTCTGCCACGGATGTTTCGCCTGTCTGAAGCTGGGCAAATGCGTTATCGGCGATAATGCCGTGGAGATTGCAGAAAAGATGAAAAACACAGATGGAGGGCGTTGGAGAAATGTTATGAGACCGGCAAAATCCGGGCAATCGGCGTTTCCAATTTTTATCCGGATCGGCTGGCTGACCTCTGCATGAATGTCAGGGTGCTTCCTGCGGTGAACCAGATTGAGTGCCATCCCTTCTACCAGAGGAGCAAGGATCTGGAAGTGATGAAAGAATTTAACGCGGCACCTATGGCATGGGCTCCTTTTGCGGAAGGCGGGCATGATATCTGGAACAATCCGGTGTTGAAAGCCATTGCCGAAAAGCATGGAAAGACAGTGGCGCAGGTGGCGCTCCACTGGAACATACAAAGAGGTGTTATTGTAATCCCGAAGTCCGTCCATGCGGACAGAATGATAGAAAATATGGATGTGTGGGATTTTGAGTTAGATACGGATGATATGGAGAAGATTGCGCCGCTGGATACCGGAAAGACGGAAATTTTTGACCACTACGATATTAACCTTGTGAAACTGTGCAATACCATTGGGCGCTGACAGTGTATCGGGGAGTGTGGGGAACAGACTGAAATGACAGCAGTGCATCAACGAGAACGCCTGCGAAATGTAGGCAGCGTTTCCGGATAAACCTAATGGATTATGTGACGGTTTTTGGAAAGGAAGATGTCCGCTTTGCTTTTAAAGACAGGACGAAAATCAAAGTTTAGAAAATCCTGTGGCTGATGGGAATGCTGCAGGATTTTCTAAACTATATCCATTTCCGATGAATGTGAATCTGTTTTTAACATCCTAAAACTACAACAATGAAGGATAGAAACAAATTCTAAATCAAAAATGACACAATGTCAAAATGGGTATTGACATTGTGTCAGGAAAGTGCTATATTGTAAATACTGACACAAAGTCAGAATAAAAATAAAGGAGAATACTGATATGAAAAAGAACATCGGCTCTCAGTTAGCCTTGTACCCTACCCCCGTAACCGTGATCAGAGTAATGAATGGTGAAAAGCCGACCTGGACATTAGTTGCCCATGTTGGCATTATCGGGCATGACCATGTGTTGGTCAGTCTTGCCGCTCCACATTTTATCAATCATTGCATTAAAGAAAATCAGAAGCTGTCTATCAATATCGTGGATGAGGGACTGCTGGCACAGGCGGATTACAGCGGGGCAGTCAGCGGTGCAAAGGAGGATAAAGGAGACTTGTTTTCCTACGGGATGGGCGTTGCTGGCACGCCAATTATTGAAAAGGCTCCTTTGGTAATGGAATGTACGGTTGTGGATGTTTACAATACGAAGGGATTTGAGAGTTTTATCTGTACGATTGACAATACCTTCGTGGAGGAAGAACACTTGAATGAGGACGGGAAGATTAACTACCGTACTCTAAAACCTGTTCTATTTGAGTTTCCTACTTATGAGTATTTAAGGACGGGGGACGTGATTGGCAAATGTCTGTCGTTTAAGAGTAAGGAGTGAGATTATGCCAAAGGGATCACCGGAGCTTACGCAGGCAAGGCATGATGAGATTGTGAATGCCTGTGCAAAGCTGTATGAGACAATGGGTTTTAAGGAAATTACAATAAAGGAGATTGCGAACTTTACATCTTTTACCCGCCCCTCCATTTATAACTATTTCCAAACGAAGGAAGAAATTTTTCTTGCCCTTTTTAAACAGGAATATGAGATGTGGACGAAAGAGATAGATGAGTTGGAACCATCTGGAGCGGGGGATGCAAGGCTGGAATTTTCCAGTCAGATTGCCCATACGCTGGAACGACGGGAACGGCTTTTGAAACTTCTTTCCACCAATATGAATGAAATGGAGTTAAACAGCAGACCGGAAAACCTTGTGGCATTCAAGACTGCGTATGGGGCATCTGTGGATGCGGTCGGAAACTGCCTGCAGCGGTTCTGCCCGGATATGCCGGAACAGGATAGGGAAGACTTTGTGTTTTCCTTCTTTCCGCTGGTCTATGGGATTTATCCCTACGCGGTGGTATCCGATGAGCAGAAGGAAGCGATGGAAAAGGCGGGCGTGCATTTCCGGTACATGTCAATTTATGAGATAGCCTGCCTTGGGGCAAGAAAACTTTTGGGGGTATAAGAACATGAAAATAGTAGTATTGGAAGGCAGCCCGCACAAGAAAGGCTCGTCTAATATGCTGGCAGGGGAGTTCATCAAAGGAGCCCACGAAGCCGGCCATACGATAGAGGCCCTGGATGTGGCGCACATGGATATACATCCGTGCCTGGGATGTGAGCATTGCGGGATGAATGGCGTGTGTGTTTATAAGGATGATAACCATGTAATCAGGGATGCGCTCCTTGCTACGGATATGGCGGTGTTTGTCACGCCGATTTATTACTTTGGGATGTCTGCGCAGCTTAAAATGGTTATTGACCGTTTTTACAGCTACACCACGAAGCTGTCTGGTAAGAGCCTGAAAACCGTGTTGATTACTGCAGCGTGGGATGCGGATGATGATGTGATGCCCTATACGGCAGAGCATTATAAAAAGCTGTGTCGGTATATGAATTTTAAAGACTGTGGAATGGTTCTCGGCACAGGATGCGGATCTCCTTCCGTGACGGCGGGGAGCAACCACATGGAAGAAGCCTATCGGCTTGGGAAATCACTATAAGGAGGGTTTGACTATGGATAAGAAAATATTGGTCGCTTATTTTTCTGCAAGCGGGGAAACGGAAAAGCTGGCAGAAACGATTGCTTTTGTGACAGGCGGCGATCTGTTTAGGATCAGACCGGAAAAGGAATATACTCCTGCCGATCTGGACTGGAATAATAAGGCAAGCCGCAGTTCAATTGAAATGAACGATAAAGGGAACCGTCCTGCGATTGCTGGCAGGGTAGAAAGAATGGAAAGCTATGATACGGTTTTTGTCGGTTTTCCGATTTGGTGGTATGAAGCCCCGCGTATTATCCAGACATTCCTGGAAAGTTATGACTTTGACGGAAAGACGGTTATTCCTTTTGCGACTTCCGGCGGAAGCGGGATGGGAAAAACAGACAGTATCCTGAAAGAATCCTGCGCTTTGGGGACAAAGTGGTGTGACGGGAGGCGGATGGCAAGTACGGCAGGCAGGGATGCTGTGCAAAATTGGGTGGAAAATCTGAAACTCTAAAATAAATGATAAATTCTGAAAGGATGAAAAAATCATGGAAAAAAATATAAAATTACCCAAAATCGCAATGGGAGCATGGGCATGGGGAGATGACGGAACCTTTGGCGGAACGCATACGGCAGAAACCATGAAGCCCATATTTGACGCCGCTATGGAAAATGGTCTGAATCTTTGGGATACCGCTTTTGTATATGGCATGGGAACGTCCGAGAAAACATTGGGGTATTTCCTGAAAGGGCTTGAGAGGGATTCTTACATTCTTTCTGATAAATTTACCCCTCAGTGTGCAGATCACAGTTCTGCGGCGCCGGTTGAGGATATGCTGAAAAATCAATATAACTGCCTTGGGCTTGACAGCATGGATATTTACTGGATTCATAACCCGGTTGATGCACCCCGCTGGACGGAAGAACTTGCAAAATATTTTGAGGGCAGGAAAAATGTACCGATGCTCGGAGTATCCAACCATAATCTGGCGGAGATTAAGCAGGCGGATGAAATCTTTAAAAAGCATGGTTTGAAACTGTCTGCCGTGCAGAACCATTACAGTCTGCTGAACCGGTCTTCCGAAACTTCAGGGATTCTTGATTACTGCAGGGAGAACGGTATAATCTTCTTCTCCTATATGGTATTGGAGCAGGGCGCATTGTCCGGTAAGTATGATACAAAGCATCCGATGCCAGAATCTGACAGGGCAAAGACCTACAATCCAATGATGGATAAGATAGAGGTCCTGAACAGCGAGATGAAGAAAATAGCGGATAAATATGGTGTGGAAACTGCGCAGATTCCTGTCGCGTGGGCAATCTCTAAAGGGACGCTGCCCATTATCGGTGTGACGAAAGTCAAACATGTGGAAGATGCAGCAAAAGCTGCCAGCATTATGCTTGCTGCGGAGGACATGACAGCGTTGGAGCAGGTGGCAGACAGTCTTTCGGTCGATGTGATCCGTTATTGGGAAAAGGTAATGAAATAAAATACATGCAGGCTGAAGGAGCATAAAATGAAGGAAAATCCCGGATAGTGTGCTTCAGAAGGCTTATCATTTTGGTAAAAGGATAGAAAGAAATGGAGGAAAACTGTAATGAATGATTTTATTTTTCACAACCCGACAAAGGTGTATTTTGGAGACCAGTTAGGCGCTCTTACATCTGAACTTGAGCAATATGGAAAAAATGTTCTGCTGGTGTACGGCGGCGGATCAATTAAGAAAAGCGGTCTTTATGATACCGTGACCGGGATGCTTTCAGAAAGCGGTTTTAAGACAAGTGAGCTTTCCGGCGTAGAGCCGAATCCCCGCCATACAACTTGCAACAAGGGAGCAGAGATATGCAGAAATGAGAAAATTGATGTGATCCTTGCTGTTGGCGGCGGATCAACAATTGACTGCTCAAAAGGAGTGGCTGCTGCAGCAGCTGATGGCCGTGACATTTGGGAAATTATTAAGGAAGGAAAGACAGTGGAGAAGGCTCTGCCCATTGTCGTGATCCTCACGAATGCTGCGACAGGGTCTGAAATGGATATGTGGGCTGTCATTTCCAATATCGAAACAAATGAGAAGGAATCTCTGGGAGGAATGGGCATTCAGCCAAGGGCTGCATTTGAGAATCCGGTATACACCTATTCGCTCCCGGAATATCAGACAGCCTGCGGCGCATTTGATATTTTCAACCATGTCATTGACAATTATTATCTTGCAGGTGATGCAACCTTTGATATGATTCTGAATTTTCAGGAGAATGTCATGAAGACGGTTGTTAAATTTACGCCTGTTGCCATGAAAGAACCGGAAAATTATGAGGCAAGGGCAAATCTTATGTGGGCATCCTCCATGGCACTCAATACTGTTCTTGACGCCGGGATGGTACATGATCCCGCCTGCCATATGATGGAGCATGAGGTATCTGCATATTATGACATCACCCACGGACACGGTCTTGCAATCATTACACCAAGATGGCTTACTTATATTCTGGATGAAAGCACAGCGCCTGCAATATATAGATTGGGACAGAAAGTATTTGATGTTCAGGACGGGATGTCTGCTATGGACGGGGCAAGGAAATCCATAGATGCGCTTTCTCAATTCTGCTTTGAAACGCTTGGGCTTAAGTCAACATTTACAGAACTCGGCATAGGCAGGGAACATCTTGAGGATATGGCAAAGCATTCCTGTCATGGTGGAGTCCTCCGTGGTATTAAGACATTGACACCAGATGACGTTCAAAAGATATACGAAATGTGTATGTAATGATGTCATAAGGATTTATATAGCCAGGGAAGCTTGGTTATATCGTCTGTGGACACTGCAACAGCCGTTGTCCCTTTAGTGTAGGTCAAATGGCTCGGATGAGGGAAATTGCGGAGTATTTCAAATGAAAGGAATGAGGTGAACCATCCATGAAACGGATTTTTTCGATTCTGCTGTCGGCGGTTCTGCTGTGTACCGTTTTGGCAGGATGCAGCGGCAATCAGACGCCTCTGGAAAACAGCACACAAACAGAAAGCGGCGCGCACAGAAGTGATCTCGATCCTGCGCCGCCCAAATCTCAGGAGGATACGATGTATATCATTATAGGCGAACATACATTAACTGTCACTTTGGCAGACAACAGCAGTGCCGCCGCTTTGCAGGAACTGTTGCAAAAAGGCGATATTACCGTTGACGCACATGATTACGGCAATTTTGAAAAGGTCGGCTCGCTGGGAACGGATTTACCGGCCAATGACGAGCAGATCACCACTGAACCCGGTGATGTCATTCTGTATCAGGGTAATCAAATCACTTTGTACTATGATACAAATTCATGGAGCTTTACAAGACTTGGTAAGGTACAGGGTGTGAGCGCAGACGAACTGAAGGCGATTCTCGGAGAAGGCGATATAACAATGACGTTAACCCTTATCGAGCCGAACAGTACAGAAGAAAACAGCGAAAAGCCTGTTGTTTACATGACAACGGATATTTCGCCGCAAGGCTTGACTTGTATTTATGAGGCACTTGGCGCTTCCCCGACAGGCAGAATTGCCGTCAAACTCTCGACGGGAGAATCGGAAAACAGCAACCATCTCCGTCCTGAACTCATCGGGGATTTGGTGCGTTCATTTGACAATCCCACCATTGTGGAATGCAATACCGCCTACGGCGGCAACCGTGCCAGCACTGCACGGCACAAGCAGCTTGCAAAGGATCATGGATACACTGACCTTGCTTCTGTGGATATTATGGATGAAAATGGCTCGATGACGCTACCAGTATCCGGTGGCGATAACCTCACGGAAAACTATGTAGGAGCAAGCTTCGGAGATTATGATTATTTTATCGTGCTGTCTCACTTTAAGGGACACGCTATGGCAGGTTTTGGCGGTGCCATCAAAAATATCTCGATTGGTATTGCTTCATCTGAGGGAAAAGCGCATATCCACAGCGGCGGTACAGGCGGCAGTATGTGGGGCGGTGATCAGGATGCTTTTCTTGAATCCATGGCAGAGGCGGGAAAGAGTGTTTCGGATGCACTTGACGGCAACATTCTTTACATCAATGTGATGAACCGCCTGTCGGTGGACTGTGACTGCGACGGCAATCCTGCAGAGCCGGATATGCATGATATCGGTATTCTCGCATCCTTTGATCCGGTCGCTGTGGATCAGGCATGTATCGACCTTGTTTACAGTGCGCAGGATGGCAGTTCGCTAATTCAGCGCATTGAATCCCGAAACGGTCTGCACACCTTGGAGCAGGCAGCAAAAATCGGTCTGGGAAGCCGGGAATACGAACTTAAATCCATAGATTAAGGAGGACTACACAAGTATCGTTGGTTTCATTATTCCGCTGTTGTGATTTGCTATCTTTACTATGCAGATGTTCATGGCCGGTGCATTTATGAATGTGATTCCTGGAATTGTGTCTGTAGCTAATCCTTGTTCCCACCATTATGGTGGTTCTTGATTGTGCCAGGCTGATGCCATTTACAAAGAAAAAGCCTGCACAGGAAGCAGAGAAAGTCATCTGCGAAATACGCAGCCTGTTGCAGAAGAAACAGCAAACCTCATTGTGACGGACCCGCCTTATGGAGTCTCTTTTAAGAGTTCCGGCGGGCTGACCATCCAGAATGACAGCATGAAGGGAGATGAATTCTACACATTTCTGTACAATTCATTTTCCTGCATGGTGGAGCATCTGGAAAGCGGCGGTGCGGCGTATGTGTTCCATGCGGACACGGAGGGGCTGAATTTCCGTAAGGCGTTTGTGGATGCAGGGTTCCACCTTGCCGGGGTGTGCATATGGGTAAAGAATTCCCTCGTGCTTGGGCGCTCGGATTACCAGTGGCAGCATGAGCCGGTTTTATACGGCTTTTTGAAGAACGGAAAACACCCATGGTATTCCGACCGGAAACAGACCACCATCTGGAACTACGACAAGCCGAAGCGGAATAAAAACCACCCGACCTCCAAGCCGCTGGATTTACTCGGCTATCCCATCTGCAATTCCTCCCAGGAGAACGCCATCGTGCTGGACACCTTCGGCGGGAGCGGCTCCACGATGATGGCGTGTGAGCAGACCAACCGTATCTGCTGCATGATGGAACTGGATGAGAAATATGCATCCGTCATCCTGCGGAGGTATGTGGAGGACACCGGGGATTCGGAAAATGTGTATGTTATGCGGAATGGGGAGAAACTCCCGTACTCCGCACTGGTAAAGGAGGTGGAGCCGGATGGATAAGCCGGAATACTGTGTGGTGGCGCTGTCTGGAGGAAAGGATTCGACCGCCATGCTCCTTGGGATGATCGAGAGGGGGATGCAGATTGACTGTATCCTGTTTTGTGATACTGGCCTTGAGTTCCCTGCCATGTATGCCCATCTTGAGAAACTTGAAAAAGAAACAGGCAGGGAAATCACGCGCATAAAGGCGGAGCATCCCTATGAATATCTGATGTTTGACGCCCCGGTCAGACGGGGGAATGATTCACCTATTGTCAGAAGATATGGCGCAGGCAGCCTTGGGTACGGGTGGCCGGGACCGAGGCAGCGGTGGTGTACGACGCGGCTGAAGGATATGCCGAGGGAGAAATTCCTGCGGGAACTGCGAAAGCAGTACCGTGTGAAGGAATATATCGGGATAGCTGCCGATGAGCAGTACCGCCTGGAACGGGAAAGGAATAAGAATCCCGGCCATGTGCATCCGCTGGTGGACTGGAACATGACGGAGGAGGACTGCCTGCAGTACTGTTATGGGCATGGGTATGACTGGAACGGGCTGTATGGGCAGTTCAGGCGGGTGTCCTGCTGGTGCTGCCCACTGCAGTCATTACAGGAAGCGTTAACTTCTGATATACCAACCGAATATCCTATTCCTGAAAACAAACGGATCAACAAGTACAGAGAGAAATGGTGTGCATAGAAAATGCCTGCACTTTCAAAGAGAAATGCAGGCATTATCTGCACTAATTTTAGATATTTCACCTGTCTACTTGACAAGGGGCTATCAGTTTTTCACAGACTGCCGCGGGCTTGTTCTGCGTTAATCAGACTGTTTTGGTATGTCCGGAAGATCCGGCGGCTTTGCGGTCAGCTCCACGCAGTCAGAAAAGCCGAGCAGATAGGCGAGAGCGCCGTAACGTGCGCCAAGGGCGTTCTGTTCGCAGGAATGCAGGTCGATCAGTGACTGTGCTTCCTTCGGCAGATCCATGGCTTCCAGCCGGTCTAAATATTCCCCGGACTTTTTGGCGATTTTCTGGTATTCCTCATCCCGTTCCAGGACGCGGTCCAGTATGCCGTTCACCCTCATATCCATGAGCTGGTACAGCACGGAATCCTTATCCATGATGAAATCCCTCCTTTCTCAGTGGTGCATATTAACTCTGAACCCGTGGATTATCAAGTTGAAAATCGACAGGGAATAGTGACAAGCCGTCTGTTCATAAAATACCATGAAAACTTTTTGATTTTGATGGGTGTATAAAACAGCCTCCAAATCTCCGTACAGTGAGGAGGTGCTTTTCATGACAGACGGACAGAAAACGCAGATAACGCTCCTGCGGCAGGAGGGGCTTGGATATACGGCGGTGGCGAAAAAGACAGGGCTTCCAAAGGACACGGTCAAAAGTTTCTGCAGGCGGAACGGACTCACGGGGAAACTGGCGGAGCAGGGACAGGATGTGGAAACACAGGACGGACAGTGCCGGGAATGCGGGAAACCGCTGCAGCAGACCGAAGGGATGAAGCGGCGGGTGTTCTGCTGCGAAGAATGCAGGGTAAAGTGGTGGCGGGAGCATCCAGACCGGATAAAACAGAAGGCAGTATATTCTTTTGGCTGTGCCTGCTGTGGAAAAGAGTTTACAGCCTATGGCAATTCCAGGCGCAAATACTGTTCCCATGAATGCTACATCAAAGACCGTTTCAAAGGCGGTGGTGCAGATGACTAAGGAGCAGTTCCGTGCGGAAAAGCTGTACCAGATGTGCGCCTCCATAGCGGAATCCATGCTGGATGCGGGCATCATCTCCGTGGAAGAATATCAGCAGATTGATACAATCCTGCTTGAAAAATATAAGCCTATTTTGGGTACATTATTAGCCGGAAAACCCTTGCAATAAAGCTGTTTTAGAGTGATATATGGTAGCGGAAAGGAGTGATTTTATGCGGAAAATAAGCAGGGTTGAGCCGGTCCTTCCGGCGATACCGAAACGGAAAAAAGTGGTCGCTTATGCCCGCGTTTCAAGGGATACCGAGCGTCTTGCCCATTCCCTCTCCGCACAGGTAAGCTACTACAGCACACTCATACAGGGCAATCCTGAATGGGAATATGCAGGCGTCTATGCGGATTTTGCGGTATCGGGAACCGGCACGGGACACAGGGATGAGTTCCTGCGGCTGGTCAGTGACTGTGAGGCAGGAAAGATCGACATCGTGCTGACCAAGTCCATCAGCCGTTTCGCAAGGAACACGGTGGATTTACTGGAAACGGTGCGGCATCTTAAGAGCCTCGGCATCGAGGTGCGGTTTGAAAAGGAACACATTAATTCCATGAGCGGCGACGGGGAGCTGATGCTTTCCATCCTCGCATCCTTTGCGCAGGAGGAGAGCCGCTCGATTTCAGAAAACTGCAAATGGGGAATCCGGAAGCGGTTCCAGTCCGGGGAGATCGGGGCAGCCAACAAGCACATTCTCGGATACCGGTATGATGAGGAACAGAAAAAATACGTCATCATCCCGGAGGAGGCGGAAACCGTCCGGTGGATATTTGAAATGTACCTTGACGGCATTTCCCTCCGGCAGATGGCAAAGAGCCTGAACAAAGCCGGGCTTCGGACGATAACCGGCTGCGAGTTTGCGGAGGCTTCCCTTGATGTCCTGGTACACAATGAGATTTACGCCGGGGACATCAGGCGGCAGAAAAGCTATATGGCGGACCCGCTCACGAAAAGCAAGGTCAAGAACCGCGGGGAGCTGCCGCAGTATTACATGGCAGACTGCCACGAGGCAATCCTCGACCGTGACACCTATGCAAAGGTGCAGGCGGAGATGGAACGCAGGGCAGCCATGCAGAACCCCGTTTACTGCTTTACGGGAAAAATACGGTGCGGAATCTGCGGGATGCTATACTCACGGAACAAAAGGGAAAGAAAAGGGACGGTCTATGCCGAATGGCTCTGCCGCAGCAAAAAAGAAACCGGAAGGACGTGCAAAAGCCGGAATTATTCCGAAAAGGAACTGCAGGAGATATGTGCAGGGCTGATGGGAACAGACGGTTTTGATGAGACGGCCTTTGGGGAGTCGGTAAAGGACATTATGGCTTTGCCAGACGGAAATCTTGAAATCCACTTTTACGGCGGGGAAACACGAATATGGAAGATGCCGCCAAAGCCGGTGAAGATGAAAGCCCCAAAGCCTGAAAAGAAAAGACCGGCGAACATCTTTGACGGGAAAATTTTCTGCGGCCGGTGCGGGCGGCGGTTCGGAAGGGCAATGAGCCAGACAGCGGATGGCGGCCATCTTTACTGGTACTGCCGTGCCAAGAGCAGACACGGCGTGACCTGCGACAGCGTGAATTACCCTGATGCGGAGATAAAGGACATCTTCTGCAAGGTCATGGGGAAGGAAGTTTTTGATGCAGACTATTTCACGGAAACTGTGGAACGGATGGTGGTGCAGAAAAGCGGGAGCATCGACTTCCATCTAAAGGACGGAACGGTCAGAACCCACGAGGCGTTCAAACTCCGGAGCAACCGGCACGAGTCTACTTCCACGGATGAATTTGTAGGAAAAATCCGGTGCGCATCATGCGGCAACCTATACCACAGATATTCCTGTTACGGGAAATATGTGTACTGGCGGTGCAGCGGCAAGTCCAGGGCAAGGACGGAATGCGGCGGGCAGGATTTTGCGGATTCCAATATCCGCAAGGTAACGGCCTACATGATGGGGCTGGATGAATTTGACGGTGAGGAATTTGAAAAGCAGATAGAAGGGATCACGGTGCTGGAGGATGGCAGCCTTGAGTACCATTTCCGTGAAGGGAGGACAGCGGTATGGCAAAAAGCGTAATCACAATACCCGCCACAAGAAGCCGGTACACGGCGGTTCCAATCAACAGCCAGAAGAAGCGGAAAGTGGCCGGATATGCCCGCGTTTCCACTGACCACGAGGAGCAGCAGACCAGCTACAAGGCGCAGGTGGATTACTATACAAACTACATAAAGGGGCGCGGGGACTGGGAATTTGTTTCTGTGTATACGGATGAAGGGATCAGCGCAACTTCCACCACGAAGCGCGAGGGTTTTAACACAATGATTGCGGATGCCCTGGACGGGCGGATCGACCTCATCATCACCAAATCGGTGAGCCGTTTTGCAAGGAACACGGTGGACAGCCTCACCACCATCCGGAAGCTGAAGGAGAACGGCATCGAATGTTATTTTGAAAAAGAGAACATCTGGACGTTCGACAGCAAAGGTGAACTTCTGCTGACCATCATGTCTTCATTGGCGCAGGAAGAAAGCCGCTCCATTTCGGAGAATGTCACATGGGGACACCGAAAACGGTTTGCAGACGGGAAGGTCATGGTCCCCTTCGGACGGTTCCTCGGCTACGAGCGGGGTGAGGACGGCAGCCTTGTTGTGAATGAAGAACAGGCACAGATCGTCCGGAGGATTTACGGGATGTTCCTGCAGGGACGCTCGCCTTATGCGATTGCAAGGATGCTGACGGAAGAAGGAATTCCCACACCGGGTGGCAAGACAAAATGGTCCGGAAGCACGGTGCGGAGCATCCTCACCAACGAGAAATACAAAGGGGATGCGCTCCTGCAGAAAGTCTACACGGTGGACTTCCTCACGAAAAAGAAAAAAGTCAATGAGGGCGAGGTGCCGCAGTATTATGTGGAACACAACCATGACGCCATCATAACGCCCGCCATGTTCGAGGAGGCGCAGACACTCATGGAGGCCAGGCGTCCGGGGAAGGACCGGCAGAGCAGCACGGGCATTTTCTCCGGCATGATAAAATGCGGCGACTGCGGGAGCTGGTACGGCTCGAAGGTGTGGCACTCCAACGACAAATACCGCCGTGTAATCTGGCAGTGCAACCACAAGTTTGACGGCGGGGAGAAATGCTCCACGCCCCATCTGGACGAGGAAACCATCAGGGGGCTTTTCGTGAAAGCGGCCGGCATTCTTTACACGGAAAAGGAAGAGATCATCGAAAGCATGAATGCCGCCAAAGAGATTCTGTTTGACATCGGCGGGCTGGAAAGCCAGCAGACGCAGCTTAGGGAAGAGATGGCGGTGGTGGCGGAGATGATACAGCAGTGCATCAGTGAGAACGCCCGCGTCGCCCTCGACCAGACCGAATACCAGAAAAAATATGACGGGCTTTCGGAGCGGTTCGATAGGGTGAAGGAACGGCTGGATGAAACCACCCATGCCATCGCAGAAAAGAAGGCAAGGCGGGGAACGATAGAGCGGTTTCTGGCGGAGCTGGAGCAGGGGGAAATGCCTGCAGAGTTCAGGGAACGCCTGTGGATGAATCTGGTAGACCATGTGACGGTCTTTGGAAAGGAAGATGTCCGCTTTACATTTAAGGACGGGACGGAAATAAAAGTGTAGATAGATCCTCCACAGCCGGAAACGGTGATGGAGGATTTTCTGTTGGCAAAATCAAAAGGTATAGGCAAAATCAAAAAGTGTAAGGCAAAATCAAAAGGTATGGGGCAAAATCAAAAAGTGTAAGGAAAAATCAGATTGTATCAAAGACAGCGTTTACTCAGACGAGGGGATCAGTGCGACCGACACAAGGCACCGCAGCGGCTTCAACCAGATGGTGCAGGACGCCCTGGACGGGAAGATTGACCTTATCGTCACCAAGTCGGTAAGCCGTTTCGCAAGGAACACGGTGGACAGCCTCACCACGGTCCGGAAGCTGAAGGAGAAGGGCGTGGAGGTCTATTTTCAAAAGGAGAACATCTACACGCTGGACTCCAAGGGCGAGCTTCTCATCACCATTATGTCCTCGCTGGCGCAGGAGGAATCCCGCTCCATTTCGGAAAACGTGACATGGGGAAAGCGGAAGCGGTTCGCGGACGGCAAGGTCAGCCTGGCCTACAGCTCCTTCCTCGGCTACCGGAAAGGCGAAGACGGGCAGATGGAGATCGTGCCGGAGGAGGCAGATACGGTACGCCTCATCTACCGGATGTTCATGCAGGGGCAGACGCCCTACGCCATAGCAAAACACCTTACGGACAAGGGCATCCCGACGCCCACGGGGAAGGAGACGTGGCGGCACAGGACGGTGGAGAACATCCTCTCCAACGAAAAGTACAAGGGCGATGCCCGCCTGCAGAAATGCTACACGGTGGATTTCCTTTCCAAGAAACGCAAGGCGAACGAAGGGGAAGTGCCGCAGTATTATGTGGAGGGCAGCCACGACGCCATCATCGATCCCGCGGAGTGGCAGCTCGTGCAGTTGGAGATACAGCGGAGGAAGAACCTGGGGCGAAGCCATAACTGCTGCAGCCCGTTCTCGGCAAAGCTGAAATGCGGCGACTGCGGCGAATACTTCGGTTCCAAGGTCTGGCACTCCAACAGCAAATACAAGCGGACGGTATGGCAGTGCAACGCTAAGTTCAAGGGGGAAAGCAAATGCGCCACGCCCCATCTGTATGAGCAGCGGATCAAGGAGCTGTTCCTGGGGGCGCTCGGCATCCTGATGGAAAACCGGGAGGAGGCCATCGGGGACTGCAGGGCGGTCATGGAGGCCCTGGCCGACAGCAGCGCCATTGAAGCGGAGCTGGAGACGGTCAGCAGGGAGAAGGAAGTGACGGCGGGGCTGATACAGAGGCTGGTCGATGAGAACGCCACCCGGAAACTTGACCAGCACGACTACCGCAAAAAGTATGACGGGTATGCAAGCCGGTACGCCGCTTTGGAGAGCCGGGAGGACAGCCTGGAGAAAGAGCGGGAGAGGAAGGAAATCCAGTATGACATTTTCAGCGGCTTCATTGAGGGGCTTGGCGAAACGGCGGAGTTGCCGGTGGATTTCAATGAAAAACTGTTCCATAGGCTTGTGGATTTCGCAACGGTATATTCAGACGGCAGGGTGGTGTTCGCTTTCCGTAACGGAGTGGAGGTCAGCACGGAGATTTAAAGCCAGGAGCGGTCGGGGCATCGGGTTTGTGCCAGATGCTTCCGGCCGCTTTTTCTGTGCGTATGAAAACACCTATATAATAGTAACAGTTCGGCCTTCGGCTTCCTATTCCATGCATCAAGCCATGTAAAACCACTGCGTGGTGTCAAAGCCACGTTCCGTGGCTTGATACACCATGCCAGTACATTATTTTATGTGGCTTGTAAGCCATAATTTGCAGCGTGGTACAAAGTCCTGGCTGAACCGTTACATATGATTAAGAATTATGTAACAAAAAGAATTGCCTTATGTGTGATATTGTGATAAAATAATATAAAAAAAGCAAATTAAACTAAAATTGTGGTACAAATCAAACAAAAATGTTTATATAGTGAAGTTTTAGTAAAAGAGATGCACTTGCACATCGACAGCTAAAGGGTGGGTGCCTCCGATATGGATGCCAGAATGCCTTATAAATGAAAAATTGTCAAGCAAAATTTAGAAGGTGAAAATCACTTTTATCACTATTTATGCCGCCGACTGAAAGGTGTCAGGATGGGGATGATTGAAAGAGGGGAATGGAATGGGAAATATATTTAAACCCTCATTCTACAATTTTTATTACCAAATTGAGAATGAGGTGATATTATACAATTCGCTAACTAATGGATTAGCTGTAATTGAGCAAAAATATTTGCAATATTTTAATTCTACTTCATTTGATATTTCAAAAATAGAAAAAGATGACGTTATTGAATGGCTCATCGAAGAAGAATTTTTTGTTGAAGATGGATTTAACGAATTGTCCATGTTAAAATATAATTATAATTTGGATAAATTTGATAGAAAAAATCTTGGATTGACGATTGCCCCGACTTTAAATTGTAATTATAAGTGTGTATATTGTTATGAGCAAGGTCATGAAATTGCTTTTAATAATGATACTATTATGACGGAGGGGGTACAAAATTCATTAATTGATTTTGTTTCTCAACAAATAAAATATTTAAAGCACATTGATATTACTTGGTTTGGTGGAGAACCATGTCTGGCGATAGATGTTATTGAAAATTTAAGCAAAAGAATTCTGGAACTCGCAAATTTGAATTCGATTGAATATACGGCCACTATGGTGACAAACGGTTATTATATAGCTAATAATCCTGATGCTGTTAATATGTTCAAAAAAATGAAAATTGATAGTTGCCAGATTACTTTAGATGGAATGCCATTAGAACATAATGCAAGAAGGCTGTCTAAAAAGGAAGGGGAAAATACCTTTGAATACGCAATAAAAGCGATAGAAATATTAAATCAAAATGATATAACTGTAGATGTCCGTATAAATGTTGACGCTAATAATATTGATTCAGTACAAGGTTTATTAGATATACTTAAAAGTAAGAATTTAGAACACCTGAATTATTATTTGGGACATTTGATACCATATACAGAAGGGTGTTCTGCTTTATTTAAGACAGGACTAAGCAAAAAAGAATTTGCAGATTGCCATAAATGTACATACGAATATTTTGAAAAAAATGATTTTAGAATGGGACTTGAAGGCTTTTATCCATATTTTGCGAGACCATGTATAGCGAATCGTGTAGATTCGTTAGTAATAGATCCTTTAGGAAATTTATATAAATGCCGGACAGAGTTAGGTAATCCATCTAGATGTTGTGGTAATATAAAACGTATCAATGAACAAACACTTATAGAACTAAAAAATGAATTTGAATGGATTAATTGGAGTCCTTTTGATTTTAATAAGTGTCAAAATTGTAAATATTTGCCTATTTGTTTAGGAGGATGTGCATATGTCGCCAGATATGTAGAATCGGAACCACAATGTGATGAATGGAAATATTATTTAGAACATTATATAAAGAAAGAAGTTAATAAGAATCAATTAGAAGGAGGCAATAAGTATGAGTAGAATTATTGTAAAGGGTGTCAAGAAGAAAAAAATGGCTTCAGTGATTGTGTCAGCGTGTGAGAATGGACCCTGCTATTGTTATTGTAGACATTGTTTGAACAAAAACTGATGTATTACATATTTGGCGACTATACGTTCTTCTGATGGATAAATATTGATTAGAATTTTAATCATTTTTAGAACAGTAAAAATATAAGAGATGGAATTATGGTGTCTATATCGGAAAAGGTAAATGAAACATCTGGGGGAGAACTGCGAAAAGTTCTCTCTTTTTTGTATCCAATCTAATTGAGAAAAGAACATATAGAATGGATGACTTGTTCCCAATATAAATGGGATATAAGGTTGTGGGTGCAAAAAATAACGATAGCCACCTTAAAAAACAGGCTATCGTTATTTTTTACACTCCCAAATATCGAAAGTGCGGCAATTCTGAAAAATAAAACGATAGCCTCCCATGCTTGGGTGCATCTGCCAATCTCAAAAGTGTTGATTTCAGGGCATTTGCGGTAAATGTAAAAACGATAGCACTCACGCAGAAATTGTATCAATCTCGACACGCAATATGGTGTGAGAGGTCGGTAAAATTTATTTTAAATTTTCCCTCCTACTCGATTTTTCTTATAGGAAAGAATTTGTCACGCCAAAGCGTGAAAGTGTCTTCCTATAGAAAAAATAATATGCCCACTTTGTTCTTCTAATAGAATATCAAATCACAGAAATTTCACAGAATGGCAGGCAGAAATTTAACTCCATTTAAAGTTTCAAGATTATACTGAGCGAAAATAGAAAGCAAAATATGGAGGAAAGGAAAAGAAGCTTATGAAAAGAAGATATGCAGCGATTTTACTCAGCGTGGTTTTGGGATTAACGGTGTTAAATGGATGCGGCAAAGCTGATAAAGAGACAAAAACAGAGACCATGGTTTCCAAAGATAAAGAAGATAAAAATACAATATATGGAGAAGTAAGCCAGATAACAGAAGATACGATAACTATAAAAGTAGGAACCAGAAAGGAAAGAGAGCATCCAGAAGAAGGAAATGGAGGACGTTCAGAAGGAGAGATGCCGGAGAAACCGACAGGAGAACAGCCAGAAGGAGGGATGCCGGAGAAACCGTCAGGAAGACAGCCAGAAGGAGAGATGCCGGAGAAACCGTCAGGAGAACAGCCAGGGGAAATGCCTTCTATGCTGGAATTAACTGGAGAAGAACAGGAAATTCAGGTGACAGAAAATACGCTTATCAAACGTGAAGAGATGGGCAGAGGTTCTGATAAAGAAGCAGCGGCAGAAGAAATTAAAATATCAGATTTAGCAGAGGGTGATATGGTTCAGGCGGTATTTGCAGAAGATGGGAGTACGGAAGAGATTCTTGTGATTTCTCCAGGGAAGCCGGGCGGGGCAGGCCAATCTTCCCAGCCAGAAAATTATGAAGCAGTAAAAGAATATGATAATGATGCGCAGGAAGAAGGACAGACTGTTGATTCAGAAGGGACAGATGAGAATGCTGTTTTGATCTCTCAGGGAGCCAATACAGAATTGAAAAATTTTAAAATAACCAGAAAATCCCAGAAAAGTACGGGAGGGGATAACGCCAGTTTTTACGGAGTAGGAGCGGCGGTACTGGCGGAAGAAGGAACAGCATATCTCTCAGAAAGTATGATTGAGACAGACGCCGCAGGAGGGGCAGGAGTGTTTGCTTACGGAAATGGAACAATCTATGTAAAAGACACCTCTGTTGTTACACAGCAGAATACTTCTGGCGGCATCCATGCGGCAGGCGGAGGGAACTTATACGCCTGGGATATGAAGATTGAAACGAATGGTGAGTCTGCGGCAGCAATCCGCAGTGACCGGGGCGGCGGCACGATGGTGGTAGATGGCGGTACATACATTTCTAATGGTGTGGGTTCTCCGGCAGTATACAGTACGGCAGACATTGCTGTCAACAATGCAGTGCTCACAGCAAATAGTTCTGAGGCAGTATGTATAGAAGGGTTAAATTCTCTCCGCCTTTATAATTCTGATTTGACAGGAACCATGGGAGAGGATGAGCGAAACGACTGTACCTGGAATGTAATTCTATATCAAAGTATGTCGGGAGATTCAGAGGTGGGAAACAGTACCTTTGAGATGCAGGGAGGAAGCCTGAAAGCAAATCATGGAGGCATGTTTTATACGACGAACACAGAATCTACCATTGTTTTGTCAGGGGTGGAGGTTGAGAACGCCAGTGACAGCACATTTTTTCTGAAATGTACTGGAAATCAGAATCAGCGTGGATGGGGGAACGCCGGAAATAATGGGGCGGACTGCCATTTTACAGCCGTCAGTCAAAGCATGGAGGGAGATGTGGTCTGGGACAGTATCAGCCAATTAGATTTCTACATGAAAGATCACAGCAGTCTGACAGGAGCAGTAATACAGGATGAAAGTTGTGCAGGAGAGGGAGGCGAGGGAAGCTGTAATCTGTATTTGGGCGAAGATTGTATCTGGACTGTAACAGGAAATAGTGTTTTGAGCAGTCTTTCCTGTGAGGGTAAAATTGTGGACAATACCGGAAAAACAGTTACGATTCAAGGGAAGGACGGAACTGTTTATGCGGAAGGTGAGAGCAGCTATCTTGTAACAGTGGAGCATTATAGTGAAAGCGCCGATTTTTCGGGAGCGTCCGAATTGACAAATTGGATGGATGAACAGGTGCAAAAACCGGCACAGTTTATATAGGGAGGGAATAGAAGTGAGTAAGATAACAGGCGGATGGAAGAAATTTTTAAAAAAGAAGAAAACGTTGCTGGTTTTTATTTTTGCAGCAGGGGCAGGACTGGTTTCTTTGGGAATTTATTCAGTGAAAGGGACAACTGCCAAGGGGGCGCCGGATCAGAAAATGGCAGTTCAGGAGACACAGGCTGAGAAGGGGAATATTTCCAATACGATTGTAGGAACCGGAAATCTGGAGCTGGAAGAAGGAGAGGCAGTTGTGCTCCCCTCTGGAGTGATTGTGGATGAGGTAAAGGTGGAGAGCGGTGACGCTGTTGAAAAAGGAGATGTGCTGGCAGTAGTAAATCAAACTTCTGTACTGCAGGCTATGGAAAGTGTTCAGGAACAGATCGATGAGCTGGACGAGAAGATTGATGAGAGCAGAGATAATACAGAATCTGATTCCATAAAATCAAAGGTAGACGCAAGAGTAAAGAAAATCTTTGTGCAGGAAGGGCAGGAGATTTCAGAATGTATGATGGAGCAGGGAGCTTTGATGCTGTTGTCTCTGGACGGCTATCTTTCAGTGCAAATTGAGACCAGTGCAGAACTTGCCAAAGGAGATACGGTTACGCTTCTGCGTTCAGACGGAACACAGAAAGAAGGAACGGTAGATGATATCTCGGATGGAACGTGCACAATTCTGTGTTCTGACAGCGGAGTGGGAATCGGAGAACAGGTAACAGCTGCAGATACACAGGGAAATACGATTGGAACAGGAAGCACCAGCATTCATCAGCAGCTTGCGGTTACCGCTGCGGCAGGCACGGCAGAAGACATTTGTGTATCGGAAGATCAGAAGGTGTATACAGATACTACACTTTTGACTGTGGATCATGGCAGCCTGAGCCTGGAATGCCAGGAGCAGATGGCACAGAGGCAGCAGCTGACAGATAGCCTGCAGACCCTGATAAAATTATCTCAGAGTGGTACTTTGACAGCAGAATCTGCTGGAATTATACAGGCAGTAAATATATCTGCACAGAGCAGTCAGAGCGGAGGTGAGACCGAAAATTTGCAGATTTCCAAAAATACGGCTGCCCTGGTGGGAAGTGTGGTTGATGCAGGAGAGGAAAATGTTGAGACAGATTCGGAGGAGCCTCTGACGATAGAAATTACAGATTCCGGTGTTTCAGAGAAAAATCTGCTTGCAGTGGAGACTCCAAAGACAGGGAAAACACCTCAGACAGAAGTGAAGACAAGAGATGGAAGCTATGAAGGAAGCATTTCCTGGAAGCCAGAGGATAAAGCATTTGCAGAAAACACTTCTTATCAGGCCAATGTCACGTTATCGGCAGGAGAGGGATATATTTTTACCAGAGACAGTGTCAGTAAGGTGAAGACAGGAGTTTTATCAGGAGTGACGGTGTCAGAAGATGGGAAGAGTCTCAGCCTGCAGATTACATATCCTTTTACGATGGCGGAGAAAGAAGAAGAGGATGATAAACCAACAGAAGGGGATGACAAAAAAGAGAACGGTGAGAATAATAAGGAAGTTGATTCTGAGAATGAGAGTGGAACTAAGACACAGCAAGAGACAGAGATACAAAATGGCGATATTACCGGCAATGGAAATGTGCAGGCAGGGAATGCAGGAGATTTGACACAGAAGAATTCTTTAAGCGCTGCGAATTCGGGCGGTTCCAGCGTCAGAACGGCAGCAGCTGTAAGCACTCAGACGGTAAGCCAGGAGGAAAGCGCAGATACGGCAGAATCAGACAGTGAAGTGACTGCTTTTACGCTGGCAGCGGCAGAAACGATGGTGCTGGCAGTTAACGTAGATGAGCTGGATATCAACACGATCACAGAAGGACAGGAGGCAGAGATTACGCTGGACGCTATTGAGGGAGAGAGCTTTCATGGAACGGTGACAAAGGTTGGAAACTCTGCCAGCAGTTCCAGCGGCGGCGTGGCAAAATATACCGTAAAGATTTCCATTCCCAAAGATGAGAGAATGAAAGAAGGGATGAATGCATCCGCTGTGATTACGATTGAAGAGCGAGAAAATGTAGTGACAATTCCAGTCAATGCACTTTGGGAGCGCAGAGATCAGGTATTTGTTTACACACAGGCAGACGAAGAGGGTAATCTTTCTGGAGAGCAGGAAGTCAGCACCGGATTATCTGACGGAGATAAGGTGGAAATCACGGAAGGGCTGTCAGAAGGAGATAAAGTATACTATCAGAAAACCGGCAATGTTTCCCAGCAAAGCTTGGGAGAGGAAAACCGGCGTAAAGGAGAGCAAGGAGAAATGCCTCAAGGCGGTTTTGGAGGCGGCAGAGGAGAAATGCCCCAGGGTAGTTTTCCAGGAGGTGAATCCGGCAGCGGGATGCCTGGTGCAAAAGACAGACAGGAATAGGAGAGCGTGAAATGATTAAACTGCATGAAATTTCAAAAATATATGAGATTGGGAATGACAGGGTATACGCCTTAAACCATGCCAGTATGGAGATAGAAGAGGGAGAATTTGTCAGTATTGCAGGGCCTTCCGGAAGCGGAAAATCTACGATGATGAATATTATCGGCTGTCTTGACACGGCAGATGAAGGCACTTACCTTTTAGATGGTGTTTCCGTTGAGAATTATTCAGAAAAAGAGCTGGCAAAGATACGCAGCCAGAAAATCGGATTTATCTTTCAGAATTTTAATCTGCTGCCCAGGCTTACTGCGGAAGAAAATGTAGAGCTGCCGTTGATTTACCAGAAGTTGTCTTCACGGGAACGGAAACGCCGAGTGAAGGAGGCACTGGAGCAGGTGGAGCTTTCCCACCGCATGAATCACCGCCCGACCGAGTTGTCAGGAGGGCAGCAGCAGAGAGTGGCGATTGCCCGTGCCCTGGTGACCAAGCCAGCGCTGTTTCTTGCTGATGAACCGACGGGAAATCTGGATTCCAAAACAGGACAGGAGATTATGGAATTGTTTCATAATCTTCACCAGACTGGAAATACAATTTTATTGATTACACACGATTCTCAGATCGCAGAGGAAGCAGAGCGGAAAATACAAATTCGTGATGGAGAAGTCAGGGAGGTGAAGAAGTAATGCTGCAGACAGGAAAAATGGCGTGGAGTGCGGTCTGTGCCAATAAATTGAGGACATTTCTGACTATGCTGGGAATTATTATCGGAGTGGCGGCCTTAATAACGCTGGTGTCGATTGCTGATGGAGCCGGGAATTCTGTGTCCAGCCAGATTTCTCAGATGGGGAGTAATTATCTGAGCGTACGGATATTGGACAACAAAGAAAATCCCTTGAAGCTGTCTGAATTTTGCGAATTGATGAATGAAGAAGCATTTTTTGCAGCAGCGCCGGTGGCAAGAACCAGTGCCACTGGAAAAAGCGGTTATACCAGCAGTTCCATGAACGTGTACGGAACCAGCGGAGCATATTTTTCTATTATGAATATGGAACTGTATGCCGGCAGATTATTAAAGAAGACAGATTTAGAAAACCGTTCCCACGTAATTGTAATTTCCTATGACACGGCCGTCGAATATTTTGGACGCGGGGATGCAGTAGGAGAGAGCCTTTCCCTGGATGGAAAATCATTTCAGGTGGCAGGAGTGCTTGCAGAGGATGCTGTCTCGCCGAATTCTGCAATGATGATAAGAAGCAGCGACGACAGTTCTGAAACTGTGGAGTTGGAAGGATATATCCCATATTCTTCTCTGAGCAGGCTTGCCGATAATGTGCTGGAAATCAATCAGTTTTATGTGTCTTCGGAGGATGAATCGTCTATGGAGCAGGCGGAACGAAGGCTGGAAGAAATTTTGCTGCAGCGTTTTGACAATGATGAAGATGCGTTTTCTGTCCAGAATCAGTCTGAGGTGATGGAAGCCATGGCAGAGGTAGACCATACCATGTCTCTGATGCTGGGAGGAATCGCGGCGATCTCCCTGTTAGTGGGAGGAATTGGCATTATGAATATTATGCTGGTATCTGTGACAGAGCGTACGAGGGAAATTGGAATTCGCAAAGCAATCGGCGCCAGCCAGGGGAAAATAATGCTGCAGTTTCTACTGGAAGCTTTGATTGTCAGTCTGGCAGGCTGTCTGGCAGGAATAGGTTGTTCCTGGTGTGCTCTGAAAATGATTGCCAAGGTGATGGAGTCCGCTATGAATATCACAATGAATGGAAGCGTAGTTCTTCTCTCCGTGCTGTTTTCCGGGATTATCGGAGTTGTATTCGGAATTTATCCGGCAAATAAGGCGGCAAAAAAGAAGCCGATCGATGCCTTGCGGTATTCTGGTTAAGATGGACATTGGAATTGTCAAATTCACATAAATTACAAAGCATAGATTTATTCAAAAGATTTACATTTTAGAGTGATGTAAGCGAAATGCACAAAAATTATTTTGGGAAGTTAGATTCTCAGAGTGATTTTTGTGCATTTTCTCTTTGAGATCTGGGCGGCGGGATCTGTTGGACGGATAAATTGATCAAAAAATGTTTTCTGACAATTTTGTCGAAAAAATGATCTTAGGTAGACAAATGTACGTAAAATAGATTATGATAGAATTCGGAACGAAAAATTAAGTCAAAGGAGGACATGATTTATGAAGAAACCACAATTGGTGAAACGCCTTTTGGCAGGTTCACTGGTTTTGGCATTGACAGTTTTGGATGCCGTGCCTGCTTCAGCAGCAGAGATACAGCAGCCAGAGAATGTAATTGAAGCAGAAAATGAAGCTGAAAATGCTGAAATCGCAGAAGATTTGCAGGCAGAAAAACCAGTGGCAGAAAGTGAAGCGCCGGAAACTGAGACGCCAGAGTCAGACGTTGAGAAGGAAGAGCCAGAAACAAAAGAGTCAGAGGAGAAGGCGCCGGAGACAGATACTGAGAAGTTTGAAATGACAGAACCTCAGGTGGGAGTACAGGAAGAATCTGCTAATGCAGCGGAAGAAAATGCAAGAGAGGCTGCAGCAGTTACTCCTTCTATCACTCAGCCTGTTATTGAGGTGATAGAAAGCGGATCATCTGTAAGATTTGAGCTGTCTTTTACAAAATCAAACTGCCAGGGAACGAAATTAGAAGTAAAGGCTTCTGATACGGGTTCTATTGTGGAGAGTACAAGTGATTATTATTCGGGAGAAACTATTTACGCAAGTAATTTTTATGACGGTAAAAACCAGAAAAGCGGTGTGACACCAGGTGTGACGTATACATTTACTCTTACTCCTTATACCTATGTATATGATGAAGAAGACAATGAGCAGCAGGTAAACGGTACGCCGATGAGTGTTGTATGGAACGCTCCTGCGGTAGACGCAGTGACAGGTTTAGCTCTTAAGGAAATAACTCCTTCTGGCTTCTACTTTTCACATAGTGCAGTCTCAGAAGGTACCTATGTGCGCTATGAGTATTCAGCCAACAATGCATTTGACCCAAAACTTGCAGAGGTATTCGACGATTATTCTGATGATGAAAATAATGTGGTTACCATTCCATACTATAATATGGAACCTGGCGTTACCTATTATGTCCGGGCATATGCAGTCCGTTATGGCATCAAGGGAGCATATTCCAATGTAGTTTCAGTGAAAGCTCCGGTTGCAGAAGTGACGGGCATTTCAACAGAGGTGTTTGATAAAGCCATTACTCTGAGATTTTCAACAGGGTATGGTGATTACACAGGCTTTCAGATTGCCAGAAAGACAGGAAAAGGAAAATATCAGGATTTAACTACTACCACAGATGGTACGTTTAAGGACACAGGGCTGAAAAAGAACACCAAATATACATATAGAGTCCGTGCGTATTACTATAATCTGAATACCAAAAAATCTGTATATGGAGAATATGAATACAAAACTGTGCAGACAGGTGTTGCAGCCATGAATCTGAAAGCACAGGCAACAGGGAAGAATGCGATTAAACTGACATGGAAGAAGGTTTCTGGCGCTGACGGCTATGATGTTTATCGTTATGTGTCTTCATCATCAAGCAGCACTTATAAGTCTGGGGAGAATTATAGCTTTAGTAAATATGAAATGGTAAAGGATCTTAGCAAGAAAAAGAAATCTTATACAGACAAAAAGCTGGTTGCAGGAGAGTCTTACAGCTATTTTGTAAAAGCATATGAGCTTGTGAAAGGGAAAAAAGTGTATTTTACAGAAGGATTCGCTTCTGCAAGTACGAAATTCAGTTTCAGCACAAGTGTAAATGTGTATAAGCAGGCACAGAACCCTAAAAATGGAAAGGTAAGCATAGCATGGGATCAGATTCCTCAGGCGAAAGGTTATCTGATTGAAAGATATGATGACATAAAGAATGTATGGGTGACAGTGAAGAAGATTACGAAGTCAAAGACAACTTCTTACACGCTGCCCGCATCACCTCTAGGGAAAACGGTAAACTACCGGATCCGTGCATTCCGGAATAATAAGTATTCCGGCTCAGACAGCGTATCTGTAAAGGGACATCTTGCAGCAGTAACAGGCGTAAAAGCAAAAGCTACAGACAGTGGAATTACTATTTCCTGGAAAGCTGTTTCAGGAGCATCCTATTATAAAGTGTATCGTACCGCTGATTCATCCACGCAGTATGACGCTGATACTAAGACATATGCGTATAGCCACGGAAGCGATGTAAGTATAGAAGCGTTTAAGCAGGCAAGCATTACAGAGAACTACTATTACACATTAGGAAGCAGTACGGTAAAGATGGAACATGATTATGAAACCGCAAAGAAACTGGCATATCAGAGACCTGGCACAAATCTTTCTCCTGATGATGACTATTACACAGATTACAGTAAAATTGCGGGAACATCTGTGACAGATTATTCCTATGCATATCACAGACCTGTTTATAATGATCAGGGAATTGCTACCAAGGAAGATATCACATTGTATGGACCTCAGAAAGATTTGAGCTACCAGTACTATGTTGTTGCTTACAGTGAGCTGCAGGATCCGGTGGAGAAGTATTATTACACGGCCTCCAGTTATGGCGGAAGCAAACCTGCGTCAGCGGTTATTTCTGCTACAGCGGCAGTGAAGGCGCCTGTGATCAAAACAAAAGCAGCAAAGAAGAGTGTAACTGTCAGCTATAAGAAGGTGGCAGGAGCCAAGAAGTATCTCATATATCGTTCAAATTCCCAGAAGGGATCATATGAACTGGTTGCAGTTACAACAAAGACAAAATATAAAGACAGCAAACTCACCTCTAAGAAGAAATATTACTATAAAGTTATGGCAGTTGCACAAAACAGCGTGGGCGCAGATAAATGTTCTTCTTTCTCCAAGGTGAAGTCAGCGAAAGCAAAATAATATACGTTAAATTCTACCAGGGTTCGGAGCCGCTTTGCGGCTCCGAATCTTTTGCATTATAACATAAGCTGCTTTTGATATTTCTGTTCCAGGCGGCTCAGCAGGCTGTACAGTCCCCAGGCAAGAAGGCATAAAATTACAATGGACATAATGACCCAGTCTAACTTAAAGACCTGGCTTCCATAGATGATAAGATAACCCAGTCCCTGGCGGGAGGCGATAAATTCTCCGATAATTACCCCCACCAGGCACAGTCCGATATTTACTTTCATGATAGAAAAGATAGAAGGGATGCTGGCTGGGAGTATTACTTTGGTGAGAATATGATATTTTGTTCCGCCCAGAGTCTGAATCAGTTTAATTTTTTCCGGATCAACGGATTGAAAGCTGGTGTAAAGATTTAAAATGGAGCCAAAAACGGCTACGGATATGCCGGTAATAATAATTGTATTATAATTTGCCCCCAGCCATACAATCAGCAGAGGAGCGAGGGCAGACTTTGGGAGACTGTTCAGAATAACCAGATAGGGCTCTATGGTTTCTGATATTTTTTTATTAAACCATAATATAATTGTTATAATAATAGCTGAAAATAACACCAGTATGAAACTCATAATAGTTTCAAACAGGGTGATGCCGATATGGGAAAACAGAGAGTGGTCTGCTGCCATTTGATAGGCGCACAGCAATACTCTCGAGGGGCTGCTAAAGAAGAAGGAATCTATTAAATTCAGTCTTGCAGCGCCTTCCCACAGTCCGAGAAAGAACACGAAAATGCACATCCGGCTGATGGTGACGGTACGCCGGTGCTTTTTCTGGCTAAGCAGAAACTTCTGCTGTGCAAGAGATATCTCACTCATCTTGATTCAACTCCTTCCAAATTTTATTAAAATAATCTTTAAATTCTGGCAAATTTCTCCGTTCCAGGGGACTGACATTTTCCGGAAAGGAAATGTCAATAACGCTTTTGATGGTTGCAGGCCGCTTGCTTAATACCAGAATTTTACTGCCAAGACTGACTGCTTCTGACAAATCGTGTGTTACCAGAATAGCTGTTTTCTGTTCTTTTTTTATGATGGAACCGATATCATCTCCTACCGTAAGCCTGGTCTGATAGTCTAGCGCTGAGAACGGTTCATCCAACAGCAGAAGTTCAGGTTCCAGGGCAAGCGTGCGGATCAGTGCGGCACGCTGCCGCATTCCCCCGGATAGCTGGGAGGGTCTTGCATTCTTGAATTTGTAAAGACCATAAGTTTTTAACATATCATATACTTTTTCCCGTGCGGCAGGAGTAAGTTTTTTCTGAATTTCCAGCCCGAGCATGACATTTTTCTCAATGGTACGCCATTCAAACAAATGGTCATGCTGGAGCATATAGCCAATAGTTCCGCTGGTTTTCTGGAACAGCTTCTGCCCATATAGGAGGATCGAACCATGTTCTGGCTCAATCAGGCCTGCTAACAGGGAAAGAAGGGTTGATTTGCCGATGGTAGAGTCGTGGAAACACACTCCAAATCCAGTTTTTATTGAAAAAGATAATAAAATGTAAGTTTTACCGTCTGCCTAACACCGCAGAAAGAATAAATTACTGACGGCTTCATAAAATTACATGAAATCTTCCCAGCAGGAAAGCAGATTGTTATGGCCAGGAGAAAGCAGGAAATCAAGATTGTCGTACATACACCATCAAATACGTCTTCTGCATTTTGTGCAAAAAATATAGAAGACTTTTGGATAGAGAAAATGTCTGCCAAAATAAAGGAAAGTGGTCTTACAAAAAAGAAACTGCAGTGTTTATTCGAAAGTGAAGTCACAAGAGAATGCGGCAAGGGAATACAAGCGAGACACGACAAACGCATGAGGAAATAAATTATAAATTGAATGTAATGCTCCATCCAGCCAGAAAACGGCGCTGATTAGAATAGTATTAGAAAAAATATGACGAATAAATATTTTTCTGTTCATTCCTGTGTTTGCCGTGCGGGTAAGTAAAATATGCCTTGCAAAAAAATAAGTATAAGAATATAATGTATATGTAATTTGTACATATTTTCAAGAAAAGTCAGGAACTTATTATGGGAAATGACAAAAAGGAGTGAAATTTATGAGATGGAGGAAAAAAATGGGAATGACAAAGAAAATGTTTGCCGTAGGGTTAGCGTGGATACTAATGGTGGCAGGATTGCCGGTACATGGCATGGAAGTCCAGGCGGAAGAACAATCAAAGGAATTTTACTATGAAGTAAATGAGGATGGGAACAGTGTAACAATTACAAGATATATTGGAAGAGACATAGATGTTGTTATTCCGTCAGAGATCAGCGGAAAGCAAGTGACAAGAATAGGAGATAATGCATTTCGTGATTGTGTTGACCTGACGAGCATAAGCATGCCGGAGGGGGTGACAAGTATCGGATATGGTGTATTTATCAACTGTATGGAACTGACGAGTATAAGTATGGCAGAGGGAGTGACAAGTATCGGAAATGGTGCATTTGGGAGCTGTTACAGCCTGACAAGCATAAGAATCCCAGAGGGAGTGACAAGTATCGGAGACGCTACATTTTCAGGGTGCAGCAGTCTGACGAGCATAAGTATGCCAGAGGGAGTGACAAGAATAGGAGATAATGCATTTTCAGAGTGCAGCAGTCTGACGAGCATAAGTATGCCAGAGGGAGTGACAAGTATCGGAAATGGTGCATTTTCTGGGTGCAACGGCTTGACAAGCATAAAAATCCCGGATGGGGTGACAAACATAGGAGGTGGTGCATTTTCTGGGTGCAACGGCTTGACAAGCATAAAAATCCCGGATGGGGTGACAAATATAGAAGGTAGTGCATTTTCTGGGTGCAACGGCTTGACAAGCATAAAAATCCCGGATGGGGTGACAAATATAGAAGGTAGTGCATTTTCTGGGTGCAACGGCTTGACAAGCATAAAAATCCCGGATGGGGTGACAAACATAGGAGATAATGCATTTTCTGGGTGTAACGGCTTGACAAGCATAAAGATCCCAGAAGGAGTGACAAGTATCGGAGATGCTGTATTTGAGAACTGTAGTGGTTTAGAAAACATAAAAGTCGATGCAGGTAATGCAGAGTATGACAGCAGAGAGAATTGTAATGCAGTTATAGAAACAAAAAGCAATACTTTAATAGCAGGCTGTAAAAATACAAGCATGCCGGAGGGAGTGACAAGTATCGGGATGCGTGCATTTTCAGGTTGTAGCGGCCTGACAAGCATAAATATGCCGGAGGGAGTGACAAGTATCGGAGACGGGGCGTTTTCAGGTTGTAGTGGTCTGACAAGCATAAATATGCCGGAGGGAGTGACAAGTATCGGATACTGGGCGTTTTCAGGTTGTAGTGGTCTGACTGGCATAATTATCCCAGAGGGAGTGACAAGAATCGAAATATATACATTTTCAGGTTGTAGCGGCCTGACAAGCATAAATATTCCGGAGGGAGTGACAAGCATTAGAGATCATGCATTTTCAGGTTGTAGCGGTTTAGAAAACATAAAAGTGGATGCAGGCAATAAAGAGTATGACAGCAGAGAAAATTGTAATGCGATAATAGAAACAAACAGCAATACTCTTATTGCAGGCTGCAAAAGTACAAGAATTCCCCAAGGAGTGACAAGTATCGGATACAATGCGTTTTATGATTGTAACAGCTTGACGAGCATAATTATCCCGGAGGGAGTGACAAGTATCGGATACAATGCGTTTTATGATTGTAACAGCTTGACGAGCATAATTATCCCGGAGGGAGTGACAAGTATCGGAGACGGGGCGTTTTCAGGTTGCAGTGGCCTGACGAGCATAAGAATGCCAGAGGGAGTGACAAGCATAGGGATGTGTGCATTTTCAGGTTGTATCAGTTTAGCGAGTATAATTATCCCAGGGGGAGTGACAAGTATTGAACCTGCTACATTTTCAGGCTGTAGCGGCCTGACGAGCATAAGAATCTCAGAGGGAGTGACAAGTATAGGGATGCGTGCATTTTCAGGTTGTAGTGGCCTGACGAGCATAAATATTCCGGAGGGAGTGACAAGCATAGAAGATTATGCATTTTTAGGCTGCAGCGGTTTAGAAAACATAAAAGTGGATGCAGGCAATAAAGAGTATGACAGCAGAGAAAATTGTAATGCGATAATAGAAACAAACAGCAACACTCTAATCTTGGGCTGTAAAAATACAATCATCCCAGAGGGAGTGACAAGTATTGGATACGATGCATTTCGTGAATGTGTCAGTCTGACGAGCATAAGAATCCCGAAAGGAGTAACAAGTATCAAGAGTTATGCATTTTTAGGCTGCAGTGGTTTAGAAAGCATAAAAGTGGATGCAGGTAATAAAGAGTATGACAGCAGAGAAAATTGTAATGCGATAATAGAAACAAACAGCAACACTCTAATCTTGGGCTGTAAAAATACAATCATCCCAGAGGGAGTGACAAGTATTGGATACGATGCATTTCAGGAGTGTGTCAGTCTGACGAGCATAAGAATCCCGAAAGGAGTAACAAGTATCAAGAGTTATGCATTTTCAGGCTGCAGTGGATTGACGAGCATAAGAATCCCAAAAGAAGTGACAAGAATCGAAAGTTCTGCATTTTCAGGCTGCAGCCAAGATCTTGTTATTTACGGAGAGAGCGGGTCAGAGGCTGAGAGATATGCAAAAGTAAACGGTATTAAATTCCAAGTGGAGTCAGGGGACACCACAGAACCCCCAAAACAGACAGACATTTCCCAGGCATCCATTACGTTGTCAAAAACCAGTTACACCTACGATGGAACAGTAAAGGTACCCTCTGTAACCGTGAAACTGAATGGAAAGGTGTTAATTCAAAATACAGATTACACGGTTTCCTACAAAAATAATATCAACCCAGGGACGGCAAAGGTGATCGTTACGGGCAAGGGCAGCTATACGGGAAGTAAATCTGCAGGCTTTACGATTAAAGCAGAGATCACCTGTAAAAAGACCTTGTACCAAGTGGTGTATGGCACGAAGTCATTCAAGATTAATGCGGCGTCTAAGAGCAAGCTTACATTTACAAGTTCTAATCCTAAGACTGCATCTGTGGATAAGAATACTGGAAAGGTAACCATTAAGAGCACGGGAATTGCAGTGATAACCGTGAAAGCTGGAAAGACATCTGTGAAAGTGACCGTCAAGGTAAGCCCGAAAAAGCAGTCATTGAAATCCGTGAAAATATCAAAAGGGAAAAAGTTGACGGTAACATGGACAAAAGACAAGAAGGCAACTGGGTATCAGGTGCAGGTAAGCACTGACAAAAAATTTAAGAAGAACATAAAACAGAAGAACGTGACGAAGGCCACCTACACATTTACGAAACTGAATACGGGGGAGAAGTATTATGTAAGGGTACGCAGTTATAAGAAGTCTGGAAAAGAGAATCTTTACGGCGCATGGAGCAGTAAGAAGCAAGCGGCAAGGTGAATAAGCAAGGCATGAGTCCAATGAAACAGAAGTATGAAAGGCAGTTTTCAGATATGCCGGATGGAACACTAATAAAACAGAAGAAGGCTCTGAAGTAGCCGCTTTACAGATTAACAGTGAGCCTGATTTTTCAAAAGAATAAGTGACGATCGGCCACTCAGTCCTGACATAGTTCTGGGTGGTCATTTTTTGCATATTTTTGGCGATGATTCTTGAACAGGAAAATCTTTTAGAAAAAATTAGTTTGTGTTATAATAACAGCTAAGCAATTATGTGATACGCCCATACAGAAAGCATATCTCAAAACAGATTTCATTTATTAGTACAGCGAATATTAAGTAACTTAATTTTCGCTGTACTAGGAGTATGCTTAACGCTGTTTTTAAGACAAATACTCGTCTGGAACGTGCTATTATGACTGGTACTATAGTACTTGCAGACGATGGCAGAAAGTTGGAGGTTCCTATGGCTTTGAAAAATAAACTGGGCATTTCTGATTCAGCAGAACTTGCAAGAATGGAAGAAAAAATAAGTAAGGTAAAGGCAGCTGAATTATATGAGAAAAATATGTTTGATGAAATTCAGGTTGGGAAATTTTCAGGGCTTGCCAAAATTCATAAGTTTCTTTTTGATGAGATATACGATTTTGCCGGAAAGATACGAACAGTAAACATAGCAAAAGGAAATTTTCGATTCGCACCCGTAATGTATCTGGATGCTTCTTTAAAATATATTGATGATATGCCTCAATCGACCTATGATGAAATTATTGAAAAATATGTGGAGATGAATATTGCACATCCCTTCAGAGAAGGAAATGGAAGAAGCGCCCGTATATGGCTTGATATGATTTTGAAAAAGGAATTAAAATTAGTTGTGGATTGGAGCAAGGTAGATAAGGAAGATTATTTACTTGCCATGGAGAGGAGCCCCATTAAGGATGTGGAAATTAAGGTCTTGCTAAAAAAATCATTGACCGACAAAATTAATGACAGGGAAGTGTATATGAAAGGGATTGACGCGAGTTATTACTATGAAGGGTATAATACTTTTAAGACGGAGGATTTATGAGTAAGGCGGCTGGTTTAAAAGCAGCATAGTATTGTACAAATGATTATAAACAGGCATATAGATGGGCAGATAGAAAGTCAAAAAGATGATAGATGTATTTTCTTCGTTTATTAGCGATGAGATTTCAGATTTTAATTCCAATGTTTATTATAGTAATCCCGATTATTTGAAATGGTCTTATTTGGAAGGGGAATTGCTAACATGAAGTTTTTAGTGTTTATAATTACATTGGTTGAAATGGGATGACAGTTATACTATCATTTAGTCAGTGCAAAGGTTGATGGTATAAACATGATACATTTTTCAAAGGATGAATAAATGCTGACTAATTGGCGTGAGTATATCTTGACTAAGAAAAAGGACGAAAATAATAATGAACATTTTTATTTACAGCAGGAAATCAAAATGGACTGGCAGGGGCGAGAGTGTGGAGAACCAGATTGCCATGTGCCGGGATTACATACAATCCAATATAGAAGAAGCCAGACAAGCAAAAATTGTGGTATTTGAGGATGAAGGATATTCTGGAAAAAACACCGACCGTCCTCAATTCCAGAAAATGATGCAGGAAATCAAAAAAGGAGACTGCAGTTATCTGGTCTGCTATAAACTGGACCGGTTGGGCAGGAATATTGCAGACTTGGCCAATTTGGTGGAGACGTTAAACAAGCTTAACGTCTCCTTTATTAGTATTAAGGAACGATTTGATACCTCAACGCCCATTGGAAAGGCAATGCTGTATTTTGCAGGAGTATTAGCGCAGATGGAGCGGGAACAGATTGCAGAACGCGTGCGGGACAATATGATTATGCTTGCCAGGAAGGGCAGATGGCTGGGAGGGAATACACCTTTGGGATTTCGCGCCGAAGCCGAGGAAAAAGTAATGATTAACGGAAGGAACAAGAAATCGTTCCGTTTGGCAGTGGATGAAGAAGAAATGAAGACGGTCCGCTTTATTTTCGAGGAGTATCAGAAGCAGCAATCCCTCATAGGGATTGTCCGCTATTTCTTAAATCACGATATTAAGACAAAACGTGGAAATGAGTATACAACTACGGCAATTCGGGATATTCTGACAAATCCTGTATATTGCAGGGCAGACCAGGAGGCTTACCAGTATTTTTGGAATTTAGGCTGCCAGATATGCATGGATGAAGAAGAGGCAGATGGAATGTATGGATTGATAGCTTATGCAAAGACCTCTTCATCCCAATACAAGAATAAAGAAAATGCGCCAGAAAAATGGATTGTGGCAAAAGGGAAACATCCTGGAATTATATCTGGGAAGGAGTTTTCCAAAATCCAGAATTATCTTGCCAGAAACAGTGCAAAGGGCGAATCCTGGCACAAGTCTCAAAACAAAATAGCGCTTTTATCAGGAATCCTGCATTGTTCCTGCGGACATCTGATGCGCCCGAAATATTATTCCTCCAAACAGGTGACGGAGCAAGGAGAGCGCAAATTCTCTTATCTCTGCCCCTATAAAGATATGACACATGGAGAAAAATGTTCTGTGCCGAATGTACAAGGAAACACTTTAGACGAGCTGGTATGCAGGGAGGTATTGCGCTATACGGAGGAAAATTCTAATATCCATCATATACTGCATGAGGCGATGGAGCGGATGGAAGACACAAAAGAGGAGAAGGTAACTTCTGCAGACCTTTTGGAGCAGGAAATACAGAAACGGAAGAAAGAAGTCCAGAATCTGATTGCCGTACTTGCAAAATCCGGTGGGGAGCAGGAATTTATCAGCCAGATTGAACAGAAAATACTGAAATTAAACAGCGAACGTGCAGTCTTAGAAAAAGAGAGAGCAGAGATGGGAGCGGAGGGCATAAATATTCAGGGAGACAGAGCGCAGCTTGCATTTCTCATGGAGCAGCTTTCATCCTTCGAGAAATTATTTGACACGTTAAGCGTGCCGGAAAAAAGGGAATATCTGCGGATGATACTGGATAAGGTTGTGTGGGATGGAGAGGAAGCTCATATTTTTATCTTATAGGTAAGAGTTTGTCACGCTAATGCGTGAAAGTGTGTTTCCGCAGCAAAACCATTCCATTGCCGCAGCCGCTGGGGCCGACAATTGCCAGAAAGTCACCTTTGTGAACTGTAAAATTTATATTGGATAATGCAGGAGTTTCTCCTTGTATGGAATGATAGGAGTAGCTCACATGATTGATTTCCATTAATTTTTCCATTAAATGCTCCTTATACATACTTATATTATTGTATGAGAAAAACGTTGGAGTGTTATCTGTGAAATCTTTCGGGTTCCCTGTACGTGAAGTATGAAATGTCAATTTAAAAAAAGATAAAAAAATGTCCGAGGATGACATATTCTGTCATTACTGGATGGTATTGTATAACAGTAAACATACAGGAAAGATAGGCAATTGCGAAACAACTAAATGATGAAAATTTCATTTACAATTTCTACAATTATGCTTAAATATTTTACTCATATAAACGCACAAAATGCAGAACGTACCAAACATTTCAATGAGCCTTTTACAACAAAAACCATGTTCAGCAAAGGCTTCCATGGTTTTTAAGTCTTTTCTCTGCTTTTGCCATCTTTATGGCATTAAGGGATGCTCTTGAGTGCATTTCCATGGTACTAAATGCATTTCTTAGCGTTTATATGATAAAATATTTCTTCTTAAATTCTTTGAATTGTATATGAAATATATAAAATCAATGAGTTTGGCAATTGCCTAAATAGGGAAGAATGGAAAGGAAGTACAGGAAATGAATGAAAAAGCAGCAGAGTTCTGTCAAACAATGATTTTGGAGAATAAGGAAGATGCCGGCAGGAATATACGGGAAGAGGTCTTTCGGCAGATCAGAGAAAGAGAAAAAACGCAAAGACAGGATGAATATGAAGACAAGGTGAAGGAGACAGTGAAAGAACTGTCCAGACTTATCACTCTTAAAGAATGGACAGAAGCTCAGGGAACAGTGGAAAAAATTTTAGAACCGATACAGAATATGGCATTCATGGAAGGATACATGTATGCAATTGCAGTATTGGAAGAAGGGCTTGTCAACATGAAAGGATGACTATTAGGGATGATTAGGGCTGTCGGTGATGTCACGGATAATCTGCTGGACGTGTTCTAACTGTGCATCGGTCAGCCCGGTGATCTCTATATAACGTCTTTGATCCAGCTCCAGTAAATAATCTGTGCTTACAGAAAAAAATTTTGATATCTTTATCAGCATTTCAATGGAGGGAAGAATATTGTCATTTTCCCAGTTAGAAACGGTTTGCTTGGAAACATTTAGTTCTTTTGCCAGCTGAACCTGGCTTAAGTTGCGGGTAATCCGTATTTTTCTGATAATTTCACCGAACATGGGCAGTCTCCTTTTTGATAGTTTGTTTTTAAAATTACTTAAATCAAAAAATATTTACAAAATACAAAAGTATGATAATATATAGTATGTGAGAGTTTTTATGGGAAATACGCTGTTTAATATAGTATAAAAATGCTATCAGCAGAGAAGGAATCTGGAGGTAATTTATGGATCATGGAAAAATACAAAGAGTTCTATGCATTTACACAAAATTGCTGGGAGGCTATCTGGTAAATAAGGCGGAGGAAGCGCAGAATTTCGGTGTAAATGAGAGGACAATCCAAAGAGATATTGATGATATCAGAAATTTCATGGATTCTGATATGGAAAATACAGGCATTGTAAATTCTGTGGTGTATGATCACAAAGAGAAAGGATATCGTCTGGAGCGAATTTATCAGTTGAAACTTACCAATGGAGAAATTCTGGCTATCTGCAAAATTCTGCTTGACAGCAGGGCGCTGCGGAAGGAGGAGATGTCAGGAATTCTTGACAAACTGATTTCCTGCTGTGTTCCGGAAAAGAACCAGAAGCTGGTAAAAGAACTGATCAGAAATGAGGAATTCCACTATGTAGAGCCAAGGCATAAAACAAAGTTCCTGGATCTCATGTGGGAGATTGGACAGGCAGTCAGGAACTGCCAGTGTATCGTGATGGATTATATGAGAACAAAAGATAAGACGGTAGTCAGGCGAAAGGTGCACCCAGTTGCAATTATGTTTTCAGAGTACTATTTTTATTTGACGGCATTTATTGATGACAAAGAGGTACAAAAAGATTTTGACGTGATAAATGATTCTTTTCCCACGATCTATCGAATTGACCGGATCAAAAGTTTACAGGTATCTGAAGAACGGTTTCATATACCGTACAGCAGCCGTTTTGAAGAGGGAGAATTCCGCAAAAGAGTGCAGTTTATGTACGGCGGGAAACTGCAGAAAATTAAGTTCCGCTATTTTGGCAGTGATATAGATGCTGTGCTGGACAGGCTGCCAACTGCAAAGATTCTGGAAAATGACAGGGGCATTTATACAGTCAGCGCAGAAGTTTTCGGCAAGGGGATTGAGATGTGGCTGAGAAGCCAGGGGGAAATGATAAAGATACTGGAATAGAGGAAATGTTCATGAAAAAGAATGGAAAACGTTACAGAAAAATACAGAGAGAAAAAGAGTTAAAAAAACTTAGTGACCGGAGTGAATTACAGAAGAAAATCAGTCAGGAGGTGGGAGAGATCAATACTGCTTTTTTATCAATGGCTCATATTATTGTAAAAAACCCAATTCTTAAGGAATGTGAAGAGACAAAAAAGGAATATCTTAAAAGACTGCGCAGCTATGTAAGCGCTGGCCGATGGAACAGGAGAAAATATGAAAAGGCACAGCTGTGTGCATATGACAGAATCTTGTCAGAGACAGATAAGGCAGAGGAAAAATATGGGATAAGTTTTTATCGGTATTTTATTTTGTTTGACTTGATGCATGTGGTAGGTTATGAAACAGCAGAAGATTTTCCAGAAAAGATTTTGGCTGTTATGTCCAGATATTTAGAAGATTTTCCAGAGATGAAGGAGAAGAAGGGATTTGTGGAACAGATTTTCAGGTCATTTCAGAGACAAAACAATAAACTGAAGGATCTGGAAGAGAACCCAGAGTTTAAGAAGGAAAAAGAATATATTCAAATGATCCGGAGAAATTTCAGATTCAGGAAGCAGAGACCTTTTGGTGTGATGGTTACTGCTACTATGAGTGCAGGAAAGTCTACGTTTATCAATGCTTTAACCGGGAAATATGTCTGTCTTTCTCAAAATATGGCTTGTACCAGCAAAATTCACTGTATCGTCAACAAAGCGTTTGAAGATGGATATTCCTATAAATATGACCATGATCTGGTAATGAGAGCAGAGCGCCAGGAACTGCTCAGCAATCATGAGAAGAATGCGCTGGATAAAATAGTTGTCAGCACATATTTCCATGGAGGGCTGCAGGAGATGAGAATGATTGTGAATGATTCGCCTGGAGTTAATTTCAGCGGAGATGAAAGCCACAGAGTTATTGCAGACAGGCTGCTGAAAGGCAGGAATTATAACTTGCTGATTTATATTATGAACGCTACCCAGCTGGCGACAAACGATGAAGATGAGCATCTTGATTTTGTGAAACAGACAATTGGCAGAACGCCGGTAATTTTCGTGGTCAATAAAATTGATACCTTTAATGTGGAAGAGGAAAATGTGGAGGCTGCCATAAAGCGGCAGACAGATTACTTAAAGAAAAAAGGCTTTCAAAATCCTATGGTATGTCCAGTATCCTCCAAAGCAGGATACTTGGCGAAAATGTATGCGCAGGGCACATTATCAAGGAGCCAGGAGAGGGAATTGTATAATTATATAGATAAATTTGAGCAGATGAATCTGGCTGGCTATTACGCAGAGAAATTTCCGAATATTAAAGTTCAGGACGCCGAAAAAGAAGAAACCCAATTGCTCAAAACATGTGGGCTTGCATATATAGAAAAATTGATTAAACTGTTAATAAAAGGAGGAATAACGAATGACAAAGCTATGCGTAAAGTATAATCCATATCGTATGGAGACCAGGATTGAGGTGAATGGAACGGCCATATCCGATGACAGCAGTCTTTATAAAGTTGTAAAAGGCAAGCGTATGCAGGAATGGATTGGAAAGTTTCCCAAGATGCTGGTGGATGAGCTGAACACAGTGGAATTTGATATAGATTTTCATGGCATGTCCTTAGACTGGGACGATTTTGAAGATGTTTTCCGCTGTGCAGAGAGGGACAGAATCATTAAAAGAATGTCTCTGAATTTCATTCAGGGAAGAACAGACGAGGATATCACAGATAAAGTAATCCAGATATTTACAGATCTGCAGGAGGGACCGGTGGAGGATTTTAAGGACCCCAAGCTTATCAGGGCTTTTGCCAGTATCAGCAACTCTGAATTTCCAATTAATGTAATTGCCACTATGAGTTCTGGGAAATCAACGCTTATCAATGCTTTGCTGGGAAAACGATTAATGCCTTCCAAAAATGAAGCGTGTACGGCGACGATTACGGAGATTCTGGATAATGACAGGGAAGGATTTACAGCAGTTGTATATGATGAAAATGGAGAGGTGCTGCACGATATTCCCAATCTTACATATGAGATTATGAGCGAATTGAATGAAGATGAAAACGTGTACAGGATAGAAGCAGAGGGAAATATTCCATTTCTGGATGCCAGAAGCACGGCTTTAATGCTGGTAGATACTCCGGGTCCGAACAATGCCCAGAACCAGGCGCATAAAAATACAACGTACCGTGCCATCAATAATGATTCTAACAATTTGATTTTATATGTGCTCAATGGAACCCAGCTCAGTACCAATGATGACGCGTCATTGTTATCTTATGTGGCAGATCAGATAAAGAAAGGCGGAAAACAGGTGAGAGACCGTTTTCTGTTTGTGATCAATAAAATGGATGGATTTAATCCGGAAGAGGAAGACATCAGCAAAGCAATTCAGGCCGCCAGAAGATATTTAGCTGCCTATGGTATAGAAGATCCTCAGATCTTTCCCTGTTCGGCTTACACGGCCTTGAATATCCGGACGTACCTGGAAGGAATTGATATTGACAATTTAACCAGAAATGAGGAGCGGAAGCTTCCTTCCGCAGCAAGAGATACGTTGCCAATGATTGACAAGTTTATCGATTACGAGGACATGCATTTGGAACAGTATTCTACCTTGTCTCCCAGCGCGCAGCGGGAACTTGAGTATAAACTGAGCAAGGCGGTACAGAACGATGACACCAAGGAACAGGCGCTGATTCACTGTGGAATTTATTCCATTGAGGCTGCCATTACTGCATATGTCAAGAAATATGCCAAGACAAAAAAGGTGAAAGATCTGGTAGAATCTTTTCAGGAGGTGCTTGAGAGCAGCCAGGTACTGGCAAAAGCCAAAACACAGGTTGCCACAGATGAAGAGGCAGCCAGGGCATGTGCCCAAAGGGCAGCCGCAGTGAGGGAGAAGATAGCAGACGGGAAAGAAGCACAGATATTCAAAGAGAGGATTGCAGCTTTAAATCCCATGGATACGATTGAAGCAAAGGCAGGAACTTTGAAAGCAGAAGCTTCCAGGAAAAATGAAAAAGTATTTGAGCCGTATGGGGACGTGATTACCAATAGAGAGGAAGCTAAGAGACTGGTATCACAGTTTACAATTATGAGTTCGGATTCTATTGCAGAATTGACATCAGAACTGGAAAGTGTCATCAATCAGGAAGTTATGGAAACGGGAGAGAAAATTCTCTCTGAATATCAGGAAAAGCTTTCTAAGATTGACGGATCAGCGACAGAGAAACAGCTCGAGTTTGGAACCGTGGATTTAATTAAAGGCGCTTTAAAGAATATGCGTGAGAATGCAAAAGCATGGTGTTCCGACGACTTTGCGGCAGAGACAGTGGATGATGTGGGAGAAGTGTCTTATGAGGAAAAGGTATATTATGAAAAAGTCGGACAGGAAGAAGAACAGGTAGTAGACGGCACAGAGCAGCGTAAGGTCGGCACGAAAAAAGTAAAGGTGGGATCTCACCGGGAACAGGTTGGAACGCGCAGGGTCAGAAATCCTGAGTCCAGGGGAATCGGAGGATTCTTCCGCCGCCTGTTTAAAGGAGAAGAAAAATACATTGACGAGGCAGTCTATGAGACCGTGGATGATTATGAAGACCAGGCGGTTTATGAAACAGTACTCAAATACAAGACTGTCATGAAAGATATTTTTGAGGAACGCAGAGAGAAGATTGAAAAATTCTCTGTTGATACCTCTGTGATTCAAACGGGGCTTATCAGTAAGCTCAGGAAAAATCTGGATGAAGGGATTGAAAGCGCCCTTAATTATGCGCAGGACCAGATTGATAACATGAAAACACAGTTTACAGAGATCTTTGATGATTTGGACACATTGATCCAGCAGAAATATGATGAGTTAGAGCAGTGTGCAAATGACCAGCAGACAAAAGAATCAGAGTTAAAGAAAAATAAAGGAATTCTCGGATGGATAGAAGCATGTAGGAAAGAAATTGATGAGATTCTCGATATTTAAGACAGGAGGATAAGAAATGCATGCAGAAGTGAAAAAATGTGTAGAAAGTAATGATATCAAAGGCTTAAAATATATATTTGCAGATTGTTTTGTCGTGGACCCTACATTTGAAAAATACAGGGAAGATTACGAGTATTGCAGGCAGATCCCTGGTATTTTTGAGGCATATAAAGAACTGACGCCATTTCAGGCAGATAAGGCGCGTTGGAATGCGGAGTATTGGGAAAAATTAAAAATGGATTTGATAAATAATTTTTCGGTAAAAAGATTTGAACATATGATTTTGGTTGCGCAGGTCGTATATGCGGACAAAATAGCAAGGCTTCTGCAGGAGAGGAAAGCGGCCGAAATAAAGCCAAAGAGCAGCATGGGAGCGTCTGGAAACGCCAAAGAGGATTTTCGGCCGAAAGGAAGCGTGCAGACAGCGCTTCCCGGGACTGCCCAACAGAAAAATTTAGGGCAGCGTTCTATAGACGGCAGAAATGGAGAAGCTCTTCAGGAAGAAGAACTGGAGAAAAAAAGACGGGAATTGGAGCTGGAAAACCAGAAAATTGAGGCGGAACAGAGAAAACAGAGAGAACGCATAGCTGCCAGAAAGGCTGAACTTGCTGGACAGAGTTCTGTTTCAGAAAAGAGCGGATCAAAAAAAGTCTTGGGGATTGGGCTGGCAGCAGCGGCAGTAATTATAATAATCATCCTAATTCAGATGTTTTAAAAGCGCAATCCCCGAAACAGACCGGTGTTTCAGACACCAGAGAATCCGGCCGCAAACTGCATTCCAGCGCAGGTTATATCAGATTATATGAGACAGAATCTTATGCATTTGAAAGAACCATATCAAAGAAATACCTGCGGAAGATTGTTTGGGAAAGAAATGTGAGATATGGGGGACTGGATCAAAAAGAGGAACTGTACATTTTTGTGAGTGACCAGGAAGAGAGAGAACGGATAAAGGTAAGAAACAGCATTTGGAAGCCTTATACTAAAGGGGCAAAGACAGAAGATGTTGAGATTTATGAAGAATATAGGCAGAATGGAAAGCTCAGACAGCCGACAGGCTGTTATAAGACCATTGACATAGCGGCAGATGATTATGGGAAGAAAAAAAGAATGCGGAGATTCTATAAGAGAGTTGGTGGTAAAGTATGAGGTATGAAGAAGATAAAAATTATGATCAGGAAATATGTTCTCCGGAGGAGCCCAGGCATTTAAGCAAAGCTGTGGCTCCTGTCATGGATGCAAGGCCATTTGCAGAGGACAGACCGGAAAGAATGAACCTGGATCTGCTGCAGAATAATCTTGGGAATTGTCTTGGAATTATTGATGATGAGGTTATGAAAGGGTATATCACGAAGCTGGACCAGCTTCCAATCATCAGAACTGACACCGCGTTTGCAGATGATCTGCAGGATATTCAATTTTTTAAGATTTCCGAGCTTGTATATCAGGAAGATGAATTTTCTGTGGATAAGCTGGCCATGGTATTCCATACACTTTCTGGAAAACCATGCACGCTTGTTTTGATGCTCAAAAGTGACGGGGATAAAACAGATTTTTATCTGGGAGCAAGGCCCAATGGAGCCAATTCAGCTGGGACACTGCGCAAAATGCTGCAGCAGAGCCTGCTTGGTTTTTTTCCGGGAAGCAGGATATCAGAATATTACGACGAAGACATGAAAGAGGACATGAAGTCTTTAAATATTCAGAACGTCGGAGGGATTTCAAGCGTAACCTGCGTGGCAGATTACAAGCAGGAAACGGATGCTGTGAGTGATAAAGATTTTATTCAAGGGCTGGAAAAGTTCGTGTATGCAATGCAGGGCAGAAATTATACGGCGTTGTTTATAGCTGACAGTTTAGATCATGAAGAGTTAATGTGGAAGAAACATGAGTATGAGCAGATTTATACTCAGATTTCACCTTTTGCCAATATGCAGATGAATTTTACAGTTTCCGATGGCGGCAGTACTGCTGTGGGAAACAGTGAAGGGATAACCAGAAATACAGCGCGTACCCAGACCAGCGGCTTTTCAAAAAGCGAAACGGAAACGAAAAGCCATAGTACGGGTCTTAGCCAGACCTTTGGCTCTGCGGTCACAGATACGGTTACACATACAGACAGTGAATCGAAAGCAAGAGGCACTGCTCATACCACTGGGACCGCTGATACCAAGGGCAGGACAGTAACCAATGGCATGAATGTGGGCGCTTACGGAGGTATCCGCACCGGCGAAACAGGAAGTGTGGGGATTTCAGCAGGGTACAATCACGCCGTCGCAAACAGTACAAGTTTTACAAATTCTGTCTCTGATTCCATTTCAAAGACATTGACCCATGGATTTAGTGATTCTCACAGTTTAGGGCATAGTGAAAGCAAAACCTCTGGAACTACAAAGGGCAGCAGTACAGGTAAAAGCATCGGCAGCGGAATCAGTGAGAGCGATGCATATACCGCAGGGGAAGCCTTTAACTTGGTAAATACGAAAACACTGACTGATACCTTTGGAACGTCGAAGGGTATCACACTAAATGCCAATAATATGACTTTAAATATGGTATTGCAGAAAATCAAGAAACATTTAGAACGGATGGAAGAATGTGAAAGTTTTGGGATGTGGAACTTTGCGGCATATTTCTTGGGGGAATCAGGGGCGGTGACAGAAACGGCTGCCAATACATATAAGTCAGTTGTCGCCGGGGCAGACAGCGGGATTGAAAGAAATGCAGTGAATTCATGGACGGATGAAGATTCTGTGGAACAGCTTCTTGCCTATCTGCTTCATTTTAAGCATCCTCAGTTTCTGCACAGTGGCTTTCACTATGAAGGGGAAAGGAATCTGGCCGTGGACCCCACAGCCCTGGTAAGTACCAATGAACTGGCAATTCACATGGGATTTCCAAGACATTCTGTAAGAGGGCTGCCAGTGGTGGAACATGCGCCTTTTGCACAGGAAGTAATCACCAGAAAAACATGTAGTGAAAAAAGGATCAATCTGGGAACGGTATATCATTTGGGGCGGCAGACAGATACTCAGGTCAGCCTGGATTTGAACAGCCTGGCAATGCATACCTTTGTGACTGGTTCAACTGGTTCCGGCAAGTCAAATGCGGTATATCATTTACTGGCAGAGCTCAAGAAGCAGGAGATTCCCTTTCTTGTGATAGAACCTGCTAAGGGAGAATACAGGGAGGTATTTGCAGATGTAAAATGCTTTGGCACAAATCCTATATTGGGAAATATCCTTAAGCTTAATCCCTTTTCGTTTCCTGAAGGCGTGCATGTTCTGGAGCACATTGAACGTATCGTAGAGATTTTTAATGTATGCTGGCCCATGTATGCAGCTATGCCGGCTGTTTTAAAGGAATCCATAGAACAGGCATATGTTTCTGCCGGATGGGATTTGGATTTGTCTGAAAATATTAAGGTAGAAGGGCTGTTTCCCACGTTTGACGATGTTCTGCGGGAATTGGAGCATGTGATTCAGAGTTCTGAGTATTCGTCAGATACGAAAGGAGATTATATCGGTTCCCTTTCTACGAGAATCAAATCTCTTACAAATGGCATCAATGGACGTGTGTTCGCCAGTGATGAGATGAATCTGCAGGAACTGTTTGATGAAAATGCGATTGTTGATATCAGCAGGGTTGGCGCCATGGAAACAAAATCATTGATTATGGGATTGATTGTCCTGAAACTGCAGGAATACAGAAGTGATGGCGCTGAGGGGATGAATCTGCCGCTCAGACATGTTACTGTCCTGGAAGAAGCACATAATCTGCTGAAGAAAACATCCACGGAGCAAAGCGCAGAATCCTCCAACCTGACAGGAAAATCGGTGGAAATGCTGACGAATGCCATTGCAGAGATCAGAACGTATGGGGAAGGTTTCGTGATTGTCGATCAGGCTCCCAATCTTCTGGACACAGCAGCTATCCGTAATACCAATACGAAAATTGTGCTGCGTCTGCCCGAAAGTACGGACAGAGATATCACCGGAGGATCTATAGCGCTGAGAGACCAGCAGTTTTGTGAATTGTCAAAACTGCCCACGGGCGTGGCGGCAGTATATCAAAATGACTGGCAGGAGGCGGTCTTGTGTGCTTTGCCAAGGTACGAGGAATCATCGTTTGATTTGGCCGATAAGAAAAAAGTTTCTTCTCTGATGGTGAGAAAAGAACAGAGCAGAGGATTGCTGCATTTGCTCTTAAAGAAGCATTTGACCAAGGAAGAATCCATGGAATTGCCAGAAATAATAAAAGCTTCCAATGCCTCCGCAAAAATCCGCAAAGATCTGATATTGAATTATAAGAAGAGAAACAGGGTCTATGAATGGGCCGTTGCTGATTTTATTGAAAAGAATTTTACATTGACAGATGTGTTTCGGGGAACTTCCGGATGCAGCAGCCTGGAACAGCTGGGGAATATTATGAAGCAAAACATTGAAGGAGAATTTTGCGGGTTTGATGATTGGGAATTGTATGCTATTATGTATTATATCTGCAGGATTGAGCATGAGAAACATCCGGAGAATACGGCAATTGAATTACTGCGCAAAGATTATTTACAAGGGAAGGTGATGTAATGGGACCGGGAAATTTGGAGCATGGTACGAAAATATCAGATATCGGGTCTTTAGACAAAAATAGCTGGAGACTGGAATCTGAACGGCCTTCTGGAATCGAACTTCCGCAGTTGGAAAATTATGATAATCTTTCCACAGAAAATATGGAAGGATACAGTTTCAAAGATTCAGAGCGGGAGACGGTGGAATTGCCTCAGATCGAAGGAGATAATCCTTACTGCAGCAATTACGAAGAACGGTTAAAGCAGACGCCCAGGGAATCCAGTGAGAGAGGCGAGTGGTCCGGACACCGGGGAGAATCAGAGTTTACGCCCAGGGACAGAGAAGTGCAGGATATTCTTGACAAATATGAGAAAGAAAGCATAGAATATGAAAATGCGATCCCAGATTTTTCGGAAGTTTCAGAATCGACAGTAGAAATTGAAGATATGACGGAAAATCGTGCCGAAAATTTTAGGCAGTGTGATGAAAAATGCGCAGAACAGTGGAACATGGAAAAACATGAGGGAAAGGATAACTGGACGCCCAGGGATGTCAGCCAGTGGAGGAAAGAAAACGGTTATTCATGGCATGAAAGAAATGATATGAAAACCTGCGACCTTATTCCGACAAAAGTGAATGATTATTTTGGGCATTTAGGCGGGGTATCAGAGTGCAGAAAACGTGATGCAAGCAATGCGGGAGGTGATTTTGATGAATAAGCAGAATATCAGAATATGGGGCAGAGAATTTCAAATGGATGTACAATTTGACTGCTATACAGGAGAGGAAGTGCTGGAAAGCCAAAGAGAAGCGGCAGCAGCGCTGGCAGCGTCGGAATCTGTCATTGAGGCTGCATTAGAGCAGGTGAAAGCGTACTGCCTGTCGCTTCATCGAGAGGAAATAGGTGCAGATAAAATAGAAAATATTTTTAAATATGTAGCCCCAAAGTATCTGTATGTTCCCAGAACAGAGGGAAAACATGTGATTGCCATTATGTGTAATTACAAGTTTGACCAAGAGCATGGAATTGCAGTAGTGTTTGAAGATGAGAGATTTGCCAGAATTGGCAAACAGGAGATGATTCTGTGAGCTGCATGGTTTCCAATCAGAGATTGTATTATGCTTAGAAATACTTAAACTGCCATGACAATGGTTGAGAAACCAGAGACATGGCAGTTTTCAGATGTGCTTGAATTCTTTGAATTTCGCAATTGCCTACAGGATCTTATAGGTAAATGCGAAACTATCAAATTATCAAAATTTCATATACAATTCATACAATTATGCTTAAATATTTTACTCATATGAACGCACAAAATGCAGGGCGTACCAAACATTTCAATGAGCCTTTTACAACAAAAACCATGTTCAGCAAAGGCTTCCATAGTTTTTAAGTCTCATTTCCATGGTCAGAAATGCATTTTTTAGCGTTTCATATGAATAAAATATTTCTTCTTAAATTTTTTGAATTGTATATGAAATTCTCAAAACTATTGAGTTTCACAATTACCTATAAGGATCTTATATGGAAAGGAGAGCATAGATGCGGCATCATTTTTGGAGAAAAGCTGGATTTTTGATTTTAGTTGTTCTGTTGTTGGTTTTTGGTGGATGGAAATGGGGTCAGATGCAGGACGGTGTACAGAGAGAAGAGGTAAGAGAGAGACAATTAGATTTCCGGGCAGAGAATACAAAATTAAAAGATGAATTAAAAAGAGGAGAGAATGAAGAACAGAAAAAGAATAAAAAACAGGAAGGGAGAGACAGGGAAGCCCAGGAAGAAAATGCTCAGGAGAGCCAGGAAGAAAATGCTCAGGAGAGCCAGGAAGAAAATGCTCAGGAAAAAAAGGAAGAGAGTATAGAAGGGGTTTCTTATACAGATCCGCCGTCTCTGGACTTGGCCAGTGTCCGTGCGATGGAGGCAGGTGCAGTACTGGACACTGCCAGAATAGATGAAAATATGATTGACAGCCTGTTTAGCAGTGAGGAGGTAGGGGAAGAACTGAGACAGAAAATTTCAGGTATTTCATATCAGGAAAACGATCATATTTCTCTGGGTGACTTGAGGTACATAAGGGTGCTTCATATGGGGTTTGATGGTCAGACACATATTGGAGAATTGCTGGTAAATGCTTCTGTTGCAGATGATATGATAGAAATTATGTCTGAATTATATAAAAATTCCTATCCGATTGAAAGGATGCTTCTGATAGATGAATATGGTGCAGACGATGAATTGTCGATGAGTGACAATAATACTTCAGCGTTTAATTATAGAGAGATTGCGGGGAGCAGCAGAATGTCACGCCATAGCCTGGGGGTTGCTATAGATATTAATCCTAGATATAATCCTTATGTGAAAAAGACAGGCAGCAATGAGACGAAAATCAGCCCTGCGAATGGCGCAGATTATGCGGACCGCAGCCAGGAATTTGATCATAAGATAGATGAGAACGATCTTTGCTATCAGCTGTTTACGGAACATGGTTTTACCTGGGGCGGAAGCTGGAATTCTGTGAAAGATTACCAGCATTTTGAGAAATAGTTGTGCCACAAGGAAAAAAGAGGTATAATATGAGCTGATACTTTCTGCGGGACAGGCAGCGAAAGTACTTTTGAAAGCCTAATAAGAGAAAGGGAGAAGAATATGCAGATTTATATGCCAACAAATGTTTACAGTGAAGACAACTGTGTCATGAATCATAGAAAAGAACTGGCGGCTTTGGGGAAAAAGGCGTTGATTGTGACGGGAAAACATTCTTCACGCATTAATGGATCGTTGGAGGATGTTGAAAAGGCATTACAGGAAGAAAATATACCGTTTATCTTGTTTGACAGCATTGAAGAAAATCCATCCATAGAAACCGTGATGGAGGCAGGGGAACTTGGTAAGAGAGAACAGGTGGATTTTGTTGTGGGAATTGGCGGAGGTTCCCCGATGGATGCAGCAAAGGCTATTGCGCTGATGATCGCGAACCCGGCTATGGATGAGAGTATCCTCTATAAAAATGAAAAGCTTCCGGCGCTTCCGGTAGCGGAAGTGCCTACTACAGCAGGGACAGGGTCAGAGGTGACGCCTTATGCAATACTTACCATACATGCCCGCAAGACGAAACAGAGCATCAGCCATAAAATATATCCGGATCTGGCGCTGATTGACAGCCGGTATTTGAAAACAGCAGGTTTGGACACACTGGTTGATACTGCAGTAGACGCACTGGCGCATTTGCTGGAGAGTTATCTGAACACGAATGCCAATTCTTATAACCGCATGTATTCCGAAAAAGGGCTGTCATTGTTTGCCGAGATCAGGGAAGAGCTTCTGTCGTGCAGACGCCAGGGAGAGAAGCCGGCACAGACTCTCTCGGATCGGGTGTTCGGCACACTTATGCAGCTTGCTGCTACTGCCGGCATGGCTATCACGCATACAGGAACTTCTCTTCCGCATGGCCTGAGTTATACGCTTACCTATGAAATGCAGGTGCCGCACGGTAAGGCAGTGGGAATTTTCCTGCCAGGATTTTTGAAATATTATCAGAATAAAGACGAAGTGCAGTTTGTACTGGATCAGATGGGATTTGCCTCAGTGGAAGATTTTACGGAATATCTGGATGAACTTTTGGGCAAAGTGGAGATTCCGGAAGGGTTATGGATAGAAGACGTCAAATCAATTATGGCGAACAAGGCAAAATTGAAAAATTATCCTTTTGAGATGGATAAAACAACGCTTTATGCGTTTCGCAGATAAGGATAAGGGATGAAGAGAAATTATCAGAGAGAACTGGAACAGGTGATACAGAATCAGCAGAAACAGGGCAGAATTCCCAGGTTGTTCCTGCATAGCTGCTGTGCACCCTGCAGCAGTTATGTCCTTGAATATCTGTCTGAATATTTTCAGATTACAGTCTTCTATTATAATCCCAATATCTATCCGTCTGAGGAATACCAGAAGCGGGTGGAGGAACAGAAACAGTTTATCTGTCAGTTTTCGCAGAATGTTTCTGCAGAACGGGAAAATGGCAGGTCATTTTATCCAATTCACTTTACAGAGGGAAATTTTGATGCTGAAAAGTTTTATAAAATGGCGGAAGGACTTGAAAAAGAGCCTGAGGGTGGAGAACGCTGTTTTCGGTGCTATGAGCTGCGTTTGCGGGAGGCAGCAGAATATGCGGCAAGGCTCAAAATGGATTACTTTACGACTACATTGTCTATCAGTCCTTTAAAAAATGCTGAAAAATTGAATGAAATTGGTGAGAGGCTGGCAAAAGAATACGGAATTTCCTATCTCTGTTCTGATTTTAAGAAAAAGAACGGATACAAACGTTCTGTGGAGCTTTCCAGAGAATATGGCATGTACCGCCAGGACTATTGCGGCTGTGTATTTTCGAAACAGGAGAGAGAAAGCCAAAAATCACATGATAAATCGAGATAAAGGAGGAAACATATGGCACAGTTATGGGGTGGACGTTTTACCAAAGAGACAGATCAGCTGGTCTATAATTTTAATGCGTCCATATCATTTGACAAAAAATTTTACCGTCAGGACATGGAAGGCAGCATTGCCCATGTGAAAATGCTGGGAAAACAGGGAATCCTGACAGCGCAGGAAACAGAACAACTGGTGGCGGCGGTCAAAGAAATTTTGAAAGAGGTGGAATCAGGAGTTCTGGAAATATCTCATCAGTATGAGGATATTCACAGCTTTGTAGAAGCAGTTCTGATTGAACGTCTGGGGGATACTGGTAAAAAGCTGCATACAGGCAGAAGCCGCAATGATCAGGTGGCGCTGGATATGCGTATGTACGTCAGAAAGGAAATTCTTGCTACAGATGAGCTGTTGAACGAAATATTAAATACTGTCTTAACAATTATGGAGAATCATGTTGATACTTTTATGCCAGGGTTTACACATCTGCAGAAGGCACAGCCTGTTACTTTGGCACATCATATGGGAGCTTATTTTGAAATGTTTAAGCGTGACCGTCTGCGGATGCAGGACATTTATCAAAGGATGAATTATTGTCCTCTTGGGTCCGGAGCTCTGGCAGGGACTACATATGATTTGGACCGCTATTATACTTCGCAGCTGCTGGGATTTGACGGACCAACCCTGAACAGTATGGATGGAGTGTCTGACCGGGATTATCTGATTGAATATCTTTCAGCGCTGTCCACTGTGATGATGCATCTGAGCCGTTTTTCAGAAGAAGTCATTATCTGGAACAGCAATGAATACCAGTTTGTGGAAATTGACGATGCTTACAGTACGGGAAGCAGTATCATGCCTCAGAAGAAGAATCCTGACATTGCAGAGCTTGTCCGCGGAAAAACAGGACGTGTCTATGGAGCATTAATGTCATTGCTCACGACGATGAAGGGGATTCCGCTTGCATATAACAAGGATATGCAGGAGGACAAAGAGCTGGTGTTTGATGCCATAGATACAGTAAAAGGCTGTCTTGCCCTCTTTACAGGAATGCTTGCTACCATGCAGTTTAATAAAGAAAAAATGGAAGAGAGCGCCAAGAATGGTTTTACGAATGCCACAGACGCGGCAGATTACCTGGTAAATCATGGTGTGCCTTTCCGGGATGCCCATGGTATTGTGGGACAGATTGTACTATATTGTATTGACAAGAAAATCACGATTGATGATATGACTTTAGATGAATTAAAAGTCATCAGCCCAGTATTTGAGGAAGATATTTTCGAAGCGGTTTCCATGAAGACTTGTGTGGAAAAGCGTCTGACTATTGGAGCTCCTGGACAGGAGGCAATGAAAAAAGTAATTGCAGTAGAAAAAGAATACCTGTCACAGGACTGGAAAAAAGGTCTCTCAGATTGGGAAATGGAACTGCTAAGATAAAGTGTGACTATACATCTTACACAGATTTGAACTGTGTGTTCTGTCAAATTTGTACAATATTCGGGCTTGCATTTTTCTCTGAATTATATTAACATATCTAGGAGAAATACATTTGTACGCACAGAGCGGACAAGAAAGATTATTTATGGAAGCTTCCAGCCGAAAGAGCAGGAAGAGTGAGGAGATTGGAAATGAGTCAGAAATTGAGAGCAGGAATTCTTGGCGGAACAGGAATGGTAGGCCAGCGTTTTATTGCACTGCTGGAGAATCATCCATGGTTTGAGGTTGTTGCGATTGCAGCAAGTCCGCGTTCTGCTGGTAAGAGATATGAAGATGCGGTAGGCGGACGCTGGAAAATGGATACGCCGATGCCAGAGGCTGTTAAGAACATTGAGGTCATGAATGTGAATGATGTGGAGGCAGTTGCCTCTAAGGTTGATTTTGTGTTTAGCGCAGTAGATATGTCAAAAGAAGAAATCAAACAAATCGAAGAGGCATATGCAAAGACAGAGACACCGGTCGTTTCCAATAACAGTGCGCACCGCTGGACAGAGGATGTGCCGATGGTGGTGCCAGAGATCAATGCAGATCATATGAAAGTGATTGAGTTCCAGAGAAAACGTCTGGGAACCGACAGAGGTTTTGTTGCTGTAAAACCAAACTGTTCGATTCAGTCTTATACACCAGTGCTGACTGCATGGATGGAATTTGAGCCTTATGAAGTGGTTGCCACTACTTATCAGGCAATCTCCGGTGCAGGGAAAACGTTTCAGGATTGGCCGGAAATGCAGGGAAATGTTATTCCATACATCGGTGGTGAAGAAGAAAAGTCTGAGAGAGAGCCTCTGCGTATCTGGGGGCAGATTAAGGATGGGGTGATCGTACCGGCAGAGACACCAGTGATTACCTGCCAGTGTGTACGGGTGCCGGTATTGAACGGGCATACAGCGGCGGTGTTTGTAAAATTTAAGAAAAAACCTTCCAAGGAGCAGTTGATTCAGAAATTAGTAGAATTTAAAGGTGTTCCGCAGGAATTAGGTCTTCCAAGCGCACCGAAGCAGTTTATCCAATATCTGGAAGAGGATAACCGTCCCCAGGTAACAGAAGACGTTAATTATGAAAATGGTATGGGTATCAGTGTAGGACGGCTGAGAGAAGACACGGTATACGATTGGAAGTTTATCGGGCTTTCTCATAATACTGTCCGTGGTGCGGCAGGCGGAGCGATATTGTGTGCAGAGCTTTTAAAGGCACAGGGATATATTACAGAGAAATAAGTAATTAGGATTAGAGTGTCAGAGATCTGAATTTTTTGCAGGTCAATTTTTCCGGCTCTGCAGCGCCAAATTTGTTAACGGTGCGTTGTATTGCCTCAAGAGTATGCTGCAAAATCTTGAAAAATTTGCCCTGAAATGAAAACGGACCTTTTGACACGATAATCTGATTTTGAAATTAAATTAGATGTGAGCTTTCAAGAAGCGAATAAAAGCAGCAGTGCTTTGGGCTGTACTATGCCTATTTGAAAAAATGCGTTATTTTCTTTTATTGAACTATAATTTCAAAAAATAAAAAAAAGTCTTGCAAATTTACTTCAAAATAGATATAATAGACAAGGATTTAAAAATATCCGTGCCAAAGTGGCGCAGTTGGTAGCGCGTCGCATTCGTAATGCGTAGGTCGAGGGTTCGAGTCCCTTCTTTGGCTGATTGGGAGAGTGCCTTTTCACGAAATGGTGGAAAGGTACTTTTTGTCATCAGGAGATTATTTCCTGCTGCTGTAATGGAGGAACAAAAGATGAGAGAAGAATCTGCTGTAAATGATTACGACCTGGAATTTGTGGAGATCGCTGAGTTTATTAGAAGCGATAACCGTAAGGAAATTTTAAGATACAAGGAACAGGAGAGAAGAAGGAAAAGAAATTTTTACAGACTGCTGACTGTATTTTTGATCGTATTTTTGACTGCTGTCCTACTTGGAGTGTTTGCGTTTCATTTATCTTTACCGCTGATATGCACGGTTTTAATTTTGGAGGCGGCGATTGCAGTATGTCTGTATCACGCTCCAGTATGGGTGCATGTGTTGGAAATTATGATAGGAATAAGCGCGGGCATTGTATTTGGGCAGCCCTGTCTTCTAGTGGCAGGCGCATTGGTTTACTTAGCTGCGATTCTTGCCTGGACTGGAGTTGAAAATTTTATTTTCTGGCAGTGATCTTTAGAGATCGGTTATTGCGAAACTCAGTAATTTTATGAATTGTTTATGAAATTTTGATAATTTAGTCGTTTTGCAATTGCCTATCCCTATAGAGAAATAGAAAGGAAAGAAATGAAACATCAGACAGTTGTTTATTACACCTTTTGCTCTGAGGAAGGAATGCAGAAAAAAGAATATAAGAAGTATCAGCGAAAAATCGCGTGTCAAGTGCTGACATACGGTTTTGAAGCTCAGTTTGGCATAGTTTTTGATCAGTCTTATATAAAAAAAGGAGTACATGGAAAGCCATTTTGGGCGGGACAGGAGAAAATTTACTTTAATGTGAGCAATACAACGGGAATGGTAGTCTGTGCGGTTTCTGATTTGGATGTCGGCGCAGACACCGAGCAGATTCGCCCAGTAAGGACTGCGGTGATAAAACGGTGCTGTACGGAAGACGAAATCGGCTATATTATGGCAAATTCCGGTGAAAGCCAAGAAGAACAGAAGAGGGAGAGATTTTTTCAGTTATGGACACTGAAAGAAAGTTACATTAAAATGACAGGCAAGGGAATGTATTTTCCTATAAAAGATGCAGCTTTTACTATTCGCACTTCAGGTTCTGCACAGGAAATTTCCAGTGCACAGACAGGGTATTTTGTTCAGAAACGTCTGGGAGAATATTGGCTTTCTCTCTGTACTCAGAAAGAATCAGAAGTCGTCTGGAAGGAGCTTACGCTGGAAGACTTGAGAGGATAGTATCAGCAGCACAAAAGGGATGAAAATTTCTATGGAAAATGCTGGACTATTTTGACAAAATATGATTAAATATGTTTAGGTATGTTAAATGCATGACAGTGTCTTTAACATGATAAAATTTGTATGTATTGAAAGGAGTCTTAAAATGATTTACACTAAGGAAGTCGAAAACATGTGTCCTGTAGCTAAGGGCGCAAAACATGATCCCGCTCCAATTCCAGAAGAAGGAAAATGGGTTCATTCCAAGAAAATTGAAGATATTTCTGGTTTTACACATGGTGTAGGCTGGTGCGCTCCCCAGCAGGGTGCCTGCAAGCTTTCCCTGAATGTAAAAAATGGTGTAATTGAAGAAGCTTTGGTTGAGACCATCGGATGTTCTGGAATGACTCACTCCGCGGCTATGGCAGCAGAGATTTTACAGGGCAAGACGATTCTGGAAGCATTGAATACAGACCTTGTCTGCGATGCAATCAATACCGCTATGAGAGAGCTGTTTTTACAGATTGTTTATGGACGTACCCAGAGCGCGTTCTCTGACGATGGACTTGCCGTGGGCGCTGGTCTGGAAGACTTAGGAAAAGGACTTCGTTCTCAGGTTGGAACCATGTATGCAACAAAGGAAAAAGGTGTTCGTTACCTGGAAATGGCTGAAGGATATGTAACTGGCATTGCGCTCGACGCAGACAATGAAGTAATCGGTTATCAGTTCGTAAGCCTTGGAAAAATGACTGACTTCATCAAAAAAGGTGATGATCCAAATACTGCTTGGGAAAAGGCAAAAGGACAGTATGGCCGCGTAGCAGATGCAGCTAAGATCATTGACCCAAGAGAAGAGTAAGGAAAGGAGAACGAATACAATGGCTTTATTTGAATCATATGAAAGAAGAATTGACCAGATCAATTCTGTATTAAACAGTTATGGAATCAGCTCCGTTGAAGAAGCTGAGAAAATTACCAAAGACGCTGGGCTTGATGTATACGAGCAGGTAAAGAAAATCCAGCCAATTTGTTTTGAAAATGCATGCTGGGCTTATACGGTAGGTGCGGCAATTGCGATTAAAAAGGGTGCAAAAAGAGCAGCAGATGCAGCAGCAGCTATTGGAGAAGGACTTCAGGCATTCTGTATACCAGGTTCTGTTGCAGATCACAGAAAAGTGGGGCTTGGACATGGCAATCTTGGCAAGATGTTGTTAGAGGAAGAAACAGAATGTTTTTGCTTCCTGGCTGGACATGAGTCTTTTGCAGCAGCAGAAGGAGCTATCGGTATCGCTGAGAAAGCAAACAAGGTGCGTCAAAAACCTTTGCGTGTTATTCTGAACGGTCTTGGCAAAGATGCAGCTCAGATTATTTCCCGTATCAATGGATTTACATTTGTAGAGACGAAATATGACTATAAAGAAGCAAAATTAAATGTAGAATATGAGAAAGCATACTCTGACGGACTTCGCGCGACTGTAAAATGCTATGGCGCCGATGATGTTCAGGAAGGTGTTGCAATTATGCATCATGAAAATGTTGGTGTGTCTATTACAGGTAATTCTACCAACCCCACACGTTTCCAGCATCCAGTAGCAGGTACATACAAGAAAGAATGCAACGAGCAGGGTAAGAAATATTTCTCTGTTGCTTCAGGCGGTGGTACAGGACGTACCCTTCATCCAGACAATATGGCAGCAGGACCGGCTTCTTATGGTATGACAGATACTATGGGACGTATGCATTCTGACGCACAGTTTGCAGGTTCTTCTTCCGTTCCAGCTCATGTAGAAATGATGGGTCTTATTGGAATGGGTAACAATCCAATGGTAGGGGCTACTGTTGCAGTGGCAGTTTCGATTGAAGAAGCAGCTAAGGCAGGTAAATTCTAAAGAATACAGTAAAATCAAGGGCTATCGTTGATGTAAGATGTCAGCGATAGCCTTAAATTTTACCATGTAGCACACAAGTAACACACAGGTAGCACACATGAGGTAGCACACAAATTTTTAAGCAAAGAAAAAGGGCATCTACATATTACAGATACCCTTTAAGTTATAATAATCCTAATTCCTTGAAATTTCTTGTATAGTCATAGCCAAAAACTGTTAACAATTCGAATCCGCATCGTATATCCAAATCTATGCTTTTAAGAAAAAATAATAAATCGTGTTCGCCGCCGAAGGCAACAGTCTATTACTTCCCTGACGGTTTGCATTAACGGTAATATTTGAGGAAATATGTGTATAAGGCAGGGCATTAAAACCCTGCCTTATGTGTGTATTTATTAAAGTGCCAACTTGTATAATGCTAACTGGTTAAGGCTTACCCCCTCTTTTTCTGCTTCAATGGCTAATCTTTGATGTAGGGATTTTGGAAGCCTTACAACAAATTTTCCGCTGTAATTGTTTGCTGTTTCTGGAATAGGGATAGGGAGATTATTTTCTATTTTTATTTCAATATATCCCTCCATTGCTTCATTAAGGCTTTCATATAGCCCTTCAAGCGTATCGCTGGTACTTTGGCATCCGTCAAGTTCTAAAATCCTGCCGTAAAAATAATGTCCGCTTTCGTCATTCATTTCCTGTACCAATCGTGTATAAGGCAATTTCATATAATCTTTTACTTCCATGCTTTTATGCTCCTTTCTGCATCATTCCAGGATAAGGGGATTATTCCCCTATCCTATTCAGAACATCTACCACATAAGCTTTTTTTAATGGGTTTTCTTGTTTTATTGTTATCAAATCGCCCGTTTCTTTATTCAGATAATGCTTATGACTTCCTTTTTGTCTTGCCGGAATATAACCATATGCTACTAAAACCTTGTCTATTTCTTCTGGTCGCATTCCGTTTGGCTGTTGCTTCATTTTCTCAATTAGTTTTTTTACATTTGGCACTGTGAGTATCTCCTTTCTTTTATATATAGTATCATATATAGTACTATTTGTCAATGAGATTATAGAGTGAATTTTCAAGGAAAGTATCAAAAGTAATGTTGATTAAAACTGTATTAAAAGTTATTGACAACAACAATAATAAGATGTAGAATAGTAGTATCAAAACAGACGAACGGTAGAAATGATACTGAAAGAAGGGGATTGCTTATGTGTATGTATGGATATTGCAGAATAAGTACAAAGCAACAGAGTATTGATAGACAGATACGGAACATTAAGAGCAGCTATGATAAAGCTGTAATAATACAGGAAGTATATACAGGAACAAAGCAGGACAGACCAGAATGGAATAAGCTGTATAAGAAAGCAAAGGCAGGAGATACCATTATTTTTGATAGTGTATCGCGAATGAGCAGGAACGCAGATGAGGGCTTTTGTCTGTATGAAGAATTATATAATAGGGGTATAGAGCTTGTATTTCTGAAAGAGCCGCATATTAATACAAGTACATATAAGAAAGCGTTAGAGAGCAATATATCAATGACTGGAACAAATGTAGATTTTATTTTAGAGGGTGTGAATAAATATCTTATGTCGCTTGCGAAAGAGCAGATAAGGCTTGCATTTGAGCAATCAGAGAAAGAAGTACAGGATTTGCATCAAAGGACAAAAGAGGGTATAGAAACAGCAAGATTGAATGGTAAGCAGATAGGGCAGAAACAGGGAGCAAAGCTGACAACGAAAAAATCTATTGAAGCAAAGAAACAGATACAGAAGCATAGCAAAGATTTTAACGGTACTTTGTCAGATACGGATTGCATGAAACTGATAGGGCTTGCAAGGAATACATTTTATAAGTATAAGAGAGAATTGAAAGCAGAATAAAGATTGTTTAAGGCAGGGGTCTTGTGGACTGTTGCCTTTTCTTTTGGCTATAGGCGGTAGGTGGGGGTTTTATATAAAACCATGCATGCCCCCTGCTAAGTGGGCTTTTCTGCCGGGCATTTTCAAAAAGGCTTAGTCCTGCTACCAGTCTGAAAAATTTTTTGAAATATACAAAAAGGCGGTTTTGTGATAAAATAAAAGAGAAGTCGTTACCTGAATGTTTAGCCGACTTCCCTTAATATTCCGCATCTACTCAAATTATAGCAAAGGGGTAGGTGCATTGCAATGACGAATGAGCAAATTGTGTCTGAAATTAGGAACGGTTATTCTGTAGCGGATAATATGCAATTACTGTATGAAAGCAATCTGCCATTGACTAAGAAATTTATAAAGCCATTTGCCGCCTATGAGCCTATGGAGGACTTGTTGCAAGAAAGTTATTTTGGGTTATGGAAAGCAGTACAGCATTATGAAACATCTGAAAATGTGCGTTTTATGTCCTATGCTGAATATTGGATAAGGCAATCAGTACAACGTTATCTTGAAAAATGCGGTTCGGTTGTACGCATACCGAGCCACACAAGGCAGAAAATAGCACGTTACAAGAAAACCGTACAGGAGTTAGAGCAGGAACTAAGCAGAATACCAACGGGTAAAGAAATAGCTGATAGAATGGGCATATCTGTAGGACTGCTGCCGGAAATGAAAATACAGATGCAGGGGGGTAGCCAGTTTAGATACTCCATTAACTGATGATGACAGTTTGATACTTGCCGATACAGTGCAAGCCGATTTTAGCCTTGAAAATGATACCGTTGATAAAATTACAATGAACACTCTAAAAATGAGTTATGGGGCATTGTAAAGCGTTACACAGCGGAAAGAGAAAACCATGTTATCAGAGAAATTTTCATAAATAATCAGACTATGGCGGCGGTAACAAGAGCCGAAGGTATATCAATAGACCGTATAAGACAGATTAAAGAAAAGGGCTTGCGAAAGCTACGGATAGGCAAGGCAAAGCGTGAACTACTGGAAAAGTTTGATATTGTGGAAGCAGGAGCATACAGGAACAGTGTAAGCAAATTTAATGAGCATGGTTTTACTTCTACGGTGGAATATATTGCTTTACACAGGGCAGAGATACAAGCGGAGTATGAAGAACGAAAGAAACAAATAGAAGCTTTGTTTGAGCATAGGAAAAGAAAGTGCTTATAAGTGTTCAAAAATAGATAAAAATATAGATGCGTAACACACCGATAGCACACAAATAGCCCTTAAAACCCTATAAAATCAATAGTGGCAGTTTCGATTGAAGAAGCGGCTAAGGCAGGTAAGTTCTAAAAAGAGTTCGCTTGCGAACTTTCATGCGAGGCGCATTTGCGAAGCAATGATTTCCCTTTGTGCCTCTGTAATGGTTTTTGTATTAAAAGGAATCGCGGGAGTGATTCCTTTTAATAACCCTATAAAATGGGCATTCCAGGTGTCCAGGGCTGGCCTATGTGATGAGTATGTGAGGCGTGACTTCATTGCGCCTTTTCCAGAAGAGCTGTTGTTGTGACAAAAGACTGGACAGTGAGCCAGTACAATGAACATATTTGCAAGAAAAAGTAGAGGGATCCAGATTTTTTGGTGAGCAGGCTCAGAAGGGTAAACAGGGGTATTGAGATTTTTTCAAGAAATCCTTGAATATTTGATTCCAGTATATTATAGGCATAAAAGGTGCTGCCGATAGACGGTTGGCCAACAATGTATAGAAAAATAACCGCTTAGTTTGTCAGACGAGGGCGGTTATTTTTGTGTGCAGAAATGTTAATCCTGCGATTAATATTTCCCTTAAGATTCCCGTATTCCAAGCCAGTTGAAAGTTATCAAGTTGTATGCTAACATCCCAGCGCTGGGAGGCTTGCTGTGGTAGGGGCAATGGCTTGAGGGGTATTACAGTGTCAATGGATAGCGAATGCCTTATCAGGCACGTATAGCATCATAAAAAGAGTGTAACATATGCCGATTTTACATGAACGTCTGAATACGCAAATGAACTGTCTGTTATTTTAATATTCCCAGATTGGGAATTTATTTTTGCACTTTCCACTGTGAAATCAGACATCGCAATGTAGTCAGAATTATTGTTTAGAGAAAAATCAGAGCTGGAAACTGTTTCCAGTTTCATGTCGCCAGAGCCATTGCTCATTTCCTATAGAATCTTAGCATTTTTCGGAACATGAAGCGTAATCTTTTCTGATACACAAAGAACTATTCCTAAAATTTCTGCTGTTAATAATTTTTTTATACTCACATTAACATTCCTTGCTATATCAAATCTTTACTTTGCACGTTTACGATTGACAGGACGGCAAAGCCTAAAGAAATGATTGTTAAAATAACAGGGAAAACGGCATTGTTTGCCATTGTAAAATCACCAACATTCGCTTGTGTAAGAAAAATCAGCAGAAATGAAGTGATAATGGTTGCTTTTGAAGATTTCAAAGCCACTCCAACAAACAAGGCAATAAAGCTCATACTTACAATTACCACTGATTTTAATATTAATTGAACATAGAATGACAGGCTCCCAATGGAAAAATCAATCGCAAAGGATGAGTGCATAAATCTTGCTCCCATAAACACACACAGGTAAATTGCCAGTTTTGTTACGATGAGTGCTATAAAATTAAAAGACCATACCGCAATCATTTGAGATGCCAGTATTTTCTGCCGTTTGATAGGGTAAGAAAACATCAGATTCATGGTCTTGTTTTTATATGCACTTACAATAAAGGTTGCTAACATTACACTGGTATAAATCAGAAACGCCATACTGGTAAACAATTCAATTGGTGCAGAGATTACATCTGTCCCCGGTGCTGCGTCTAATGTGCCGTCTGGGTCATTTGCAATTCCCCAGAATGCCAAAGCAAAAACGAACAAGCCAAGCAAAAAGGCCATGATAATTGCTCCCCTAATATACTTCCCGATGTTGTTTTTCTTCCATTCAAGCCTGATTAACTTTAACATGATTTTCCTACCTCCCCTGTTATTTTCAAGAAATAATCCTCCAAGTTTTGCGTATGTTGGCTGATGGAAGAAATCCCTACATCATTCATCATCAATTCTTTCGAAATTTTTTGTGTGGTAGTCCCTCGTTCATAAATGCGTATGATAGTATTATCCACAATTTTAAAATTGCTCAACTGCATTTTTTCAGCCAACACATAGGATGCTTTTTTTATATCTTCTACAACCAGTTCTATATATGCCGTATTCGTTTCCACAATCTCTTTCATGGAAATTTCTTTCATCATTTTTCCATGATGGATAACACCTACCGTATCAGCGATACTTTCAATTTCTGGAAGGAGATGACTGGATATCATAAGTGTCATGCCATATTCTGTACATAACATTTTGAACAAATCTCTGATTTGTTTCATTCCTGCGGGGTCTAACCCATTTGCAGGCTCGTCAAGAATCACTAACTCTGGTCTGCATAATATGGCACGGGCAATTCCCAGACGCTGCTTCATGCCTAGAGAGTACCGCTTAACAGGCTTATTTGCAGCATCAGCCAAATCTAACATTTGCATAGCTTCTTCTACGCTGCCTTTATTGTAATATCCCATATACTCACAATGAAGCTGCAAGTTATCCTTTCCGCTCATATGCTCATAGAATGTTGGAAATTCAATAATGCTCCCCATACGTTTCAATACCTCATAAGAAGTATCCTCCAATGCTTCTCCAAACAATGCAACTGTACCATTTGTTGGCTTCCAAAGATTGGTAATCATCTTCATCACCGTAGTTTTCCCCGCCCCGTTCGGTCCTAAAAATCCATATATCTCACCTTTCTTGATATGGATATTCACATCGGTAACTAATTCTTTGCCATCTATTACTTTGCTTAGGTGGTTCGTTTGTAAAATGTAAGACATTTTTGCCTCCTTTCTTGATGAACACCCGCTTTTTATGGAACAACAGTATATCCAAAGGTGTTTTATGGATACCATTATAGCGATATAGATTTTCAAAACTCTTGACTAATTCTTACGAATTTCTTTCGCTGATAACTCAATAGCTTATTTTCTTTAATTTTACGGTAAAAGTAGTCTTAACATTTGGTATGCTGCTCAAAAATATATCGCCGCCTAAACTCTTTGCAAGATTCTGTGCAATTGTCAGTCCCAGACCATTTCCTTGTATTTCTCTGTTTCTGGAATCCTCCATTGTGTATAATCTGTCAAACACATTTGATAGAAACTCCTGTTCAATCCCTTTCCCTTTATCAACCACGTCAATATATACACTGTTCTTATCCTGCCGTAAAAAAACTCCCAGATATTTCCCATCAGCACCATAACGTATTACATTTGACAATAAGTTATATAAAATCCTTTGCAGGGCATCTTTATCCCCCTGCACAAACATTGACGTTTCGGGAATATATAAATCGACCTTAAATTCTTTTTGCAGCAGAATATCGTAAAACTCTAAAACATTTTCCCTGCATACCTCATTGATATTGATTTTGCAAAGATTTATATTTGCATCACCAGATTCCAATTTTGCCAATGTGAAAAACTGATTGATAAGGTTCATAACCTGTTTCGCCTTTGTTTCAACTTTTTTAATCATTTCATCATCAGAATTATTAAGGCGCATGATCTCCAAATAGCCCAATATAACCGTTAAAGGTGTTTTTATATCATGGGATATATTAGACAACATTTTTTTAGAAGATATTTCTTCCCTTTTAAAATCTGCCTTTATTTTCTGGCGTTCTATCAGCAGGCGGTTAATTTGTCCCCCTAATTCCATCAAAACAGGATTATCTGTAAATACCATTATTTTCTCGTCGCTGCCGGTTTCAGAAATTTCCTCCAATTTTTGATTTATCCGCTTTATCTTCGCCTGAATCCCCCTGTTAAAAATAAACCTTTGATATAAGACTATAAGAAACAGAAGCAATATAATAATCGCCAATAAAAATATGATTGTTTTATCACTCATTTTTTACCTCTCCCAGCTTATACCCAATTCCCCATACTGTGATAATGTACTTTGGTTCACGGGGATTATCTTCTATTTTGTTCCGCAATCTGCTGATATGGACATTTACAGCATTTTCATCACCAAAATAAGCATCATTCCATACATGGGAATATATTTGCTCCTTTGTATATACTTTCTTGGGATTTTGCAACAGCAGCTTTAAAATCTCAAATTCTTTTGATGTAAGCTCTATTTTTCTTCCATCTTTTATTACTGAATAATCATTAATGTTCATAACAAGATTTCCGATTTTAAGTACTGGCTGCTGACTTGCAATTCCTGTGGCATACTGCGTACTTCTTCTGATATTTGCTTTAATCCGTGCTAATACCTCTGTAACAGAAAATGGTTTTGTTATATAATCATCTGCCCCCAGTCCAAGACCGAGTGTTTTATCAGAATCCGTATCTTTCGCCGATATGATGATAATTGGAACCGTATTATTTTCTCTGATTTTTCCCATAACTTCGATTCCGCTCATTTTGGGGATCATCAAATCAAGAAGCACTAAACTAAAGCTATCCGAGAAAAATTTATCACAGGCACTTTCACCGTCATACGCCGTAACGACTTCAAATTCTTCTGTGGCCAAAAAATTCTTTAACATGGCACTGATTTCTACATCATCTTCAATCAATAAAATCTTATTCACCCTAAACTTCCTCCGTTTCTTTTTTCTTAAAACGCCCATCTTTCGGCTTTGCTGCCGTCTTAGGAATCAGCCATACATGGCTTAACTCTCATTACATCGGGAATACGATTTGTGGCACATAATACTTGTATCCTCCGCTCAGACAGCCCCCATTTTTCAGCCGCTTCTTTTACACTCATATAACCGAACATAAATATGAATTCCTTTACAAAACATTATAATGCGTTAAAACGATTATTACAATCAGAAACAATATCTTAAATATTTCTTGCACTAAAAACGGTAAGATTCTTAACCAATCTTACCGTTTTGTCTATGATCTATAAACATTTTCGTTACCCATTATCTTCCTCGCACAAGCCCTTATGTTGTTAAGCCGCTCTTTCCATTCTAAGGCATTTTTTCTTTTGACGTTCTGCTGCCCTGTGCCTGTTTCATCAGCAGGCTGTATGTATAGGTTATCTTTAAGATAAGTAATCTCCTCGTTATTTATGGTGTAAAAGGCTCAGCAGCTGAGGAATTCTGGTCTTAAAAACTATTATATAGCTTCTTCCATTACCTGTAAGAAGACTGTGTATAAAGTGGCATATGACGCATGGAGCAGTATGCTGACATCCCAGCGCTGGGAGGCTGGCTGTGGTAGATGTAGACTTATGTCAATACTTTTTGTGTCTAAAATAGAAGTAATATATTATTAAGAAAAACACGAAACAGAGAAAATGTGCCAAAGGAAACAGGAAATGGAAGAAGCAGGTACAGTTTGGAGGTCATTAGGGCATTTCTTTTATGTTGTGGACAATGAACCTGCAACGTGTGAGGAAAATGGTGATGAAATGGAGGAATGTAAAAGGTGTTACAGGTTACGTAAAGGCAAGGCATCTTTTGCTGTGTTTGGAAAATACAGAAAAAGATACCAGTATTGAGGTAACCATTTTCCAAATTTATCCGATATAGACAATAGAAGTTAGTACAACAGAAATTAATGTATGTTGTGCTGGGTATAGGAATTGTTTTTCAAGGAGGAAATGAAGATGAATACTAACGGAATAGGAAATTCATATGCAGCGCAGGAAGCTGCGGCTCAGACTGCTGCGGCAAATGATAAGACAAAATCTACGGGGAAAACGAACAGGACTTTTGGACAGAAAGAGATTGGAAAGCCTCAGTTAAGTGAAAAAGCTCAGAAATATTATGAGAAGCTGAAGAAAAAATATGCAAATATGGAATTTATCCTGGTCAGTGCGGATATGAAGGAAGAAGCAGAAGCCAATATTGGAAAGTATGCCAGCAATAAGAATCTGATTGTTCTGATTGATGATGAGAAGATAGAAAAAATGGCAGAAGATGAAGCATACCGCAAGAAATATGAGGGTATACTGGATAATGCGACCAATAAGTTTGCGCAGATGAAGACAAGTTTAGGTAAAAATGCAGACAGCGTGAAGGCTTACGGCATGAAATTTGATGACCACGGCAATGCTTCTTTCTTTGCCGTTATTGATAAATCTCTGGCAGCTCAGAGAGAACGGCTCGAGAATCGGCGGGAGCAAAAGGCAGAGGATAAGAAAGCAGCAGAAAAGAAGGCAGCAGCAAAGGAAAAGCAGGAAAAACTGCAGGAGTGGCAGAGCAGGCCGGACGATATGGTGACAGTAGAGGCTTCCTCCTGGGATGAATTGCTGCAAAAGATTAATGAGACGGTGACCATGGGGCGTAGCGATATGGTGCAGACTCCGGCAGAGGCTATGGTAGGGCAGCAGTTTGATTATACAATATGATTACCTATGGTTAGACATAACTTGAAAGGAACTGCAGAATGGTATCATTGAGGGGCTATAACATATAAGACAGTGGAAGGAGAGCAGAGATGAACCCATCCATAGACTGGCATGCATTGGAAAAAAATATATGCGATACCTTAAAAGAATGGGAATTAAAGATCGGTTACAGTAAGGAACCGGTAGAACTGTACTATCCGGCTGAGAGTCTTATTTCGTTACTGGCTCTGCCCAAAGAACAGGAAGACAAACTGGAAGAGGCATTGATATTTTTTTCTCAGAAAGCAAGAGAGCATTTAGGAGAAGTACGGATTACCCGTAACAGAGGAAGATACTGCATCCGTATTCCAGAAATTGGATGCAGGTATGTCAGAGACCATATAACTGCAAGTCCGTTTTTAATAAAATTTTTGGAAGTGATTCATCAGCCTTGCAGCAGTCTGGCGTCCGTGGAGCAGGTGTTTCTGCAATTTTCCAATCAAGTGATGAAACACAAAGAAGCTGAAGCATACGTTTTCTTTTTTCAGGATGCTGGAATTGATGAATATGTATATTATGTGGAAGAAGATGAGTTTGGACTGCAGTATCATCGGTTTACAAGAGCGGATTATCAAAATCTTTATGGAAAACTTCCATGACAGGTATCGCAATAAAATGTTTGTATGCAACATAAGCCAAAGACCAATGAGTATTCTGGTCTTTGGCTGTTGTCATTTATGTGTGTCAGGAATGTTTGTTTTTTCCCTGATCCTTGTTCAGCATATCAACTTCAAGTGGACTGGGATTCGTAAAAGCGCTTTGAGGCAGAAAGTTATATACATCCAGATAAGAATCAAGTTCTGCACTGTCCTGCGGGGGCCTGGGAACAGCTCCGGTGCAGTCTGTGACGGAACTAGCCTTTAAATAGTCGTAATTATCTGTTAAATTTGGCACTGGATGGGTGTCTTTTTTTGTATTTTCACTGTTCATAAGTTACCTCCTGAAATAAAGTTTGATTATAGTATCTGGTTTTTATGGCAATCTATACATAAAAAGATTTGTCAGCCTGTATTTGACTTTTAGAGTGTAAATCATTATAATGATTGAAAGTGTTAAAGCATTATCATTTTTTGAATTTTATTGACTTAGAGAAAGAGGAATATATGAAAATATCAGAATTATTAGAGACAAAAGAAGTAACCATAAGCTGTGAATTATTTCCGCCCAAAAAGGGTTCAGAGCTTAAGAAGGCACATGAAGTAGTGAGAGAAACAGCGGTGTTAAAGCCAGCATATATCAGTGTTACGTATGGGGCCAGCGGCGGCATTAGTGAACATACAGTGGATATGGCAAATGAGGTGCAGAATGTGAATGGCGTGACAGCATTGGCACATCTGACCTGCGCATCCTCCGGAAAGGAAAAGATTCATCAGGTACTGAAAGAGTTAAAAGAGAAAAAAATTGAAAATATTCTTGCGCTTCGGGGAGACATTCCAGAAGACCTTGATTTTCCTTTGCCTGATCAGTATCACCATGCCAGTGAGCTGATTCAGGAAATCAGGGAATTTGGGTATTTTTGCATTGGCGGGGCCTGTTATCCAGAGGGACATCCAGAAGCAGAATCCATTGACGCAGACCTTGATCATCTCAAACGGAAGGTGGAGGCAGGCTGCGAATTTCTCACTACTCAAATGTTTTTTGATAACAATATTCTGTATAATTTTTTATACAGGGCTTTGAAAAAGAATATTCAGGTACCGGTGATTGCAGGGATTATGCCAGTGACAAACGTAAATCAAATCAGAAGGATCACAGCGTTGTCAGGAACCATTCTGCCCCAGCGTTTTCGTGCTATTGTAGAACGGTTTGCAGATAAACCAGCAGCTTTGAAACAGGCAGGAATTGCTTATGCCACAGACCAGATTATTGATTTGATTGCAAATGGTGTGAATCATGTGCATATCTATACCATGAACAAGCCAGATGTGGCAGGAGCTATTTTAGGAAATCTCTCTGAAATTTATCAGGCAGAATAACAGGAAAGTGCGGCTTTGTATGAGAGCAGACAGAAAAGAAACATTGCGGTATTTGGGGTACGGTGGACAGGAAATGGAACCGCAGCTTGCTCAAATGATAGAAGAGACGGCTGTGGAACTGGAAAAGGGCAGCAGCCCTAAGAGTATTTATCAGGAATATGCATGCCAGGTTTTGGGCGATAAAATAAAGATTGGGGAACTGACGGTTCAGAGCCATCATCTTGCGGTAAATCTGAAAGGATGCGAGCAGGCAGTACTGCTGGCAGCCACCATAGGAAGGAAAGCGGATCTTATGATCCGCAAATATTCCGTATGTAATATGGCAAAGGCTGCAGTGGTGCAGGCGGCAGGCGCCGCGTGTATAGAGAATTATGTGGATGAAGTGGAAGAGGAAATACGGAAGAATGCCAGAGAACGCGGCTTATATCTGCGCCCAAGATTCAGCCCAGGATATGGTGATTTTGCACTGGAGTGCCAGAGAGATATTTTTCAGATGTTAGAATGCAGTAAGAGAATTGGTGTTACGTTGACAGAGGGGAATCTGATGATGCCTTCAAAATCTGTGACTGCAGTGATAGGACTTACCACCAGAGAGAGGGAATCCTGCCAAATGGAGAAATGCAGTCTCTGCGCTAAGACAGATTGTGAATTCCGACAGGAAGGAGAGGATTTATGAGTTTTAAAGAGCGTCTGGGAAGAGAATTATTGTTTTTTGATGGTGCCATGGGCACCATGCTGCAAGAGCGAGGGTTAAAGTCCGGGGAATTACCGGAAATCTGGAATGTAGACCGGGAAGGTGTGATTTTAGATATCCACAAGCAGTATCTGGAGGCAGGCTGTAATATTATAAAAGCGAACACTTTTGGAGCAAATCCCTTTAAAATGAAAGGGACAGGCTATACTTGTGAACAATTGACTAAGAAGGGAATTGAAATTGCCAAACGCGCCATTGCAGAATCTGGCAGGAGAGCATATGCCGCTCTGGATATTGGATCACTGGGGAAACTGCTGGAACCTTTGGGAGATTTATCTTTTGAAGAAGCTTATGAGGCATTTTGCGCTATGTGTGTGGCAGGGGAAGAAGCAGGTGCAGATCTGTGCCTCATTGAAACGATGAACGATACCTATGAGATCAAGGCGGCAGTGCTTGCTGCAAAGGAGCACACAAATCTTCCGATTGTGGTAACGATGGTATTTGATGAAAACGGCAAACTTCTGACAGGGGCGGATATGGAAGCGGCTGTGGCGATGCTGGAAGGGCTTAGGGTGGACGCTTTGGGGCTGAACTGTGGATTTGGACCGGATATCATGCAGGGCTTTCTGCCAAAGCTCAGAGAAATTACATCCATTCCGATCGTGATAAATCCCAATGCAGGCCTTCCAGTGGTGGTGGATGGCAAGACCTGCTTTCATGTGGGACCAAAAGAGTTTGCTGATATTATGAAAAAAATTGCCCAGGAAGGTGTTTCCGTGATGGGAGGATGCTGCGGCACTACCCCAGCACACCTGCGTGCTCTGGTGGAAGCATGCAGAGAGATTCCGCCTATGGCATTGACAGAAAAGAATCGGTCTGTAGTATCGTCCTATACGCATGCAGTGGAATTAGGAAGTCATCCTAAGATTATAGGGGAGCGGATCAATCCTACCGGAAAATCACGGTTTAAACAGGCCTTGCGGGACAATGACCTGGAATATATTTATAAAGAAGCTCTGGCGCAGCAGGACAGGGGGGCACATATTCTGGATGTAAATGTGGGGCTTCCAGAGATAGATGAAGTGCAGATGATGCGTTCTGTGGTGACAGGATTACAGGGCATTACTGATCTGCCTCTGCAGATTGACACTTCCGATCCAGTGGCTATGGAGACAGCAATGCGCCTTTACAATGGCAAACCTCTGATCAACTCTGTCAACGGCAAACAAGAATCTATGGATACGGTATTTCCATTGGCGGCAAGATATGGCGGCATGATAGTGTGCCTGACATTGGATGAACATGGAATTCCAGAGACGGCAGAAGGAAGAATTAAAATAGCAGAAAAAATTATCCAGGAAGCAGCAAAATATGGGATCTCGAAAAAAGATCTTCTGATAGATACACTGACCATGACGATCAGCACTGGGCAGGAGAATGCCCGCATTACCCTGGAAGCGTTGCATTATGTCCGGCATGTGCTGGGAGTTCATACTACATTGGGCGTATCTAACATTTCTTTTGGGCTTCCGCAGAGAGAGCGTGTCAACACGGCATTTTTCACGATTGCACTGGCGCAGGGACTGAGTGCAGGAATCATTAACCCTAACAGTGAAGCGATGATGGCAGCATACCATGCCTGCTGCGCCTTGAATGGAAGTGACAGCCAATGCCAGGATTATATTGCCCTGTATTCCCAGCAAGGGGAAACGGCTAAAACAGCTTCCTCTAAAAGCGGTGATATCAGCCTCTTTGACGCAGTAGTCCGGGGACTGGCGGAAAGTGCTCATCAGGCGGCAGAAAAAGAGCTGGAAACCAGAAAACCTCTGGAAGTTATTGATGAAGAGCTTATCCCGGCATTAGATAAAGTTGGACAGGGGTTTGAGAATCAGACGGTATTTCTGCCTCAGCTTTTGATGAGCGCCGATGCAGCAAAAGCAGGATTTGACGCCATTAAGGAGCACTTACAGGCAGAAGGGGCCAGTTCCGAGTCAAAAGGCAGCATCGTGATTGCCACTGTAAAAGGTGATATCCATGATATTGGAAAAAATATTGTAAAAGTGCTGTTAGAAAATTATGGGTTTCATGTCATTGATCTGGGGAAGGATGTAGACCCGGAACTGGTGGTGCAAGCTGCCAGGGAGCATCAGGTAAAACTGGTAGGATTAAGCGCTCTCATGACCACTACGGTAGCAAATATGGAAGTTACAATTAAAATGCTCAAAGAAGAGCTTCCAGACTGTAAAGTGATGGTGGGAGGCGCAGTGCTTACCCAGACTTATGCAGATATGATCGGGGCAGATTTTTATTCTAAAGATGCCATGGGGTCCGTACGATATGCCAATGAATTGTTTCAGGCATAAAGGGTATGTCGTTCAATAAGTGACGGACTGTTTATGGAATTATGATTCCAGCGGTTAAATATGTAATAGTTAATAACGGAGTTTGTCAGAACTCTCCAATTCTTTCTGAATATATTAATATTGGGAAACGATTGTGAAAGTGCAGAGCACAGAACAGTTGGTTTTCATATTATACCTTTACAGGTAAAAGGAAGGAGTTGGAGAGTTTTGCATATTAATTGGATTGTTTTTGTAACAGCGGCAGCATTGTTACTGCTGATTATTATAATCTGCTGCGAGAGATACCATCGCCATAAACGCGCCAAATGCAGAGTGAGACAGCGCAGTGATCAGGAAAAAATGCAGGATATCAACCGGGCGTTGGAACCATTTGGGTTTGCCTATCATTTACGGAAAGATATTTTTTATTCACTGGAACATGCATGGCAGAGAAATTTCGGCTATGGAAAACTTTATGATGAGATGGCGCCTGCTATGAATATGATCATTGACAGTGAGCCAATTTATTTTGAATATGACAATAGACGATGGATGATTGAACTGTGGAAAGGACAGTATGGCATTACGACTGGTGCAGAGGTGGGGATTTACGTGGAACCAGAACGGGGAAGAGAAGAAGATCCGGAAAAAGTCTTTTATCAGTGCGTTTCCCCAGAAGAAGAGCTTCCAATAGGCATGATTCTTTATAAAAATGGCAGGCAGCTATTTCGCAGGGAAAAAAGGCACTGGTGGCTGACTGGATTTTCTCTGGGAGAATTTTCCTGGCCGGGAGAACTGATGCTGGAAGTATCCTTGAATTTTCCTGATTTAGAAATGATGGAAGCATTTCTTGACGGCTGCTATCGGGCAGGTTATTGCCAGGAAGACCTTCATATCTGGTATAAACGAGTATCTTTTCGGATGTATCAGCCAAAGGCAAAACAGCCTCATAAATATGGAAAGATCTTCAGGCGGTGGATTCAATGGCAGAATTGCCATAATTGCAGATTATACCAAAGAGTTACCAAAGATTTTACCAGAACGATTGATAAGCTGGACTATCTCCTGCAGGCATATCCCAGAATATTTGGAATAATCATCAGAACAGGCAGAATCGCCTGGTGGAAGAAGAAACATGGGACGTACCGCAAAAAAACTGGATCAGGCGTATAAAAAAGCTCTCTGCCTGCCTATTGATAGGAGAAGCCGTATCGTACTGATGAGTGACTGTCATCGGGGAATCGGAAACTGGGGAGACAATTTTCAGCCGAATCAAAATCTGTTTTTTGCGGCGCTGCAGTATTACAACCGGAAGAATTTTACGTATATTGAGCTGGGAGATGGAGATGAACTCTGGGAAAATCGAAATCTGGGAGAAATTGTGAGAATACACAGCAATCAGTTCTGGCTGATGGGTGAATTCTACAAAAGAGGGCGTTTTTATATGCTGTTTGGGAATCATGACAGGAAGAAAGAGTGTGAAAAATACTTTCAATCTAATTGTCACAGCTATTACTGTGAGACAGAGGCACAGATGAAAAATTTGTTTCCAGAAATGAAGGTACAGGAAGCAATCCGCCTGCAGGAGATTCACAGTGGTGTTGAGCTGTTGCTGGTGCATGGCCATCAGGGAGATTTCTGGAATGATACGATGTGGAAATTAACCAGATTTCTGGTACGTTACCTCTGGCGTCCCCTGGAGCTGGCAGGCTGCAATGACCCCACCAGCGCCGCAAAAAATTATACCAGAAAGGAAAAGACAGAGAAGCGGCTGGCAGCGTGGGCAGATAAAAACGAAACGCTTTTGGTTGCAGGGCATACGCATCGGGCGTCTTTTCCAAAACCCGGAGAAGGATATTATTTCAATGATGGAAGCTGCGTTCATCCCAGGTGTATTACAGCGCTGGAATTAGAATGCGGAGCGATTTCACTGGTGAAGTGGTGTACCAGAGTTCGGGAGGATAATGTTTTGTATATTGGAAGAGAGGTGCTGGAAGGTCCGGTGGCATTGGAAGAATATGTCCGAAAAATTTAAAAAAGGTGCAACTTTTTGACAGGGATATGCATCTAATATAATAAAGAGAACACAAATATAAGAAAAAATTAAGAAACTCTGAAAGAAAAAGAAAAGCATATTCTGTTACGCTAAAAATGTAAAAGTTTTCTAACGGTTATGTGATGGGCAGATGGAAGGATGGGTGTTATTATGAGAATTGGGAAAGAAAATCTGGTGATGCAGCTGCGGCTTCATAATGAGAAGGCTTTGGAATATCTGGTTATGGAACATGGAGAGCGTCTGATTTCCATTATCCGTAAACACCTGTTTACACTGCCTCATTTACAGCAGGATTGTCTTAATAATACAGTTCAGAAAATTTGGGATTTTACAGAATATTTTCACGAAGATAATGAGTTTGAGAATTGGATTGGTTCTGTAGCACGTTACTGTTGTCTGGAATTTCTGCGTAATCATCAGGCGGAAGCTACTATTGCCTGGTTGATTGAGAAGGAGATAACAGAGGAACAGGAAATGATGACAAGCTGTTTAAAACCAGAAGAACAGCAATTGTTTGCAAAGTTTCAGACAGGAGAAGATTTTTCTCCAAAATCAGGAGAATCTCAGTCTGAATACCAGAATATGTATGAACTTTTGAATTTGATAGATACCGATATTTTTGAGTATGAGAAAGAACCTCTGACAATACAGGAAAAGCAGGAGGTCCTTCAAAGTGTTAAGATCACAAAAAAGGTAAAAAGGAGCAGATTTTCGTTAAAACAATATCTGAAGGCTACAGAGATACCGTTATCAGAAGAGAGACGCCGTCCTTACTTTCCGCAGAAATTTTTCCTTTATGAGCGTCGGTAATGGCGCGTGCAATCGACAGTCCAATCCCATATCCTCCCGTTTCAGAATTGCGGGAGGTGTCTGTCCGGTAGAAACGGTCAAATAGATGGGATAGATTCTCATGTGAAATCGATTCTGTTGGATTATAGACCGTAAAACAGATATTTTTTCCCCGCTTTTCCAGGGTGACTTCAATTTGGCTCTGAGGCGGGGAATATTTCACTGCGTTGTCTAAGAGCAAAGAGACGAGCTGACGAATCGAAGCTTCGTTCCCGCAGTAGGAAAGAAACGGTGTAACATGGGTGGAAAATGCTTTATTCTGTGTGGCGGCAGGCGCCTGAAAAGACTGGATTGTCTCTTCTACCAGATCCGAGATGCAAAAATCAATTTTCTGCAGTTGATGTTCCGATTCTTCCATTCGTGACAGGAAAATGAGCTGGTTGGTCAGGTCAGTCAGCTTAGATGTCTGTTTTTGTATTCCCTTTGTCCATTCGTTTTCTCCATTTTCCAGTTCCAGGATTTCCCGGTTCGCGTTGATAATGGTGACAGGAGTTTTAAGTTCATGTCCGGCATCGGTTATGAAACGCCGCTGCTTTTCATAGCTTTCAGAGATCGGCCTCATAACGATTTTTGAAAAAAAGAATACCAGACCCAGCACAGAACACAGGCCTGTCAGCGATACCAGAATACTGGTCAGTAAAAAGGAACGGAAGGTGTCAAGATTTCTGCTGCAGTCTAAAAATATAATATGGATTCCGTCCGCAGAAGTTTTTATCAGGTAGCGATAACAAGAGAGAAAGCCTGAGGGCTTTTTTGAATCATATATCTGTGCGGCATATTCAGAGGCAGTTTCCTCGTCAATGGCAGCAATTTTCCTGGTGTCAGTAGAGAGAATCTGACCGTTTTTGGCAAGATGAACAGAGAAATAGCGGGTTTCGTAGGGCATTTCCGGTGACATGTTCCAGGGCTTTGGATCCCTATGTTTGGGCAGACTCCAGTGCTGTCTGTCCTCTTTTTCAGTGGGAGAAAAAGGCGGAAACTGACCACTGTTTTCGGATAGAAAGAGCAGTGTGAGATCAGCGTTTTTCACCATTCTCTGATAATTAAGAAAATTGACAGAACCCATGATAATGGTAAGTACCAGAATCATGGACAGCATGGAAATTAAAATAAAACGAGCCTGAAGTTTTTTGATCATGGCAATACCTCCAGAAAATAGCCGGCGTTTCGCGCAGCTTTGATCTGCACATTTCCATCAAGCGCTGTCAATTTTTTGCGCAGATAGGAAATATAGACCCAGACTACATTGATTTCTACGTCGCTGTTATATCCCCAGATACGTTCTAAAAAGCGTTGGCTGGATATGAGCTGGCCTGGATTTCGCATCAGTAGTTCCAGCATCTGAAATTCCTTGTTTGTGAGCCGGAAACTGCCAACGGGTGAGGACAAGGTAAAGGAGGCAAGATCCAGGGTAAGATTTCCGGTGTGCAGAGTGGTATCTATGACACGGGTATGTTCTCTTGTCATGGCGCGTATCCGGGCAAGAAGTTCTTTGGCGGCAAAGGGTTTGGTAAGATAATCGTTGGCGCCGGCATCCAATCCTGCGACTTTATCATCAATTTCTGATTTAGCAGTCAATAATAATACAGGAATCGAGTTCTGCTGTTCTCTGATAGTTCTTAATACGGTAATGCCATCTATTTTAGGCATCATAATGTCCAGAATCAGTCCATCATAATTATTGCTGGTTAAGTACGCCAGCGCTTCTTCCCCGTCATATACAGCGTCTACAGAGTAGTTGCTGCGTTCTAAAATAGTGACAAGGGCATGAGACAGGTCTTTTTCATCTTCTGCAAGCAGTATCCGCATAAATTTCCGCCTTTCATTCATGAGTTTTTCGGTTAATAAATTCTGTTTTGTATTTAGAATATACAATTTTCTGGCTGTGATAAAGCCCATAATAGCCAGACAGCATATAGCTTAATGCAATGGATAATAGATAATATGGCATACCTGCAAACCCGAACAGTTCAAAGCAGATCAGCAGGGAGGTGATGGGGCAGTTAGTGACTCCGCAGAATACGGCTCCCATACCGACGGCTGTACATAAAGCAGGAGAAAAGTTTACAAAATTTCCAAAGAGACAGCCGAATGTCCCGCCGATGACAAAGGAAGGGACAATCTCGCCTCCTTTGAATCCAGAACCAAGTGTCACTGCGGTAAAGATCATTTTCAAAAAGAAGGCAGAGGGCACATAGTCGTTTTCGAAACAGCGGGCAATGATGGGCATTCCGGCGCCATTGTAATCTTGATTATGCACCAGCAGTGTCATGATTACAATAAAAGTTCCGCCGGTGAAAATTCTAAGGTAAGGGTCTGGCAGGTATTTTTTATATAATTTCTCTCCGCTGTGAAGCATTATGCAGAAAAGTGTGCTGATGCCAGCGCACAAAATGGCAAGCACAGCAATTGTGGTTGCAGTAGAAAGTGTAAATTCTGGAAGGCGGGTTAACAGAAATTGTTCTGGCATTACCTGAAAATATTCGGCAACTCCTTTTGCTGTCAGGGAGGCGATGACACAGGGGACTAAAGCGGCGTAATGCATGATGCCGACGCTTACCACCTCCATAGAGAAAATGGAAGCGGCCAAAGGAGTGCCAAACAGTGCAGAAAAAGCAGCGCTCATGCCGCACATAATCATGATGTGCTGATCCTTTTCATCAAATCTCAGCAGACGTCCAAGTGAATTGCCGATACTTCCGCCAAGCTGCAGCGCAGCGCCTTCACGCCCGGCAGAACCGCCGAACAAATGAGTCATAACGGTGGAAATAAAAATGAGAGGAGCCATTTTTAAAGGAATATGTTTTCCGGAATGAATGGCTGCCAGTACCAGGTTGGTTCCGGTATCTTTCTCATCATGGAGTATATGGTATGCTCCTACAATGAAAAGTCCAGCGGCAGGAAGCAAGAGAATCAGGCAGGGATAGAGGGCGCGCATATCATTTGCCCATGTCATGCAGTAATGGAAGACGGTCCCTGCCAAGCCAATTAATATGCCGGATAATAAAGAAAAGATAAGCCATTTGAGAAATATGTAAAAACGGCTGGCGAAGTGCCGGATATAATATTCAAGTTCTTCTCTCATAAATAAACTCCAATCTAAATAAGCTCCAATCTTCTGTCTTTCAGTTCAGCCTGTTTATTTGCTGAGCAGGCTTCTTTCTTATCTTATCATCCCTTTAAATAATCTGCAAGAAAGACTTTGTAAGGTTATTGTAAGAAAAGGAGAGTTTCTTGTTAAGAAATATGAGTTAGAATAAAACCAATTATCAAGTAAGAAAGAAAAATCGACAAGGAGAGGATAAATATGTGGACCAGAAAAGAATTAAAAGAAAAAGCAAAACAAAGGCTTAAAATGAATTACTGGAGATGCGTTCTGGCAGCGCTGTTTTTGTCTGTGCTCGGCATTGGTATGGGGTCAGGAGGTTACAGACATGTGTATTCCTGGATGCAGGGCGGGAGTTCCTCAAATGATATTGACTATGACATCAATACCGTATACGATGATAAAGATGACGGAGACTACGGGGAAAACGAAATCAGTGAAGATGATGAAGGGTATGAAGGCGATAAAGCGTATGATGTTTATTTAGACGGAGTTTTCAGTGATCTGGGTGAGAAAGCGGGGACTCTGCCGGATGGAGAAATTGATGCTGGCAAAGGTATTGCGGTCATGTTTGCTGTTTTAATGGTTGTATTGATATTGTTTATTATACTGGTGGTAGTGCTGATCATTGTTCTTCCCATAGAAATCTTTATTGTGAATCCTCTGGAAGTGGGAATCCGCCGTTTCTTTGCAAGGAATTTAAAAGAAGAGGCTAATATCAGAGAAGTATGCTATGCGTTTGACCACAACTATAAAAACTCTGTAAAAATTATGTTTTTACGGGAATTATATGTATTTTTGTGGAGCCTTTTGTTTATCATCCCAGGAATAATCAAAGCTTACGAATACCGGATGATTCCTTATCTTCTGGAGGAAAATCCTGATATCAGCAAGGAGGAAGCATTTGCCCTCAGCCGTTCTATGATGGTAGGAAACAGATGGAAAGCCTTTGTACTGGACTTATCTTTTCTGGGATGGTATATTTTAAGTGGCTTTACATTTGGAATTTTAGGAATTTTTTATGTGAATCCATATGTGGCACAGACCAGAGCTGCTCTTTACCAGAAACTGAAAGGAAATAAATTACAAGAGCAGTTTCAAGAGATTCCATAACAGGGTGAAAGAGCCGTTTCAGCAAGTATTGAGAAAAGAGGAGAAGCTATGGCATATACAATTCTGGTTGCAGATGATGAGACAGAGATCAGGGAACTGCTCCGCCTATATCTGGAAAAGGACGGGTATCAAGTGCTTGAGGCAGAAGACGGCGGCAAAGCGCTTGCTCTGTTGGAAAAAGAAGAAATTGATATGGTGCTGTTAGATATTATGATGCCGGAAACAGACGGCTATCGGGTGTTGAAAAAACTGCGGGAAAACAGCAATATTCCTGTAATGATACTATCGGCCAAAGATCAGGATTCTGATAAGATACTGGGTCTGGATCTGGGAGCAGATGATTATCTGGCAAAGCCTTTTAATCCAATGGAGGCGATGGCGAGGATCAATTCCAATATCCGCAGGTTTTATTCTCTTGGAGCAAAGAGCAGAGAACTAAAGCAGCTGCGGGTAAAAGACTTGAGGCTTGACACGGAAGCGTGTGTGGTCTATCAAGGAGAACAACCTATTAATTTGACTTCTGTGGAATATAAACTGCTGAGGCTGTTTATGGAACATCCAGGAAGAGTATTTACCAAGCAGCAGGTATATGAGAATGTCTGGGGAGAAGAATATGCGATAGCAGATAATAATATCATGGTATGCATCAGCCGGCTGCGTGCAAAATTATCTGAGGACAGCAGCGCTTATATTAAAACGATTCGTGGTCTTGGCTATCGGATGGAGAAGGAATAAAAATGAAACATAAAGAGTGGAAACGTTTTCTGGTCAGACGGTTTCTGATGATTTTAATTTTGGTAAGTATCAGTCAATGGCTGCTGAACAGATTTTTTGACAATGCATTATTTCCCTTTTTGTCGGATCTTCTGCAAGTAGATTTTTTTATGTCTGGCTTGGAAAACGGACTGAACATCGGAGTATTGCTGCGGGGAGGCCTTTATCTTGCTGTTACAGGAATTTGCAGTTATTTTCCAGAAGTGATAGGCGGGGGACTGCGTGCAGTCAGTGAACGATGGGCCGGAAGTGTCATGACGGAGCGGATCAGCAGGCAGATGCTGCATTTAAGCCCGCGGCAGACACAGATTTATATCTGGGGAATGGTGGCCATTATCATATTGATTGTTCTGGCTCTGCTTGTTCCATACATCGTAGCAGCTTTTGTATTCAGCAGGATGGTGGAGGCGCAGGTGCAGAGGATGGAAGCACAGGAACGGCAGCAGAAGACGGAGTATGACAGAAGGAAGAATCTGCTGCTGTCCGATGTGGCACATGACCTAAAGACACCTATGACCACTGTAGCAGGTTATGCACGGGCATTGCTTCCAGAAGGACAAGAAGGGGAGAATGGAATCCCTGAGGAAAAACGGCAGGAATTTCTGGAAACAATTTATAATAAATCCATGCAGATGAGCGAGCTTTTAAACTTGTTGTTTGAGTACGTGAAATTGGATAGTGAGGGGGTTCAGCTCAGGAAGGAAAGGAAAGATTTATGGGAGCTGCTGCGGGATTGCGGGGCAGGCCTGTATATGGATTTTGAGGCAAAGAAGATTGAGATGATTCCTCAAATCCCGGAAGAAAAGTGTGAGATGGATGTTGACGGAGTGCAGTTTCAGCGTGTTATCAATAATTTGCTGAACAATGCCTTGAAACACAATCCTCCAGGCACTCGTGTATGGATCATGGCGGAACATGAGGATGAGAATATGATCATTCGCATCTGTGATGATGGAGCGGTGATACCAGAGAAAACAGCAAATTATATTTTTGAACCTTTTGTCCTGGGAAATGAATCAAGGAGCGGCGGGGAAGGAAGCGGTCTTGGGTTAAGCATTGCGCATAAGATAGTTGCGATGCATGGAGGCATCCTTACACTGGAGCAAAACCAGGATGAGGAATATACAAAGGCATTTGTGATACGATTTGTGGCATGACAAGACAGAATATATTACAAGATATAGAGAGTTCACTGCAAAAATCGTATTTTTCTGCATAATGTCAGTTTGCTTTATATGATGAGAGAAAAATTATAAAAGCAAAAGAGGTTATGCATTATGGGGTGTTATACCATTGGTGAATTAATCAGAGATACCAGAGAACGGCGGAAGCTTTCACAAGAGGATGTATGTTTTGGAATTTGTATGCCGTCCACGCTTTCCAGAATTGAAAATGGTCAGCAGGTGCCAGGCAGAAAGATATTGGAAGGTCTGATGCAGAGACTGGGAATTGAATGGATGTTTGATGTCAGCATGAGCCGGAAAGAAGGAGAAAAATATGAGCTGGAACAGGAAATGCTTCGTTGTGTTGGAAAAAAGGAATATGACAGGGCCAGTGCTCTGGCAGATGAACTGGAAGAAAGGCTGAAAAAGGATGCAAACAGAGAATATTTGAAATTAGAAGAACAGTATTTGTCTTTTATTAAGAGTGTGATACGAAAAGATCAGGGAGAGAATTTGAAAAAAGTATTGGAACAGCTTCTTAAAGCGATCCGCATGACAATTCCTGATTTTGACGGCCTGCATATTCAGTTAAGGCTTTTGACCTGTCAGGAAATCAGTATTCTGAACAGCATCGGCTGTATTTATCACTCTCAGGGAAAGCTATGGGATGCTTTGCGGCTTTTATTTGATTTGAAAGAGTGTATGGAACATTATAAATTGAATGGCCAGAGAATCTCAGAGAAATACCCGATGATACTTCAAAATCTTTCTACCTGGATGGAGCAGGAGGGATATTACAGAGAAGCCCTGAAACTCTGCCAAAAAGGAATTGATTTTTGTGTTGAATACGGGAAAATGCATACTTTTCCTATGCTGTTATGTAATAAGGCATGTGCTTTGGCAGAGTTGGGGCAGATTGAAATGTCAAAAGAAATTTTTTATCAGAGCATTACTATACTTGAAGCGGTTGGACAGCAGGAATCTGCTGAACAAGTTAGACGTTATGCCAGACATTTTGGAATATAAAAGAGTATTGCACCTCCCCTCTAATTTGACATTATAGAAGAGAAACCTTTTGACTGCCATGCGGTCTGGCGCAAAGATAAATTTGCGCCAGACCGCATATTTCTATTCAGACGATTTTAGAGCCTTGCTCTGCCGATACTGGCATGAAACAAGGCTCTAAATATTGTATAAATGGAATCATAGCATATTAAAAAGTATTTATTCCAGATTTGGCTGGCGGCGGATCAGAAGAAGTGAGGAAGTATAAAAAATAACGATTAAAATAATTTGAGAGATGATAGCAGCAGGAAACATGGAGCCAAAAAAGTTGCTTATAAAATATGTTGATGTTTCATCATCGCTGCTTAAAATAATATGAATGTTCGGAGCTATCATGACCAAGGAGGTAATGGTCTGGGTTATCATGTAAATTGCCATATAAAATCCAATAGAGGCTGCTAAACGGTATTTTTCTACCAACTGTCCCAGAAGAGTACTTAAGTAGCCCATCAGCACAGAGGAAATACAGCTTGTCAGCAGCACCAGCAGTAAAAGAATGATAAATATGGCGGGTGAATAGCCGAAAATGTCAGAAAAGACAAAGTCTGCAGTTGTTCCGTCTGCTGATTTTGATAAAGAACCATCCATAAGCAGACTTTGCAGGCTGTCCATCTTCTCCTCAGTTGCGGCATGAAATCCAGCAGTGAATCCAAGTGCAGCAGCCGACAGTACCGTGAGGAAACTGTTTAATGAACACCAAAAACTTCCAATCAACAGTCTGGAATGAAATAACTGGGTTCTGGTTACCGGGAGCGTATGCCAGAGGTAACCCTCAACAGTAAACAGATTTTTGTAAAAATGTACATAAATATAGATGATTGTGACACCAGAAAAAGTCATTATCGAAAGAGTATAGAAAAGGAAAAGAAGCAGTGCCAGGGGCAGGGATTCTTCAGTTTCGAATGTGTCGGTACTCAGTATGATGCATCCAATAATGGTCAGTAGTATGATCCCGAGATTTATGGGAAGAAGAATCTTGCCGACAGACTTCCATTCATGTTTTAACAATTTTTTTAGCATTTGAATACCTCCCGGAATATAGTGTCTATGGAATTATTTTCTTTCTGACGGAGATCGTCTACTCCTGCATGGGTATGCAAGGTGCCGTTTTGGATAAAAATTACTTCATCCAGAATATTTTCTATATCAGAAATAAGATGCGTGGAGATCAGGATGGATGCCGACTCGTCGTAGTTGGACAGAATCGTGTTTAAGATGTAATCTCTTGCGGCAGGATCTACTCCGGCAATGGGTTCATCCAGAATATACAAGTTTGCCCGACGGCTCATAACCAAAATCAATTGAACCTTTTCCTGTGTGCCTTTGGATAATGTTTTCAGCTTGTGATTAGGATTGATTTGAAGTTTTGCAAGCATATCAAAGGCGCGCATAGAGTCAAAATCCTCATAAAAATCATCAAAAAAGTTCAAAATATCCCGTACTCGCATAGATCCATTCAGGTACGAATGGTCAGGAAGATAGGAAATATGGCTTTTGCTGTCAGGTCCTACTGGCTGGCCGTTTACATAGACAGAGCCAGAACTTGGGGCTAACAGTCCTGTAATCAGCTTAATCAGTGTGGTTTTGCCACTTCCATTTGGTCCAAGAAGCCCGATAATATGACCGCTTTCAATTTGGAGACTGATATTGGAAAGGGCAGTATGGTTTCCATATTTTTTTGTCAGTTTTTTACATTCAATCAGTGTCATGGCCGTCTCCTTTGCTGATTTGAGAAATAAGAGAAATGGCTTCCTCTTTTTCAATCCCCAGTTTTTCCATATTATCCAAAAACTGTGTGATAATTTCCTTTGCAAGTTCAGATTTTAAGTTATCAATCATGGCAGTATCCTCCGTAATAAATCGTCCGCTGGTTCTTTGGGAATAGACAAGCCCGGTTCGTTCCAATTCAGAGAGTGCCTTCTGCATGGTGTTGGGATTTACGGATGCTTTTTGCGCAAGATCCCGCACAGAGGGCAGTTTATCTCCTGGCTGATAGAGTCCGGAAATAATGTCCATCTGTATTTTTTCAATAATCTGGATAAAGATCGGCCGGTCGGAATTTAAATTCCATGGCATCAAATCACCTCGTTTCCTTGTATGTATTACTGTACTATATAAATAATACAATAATCCATTTTGTCGAAAAAGTCAAGTATATTCTGATATTTGCTGTCATGATTGCTTGTATTGACATTGGAATCCAGTGAGAGTAAAATGAATGGGAAATATTTTGAACTGAAGAACCAGAAAGGAATAGGCAAAATGAAAAGATATCTGTCTTCATGCTGGAACCTGATGTTTTTAGTGCTGCTTCTGCATATGGCTGGAGAGGACAGGAATGTCATGGTGGAGGTTCAGAAAGAGGAAGTTGAGATACAGAGAGAGGAAGTTAAGATACAGAGAGAGCAAGTTGAGGTACAGTCGGAAGAAGAAAAGAAAACAGAACGTATTTATCTTGGTTCAGATGGATATCTGAGGGACCTGCTGTCTCGTCAGGATAAAGAAGCATTGATCAAAACTTCTGATATACAGGAGAATGAGGTATATTCATTTCTTCAGGGTCCAAGGTCCTGGGAAGAAGGTGTTGCCTGGTCTGGGGAATGGTGTGCTTTTGGCGTTGATGGAAATTCTTTTGGAGGTTTTGGATGTGGGTTGTGCTGTATGGCTAACATATATAATACATTGTCTTCTTATGAAGTGTCACCCTGGGATATGTGTGAATATTCGATGTCTGTTACCAGTTATGCGCCAAATTGGGAGTCAGGCGCTATTGGCTGGAGACAGATGAAAGAAGTCCTTCGTTCCTGTGGAGTTACTTCTTATCTGTATCGTAAACCAACATCCTATGAAAATTTTCAAAAGCAGATGGAATGGATGAAGTCTGCCATAGTTCTGGTTTCCAGTAAAAATGATGATACTTATTGGAAAGATACGCCAGGGCATTATGTAAATATCTGGCTATATCAGAGAGAGGACGATACGGTATTTCTTGCAGAGCCGGGAAGCCCGGAAAATAACCGGAGCAGGATACCGTTACGGTATGTATATGACGCGTTGAAAACGGCGAGCAGTTTTCAGTATCTTGCCATTGAGGAATATAGTGAAGATAATAATCAGTGGAAGGCAAACGGCATTGATGAGAACTGGAATTCGCCTTAATATAATTAGAAACTATTGACAAACCGAGGTAATGTGCTAAACTAAGTAGTAATCGCAGGTACTGCCCTGGTTTAACGTATACTGGGGAAGATGGCGAGTAGAAAAGGCAGGTTTTATGCATGGAGAGACAAGCATTATCCATTTTGGTTGAAAATACTCCTAATGTGCTCAGTCATGTGTCCGGTCTGTTCAGCCGGAGAGGATACAACATTGACAGCATATCGGCAGGAGTGACAGCAGATCCCAGATTTACCAGGATTACCATTGTTTCAAGCGGTGATGAATTGATTTTGGAACAGATTGAGAAACAGCTTGCGAAGCTGGAAGACGTAGTTGACATTAAGAAGCTGGAATATGGCAGTTCTGTATGCCGGGAACTGATACTTATTAAGATCAGAGTGAAAAATACAGAACGTCAGGCAGTGATATCTCTTGCAGAAATTTTTAAAACAAAGATTGTAGATGTGACGAATGATTCTATGATGATTGAGTTGATTGGAAGCCAGAACAAGCTGGATGCTTTTCTGGAGCTGCTGGAGGGATATGAAATATTGGAACTTGCGAGGACCGGTATTACAGGATTGACCAGAGGGTCATCGGATGTCAAAATGTTTGACTGAGTAATTGCTGTGGAACAGATAAAAAGCGATTACAGAATGAATGGATGTATTATGGAAGAATGTATCACATTTTTCCATTGCTTTGATAATTTAACAAATTGTCAGAGAAATCATAAATATTTTAGGAGGATAAAGGAAATGGCAAAAATATTTTATCAGGAAGATTGCAATCTTTCATTATTAGAAGGAAAAACAATTGCGATTATTGGCTATGGAAGTCAGGGGCATGCTCACGCATTAAACTTAAAGGATTCTGGATGTCATGTAATTATTGGTTTGTATCAAGGAAGTAAATCCTGGGCTAAGGCAGAAGCTCAGGGATTTGAGGTGTTTACGGCTGATGAAGCTGCCAAAAGAGCTGATATCATTATGATTCTTATCAATGATGAATTGCAGGCGGATATGTATAAGAGAGATATTGAGCCGAATCTGGAAGCTGGGAATATGCTAATGTTTGCTCATGGATTTAACATTCATTTTGGGGCAATTGTTCCGCCGAAAGATGTGGATGTAACCATGATTGCACCGAAGGGACCTGGCCATACTGTAAGAAGTGAGTATCAGGCTGGAAAAGGAGTTCCCTGTCTGGTTGCGGTAGAACAGGATGCATCTGGCAAGGCACAGGAAATTGCCCTGGCGTATGCATTGGGAATCGGCGGAGCACGCGCAGGAGTTTTGGAGACAACGTTCCGCACAGAGACAGAAACAGATCTTTTTGGCGAACAGGCAGTGCTTTGCGGCGGTGTTTGTGCATTAATGCAGGCAGGGTTTGAAACGTTGGTGGAAGCTGGATATGATGCGAGAAACGCATACTTTGAGTGTATTCATGAGATGAAGCTGATTGTGGACCTGATTTATCAATCTGGTTTTGAAGGAATGAGATATTCTATTTCTAATACGGCAGAGTATGGTGATTATATCACAGGTCCGAAGATTATTACAGAAGATACCAAGAAAGCTATGAAAAAGATTTTATCTGACATTCAGGATGGCACATTTGCGAAGGATTTCTTATTAGATATGTCTCCGGCAGGCCGCCAGGTTCATTTTAAGGCAATGCGGAAGCTTGCAGCGGAACATCCTGCAGAAGAGGTAGGAAAAGAGGTACGTAAGCTTTATAGCTGGAATAATGAAGAAGATAAGTTAATTAATAATTAAATTGAGAAAATCCCCAGATTCAGAATATATCTGTCTGGGGGTTTTGACATCTAAAACGCCCAAAGAATGCGGTCTGTACGAATTTTTGGAAATAGGAAGGCAATATTTTCTACATATTTGTGCATAGACGGTATCAAAGAATCGTGCTATATTAAATGAAAATTTGAAGAAAGGAGGAAATGCTATGACAAATCAGGAATTGTTCTCAGAGCTTATATCATCATTTGCTGTTATAATAGATGAAAAATTATTTTCCATAAAAGAAGATACGAAAGAAATTAAGTATCATGTGATTGTTTTAGAAGAGAGAATGGAGCATTTAGAAGGGCGAGTGGATTGTCTGGATGAACGGATGGATCGCCTGGAAGAGAAAATGGAACATTTGGAAGGGCGGATGGATTGCCTGGAAGAGAAAATGGAACATTTGGAAGGGCGGATGGATTGCCTGGAAGAGAAAATGGAACATTTAGAAGAGCGAGTAGGTCATTTGGAAGAAGGAATGCAGGAACTGAACCAGCGGACAGAAAGTTTGGAAGAAGGAATGCAGGAGCTGAACCAGCGGACAGAAAGTTTGGAAGAAGGTTTGGGTGAGATGGCACAAAAAGTTCATTTTATGAAATTGCAGAATGAAAATGAAGTAATACCACGGCTGCAAAATATTGAAGAGTGCTATACGTCTACGTTTGTGCGTTACAAGGATGATGTTGTTCAAATAGAAAGGCTGCAGACAGATGTGGATGTACTTAAGAGCGTAGTATCTGATCACAGTTTAAAATTGAAAAATGTTTTATGAAGCATATAAACGATATAAATCATATCTCAGCAGAAAGTTATCTGTATCTTAAAAATATCATAGTGTGAAAATAGTAAGAACAATATTCTTAATTGAGAACTTTTTATAATTAATATTTCTCACAAAATTGAATAAATTGTTCCAAAGAATTAGAAATTTTTACATCTTTATTGTAAGCAAACCCAATTTCGCGTTTATTAATAGGGACTTCAAGAGGAATTTCAACCAGAATGCCAGAATTCAGTTCAGTCTGAACAAAATCTTGAATTACACAGCCCACTCCAAGACCTGTTTTTGCCATTTCAATTAGGAGGTCCATATTTGAAACTTCGATCGTGTCCTGAGGAAAAATGTGGTTATCCTGAAAATAAGTGTCAATGTACTGGCGCGTCATATTTTCACGATCCAGCAGTAAAAGAGTCGAATTATGCAGGATATGTTTACGGTTTATTCCGCGGATTTTCAGGTTATGAAGATAATTCCGTGTAGCAGTAAAAATGTCTTTGATTTCTTTAAGGGGACAGAAATTAATGTTTTTGCGGTTCTCTGGTTTTCCAATTAATCCAATGTCTAATTTTCCATCTTCTAAAAGTTTCAATGTATGGTTTGTGGAGTTACAGGCGATGGAAATGTTGATATGGGGATATTGCTTAATAAAATCTTTTAAATAAGGAAGTAAAATATATTTACATAATGTAGAACTGGCTCCGATGGACAGGTTTCCAATGCCAAGTGTAATAGAGCGTCTCAGTTTTTCTTCACCAACAGCAAGCGTTTCAAAAGCAGATTTTACATGTGTATATAGTAATTCTCCTTCTGGGGTGAGAGTTACCCCCCGGGAACTGCGCGCAAAAAGTTTTACACCAAGATTTTCTTCCAGTTTTTGGATGGATTTACTGATGGCGGGCTGACTGATATATAGTTCTTTTGCCGTCTTGGAAATATTACCAGTGTTGGCGACAGCATAAAAAATGCGGTAAGAGGAAAGATTTTGGTTCATATCGTTTCTCCATAACTGTAAATTATAATAATTATATTTAATATGTATTTCTATTATACTATGTGATATGCTAAAATAGCAAGCAGAAAGGAGCTTAAGATTTACGTAAAATGATTATCCAAAGAACAGGAGGAAATAATATATGGGAATGACAATGACACAGAAAATTCTGGCTGCCGCCGCAGCACTTCCTGAAGTAAGAGCAGGGCAGCTGATAGAAGCAGACCTGGATCTGGTTTTGGGAAATGATATTACTTCACCGGTAGCCATCCATGAGATGGATAAGTTTACCACAGAAGGAATTTTCCATAAAGATAAAATTGCATTGGTGATGGACCATTTTGCTCCCAATAAAGACATTAAATCAGCGCAGCATTGTAAATGTGTACGTGAATTTGCCTGCAGGCATGATATTACCAACTATTTTGATGTGGGAGAGATGGGAATTGAACATGCGTTGCTGCCGGAGAAAGGACTGACTGTGGCAGGAGATGTGATAATTGGTGCAGATTCTCATACTTGTACTTATGGCGCACTGGGGGCTTTTTCCACTGGTGTTGGAAGTACGGACATGGCAGCAGGAATGGCAACTGGAAAGGCATGGTTTAAGGTACCGTCAGCCATCAAGTTTAATATTGTAGGAAAGCCTTCTAAATGGGTCAGCGGAAAAGATGTAATTTTACATATTATAGGAATGATCGGTGTGGACGGGGCTTTGTATAAATCCATGGAATTTACAGGGGAAGGAATTTGTAACTTGTCTATGGACGACAGATTTACTATTGCAAATATGGCAATTGAAGCAGGAGGAAAGAATGGGATATTCCCAGTGGATGAAACTGCTATTGCTTATATGAAAGAGCATTCTGCAAGAAAATATAAGATTTATGAGGCTGATGAAGACGCAGAATATGATGAAGAGTATACAATTGATTTAAGCACGTTAAAACCCACGGTTGCTTTTCCGCATCTTCCGGAGAATACCAGAACCATTGATGAGGCAGGGGATGTGGCAATTGATCAGGTAGTGATCGGCTCTTGTACGAATGGCCGCTTGGATGATCTTCGGATAGCAGCTGAAGTGCTCAAAGGCAAGAAAGTGGCAAAAGGCATTCGCTGTATCGTGATTCCGGCAACTCAGAGAATCTATTTAGAGGCAATGGAAGAAGGACTGCTTCGCGTTTTTATCGAGGCAGGAGCTATTGTAAGCACACCTACCTGTGGGCCATGCCTGGGTGGATATATGGGGATTTTGGCGGAAGGTGAGAGATGTGTTTCCACTACGAACCGTAACTTTGTTGGGCGTATGGGGCATGTGGAGTCAGAAGTATATCTTGCGAGTCCGGCAGTAGCGGCAGCAAGCGCCATTACTGGTAAAATTTCAGCGCCAGTGGAATAGGAGGTAGAATATGAAAGCCAGTGGAACAGTGTTTAAATATGGAGACAATGTGGATACAGATGTGATTATTCCAGCAAGATATCTGAACTCTTCTGACCCTAAAGAGTTGGCCTTACATTGTATGGAGGATATTGATAAAGAATTTGTAAACCAGGTGAAATCAGGAGACCTGATTGTGGCAGATAAGAATTTTGGATGCGGGTCTTCAAGAGAACATGCACCTATTGCAATTAAAGCAGCCGGGGTGAGCTGCGTGATTGCTGAAACATTTGCAAGAATTTTCTATCGTAATGCTATTAATATCGGTCTTCCTATCATTGAATGTCCGGAGGCGGCAAAGGGCATTGAAGCGGGAGATCAAGTGGAAGTAGATTTTGACAGCGGAATAATAACCAACAAAACAAAGGGAACAACCTATCAAGGGCAGGCTTTTCCAGAGTTTATGCAGAGAATTATTAAATCTGAAGGATTGATTAATTATATAAATCAGAAGCAGTAAAAATAATAGAACGGCTCAAGTGTATTATGTTTGAGCCGTTCCTGCCTTTTTCGATATAGTTTCCAGATAGCGGAGATATTTTTTTGAGAGCTTAATTTGACTGTAAATATCGGCATATTCTCTGGGGGAATATCCTTCCAGGTAATTAGTCTGGAAGTTTTTGCCGATACCGTATTTTTTGGCCAGATCAACGGCCTTGTTGTAAGCAATTGCCGCTTTTTCTTCTTTATGGTAGGTTCCTACCGTATAATTTCCATTGATGTGAATTTGAACTTTATAACTGTCAGAACCAAGCGTGGAGATCTTGGTTACTCCATAATAACGATTGACTACAATAATATTAGAATAACGAAGATCAAGAGAATCTTCGTTGGCAAAATAGTAGTCACGTCCGGCAACAGCATGGTTTTTTATTCCATATCTGGATAAAATACTGACCTGCATGCCATAATCGTTGACGAAAAGATGTCCCTGCCGGCGCATGATTTTATGGCTGGAATAATAAAAAAGGTCGTCAATGTCAAATTTTAATTCTTCTGTTTGGGAAAGATAATAGACAAAATAATTATTCCGCAGATAAATAGGATTTTTAAAATAAATATGGTTATCCCGAAAATTCAGCAAAGAAATCACCTTGTCAAAATTTAGAATAGTGGATAGTGAAAAAACGTCATCAAAGACTGTGGAGGAATCAAAGAGCAGACATGCCGCTTCCTGATATGCCTGATGTGCTTTCTGTTCTGTATCATAACTGCCCAGAGATATGTGTTTATTTTGGAAAGTGATGCTGGAACGATAGTAGGCAGTTCCGTCTTTTTTATGAGAAAGATAGACACCTGGCAGCATAAGCTCCTCCTTTCGTGGTCATCTCATGTATTTTTTCGGGGAAAATCTACAAAATAAGTATATCACAAAAATTGGGAAACGCAAGTTTTGTGATTTAACAGAATATAATGGTAAATAATGGGAAAGATTACATCAGTCAGACGTGAAATCTTAAAGGGAAAAGAGGAATGACTATGTTGACAATTCAAAATCTGTTTAGGAACGCGTATTTTTCTATAAAAAGCATATCTAAGAAATTATACAGAAGCTGTGCGGTTCTTGTATATGGATTTACGGTGTTTGCAATGATTTTATTGAAAGATCAGAATTTCCATGGTGCAGGAAAGAATCAGGTTTCCGCAAAAAATAAAATTGTGCAGGACGGGGAAGAAGAATCTCAGGAAAGTAATTCCAAAGAGATTTTGCCGCCAGAGGGAAGTTTTGCTATGGCGTGCCAGAGCATTTTAGAAGGGGAGCCAGCTCAGGTCAAAGATAAAATTCAGTTGGGGATTTCAAAGCGTGAAGTGACAGAAGTATGCGCCAGTATACAGACATCCTGCAATGAAATGCAGAAGGCGCCTTTGAATCCATATGGAGATATTGTTGTCACAGAAGAAGATTATAATGCTTTGTGCAGGATTGTACAGGCAGAAGCAGGTGGGGAAGATGATCATGGAAAAGTGTTGGTTGCAGAAGTGATTTTAAATCGTGTGCTTTCTGATAAATTTGCATCTACCGTCTATGATGTGATTTTTGAGCGCAGCGGCGGAAGTCCACAGTTTTCTCCTACTGTTGATGGAAGATATTTTTCAGTAACCATAATGCCAGAGACTATAGCAGCAGTGGAACGGGCACTGCATGAGAAAGATTTTTCTCAGGGAGCTCTTTTCTTTTCTGCAAGAAGGAAGGCAAACCCATATGATATGGCGTGGTTTGACCGAAACCTGAAATGGCTGTTTCAACATGGAGGCCATGAATTTTATACACTTCCCTGAGAAATTTATGCAGGGTGCTTGTTGACAGGAAAAAAGAAAACTTTTATAATGAGGGGTGTCCTGAAAATGGGCGCCCTGTTTAAGTGAAATAACGATAGAAGCAAAGGATGGAATGGATAATGTTATATGTAAGTACAAGAAACGCAGATGAAAAAGTTACAGCCTCCCAGGCGGTATTAAAAGGACTGGCGGAGAATGGGGGCTTGTTTGTGCCGGAACAGATTCCAGTACTGGATGTTACGGTAGAAAGATTGAAAGATATGTCTTATCAGGAGACAGCTTATGAGGTAATGAAGCTGTTTCTGACAGATTATACGGAAGAAGAACTGAAAAACTGTATCAGGAAAGCTTACGACGAAAAGTTTGACACCAGTGAAATTGCACCTTTGGTGAACATACAGGATACTTATTATCTGGAGCTGTTTCATGGCGCTACGATTGCATTTAAAGATATGGCATTGTCTATTCTTCCACATCTTTTAATAACGGCAGCAAGGAAGAATCAGGTGAAAAATGATATTGTGATTTTGACAGCGACTTCTGGTGATACAGGAAAGGCAGCGTTAGCTGGATTTGCAGATGTTGAGGGAACAAGAATTATTGTATTTTATCCCAAAGATGGCGTGAGTCCAATTCAGCAGAAACAAATGGTAACGCAGAAAGGGGCGAATACCTTTGTGGTAGGCATTAACGGAAATTTTGACCAGGCACAGACAGGAGTAAAGCAAATGTTTTCAGATTCTGACTTGGCAAAGGAGATGGAGGCTGCCGGGTATCAGTTTTCTTCTGCGAATTCCATCAATATTGGCCGTCTGGTTCCGCAGATTGTCTATTATGTGTATGCGTATGCCAAAATGGTGAAATCTGGTGCAATCGAAGATGGAGAACCCATGAATGTAGTAGTTCCCACCGGTAATTTCGGCAATATTCTTGCGGCGTTTTATGCAAAGAATATGGGATTGCCCATAGGAAAATTAATCTGTGCTTCCAATGAGAACAAAGTGCTTTATGACTTTTTTGCCACTGGTACATATGATAAGAACAGAGAATTTATTCTGACGTCCTCTCCCTCCATGGATATTTTGATTTCCAGTAATCTGGAGCGTTTAATTTATCGCATAGCGGGGAACAATGCCCAGAAGAATCAGGAATTGATGAGGTCTTTGCAGGAGGCAGGTTATTATACCATCACAGAGGAAATGAGAGAACAACTTTCATCTTTTTACGGCAATTATGCCAGCGAGGATGAGACGTGGACAATGATCCGGGAAATATATCAGGAGACAGGATACATTATGGATACTCATACGGCAGTGGCAGCAGCAGTCTATAAGAAATACCGGACTGAAACAGGGGATATTGCCAAAACAGTCATTGCCTCCACAGCAAGTCCTTACAAATTTACAAGAAGTGTAATGGCAGCCATTGATGAAAAGTATAGCAGCAGACCAGATTTTGAATTGGTAGATGAATTGGAAAAATTATCGAAGGTTAAAGTGCCTCAGGCAATCGAAGAGATTCGTACGGCTCCAGTGTTGCATCAGACAGTCTGTGAAGTGAATGAGATGCAGTCAGTAGTAAAGAAATTTTTGGGAATAAAATAAAAGAATCCCCGCAGAGATTAGCTGCGGGGGTTTTTTATTCTTCAATTCTCTCTACGGAGAAAATAAAATTAATGGTTCCAAAAGAAAAGATAATTGGCAGCAGATAGGATGGATACTCTGTTGACAAAAGTTCCTCCTTATGTTGGGCAGGTGGCTGCAAATGCAGTTCCATAGAGTAATCATTAGACATATTTACAGAATACAAACCATTATGCAGATTTAAAAAATCTTCCATGGAGGCAGCCACATATTCATTAAATTCACTTAATTCTTCATTTATGTAACGGCTGGCAAAAGTAATTGCGGTTTCCTGATCCATATCAAGAGCAGACATAAAAGAAAAAGAGCCTTCTACTTCCTGGAAAATACAGAAATTAGTAGGTACCTCAGGAAGAGTGATGATATTCAGCGTGGTAAAATCTTCTCCTATGAAACGCACGAGATCATTGAATAAAAGCGTGATATAGGAGAGTATATATTCTGCGTGAGGAAGATCTTCTGGAAGATAAAAATCAGCAAGAAGTTTATCCACCATATGTTTCTGTTCTTCAATCAGTTCAAGATCATAAATTTCATAAACAGATTTATACTCTGTAATCAGGTTTTCAAGATCTACATGATTAATAATGTGCTGGTCGATTAAAATCTGTCCCAGCAGCATATAATTAGGAAGCTGAAGTGCCAGTAGCTCATTTACCTGGTCTTCTGTCAGATAGCCAAGCTCAATGGCAAGTTCTCCAAAGCGCTTATCATAATGAGTTTGAGTAATAAAGACATCCTCTACTTCGCTTGCTGACATATACCCTGCATGGATCGCAAGCGTTCCCAACCGTTTGTGGGTCGTAGACTGAATCTTTAGTATCTCAACCAGCTGCTCAGGAGAGATTACTCCTTTATTGAGCAAAAAATTGCCGAAAAACTGAGTATGCATAATGATTATCTCCCTTCAAAACGCGCACGTATAATATCCTTAATAGAGGAGCTGGAAAAAGGTTTTTGAATAAAGTCCCGTGCTCCTTCCATGATAGCGTTTTTTAGCTGTGTCTGTGTACCAACAGAGGAAACCACGATCACATGGGCGTTAGGATCGAATTCTCGAATCTCGTGTATGGCTTCTACACCATCTTTAATGGGCATTACAATATCAACAAAAACCAAGTCAGGTTTATGCTCTTTATATGTATCAATTGCTTCCTGTCCGTTGGAAGCCTCAAGAAAATTATCATAACCGCATTTTATAATGGCATCCTTTAACTGTTTGCGAGCTAAAATTGAGTCATCGCAAATTAGTATTTTTACATTTTCCATTCAAATCGCTCCTTGCTGAATACTAAATTTATAATACTTTATCTAATTCTACACTAATTGGACAAAAGTTTCAATTGTTTCTTTGTTTTTTTTATGTTTTGTTTTATATTGTTTTTCATTGCAATCTTTTTTGGCAGCAAGTATAATAAATATATTATAGCAAAAAATACTTAAGAAAGGGAAGGAATTATGATAATTATTTTTGACATTGTTATTTTTGCTTATGGGGTATATGCAGTCTATGCTGCCATCAATATGAAAAAAACGCAGCAGCTTACCAGTTTTTTTACTGGAGGGGATAATGCTCCGGTACGTGATGTGAGAGGTTATATTGATGCTATCTATGGAAAAACTATTGTTATGGGTTCAGTGGCAGCAGTGTTTGGAAGCGTTGGTTTTGTCAATGACTATATAACGCCGCTTCCTTTGATTATGAAAGCATTGATGCTGCTGTTTCTGACAGTAGTGATTTGGTTTGCGGTATCTTTAAACAAGGCAAAACGGCAATTTTGGTGAATTTATAAAAAGTTTATGAATTTCACAGGAATTCTGTAGATTTTTTCTCAAAAATAGTTTAAAATTGAAGCTAATCGTGAAGGCGATAGACAGGGAAGTGAATCAATGGAATATCAGAGTCTGATTGCTCAGGCGATGGCGGTAAAGGAGAAGGCATATGTTCCTTATTCTCATTACAGCAATTGCTGTTAATGGAGATAACAGTGATTATCTTTCCCCTTGCGGAATTTGCCGGCAGGTATTGGCAGAGTTCTGCGACCTGCAGACATTTGAGGTTATTCTCGCCAATCACGGGCAGGATTACCGGATTATGATATTGGCGCAGCTGCTTCCCGGAGCATTCCAGTCAAAAAATCTGAAACCGGGAAATTTTTGACAGAGAATGGCAAAAAAACATTGACAAAAAAATAACAAAAGGATATTCTATGTAGTAAGTAAAACTTAAGGAGGACAAGGAAACATGGCAACAAAGGCTTATTATCCAAGAACAGAAATCGGACCAGGCAAAGTTGGTTTTGCGAAGACACGCTCTATCATTGAAGCAGCTTTCTATGGAAATAATGTGGTGAAAGTGAACACATTGAGAGAGGCATATGAACTTGCAAAAAATTCTCCGGGAACAGTTGTAACAGACATGCCTGTATATAGAGGTGAAGAATTTGGTCTGGACGCAGATGCAAAGGTACTGTTATTTAATGACGGTTCTATCACCGGACGTTATGCACCGGCAAGAAGAATCACTGGAAAACCTGGAGTAAATACCACAGAGCTGGATAAGCTTCTGATGGATGCAGTATATGACTCCAGATGGAAGACCATGTATCATGCTGAGGTATTTATCGGACTTGATCCGGAGTTCATGGTAAAAGCACATCTGTTAATTCCAGAAGGAGAAGAGAACATTCTGTATTCCTGGATGCTGAATTTCCAGTATATGTCCGATCAGTATGTGAAGATGTATAAGGGATCCAAACTGTATGATAACGAACCGGATATTTATATTTTCTCTGATCCTCAGTGGACTGGAACAGACAGGACAGATATTTCTGATCCCAACTGTCTGTGCTATTTCAATACGGATACGAACTGTGCAGGTATTTTAGGTATGAGGTATTTTGGCGAGCATAAGAAAGGAACTCTGACCCTTGCATGGGCGCTTGCCAACAGAAATGGTTATGCTTCCTGCCATGGCGGACAGAAAGAGTATACGCTGGATGATGGTTCTAAATATGTTGCAGCAGTGTTTGGATTGTCCGGTTCAGGAAAATCTACACTTACACATGCAAAACATAACAATAAATACCCATCTATCAAAGTACTGCATGATGATGCGTTTGTAATTAATGCAGAGACTTGTGCATCTGTAGCGCTGGAGCCGACATATTTTGATAAAACAGCAGATTATCCTACTGCATGTGAAGATAACAAATATTTATTGACTGCTCAGAACTGTTCTGCGACTATGGATGAAGATGGAAAGATTGTTCTGGTAACAGAAGATGTACGTAATGGTAATGGACGTGCAATTAAGTCCAAATTATGGTCTCCGAACCGTGTGGACAAGATTGAAGCTCCGGTAAATGCAATCTTCTGGATTATGAAAGATCCTACGATTCCGCCAGTTGTGAAGCTTAAGGGTGCTTCTCTTGCTTCTGTAATGGGAGCTACTCTTGCAACTAAACGTTCAACAGCGGAGAGACTTGCGGCAGGTGTAGACCCCAATGCGTTAGTAGTGGAGCCTTATGCAAATCCGTTTAGAACTTATCCGCTTGTAAATGACTATGAGAAGTTCAAGACATTGGTTGAATCTAAGAATGTAGACTGCTATATTATCAATACAGGTGATTTTATGGGCAAAAAGGTTCAGCCGAAAGATACCCTGGGCGTACTGGAAGCCATTGTTGAGAAGAAGGCTGATTTCAAACAGTGGGGACCATTCTCAGATATCGAGATTTTTGAATGGGAAGGATTTGTTCCAGATTTATCTGACAAAGATTACGTTAACCAGTTGAAAGCTCGCATGCAGGACAGATTAAATTATGTAACAAATCTGGATGAGGCAGAAGGTGGCTTTAACAAGCTTCCGGAAGATGCGGCAGCAGCGATCAAAAAGGTTGTAGACCAGGCAAACACATTGTAAAATTAAGAAGATTTTTATCTGGCTCCCACAGAATATTTGTATTCTGTGGGAGTGTGTATATTTATGAGATAGGTAAATTTTGGCAATTTTTTAGATAATGTTGACAGATTTTGGGATTAAAAGTGAAATAATTTGTGAGTTTTTCACTAACTGCCTTTTTGTGCTGAAAAGCGCACAGAATGGAGGGAAATATGAAAAAGAGAAAAGTAACAGTTTTATTGGCATTTTGTCTGATCCTGCTTTCTGCTGTATTCATGTATAAGGGAGAAGCACAGGCAGCAGGTGCCTATTCGATTCAGGTAAACAAAGGAACGAACGTGGTAACGATATTCCGTAATGGCAGACCGGACCGGGCTTTTGTATGTTCTGTTGGTTCAGCAACGCCGATTGGAACATTTTATACCCCCAATAAGCTTAGATGGCATGTGTTGGATGGCCCTTCTTATGGGCAGTATTGTACGCGGATTACAGGAGGGTATTTATTTCACTCAGTGTGGTATTATGCTAATGGAGATTATGCCTCTCAGTCGTATGTACAGTATAATAAATTAGGAACAACAGCCAGTCATGGCTGTGTGCGCCTGACTGTGGCAGATGCCAAGTGGATATATGATAATTGTCCGCTGGGGACAAAGGTAACAATTATATATGGTTCATCAGCAAATGATCCGTTAGGAAAGCCGGAAGCCATTAAGATTCCTGCAAAATACGGCAGCAGAGGCTGGGACCCTACAGACCCTATGTCAGGAAACCCATATAGCAGCCTGCGTCCTTCTATTGATGTTTCTGGTGCACAGGTAACGATTCCATATGGTTCTTCGTTTAATGTAAATGCAGGTATTGTAGCCAGAGATTCTCTGGGGAATGATATTACACACAGACTGACCAGCAGCGGTACTGTTAATACACGGAAAACAGGCAGTTACCGGGTTACTTACATAATTACAGATGCTTTGGGAAGAAGTGCGTCAGTTGATGTGGTGTATACCGTAGTTGACACACAGAAAGCTGTAATAAAAGGTGTGAAAAAGTCTCAGAAGAAAGAGTATAATTCCACTTTGAAGCTGCGGAATAAAATAAAAGCATACACGGTGGATAAGAAAAATCTGACAAAAAAGATCCAGATAAAAATTGTTTATCCAAAGAGCAGTAAGGAAAAACTATATAAGAAAAGTACCATTAAACTTAAAAAATTGGGAACTTACAAAATTAATTATTATGTAACAAATCCAAATAATGGGCTTGTAACAAAAGCTACTTCCAAAGTTACGGTGAAAGATACCAAAAAGCCCAGAATTTCAGGAGTTTCATCAAAGAAAACATTTGAATATAATGTCGTTAAAAATCTGAAATATGGTGTAAAGGCGAAATTGGTATCTGGAAAAAATGTGTCATCGAAAATTGTCATTAAAGTGAAAGAGCCTGGCAGTAAGAGTTATAAAAAGCTTTCAGAGAATTTATATAAGAAGTATAAATTTGCTAAGACGGGAATCTATTATGTACAGTATACAGTAGCAAATCCATATAACAAGAAGGCGGTGGCAAAGAAAGAGACTGTTATTACCGTCAAAGATACGAAAGCGCCGTTGTTTACGGGAATAACTGCCACAAAGAAGGCGGAATATAAAGAAGTATGGAATTTAAAGGCCGGAGTAACCGCTAAATTGGTATCAGGCGTCAATATGACTTCAGGCATTGTCATTAAAGTTAAGACTCCGGGAGCTAAACAATTCCAGGTATTGAATGCGGCAGCATATACGAAGTACCGTTTTAATGCTTTGGGAATTTATATGGTAGAATATTCTGTAACTAATCCGAACAATAAAAACGCTACTGCGGTGAGAACAATGACAGTTACGGTGAAAGATACTAAGGCACCAGTAATTTCGGGCGTAAAGGAACAACAGCAGGTTTCGCCGGGAGATGGGCTGGAACTGCGGAAAGATGTTACAGCAGTGCTTTTGTCTGGTAAAAATGTGACTGCACAGATGAAAATTACGGTAAAAAATCCAGATGGATCTGAGATAGAATATAAAGACCAGGGAGAATATATCTTTGACAAGGCGGGAACCTATATTATTACTTATACGTCAGTCAATCCGGACGGCGGTGCAACAGCGAAAGCAGAGATGACCGTCGTGGTGAAGGATGAACAACAGATTTCTCCGGACAATGGACAGAAAATGGAAGCAGAACCTGAACTTCAGAATGGTAATTAATGTGTCTTCAACATGAAATTAACATTAATTTTTAGTTGCGGTTTAGGGCATAATAGAGTATAATCAATGTATGCTAGAAAGTATTCCTGGGGTGTTCGATACCCTGCTATTTTGAACCTACATTTACTTTCATGGGATTCTTATATTGCTGATTGGATGTCAAGCCGTCATTATGCAGCGGAAGGCAGAAGAGAGGCTGCGGTTACCCACCTAGCTTGGCTAGGAGTCAAAATTGCAGGAAACGGCATTTTGGGGTACTTTCCAGAAAAAAGAATAAGATACAAAAGAGCTTTACAAAAGAGAGCTTGCGCATAAGTTTCAAAAGAATTTTAAGATACGAAGGATAGAAGATACAGAAGAATTTTGAGGTACAGAGGATAAATTTACAAAAGAGGAAAGGCTGCTTTGGAGAAAGGCAGCCTTTCTTAATTTCACAGGGCTGCCGTGTTGCTGTGAAGTGTTAAAGTTATATAATTAACCGATTTAGTTGTTAAAAAGTTCTTTAAAAATTTAAGGTGGAAGAACAGGAAATAGTTACATGAAAAAAATATATGCTCATAAAAAAAGAAATTATACAGCAGGCATCCTGCTTCTGCTGCTGATCATCCTTGCTGTATGGTTTATTTCAACAGTGAATGCCAAACGGGTTATTACAGAATACAGCAGCGAATATGTGGCGCTTGCAGAACTTCCTTCTCAGCTAAGCTTTACATATTATGGGGAAGATGAATGGGATGAGAAGCTGAAAGAGATACTTCATGAGAAAAATTTGAATGGTAAGCTTACTTATGGTAAATTAGAACTTGTGCTGCAGCAGCTTTCTGTTCAGGAATACATAACATACCAGAAAGGTATTTTTTGGAAAACGGTATCTCGTGACACATGGAATGATATTTACGAACAGATTTTAGATTTACTGGATGGGGAACATCATGTAAAAACTGTCAATCTTGTGTTTCTAACTGAGAATAAAGAGGAAGAAAAACGTCTTACTCAGAAAGGATATTTTCAGGTGGCTGAGGGAGTAGATTATTTTCATTATTATGATATGTATCAGGTTTATGTGAAGGATGAACGGATTATCGGAATCAGCAGTGAATGTCAGTCAAAACTTACTTTGAAAAATGTTTTTATACATAACACACAAGATGAGAAAGCAGAGATTCTTTACGAGAACCAGAAAATTTCACTGGATATAGAAGGGCTGGAAGAAGAAATAAAAGATACTATATGTGATGTGGAATGGCAGGAACGAAAAGTGACAGCTATTTATAAAAAAGAAGAGAAAATTTCTGGAAAGGTACTAAGTTTTAATGATAAGCAGATTGAAATTTCTGGTTATGGAACTTTAAAGTATAAAGGCAAGCTGCGGATTTATAAAACTTATGGTACGGTGGAAGAGCTCGACGAGTCCAAATTGATTATTGGAAATCTTCAGGCAGATTTTGTGGTGGCAAAAAAACAGGTATGCGGTATTATATTGCAGGAACCTGCGACGATTGAGAATATCCGGGTTCTGTTGCTGAATGAAGAAAATACGCCATATCATAAGAATCCAGTGCTGGTGGCAGATGCAGAAGGGACAGTGCTGGTCGGAGACAAAGAAGAGAAGATTATGGCGGGCCAGATTATCAAACCAGAGGAACTGCTGGATAACAAGGAAGCTTATGTTAAAATTGATTTAGAAGATGAAAACGGAAGAATCTATTTTTCGGATGTGAACGGTTCATACACTTCTTTGGGTTATCGGGGCGTGATAGAGATAAGAAAATATCCAGAAGGTTATGGTGTGGTAAATGAGCTTCCTTTGGAACAGTACCTCTATGGAGTAGTACCCAGTGAGATGCCTGCAAGTTATGAGAGAGATGCACTTTGTACGCAGGCAGTCTGTGCAAGGAGCTACGCCTGTATTCAGCTTATGAGAGGAGATTATGCTGCTCTCGGCGCGCATGTGGATGACAGTACGAATTATCAGGTTTATAATAAGCAGTCGGAGGAACCCGATACGAATCTTGCCGTGGATGACACAGTGGGAGAAGTGGTTAAATATCAGGGAGAAGTTGCTGAGACTTATTTCTTCTCTACTTCCTGCGGATATACAGGAGATATGAGTGTGTGGAATACGGAGTCGGCAGAAAAATATGGTTATCTTCAAAGCAGCTCCCTGCTCTCAGATCAGAGTGAACCGGATATCTCTGATGAGGATAAATTTGCAGAGTTTATTAAAAATCAGGATATTGCTGCTTATGACAGTGACAGCCCATATTTCCGATGGAAAGCAAAACTTGACATGGAACAAAAGATTGAGGAAATTAATGGGGCAGTTTTGGCACGTTTTCATGCTAACGCGCAGAATGTCCAAATAGTGAAAGGAGACGGTACGCCGGGAACAGAAGCAGATTTGCCTGGATTCGGGAAACTAAAAAGCATTTCTGTAGAGGAGCGGAAAAAGGGGGGTGCAATCGGAAAGCTTCTGCTTACGTACGAAAAGGGAACAGTGACGCTGCTTACAGAATATAATGTGCGGAGTGTGTTGGCAGCAGCAGTGACAGAAATTACGGATAAGAACGGAAAGTCTGTTGATATGCAGCTTCTTCCAAGCGCCTGCTGTACGGTGGTTTCGAAGAAAAAAGGGATGGAGCTGTACGGCGGAGGATATGGGCATGGAATCGGTATGAGCCAGAATGGCGCCAATGGGATGGCTAAGTCGGGCATGAAATATATGGATATTCTGGCAAAATTTTACCATAATATTACCATTGAAAATATATATAATGAGGATAAATAATAATGTGGAAAACCATGGCAAAGGCGAAAGCCTTTATTGAAAAATGCAGAGAGGATAATATCAGTGCTTTTGCGGCACAGTCAGCATTTTTTATTGTGCTGTCTTTGATCCCTTTTATCATGTTGTTTATTTCTCTGGTGCAGTATACACCGGTAACGAAAAGCATGATAATGGATACGATTAATCGTGTTATGCCTTCCTATATTTCCCCTTTTTTGATTGGGATTATCAATGAAATGTATCAAAATTCCATTGGGCTGGTGTCAGCGGCAGCGGTGGCTGCCGTTTGGTCGGCGGCCAAAGGAATTCAGTATCTGACTAATGGACTGAACCGCGTGTATGATATTGAGGAGACACGAAACTGGGTTTTGCTGCGGTTTCGGGCTATTTTATATACGTTGATGCTTATTATTGCCATTGTTGCATCACTGGTGCTCATGGTGTTTGGGAACAGCCTTCAGCATCTAATTGTCCAGTACCTTCCAATTGCCGCGCATATCACTCAGGGGATTTTAAAACTGCGGTCTCTGATTCTGATGGCTGTCCTGATGTTGTTTTTCTGTATGCTGTTTAAGATGCTGCCCAACCGTAAAGCTACGATCAGAAGCCAGATTCCAGGGAGCGCTATGGGAGCCGTGGGCTGGTCTCTTTTGTCTTTTGGAATTTCTGTATACGTAGATTATTTTCACGGATTTTCTATGTATGGAAGCCTGACAACCATCATTCTTGTGATGCTGTGGCTGTATTTTGGAATTTATATTCTGCTGATTTGCGCGGAAATTAATGATATATATGAAGAATATTCCAATACCCAATGAGAATTTTGTGCTTTTTTATGAATGTTTGAGCGGTTTTAGGAAAAAATTAAGGAGATTTTTACTGAAAATTAAAAGAAATTACGATTTATATAGTGAATTTTGATGATTTTGTTGACGCCTTACAGGATTGGTGCTAAGCTGTTATTAAGATAGATATGAGAGCCGATTAGAACCAAGATGAAAAGAGGAAATTAAAATGATGAAGAAAATAGCAGCCCTTATTTGCAGCATAATTTTGACCGCAGACTGCCTGGGAGTTCATTTGGGAGATCTTCATGCGGCTTCCCCTGACACAGGAAATGATGCGGTATGGAATGTGGTAAGCGCGGAGGACGGAAGAAAGGGAAACCGTATCAGCGGCGGAATCCAGGCATTGGAGATTGGAGAAACGGCAGAGGATAAGATTTTGTCTGCAGACGAAGGACGGCAGTATCAGTTCACTTTAAGACGTTCTGGAAAGCTGACGGTTTATCTGGAAGGAGATAATAAGGCGCTGTCAGGAAATTTGACAGATCAGAAGGGGAAAAGCTGGGTACCGCGGAGCAGTACTGCAAGAGGAACCTATACCTGGCAATTGAAGAAAGGGACTTATTATTACCAGGTTTCTGCAGCAAAAAATACAGAAGTTCCGGCCGCAGGACTGGATTACGCACTCACAGTAAAATTTAAGTCTGCAAGAGCCAAATATGAAGATAATACAACGAGGAAAAAGGCGGCAAAATTGCCCTTGAATAAGGTGTTATATGGACATTTGGCACAGAATGCGCCTTCTGAGTATTTTAAATTTACTTTGAAAAAAATGGCTCCCATTGCCATTTCCCTTGATACGCAGATTGATGAGAAAACACCGGAAACTTTTGTTGTCTCTTTATACAATGAAGATGGAACCTTGCTTGGAGATTGGGAAAACCCTGACTGGTTATCATATGATGATAGCTGGTATGGAAGCTGGATTGAAGAGGAGGGCGGCACTTACCAGGGGCTGACCGGGACTTTAGAGGCGGGCACTTATTATGTAGGCGTAACAGTGAAGCGGGATGAAAGCGGCAAGGTGCCAAATTCGGCTCGGTACGGCAAATTTGCCATTCATGCAAAGTCCTGGCAATTGCCGGTTGCACTGAAATTATCTTATAATAAAGCAGAATATACCGGGAAGAAATTAAAACTTCCCAAGATAACTTTAACGGAATATCCGAATTCCCCTTATTATAAAGACGGGCTGCCTATGTATAAATCTCGATATGATGTAAAAGATTATGATACCATATTTGATCTGGAAACCGGAAAAGTATTGAGGAAAATAAGAAAGATTGGAAAATATTGCTTTATGACGGGAGGTGACTGGCCAAAGACAACTCTTTCAACATACGGGAGCGCAAGATATGCATATGCCGTCTTTACAGTCACTCCCGTACAGGGAAAGATTAAGCGTGTAAACAGCAAAAAAAAGGGACAGATACAGATGGTTTTACAGAAAGACACATTGTCAACGGGCTATGAAATCCAGATTGCTAGGGACAAGAAATTCAAAAAATCCAGAAAAACAATCAAATCATCAGAAACCAGGGAAACCATGAAAGGATTGCTGTCCGGCAAGAAGTATTACATAAGAGTGAGAAATTATAAAGACGTAGAAATCAGCTATTGTACTGGGGCAAGTGTCCAAGAATCCATATATGGAAAATGGAGCCGTACAAAAGAAATTGTATGTAAATGACAGAATAAGCGGGAGGAGGAGGATGCAAGTGAGAAAACATAAAATAACGGCATTTATCTGTGCAGTGATTCTGTCCGTGAATTGCCTGGGATGGCATGTGGAAACCATGGCATCATCCTTTGTAACAACGGATGATGCAGCTAATAATGAAGATACGGTTGAGGAACTTGAATTTGGAAAAGATATGGAGGGACAGCTTTCACCGGCATTATCTGGAAAGCGTTACCGGATTCAATTGAAAACTTCCGGAAAACTCACTGTGTATTTGACAGGAAAGCAGAAAGAGGTGACAGGATGCCTCACAGACCAGAATGGAAGCGTATGGAATCCTGTTGGAGAAGCAAAAAAAGGGGAATTTATTTATCAGTTAAAGAGCGGAACCTATCATTATCAGGTTCGTGCAGCAAAAGAGAGCGAAATTCAGCAGTCAGGCCTGGATTATGCCATTTCGGCAAAATTTCAGTCGGCAGAGGCCAAGTATGAGAATAATTCGACACGGGAGAAAGCGGCAAAACTTCCTTTGAAAAAAATATTTTACGGACATCTGGCACAGAATGATCCATATGAATATTATAAAATTACATTAAAAAGGATGTCTTTTTTGGAAGTATCCATCAATACTTCTGTTGCAGAAATGGGCGAGGCTCCAGAGAGTTTCGAAGTATCTTTGTACGATAAAAAGGGCAGAGAGCTTTGTAGTTCGATAAGTCCAGACTATATTCATACATATGATGAAAACGCAGAAGATGAGTATAATGAAAGCGGTTGGATTATGAATGGGGTGACAGAGGTTTTAGAGGCTGGCACATATTATATAAGGGTCAGGGTTTATGATGATAAGAACAGCAAAGAACCTCCCAGATATGGAAGATATAAAATACATGCAAGTATGTATCCCCTGGCTGCTTCCATAAAATTATCACGATATAGTGCTGAATACACAGGAAAGAAGATTAAACCTCCCAAAGTTTTTGTTAAAGAATATCCCAAGGCCATGTATTATGACGACAGAGCGCCGTATGAGCCGGAAGATTATTGCAATATTATCAATATGCGTTATTCTGAGAGTGCGAAATATATAAAAGACATTGGAAGATATAAGATTACCGACCAGGGAATCTCCACCAGCGGTTACCGGGTAGATGGTTCTTATGCTTACGCCATTTTTACGGTAACTCCGGTGCAGGGGAAGATAAATCGGCTAACCAGCAAAAAGCCAGGCCGGATTCAGGTGTTATGTAAAAAAGACAGGCAGTCTTCCGGTTACGAGATTCAGATTGCCAGAGATAAGAAGTTTAAGAAATCCAGGCAAACGATAGATACTAAGAAAACTAAACAGACAATTAAAGGACTCTCTTCTGGGAAAAAATATTATATCAGGGTAAGGAATTATAAAGCTGTGGAGACGGAGTATTGTTTCTTGTATGGGGTCAAAGAAAAGATTTACGGCAAATGGAGTAAAGCAAAAACGATTGTGTGCAAATAGCTGGAAATTTATCTGGCAATGAAAATAAACGAAAAAATACTTGCAGTTTTTTAAATCAGGTGTTAGAATAGTACCCGATAATATGGAAAGGCCAGGAAGGTGTTCAGTAGAGAGCTGTACTGCTTACAGAGAGAGAGGATCATCGGCTGCAAATCCTCTTAAGAAAAGGCAGAGATCGAATTTCCCACCGGAGCCGCATATCTGAACATGACTGTTGATGTGAAACGGAAGTAGGATATGACGTTTTTGCACGTTACGCAAATACGAGTGCCTGAAGATAAGTTATCCTCAGGAATCAGGGTGGTACCGCGGATTTTTCGTCCCTATGCATTTGCATAGGGACTTTTTATCTTATAGGAAAGACCTTGCCACACTGAAAAGTAAAAGTATCTTTCTTTTATCACAGAATGGAGGAAACTATGAAAGAAAAACTGGAACAAATTAAAAAAGAAGCAATCCGTGAAATTCAAAATTCTGACGGGCTTGCAAAATTAAATGATGTAAGAGTTGCATTTCTCGGCAAAAAGGGCGAGCTGACAGCAGTGCTTAAGAGTATGAAAGACGTGCTGCCGGAAGAACGTCCTGTAGTGGGGCAGCTGGTGAATGAGACAAGACAGAGTATTGAGCGGCTCATTGAGGAGACCAAGACTAAATTGGAAGCGGCAGAACGTGAGGTAAAATTAAAGCAGGAAGTAATTGATGTTACGCTTCCCGCAAGAAAGAACCGGGTAGGACACCGCCATCCCAATATCATTGCCTTAGAAGAGGTAGAGCGTATTTTTGTGGGAATGGGGTATGAGGTAGTGGAAGGCCCGGAAGTGGAATATGATTATTACAATTTTGAGGCTTTGAATATCCCTGCAAACCATCCGGCAAAGGATGAGCAGGACACATTTTATATCAACGATAAAATTGTGCTGCGTACACAAACGTCACCAGTTCAGGTGCGTGAGATGGAAAAGGGAAAATTGCCGATCCGTATGATCGCACCAGGCAGGGTGTTCCGTTCGGATGAGGTGGACGCCACCCATTCACCTTCTTTTCATCAGATAGAGGGGCTGGTGGTGGATAAAAACATTACGTTTGCCGATCTAAAGGGCACGCTTGCAGAGTTTGCCAGAGAATTATTTGGAGAAGGTACGAAAGTGAAATTCCGTCCGCATCATTTCCCATTTACAGAGCCAAGCGCTGAGGTGGATGTGACCTGCTTTAAATGCGGCGGCAAGGGATGCCGGTTTTGTAAAGGTTCTGGCTGGATTGAAATTTTAGGCTGCGGCATGGTGCATCCTAGAGTACTGAAAATGAGCGGCATTGATCCGGAGGAATATTCAGGATTTGCTTTTGGCGTAGGCTTGGAGCGAATTGCACTGCTCAAATATGAGATTGACGATATGCGCCTTTTGTATGAAAACGACTATCGTTTCTTGAAACAGTTTTAATTACGACAGAGCAAAAAGAAGAAAGGATTGATGAATTATGAATACATCATTATCATGGATCAAAGCCTATGTGCCGGATTTGGATGTGACGGCACAGGAATATACAGACGCAATGACTCTTTCCGGTTCCAAGGTGGAGGGATATGAGAAACTGGATGCAGATTTGGATCAGATTGTGGTTGGACAGATTACAAAAATTGAAAAACATCCGGACGCAGATAAATTGGTGGTATGCCAGGTAAATGTGGGAACTGGGGAAGATATCCAGATTGTGACAGGCGCCTCTAATGTGAGAGAGGGAAATAAAGTTCCCGTGGTTTTGGACGGCGGGCGTGTAGCTGGCGGCCATGACGGCAAAAAAACACCTGGCGGAATTAAAATCAAAAAAGGAAAGCTTCGCGGAGTGCCCTCAAACGGTATGATGTGCTCGATTGAAGAGCTGGGATCTGACAGAGAGATGTATCCGGAAGCGCCAGAGGAAGGGATTTACATTTTTGGAGAAGACGCAGTTGTGGGAGAGAATGCAGTAACAGCGCTGGGACTGGATGACGTGGTATTCGAATATGAGATTACTTCAAATCGTGTCGACTGTTTCGGAGTGCTTGGACTGGCAAGAGAAGCGGCAGCGACGTTTCACAAAGAATTCAAACCTCCGGTAGTGACAAAGACCGGCAATGAGGAAGATGTCAATGATTATGTGAAGGTCACAGTCAAGGATACCGAACTTTGTCCCCGGTATTGTGCGAGAGTAGTGAAAAATATCAAGATTGCGCCTTCGCCAAAGTGGATGCAGCGCCGTTTAGCATCCCAGGGAATCCGCCCAATCAATAACATCGTCGATATTACGAATTATGTGATGGAAGAATACGGACAGCCCATGCATGCATATGACCTCGATACCATTGCCGGTAAGGAGATTGTGGTGCGCCGTGCGGCTGAAAATGAGAAATTTGTGACTCTGGATGGTCAGGAGCGTACCATGGATGATTCGGTACTGATGATCTGTGACGGGGAAAAGGCCGTAGGTATCGCAGGAATTATGGGAGGAGAAAATTCCATGATTACAGACGATGTGCAGACCATGCTTTTTGAAGCAGCATGCTTTGACGGGACCAATATTCGCCTCTCCAGCAAGAAGATCGGCCTGAGGACAGACGCTTCCGGTAAATTTGAAAAAGGATTAGATCCCAACAACGCTATAGATGCGATTAACCGCGCCTGCCAGCTTATCGAAGAGCTGGAAGCCGGAGAAGTTGTGGGAGGCGTTGTGGATGTTTATGGAAAAGTGAAAGAAGGAAGACGGATACCCTTTGACGCTCAGAAAGTAAATCAGTTATTGGGAACAGAGATTGAGAAAGAAACCATGATCGGCTATTTTAAAAAGATTGATCTGGATTATGATTTCGATAAAGAGGAAGTACTCGTGCCTTCCTGGAGACAGGATCTGGAATGTCTGGCCGATATGGCGGAAGAAGTGGCGAGATTCTATGGATATGACAATATTCCGACTTCCCTGCCCAAAGGAGAGGCCACCACAGGAAAATTGTCCTTTAAAATGCGGGTGGAAGAAGTGGCGAGAGAAACCGCAGAATTCTGCGGTTTCAGCCAGGGTATGACCTATTCCTTTGAAAGCCCCAAAGTGTTTGACAAACTGCTGATTCCTGAGGACAGCCAGCTTCGCAGAACGGTTGTAATTTCTAATCCGCTGGGAGAAGATTTCAGAATTATGCGCACGGTTTCCCTGCATGGAATGCTGACTTCGCTTTCCACGAATTTTAACCGAAGAAATAAGAATGTCCGTCTCTATGAGCTGGGAAATATTTATCTGCCGAAGCAGATTCCTGTGACAGAACTTCCAGAGGAGCGTATGCAGTTTACCCTGGGCATGTATGGAGAAGGTGATTTTTATGTAATGAAAGGTGTGGTGGAAGAATTTTTTGACAAAGCAGGGCTTCATGAGAGAGCGGGCTATGATCCTAACGCCGGAAAACCTTTTCTGCATCCAGGCAGGCAGGCCAATATTCTGTATGGCCAAGAAGTGGTGGGATATCTGGGAGAAATTCATCCGCAGGTGGCAGATAATTATGCGATCAAGGAGCGTGTCTATGTAGCGGTGATTGATATGCCCAAAATTACAGAGCTGGCAAGCTTTGACCGTAAATACCAGGGAATTGCCAAATTCCCGGCAGTGACCCGTGACATCAGCATGGTGATGCCGAAGAACATTTTGGCAGGCGAGGTGGAAAAAGTGTTCGACACCAGAGGCGGCCAGTATCTGGAAAGCTATGAGCTGTTTGATATTTATGAGGGAAGCCAGATTCAGGCTGGTTATAAATCGCTGGCATATTCTCTGACCTTCCGGGCGAAAGACAAAACGCTGGAAGAGGCAGATTATGCCCCTGCCATGGATAAAATCGTAAAAAATCTGGAAGAATTGGGAATTGAGCTGAGAAAGTAAGGAAAGGTATGAATGTAAAAGATTTTTATTATGATCTGCCCAAAGAACTGATTGCACAGGATCCTCTTGCGGATCGTTCCAGTTCAAGGCTGCTTGTGCTGCACCAGGAAAGCGGAGAGCTGGAACATCGGCATTTTGCCGACATACTCGACTATTTGAAGCCAGAAGACTGTCTGGTTATCAATAATACGAAGGTGATTCCTGCCAGGCTTTTCGGAGAGCGGGAGAGTACACAGGCAAAAATAGAAATTCTGCTGTTAAAGAGAAAAGAAAAGGATTTGTGGGAGTGCCTGGTAAAACCCGGCAAAAAAGCGAAGCCAGGAACCCGGATTCTGTTTGGCGGAGGTCTTTTGACGGGAGAGATTATGGATGTGGTGGAGGATGGAAACCGTCTGATCCGCTTTGACTATGAGGGGATTTTTGAAGAAATTTTAGATCGCCTCGGACAGATGCCCCTGCCTCCTTATATTACGCATCAGCTGAAAGATAAGAACCGTTATCAGACCGTGTATGCCAAATATGACGGTTCTGCGGCAGCGCCCACAGCCGGGCTTCATTTCACGCCAGAGCTTCTGCGGCAAATTCGTGCCAGAGGAATTCAGATTGCAGAAGTAACGCTCCATGTAGGACTGGGAACGTTTCGCCCGGTAAAAGTGGAGCAGGTGCAGGAACATCATATGCATTCAGAGTATTTCCAGTTGGATGAAAAAGCGGCGGAAATTATCAATGAGACGAAAAGAAGGGGCGGCAGAGTGGTATGTGTAGGAACCACAAGCTGCCGTACCGTAGAATCTGCGGCGGCAAAGCTGAGAGAAGAAAATGTCTCCGGGGAAGGCAGTCAAACTTGGGTCAGACCCTGCAGCGGCTGGACGGACATTTTTATCTATCCAGGGTATCAATTTCAGATATTGGATGCATTGATCACGAATTTTCATCTGCCGGAATCTACCCTGGTAATGCTGGTGGCGGCGCTCGCCGGGCGAGAGCGGATTCTCAGAGCCTATGAGACGGCAGTTGAGGAAGAGTATCGCTTTTTCAGTTTCGGAGATGCTATGCTCGTGATATGATTCAGTGAGGTGAGCCAATGAAAATTGAGCGGATGATTGGAATTTTGTCAATTCTTTTACAGCGGGACAAGGTGACAGCGCCCTATCTTGCAGAGAAATTTGAGGTTTCCCGCCGTACCATCCATCGGGATATTGATGCTCTCTGCGCTGCGGGTATTCCTCTTGTTACGGAGCCGGGACAAAACGGCGGCGTCTCTATCATGGAGGGCTATAAAATTGACAGAACATTACTGAGTACTTCAGATATGCAGGCTATTTTGGCAGGGCTTCGGAGTTTGGACAGTGTAAGCGGTACCAACCGTTATGCCAGTCTAATGGAAAAGCTGTCGGTGGGCGCTTCCAATTTGCTTGCAGGCGACGCGCATATCTTGATTGATCTTTCTTCCTGGTATAAAGATTCTTTGTCTCCTAAAATAGAGCTGCTGCATGATGCGATTCTGACTGGGCGCAAGATTTCCTTTGCTTATTTTGCACCCGGAGGAGAAACGGAACGGACGGTTGAGCCGTATGACCTTATTTTCCAGTGGTCAAACTGGTATCTGTGGTGCTGGTGTGAGATACGGGAAGATTTCCGGCTGTTTAAGCTGAGACGGATGACAAACCTGCAGGCAGGAGACCTATTTGAAAAACGTACCGCTCCGCTTCCTGATTTATCTCCCGCTCATATGTTTCCCAATTTGTACCAGGTAACAGCAAAGATCAAGCCCCAGTACAAGTGGCGGCTGATGGAAGAATATGGTCCGGAGAGCTTTACTGTCCAGCCAGATGGAACCTTGTTGTTTACATTTGGATTTACAGATAAAACAAGCATTATCGGGTGGATTATCTCTTTTGGCGGAGGCGCTGAACTTTTGGAACCGGCGGAGCTTCGCCAGGATATTTTATTATTTGCGGAGGAAATCCGACAAAAATATCTGCAATCATGACATACAGATGTCATGGTTGTTTTGCTAGAATAAGACTATCAAATGAAAGGATGGTCTTATGAAATGAAATATGAAATTGTTACTTTACAGGAAAAAATTGCTGTGGGCGTGTCAGCCCGGACAAATAATTTATCCCCTGACGCAGGCGCCGTAATCGGCGGCTTGTGGAATCAATTTTTTAATCAGGGAGTATATGCCTCCATTCCGCACAAGAAAAATGAAAAAGCTCTGGGCATTTATACCAATTATGCCAAAGATGAACAGGCAGATTATACAGCCATGGCTGCCTGTGAAACTACGGAAGAGCCTGAGGGAGAGCAATATGCTGTCTGCCGGATTCCTGCCGGCCGTTATGCGAAATTTATCGTTCACGGAGATATGGTTCAGGCGGTTGCAGAAGCGTGGCAGGAAATCTGGCAGATGGACTTGCCCAGAGCATTTCAATGTGATTTTGAGGAATACCAGAATGATTCCATGGACCACGCAGAAATTCATATTTATGTGGGGCTGATTCCAGAAGGGAAAGCACGGATCGAGTCCAGATGCGGAATCTTATGCAGTGAATGTGCCTATCGTGAGCAAATGGGGTGCAAGGGATGCGTACATATACAAAAGCCTTTTTGGGGAGAGGTTTGTCCGGTGAAGGCATGCAGTGAAGAAAAAGGGCAGGAACATTGCGGACAATGCCAAGATTTTCCCTGTGACATTCTGCATCAATTCGCTTATGATGAAAAGCAGGGAGATAACGGAAAACGGATAGAACAGTGTAAAGTCTGGAAAAGCCTAAAAAGCGGAAGAAGGAATAGCAATGGCGTTTGATTATAAAAAGGAATATAAAGAGTTTTATCTGCCGAAGAATAAGCCGGGGCTGGTCACTGTGCCGTCCATGAATTTTATTGCCGTTCGCGGCAAGGGCAATCCCAACGAAGAGGGAGGCGCATACAAGCAGTCCATTGGTCTGCTTTATGGCATTGCTTTTACAATCAAAATGAGCAAGAAAGGCGAGCATCGCATGAAAGGGTACTTTGATTATGTTGTGCCGCCTCTGGAAGGGCTATGGTGGCAGGAGGGAGTGAAAGGCGTTGATTATTCCCGCAAAGATACGTTTGAGTGGATTTCTATGATCCGTCTGCCAGAGTTTGTGACCAGAGAAGAATTTGATTGGGCAATAGCGGAAGCCACCCAAAAGAAGAAAACAGATTATTCGAAGGTAGAATTTTTGACATATGAGGAAGGATTGTGTGTGCAATGTATGCATATCGGTCCTTATGATAAGGAACCTGCAACCATAAAAGCTATGGATAATTTTGCCAATGAACAGGGGTATCTGCTGGATATGGAAGGCTCCCGTCGCCATCATGAGATTTATTTGAGCGATGTGCGCAGATGCAGGGCAGAGAACCTAAAGACAGTGATTCGCCATCCTGTGGCAGCTGAAAAGGAATGAAATTATTCGTTCGGCAACTTTCGGCAGTTTCAAAAAAACCGGTCTTACAGTAATTTGTAGGATCGGTTTTTTTATTTGAGAATTTTTATTCTTTCAATTGAAAGGTGATTGGCAGGCGGTTTGGTAATATAAGGAAATTAATTGGAAAAAAATGGAAAAAATTTATTGAGGTAGAAACATAGAAGTAGTATAATAAATGATAGCGGCAAATTTAGTTGACAGAATACAGAAGACAAGAAGGTGATATTACAGAATGGTACGACAATACCAGGAAGAAAATGTATATGAAGCGCTTCAAAGGCGTTTTCATTTTTTGTTTCAGGAATTTGAGAATATCTATGTTTCTTTCAGTGGTGGAAAAGACAGTGGATTGCTGTTGAATTTGCTGCTGGATTTTAAGCGGGAGTATTATCCAAATCGCATGGTTGGTTTGTTTCATCAGGATTTTGAAGCACAATACAGCATGACAACAGAATATGTAGAAAGGATTTTTCAGAATCTGGAAGGGGAAATGGATTTGTATTGGGTATGCCTTCCTATGGCGGCGAGGACATCGCTGAGCAGTTATGAAATGTACTGGTATCCCTGGGATGATACGAAACGGGATATCTGGGTACGCCCTATGCCCAATCATCCGTATATTATTAATTTGAAGAATCCATTTCATCATTATCGTTATAAAATGCCTCAGGAGGACCTGGCAAAACAGTTCAGCAGGTTTTATAAAGAGCAGCACAGAAGGGGCAAGACGGTTTGTCTGCTGGGAATGAGGGCGGAAGAGTCTTTACAGCGTTACAGTGGATTTTTACATAAAAAATATGGTTATGAAGGGGAATGCTGGATCACTAAACAGTTTAAAGATGTGTGGTGTGCATCTCCTCTTTATGATTGGACAAATAACGATGTCTGGGCGGCATATTATAAGTTTGGGTATGAATATAATAAATTATATGATTTGTACTATAAAGCAGGGTTAACCCCCAGTCAGATGCGGGTGGCGTCTCCGTTTAATGAATATGCCAAGGACAGCCTAAATCTTTATCGGGTGATTGATCCTGAAATGTGGACAAAATTGGTAGGAAGGGTGCGGGGAGCAAATTTTACTTCCGTTTATGCCCGCACAAAAGCCATGGGATATCGGAATATTTCTTTGCCTGAAGGGCATACCTGGGAGTCCTATACGAAATTTCTTCTGGATACACTTCCTGTACGGATTCGGAATAATTATGTCAAGAAATTCCGAACCTCTATTAAATTTTGGCATGAGACAGGGGGAGGACTGCCAGAAGAAACGATTCAGGAACTGTTGGATCATGGATATAAGATTCAGCGGAATGGGATTTCAAATTATACAATCAATAAGAATGCCAGAGTGATATTTGTAGGAAAAATACCAGATCATACAGATGACATTAAATCTACCAAGGATATTCCGAGCTGGAAGAGAATGTGTTACTGTATTTTGAAAAATGATCATATCTGCAGGTTTATGGGGTTTGGCATGTCCAGAAAAGAGCAGGAGCAGATTGATCTTATACGAAAGAAGTACGGAGGATTTGTAAATGAATGATATTGTATACAAAAGCCCTGCATATCAGGTGATTTCGGTGCCTGTAGAAAAGATAGTACCAAATACATATAATCCCAATGCAGTTGCACCGCCGGAAATGCGGCTGTTATATGACAGTATCAAAGAAGATGGTTATACCATGCCAATTGTCTGCTATTATTCAAAGGCACAGGATGTCTATGTGATTGTGGATGGTTTTCATCGTTATCGGATTATGCTGGATCATAAAGATATTTACCAGCGGGAAAATGGAAAGCTTCCGGTGACAGTCATTGATAAACCCCTTTCAAACCGTATGGCAAGTACCATAAGGCATAATCGGGCAAGAGGCAGCCATGATGTGGATTTGATGAGTAATATTGTAAAAGAACTGCACACGATTGGCAGATCAGATGCTTGGATTTCCAAACACATGGGAATGAGCCGGGATGAAATTCTGCGTTTGAAACAGATTACTGGTTTGACAGAACTTTTCCGTGATGTGAAATTTGGGCAGGCGTGGAAACCAGTGGAAGAATTGGAAGTACAGAAAATAAAAGAACAGGAAGAAAAATTGCCTCAAGATATGGAGGATGTGAAGAATACGGAAGAATAATAAAAGAGAGCAGATGGCAATAGCCAGCGGTATATTTGTATTTTACATTGACTGTTGGATCTCCTGAGGTCTGGCAGTCGCACGAATATATGCACCTGTTAAAAGGTTTACCTTACAGAGCAAAATAATATGCACAAAAATTATCTTGTAAAACTAGATTTTTAAGATGATTTTTGTGCATATTGTTTTGTTGCTTTACTGCAAGAGCTTTGGAATGAATATTTGAGTACGGCAGCTTCGCTATGGTAAAAACAATTATCGCACTGCTGCAAGGAAAATGATTCTGCGGCTTCACTGCAAAAAACAAAATATGGACTATTTTGCGAGGCAGAGAATATCATTATAAAAGGATGGATAAGAGATGTCAGCGCAGTTTTTGTCATCCAGAGTGGTTTCACCAGAAGCATTCAGTCCTGCTACCGTAAAGGCCATGGCAATCCGGTGGTCCTGACAGGTATGGATATGAGCGCTGTGCAGTGGTTTTCCGCCTTCAATTATCATGCCATCTTCGGTTGGTACAATAGAGCCTCCCATTGCTCTTAAGTTTTCAGTAACTACCGCAATTCGGTCTGATTCCTTCACTTTCAGTTCCTCAGCGTTCTGGATGACGGTTTTTCCTTCTGCAAATGCTGCCATCACCGCAATGACAGGAATTTCGTCAATAAGAGTGGGAATCAGGTTTCCTCCTATTGTTGTGCCATGGAGACTGCTGCTTTTTACCAGAATATCTGCTACCGGCTCTCCTGAAATGAGTCGTTCATTTAATAATTTCACATTTCCGCCCATAGAAAGAGCTACGGTGAGGATACCGCTGCGGGTGGGGTTAATACCTGTATTTTGAATTAGAATTTCTGAATGAGGAGTGATGAGCCCCAGAGCAATAAAATATGCTGCAGAAGAAATATCTCCTGGCACCTGTATCTTTTGACCATGCAGTATGGGTTCTGGTTCTATGGAAACAGTGGTGCCGGCAGATGTTAACTGGGCTCCGAAAGCAGACAGCATCAGTTCTGTGTGGTTTCTGGATAACACAGGTTCCGTTACGCTGGTTTTGCTGTCAGCATACAGCCCTGCCAGCAGGACAGAGGATTTTACCTGTGCGGAGGCAACTGGAGATTGATAATGTATGCCTTGCAGACATTTGCCATGTATGGTAAAAGGAGCACAACCGGAATCGGAAGGCTTTCGGCTGGCAGGGAAAGAATCTCTGTCCCAGCACTGGAATTCTGCACCCATCTGCGATAGTGGTGTAAAAATGCGTCTCATAGGACGCTTCCTGATAGAATGGTCGCCGTCCAGTGTGGTTTCAAAAGATTGTCCGGCCAGAATTCCGGAAATCAGCCGGGTAGTGGTTCCGCTGTTTCCGACATTCAACACCTGGGAAGGAGCTGACAGACCATGGAGGCCATTTCCACGAATCAGAACGCTGGAACCAGTGTTTTCAATAGAGACTCCAAGTTTCTGAAAGCAGGAAATGGTTGAGAGACAGTCTGCGCCCTGCAGGAAGTTGGTAATTTCTGTCATGCCATTGGAGATGGCGCCGAACATAATACCTCTATGAGAAATGGATTTGTCACCAGGAACAGATAATTCCCCGTGAAAAGTATAGTTGTTTGTAATTTTCATAGCAGTTACCTCAATTCCTTATCGTTCATATACTGTGTATTGGCAGTCACGCAGTAACTTTACTGCCTTGTTTCTTGTTTTTTCATCATAAAACTCTATATGCAGTACGCCGTCCTCAAATTCCCGGTTATGAATAATTCCAATATTTTTAATGCTGATATTCTGTTGGGAGAGAATGGTTGCAAGCGCAGCGATCCCTCCTGTCTCATCGATCATATCGCAGTAAATTTCAAACACCTTTGGGAGCGAACCAGAAGTAGTGATGGTAATGGAGTCCCGATAATCTTTGGCAGTCAGGAAGAAATCAAACAGCTCCTGGCCGCGGCCAGAAGAAATTCGGTCTCTCGTATTTTCAAGCGAATGAATGAACAGATTGATTAGTTTTATGATCTGTTCCTGATTGGTAAGGCAGATTTGCTGCCACATAACAGGAGATGAGGAAGCAATTCTGGTGATGTCTTTGAAACCTCCGGCTGCCACATGCTTCATGGTTTCCGTGTCATTGTCAATATCTTTTACCAGATTCACCAGACTGGAAGCCAGAATATGAGGCAGGTGACTGATCGAGGCAGTGATAAAATCATGTTCTTCATAGTCCATGACCATAGTAATGGCGCCAAGAGAGGCGATGAATTCCTGAAATTTCTGTACGGTTTCTGTCCGTGTGTCAGGAGATGGAGTAAGAATATAATATGCATTCTCCAAAAGATAGGAAGTTGCATGTTCGTAACCGCTTTTTTCGGAGCCTGTCATTGGGTGGCCTCCAATAAAGTAGGGAGAAATCCGAGTCCGGGAAATTTCACGGTGGATGGAAGTTTTTACGCTGCCAACATCTGTAATGATGCAGTCTTCACCTGCAAAAGCAGAAAGTTTTGTGAGAAATTCGGAATTTTTCTGTACGGGCGCACATAAAAAAATGTACCTGCATTTTGCGAAATCTTCAGATAGTTCCTCAAACCCCTCAGAAATCACCTGTTCTTTAACGGCAAGCTTCAATGCGTCTGTGTCTATATCGTATGCAATCAATGTAATCTGTGGGTGGATTCGGTGAATTGTTTTGGCGATGGAACCTCCAATGAGACCAAGGCCGATAAAACCAATTTTTTCAGGTTTCATAACGTCCTCCTGAATATGTAATTAAGTACGCTGTGTACTTGTCTTTACTTATCGTAAGGGAAAAATGCAGAAAAGTCAACTGTCAGCATTCTTAAATATCAAATGGGGAAAACGGGAAGAGGAATAAAAAGGTTTGTAAAAAATGAATAAAAAGGTTGTAAAATTTTCTGATTTTTAGTAGAATATAAACATCGAATAAACTTGTATTGGAGGATGGCATTATGAATGTGTATACAACTGACAAAATAAGAAACGTTGTTCTTTTGGGACATGGCGGCAGCGGTAAGACGACATTGGTGGAAGCAATGGCATATTTGTCTGGTATTACCAAACGTATGGGGAAAGTTAATGACGGTAATACCATCAGTGATTATGACAAAGAAGAGACCAAACGTCTTTTTTCTATTAATACAGCAGTGGTACCTGTAATTTGGGAAGATACTAAGATCAATATACTGGATACGCCAGGATATTTCGGCTTTGTAGGAGAAGTGGAGGAAGCGGTCAGCGTGGCAGACGCAGCCATTATTGTAGTGTCTGGTAAGAGCGGAATCCAGGTGGGAACTCAGAAAGCGTGGGAAATCTGTGAGAAATATAAGATTCCCCGTATGGTTTATGTGACAGAGATGGATGATGACAATGCAAGTTTCCGCCAGGTTGTGGCAGATCTTCAGGAAATGTATGGCAAGAGAATTGCTCCTTTTCATCTTCCAATTCGTGAGAATGAGAAATTTGTGGGATATGTCAATGTTGTGGCTCAGACAGGAAACCGCTGGAACGAGAAAGGCGAAGTTGTGGAGACGGAGATACCAGACTATTCCCAGGCAAATCTGGAGCTGTGCCGGGAGGCATTGATGGAAGCAGTTGCTGAGACCAGTGAAGAGTTTATGGACCGTTATTTTGCAGGTGAAGAATTTTCAGAATTTGAAATCCGTTCGGCGCTGCGTACAAATGTTGTGGACGGCAGTATTGTTCCTGTTTCTATGGGGTCCAGCACTCTCGTACAGGGTGTTTATACTTTGCTTGATGATATCCTCAAATATCTGCCAAGCCCGGAGAAACGTCCCTGTAAGGGCGTAAATATGAAGACGAATGAAGTTTTTGACGGAGATTATGACATTGCGAAACCCAAGAGCGTTTATGTTTATAAGACGATCGCTGATCCGTTTATCGGAAAGTATTCTCTGATTAAAGTAAATTCCGGTGTTCTTAAAACGGATGATGTATTATACAATGCAGAAAAGGATATGGAGACTAAGATTGGCAAGATTTATGTAATGCAGGGAAATAAATCCATGGAGGTACCAGAGCTTCATGCAGGAGATTTGGGCGCTCTGGCAAAACTTACCAAGTCAACTACAAGAGATACACTGTCAACCAAAGCAGCTCCGGTAATGTATGGAAAGACGCAGATTTCCACACCTTATACATATATGCGCTACAAGGCAAAGAAAAAAGGTGATGAAGACAAGATTTCCCAGGCGCTGCAGAAACTGATGCAGGAGGATTTGACCCTGAAAACAGAAAATGACAGTGCTAACGGACAGACACTGATTTATGGTATTGGAGACCAGCATCTGGAAGTGGTGGTCAGCAAGCTTGCAGAGCGCTATAAGGTAGAAATTGAACTTAGCCGTCCCAAAATTGCTTTCCGGGAAACGATCCGCAAGAAATCAGACGTGGAATATAAATATAAGAAGCAGTCTGGCGGGCATGGGCAGTATGGCCATGTAAAAATGACCTTTGAGCCAAGCGGTGATCTGGATACCGCGTTTGTATTTGAACAGCAGGTAGTGGGAGGCGCCGTGCCTAAGAATTATTTCCCGGCAGTGGAAAAGGGACTGCAGGAATCTGTGCTGAAAGGACCTATGGCAGCATATCCGGTTATGGGTGTAAAGGCCGTGCTTTACGATGGTTCTTATCATCCGGTAGATTCATCTGAAATGGCATTTAAGATGGCAACAATCCAGGCATTTAAGAAAGGAATCATGGAGGCTTCTCCAGTATTGTTAGAACCCATTGCAAATATGAAAGTGGTGGTGCCTGATAAATTTACGGGCGATGTAATGGGAGATTTAAATAAACGCCGGGGACGTGTGCTGGGAATGAATCCAGTGGAAACCGGAAAGACGGAAATTACGGCTGACGTGCCTTATATGGAGATTTATGGCTATATGACAGATCTCCGTTCCATGACCGGAGGAAGCGGACTGTTTTCCTATGAGTTTGCACGCTATGAACAGACACCTTCTGATATTCAGGAAAAAGAGGTGGCGGCAAGAAGCAATAAGCTGGACAAAAATGAGGATTAATACAATGGTTATTTGAGAAGCCTGACCGGTACAGCAAATCCAATGATATTTGCTGTACCGGATTTGTTCACATATGCTATTGCAAAATAGGGTACCAGGATTGATATTCAGGCAGTTATTCTGCAAAATATTATCGGATCTCAATCAGACACTGGGTAAAGAAGGGTGGAAGTTGTTAAATGAAGAAGATAAGTAAGAAAGCCAGGAAGCAGGGACCGGAAAGTATAAAGAAAAAAAAGGGGATACAGGAACTGAAGCGTTTTTATCATGAGACTATCAAAGGTAAGATTACCGTGTCCGTATTGGCTCTGGTAATTGTCTCTTTGTCGCTTTTGGGGATTATTTCCAGCGTGCTGAATAGTCACAGCACCAACTCAACCCTGGAAAGAAATATGAATGCGACGGCATGTGTGACAGCAGAGCGGGTGGAATGGGAAATTACTTCCTATAAAAATATTGCTGCTGATTTAGGAATGACAGCACGTCTTGCCAATGATAAAGCAGAGACAGCTGAAAAGAAAGCGATTATAGATGAACGTGTAAAAGTGAATGGTCTGCTGGCAGGAGATATTCTTGACAGTTCAGGCGCCAGTATTTTTTCAGGGGAAATATTTGCTGATACAGCTTATTTTCAGGCTGCCATGCAGGGGCAGACTTATGTAACAGAACCAATTATCAGTGAGGATCAGTCTTCCATTGAGATTAGAATTGCGGCTCCGCTGTGGAAAGATGGTAACTATGGAACAGAAGTAGTGGGAGTTGTTTATCTGATACCAGAAGAAAATTTTCTTAATGATATTATGATGGCAATCAATGTGAGTGAAAATGGTTCTGCATATATGATGGACGGCGTGGGAAATGTTATTGCTCATGAGAATGATGCTCTGGTTAAAAGCAAAGACAACAGCATTGAAGCAGCAAAAAAAGATTCTGCATTAAAGGCGCTGGCAAAGCTGGAGCAGAAAATGCTTAACGGTGAATCAGGATTTGGAACTTACCGCTATGGCGGAGTGAAAAAGATTATGGCTTATACGCCTGTAGAAAACAGCAATAACTGGAGCATTGCCATTACCGCGCCTGTTTCTGATTTTAACAAAGAGACAGTAGCAGGTGTAATCATTACGATTTTAATTGTAATTGTGTCCATTGCTGTAGCAGTTTTCATGGTGAGAAAGCTTGCTGATAATATCGGGACCCCAATTCAGCAGTGCGCCCAGCGTCTGACAGATTTGGCAAAGGGAGATTTGCACACAGAGGTACCTCAGGTGTCTTCCAGAGATGAGACGTTGGTTCTGGCAAATGCCACACAGAATATTGTGACGGATATGCAGACAATTATCGGAGATGTGGATTATATCTTGGGAGAGATGAGCAATAATAATTTCAGTGTCTATTCCAGGGCAAGAGAATCTTATGTGGGAGACTTCAAAGGGATATTGGAAGCAGTTCGTGGTATAAAACGTTCTCTCAGCGAGACACTCAATCATATTAAAGATTCGGCGGACCAGGTCGGTCTGGGTTCCTCTCAATTGGCAGAAAGCGCTCAGTCTCTTGCAGAAGGAGCTACAGACCAGGCGGCTTCTGTAGAAGAGCTTCTGGCCACAGCAAATGACGTTGCGAATCAGGTTCAAAGGAACACAGAAAATGCTGTTTCTACCAGCCAGAAAGCAATGGATATTGGAAAACAGGCAGATTCCAGCAGCGCTTATATCTCGGAAATGACAAGAGCCATGGAAAAGATCAGTGATGCTTCCATGCAGATTGCCAATATTATTCAGACGATAGAAGAAATAGCTGATCAGACTAATTTGCTGTCACTGAATGCATCCATAGAAGCGGCAAGAGCAGGAGAGGCAGGACGAGGATTTGCAGTGGTAGCAGGTGAAATTGGCCATCTGGCAACACAATGTACAGATTCCGTAGAAACAACCAGGAAGCTGATTGAAGCGGCGTTACATGAGGTGGAGAGCGGCAACCGAATTGCAGATGAGATGGCACAGGCCCTGCAGAAGGTTATTGATGGCATGGATGGAATTGTAAAGGCTGTGGAAGCAGTTGCCGAGAATTCTAATGAGCAGAATGCCTCCATGCAGCAAATCAATGAAACCATTGAGGTTATTTCAGAGGTGGTACAGACCAATTCGGCGGCGGCAGAACAGAGTTCTGCAACCAGCCAGGAGTTGTCAGCTCAGGCGGCAGAATTGAATGATATGATCGGCAAGTTTCAGCTGGAGGAAATGCAGTAAACAGCAATAAATAAAAAGGGGCTGTCTAATATCTTCATTTGCAATATAAACTTTTTGAACATATTTATGCTTTGTAATTTATATAGTGCGGCAGCCCCTTTCAGCATTCACGTTCAGGTTACAGAAACAATAGTGCCGCAGGCAATCTTAGCGCCTGAATTTCCGGAAGGCTGTGTAGTGAAATCATCCGGGCTGCTGTGAATAATAATCGTTTTGCCGATCAAATCTAAAATGGTAAAACGATCTGTAAAATACATCATCCAGGCGGAGCCATTGTTTCCAAATAGAGGCGGCATATCTCCCCTATGTGCGGGGTGAGGACAGTCAGAAGGATTGTAATGTCCGCCTGTATTTGCGTAAGGGTCGCTTTCTGTTCCCGTACAGGAATTGCCTTCATGAATATGGAAGCCAAATATATCAGATCTGCAGGATTCAGCAGATGTGGGAAGTCCGTAGATTTCTGCATTAACCAGTACGCCGCCGTTTACAGGATAAAAACGAACGATGCCGGTTATTTCACTGTTTCCGGGATTGCCGGAAAGTTCTGCATAGGCGGCAGGCATATAGTGAAGGGCTGTTTCCAGAAAGTGGAGGCCCGGATTTTCATAAGCTTTGTTTACATTTGAATTTGACATGAAATTCTCCTGAAAAGTTCTGTTATCTTTATTGTATTGCATTGAGGAAAATTTGTGAGAGAAGAATAAGCCTGAAAAGTGAAAAGCCGGGGATAAATTTAAAAAAACTGCCAACGGAGATAAACATTATTTGTTATGTTTTCTCTGTTGACAGTTTTTTTGTTCTATAGGAAATACTTTGTCGTGCTAAAACATAAAAGTGTCTTCCTATGGAATAAAAAGCCCTCAGGGCAGAATGAGCACGGATGTAAGAGGAATTTTATTGCTTTGCAATAAACATCCGGCGCAGCAAAGAATTTATTTGGCATTGCTGTCATTCCAGTCGGTGGCTAAAATCCAATTTTCATAAGGTATCATATGCCCAAATGCATTGATCGCTCCACTGGCAGTTGCGTAATAGCGCTGAACCATTTTGTTTTTAATGGTTAAAAGTTTAGGATCAATTTGTTCCCCTGGAATATTGTCTTTTCCATAATAACGTCCGAAGTACCAAAGCTCTGAACTGCCGTTTCTGTAATATTTGTTAAAGCCGCTGGTCACAGCTTTAGAAACTTGCTGGTGATGGTATTTTCCATATTCTCCTGTAGGATTATGAGTGATCACCTGTTCCCATTTTTTGTAGGAGAGAACGGTCTCGACATCCTTTTGCCAGGCATTACGGCAGGTGGTGAGCATATCCGTCTCATAAGAACCATTGGAAAACTGTACTCTGGCATCTGGATAGCTCAATATGATATATTTGTCATTAGATTTTTTCATGGTGTCAATAAATGCGCTTTTTCTGGCTTTGTTCCAGCCATGCGTCATGCAGACTACCAGGTATTCATCTTGCAATAAATGGGCGCCGCCCCAGAGTGTTTCATCGTCTGGATGAGCAACAAACATTACTTTGTCTATGGTTGTCAGATCCAGGTCGTCCAATGTGGATTTTTTGATAAAACCATTGGTAGCAGTGATTTTTATAGTCAGTGAGCAGCTTATATTTTTGTTGTCTATGGATGTAGCGGTGATTGTAACCTTTTCAATAGGACGAAGGGCGGTGACGGTGCCATTGTTATCCACGGTAGCTGCTGAGGTGTTGCTGGAGCGCCATTTGATACGCTGATCGGTTGCGTTCCAGGGAGTAAAATGTACAGAAAATCTGGTTTTTGATCCAGTTTCTATGGACTGCGGGGTGTTGTTTGCAAAATTAATGGCGGTGACAGGTATATTTCGTACAGAGATTTTATACTTTGCCTTTTTTTTGCTGTTTTTTTCGGATACTGAAATAGTAACTTTACCTTCTTTTTTGGCGGTTACCGTTCCGTCGTCATCTACAGATGCAATTTTTTTATTGCTGGATTTCCACTTGATATCCCGGTCTGTTGTCTTATTCGGAGAAAATGACGCTGCCAGTTGTATGGAATCACCAACGTATGCTTCTTTTTTTCCGCTGATTGAAATCTTTTTTAATTTCACCTGTTTTTTAGTGCGCAGCTTAAAAGAGGTTTTTTTGCTTGTACCTTCTATAGAAGCAGTGATTTTGGTTGTGCCTTCTTTATGTACTCTGATCAGACCGTTTGAGGAGATGGTTGCAATTTTTTCCCTGCTGGAAGACCAGATTATTTTTTGGGATGCTGATTTTTTGGGTAAGATTTTTACCTGAAGTTTAAGGCGTGAGCCTACAAGCAATGGTTTTTTTGGTTTGTTGGTAATTTGGATAGAATTTTTTGGCGCCGCTGTTATCTTGACGGGAGATATTGTACCTGCCATGAAATAAAAACTTAATATGCCAATAAATAGTAAGAGAAAAAAAGGAATTTTTCGCTGTTTCATGTTGCATTTTGCCTCCATTCATAAAAATTATTGAATCCATATTTAGTTATAATACTTTTTTGTGATTTTTTCAATACCGCTTTTTCGTCTTTTTTCGACATGGCGCTGTTTTTATTGGAGAAAGTGGAGAAATTTTCCAAAGAAATGCGGAAGAGCCTTTTAACATTATAAAAACCGACATATAAAAAATAAGGAAACTCAAGAGAAATAAACTTGACAAAAACCCTCTGTGTGATAGAATTTTAAAAGAATGTATTTCGTGGTTCCGCATTGATTTTTGAAGTGGGGAGGAACCGCATAGAATGGAGGAAAAAATGGCAGCACCATATAATCACAGAGTATTAGAAGAGAAATGGCAGAAGGTTTGGGATGACGAGAAGGCGTTTGCCGCAACGGATGATTATTCAAAGCCTAAATATTATGCATTGGTAGAATTTCCCTATCCGTCAGGGCAGGGACTCCATGTAGGGCATCCGAGGCCTTATACGGCGTTGGACATTGTGGCAAGAAAGAGAAGAATGCAGGGATATAACGTACTTTATCCTATGGGATGGGATGCATTTGGGCTTCCGACAGAGAATTATGCCATCAAGAACAAGATCCATCCTAAGGTGGTGACGGAAAATAATGTGGAACGTTTTAAAAACCAGCTCCATGCTTTAGGATATTCTTTTGACTGGGACCGGGAAGTGAATACCACAGACCCGGAATATTACCATTGGACGCAGTGGATTTTCCTGAAATTATTTAAAGAAGGACTGGCGTATAAAACAGAGATGCCCATTAACTGGTGTACTTCCTGCAAAGTGGGGCTTGCCAATGAAGAAGTGGTAAATGGCGTCTGTGAACGGTGCGGAGCGCCAGTGGTCCGTAAGGTAAAGAGCCAGTGGATGCTGAAAATTACGGAGTATGCAGACAAGCTCTTAGAAGGGCTGAATGATGTGGATTATATTGAACGGGTGAAGGTTTCCCAAAAGAACTGGATTGGAAAGAGCCAGGGGGCAGAGGTTGATTTTCAGATTGCGGGCAAGGAGGAGAAACTTACTGTTTATACCACAAGGCCAGATACATTGTTTGGCGCAACTTATATGGTTGTATCTCCAGAACATCCAGTACTTGATAAATATAAGGGGGAAATTAAGAACTGGGAAGAAGTCCTCGCTTACCGGGAACAGGCGGCAAGGAAGTCTGATTTTGAGCGCTCTGAGCTTGCCAAGGAGAAGACAGGTGTGGAGATTGACGGTTTAAAAGCCATTGACCCTGTGAATGATAAGGAAATCCCAATCTGGGTGTCCGACTATGTACTGATGAGTTATGGAACAGGAGCTATCATGGCGGTTCCGGCGCACGACACCCGTGACTGGGAATTTGCCAAAAAGTTCAATCTCCCCATTATAGAAGTTGTGGCAGGCGGAGAAGACGTGCAGAAAGAAGCCTATACCGATGTTGCTACCGGCAAACTGGTAAATTCGGGATTTTTGGATGGGCTTGAGGTGGCAGAGGCGAAGAAAAAAATCATTGCTTTCTTAGAGGAAAAGAAGATTGGAAAAGGCAAAACCAATTTTAAGCTGCGCGACTGGGTGTTCTCACGGCAGCGTTACTGGGGAGAACCAATTCCGATTGTAAATTGTGAAAAATGCGGATATGTGGCGCTGCCGGACAGTGAACTTCCCTTACAGCTGCCGGAAGTGGACAGTTATATGCCCACAGATAATGGGGAATCTCCCCTGGCAGCTATGACAGACTGGGTGAATACGACTTGTCCGTGCTGCGGCGGCCCGGCAAAGCGGGAAACTGACACTATGCCCCAGTGGGCAGGTTCCTCCTGGTATTTCCTGCGCTATACAGATCCCAAGAATAACCAGGCGCTGGCCAGTGAAGAAGCTCTGAAATACTGGCTTCCTGTGGATTGGTATAATGGCGGTATGGAGCACACCACGCTGCATCTTTTGTATTCCAGGTTCTGGCATAAGTTCTTGTATGACCAGGGGGTGGTACCAACACCGGAACCATATCAGAAGCGCACCTCTCACGGTATGATTCTGGGAGAGAATGGCGAAAAAATGTCCAAGTCCCGTGGAAATGTGGTAAATCCTGACGATATTGTCATGGATTACGGTGCGGATACCCTGCGTACCTATGAGATGTTTATCGGAGCATTTGATTTGAGCGCTTCCTGGTCAGAAAATGGTGTGAAAGGCTGCCGGAGATTTTTAGAGCGTGTCTGGAAACTTCAGGATATTCTTGTAGATGGCGACAGTTACAGCCAGGAGTTTGAGACAAAGATGCATCAGTTAATTAAGAAAGTAAGTTCTGACTATGAGAATTTAAAATATAATACGGCCATTGCGGCAATGATGTCTATGTTAAATGATTTCTCTAAGGCTGGGAACATCAATCGTGCAGAATTTAAGACGTTTCTCTTGCTCTTAAATCCGGTAGCGCCCCATATCACAGAAGAACTCTGGAGCGTCTGCGGTTATGAGAAGAGGATTTATCAAAATGCGTGGCCGGAATATGATGAGGCAAAGACGATAGAAAATACCGTTGAGATTGCGGTTCAGATCAATGGAAAGACCAGGGCGACGGTGACGGTTCCGGTAGATGTGGATAAGGATACGGCCGTTGCGGCAGGCAAGGAAGCGCTTGGAGCGAAGCTTACCGGGAATATCATAAAAGAAATTTATGTTCCGGGACGGATTATCAATATTGTTGCGAAATAAGCGGAGAGACTCTCATAAGAGAATAAGCGCCTGGAAATATTTTAAGGTGTAACGAGAACTGAGGCAGGCAGTGGAAACATTACCTGCGTCAGTTTGTTCTCTTATAGGAGAGGCTTTGTCACGCTAAAGCGTGCAGATTCCCTCAAGATAGGGGGAGCTTAATGAAAAGAGAGGGAACTATTATGTTTAAAGGCGTTGATACAAGAAAAACGAATGACGATTTTGAAAAAAAGATAACACAAATATATAACAAATATTCTGAAGTTGAAATTAGCGATGAATATCTTGAACTTTGGAATGGATTTGTTGAATTGATTCAATTTATACAAGGTCAGGACACTATTGATAATATGTCACCAATGGAAGTAATAAAGTTAATGAAAGAAATAGGACTTACGGAGTATGAAATTAAAGACCTATTTTTGCAGCAGATGAAAGAGAACTAATCTATGGATAAGATACACTCAATTTCAGAATTACTCAAAGAAATTATGGAATTTAAATCGGTAGTTTCAAATGAACAAATTTACTATCGAGGCCAAAAAAATGGAATAAAAGCAGGATGGACGTTATTGCCGACGTTTTATCGGGAAAGAAAGAGCTATCCTGATATTTCTTTTTATTCTGATAAGCATGAGGAACTTAATACAATATATAAATTTATTGAAAAAAATTATGATTATTTTAAAGATATTGCCTTTCATGACCTGATAAGCATAATTAATATTTTGCAACACTATGGATTCCCAACGCGGGTTCTTGATGTTACACAGAATCCGTTGGTTGCACTATACTTTGCTTTAGAAGAAGTTAAAAAAAATGATGGAAATGAGCCGGTTATTTATTTAATATATGCTGAGAAATCAAATGCTGGATACCTAATTAATGATGAATTGGAGAAATTTTATAATGAAGAAGACGGACAAAAAAAGAAATTGAATCCCATGATTCTCGTAAATGGGTGTGTATTATCAGAGAGAATACGCAATCAAAAGGGAGATTTTATTCTTTATTTTGAAGAGGAAGATATAAACGCTAACCGTAGTTTTACAATAAAAGAGCTTCAAATCAGTACAGATTCTATAGAAAGCTTAAAAGAAGAATTAAAGTTATTGGGAATAAGTGAATCCACAATATATCCGTCGTTAACCACTGAAACGCGTAGACTAAAAGAACAATTGCAAAAAAGTGCACGACAAAGAGACATCAAAGAAAAAGTTAAGATTTCCATGTCAAAAGGATTATCAGATAAAAAAGAGGGGGGGATAAATGATTCAGTTTTAGAAGATCAAATGGCGGCTAGAAAATTTTTAGATAAGAAAAAAATGTTTGCAGAAATAAACATAAAAAAGTAAAGTTAATTGCAGTTAGCAGCACATAAGAATTGTATTGTTACAAAGGAGAGTATAATGTCAAAGTTAAATATAGACCAGCAAACAATCAAAGAACTTTTTGAAAATAAAAAATCGGATTTTTTGATTCCGGACTATCAAAGACCTTATGCATGGGGAGAAATAGAGTGCCAGACATTATGGGATGATATTTTTTCATTTGCCTTTCCAGAAAATGATTATTCAAGATTTGACAGCGACAATGATGAATATTTTCTGGGGGCGATAGTTACTTATAAAAATCAGAGTAAATTAGAGATTATAGATGGACAACAGAGATTAACAACATTGATGTTGTTGTTACGTGCATTTTATTCTAAATTCACGAATATGCAAGATGAAAATTCCATAAGTACAAGAGACGATATTGCAAGATGTATTTGGAAAACGGATGAATTTGGAAAACCAGACAAGAATAAGTTAAAAATTGATTCAGAAGTATCGACAGATGATGATAAAGAGGAATTTTTATCGATTTTAAGAACGGGAGAGGTGTCAAACAACAATAAAAGCAGATATGCAAAAACATATCGGTTTTTCTTGAATAAGATCAATGAATTTTTGTTCGATTATCCCTCATATTTTGCATATTTACCGACACGGATCTTGAAAAATTGTATTTTGCTGCCGATCGAAGCGGAATCACAAGATACGGCGTTAAGAATTTTTTCGACGCTCAACGACAGAGGAAAACCTTTATCGGATACAGATATTTTTAAAGCACAGTTTTATAAGTTTTATTCGGATCGGAACAAAAAGGATGAGTTTATCAGCCGTTGGAAAACGCTTGAAGAGTTGAGTGATAAGATTTTCCGGGCAACGTCAGGTTCTCCTATGGATGAGTTATTTACGAGATATATGTATTATGAAAGGGCGAAACAACGGAATCGGAAAACTACAACAGAAGCATTGAGAAAATTTTATGAAAAGGATAAATACAGCTTATTGAGAAGAGAAGAGACGCTAAAAAATTTAGAGAATTTGGCAGCTTTTTGGAGTGATGTAGTATATCAGGGAGACGCATTTTCTGATAGAATCCTTAGAAAACTTTTTGTTCTGCGATATGCGCCAAATGGAATGTGGACTTACCTGGTAAGCGTATATTTTTTGAAAAATAGAAATGAGAATGGAGAACTGGACGAAGAAAACTTTTATGATTTCTTGAATAAAATGATTGCATTTATATGGACATATGCATTTGTGCACCCAGGCGTAAATGCTTTGAGGATACCGGTTTATCCAGAGATGATAAATATCATTGATGGTCTGCCAGTGCAATTTAAGGATTATAAATTTGATGCAGAGCAAGTTCGAACTGTTTTAGATAATTATAGCTTTACAAATGGAAGACCTATTACGAAATCAATGTTGGCCTGGTGGGCATTCCATGATGAAAAACAGAAACAGTTAAGTTTGAATACTAAATTTCAGATAGAACATATTTTTCCTAAAAAAAGGCAAGAACATGAAAAGATATTGAAAGATAAAAATAATCTTGAATCGATCGGGAACAAGGTATTGTTAGAAGAGGAAATCAATATCAGAGCCTCTGATTATCGTTTTCAAGATAAAAAGAAATATTATCAGGGATTTACTACAGATTCTGGAAAAGTAAAGGAAGGGACGAAAATTCAGGAGCTGCTGTCTTTCGCTGATAATAAGGACGATTTTGTAGAAAGTGATATAGCAGAACGAGCGGAAATGATCAAACAGACATTTATTGATTATTTAAAAGCAACAGATTTACTGATAGGCTCCTGCGGTGAAGGAACAGACGAAGCCGATACGCCTTAGCTGCGGCAGCGGATTTATATTCGCTGTATCATAAGAGAAAACAGAAGCTGCCGTAAGCCAGCAGCCAGATACGATATACCGTGTTCCGGAAATGGAGTATTACCGGTATCTTATGCCTGGCGCTGTGTTACTGCAGCTTCTTTCAGTTTTAGATATACTTATTTTCTCATCGTTTTCATGAGCTGCATCATCATATCTACTTTTTTCTGTTCCTGAGGGGGAAGGGACTGCTTTAAAACTTCTACAATCAGATCGCGTTCTCCAGAAGAAAATTCCATGCCTTCTTTGCTGGCACGGTCAGAAGCGCTTTTTAATGAGGCAGCCATATCTTTGGGGTTGGCGCCAGAAGGAGAGGTATTCTGGGCAAGATTCATCAGAAGCTGAAGTTTTTCTGGTGAAATGTTTTGCAATTGCGGGTTGTTTAATAAGTCTTGTGGATTCATAATATTCCTTTCTTTGCATAATGGTCAGTACGCTGGTTAGGTAAACAAGGTTCCATAAGTGGAAAACATTTGTACAAAGGTCATCATATTATCAATCATTTCCTGTTCTTTTTCGGTACAGTATTCCCGTATGGCATTCAGCATCTGCAGGGGGGCATCTTCTGGCGTCTCATCCTCCGAACACATGCGCAGATTATTTCCGGGAGCTTCGAATAAAGCCATTGTCCGCTGCAATTCCATGAATTTTACCATCATTGCCATGGTGCGTTGTCTGGAGGTTTCCAGATAGGGAAGGGCAGCCTTTATCATTTGCAGATGCCGGTCCTGAATCAAGGTATCAATAGATTCCATGTGCTTTCACCTTTTTTATTTTAATTTATGAGAAGAAAAGGAAGATTATGACTAAGGAAGCGTTTGCGGCTTTGAGCATTTTTCAGACGAACTCAGGAGCAGATCATTTTCAAACACGTTTCTGCAAGGCGGCAACAGTTTTATGGAAGTTTCATATACTATTGAGAACGGTTTTTATTTCAGGAGATGAAGATGAAAGGAAAATTAGTAATAGATGGCAACAGTGTTTATGAATTGGATGAAGAATGTATCCGAAAGAAGAGAGAACAGGACAAAGAACGGGAAAAAGAGGGAAAAGGCAGAGAATCCAAAAGAAGATGAAAAAAACGGGGCTGGCAAGGCAGGCCCCGTTTTAAATACTGGAACAAAGTGGGGAAACCCACTTTGCCATGCTGATCTGCTTCAGCTTTCCTAACTCCTCAGTGTTGAGGGAGCTGAAAACTTTCCGATAAGATTAAGAATACAGTCGCTTTAAACCACCTGCCCAGAGGGCAGGTGGTTCTGAAAATTAGCAGAAGGAATTTCCGCAGCCATTGCCGCCCCATCCGCCGCAGCAGAAGAGCAGTAAGATGATCCACAGGCAGCTGTTGTTGCCGCAGCCATCTCCGTTGCCGCCGAAGAATCCACCGCCGCAGCCGCCGCCGCAGCAGCAAAGCAGGATGATGATCCAGATAATGGAACTGCATCCTCCGTTGTTATTGTTTTCACATCCACATCCACAGTTTGTAGCAGCTAAATCACTCATGTTAAATCCTCCAAAATTTTGATTACAATGTATCATATGTATCTGGCTTGTATGTAGTGCACAAAGTCTTAAAAAAATTTTGTAAAATCTGATATTGTCTGTTATAATGGAACGTATACAGATATAGGGAAGTATTGGAAAAGACAGTGGACATTTGTAAAAAGGAGGCAGTTATGAATACAGTAGTGATTGTTGACAATGACAGCAAGTGGATTGCCAATTACAAACGAATGCTTGCACCTTTTCAGGAAATATTGGATTGTAAATATTTTGAGTATTCAGAAAAGGCTATGGAATATATTACGTCTCATACAGTAGAGGTGTTGGTCAGCGAACTGGATATGCCGTTGATGTCTGGAAAAGAACTTTTCGAAATGGTGGATATGCTGTCTCCTGATACAGTAAAAATTGCCATGACCCAGGTGAAAAATGTGGCAGATACGCTGGAGGTATTAAACCACAGCCAGATTTTTAAATTGATTTTAAAGCCATTTTTTCTGGTAGAAGATCTTGTTGTTCCAATTCAGGCAGCAATTGTGGAGTTCAAGAGCGAAAAACAGGAAAAGGATTTTAAACAGAGAGAAGAAAAAGAACTCGAGAAATTAAATCAGCGTGTAGAGGCACTATGGGATACTCTTGCTGATAAGAAAGAAAGATATGATGAATTTTGCCGCAGGGCAATGGGCATCATGACAGAGAATTTAAGTCCGTCTATTACAGAGCTGGAGCCGGTAGAGAGTGAATTTACCAGAGATTTCTGCGAAAAACTTATGCAGGAGTATCTGCAGTATTACATGTATGAAAAACGAAATTTTATATATTATATAAATTATTTAAAAAATCAATTTCATTATCCGGGAAGGTCTTGTATATTCCAGATAAGTAATGAGACAGGCGCTGAGATTCCTCCTGAGATAATGAAACGGATTGCTTATGGGATTTTTCTGACTGGTTATTGGTGTCAGCAGTGTTTAGAAAATTATGACATTGAGAACGTGATTGCCATAGAGGGAGATTATTATGTATTAAACATTTCATATCTGCCTTCTGAAAATGAAATGGATTATAAAATTACAAGTCCGCGGATTCTCAATCTGCTGCTTAGGGTTGTGGAAGATTTGAAATCTGCTTTGTCAGATGCGCAGGAAGCCGGGCAGAAGCTGTTGTGTAAGCTTTATTTCAAAAAAGAGGAGGAAAAACAGTGAATGAGGTTATCAAGGCACTGTATGAGATAGAGGAACAGGCTGGAGAGCTGATGGACAAAGCCAATATTTCCAGACAGACAATGCAGGAAGAAAAAAAACGTCAGATGGAGGAAATCAGTGCAGAGCTGGAAGCAGAAATGGAAGGCAGGCTTGCCATTTTAAAAAGCAGGCTGGAGGAACAGGCGAAGGAACAGATTCAGAAATTAGAAGAGAAGAGCAGTCAGAAGATCATTCAGCTTAATGAAATGTATCAAAAGAATCTACATCAGTATGCCAGAGAGATTGTGGAAAGAATCACAGAGGTGTAGCTTATGGCAGGAGGGTTGTTTGAATACAGTGCGCTGGTGACCAAGACCAGGGCAATGAGAAGCCGTCTGCTTCGGCAGGAAGATTTTGAAAGGATCGCAGAATTTCAAACAGTGTCTGAGACGATAGGTTTTCTTCGGGAGCAGGAAAGCTATGGGAAGATTTATGGAGGGCATGAGGAAATTCAGCACAGGGGTCAGGTAGAGGCTCTGATCTATCGTTCTATAAGAGAAGATTATCAGAAATTGTACCGGTTTGCCAATGCGAGGCAGCGCGAAGCCATGGATTTGTATTTGGGACAAATTCAGTTTGAAGAAGCCGTACCAAGAATTGATGCAGTTTATTTTGAGAGAGTATGGAGAGAAATCGAAGATATCTCCGGAAAGCATATGCGTAAACTTTTGAGAGAAGTGTTTGGCACCCAGATTGACTGGATGAATATTATGTGGTGTTACCGGGCAAAACAGTTTTTTCATCAAGGACCGCAGGTTATTGAGCGTATGCTGATTCCAATTTGCTACAGGCTGAAACAGACAGAATTCCGTCAATTGCTTCTGGCGGAGCAGATAGAAGAATTCCGGCGGATTCTGGGAAATACTGTATACTTTAAGGGAAGAGAAGCTTTGGTAAGATTACAGGATGAAATTTCATATCGTAAAGTGATGGAGAAAATGTATCAGAGGCTGTGCCGGAAATATCCTTGTTCTATGGCGCCGGTGTATTATTATTTTTATAAAAAAGAACAGGAGATTCAAAATTTAACAACTGCTTTGGAAGGAATACGTTATCAGATTCCGGCGCAGGATATCAGGGAGTTGATTCTGGTATAAATTCTGGTAAGAAGGATAGGTGACAAGGCAGGAATAAGATGCCAAAAGGGAGGAGAGATGCTTTGATTGAGAAGATGAAACTGCTGCATATTGCCGGACCGAGAGAAGATATTGACAGGGTAGTGAAATTGTATCTGAATAAATATGAAATTCATTTTGAGAACGCTATGACCAGTCTGGGCAGTCTGAAACATATCCGTCCTTTTGTGGAAACCAATGTATATAAAGAGGTAGCCCAAAGGGGAAGGGAATTAAAGCAGTATCTGGAGGCAGATAAACCTGGAACGGTCATAATGCGTGCTATGCAGGCGCAGGTGATTATAGATGAGGTATATGGGCAGATCGAAGAGCTGCATAACGGGCAGAAGGAGCTGCAGGGAAAGATTTTAAAATTAAAAGAATGGATAGCAGAGATCGCTCCTTTTATTGGGCTTGATTTTGAACTGAGCAAGCTAAAGCATTTTAAGTTTATAGATTATCAGTTTGGAAGGATTCGGGTGGAGGATTATCACAAACTGGAACGCTATATTTTTAAAAATCCTTATACACTGTTTTACGAATGCAACAATGACAGTGAGTATGTATGGGGAGTATATTTTGTGCCTCATACTCATCTGCAGGAAGTAGAAGCCGTGTATGCTTCCTTCCATTTTGAAGATATTGAGATATCAGAAGAATTTGAAGAAACTCCCAGGCAGGTATGTGAAAAGGCGAAAGAAGAACTTGCGGCGTGTCAGCAGGAATTAGAGCTTCTGCAGATGAGAACGGTAGAACTGGTCAGGAATCGGGAAGATGAAATTCTGTCTGCTTGCGAGAGCCTGGAGAGTTACTGCAGAAATTTTGATATCCGCAAATATGCCGCCTGTACTCAGGCGAAAGAGGGAGAGGGAGAATATTATATTTTGTATGGCTGGATTTCCAGCCGCGACGCGGACAAGCTGATACAGGAAATTTCAGAAGATGATAAGATTCACTGGGAAGAGGAAGAAGGAGACCGTTCTGTAAATCCTCCTACCAGATTAAAGAATCCCAAGATCTTGAAGCCATTTGAAATGTTTGTGGAAATGTACGGCCTTCCGGCCTACAATGAAATGGACCCAACGTTGTTTGTGGCGGTTACGTATACGTTGATGTTCGGCATTATGTTTGGAGATGTAGGGCAGGGGGCTTGTCTTTTAGTGGGCGGAATTTTGCTGTATCGTTTCAAAAACCTGCGTCTTGCTGGAATTGTGGGAGTAGCAGGAATCTGGTCCGTGGTTTTTGGATTTCTATATGGAAGCGTGTTCGGGTTTGAAGAGATTTTGCCAGCGCTATGGATGAAGCCTATGGACAATATTATGACGACATTGATGCTTGCCATTGGGTTTGGCGCTGCGCTGATACTGCTTGCCATGATTTTAAATATTATCAATGCAGTCAGGGCAAAGGAATATGGAAGATTGCTGTTTCACCAGAGCGGGATTGCAGGACTGATCTGTTATGGATTTGTGGTTCTGTGCGTGCTGCTTTTTATCACAGGGCATGGAATTCCGGCAACGGTTCTTATTTGTGCTGCGGTAGGCGTGCCTCTTTTGGCAATTCTTTTGAAGGAACCGCTGAGCGGTCTGCTTGAACGCAAAAGTGACATTTTTCCAGAGGGAAGCAAGATCATGTTTCTGGTGGAAGCTCTGGTAGAAGGATTTGATGTAGTGCTCAGTTATGCTACCAATACGATTTCATTTGTACGTGTGGGGGCATTTGCCCTGAGCCATGCTGGTATGATGGGAGTGGTGATGACTCTTGCAGGTCTGGAGAAAGGAAACCCCAACTGGATGATTATTGTGTTGGGAAACCTGCTGGTAGCGGGTCTGGAAGGGCTGATTGTGGGCATTCAGGTGCTTCGTCTGGAATATTATGAGATGTTCAGCCGTTTTTATTCTGGAAGCGGAAAACCGTTTGTCTCGTTTAATAAAAGGAATCAATAGGAGGATTGGACATGGTAACGAAAATAATATTAGTGTTGATTTTACTTTGCAGCATGATTATTCCGGTGGGAGGTTTTTTACTGAGCAAAAGAAAAGAAGGAGGGTTTAAGGCGGCATTAGGCTGCAATGTCTTTTTCTTTTTTGGGACTTTGCTGGCAGCGGATATTTTAATGTTTCATGGAGATGTGCAGGCGGCGGGAGACGCGGCGGCAGTTTCCAGTACAGAGAGCTGGAGATATATAGCGGCGGCATTGTCTACTGGTATGTCCTGCATTGGTGCAGGCATTGCAGTGGCCAGTGCTGCCAGTGCGGCATTGGGAGCTTTAAGTGAGGATTCCAGTATTATGGGTAAGGCGTTGATTTTCGTTGCTCTGGCAGAATCTATTGCCCTCTATGGACTGCTGATTTCTTTTTCCATTTTAGGATAAAGTAGGGAGAATTCTTATGAAGATGTATCTGATCAGTGATAACAGGGACACTTACACAGGAATGCGTCTGGCAGGAGTGGAAGGTGTTGTGGTCCACGAGAGGCAGGAACTGAAAGAAGCGCTGGAAACAGCGTTTCAGGATAAAGAAATTGGAATTGTTCTGTTGACAGAAAAGTTTGGAAGAGAATTTCCAGATCTTATTGACGATGTAAAACTGAACCGCCGGCAGCCGTTGCTGATTGAAATTCCTGACCGTCATGGAACTGGCAGGAAGGAAAATTTTATTACAGATTATGTCAGTGAAGCTATTGGGCTGAAGCTATAGGAAGAAGGGAAACGTATGCAGATCGGGGAAAAGCTGGAAGTATTTCGGGATTTCACTCTGGAGGTGGCCAGAGAAAACAGCAGCCGGATTAAGGCACAGTATGAAGAAGACTGTCAGCAGGAGCTGGAGGAATTTCGGAAAAATAAGCAGGCGGAAATGGAACATAAAATAAAGATGGAAGAGAGAAACCTGCGCAGACAAATGAACAGCAGAGTGTCGGGTGAAATGCTGCGCCAGAAACATGATCTGGATGAATGCAAACGCAAATGGAAAGAAAAGCTGATGCAGGAGGTTCAGATACTGCTGAAAGAATACCAGAGTACGGCAGAGTACAGGGACTATCTGACTGCTAAAATTAAAATGGCTCAGAAGGTGGCAGGTAATGAGCCGGTGATGATATATATCAATGAGTCTGATAAAGATAAAAAGGCGGAACTTGAGAAAGAGACAGGGGCAGAATTAACTCTCAGCGAGATAGATTTTGGCGGCGGAGTACGAGCAATTATCCGTTCCAAAAATATATTGATTGATGAATCCTTTTTGACCAGACTGGAACAGGAGGAAACGTATCTATGAGTGTAACAGGAAAGATATATGGAATCAACGGCCCCATTATCACGGTCAAAGGGAATCTTGGATTTAAAATGTCAGAGATGGTCTATGTGGGGGACAGGCGTCTGCTGGGAGAAGTCATAGGATTGAAGCGGGACGAGACAATCATACAGGTTTTTGAAGAGACTGCCGGGCTGCGGCCGGGAGAATTGGTGGAAGGTGCGGGAAGGGCAATCAGCGTCACCCTTGCGCCAGGCATTATTTCAAATATATTTGATGGAATAGAACGTCCCCTGCAGCTCATTGGGGAAAAAAATGGCGCATACATTCCCCGGGGCGTCAATGTCGATCTGCTGGACCGGGAGCGTAAATGGGAGACAAGGATTACGGTAAAACCTCAGGATGTGGTGAGAGAAGGGATGGTTATCGCAGAGGTTCCAGAAACTGCTGCGATCCTGCATAAGGTCATGGTCCCGCCGAATACAGAGGGAATTGTTCTGTGGACAGCAGACGACGGCGATTATACAATTGAGGAGCCATTGGTAAAGATCCGCAAAACAGATGGCACAGAAGAGACATTGACGATGACCCAGCAGTGGCCTATCCGAATACCCCGTCCGGTTCAGAGACGTTATCCGGCAGACCGTCCTCTGATTACAGGGCAGCGTATCCTGGATACGCTGTTTCCCATTGCCAAGGGGGGAACAGCGGCGATACCAGGCGGCTTCGGCACAGGAAAAACCATGACTCAGCATCAGATTGCCAAATGGTCGGATGCAGATATTATTATTTACATTGGATGCGGTGAGCGCGGCAATGAGATGACCAACGTCCTGGAAGAATTTTCCAGACTTACAGATCCTAAGACCGGAAATCTTCTGATGGACCGGACCACATTGATTGCCAATACTTCAAATATGCCTGTGGCAGCCAGGGAGGCAAGTATTTATACAGGATTGACACTGGCAGAATATTACCGTGATATGGGTTATCACGTAGCTATTATGGCGGATTCCACTTCTCGCTGGGCGGAGGCGCTTCGGGAGCTTTCCGGCAGGCTGGAGGAAATGCCGGCAGAAGAAGGGTTTCCGGCATATCTTGCTTCCAGGCTGTCTGCATTCTATGAACGTGCCGGATATGTGGAGAATCTGGGTGGGACAGACGGCAGCGTCACCATTATCGGCGCTGTCTCTCCTCAGGGAGGAGATTTTTCTGAGCCGGTAACGCAGAATACCAAGCGTTTTGTCCGGTGTTTTCTTGCGTTGGACAAGGCGCTTGCTTATGCAAGGCATTATCCGGCAATCAACTGGCTTACCAGCTATACAGAATATCTGGGAGATTTGGAGGGCTGGTATCAGAGAAATGTAGGAGATGAATTCATTCCATGCAGGAATGAGCTGCTCAACATTCTTACTACGGAGAGCAGGCTGAATGAGATTGTAAAGTTGATAGGCAGCGATGTGCTTCCGGATGACCAGAAACTGGTCTTAGAGATTGCACGGGTAATCCGTCTGGGATTTTTGCAGCAGAATGCGTTCCATGCAGAAGATACCTTTGTGCCAATGGAAAAACAGCTTGAAATGATGAAAATCATTCTCTATTTATATGAAAAATGTAAAGAACTTGTCAATGTGGGTATGCCAGTGGCGCTTCTGAAAGAGAATCATATTTTTGAGAAAATAGTATCCATCAAATATGATGTGGCAAACAGAGAACTGTATAAATTTGAAGAATACCGGCAGATGGTCGACGCTTTCTATCACGGACTGCTAGAGACCAATGCGTAGGAGGATAAAAATGTCGATTGAATATTTAGGGTTAAGTGAGATTAGCGGTCCTCTGGTTGTGCTGGAAGGAATACAGGATGCTTTCTATGAGGAAGTGGTGGAATTTGTGGTGGATAAAAACCGGCGCAAAAAAGGCAGGATTATTGCGGTAGATAAAGATAAAGCTGTCATTCAGGTCTTTGACAGCACGGATGACATGTCTTTGAAAAATACACATACCAGATTAAACGGCCGTCCGATGGAGATTGGGCTTTCTCTGGAAATTTTAGGGCGTACGTTTAACGGACTGGGAGAGCCCATTGACGGTCTGGGCAGGATTGCCCCGGAGGTGGTACGGGATGTAAATGGATTACCCTTGAATCCCTGCACCAGAGAATATCCCAGAAATTATATCCGCACTGGAATATCGGCAATCGACGGGCTTGCCACATTGATTCGGGGGCAGAAGCTTCCAATTTTTTCAGGGAATGGACTGCCTCATGACCAGCTTGCGGCACAGATTGTAGAGCAGGCGTCTCTTGGAGAAGAATCTGAGGAAGCGTTCGGCATTGTGTTTGCAGCAATGGGCGTAAAATATGACGTAGCAGAATTCTTTCGCAGAAGATTTGAAGAAAGCGGCGTCAGTTCCCATGTGACGATGTTTTTGAATTTGTCAAATGATCCGGTGGCAGAACGTCTGATTGCGCCTAAGATGGCGCTGACGGCTGCCGAATACCTTGCTTTTGAGAAAAACATGCATATCCTGGTTATTTTGACAGATATGACCTCCTATGCAGAAGCAATGCGTGAAATTTCTGCTTCCAAAGGAGAGATTCCCAGCCGTAAAGGTTATCCGGGATATCTCTACAGTGAATTTGCCGCTCTGTATGAGCGTGCCGGAATTGTGAGAGGCAGGGAGGGAAGTGTGACGCAGATTCCTATTCTGACGATGCCCAATGATGATATTACTCATCCGATTCCGGATTTGACGGGATATATTACGGAAGGGCAGATTGTGCTGGAACGTTCCCTGCATCAGAAAAATGTTTATCCTCCAATCAATGTGCTGCCATCGCTTTCACGTCTCATGAAGGATGGAATTGGAGCTGAGTATACCAGAGAAGACCATCAGGATGTGGCAAACCAGTTGTTTTCCTCTTATGCCAGAGTGGGAGAGGCAAGAGACCTGGCAAGCGTGATCGGAGAGGATGAGCTGTCTGACACGGATCAGAAGTATCTGGAATTTGGAAAAAGTTTTGAACAGGAATTTGTGGCGCAGGGACCTAATGAGAACCGTACCATCGAAGAGACGCTGGATATTGGCTGGAAACTTCTTCATATTCTGCCCAGGGAAGAACTGGACCGTATTGATACTAAGATTTTAGAGAAGTATTACAGTCAGGGTGAGGTGAGATAAATGGACCCAAATACATTTCCAACCAAAGGAAATCTGATACTGGCGAAAAATTCTCTTGCTCTTTCCAGGCAGGGATATGAACTGATGGACAAAAAACGGAATATTTTGATTCGAGAGCTTATGGAACTTATTGAGCAGGCTACTGATATTCAGAAAGAGATTGACGAGACTTTTACAAATGCGTATCTTGCTTTGCAGAAGGCGAATATCCAGATGGGAATTCATGAAGTGGAAGCCTTAAGTTTAAGCGTTCCGGTAGAAACGTCAATTACCATTAAACGCCGGAGCGTTATGGGAACAGAGATTCCCAAGGTAGAATATGACAGGCAGGAATTGCGGCCATCCTATGGATTCTTCGGTACGAAAATGTCATTGGACCAGGCATGTGAAAAGTTTCAGAAGGTGAAAGAACTGACCATTCGTCTGGCACAGATTGAAACCAGCGCCTATCGTCTTGCCTATAATATTAAGAAAACCCAGAAACGTGCCAATGCATTGCAGAATATTACAATTCCTAAATATGAATCTTTGGTAAAAGAAATCCAAAATGCTTTAGAGGAAAAAGAAAGGGAAGAATTTACAAGACTTAAGGTAATTAAACGGATGAAACAGAGGAAATGAAAGTGATGAAAACAGAGAAAAGCATACAGCAGATTCCGGCGTTTGAAGTAATAAATGAAGTAAAAAAAGCTGTGATCGGAAAAGATGACTGTATTGTGAAAGCAGTTGCTGCCATTCTTGCCGGAGGGCATATTTTGTTAAATGATATACCTGGCGTGGGGAAGACCACGCTGGCTATGGCATTGTCCAAATCCATGTCTTTGAAGCAGAACCGTGTACAGTTTACGCCGGATGTGCTTCCTTCGGATTTGACGGGTTTTTCCATGTACCAGAAAGATAAAGGGACTTTCGTTTATCAGCAGGGAAGTGTGATGTGTAATCTGCTGCTTGCAGATGAAATTAACCGTACGTCACCCAAAACACAGTCAGCTCTTTTGGAGGTAATGGAGGAACAGAAGGTAACCGTAGATGGAGTAACCCATGAAGTGCCGTCTCCGTTTATTGTAATTGCCACACAGAATCCTTTTGGGAGCGCAGGTACATGGATGCTTCCAGAGGCACAGCTTGACCGGTTTATGGTGTGTTTAAAGTTGGGCTACCCCAGCATGGAAGATGAGATTGACATTTTAAAAGGGGTTCAGCAGAAAGAAGAGGTCCAGTCTGTGATTTCCTGCCAACAGCTTCTAGCCATGCAGAAGGCGGCAGAAGAAATATTTGTGCAGGAAGAGATGTATCAGTATGTGGGAAATCTGGTAAACCGTACCAGAACGGAACCCTTGATTGATCTTGGAATCAGTCCAAGAGGAACGATAAATATTCTGCAGATGGCAAAAGCTGTGGCATTTCTGCGCCAAAGGGCTTATGTGATTCCAGAGGATGTGGAGGATATCTTTCTGGCAGTCTGCGGGCATCGGATTATACCAAGCACAAAGGCTCGGGTAGCGCATATGGATGCGGAGGATATTTTAAGAGAGATACTAAACACGACACCCACACCGAAAACGATCTGACAGGTGAAGGCAAATGTGGAAAAGGATACTGTATATACTGGGAACGGCAGACATATTTTATCTGGCGGTATTATATAGAAGCAGGGCACTACTGATTGTGTTTGGGGCAGCAGTTCTGTTACCCCTCTTTTTTTTGTGTGTATTGTCTTCTGTCAGGAAAGAACTGAAAACAGAGCTTTTATTTTTTCCATATCCGCAGGATGATACAGGAGAATATCTTGTGGGAATCCGGGTGGACAATCCCAGCCGGATATATCTTGACAGAGTAAGCGCCAAAATACGGATAAGAAATATGGCAACTGGAAATAAGCGCTGGCTGAAGGTGGCAGGACAGCTTCCGGCAGAGACAGTGACAGAGCTCAAAGGAAAACTCCAGAATGCAGAATTTGGCTTGTGGGAAGCTGAGTGTGAAGTGCTTTACTGTTATGAGTGGATGAATTTCCTGTATTTGTCCAAAAAAATTTCAAGCAAAAAGCAGGTGATGATTTTTCCGGATGTTCATGAAGTCAATTTAAAAATCGGTATTCGAACCAGGCTGTTCTGGTCTGACGGCGAACAGTACCATCCTCAGGTCAGCGGAGATGATCCTTCTGAAACTTTGAAATTACGGGAATATCAAAGCGGAGACCGACTCAATCGCATTCACTGGAAACTCTCTGCCAAGAACAGTTCTTTAATTGTGGCAGAGATGAGTATGCCGATGAACTGTAATATTGTCTGCTTTCTGGATGCCAATCCTTCTGTGATGAAGAAAAAAGAGGCAAAAACTTATTGGGAGGTAGTAAATACGATTTCTCAGGGTCTGCTGAATCAAGAATGCGCCTACTATTTAGTTTGGAAAAACAGGGGACAAAAAGAGCTGTGCCGTAAAGCTGTGCGCAAAGTGGAGGATCTTGCTGATTTCTGGAGCGAGATTTCATCTGCCAGCATGGAAAAAGGGGCAGATTCAGAAACGTATGCCAGGGATTTTTCTTACGATTATTACGCCAGCGGGCTGTTGTGGAATGAGAAACTGGAGCTTTTTTGCAATGAAAAATTTTTGGTAAAAATCAGACCAGAACAGATTCGCCGGCAATTGGCGGAATTGGAAATTGTGCTGTAAAGGTCAGAAAGGCAGCTAAGATGAAAGTGAATTTCAAAGAAGAGAACATGGAATGGATCTGCAGATGGCAGGAGATGGTTTGCCTGTTCCTTATTCTTCAGGGGATGTGTATGTGCATGGAAAGCATTTTGGGCATTTCTGTTCCAAGACAGTTTCAACTGTTATCTGCAGCTGGTGTAGTTCTTGCAGCAGAATTGTCTGCGCGCAGCTGGAGGCGGATGCTGGCAGGAATTGCTGTCTTGCTGGGAGCTTTGGTTTGCCTGTGGATAAAATATCAGGAAGTGATAAGTACTGCAGCCAAGGAAATGGCAAACCGCATGCTGGAGCTTATTAATCATTATCACAGAACAGATTTTCTATACTGGTATTTGGAAGAATCTCCTGAGCATTATGGCTGGATAGCGCTTTTATTTGTGTTTGTGTTTCTGGGAATTGTGGAAGGAACGGTGCTGTTAAGGTCAAAGAATTGTCCATGGCATCTGCAGGTTGTGTTCGTGCTTCCAATTTTAATTATTACGGCAGGGCTTTCGGTGGGAAAAGCGGTTTCCCCGATGGGAATTGTACTGGTTTTGACAGGAGTTCTTGCCGAAAAGATGGATATCAGGCAGCGTGGAGTAGTTCTGCCTGCTGCAGGCATTGTGCTTAGTGTGGGGATTTCTTTTCTGATTTCTGGCAATCAGAGTGTTTTGGGCCAGGTAGAAATTTGGCACGGAAATTGGCTGAACAGGCAGTTGGCGTTTGAGGACAGAATGCTGGAACTGTTGGAACAGGTGGGAAATATTTCTTTATTTTCCAAAAGAGAGAAGAAAGAGTATGTTCTGTCCAATGAGGAACCTGCAATAACAGGAAAGAAAGTATTTCAGATTACGGTGGATCATCCAATTTATCAGAGTGTTTACATCAGGGGATTTGTAGGGGGAGATTATGAAGATGGCAGTTGGAAGGGGGTATCCAGACAAGAATTTTCTGACTGGGCGCAGCAGCAGGGAGGAGATGAGCAGGAATATTCCAGAATTATCCAGAATTTTCCTTATGAGTTACTGGGATATGGGTCAGAGATATTTTATATGCCGGTCGGCCGTTTTCAGGTATCACTGGAGCTGGAAGAAGATCGGAAGGACTATACGCTGATGCCTTATTTTACACAGATACCACAGCAGCAGCCTGTGAAGACAGACGGGACATTGCCGCCGCAAAACAGCACGCAGTTTGAGTGGAACAGCTACCTGAAGTTGTTAGATTCTGAGGTGGAGCTGGCGGGGATTCCTGTGTTAGGGGCATTTCTTACAGATGAGGGAAAAATAGAGAATTGTGAAATTTGGGCGCAATATGAGAAGTATGTCCAAAAGACATATACGAGGCTTCCAGCAGAAGGTCTTACGGATTTGAAACATTATGCCCAAGAGAGGCGCAGAAGAGAAGAAGATTTATATGAGGTACAGTTGCGCAGACTCACGGAACGTATAGAAGCAGGAGAGGTATGGGAGACAACAGAGGAAGAACAAGTGCTTTTGTCTGGCAGTGAAAGGAAACGTATGACGCAGATGATACGAAGCATGTTGTGGGAAAATGGCAGATACAGCTTTGATCTTAAGCCAGTGCCGAAGGGAGAGGATTTTGCTGAATATTTCTTTTTTACACAGCATAAAGGATATTGCGTACATTTTGCTGCGACAGCAACGCTGCTTTTTCGGATGAATGATGTGCCTGCAAGGTTTGTCACCGGATATTTGCTTCTGCCTTCTGATTTTAAGAAGAATAGGGACGGGACCTGGACAGCGGAAATTACAGACGAGCGTGCTCATGCCTGGACAGAAGTGTTTGAACATAACATTGGATTTTATCCTGTGGAGGCAACGCCTCCCTCTTACATTGGAATGCTTGAGGAAATGGAGACAGGAGATGATCTTGTAAAGGCTGTGCAGCAAAAAGAGAGGGAAGAGGATGGTAAAACGCCAGCGGCTGACAGCAGAGAGCAGGAAAATCAGCAGGGGCCTGTGAGGCAGCAGCAAGAGACGGAAAAGGAAAGGGCAAAACAGAGTGTAACGGGGACAGATGGAAGCAGTACTGGAAAATCAGGAAGCTCATGGCTATGGCATATGGTTCTGCGTATAAGCCTGCTCCTGATTTGTATGGCAGGTTTGTACACGATAATCATATATTACAGGAAGTCTGTATTGAAAAAGCGTCGGCAGAGAATTACGCTTCCTGACCGTACACAGGCAGTCAGGGAGATCGGGAAAGAGCTGAAGCGAAAGCTGAGAAAAATGGGATATGGGCGCAAGGGTGAGCAAAGCGACAGAGATTATCAGCGTATGCTGGAGAAGGAGCTGCCAGAAATTCAATGGGAACAGGCCTTTTCCATATTTCAGAAAGCCGTATTTTCAGAAACTGGCGTGACGGAGGAAGAATATCAGATGATATTTTCTCTGTATAGTAATTTATGTTAGTGCAGCAGTCATCTTTTAACATATTAAATTGTAAAATATGAAAACTTAAGTTAAATTTACTCTTGACAAGAAAAAGCAGGATTGTATACAATTATCTGGGACAGCCGCACTGCTTTAAATAGCAGAGAATTGGTTCGTTCAAAAGGAGACAGCCCCAATATGCACAAAAATTATCTTGGGAATTTGGCTTCCCAGATTGGTTTTTGTGCATTCTGTCTTTGCCGCTTGAGCAGCAAGAACTTTTGGGCAAGTGAACATATTCGTGCGGCAGCCTAAAAAACAGCGAATAATAAGTATCTGGTTGGAGGCAGAATCTCTTGAGTGAGGCAAATTATTTATTGGGACAAAAGGTGTTTCAGATCATCCGGGAGGATATTATAGCCGGAAAGTATCAGCGGAAAGAAGAATTGAGAGAGATAGCCATTGGCGATGAACTTCAGGTAAGCAGGACTCCCGTGCGAGAAGCATTGCGTCAGTTGGAACTGGAAGGGCTTGTGACCATTGTTCCGAACCGGGGTGCTTATGTGGAGGGGATTTCCTGTCAGGATATGCAGGATATTTTCGAGATACGTTTACTGATGGAAGGATTTTGTGCCGGAAAAGCGGCAGAAAGTGCAGCAGCAGAGCAATTAGAGGCGTTGGAAGAAATTATGGTTCTGACAGAATATCATATTAAAAATGAGCATACCAGACAGCTCATAGGACTGGACAGTAAGTTTCATGAAATACTGTACGAAGCAGGAGGGAGCAGAATTCTGGAACATGCCTTGAAAAATTACCATTATTATCTGAAACGGGCGCGCAGATTCAGTCTGCTTGTTCCAGGACGGGCGGTCGAGTCCATTCGGGAGCACAGGCAGATTCTGGAGGCAATAAAAGCACGTGATAAGAAGAAGGCAGAAGATGCTGTCAATCAGCATTTGATTCATACCATAAAAAATATAGATGCTTATGGATGGGAAAACATTACAGGAGGACAGAAGAATGGAAAAAATTAAAATGACAACCCCTTTGGTGGAGATGGACGGAGATGAAATGACCCGTATTCTCTGGAAAATGATTAAGGATGAACTGCTGCTTCCTTTTATTGACTTAAAAACAGAGTATTATGATTTGGGACTGGAGCACCGGAATGAAACAGATGACCAGGTGACTTTTGATTCTGCAAATGCTACGAAAAAATATGGCGTGGCAGTTAAGTGCGCTACCATTACGCCAAATGCGGCAAGAATGACAGAATATGATTTAAAAGAAATGTGGAAAAGCCCCAACGGAACCATCCGTGCTATTTTGGATGGAACAGTATTTCGTGCGCCTATTACAGTGAAAGGAATTGAACCATGTGTAAAGAACTGGAAGAAGCCAATTACCATAGCACGTCATGCTTATGGAGATGTATATAAGGCAAGCGAGATGAAGATTCCGGCAGCAGGGAAATGTGAGCTGGTATACACGGCAGAGGATGGAACGGAAACCAGAGAATTGATTCACAATTTTACAGGTGCAGGGATTATACAGGGACAGCATAATTTAAACGAGTCCATTGAGAGCTTTGCAAGAAGCTGTTTTAATTATGCATTGGATATTAAACAGGATTTATGGTTTGCCACCAAAGATACCATTTCCAAGAAATATGACCATACGTTCAAGGATATTTTCCAGGAAATATATGAAAAAGAATATGATGAGAAATTTAAGGCAGCAAATATTGAATATTTCTATACTTTAATTGATGATGCTGTAGCCCGCATTATGAAAGCTGAGGGTGGATTTATCTGGGCATGCAAGAATTATGACGGTGATGTGATGAGCGATATGGTCAGTTCTGCCTTTGGTTCCCTTGCTATGATGACCTCTGTACTGGTTTCCCCTCAGGGATATTATGAATATGAAGCTGCTCACGGAACAGTACAGCGTCATTACTATAAACATTTAAAGGGAGAAGAAACTTCCACCAATTCTGTGGCAACTATATTTGCATGGACCGGAGCGCTGCGTAAACGTGGAGAGCTGGATAATTTGCCGGAATTGTCAGCGTTTGCTGATAAGTTAGAGCAGGCTTGCCTGTCTACGATTGAATCGGGCAAAATGACAAAAGACCTGGCGTTGATTACCACTTTGGAGAATCCCACCGTTTTAAACAGCGAAGGCTTTATCAAGGCAATCCGTGAGGTTTTGGAGGGACTTTTGTAAGATTAGGAAAGTAGAGGAAAACTTATCATGATTTTAGCATGCCAGAATATCAGCAAAGCCTTTGGCACCGATGAAATCATACAACAGGCGTCTTTTCACATTGAAGAAAATGAGAAGGCGGCAATTGTGGGAATTAATGGAGCAGGGAAAACTACCTTGCTAAAGATTATCATGGGGGAGCTGGAAGCAGATACCGGAGAAGTGGTTCTGGCAAAGAACAGAACCATTGGCTACCTGCCTCAGAATCCTGATATTCAGGGAAACAGAACGATTTATGAGGAGGTTCTTTCGGCGAAAGAAGATCTGGTTTCCATGCAGGAAATGCTGATATCCATGGAAGAAAAAATGAGCAGCCTTGCGGGGGCAGAGCTGGAACAGTTTCTGGATAGCTACAACCGCCTGAATCTTGAATTTGAGAGGAAGGGCGGCTCTTCCTATAAGAGCGAGATCACAGGTGTATTGAAAGGCTTAGGATTTACAGAAGACGAATTTGGGAAACATATGCAGGCTTTGTCCGGGGGACAGCGTACCAGAGTCTGTCTGGGAAGGCTTCTGGTAACAAAACCAGATGTAATTCTGCTGGACGAGCCGACCAATCATCTCGATATCGGATCTATTACCTGGCTGGAAACTTTTTTGATTAATTATAAAGGTGCAGTGGTAATTGTCAGCCATGACCGCTATTTTCTGGATCGGGTGGTACGTAAGGTGGTAGAGCTGGACCGCCATAAAGTATCAGTTTTTCAGGGGAATTACAGCGATTATGCGGTGAAAAAAGCGCAGGTGCGGGAGGCGCAGATTAAGCAGTATTACAACCAGCAGCGGGAGATCAAACATCAGGAGGAGGTTATTGCCAAACTGAAATCTTTTAACCGCGAAAAATCCGTCAAGCGTGCAGAAAGCCGTGAAAAGATGCTTAATAAGATCGAACGGCTGGAGAAGCCAGCGGAGGAAAACACCGATATACATCTGAATTTAGAGCCAAGGATTGTCAGCGGCAACGATGTGCTGAAAGTGGAGCATCTGGCGAAATCATTTCCAGGACAGTCTCTGTTTTCTGACATCTCTTTTGAGATAAAACGGGGCGAACGGGTGGCGCTGATTGGAGATAACGGGACAGGAAAGACCACAATTTTGAAAATTATCAATGAAATGGTGCAGGCTGATCGCGGCACCCTGACATTGGGAACCAATGTCCATATTGGCTATTATGACCAGGAACACCAGGTGCTTCATATGGAAAAGACTTTGACAGAGGAAATCTCGGATGCTTATCCCACGCTCACCAATACGGAGATTCGAAATGTGCTGGCAGCATTTTTATTTACAGGTGATGAAGTTTTTAAACGGATTTCTGATCTCAGCGGAGGCGAGCGGGGAAGGGTATCTCTTGCCAAATTGATGCTGTCAGAGGCTAATTTTTTGATATTGGACGAGCCAACCAATCATCTGGATATTACCTCTAAGGAAATTTTGGAGCAGGCATTGAACCGTTATACAGGAACGGTGTTTTTTGTTTCCCATGACCGCTATTTTATCAATAAGACAGCTACACGGATATTGAATCTCACTGGGGAAACCATTGTCAATTACATTGGAAATTATGATTATTATCTGGAAAAATGCGAAGAGCTTACCAGAATCTATGTGCCAGGCCAGGAAGAAACAGTGAAACAGGAATCTGACAGTGAAAGCAAACTGGACTGGAAACAGCAGAAAGAATTACAGGCGCGTCAGCGCAAACTGGAAAATGACCGGAAAAAAACGGAAGATGCAATTGAACAGACAGAGCGGCGGATCTCAGAACTCGAAGAGGCCTTTGCGGACAGTGAAATTGCCACCAACTCAGCGAAACTCCAAGAGCTTCATCAGGAATATCAGGAAAAGCAGCAGGAATTGGAAACCCTGTACGAAAAATGGGAGAATCTGCTAGAAAATTAGCATAGGAGGGACTGTCGGACAAATATATTCATTCGTTCAAAAAGTCTTGCCATTTAAACGCCAGCCCCATAGTTAAAGACAGCGCACTAAATATGCCGAATCCATGTTTATACATTATCAGTTATAATAAAACGCAAGGACAGTGATTTGATACCGCTGTCCTTTTTACTATTCAGAGGCTTAATGGATGGATTAAGAGACATTGTTGATTTATGCGCAAGCAAACGGTATATGGAACACGTTGATATTATTCGTTTGGACAGATATAATTAGACATATTCTATGTGTGGAGGCGGAAATGTCTGAACAGCGGATGCACGGTTGAAAAAGGGAGGAACAATAAATGCAGCACTCTATATTGGTAATTGAAGATGATGAAATTTTAAATTCAGGACTTTGCTATAACATTCAAAAAAATGAGATGCAGCCCTGCCCTGCATATAGTGTTGAGGATGCAAAAGAAAGAATAAAAGATGGTCAATTTGATTTGATTTTACTGGATGTAAATTTACCTGACGGCAATGGATTTGATTTTGCAAAAGAAGTAATCGCACAGTATAACATTCCTTTTATTTTTCTGACAGCACATAATTTAGAGGAAGAAATTATTAAAGGATTGAAAATTGGTGCAGATGATTATATTGTGAAGCCTTTTAGCCTTAAAATAGTTATGCAAAAGATTCAAACAGTGTTAAGGAGATGTTCTGGAAAAACGATACCGCATACGTATACTTGCGGAAATCTCCATATTGATTTTGACAAGCGTTTTGTAAAGAACGGGAATAAAACGATTGCCCTTACACCCACTGAATACGAAATTTTAGAAGTTTTCTGCGAAAACAGAGGAAGAATTTTAACAAAAGAGATTTTGCTCGGAAAGATATGGGATGACAAAGAAAACTATGTAAACGAACATACGCTCTCGCTCAATGTCAGCAGATTGAGAAATAAAATAGCTGATGCCGAACATGAATATATAAAAACAATTTATGGCTTAGGTTATAAATGGGTAGGTGATGAAGATTGAAAATTATCAAATATATGTTAATCTGCCTGCACTTATTGCTTTTTTCCTGCGGTATATACATCATATTTACAGAGATAACAAGCAGAAACACAAAAGTAATATTATGCTTTGTGATAAGCTTACTACTGTTGTTAAACGGTGGAACATACCTGTATTTTAGAAAAAGATTTACGAATTTCTCAGATGAGATTTGTAACTATACAGAAAACATTCTCCATGGTAATCCGGTGGAGAAACTATATAATAAAGAAACACTTACTTCCAAGATGGTAATGGAGTTGGAAAAAGTAGAGAGCATTGTTTTTTCCCAATTATCAGAGAGCAAGAAAGAAAAGAAAGAGATTCAAAAGATGATTTCTGAAATTACACATCAGATAAAAACACCTGTTTCCAATATTAAAATGTATTGTGAAATGTTTGATCAGCCAGACATTTCCCTTGCTGAAGCACAGAAGTCTGTACAAATTATAAAGCAGCAGTTGATAAAATTAGAATTTTTACTTGAGGCACTCATAAAATCTTCCAGATTAGAGGGGGAAATGATCCGCCTTGAAATGGAGAACAGTAAAATTATTGAAACTCTGGCAGTTGCCGTAAATAATGTGATACAAAAAGCGGATAGTAAACACATAGATATGTCGGTAGAGTGCCGCCCTTATGTACAAGTGCGTCACGATATGAAGTGGACTGCAGAAGCAATCGAAAATATCCTGGATAATGCAATTAAGTATACGAATGAAAATGGAAAAATTGCCATTGCAGTAAATACGAGTGAAATGTATACGGAAATTAAGGTAACAGACACGGGAAAAGGGATTGCCGCAGCACATAGGAACGATATTTTTAAAAGATTTTACCGGGAAAAAACTGCCGCTAAAACAGAAGGATTAGGATTAGGATTGTATCTTGCAAGACAGATTATCCATTTACAGGGCGGTTATATTTCAGTACGCTCCGAAGAAGGCTGCGGAAGCTGTTTCTCCATATGTCTGCCGAATAAATCATAGCATCGCTTGAAATGTTTCGGTTTTGATACTTTTGATGTTTGGATTGAAACAAGATTGATAAAATTACCGTTTATAATTACAAGTATCAAACTGAAAGGAAATGCAAATTATGAATATCTTAAGTACAAATAATCTTACGAAATATTATGGTTTTGAGCCTTTGCTTGTAAAAGCATTGGACGGTATTACCATAGAAATCGAGGCAGGAAGCTTTACTTCCATCGTTGGAACTTCTGGTTCCGGAAAAAGTACTCTGTTGCATATGCTTGGCGGTTTAGACACTCCGACAAGTGGGAGTGTTATTGTTGATGGACAAGAGCTTGCAGGAATGGGAAAAAATGAGCTCACGATTTTCCGAAGAAGAAAAATAGGTTTTATTTTTCAGAACTATAATCTTATCCCTAACCTGACAACTTACGATAATATTGTACTGCCCATCGAGTTAGACGGAAGATGTGTGGATGAAGAATATCTAAAAGAAATTGTGAATGTATTAGGTTTAAAAGATAAGCTGCAAAGAAAACCCAATAAACTATCCGGGGGACAGCAGCAAAGAGCTGCGATCGCCAGAGCGTTAGCCGCAAAGCCTGCTATTATTTTGGCTGATGAGCCTACGGGGAATCTTGACAGCCATACAAGTCAGGAAGTTATTGGGTTGTTGCAGACAATGGCAAAGAAATTTTATCAGACGATCGTTATGATTACGCATAACGATGAAATTGCCCAAGCGACAGACCGTACCATTCGTATTGAGGATGGAAAAATTGTAGAAAGCAGGTGGTAATGATGATGAAATTGGAAAGAAATAATAATGCTGCGTGTATCCGAAAAGTTGCCAAAAGTAATGTAATGAGCAACCGCTTATACAGCCTGTTTACTGTTTTAACGATTATTCTTGCGATTAGTCTGACTGCAGGTATCACATTGGTACAACAGGGTAAGGAAATTAAAGAACAAAAAATTCTTGCAAATATGCAGCAGGTCGGGATTGGCAATCTAAGTAAGAAACAAATTGCTTCATTAGAAAAAGAAGCTTCTGCAGAATGTGTATTGCCTTATAAAAACAGCAGCAGCTTTAGAATGGGTGATACGAAAATAGAAGCAGTATATTATGAGCCTTCAGAGTTGATTACTACTTATCAATTAACCGAAGGCAACGTGCCGACTGATTATAATGAAATTGCAGTAGATAAAAATATTCAATCTGCATTGGGAATTTCATTGAAACTTGGAGATACCATAACCTTTGAATTGCCCGCAAATAAGCAGGAAGAATTTAAGGTTGTTGGTTTTACTGATAATGCAGAAACAGGAACATATTATTTCTATGTGTCAAGGGAATACGCAGAAACAGGGAGCTTATTTGCAGGCACTTCATTTGCCGCAATGGTCAGAATAAATAATGCGGATGAAATGAGTCTGCCTGATTTTGAGAACTGTGTATATAAATTAGCGTCAGATTATGGAATAAGCAGAAGCAATATCTATTTCAACAGCCGTTTTACAGCTTCTTTAATCAAAGGCTCTGGCCTTGGAATTATCTTATTAGCGGCACTTTTCATTGCAGCAGCAAGTGCAATTGTGATATACAGCATTTTTTATCTTTCCGTTTCAAACCGTGTATCTCAGCTTGGGCAGCTGCAAACCATCGGGATGACGGAAAAGCAGTTGAAAAGGATGATACGGCTGGAAGGCGGATACCTGAGTGCTGTCGGTATTCCCATAGGTCTTTTTATAGGCGTGCTTTTTTCATACTTCATTGAGCCGCAAGGAATGACACTGTTAAATACACTTGTTATCTGTATTGCGGTTGCAGCTGCCGGTGTCATAATGGTACAGTTTTCCATTCGTAAACCGGGGAAAATTGCTTCACGCATTTCTCCGATTGAAGCGGCAAGGTATTCAAAAGAAAACAAGAAGGAGCATCAAGAAAAGCCGAAAAAGCATAAACACTTATCTCCTTTCATTTTAGCAAAAGAAAATGGGGAAAAAGACCGTGTGAAGCAGATTTTAACAATTTCCTCTTTAGCGATTGGAGGTTTGTTGTTTATGGTAGGAACGACTTTTGTATCCTCTTGGAACCCAGAAGCATTTGCAAGAGAAGGTAATCTGGAGCAAGGCGAATTTTATATCGCATTTGACTATAACACATTGATAACCTCTAAACCATATGGTATATCTGAGTATCAGATAAATAAGCCTTTTTCAGATGAACTTTTATCGGAGATTGAAAATATAGATGGTGTAACTGCTGTCACCAAAGAATATCGGACAGCAGGTATCATAGAGTATGGTGATTTGAAAATGGAAATTCCTATCATTCCGATTTCTGAAGAAAATAAAAAAGAAGTTATGGACACGCTTGGCTCGGAATGGACATATGAGAAACTGGCTGCCAATGATGCAATGATAATTTTAGGAACGGATGCACAGACAGAAACTTATCATAGCTGCCCTGAGGCAGGAGAAACTGTCACTTTTGACTGGTTTGACGGAATGGAACATACCACAACGCTCCCTATTGCAGGCAGCTCAAAATGGAGTATGAATGAGGGGTACTATCTTACTCCTGAGACAATTAAAAAGTTCTGGGGAGATATGGATGTAACAGCGTCGCTTAGTGTAAAAACATCGGATTATAAGCATACAGGCACACGCATTGAAAATAATCTGATAGATATTCTGAGTGAGCATTCTGAACTGGCTATGCAGACTTTACAAGAAACACTGCTTACGACATCCAATATCATAAAAAACACCCGTATGCAGGTTTACGGATTGGCTTCATTTGTTATCTTATTTAGTGTTCTAAACCTCATAAATACTTTGATCAGCCGTATTAGTACCAGACGGAAAGAACTGGCAATGTTAGAGTCTATTGGTATGGAACAGAAACAGATTAAAAAAATGCTGTTTTTTGAAAGCATATTCCTTGCGCTGCCAAATATCCTAATCACAGGAGTTTTAGGTTCGGTAGCGGGATATATATTGGTAACAGCCTTAAATAAAAATGGTTTGAGCTATTTCCAATATGTATTTCCGATTGTTCCATTGATCCTTTATATAGTGAGTATGGCTGCGCTTCCGGTCATTATTTCATCATTGTGCTTGAAAATACAAAGTAGAAGTTCTTTGGTTGAGAGAATCAGAACTCTTTAATTATATTTTTTCAAGCGAGGTGATTTTATGGGAAACGGATGCTGAAAAGTGATATATTTGCCCAAGAGTTAAAAATAATAGAGAAATGAGCGAAAAACATGAGAATAACTATCAAAAAATCACTGAAATATATTTCCCTTTTGATGATTCTTCTGCTTCTCATCTTTTTTTGCCGAAGCTGTGCTTCTTCCTTTGGCTATGAGGATGAAGAAGTTTACACATCACCGCAGGGAACTAACACGATTGTTGTCAAGTACGATTTCGTTTGCAGACCAGATGTTTTCAAAAAGGGCTGGCTGTGGGAGAAAAAAATATGGAGTTACCCTAATTCTGGTTTTATGGAATCGGTACATTTTGGCGTAGAGTGGCTTTCTGAAAATCAAATCCGATTGGAATATGATGATGTAAACAATGATGAATATGACGAGGAATACATCATCACAATACCTGACTGACTTTCTTCTTAACTGAGAAAATTACATTGAAGAACCGAATATTTAAACTGGAACAGGCAGAGGTGTATGTCAAGGCGGTGGAGAATTTCAGGGAGGGAAGAAAAATTATATTTTTATATTGCGTAAATGGGAAAATATGCATAAATAAAACAAACATTAATAAAATTGGGAACAACCATTAACAGATATTGCTTTTTGTCCGATATACATAACAGAAAGGGGGCTGCAATATGGAAAGAGAAACTACTCCAAGCCAAAGTGAATGGCTGATTATGGAGGTGTTTTGGGCGAATGACACGCCTACCATGACTGCAAAAGAAGTCATTAAGAAAATGCAGGAACGGTCAGATATGTCATCAAGAATGGTGCGTGTCCTGCTGAACCGTTTATGGCAGAAAGGTGTTTTAAGTTATGCTGTAGACGAACATGATTTAAGGGTTTACCACTATACCGTTAAGAAATCAAGAGAGGAATGTCAGAGAGAAAAAAGCCGGAAGTTTGTAGACAGCTATTTTGAGGGCAGCCAAAAAAATGCAATGGCGGCACTGCTGCAGAGTGCAAAACTGACGGAGGAACAGCTTCAGGAATTGGAAGAAATCTTGGAGAAATGCAAAGATAAGGATAATGATGAGGAATGACGGTACAAGAATTTTGTAATAGTGGAATACAGTTTTTAAATCTATGCTCTGTCTATTATGTGTTACAGCTTGTAAGATGTGTGTTGTTTTCGTTTGTAGTGTTTGCATTTGTTTATGCTTTGCGGAAAACGGTACTGAAAAACAAGGTATTCTTAAAGGGTGCCTTATGGAGCTTGTTTATTCCTGTATTGTTTGTGGGCAAGATGAAGTTTTTTTATGAAAATAAGGTGGGTGTAAAACTTTTCTCGCGGCTGACAGAAATGTGCATGAGCCATATATGGGTATGCTGGCTGTATTTATGTGGAATATTTATATATGCTGCCCTGTTGTTTTACAGAAGAAAAAGTTTGAAAAAAATAGTTGCAGGCATGAAAAAAAGAAAAATCGGTGGTACTGTTATCTATGTTGCGAAAATGCCTGTTACACCTTCTACCATAGGAGTATTCAGACCAAAGATTGTCATGCCGGAAATTATACTGAAAGGATATGACAAAAAAGAACTTCAGACAATTCTGCACCATGAAATGACACATATTAGGTTAGGACATTTATTGTTGTATCTTTTTTGGGATATGCTGCGGGCTTTATTATGGCTCAATCCGTTTCTTGCCATAGGAACAAAGTATTTCAGAGAAGATATGGAAGAAATCTGTGACTTTGTGACAATTAAGCAAAGCCATGGGAAAGCATACGATTATGGGCAGCTCTTGTTAAAAAGCATGAGGCTTTTACAGGCTGAAAGTGAAGATTTTAATATGTACGCCACCTTTGCAGGAGATAAAGAATACCAAAGTGTTCGGCAGAGGGTAAAACGGATTGCCATTTATAAGCCATACAAGAGGATTATGTCAGTTGGTACACTGATTGCAGCAATGCTGTGTGTATTGGCAGCCTTTTTTCTTACGCAGAATCTTTCCTTTGACAGATACAATCCGCTTGATAACATTGTTGTATATGATATGGCTACAGGAACAAAAATTATCAATGATGGGAAAGCATTAAGGGAGGCAGTTAGTTATGATGAAAACTACATCTATATAGATGCGGAAACTTTTCAAGAATTGATAAAGTACAGTACCGTCCCAAGTGAAAATATTTGTTTTTATTGCGGCGGTTATTGTAAACTGCCGGGAATAGGCGGAGGCGGAGTCGGCTGCGGATATTTAGAAATGGCAGAATTAGAAAATGGTATTTTGAAAATTAAATATGAAACGAATGAGGATATTTTTGAACGTATTCTCAAAATAATTTAAGGAAATTTCAAAAAATATACTTAACTTTAAAGAGGAGAACGTTATGGCATTGGAAATCGGTAACAATTACAGCAGCTATGTAAGCAGCTACACGAACACGACGGACAACAAGAAAAAAACAACCGAAAGCAGCACTGCAAAAGAAACTACAAAGACGAGTGGCACCACAAGAAAGACAGCGTCAGATGAATTGTCGTATCTCTCCGGCAAATACAGCAATTACAGCTTTGTAGCAGCCAATTATACGAAAGGAATGCAGTATGGATCTTCCTCAACTGTAAATGCTGCAATCTCTCCACAGTTTTTATCTAAAATGGCGAGTGATCCAAAATTAGAAAAAGAGTATGAAGAAAATATTGCAGCTATGCAGAAATGTGATGAGCATTTTACGCAAATGCAGGCTGCTCGTGGCTGGAGAGTTGATGCCCAGGGTTGGGCGATTGATAAAGATGGCGGTATTAGTAGCTGGGCAATAGTAACAAAAGATCCGAATGCAAAGTCCCATTTACAAACTATGTCTGAAAATGCAGAAAAAATCCGCAAGCAGAATGAGGAAAAGAAGCAAGAAAAAGTGGAACTTGAAGGAAATCGGCAGGCAAACAAAGAAGATAAGGAAAAATTGCAGGAGAAATTGAACGAAGCAGGCAGTGAGCAGTTTGACGATAAGTGGAAAGGCGCGGTTGTCATTGATAAAGATGATGAAAATATAGCTGTTGCCAAAGCTGATAAGGACAATGCGAGAGTTGCAGGATTGAATATGGATATGAAAGCTTAACAGGAAATGAATATTAAATTATAATATAGGAGGTACATTAAAATGAGTTTAACTATTACTGATATGTCTGCATCAAATGTTTACATAAAGAACGATACGGGAAACATTGACAAGAGTGCGGCTTTTCCAAAAGGTGACAATGAGATTACAGAGGACAGCATTGTTGATATTGGAAAAAACAGGTTTTCCACGATATTCGGTGCTACAACGGAATCAAAATATGGGTATGCAGCACAACTGGATTCTGTATCAAGGGATTATGCAACGGCAATGTCTAATCATGATTATGCAACGGCAGCGGGCATTGATGTCATTTCTGCGATGGACGAAAAATATCAGTCAATCAAGGAAGAAATAGAAAAAAAATATTCTGGAGAGGAAAAGGATGCCAGGTTATCCGAGTTGGAGAATAATTATAAATTCATTTTGGATTCCAATGTAATTTCTTCAACAGATTTGGCAATTAAGAATGAAAGTGCCCTCAACAAACTGAGAAATACGTTTGCCAAGGCTTATGATAATGCAAAAAATACGAAAAGCAGTCAATTTATAGAAACTGCTTACGGAAGTTTGGCAAACTGGTCTGGAGCTTGCGGTCAAATTGATGTGCAGCTAAAAAGCTATAAAGAATTATTTGAACAATTTAAGGAAACGCTGTATAGTTCTAAGGGAATGAATGGTGACAAGAAGTATGCGGATTCTTTGTTAAAAACCATAAATTCAGGTTTAGCCGAAGTAAAAGAGCAGAATAATTCTTTAGAAAAAGAGGTTGATAATGGAGGCAGCCAAAGGACCAAAGAATTATGGAGTTTAATTGAGAAAAAGACAGAAACATATTTCTCTAATAACAATTATAAGTCAGATGAAGAAAAATATCAGGCGTTCTTGAAAGATACTGCCCATACCAGTGCCATAGATAATAGGTTAAATGAAATCTTAAATGCAATTTTGGAAAAATAGATTGTTGATAGGAATATTTTAAGGGGCTGTCGGTTACTAGTACAACGAAAATTAAGTCTTTGATATATTCACGCAGGATAATTGTTTCAGATACAAGGAAGAAAAACGACGGCGTAGCAGTGGCTACGGCTAGGTTTTCTGACATAGTAGCTGGACAATTAGGCAAGTGAAGAAGTTAATTACTTAATATTCGTTGTACTAGCATATTATCTGCCTGCGTAACTGCATTTGCAGGTCCAGTGTCTTTTGTGGGAATTGCAGTTCCCCAGATCATAAAACGAATGTTTCATACGACAAAACCAATGATAATGATACCTGCCTGTTTCTTGGGGGGAGCTGTATGGTGCCTGTTCTGCGATTTGCTGGCGCGGACGATGTTTGCGCCGACAGAGCTTTCGATTAGTACGGTAACAGCGATGTTCGGGGCGCCTGTCGTGATTTATATTATGGTATGCCAGAGAAAGGATAACCAAAATTAATATGCAAAATTATTTTTTTACCGTAAATAATATGACCGTTGGTTATAATGGCGTTCCTTTGATTTGAGACATTGAGATAGCATTGAAAAAGGGAGAAATTCTTACTCTGATAGGACCAAACGGAGCGGGGAAATCAACCATTTTAAAAAGTATCATCGGACAGCTTTCCCTGCTTGCGGGCATAGTTCATTTGGAGGATGTAAGGCTAGATAAAATGACAGAAAAAGAACGCGCGAAAAAGATATCGGTCGTGCTGACAGAGCGGATACATCCAGAAATGATGACTTGCATGGAAGTAGTAGAGACGGGGAGATACCCGTACACGGGAAAGCTGGGAATTTTATCAGAAGCGGATAAAGAAATAGTAAAAGAAACAATGGAATTAGTCCATATTACCGATTTGAAGGAAAAAGAATTTTTAACGCTTAGTGATGGGCAGCGGCAGAGAGTAATGCTTGCGAAGGCAATCGCGCAGGAGCCGGAAATTCTGGTACTGGACGAGCCGACGTCATTTTTAGACATTCGTTATAAATTAGAATTTTTCTCGGTTTTACAGGAGTTGACGAAACGTAAAAACCTGACTGTCATCATGTCCTTACATGAATTAGATATGGCGGAACGGATTTCAGATAAAGTCCTTTGTATAAAAGGAGCGTATGTTGAACGGTTTGGAACGCCAGAAGCTATTTTTATGTCTGGGTATATTCGTGAATTATATGGAATTACAGCGGGTTCATTTGGCGAGTGTTCGGGCAGTCTGGAACTTCCAGCAGTAAACGGAGAAGCAGAAGTGTTTGTGATTACGGGAAATGGAAGCGGAACTTCTGTGTTCCGCAAATTGCAGCGAAAAGGGATATCTTTTGCAACGGGTATCATATGGGAAAATGACAGAGATATAGTTACGGCTGAGGCGCTTGCTGTAAACGTAATCAAAGAATCTGCATTCTGCAGAATCAAGCCCAAAAAAATAGAAATGGCAAAGCGGGCCATTGATAAATGCAGTACGGTACTCTGTGCTTTGACTGATTTTGGAGAGTGGAATCAGGAAAACAAAGAACTTATGTTATATGCAAAGAGCCGCGGAAAACTTTGCCAGTTGTCGGAGTTTGGAAAGGAAGGGGAATTTGACATATATCATCCAATATCACTATGATATGCTGCAAAAGATTTGAACTTTAATGGCATCTTTTGCAGAAATCTACTGTCTTTTGCATGATATCTTTTAGGTTCTCAAGGTCTCTTAACGTATGATGGCATTCAAGGGAATGATTACAGCCCTCATATACAGTCAGTGGAATCTGGTTTGTTCTTGAAAGCTGGATGATTTCGTCAGTATCGATCCAAGGGTCTGCGGTTCCGATAAAACCAATTGCGTGATTCGGTGAAAAAAGATAGGTTTGCGCTAAAGGTGTATACAAAATATGCCTTGCGTGTTTTAAACCATATTTTTGTGCATATGATGCCGCAATGATTGTGCCGATACTTTTTGAAATAAAAAGCACATCGTCATAATCGGACCAAATAAGATCTGCAAGTTCAGTTTCAGCCTGTAAAAACAGCGCTTCATATGCTTCTTTCATTTTCTTATCATCGCCGCGGATATTTCCGGCTTTGTACGTGTATGCCACGTTTCTGTAATTTTCGTATCCCAGTTCACAGGCAGCGTTCCTGCTGTAATATAAAAGAGGTTTGTCGCAATGATATCCTATGCCGGGAAAATAAACGGCTATTTTCTCCATAATAGATTCCTTTCAATACTTAATTTAGTTTAGGCAATTGCGAAACTATCAAATTATCAAAATTTCATATACAATTCATACAATTATGCTTAAATATTTTATTCATATGAACGCACAAAATGCAGGGCGTACCAAACATTTCAATGAGCCTTTTACAACAAAAACCATGTTCAGCAAAGGCTTCCATAGTTTTTAAGTCTCATTTCCATGGTACTAAAATGCATTTTTTAGCGTTTCATATGAATAAAATATTTCTTCTTAAATTTTTTGAATTGTATATGAAATTCTCAAAACTATTGAGTTTCGCAATTACCTACTTAATTTTGTTCCATATAATAATATCATAAAATCGTTGCGAAAGCTATCTAAAGAATTGAAGCGAGATAGGAGATATGATACAATAGCATCATTACAAAAATCGAGCGAGGAACAAAAAAAGGAGTTTTCAGACACGCCCTAGAGGAAGTAAATGCTTATGAAAAAAAATGAAATAATTTTAAATGTGAAGGAACTGTACAAAAGTTATCGTATTCATAATGAGACAACACTAAGGGTGCTGCAAGGGATAGATTTTGATGTCAAAGCTGGAGAAATGGTGGCAATCATGGGGGCGTCAGGATGCGGAAAGACAACTTTAATTAATTTAATCAGCGGGATAGACAGGGCAGACAGTGGGAGTATATGGATAAAGGATATGGAAATATCAAGCATGAAGAAGTCGGAAATGGCAATTTTTAGGCGAGATAAAATTGGCTTGATATTTCAAGACTATAATTTGTTAGAAAGTTTAGATGTTAAGGACAATATATTATTGCCGCTGATATTAGGCCACAGAGAAGGAAAGGATGATAAACTGGGAGAAATCTTAGAAATCTTATCTATTGGAGATATTATAGATAAAAATATTATCGATATTTCAGGAGGACAAAAGCAGCGAGTGGCTATTGCAAGAGCATTAATTAACGCACCGGAAATAATATTAGCGGACGAACCGACGGGAAATTTGGATGCGAAGTCTACGAGGAATGTTATGGAATATTTGAAAAGTATCAATGAAATATTAGGCGCAACACTTTTAATGGTTACACATGATTCTTACGCAGCGGCATATTGCAGCAAGGTGATTCTGTTAAAAGAAGGGAAGATCATCTCCACTTTAAAAAAGGATCGTAAAAATCAAGATGACTTTCTAGTGGATATATATGAATTTTTAAAGCAAATTGGCGGGGAATAAAATGGAAAAATGGAAACTGTTATTAAAAATGATCCGATACAATAAAAATGCTTACAAAATGTACTTATACTGTAATATTTTTGCTGTATCTCTTTTTACGGCATTACTTTCTATATATCAGAATAACTCCTTTTCTAATAATAGTGAAATTGACGGCAGTATTTCAAGCAATGTGTTTGCACCGACCGTTTTAATGGGACTATTTCTTATATTGTTTATTCCATATGCATACACAGCGTTTCTAAAGGGGAGGAAACAGGAATATGCTGTTTTTATGGTGTTGGGAATGACCGAATCGGAAGTTGTTGCCAATATGTTTTTGGAATGTTCGATTGTCAGTGTTGCCGGAGGCATTACGGGCCTCATATTCGGAAGCGGACTTTCTTTTATCTTTTTAGTTTTTCTGCATCATATCATCGGATTGCGTTCCGTGCAGTGGGAGTGTCATATCGAAACATATAAAATTACGGTTGCTTTGTATGCATGTGCGGTAATCATCATATTATGCATTAATATTCTGCGAATCATCAAAAGCCAGATTTTAGAGCTTTTCAAGGCGAAATATAAAGAGGAAAAGAAGAAAAAAGGCTCTATGTGTAAGTTATTACTGGGACTTGGGATTTTCTGCATTGGGATATTACTGATGATGATCGTATATGATTTTAACCGTACCTACATATGGTTTTTCAGTATAGGCTTTTCTATAGGGGGAATTGCAGTTATAATATGTAACCTTGATTTCTTAATGTGCAGATTTCATACAAAAAGCTGGAAAATTAGTCTCTCTTTTGTCTTGCAAAATATAAAATCCTGGCGGATTGTTACCTTTATTTCTGCCTGTTTGTTTGGAATCCTGATATTTTTTTTAGGGCATGGTATCGTCACTTATCCCAATTTTAAAAGCAATGCCATCACCTATTCACCATATGACCTGTTTTATGTTAAGTACCAGGATATAAATAATATTGGAATGGAGCAGATAGAAGACATATTAAATAGAAATGAAATACATATAACAGAGGAAAAGACAGTAGAAGTTTTAAGGGGGACGGCATGCAATATCATAAACGCTGATGAAATCAACGAAAAAATGGGACGAGATTTTCAAGTGGAGAAAGGGGAATTTATACAGTTGTTTCAGATAGATCAGAATGATGGCTATGAACATGATACCAGCCCTCTGCCGGCGCTTTCAGTAAATTTAGGAGATGACGGGGAAATGCAGATCAGGTTAAAGGAGAGCTGCGTTGACATCTTGTTTAATTCCTGTAAAAGTCTGGGGGATTTTACATTGATAATAAGCGATACGGATTTTAAAAAAATAAAAATGTCATCTAGGGAATATTTGGCTGAAAATGCAGTCATGATAAATTTTGATCATTGGAGGAAATCGGAACAGGCAATAAAAGAACTTCAAAATGTAATGGAAAAATCAAATGGGCTTACAGCAGAAGACCAATATTTATATCAGATAGCATCAAAGTTAGAAAAATATACAATTGCTGTACAATCATCGAGCGTACTAGTTTTTTTTATGTTCTTTGTGGCGTTTGTATTTTGGAGTTCGGCTAATGCTGCAATATATTTTAAAATGAAATCGGAATTAGAAGAGGAAAGGAAAATTTTTTTCAATTTATATCGAATAGGCATATTGGAAAAAGAACTGCAAAACATACTATTGAAAAAGAATTTTTTCTATTACTTTGTACCGTTTATGATAGGAGGCGCTTTTGGGATATTTTATTGCTATAGCGTAAATGCAATATATGATTATGGAATCATAGGTTTGATTTGCGGGGGAGTGATAGCTATAATCATTTGTATGATGCAAATGTTCGTATTCTGGAGAGCCATACAGTACGAGTACCATGAATTTGTAAGGTTGTACGGTTGATACAAGTCCGACTGAAATATGTTGGTGTAAACAATGATGAATATGACGAGGAATATATCATCACAATACCTGACTGCTTCTCCCGTGACGGCTAAAAATCATCAGCCGCGGATAGAACTGCACAAACTCAAGGATTTCATAGATTGACATCTATTGCCATATTTATTATAATTACAAGATAAGTGTATGCAGAGAATCCAGATTAGGAGGAAAGGCGATGGAGAAGGAGATATCTCAGGCAGTAATCCGGAGAATGCCCAGATATTACAGATATTTGGGAGAACTGCTGGATGACGGTGTAGAGCGGATTTCATCCAATGAGCTCAGTGCCAGAATGCGTGTCACAGCATCCCAGATCCGTCAGGATTTAAATAATTTTGGAGGCTTTGGACAACAGGGGTATGGATATAATGTAAAATACCTTTATGATGAGATAGCAAAAATCCTTGGGATTAATCAGCAGCATAACATTATTGTTATTGGCGCAGGAAATCTGGGTCAGGCGCTTGCCAATTATATGAAATTTGAAAAGAGGGGTTTTGTAATTATCGGTCTGTTTGATGTAAATCCGGCGCTGAAAGGAATCTCTGTGAGAGGTATCCGAGTGCGCATGATGGAGGAACTGGAGGGATTTGTCAAGAGAGAACGGGTGGATATCGCCGCTCTTACTATGCCGAAGGAGAAAGCCGATGAAGTGGCGAATATGCTGGTAAACCTGGGAATCAGCGCTATCTGGAACTTTGCGCATCTGGATCTGGAGCTGCCAGAACATGTGGTGGTAGAAAATGTCCATCTTTCCGACAGCCTCATGCAGTTGTCATATAACATTGCAAACCAAACAAAATTAAAAAAGCAAAAAGATAAGAAGTGATAATATGGGAAAAAAGAAAAATACGCCCCCGCAATTTCAGCAAATCGCATATAGCACCAGAATCCCCCCCTTAGTTCTGGATCAGAAATGGCATCATTTATTTCCAGAGGAAGGGAAGCCCAAAGAAATAGAGCTGCTGGAACAGAAACTGAGCAGGCAGCTTGCCAGTCAGGGGGGCATTAATCAGGAATTAAAGGAATTGAAAAATCTGAAAGAAAAGCTCATGAAAAATATCGTATTGAATATGGATGAAATAGGGGAACATGGGCAGGAAACCCGCAGGCTTTCGGAGGACCGCAGGCTGATTACAGAGATTAACGGACGGATGGAGAGCAAAAAAGCAGAGCTTCGTGATCTGCAGGATGAGATGGAAGATAACAATGCACGTCTGATGGCGGAGACGATGAGATATTGTTATCATATTATGAACAGTAACGAGGCAGAACGGGAAAAACTTGCCGCCTGGATTGCTAAAACGCGGACAGAATTGAAGGTTAAGATTATCCGTAAGGAAACGATCGAGGAAGAGAACCGGGAGATGTATGCATATCTGCATGATATTTTCGGGGCGGAATTACTGGAAGCTTTTGATTTGAAATATGAAGATGAATATGAGGTAAGCGGATAAAAGGCAGTCTTAGCAGAAAAAGATGTTAAGAATGTCTTTTTCCGCATGTGAAAGGCAGGACAGGATATGAACATTTTAGTCGATAGCTGGCAGATGAAGCAATGTGATAAAAATACCATAGAACATTTTGGCGTACCTTCTCTGGTGCTGATGGAGCGTGCCGCTCTGGGAACAGCAGAAGAGATTGAAAAATATGTGAAAAGGCCTCCGGCAGAAAGCAGGGCGCTTCTTGTCTGCGGGGTTGGAAATAATGGGGGAGACGGGCTTGCAATTGCACGTCTGCTGTGGCAGCACGGATGGGATGTTACAGTTGTCATGCCGCCAGAACCCAGAAAAGTATCTGCAGAGACGAAGGTACAGATGGGTATTCTGGAAAAATATCAGATTCCCATTGCAGACACCATACCAGAAAAAAGGTTTGACGTCATTATAGATGCGCTGTTTGGAATTGGGTTGACAAGAGAGATTACCGGGATTTACCAGGAATATATTTTAAAAATGAACGAAATACCAGGATTTAAAGTGGCAGTGGACATTCCTTCTGGCATACATGGAGACAGAGGGGCAGTAATGGGCGTTGGTTTCCGTGCAGATCTGACAGTGACCTTTGCATTTGCCAAAACAGGACTGCTGCTATTTCCAGGAGCCGAGTATGCGGGAAGAGTGGTGGTAAAGGATATTGGCATAGACAGGCATAGTTTCCTTGAAAAAATACCTGATATGTATTATCTGTCCGAAGAAGATCTGTTCAAGATTCCTTCCAGGAAGATACGCTCCAATAAGGGGAGTTATGGCAGGGTATTGGTGGCAGCAGGGCAGAAAAACATGTCGGGAGCAGCATTTTTCAGTGCTAAGGCAGCCTATCTTACAGGAGCAGGGCTGGTGAAAATACTGACAGCGGAAGAGAACAGGGTAATCTTGCAGCAGCTTTTGCCAGAAGCAGTTTTAGAGACTTACGATGCTTTAGACACAGCAGACAAATTGGCAGATTCCGTCAAATGGGCTTCTGCAATTGCGATAGGGCCAGGGCTTGGCAGGGAGGCAGTGCTTTTGGTGAAAATCGTTTTAAAATATGCACAGGTTCCGGTAATTTTAGATGCCGATGGATTAAATATTGTTTCAGAGCATCTGGAATGGCTGAAAGAGGCGAAAGCCACTGTGATTGTGACCCCTCACCTTGGGGAAATGGCAAGGCTGGTAAAGAAGGAAATCAAACTGATACAGGAACAATTGATAGAAACTGCACGGGCCTTTGCGGAAGAATATCATGTGATCTGTGTGCTGAAAGACGCCAGGACAGTAACAGCGCTGCCAGATGGAAACGTCTGGATAAACACCAGCGGGAATAACGGGATGGCAACCGCGGGTTCTGGGGATGTGCTTACAGGAATTCTGGCAGGTCTGGCTGCACAGGGAATGGAGCCGGAGCTTGCGGCTCCTGTGGGCGTGTACCTCCATGGTCTTGCCGGAGATAAAGCGGCAAAGAAAAAAGGAATATACGGATTGATGGCGCAGGATATTCTGGAGGGAATTCCCTGTATTTTGAAAGGAATCGGTAAGGAAGGAAATAAGAAATGAAATCGTACAGCAGGGTATATGCAGAGATAAATCTGGATGCAATTCTCTATAATATAGAACAAATGAAACAGAGAATTGGAAAAGACACGATGATTATGGGTGTGATTAAAACCGATGGATATGGTCATGGGGCCGTGCCGGTGGGCAGAGAGCTGGAACAGCTTTCTGTTATATGGGGATATGCTACAGCGACTTTTGAAGAGGCACATATTCTTCGCAGAAATGGTTTGAAAAAACCTGTGCTTGTATTGGGAGCCACATTTCCGGAACAATATCAGGAAATGGTGAAAGAAGATATACGGGCGACCGTATATTCTCTGAAACAGGCGCATGCCATGGAGAAAGCCGCAGCAGAAGCGGGAGGAAAAATGACAGTTCATGTGAAAATTGATACTGGTTTAAGCCGCCTTGGATTTCAGGTCAGCAAAGAAGCGGCAGATGAAATAGCACAAATAGCATCCTTGCCGCATATGGTAATGGAAGGAATGTTTACGCATTTTGCAAAAGCAGATGCCAGAGATAAAACCATGGCAAAGGAACAGCTTGAAAAGTTTCGGCAAATGAAGAACATGCTGTCAGAACGCCGGATTGAGATTCCGCTGATACACAGCTCCAACAGCGCTGCGATTATTGATATGCCAGAGGCAAATATGAGTGTTGTACGTGCAGGAATCAGCCTGTATGGCATGTGGCCTTCCGATGAGGTACAGAAAGAGAATATGGATCTAAAACCAGTATTATCGTTAAAGAGCCGTATCATATTTCTGAAAGAATTAGAGCCGGGCAGAGTGATTAGTTACGGAGCTTCTTATAAAACTTCCCGGCGGCAGAGAATTGCGACGATACCGGTGGGTTATGGAGATGGCTATCCCAGAAACCTTTCCAACAGGGGATATGTATTGATTCATGGGAAGAAAGCGCCTATCTGCGGCAGGATCTGCATGGATCAGTTTATGGTAGATGTTACGGATATTCCTGAGGCGGAAGAGGGAGACGTGGTAGTTCTTGTGGGAAGAGACGGTGCAGAGCAGATCTCTATGGAAGAGATCGGAGAACTTTCTGGAAGGTTTCATTATGAATTTGCCTGTGATTTGGGCAAACGGGTTCCAAGAGTTTATGTAAAAGGAAACCAAATTACAGAAACCAAGGATTATTTTGGGGAATAAGAGTTAGAAACGGCATAATATGACAGCGGATGACCGCAAAACCTGCCGGTGTTGTAATATTTTAAGAATGAAACTCTGGCAGAATAAATCTGAATACACACGAAAAAATTGGGAATAATAGGAAGTGAAAATAACCTATAAAGTTTTGGAGTGTGAGAAAAAGTGACTATTCATAGAGGCGATATTTATTATGCAGATCTGCGTCCGGTGGTGGGTTCCGAACAGGGAGGAATCAGGCCGGTTCTGATTATACAAAATGATGTGGGAAACCGGCACAGCCCGACAATTATCTGTGCAGCTATCACATCAAAAATGAATAAGGCAAAACTGCCCACCCATGTGGAACTGGATGCAGGAAAATATGATCTGGTAAAGGATTCTGTGGTCCTGTTGGAACAGCTGCGTACAATTGACAAGCAGAGACTAAAAGATAAAGTCTGTCGTTTGGACAGTGAAATTCTAAAAAAAGTAGACAGGGCACTTGAAATCAGTCTGGAACTGTATACATAAATCTTGACTAATATACGGCAAAATGGTATATTTCAAGTGTTTGTTAGTGAAAGTACAAAAAGAAAAAGGAGTCAAAGATATGGATGATGGCGGGAGTCCGGCCATAGGGCTGGTTGTATTTTTGATATTGACGGTGCTAAGCGCTTTGCTGTATGGATTTCTTACAGCATTGGAAGAAATCAGTGAGAGCCAGGTGCAGAAATGGGCAGATGAGGGTAACAGACAGGCATTATGGCTGCTTAAGGTAAAAGATTCACCCTATAAGACCAGGCATGCAATACAGGTTTTGCTGACCTTTGTCAGTGGGGTTTTTGGAATTCATCAGATACGTCTTTTGGCGAAAATACTGGCTGAGATTTTTGGAGGAGATGGTTCCGAAGCGTATTTGAAAATCATCTGCTATGTGTTGGCGGCTGTGTTGGGGGTTTTCTTATTTGCGGTACTGGGAATTATAGCGCCTCAGAAAGTGGCAGCAAGAAAACCAGATAAATGGCTGCTTGCTCTGACTGGTTTTATCCATGGAACTCTCTGCATTCTGATCCCTTACACCTTTGCTGCTGAGCGCTTGTCTAACCTTCTGGTCCGGATTGTAGGAGTGGACCCTAACGCAAGCTTTGATGACGTTACAGAGGAAGAAATTATATCTATGGTTAATGAGGGGCATGAGCAGGGAGTATTGCAGGCAAGTGAAGCAGAAATGATTCATAATATTTTTGAATTTGACGACAAGGAAGCAAAGGATATTATGACACACCGGAAAAATGTAGTGGCGGTGGACGGCAAAATGAAGCTTCGCGAGGTTTTGGAGTTTGTGCTGGATGGAAACAATTCACGTTTTCCGGTATACCGGGAAGATATTGACCATATCATAGGCATAATACATATGAAAGATGTGATGATTGAGAGCAGGAAAGAACAGTATCTTGACTGGAGGGTACAGGCAATTCCAGGTCTGGTGCGGGAAGCGCTGTTCATCCCCGAAACCAGGAATATTAACGATCTGTTTAAAGTAATGCAGTCACAGAAAAACCATATGGTCATTGTTGTGGATGAGTATGGGCAGACAGCCGGGATTGTAGCTATGGAAGATATACTGGAAGAAATTGTGGGAAATATTTTTGATGAATATGATAAAGAAGAAACAGTCATAGCTACACAGACAGACGGCAGCTATCTGATGAGCGGGATGGCGCCTTTTGATGAGGTGTCTCAGCTTCTTAAGATTTCATTGGATGAAGAGTTTGAAACATTGAGTGGATTTCTCATTTCCCTGATCGGAAAAATACCTGGAGATAACGAGCAATTTGATTTAGAATACCAGGGATGGAAATTTCAGGTACAGTCTGTCAGGGACAAAATGATTCATACCGTGCTGGTATTGAAAATCCCAGATGAGAATCAAGAAACACGCAGAGTTCAGGAAGAGAAAGGGTAATTTGTTTAACTTGTTTAATTTGAGTTTCCTCATTTTTTGTTTTATAGTACCAAAAGGTTTCCAGCACAAAGTGATGGAAACACTTTGCACAGAAAAGTGTTATGGAAAGCTAGCTTCCCAAACACTTTTTGTGCAAGATGTCTATGCTGCCAAAGGCAGCAAGACCTTTTGGTACTAAAATATAGGTTGTTGTTACAAAAGGGAAAACTCAAAAATTTGTCTAAATCTTGTCAGAACCGCCGGAGTATGGTAAAATGAATTGCGCCCAAGTCCCTCATGTATGAGGGATTTAGGGAGTTGAAGCGGACTTGTCCGCTTTGTTCCGATGCGCGGGCAAAAAGAGAAACGGAAAAGAGGAGAACATATGTCAGGACATTCTAAATTTGCAAATATTAAACATAAAAAAGAAAAAAATGATGCAGCAAAAGGAAAAATTTTTACTATTATCGGGCGTGAAATTGCCGTTGCGGTAAAAGAGGGTGGTCCCGATCCTAACAATAACAGCAGGCTCAGGGATGTGATTGCCAAGGCCAAGGCTAATAATATGCCTAATGACACAATTGAACGTGGAATCAAGAAGGCAGCAGGAGATGCAAATTCTGTGAACTATGAGTTTGTGTCATATGAGGGATATGGACCAAATGGAACAGCTATCATTGTGGATGCGCTGACAGATAATAAGAACCGTACGGCGGCAAATGTACGAAGTGCATTTACCAAAGGAAATGGTAATGTAGGAACACCAGGCTGTGTGTCCTATATGTTTGATAAAAAAGGACAGATTATCATAGACAGAGAAGAGTGTGAAATGGATCCGGATGATCTGATGATGACGGCATTGGATGCAGGGGCGGAGGATTTTTCAGAGGAGGAAGACAGCTTTGAAGTAATCACAGATCCGGAAACTTTCAGCGAGGTTCGCCAGAAACTGGAGGATGCGGGTATTGCCATGGCTTCTGCGGAAGTTACCATGATACCGCAGACCTGGGTAGAACTTACAGACGAAACTGCAATCCGCAATCTGCAGAAAACCCTGGATCTGCTGGAAGAGGATGATGACGTCCAGGCAGTATACCATAACTGGGATGAATAATTACATAAGATAGTGTGAGCGGTATCTGGCGAAAGCTGGATACCTTTTTTTATCTAAAAAAATCAACAAAACGTACAAAAAAGCAGACGGAAAAGTGAAAATTCTGTTGATTTCTCCCAATAGTACAGTTTATAATAAAGTCAGATCAAAAATGAGGAGGGAAATTTATGGCATTTAGGAGAAAAAGAATTTTCAGTCTGGCTTTGGCAGTTATTTTGACAGCATCTTTCCCTACTGTGAAAGATACCGTTTTTGCCGCAGAAGTACAATATGCGGCAGATTCAAAACCAATTTTGCCGGATGATTTTGGCCAGCCATTAGAGGATAGTAACGGCGTGGCTTGCACAGATTTGGCAAATAAGGTTCAGTTGTCGGGATTCGGGGCAGCTATTGAAGTTGGCACGCAATGGAATAATGAGAACAAAGGTCATGCGGTTATTGAAAATGCGGCGGATTTATTTCAGAAAACGGCTTTTACAGTACTTATGGATGTGAAACAGCAGTTTGATGTTCCGGACAGGGATGCTGATAAAACAGATCAGCGGGTTGCTCTGACTATTGGAAATGAAACCAATAGCATTCATCTTTTGACTTACTCTGGCAAGCTGGGATTTGGAGGCAATACCGGAGGGATCAGTACGAATATGACAGAGCTGTCTGGCGTAAATAAGGATGGCTGGAATGCAGTTGCTATGACTTATGAAGAGACAGGCGCAGGCAATGGGCATATTATTGTTTATATCAATGGTGCCAAAGCTGCTGAAGTGGCAGATATCGGTTTTAAGCTCAGCACTTTGGATCATATGTCAGCCATGCTGGCACGTACTTATGGAACCAATTATCTGCAGCAGGGATGTTATGATAATCTTGTGGTGGGGAATACCGTGCTGGATGAGTCAGCGGCAATTGCTGAGACGGCATACCGCAGACAGGAGAAGGAGAGCATACCAGATTACACAGTGGCTGTAAAGGGGAGCGACGTGGAGCTTGCGGCCGCAAATACGAATGGACTGACCTATAAAGGTTTTGGCATGCTCAACGGCAACAGTACCAGCAATCTTCTTTTAGATTATAAGTCTAAGAGCCCAGATAAATATGAAGAAATGATGCAGTATCTTTTTGGCGGGGAATATCCGCTGTTTACTCATATTAAGATGGAAATGGGAAATGACGGCAACAATTCCACTGGGGCAGAAGCGTGCACGATGCGCTATGAAGAGGAAGAGGCAGATGCTTCCCGTTCACCAGGGTTTGTTATGGCTGCAGATGCCAAGAAGATTAATCCCCATGTTAAAATCAGTATCCTGCGCTGGGAGATGCCGAAGTGGGTGTCTGATAAATGGAATAAGAATACAGATAATCAGGGATATGAAGCTGTGTATAAATGGTATAAGGAGACTGTTTTTGACGCCTATGAAAAATATCATTATATGGTGGATTTTATCAATCCGGACAAAAATGAAACCGGAAACCCTGACACAGCTTTTATTAAGTGGTTTTCCAACCGGATCAAGAATGAGACACAGTTTCCGTCTTACATCGATGCAGAAGCGCAGGCAAAATACAAAAATATCCGTATTATCGCCTCAGATGAAAATAAAGGGCTGAAAATCGTACCTGCCATGCGGGAAGACGCAGAACTATATAATGCAGTTGATATCATTGGCTTTCATTACCGCACCAATGCTACGGATGACTACGTAAAAATGGCGGATGAAGATGATAAGGAAGTCTGGTACAGTGAAGGATGCGCAACTTTTGGCTATTCAGAACTTCACGAAAATAAGACGGTTGAATATGGTGCGCATACCATTGGCGGTTATCAGAGTCCGCTTGCTTTGATGGACAGTTTTATCACAGCTTTCGATTCCTCGCGCCGCACCCATTATATGTTCCAGCCTGCTATCGGTTCCTTCTATGAGGGGATACAATATGGGCATAAGGAACTCTTGAGTGCCAGAGATCCATGGAGCGGCTATATTCATTATGATCCGGCGCTCTATATGCTGGAGCATTTTGCGAAATTTGCCAGAACAGGCTGGGAGGACAGTTCTCCCGATACGAACGATATCTGGCGCGTGATTCGTCCGGCTACCAAGGGAGCTTTTGCAGGAAGCGACAATGAGCATGCTACAGCCGGAATTCAGGGAAATGCAGGATATATGACACTTGCTTCTCCAGATAAGAAGGATTTTTCTGTAGTAATGGTGAATAATACCCAAAATGCTAAGACGTTTTTTATCAGTGCGGAAGATATGGCGTTATCTGCAGACGCCAGCCTCAATTTGTGGGTGACGGAGACAGACAGTTATCTGCAGGACAAAGGAACTGCAGATAAGAAGGCGGACGGATGGAAAGTGACCATGCCTGCTTACAGTGTGGGTACAGCAACTACCTTAAATACACAGCCAGAGCGTGCTCCGGTGGACGGTATACATAAGGAGGACCGGGCGGTGTTAGATACTGACGCCACAGGCGGGACCAATGGATCTGCGGGTGACAAAGTATTATATGCTGATAATTTTGAATATGCAGAAGAAACGGCACGGTATTTGGAAGAACGTGGATATGAGCCGCGTTATATGCTGGATGCGCATGGGGCCTGGGTAGTGGAAAATGGAAGACTGAAGCAGGAACTGGGCAGCAGTGTGGGTCAATGGAACCCTGGAGATCCATCCACAATTGTGGGAGATTTCCGCTGGATGGATTATGCTGTTTCTGCTGATGTTGAGATTCCCAATGCTGCGGACAATGTCTGGACACGGCTGACAGCACGTTCTCAGTCTGGCATGAATTGGGATAACAGTGGTTATACCCTAAGTATCAATGGAACTGGAAACTGGGAACTGCACCGCATTGGAACGAAAGTTTCCAGCGGAACTGTTCTTAAAAATGCGGATGGCAAATATAAATTATCGCTGATGTGCCTGGGGGATACGGTGAGAGTGCTGGTCAATGGAGAAATTGTTAATAATTATAAGGACCCGGTACCAATGCTTTCAGGACGTGTAAAATTGAGTTCTACCTGGAATCAGGTATATTTTGACAATCTTTTGGTGGAAACAGTTGATGGCGGAATTCCATATGCTGCGGCCATGATAGACGGGCAGGATGATTCTGTTGTTTATGAAGGAAACTGGACGATAGACAATCCAGGCGGCGGAAGTGCCGATAACTGGTATCGTACCATGTCTGTTACCAGCAGCCCGGATGCTTCTTTCAGTTTCCCGATTGACGGCTCGGGATTTGCGATTGTGGGGACGAACGACGGCTCAGCCAAGCTGGATGTTTATGTAGATAATGAGCTGGTAGGAAAGGGTGTAAGTACAGCAGCATCAACGGTTCGCGGCGAGACGTATCTATTATCAGATTTGAAGCAAGGAAATCATACCATTCGTGTGGTTGTAAAATCAGGAAAACTGCAGATTGATGCGTTGCACACATTAGGAGAACGTTTAAGTGCAGATGAAAATACACTGATTTCTGTCAAGACAGAACTTCCTTCAGTACCTGTTATGCTGACAGGGAGCAGTCTTGATGATCTGCCTGCCCAGGTGGATGTGCTGACTGCGAATGGCTCGGTAGTTAAGAAAAATGTTGTCTGGAATACATTGGCTTCGCAGTTTGAAGGGAAAGAATTTCAAAAAGCATTCCTTACAGGTACGGTACTGGGCGGTGTGAACGCAATGGGTTATCCATTGACCGTTTCTGTGCCGGTAGAGATGATCATTCCTTCTGGAACAGTTTATTTTATTGACAGTGTGGAAGGCAATGCGTCGAAAACATCTACGGAGCCTTATGAAAAAGTAAAATCTGTCCTGGGTAACCAGCTTTTGAACCAGACGGCTGACCAGAAAAAGACGAGCGATAATGCCTGGGGACTGGCAGAGGACGACGCACAGACCAAGGGTTATAATAATAATACTGCCGATATGACAGCAACAGGAATTTATGGCAAGGAAAATGCAGTGGGCGAAACACTCTCTTACGCGTTTACACTGCCGGCAGGGACGTATAAATTGATTTCCGGGCATCGGGAATGGTGGAATATGAATCGTCCTATGGCAGCAAGTATATCTTTTGGCGGTCAGGAACAGGATGCGGGGACCATCAGCTTAAGCGGCAGCAGCGGGGATATTTTCCATACGGCGGAATTTACTTTAGACAGTCAGCAGTTGGTGACGTATACATTAACAGCAAAGGAAAAACAGGCGCCTGTTATCAGTTGGCTTGGCATTATGAAAAAAGAGCAAAAAGCAGAACATACGCATGAATATACGATTGCTGAAGATAATGGAAATGGGACACATACGTTAATTTGCAAGGATGGAGACAGCAGTCAGACAGAGCCGCACACCTGGCAGGCAAATGTCTGCATAAAATGCGGAGCAAAAAATTCCCAGGGGCCAGAAGGTCCCCAGACACCAGAAAATCCAGGGACACAGAATCCGTCAGTGTCTTTGCAAAAGCCAGTGGTTTCCAAACTGGAGAATGCCGGCAAAGGAGTTAAGATAAACTGGAAGAAAGTCTCTGATGCATCTGGCTATTATGTAGAGCGTAAGACGGGGAACGGCAAATGGCAGAGTGTGAAAACAATCAGTAAAGTTTCTGCCACTTCCTGGACAGATACCAAAGCGTCAAAAAATGGACAGAAATACCAATATAGGGTTTATGCATATCGTGGAAGCGTTAAGAGCGCTGCTTCTTCGGCAAAGACCATTTACCGGCTAACTGCAAAGAATATTACCGGTCTTAAAAATGTAAATGGGAAGAAGATTCAGTTGAAGTGGTCTAAGAACACCAAAGCCGGGGGCTATGAAATTCAATATGCGTTGAACAGCAAATTCAGCAAGGCCAAAAAGATGAATGTTTCAGGCGGTGCAAAATCATCTAAGATTATTTCATCCGGCTTGCAAAAGGGCAGGAAGTATTATATCCGCATACGGAATTATAAAAAATCAGGAAAGACAAAATATTATTCCTGCTGGAGCAAGGTGAAAAGTATTAAAGTTTCAAAGTAATATATCTGTATTGGAAATTTTTTCTGGCTTTATAGCGGCTGTTGTGCTAAAATTAGATACAGGAGTGCAGGAATGTCCATGACATTCCTGCATATAATACAATCAGGAGGAAATAAGATGAGCAGCTATCAAATTGAGACAAAATGTATTCAGTCTGGCTGGCACCCTAAAAGGGGAGAGCCCAGAGTACTTCCTATTTATCAAAGTACTACATTTAAATATGACACCAGCGACCAGATGGGAAGGCTGTTTGATTTGGAAGACAGCGGATATTTTTATACCAGACTCCAGAACCCCACTAATGATGCGGTGGCAGAGAAAATCTGCGAGCTGGAAGGCGGTGTGGCGGCAATGCTCACTTCTTCTGGACAAGCCGCCAATTATTACGCTGTTTTTAATATTTGTGAAGCAGGAGATCATATGATATGTTCTTCGGCTGTTTATGGAGGAACGTTTAATCTTTTCAGCGCCACTGTAAAAAAACAGGGCATTGAATGTACTTTTGTCGACCCAGATGCTTCGGCAGAAGAGATTGCAGCCGAATTTCGGCCCAATACCAAGGTACTGTTTGCAGAGACAATTGCTAATCCGGCATTGGTGGTTCTCGATATTGAGAAATTTGCGAAAGTGGCACATGAACATGGAGTGCCCCTGATCGTAGACAATACATTTCCAACGCCGATTAACTGCCGTCCTTTTGAATGGGGAGCTGATATTGTAACACATTCCACTACGAAATATATGGATGGGCATGCGATATGTGTAGGCGGATGCATCGTGGACAGCGGCAATTTTGACTGGGAGAAATATGCGGACAAATATCCTGGACTGACACAGCCAGACCCTACGTATCATGGAATTATTTATACACATAAATTTGGAAAAGGCGCTTACATTACTAAGGCTACAGCACAGATTATGAGAGATCTCGGTTCCATTCAGTCGCCTCAGAATGCGTTTTTACTGAACGTAGGACTTGAGACACTGCATCTTCGCGTGGCGCGTCATTGCGAGAACGCCGCAAAAGTCGCAGAGTTCTTACATGGGCACGATAAGGTTGCATGGGTGAATTATGCGGGGCTTGAAGATAATAAATATCATGCACTTGCAAAAAAATATATGCCAGGGGGTACCTGCGGCGTAATCTCCTTCGGGCTAAAAGGCGGCAGAGAGGTATCTGTAGGATTTATGGATAAACTGAAATTGATTGCAATAGTCACTCATGTGGCAGACGCAAGAACCTGTGTGCTTCATCCGGCAAGCCATACGCACAGGCAGATGACGGACGAGCAATTGGAAGAAGCAGGTGTGGCGCCGGATTTGATCCGCCTGTCTGTAGGAATTGAGAATGCAGATGATATTATAGCTGATCTGGCTCAGGCATTGGAAACCATATAAAATTTACGATGGAGGATGTAAAGTATGAGAAAAATTCTGTTTGCAGCATCTGAATGTGTACCATTTATTAAAACAGGAGGACTGGCTGATGTATGTGGGGCGCTGCCCAAAGAGTTCGATAAAGGAGATTGGGATATTCGGGTAGTACTGCCTAATTACAGTTGTATTCCCGAACACTGGAGGAACCAGTTTGAGTATGTGACGCATTTCTATATGAGCTGCGGAAATTATATTCAGAATAAATATGTGGGAGTTCTGCAGTATAAAATGGATGGCATTACCTATTATTTTATTGACAACCAGGAGTATTTTGACTGTTTCCTGCCTTACGGGGATATTCGGTTTGACATTGAGAAATTTATATTCTTTGATAAAGCCGTGCTCTCTATGCTGCCATTAATTAATTTCCAGCCCCAGATTATTCATTGCCATGACTGGGAGACAGGCTTCATTCCAGTGTATTTGAACACAGAGTTCCAGGGAGATATGTTCTTCTGGGGCATGAAATCCATTATGACTATTCACAATCTGAAATTCCAGGGAATTTGGGATGTAAAGACCATGAAAGGACTGACAGGGCTTCCGGCAAGTTTGTTCGTTCCGGATAAGCTTGAGTTTAAAAAGGATGCCAATATGCTAAAAGGCGGACTGGTATATGCGGACTATATTACTACGGTGAGCGATACTTATGCTCAGGAGATTCAGACGGATTATTATGGGGAAGGGCTGAATGGCCTGTTGGCTGCAAGGCATATGGATATGCAGGGAATTGTCAATGGTATTGACTATGATGTGTACAATCCGGCTACAGATGAGAAACTGTATGTGAATTATGATGCTTCCAATTATCGCAAGAAGAAACCTATGAATAAAGAGAGACTGCAGCAGGAATTGGGTCTTGCAGTAGATAAGAAGCGTTATATGATTGGCTTGATTTCACGTCTCACAGACCAGAAGGGACTGGACCTTATCAACTATGTGATTGAGCGTATTATAGATGATTATACACAGTTGGTTGTCATTGGAACCGGGGACCCGCAGTATGAGAATATGTTCCGTCATTTTGCATGGAAATATCCAGATAAGATATCTGCTAATATCTGTTATTCTGATGACCTTGCCCATAAACTTTATGGAGCTGCAGATGCGTTTTTGATGCCTTCCCGTTTTGAACCCTGCGGATTGACACAGATGATTTCCTTCCGTTATGGAACGATTCCAATTGTGCGTGAAACGGGAGGATTAAAAGATACCGTTCAGCCCTACAATGAATACGATAATGTGGGAGATGGGTTCTCCTTTAGCAATTACAATGGAGAAGAAATGCTGAATATTATCAATTATTCCAAACATATTTTCTTTGATAAGAAACGCCAGTGGAATCAGATGGTGGACCGTGCCATGGCAAACGATTATTCCTGGAATGCTTCCAAGTTCCGTTATGAGGGACTTTATAAATACTTGATGGGAGAGTGCTGAGAAGGAGCATAAGCATACAGCAGTTATCTATTTGAGCGGCTGCTTCTGTCAGGAAGAATAGAAGAAATAAAGTGGTGTTGAAATTTAGCTGAAAATATGCGCAGTTTGATAAAAGAATCATAAATTAGCGATAGAAAGTGTAAAGTCTTTATGGAAGGAACAAGGCTTTACACTTTTTTTCATCTTATAGGAAAGACCTTGTCACGCTAAAGCGTGAAAGTATCTTTCCTATAAGAGAAATAACAATTATGCGCACTCGTGCAAGAAGAAATATGTCGCTGAAGCGACTGCACTCGGCGCGGCAAAGTGTGTAGCCCCTCAAGAATGAGGGGTTAGGGGAGTTGAAGTGGGCTTGCCCACTTTGTTCTCTTATAAGAAAGACCTTGTCACGCTAAAGCGGCTGTACTCGGGGCGTTGAAACAAAAATTCAATGGTGTTTGTTTTCTTTTTAGAATAAAATTCATTCTAAAATCCCATACTAAATGTAAAATTATCAATGAGAGGATGAAAGAGAATTAGTATGGAAAAAGATGTGAAACAGCAGGAAAAAGAAAAGAATGAAAATGAAGAAATAAAAGATATGGGACAGCTGACTTTGGAACAGGGGGAAGGCCGTCATAAGATCCATCTTATGTCTATCATTGGAGAAATAGAAGGGCACGAGACCTTGTCTCCCAACGCTAAGACTACCAAATATGAACATATTCTGCCGAAGCTTGCCTCTATTGAAGATGATGAGAGTGTGGACGGCGTGATGCTTCTGCTCAATACGGTCGGCGGAGATGTGGAATCTGGGCTTGCAATTGCGGAAATGATATCTTCCCTGAGCAAGCCAACCGTATCATTAGTGCTTGGGGGAAGCCATTCCATTGGAGTTCCCCTTGCAGTATCTACAGATTATTCCTATATCGTTCCTACGGGAACGATGGTCATTCATCCGGTGCGCCTGAATGGTCTTGTAATTGGGGCGCCGCAGACATATGATTATTTTCAGCAGATGCAGGATCGGATTACTGGATTTGTTGCAGAACATTGCTTTGCGTCGCAGGAACGGTTAGAGCAGATGATGATGAATACCAGTATGCTCACCAAAGACCTGGGCACAATTTTAGTTGGCGGACAAGCTGTGGAAGAAGGAATTATCAATGAGGTGGGAGGCATTGACGAAGCAATGAAGAAACTGCACCAGATGATTGACGAAAATAAGCAAAATAACGAAATCTGAAAACACGGGAAAGTGGTAATGACATTTTCTATTAATTGTGCTAAACTATAATAAGTGTGCTATTCAAAGATAACACAAGAATTGTGCTGTATGAGAAATAGGGCAGAGAGTTTAGGAGGAAATGTTATGGCATCAAAGCCTGAAAATACGAAAAATAAGAAAAGTAACGCAGGTGCAGCAGACAAAAGCAGAAGAACCAGAAAGAATACTTCTGCCAGTCAGGAAGTGTCTTTTCGAAGTGAAGTAATTCTTCTGGTGATTCTGGCAGCTTGCATTTTATTATTTATCAGTAATTTTGGAATCGGAGGATTTTTAGGAGAGCGGATAAGTGTAGTCAATTTCGGATTATTCGGAATGATAGCATATGTGTTTCCAATTTGTTTTTTTGTGGGAGCTGCATTTTTTATTTCAAATCGTGATAATGGGATCGCGATGGTGAAACTGGTGGCAGGAATTTTATTTGTTGCCTTCTTGTGCTTGTTTGTGGAGCTGGTGGCGGGAAGCGGCGATGGATATTCCATTAAGAAGTCGTTTCAGTATGCGGCCAAATATAAGAGTGGAGGCGGCGCTCTAGGAGGAATGCTTGCAAGTATTTTATGCCCTGCCATTGGAAAAGCTGGAACCTATGTGGTAGATGTCATAACACTGATTATTTCTATGGTGCTTTTGACAGAACGTTCTTTTCTGGGTGGAGTAAGGAAAGGCAGCCGCAAGGTATATAATTCAGCCAGAGAGGATGCCGCAAGGCGCCGGGAAATGCGTGAGCAGCGTCGTGAAGAGCAGGAACTTTTAAATGAAGAACAGGCGCAGAGACGCATGGACAGGAAGGTAGAAGGAGTAGCATTTAATACCAGGATTCAGCCGGCTTGCATCAGGCATTCTGATAATATCAGTGAATTGAAGCTGCCTTTAGAGAAAGAAGAAACTGCGTCTGTTAATTCTGTACCAGTAAAAGAAGATTTGTTTACGGTGAAAGAGATTCCGCATATGGAAGAACCGGTAGTGGTAGAGAATATACATAGGAAACCGAAAAAAAGCGGGAAGGCGGAAGAGAAAACAGAGGAAATGTCTATATCGATGAAGGAGATAACTGCTCAGCCTGAAGAAAATATACATGTTTCAAATTCGTTAGGAGACAGTACAGTATTGGCAGAACAGGAGAATTCTCCATTCCAGGAAGCACGGGGGCAGGAAAAGCTAATGCCTTTGGAGGAAGAGAACAAGGGTAACCCGGAATCGGCAGAGCAGGAAATGGAGGAGCTTTCGCTGGCTCTTGGGAAAGATGTCCAGGCATTTTCAGCTTCGGAGCGTGCAGAAGATTTTAGTGAGATAAAAGATACAGAGGAACCCGCTGAGGAAATTCTGGAAATGCCGTCTCAAGGAGGACTGCCGGAAAGCGTACAGTACAGGCTGCCGCCTGTTACGCTGCTGAAACCAGGAGATTCTGCCAAGAAGGATAATCGCCAACAGCTCCATGAGACAGCGGTACAACTGCAGCAGATTCTGAAGAATTTCGGCGTCAACGTGACTGTTACGGATGTAAGCTGCGGACCCAGTGTCACAAGATATGAACTGCAGCCGGAGCTGGGGGTTAAGGTCAGCAAAATAGTAAATCTTGCGGACGATATTAAATTGAATCTTGCAGCGGCAGATATCCGTATAGAAGCTCCTATTCCTGGAAAGGCGGCAGTGGGAATTGAAGTGCCGAATAAAGAAAATGTGATGGTACGGTTCCGGGAGATGATTGAGGCAGCAGAATTCCAGAATCATGCATCCCAAATCTGTTTTACAGCCGGAAAAGATATTGGCGGGCAGGTAGTGGTTGCCGATATCGCTAAAATGCCTCATCTTTTGATTGCAGGGGCCACTGGTTCCGGAAAATCTGTCTGTATCAATACCATTATCATGAGCATTTTATACAAGGCAAATCCAGAAGATGTAAAACTGATTCTTATTGACCCTAAAGTTGTCGAACTGAGTGTATACAATGGAATTCCGCATCTTTTTATTCCTGTGGTGACAGATCCAAAGAAGGCGGCGGGAGCCTTGCACTGGGCAGTGTCAGAGATGACAGACCGCTATCAGAAATTTGCGGATTATCAGGTGCGTGACCTTAAGGGGTATAATCAGAAAGTGGAAGCCATTAAAGATGTGGAGGATGAAACCAAACCGAAGAAACTCCCTCAGATTGTAATTGTAGTGGACGAGCTTGCAGACCTTATGATGGTAGCTCCCGGAGATGTGGAGGACGCGATCTGCCGTCTTGCCCAGCTTGCCAGGGCAGCAGGGATTCATTTGATTATCGCTACACAGCGTCCGTCTGTCGATGTTATCACAGGCCTTATCAAGGCAAATATGCCTTCCAGAATTGCCTTTTCCGTGTCTTCCGGCGTGGATTCCAGAACAATTCTGGACATGAATGGAGCAGAAAAACTGTTGGGAAATGGTGATATGCTTTTTTATCCGCAGGGCTATCAGAAACCGCTCAGGGTCCAGGGACCTTTTGTTTCTGACCAGGAGGTGGAAGCAGTAGTTGATTTCCTGAAAAAGCAGAGCACTGTAGTCTATAATACAGAGATTGAAGAAAAGATGAATACGGTTTCCATTTCCCAGGGAGGATCAGGCGGAAGCGGAGGCAGCGAGCGGGACGCCTATTTTGTGGAAGCAGGAAAATTTGTGATAGAGAAGGAAAAGGGCTCTATTGGCATGCTGCAGCGAATGTTTAAGATTGGCTTTAACCGAGCGGCAAGGATTATGGACCAGTTGGAAGAAGCAGGCGTGGTAGGGCCGGAAGAAGGGACAAAACCCAGGAAAATATTAATGTCCCTGGCTGAATTTGAAGAATATGTGGACGAGTACGTGTAGATTGTGTTATCATCAACCATAACAAAACAGAGAAAATATTTGGTCATCAACTGTTATAAGGCAGAGAAATCTATGTTTATTTAGTAACATAAAGTGAAAGCGGGAGGAAGAATATGAAGACAGATATTCAGATTGCACAGGAAGCAGAAATGATGCACATCCGTGAGGTGGCTGCACAGTTAGGTATTGAAGAGGACGAACTGGAATTATACGGAAAATACAAGGCAAAGCTCTCAGATGAGCTGATGGAGAAAGTAAAAGAACGCAAGGACGGCAAGCTGATCCTTGTGACAGCAATTAATCCCACACCGGCAGGAGAGGGCAAGACTACCACCAGTGTGGGCCTGGGAGAAGCTTTTGGAAAGATGGGAAAAAAGGCTGTGCTGGCGCTTCGGGAGCCTTCCCTGGGTCCCTGCTTCGGCATCAAGGGCGGCGCTGCCGGCGGCGGTTATGCACAGGTGGTGCCTATGGAAGACCTCAATCTTCATTTTACCGGAGATTTTCATGCCATCACCTCTGCAAATAATTTACTTGCTGCTTTGCTGGACAACCATATTCAGCAGGGAAATGAACTGAACATTGATCCGCGGCAGGTAGTCTGGAAACGCTGCCTGGACATGAACGACCGGGTACTGCGCAATATTGTGGTAGGATTGGGCAGTAAAATGGACGGCATGGTACGGGAAGATCATTTTGTGATAACCGTTGCATCGGAGATTATGGCAGTACTATGTCTTGCAGATGATATGGCGGATTTGAAGAAACGCCTGGGCAGGATGATTGTAGCGTATAATTTTGAAGGAAATCCTGTGACAGCAGATGATTTGAAGGCTACAGGAGCTATGGCAGCGCTTTTAAAAGATGCGCTCAAACCCAATCTGATTCAGACATTAGAGCACACTCCGGCAATCGTCCATGGAGGGCCTTTTGCAAATATTGCCCATGGCTGCAATAGTGTCCGCGCCACGAAGACAGCGTTAAAATTGGCGGATTATGTGGTGACAGAAGCGGGATTTGGAGCAGATTTGGGAGCGGAGAAGTTTTTGGATATCAAGTGTCGGATGGCAGGCTTAAAACCAGACGCGGTGGTGCTGGTGGCAACCGTGCGTGCGTTGAAATATAACGGAGGCGTACCCAAAGCAGAACTTTCCAATGAAAATCTGGAAGCTCTGAAAAAGGGAATTGTAAATCTGGAAAAACATATTGAGAACTTGCAGAAATATCATGTGCCTGTAGTTGTCACATTAAATTCTTTTATCACAGACACTAAGGCAGAGACAGCGTATGTAGAGCAGTTCTGCAGAGAAAAAGGATGTGAGTTCGCGCTTTCACAAGTCTGGGAAAAAGGCGGGGAAGGCGGCATTGCCCTGGCTGAAAAAGTATTGAAAACCCTGGAAGAAAAAGAGAGCAGATTTCAGCCCCTTTATGACAGCAGCCTGTCTCTGACAGAAAAAATTGAAACAGTGGCAAAAGAAATTTATGGTGCGGACGGTGTGAGCTATGCCCCGGCTGCCTTAAAAGAGTTAAAGAGAATTGAAGCGCTCGGAATGGGAGAATTTCCGGTCTGTATGGCAAAGACCCAGTATTCTCTGTCCGATGATCAGACAAAACTGGGACGCCCCTCTGGATTTACCGTGAATGTCAGAGAAGTGTATGTTTCAGCGGGAGCTGGTTTTGTGGTGGCTGTTACAGGAGCTATTATGACAATGCCTGGACTGGGAAAAACCCCGGCGGCTTATGGAATTGATGTAAGTGATGATGGTGTCATTACCGGATTGTTTTAAATGTTTTGCAGAAAGGATGAAGAGTCATGGCGGAAATCATAGATGGAAAGAAGATATCTTCGCAGATAAAAGACGAATTGAAAGAGAAGGCGGCAGCGCTGAAAGCTAAGGGCAAAACAGGGGCTCTGGCGGTGATTCAGGTGGGTGCAGATCCTGCTTCTTGTGTATATGTACGGAATAAGAAAAATGCCTGTGCCTATATTGGGATTGAGTCTCTGGCATATGAACTGTCAGAAGAGACTACAGAAGAGGAATTGCTGGAACTGATTGCTGAGCTGAACGGCAGGCAGGAGGTAAAGGGTATTCTGGTACAGCTTCCGCTTCCGCAGCATATTTGTGAGGATAAAATTATTCAGGCAATCAGTCCTGACAAAGATGTGGATGGCTTTCATCCTCAAAGCGTAGGGGCCATGACCATAGGAGAGCCTGGGTTTTTACCATGTACACCTGCCGGGATCGTTCAGCTTCTGAAACGTTCTGGCGTGGAGATTGCCGGAAAACACTGTGTTATTATCGGCAGAAGCAATATCGTGGGAAAACCCATGGCGCTTCTGATGCTTCGGGAAAATGCCACTGTGACAGTGGCTCATTCTAAAACCAGAAACCTGCCGCAGCTCTGCCGACAGGCGGATATTCTTATTGTTGCCATAGGAAAGCCGCGGTTTATCGGCGCAGAATATATAAAAGAGGGAGCGGTGGTGATAGACGTGGGCATTCACCGTGATGAAAATAACAAATTATGCGGGGATGTGAAATATGAGGAGGCAGTGACAGCAGCATCTGCGATTACACCTGTGCCAGGCGGGGTAGGTCCAATGACCATTGCCATGCTGATGAGTAATTGTGTACAGAGTATAGAAGAGGGATAAGGATGAAGTGTGCAAATTGTGGAGCAAAGCTGAAGGTAGGGAGTGTTTACTGTTATGTCTGTGGGAAAGAGGCACAGATCGTATCCGATTACAATTTGCTGGAAGACGATTTCCTGCGGGAGGTGCTGAAAGAAAAAGAGGAAAAAGCAGCAAGAGAAAAAGCAAAAGAGCGTGTGGAAAAGGAAAAAAAGGAGAAAAGCAATCCTAGGCCTCACGCGAATCCGCCGGTAAAAAAGGGAAATCGAAGAGTGAAGAAGCGTATTATTTTTGCAGTTGTGTCGATGATCCTTCTGGTTGTATTGATCGCAGCTATTATTCTGCTGGTCAACCACGGCAGAGAGAATTCCTATGATTACCAGATGGAGCAGGCAGTTTTATATAAGGAAGAAGGCAATTACCGGGAAGCTGAAACTTATGTGAAACGTGCCATAGAGCTTGAGGACAGCCTGACAGCAGAGCTTTTTCTGTCTGATATCTATTTGCTGCGTGGAGAGGAGAAAAAGGCGCTGGAGCTTCTGCAGCAGCTATGCCGGGAGAATAAAGACCAGGTGGAAATTTATCAGAGACTGATTCAGATTTATGATAAACAGAAAGATTATGATAGCATCCGTGCGCTCAGTGAACAGACAGATGATCAAGAGATACAGGAATTGTTTTCTGATTATATTCCTGAAATACCTGAATTTACCAGGGGAGAAGGAGTCTACACGGAAGAACTGTCTGTAGAAATAATGGCAGAGACGGATTGTGAGGTTTATTATACGCTGGATGGCTCTGATCCCAAACAAGGGCAGAAGTATCAGGCGCCTGTGGAAATAAAGCCAGGCCAGAATATACAGATTCGTGCAGTTGCATGCAATTCCTATGGTATATACGGTGAAGAGGCAGAAGGGACTTTTCAGGTAGAACTTCAAAAACCGGAAATGCCAAGAGTCACTCCGGGAGGAGGGAACTTTATTGCACCTCAGAATATTTCTGTTGCGGTTCCGGAGGGGTGCCGGGTATATTATACCTGGGATGGTACAGATCCTACATCTTCTTCGAAAGAATATACTCAGCCAATTGCCATGCCAGAGGGAAACAATATATTGTCTCTGATTCTGGTAGATCAATATGGAATGCGTTCCGATGTATTCCGATGTAATTATATATATTTGCCATAGTATAATGGAAATTTACAGCAGACAGGCAGAAACATCAAATCAGAGACAGAAAATTTGATGTTTTTGCCTGCTTTTTTGTGGCAAAACTTGCCTTTAAGCCCTGATTGTTATATGATAATAGAAAATACTTTGAGGATGTGACGTATGAAAAATCTAGATAAGATACGGGAGGAAATTGACGCAATAGACAGCCGGATTGTCTCTTTGTATGAAGAGAGGATGCAGCGCACTGCAGAGGTGGCTGAATATAAGATTTCGGTGGGAAAACAGGTGCTGGACAAACAAAGAGAAGCAGAGAAACTGGAAAAAGTGAAAAACCTGGTCAGTCATGAGGAAAATCGTTATGGTGTGGAGGAGCTGTTTGAGCAGATTATGGCTATGAGCCGGAAACGCCAGTACCAGCTTTTGAATGAGCGGGGACTGACACAGGAGCTTGGATTCACACAGGTAGACAGCCTGCCTTTTTATACCCGGAAAGTGGTGTATCAGGGGACAGAAGGCGCTTACAGTCAGCTTGCCATGAAGGCATATTTTGGTGAAGAGACAGAGAGCTTTCACGTGGATACCTGGCGGGAAGCAATGGAGGCTATTGAGAAGAATCAGGCGGATTATGCAGTGCTTCCAATTGAAAATTCTTCTGCTGGGATTGTGGGAGAGAATTTTGACCTGATGCTGGAATATGAGAATTATATTGTGGCAGAACAGATTATTAAAATTGAACATGCACTGCTGGGTCTCCCAGGTGCAGAATTGTCAGAAGTAAGAGCAGTCTATTCTCATCCGCAGGCGCTGATGCAGAGTGTAGATTTTCTGAATGAACACAGGTCATGGGAGCGCATTCCTGTAAAAAATACTGCGATGGCTGCTGAGCAGGTGCTCAAAGAACAGCGCAGAGATCAGGCGGCGATTGCCAGTCAGGTTACGGCAGAGATTTACGGGCTTAAGATATTAAAAAATAACATTAACTACAGTGAAGACAACAGTACACGTTTTATTATTGTAGGTGGTGAAAAGATACGGATAAAAGGTGCCGGAAAGGTCAGCATCTGCTTTGAGGTATCTCATGAAAGCGGATCGCTGTATCGGATGCTTTCACATTTTATGTTCAATAACCTGAATATGGTAAAGATTGAGTCCAGGCCTATAAAGGATAAAAGCTTTGAATACCGTTTTTTTGTAGATTTAGAGGGAAGCCTGAGTGACGGCGCTGTGCAGAATGCATTAAAAGGCCTGCAGGATGAAGCTCTTTACGTGAAGGTACTGGGAAATTATTAGGCAATTGCGAAACTCAGTAATTTTTTGAATTTCATATACAATTCAAAAAAATTAAGCAGAAATATTTTATCATACGAAACGCTAAGAAATGCATTCTAGCACCATGGAAACGAAACACAAAAATCATGGAAGCCTTTGCGGAACATGATTTTCGTATTAAGTGGTTCGTTGTAATGCCTGGTGCGCCCTGCATTTTGTGCGTTTCGTATGGATAAAATATTTTAGAACAATTGTATAAATTGTATATGAAATTTCGATAATTTGATGGTTTCGCAATTGCCTATGGGAAATTATTAAAGTGAGGTAAGAGGGATGAAACATGCAGGGACAATGATTTTATACTGCAATTTGGAACAGGGGCAGATTTTTGAGGATATGACCTGGATTATGGAACACTACAAGAGCGACTATTATGATCGGGATGATATCCGTTCCCTGTGCTTTGAGAGTTTCCACAATTTAGTTGAACTGGCGGCAAGCCATGGATTTGAGGGGAATCTGTGGCATAATTATCTGACGCTGCTGATCGTAAATAATGAGAATGCATATAGCAGGGCATGTGAGAACCGAGGAGGAATTTCCGGAACGATCAATGAGCTTGCGCGGCATGATTTCGCAGTGTTTCAGGAATTGTTTGCATTTGACTTCCAGAAACTGGTACAGGAGCTTCAGATACCAGAGCTGCTTTTGCTCAAAGATTATCAGCGTTCGGAACAAACGGCAAGAGTCTTTAACCACAGGATCAGGGACCGGATCTGTGATCTTAGTGTCCGGTTGGAGCAAGCCCGGTCAGTGGAAGAATTTCAGATGGAGGTAACGAAGTTTTACGGAGAATTCGGTGTGGGCAAGCTGGGGCTGCATAAGGCATTCCGTATTGAACATGAAGATCAGGGGGCGCGGATTGTGCCCATTACCAATATTGCCCATGTACATCTTTCCGATCTTGTGGGGTATGAGAGGGAGAAACGGAAGCTGATAGATAATACAGAAGCATTTGTGCAGGGGAAACAGGCGAATAACTGTCTGCTGTTCGGAGATGCTGGTACGGGGAAATCTACCAGTATCAAAGCGATTATCAATCAATACTATGAACAGGGACTACGGATGATTGAGGTATATAAACATCAGTTCCAGGATTTGAATTCTGTGATTGCCCAGATTAAGAATCGAAATTATAAATTTATCATATATATGGATGATCTGTCTTTTGAGGAATTTGAGGTTGAGTATAAATATTTAAAGGCAGTGATTGAAGGCGGGCTGGAAAAGAAACCGGATAATGTGCTGATTTATGCTACTTCCAACCGGCGGCATCTGGTTCGGGAGAAGTTCAGTGATAAGGAAGAAAGAGATGATGAACTGCACACCAGGGACACTGTACAGGAAAAATTGTCTCTGGTATCCAGGTTTGGGGTAACTATTTATTTTGGATCACCAGATAAAAAAGAATTTCATGAAATTGTAAGAAGGCTGGCAGAAAAACATCAGATATACATGGAAGAAGAGACGCTGCTTCTGGAAGCCGACCGCTGGGAACTGAATCATGGGGGACCTTCCGGTAGGTGTGCGCAGCAGTTCATCAATGCGCTGATGGGAAGAGAACAAACAGTGATTGGGAAGGAGAAGCTATGAAAATTACAACATTTGCGGCGATTTATATCGGTTCCTATGAAGTGAGCATGAAGATCTTTGAGATCAGCTCTAACCGGAAAATCCGGCAGGTAGATCATCTGCGGAGCCGGTTGGAGCTGGGGAAGGATGCTTATAACAAGGGAGTGATCGGATATGAGCTGGTAGAAGAATTATGTCAGGTATTAAAAGAATTCCATTCTATTATGGAGGGGTATAAAGTAGATGATTATAAAGCGTATGCAGGTAATGTGCTGCGGGCGGTCAGTAATGAGTTGTTTATATTAGACCAGATTCGGCTCCGTACTAAAATTGATGTAAATGTGCTCAGTAATTCGGAGCACCGTTTTATGAACTATAAATCGTTAGCGGCTGCTTCTGAATTTGAGAAAATTATACAACAAGGGGCAGTAGTAGTGGACGTCGGCGGGGGAAGCATGCAGATTACACTGTTTCGGAAAGGGACAGCAGTGACTACCCAGCATATAGAGCTGGGAATTATGCGGATATGGGAAAAACTGGCCAAGATCCGCAATATGGTTTCACATTATGAGACGCAGATACAGGAGCTGATTGACAAGGAACTGGAGATATTTAAGCGTCTCTATCTGTCGGAAGAGGAAATTAAATATGTGATTTTGATGGGGGATTATATCAATGATATGGTGAAAGGGTTTTCTAAAAAAGAAGAGGATGGAACTATTGAGACAGAACGTTTTTTGAAACTGCTTAATAAGTGGCATAAAAAATCTCCAGAAGAGCTTTCACGTGAGCTTAACCTTTCCAATGACCGTGATCCGTTGATACTGCCCTCAGTAGTCCTCTATAAGCGGCTGACAGAAGAGATGAATGCCCGCTATATCTGGGTCCCGGGAGTGGGAATTAACGATGGAATTGTCTGTGATTACGCAGAGAAAAACAGGATGATTCGTTTTGAACATGATTTTAAGGAAGATATTCTTGCGGCATCCAGAAATCTTGCAGAACGCTATCAGAGTTATTCCAAGCATACAGAGGCGGTTCTTTCCATGAGTACCGTAATCTTTGACGCAATGAAAAAGGTGCATGGCATGGGGAAAAGAGAACGGTTATTACTGCAGGCGGCAGCCATTCTTCATGACTGCGGCAGATATGTGAGCCTGGTAAACCAGTCAGAATGTTCCTATCAGATTATTATGGCGTCAGAAATAATCGGAATGACTCATATGGAGCGGGAAATCGTGGCAAGCACAGTAAAACACAGCTCTCTTCCCATGCAGCCATATGAGAAGGTCAGAGACAAAATGAATCAGGAAAATTATATGGTGGTTTCCAAACTTATGGCGATTTTAAAGATTGCCAATGCCATGGACCGAAGCCATAAGCAGAAATTTAAGAATATCAAGGCAGTGTTAAAGGATAGAGAACTGTTGATTACCATTGAGACGGAGGAAAGTGTTGTGCTGGAGAAAGGTCTCTTTTCTTCTTATGCAGATTCCTTCGAAGAGGTATTCAGCGTTATGCCTAAAATTAAAGAAAAAAGAGTATTTTAAGGAGGCAGGATATGGAAAAAGAAAAGGATTATCTCAAACCAGAATATTATGAGAACCGGGAACTGAGCTGGCTGAAATTTAATCATCGTGTGTTAAATGAAGCCAGGGATAAGACGATTCCTCTGTTGGAACGTTTAAAATTTGTAAGCATTACATCATCAAATCTGGATGAATTTTTTATGGTGCGTGTGGCGTCTTTAAAAGATATGGTTCATGCGGGATATAAAAAGAAAGATATTGCGGGGATGACAGCACAGGAACAGTTGGACGCAATCAACAAAGATACCAGGGCGCTGGTGGATCTGCAGTATTCTACTTATAATCGTTCACTGCTGCCGCTGCTTCATAACTATGGGATTGATATTATAAGCGCTCATGAAGAGCTGACGCCAGAGCAGGCAGAGTATGTGGACCGCTATTTCCAGGAAAATGTATATCCAGTACTGACCCCTATGGCGGTAGATGCTTCCCGGCCTTTTCCGCTGATTCGCAACAAATCTTTGAATATTGCAGCGCTTCTTACGAAAAAGGATGCGAAGAAAGAGGAAACGGAGTTCGCAACAGTCCAGGTGCCTTCTGTATTGCCAAGAATAGTTCAGATTCCCTCTGGGCAGGAGGGGGGCAGAACGTTTCTTTTGCTGGAACAGGTGATTGAGCGAAATATTCACCATTTGTTCCTGAATTATCATGTGCTTTGTGCATATCCTTATCGGATTATGAGGAACGCAGATTTAAGCATTGATGAAGATGAGGCAGAAGATCTGCTCCAGGAAATTCAAAAACAGTTGAAAAGACGGCAGTGGGGTGAAGTAATCCGCCTGGAGGTGGAAGAGAAAGTTGATAAACGGCTGCTGCAGATTTTACAGCAGGATCTACATATTGCGCCAGAAGATATTTTTAAGATTAGCGGACCTCTGGATTTGACTTTTTTGATGAAGATGTACGGTATTGAAGGTGCAGATGAACTGCGTTATCCTCCGTATAAGCCTCAGCGTGTGCCGCAGATTAATCAGGGCGAAGATATTTTTGCTGCCATTCGTAAGGGAGATATTTTGCTGCACCATCCCTATCAGACTTTTGATCCAGTGGTGGATTTCATACGCCAGGCATCCATAGATCCAGACGTACTTGCAATTAAGCAGACATTGTACCGTGTCAGTGGTAATTCGCCAATTATTGCGTCTCTGGCACAGGCGGCAGAGAATGGCAAGCAGGTCTCTGTGCTGGTGGAGTTGAAGGCGCGGTTTGACGAGGAAAACAATATTGTCTGGGCGAAAAAGCTGGAAAAGGCAGGTTGCCATGTGATTTACGGGCTGGTGGGGTTAAAAACACACAGCAAGATCGCACTTGTAGTGCGCAAAGAGGAAGATGGAATCCGCAGATATGTGCATCTGGGAACTGGAAATTACAATGATTCCACGGCAAAGTTATATACGGACCTGGGAATGTTTACCTGTTCTGAGGCTATCGGCGAGGATGCCACGGCCGTTTTTAACATGCTCTCTGGTTATTCCGAGCCTTTGTCCTGGAATAAACTGGTGGTAGCGCCTATCTGGCTGAGAAAGCGTTTTCTGAAACTGATTAAACGAGAGATGAAACATGCGCAGGAAGGAAAAGAAGCGTTTATTAAGGCCAAAATGAATTCTCTTTGTGACCGTGATGTGATAGCGGCTTTATATGAGGCATCTTCGGCAGGAGTAAGGATTGAACTTGTTATTCGTGGAATCTGCTGTCTGAAAGCAGGCGTCCCTGGAATCAGCGAGAATATTTCAGTTCATTCCATTGTGGGGAATTTCCTGGAACACAGCAGAATTTTCTGGTTTCACAATGACGGACAGGAGGAGATCTATATGGGAAGCGCAGACTGGATGCCTCGTAACCTGGACCGGCGCGTGGAGATTATGTTCCCAGTAGAAGACGAAAGGCTGATGGATCAGGTACGCCATGTACTGGGAACTCAGCTTGCAGATAATATCAAAGCTCACATTCTGAAACCAGACGGTAAATATGAAAGAATTGATAAGAGAGGAAAGAAGCTGGTTAATTCTCAGCAGCAATTCTGCGAAGAAGCAAAAAATGCCGTTCCAAAGAAGGTGAATATATATCAGGAACGTGTCTTTGTACCAGAAGAGACAGCAGAATAATGAGACTTTATCTGTGCCAGAATTCCATAAGGGATTGTAAGATTACCTTTTCCGGTTCCCAGATGGATATGGGGTTTATTGCCGCCATGAAAATCAGAGCCGCCGCTGATTAATAGATCAAGTTCCAGAGCCAGTTTCAGCATATTTTTTTCGTCTCCCGGCGTATTCATGGAGTAGACCGCTTCCAATCCGGTAAGCCCAGCATCCTTTAGCTGACGGGTAAAAGCCCGCAGCCGTTCATGATTCATATGACACAGAACAGGATGGGCAAAGAAGGCGAGACCGCCGCCCATTTGTATTAATTTAATGGCTTCAAATGGAGTTATTTTTTCCCGCGGGACATAGCAGCGGCAGCCGTCTCCCAGGTATTTGGAGAATACGGTTTTTCGATCCTTGACAAAACCGTGTTCTACCAGATATCTGGCGAAATGTGCCCGGGTGATGACACTGTTTGGATATTCTTCATAGAGGGCTTTTAGGCTGATCTGAAAACCTTCCTCCTGCAGAAGCTGTATCATTTTCAGATTGCGCTTGTCTCTGCCATCGATAAACTCTTTTAACTTTTCCAAAAATTTCTGATTCGTTTCATCTACGTAATATCCCAAAATATGGACTTCCTGATCTTCATAATTAGTAGACAGCTCTATGCCAGGCACAAGTTCCAGTCCCAGGCTGCGGGCAAGAGGACGTGCCTGGCCAATGCCTGAGATCGAATCGTGGTCTGTCAGGGCAATTGCAGATAATCCAGTTTCTTTAGCGTGAAACATTAATTCTTCCGGCGTGAGGGTTCCGTCTGAACAGGTGGAATGAGTGTGCAGATCAATGATTTTATGGGAATAATCTGTCATGCGTTGTAACACTTCCTTTCTGATAGTAAATATTGATAGGCAATTGCGAAACTATCAAATTATCGAAATTTCATATACAATTCATACAATTGTACTAAAATATTTCTTCTTAAATTATTTGAATTGTATATGAAATTCTCAAAACTATTGAGTTTCGCAATTACCTAAGTAAATATTAATTGGACTCAGGTGTCAAAAGATGATGAGATAAAATGATGTTGACAATTTGCACAAATAGGTGCAAAAAGTTGTGACTTGTCCTGATGGTTGGAACAACGTTTGTATTTATTTGTGCAAATTGGCAATAAGCATTTGTAAAACTACCTTTTGATACCCGAATCCTAAATAAATATTGAGAATAACGGTGATAACTATTTTTAGTCTAACAGAAGAAGCGCTGTTTGGGAAGAGTCTGATACACAGGAATGTGAAAGGAATCGTTCTGTGGAGGAAACATAGATTTGAGTTTCCCCATTTTTAGCAACATCCGATATTTTAGTACCAAAAGGTCTTGCTGCCTTTGGCAGCATAGACATCTTGCACAAAAAGTGTCTGGAAAGCCAGCTTTCCATAGCACTTTTCTGTGCAAAGTGTTTCCATCACTTTGTGCTGGAAACCTTTTGGTACTATAAAACCAAAAAAAGGGGAAACTCAAAAACATAGAAGATTGCAAAATAAAGAAAATCAAGGCAATAAAAGCTTGACGTGGGAAAGAAAATATGATAAAGTAACAGAGTTGTAAATAGAGAACAAAGTAGAGTATCCACTCTCACCTTAGCACAAGAGCGTGACTAATGGTTCATATTCAGAATGCAGCGTTTGCTGTATATGTATTTGGAATATTAAGTGGATAATCTATTATCCACTTTTTTTGATGCAGTTGTCTGTGGATGAACCAGCAGCCGGCTGGATTGTAAATTAATTTTTGGAGGTGCACGACCATTAGCGAGTTAATGATTAATGAACAAATCAAGGATAAGGAAGTTCGTCTCATCGGCCAGGACGGAGAGCAGCTTGGCATTATGCCTACACGGGAAGCCATGAAGCTTGCTCATGAAGCGGAGCTTGATCTGGTAAAGATTGCCCCAGGAGCAAAACCCCCTGTATGTAAGATTATTGATTATGGCAAGTACAGGTATGAGCTTATAAGAAAAGAAAAAGAAGCCAAGAAGAAACAGAAAACTGTTGAGATTAAGGAAATCCGCTTGTCACCGAATATTGAGGCTAATGATCTCAATACCAAAATTAATGCAGCAAAGAAGTTTATTTCAAAGGGCAATAAGGTAAAGATTACTTTGCGCTTCCGCGGAAGGGAAATGGCACATATGCATAGCAGTAAACATATTTTGGACGATTTTGCCCAGGAGCTGGCAGAGATTGCCATTGTGGAAAAGGCGCCGAAGCTGGAAGGTCGCAGCATGAGTATTGTGCTGACAGAGAAGAAATAACTGGATTTTAAGGAGGAACTAAACATGCCAAAAATGAAAACAAGCAGTGCAGCAGCAAAACGTTTCAAGAAGACTGGAACCGGTAAGTTGAAGAGAAATAAAGCATACAAGAGCCATATCTTAACCAAGAAGTCTACGAAGAGAAAGAGAAATTTGAGAAAATCAGCAATTACAGATGCTTCTAATGTTAAGAATATGAAGAAGATTTTACCGTATTTGTAAGATTAAGGAGGAATAGAAGTTATGGCAAGAATTAAAGGCGGATTAAATGCAAAAAAGAAGCATAACAGAGTATTAAAACTGGCAAAAGGATACAGAGGTGCACGTTCCAAACAGTATAGAGTTGCAAAACAATCAGTTATGAGAGCTTTAGCAACTTCTTATGCAGGAAGAAAGCAGAGAAAAAGACAGTTTAGACAGCTTTGGATTGCACGTATCAACGCTGCTGCAAGAATGAATGGCCTTACTTATAATAAGTTTATGCATGGACTGAAGCTGGCAGGCGTGGAAGTAAATCGTAAAATGCTGGCAGAAATGGCAGTAAATGATGCAGAAGGCTTTACGGCACTGGCAAAACTGGCACAGGAATCTGCTCAGTAAAAAATGTCGAAAAATTATTGAAAAAGTACTTGACTTTCTCGAACCTGGCATGTATAATTAACATGTTGAGTTCGAGAGGACAAGATAAAGAATACGGCTCGTTGGTCAAGCGGTTAAGACGCCGCCCTCTCACGGCGGAAACAGGGGTTCGATTCCCCTACGAGCTGTTGACTGTTTTATACAGCCCAACCCTAAGGAATGCTGGAAACCTTGAATTGCGAGGTTTGCAGTATTTTTTTATCTTATAGGAAAGAACTTGTCACGCTTAAGCGTGAAAGTGTCTTCCTATAAGATAAAAAACAGAATCTAACTGTCCTAAGGAATCCCCCGTGCAAGCACGGTACCCCTTAGGACAAGTCCGCACTCGCACAAGAGAAAATATGCCGCTGAAGCGGCTGTGCTCGGCGCGGCAAACCGTCCAAGTCCCTCATGAATGAGGGATTTAGGGAGTTGAAGCGGACTTGTCCGCTTTGTTCTCTTATAGGAAAGACCTTTTCACGCTAAAGCGTAATAATTGTTCCCTTGAAAAAGGTTAGAGATGGTGATAATAGAAAATAAAGAATGAAAATGGCCGTAACTACAAATATTTTATAGAAAGATATTTTTTTCTTGCATTTACCAATATTAAGTGCTATCATATATATGATAACTAGATAAATTCAGGCTTGAGAGTGGGCGAAAGCCCACTCTCAATTTTATGTGCAGGCGGCTACCTGTCCAGAAACAGAGCCAAGACCGCAGCGGACAGAGAAAGAAGGTGCAGCGATGTCAAGAAGAGAAATATATGAACAGAAAACAGAGGAACTGCTTATACCGATTATGAAAGAATATCAGTTTGAGCTGGTAGATGTGGAATATGTAAAAGAAGGCGGAACCTGGTATCTGCGTGCTTATATAGATAAAGAAGGCGGAATTACGGTAGATGACTGCGAGCTGGTCAGCAGAAGAATGAGCCAGCTTCTGGATGAGAAAGATTATATAGAAGAATCTTATGTTTTTGAAGTGAGTTCCCCGGGGCTTGGCAGGCCGTTAAAGAAAGAAAAGGATTATGCAAGAAGTATAGGAAAGCAGCTGGAAATCCGTACTTATCGTGCAATTGATAAAGAAAAAGAATTTTATGGAATTTTGAAGTCCTATGATGAGTCTACAGTAACAATTGAAATGGAAGATGAGACAGAAATGACTTTTGTAAAATCAGAGATCGCATTGATTCGTCTGGCTTTTGATTTTTAGAATGCGTCAAATAACAGAAAAACTATTCAGGAGGATAAAAAAATGAACAATGAGTTATTAGAAGCGTTAAATATATTAGAAAAGGAAAAAGATATCAGCAAAGATACTTTGTTAGAAGCTATTGAAAATTCACTGATTACTGCCTGCAAAAATCATTTCGGGAAATCTGACAACATTAGAGTGGATATGAATTCAGAAACTTGCGAATTTCATGTATATGCAGCAAAAACTGTTGTAGAAGAAGTAGAAGATGAAGTAATGGAAATCAGTCTGGGGAATGCGAGAATGATTGATTCCAAATATAACGTGGGGGATATTGTAAATATTGAGGTCAAATCCAAGGAATTCGGGCGGATTGCCACTCAGAATGCCAAAAACGTGATTCTCCAGAAAATCAGAGAAGAAGAGAGGAAAGTACTGTTTGATCAGTATTATGGAAAAGAGAAAGATGTAGTGACTGGCATTGTCCAGCGTTATGTAGGGAAGAATATCAGCATTAATCTGGGAAAAGTAGATGCCGTTTTAAGTGAAAATGAACAGGTCAAGGGAGAGGTTTTTCAACCTACCGAACGAATCAAATTATATATTCTGGAAGTAAAATCTACCTCTAAAGGTCCGAAAATTCTTGTGTCCAGAACCCATCCTGAACTTGTAAAACGCCTCTTTGAATCAGAAGTGACAGAGGTAAAAGAAGGAATTGTTGAGATTAAAAGTATTTCCAGGGAGCCTGGAAGCAGAACAAAAATTGCAGTATGGAGCAATGACCCGGATGTTGATCCGGTAGGAGCATGTGTCGGTATGAACGGTGCAAGAGTGAATGCCATTGTCAACGAACTTCGCGGAGAAAAGATTGACATTATAAATTGGAGCGATAATGCGGCAATGCTGATCGAGAATGCATTGAGCCCTGCGAAAGTCATTTCTGTTATTGCCGATGCAGAAGAAAAAACTGCCAAAGTGGTAGTGCCTGATTATCAATTATCCCTGGCAATCGGAAAAGAGGGGCAGAACGCCCGCCTTGCCGCGAGGCTTACAGGTTTCAAAATAGATATTAAAAGTGAGACACAGGCAAGAGAAGCCGGAGATTTTATGGATTATGAAAATGATTATGAAGAATACGATGAATATGAAGAAGGTTATGCAGATGAATATGAAGAGGCATCCGGAGACGGTTACGCAGAAGACTTTGAGACTATAGAAGGGGAAACTGCCGCGGAGAATTTTGAAGAATCTGAGGAGGAATATGCTGCGGAAAATTTTGAAGTATCTGAGGAGGAAACTGCTGCGGAAAATTTAGAGGAAGCAAAACCAGAATCTGCCGCAGATGATTTCTCAGAGCAGGAGGAATTTGATGAATAAAAAGATTCCAATGCGTCAATGTGTGGGATGTGGAGAGATGAAGAGTAAGAAAGAGCTTCTTCGCATCATTAAGAGTGCTGATAACGAGATTTTTTTGGATACAACAGGAAAGAAGAATGGCAGAGGAGCATATATATGTCCGAATGGAGCGTGTTTTGCGCAGGCAATAAAAACAAGAGGGCTGGAACGTTCTTTGAAAACTGCCATACCCAAAGAAGTGATTGAAATTTTGGCAAAGGAGATGGAAACAGTTGCAGAGGGATAGAATATTATCCATGCTTGGACTTGCAGCGAAGGCAGGAAAAGTTGCCAGCGGAGAATTCTCTACAGAGAAGGCGGTTAAATCCCGACAGGCATTTCTTGTAGTTGTGTCTGAGGAGGCTTCGGAAAATACAAAAAAAATGTTTCGCAACATGTGTGCCTTTTATCAGATTCCCATGTATTTATATGCTTCAAAAGAAGCATTGGGAAAATCAATTGGCAGGCAGTTTCGTGCATCCCTGGCGGTGTTGGATCAGGGCTTTGCCAGAAGTCTTGAAGAGAAACTGAAATTAGCAGAGAAAACGGAGTAACGGAGGTAGTAAAAGTATGGCAAAAGTCAGAGTGTATGAAATTGCAAATGAATTAAATATACAATCGAAAGAAGTAATAAAATTTTTAGAGGAAAAAAATATTACTGGTAAGGTGGCCAGCAGTTCCATTGAAGATGAAGCGATTGCAATGGTAAAGGCAAGATTTTCTCAGAAACCTGAACATGCAGGAAAAGGAGAGGCAGTAAAACAGGCGTCATCGGAAGCAGAAGGAAAAGCGGAAACGGCCAGAGAAGTGCCAGTCAACGGAACATCAGCGGTAAATACAGGAAAAAAAGAGGCGCCTAAGGGAGCTATGGCAGCGAATAGCGGAAAAGGAGAAGGAGTGAGAGATACGGCAGCCAAAGACTCCGCTAAGGAAGCTTCTGCCAAGGTTCCAGAGCGTCCCAGAAAAAAATCAAGTATAACGGCAGTGTATAACCCTCAAAACAGTAAAACAGCAAAGAAACGTCCGGCAAGGCCGCAGGGGGATCGTATGGCAAGGCCTCAGGGAGAAAAAGCAGCAAGGGTTCAGGGAGAAAAGAATCAGGGAGAACGTCCAATAAAACCACAGGGAGAGCGTAATATCAGGGCACAGGAAGAAAAAATGGGAAAAGCACAGGAAGAACATACCGTAAAACAGCAGAGAGACACCTCCGTAAGGCCTCAGGGAGAGAAGGTTCAGGGAGATAGAAATGGAAGACCTCAGGGAGAGAAGCCCCAGGGGGAAAGGAATCAGCCAGACAGAAATGGAAGACCCCAGGGAGACAGAAACGGAAGGCCTCAGGGGGACAGAAACGGAAGGCCTCAGGGGGACAGAAACGGAAGGTCTCAGGGGGACAGAAACGGAAGGCCTCAGGGGGACAGAAACGGAAGATCCCAGGGGGACAGAAACGGAAGGCCTCAGGGAGACAGAAACGGAAGGCCTCAGGGAGACAGAAACGGAAGACCCCAGGGGGACCGCAATAACCGCAATTATCAGAATGGACGCGGCGGGCAGAAAAATCGTTTTGAACAGGAGATCAATAAACTGAACCAGAACAGTCCGGCAGCTTCTATGGATGAAACCAGAGGCAAAGAAAGCAGAGAGCGTGATAATCGAAAAGGAAACAGCCAGCGCCATGAGAAAGAATTGATGGGCAGGAAAAAGGAAAGATTCGATAATCTGGAGAAAAAGACCAGGGGCAAGAAAAACCAGCAGCCTGCGCCTCAGAAACAGCAGAAAGAAGAAGAAACTATCAAGACGATTACACTTCCTGAGAAGATGACTATTAAAGAGCTTGCCGACAGAATGAAAGTTCAGGCGTCTGCGATTATTAAAAAGTTATTTTTACAAGGGACAATGGTTACTGTAAACAGTGAAATAGATTTTGCAGCGGCAGAAGAAATTGCCTTGGAATTTAACTGTATCTGTGAGATGGAAGAGAAGATTGACGTTATTGCAGAGCTTCTGAAAGAGGAAGAGGAGGAAGAATCTGTTCAGGTAAAACGTCCTCCGGTGGTCTGTGTTATGGGGCATGTTGATCATGGAAAAACGTCTCTTCTGGATGCCATTCGTGACACACATGTCATTGATAAAGAGGCTGGAGGCATTACCCAGCATATTGGCGCTTATATGGTAGAGTGCAATGGAGAGAAAATCACTTTTCTGGATACGCCGGGACATGAAGCATTTACCGCAATGCGTATGCGTGGAGCGAACGCCACAGATATAGCGATTCTGGTAGTGGCAGCAGACGACGGCGTAATGCCTCAGACAGTAGAGGCAATCAGCCATGCCAAAGCTGCAGAGGTAGAAATTATTGTAGCGATTAATAAAATAGATAAACCCAGTGCCAATATAGAACGTGTAAAACAGGAACTTGCAGAATATGAACTGATTCCGGAAGACTGGGGTGGGAGTACAATATTTGTGCCGGTGTCTGCACATACTCATGAAGGAATTGATTCATTGCTGGAAATGGTGCTGCTGACAGCAGAAGTGAGTGAACTGAAGGCGAATCCCAAACGGAATGCGAGAGGACTGGTTATTGAGGCGCAGCTTGACAAGGGACGCGGATCTGTGGCAACCATCCTGGTGCAGAAAGGAACTTTAAAGGTTGGGCAGCCGGTTGCATGCGGAAGCTGTTACGGCAAAGTAAGGGCAATGATTGATGATAAGGGCAGAAGAGTAAAAGAAGCAGGCCCTTCTACTCCAGTGGAAATATTAGGCTTGAATAATGTGCCCAATGCAGGGGAAATATTTGTATGTACCGATTCAGAAAAAGAGGCTAAAAGTTTTGCGGATACCTTTATTTCTGAGGGACGTGAAAAGATGCTGGAAGATACCAAATCCAGAATGTCGCTGGATGATCTGTTCTCACAGATTCAATCTGGAAATATCAAAGAGCTTCCAATTATTGTGAAGGCAGATGTACAGGGATCTGTGGAAGCAGTAAAACAGAGTCTTGTGAAATTATCGGATGAGGAAGTGGTCGTAAAAGTCATCCATGGAGGCGTTGGCGCCATCAATGAGTCTGATGTCAGCCTTGCATCTGCGTCCAATGCCATAATTATAGGATTTAATGTACGTCCCGATGCGACTGCTAAGGCGACTGCTGAGCGGGAAGGCGTGGACATGAGGCTTTATAAGGTTATTTACAATGCCATAGAAGATGTGCAGGCAGCTATGAAGGGAATGTTAGATCCAGTATTTGAAGAAAAGGTATTAGGCCATGCAGAAATCCGCCAGATTTTCAAGGCATCTGGTGTTGGAAATATCGCAGGTTCCTACGTTTTGGACGGCGTGTTCCAGAGAGGATGTAAAGTGCGTATTTCCAGAGAGGGTGAGCAGATTTTCGAAGGAGACCTTGCTTCACTGAAACGATTTAAGGATGATGTAAAAGAAGTGAAATCTGGATATGAATGCGGTCTGGTATTTGAAGGATTCAATGATATTCAGGAGCTGGATGTAGTAGAAGCATATACGATGGTAGAAGTGCCGCGTTAAAAGATTCTGTCCGGCATGTTGTGTGCGGGAAACGAATAAGGAGTAAGACGGAATATGAGAAAAAACAGCATTAAAAATACAAGAATCAATGAAGAGGTACTGCGGGAGATGAGCAGTATTATACATGGAGATATCAAAGATCCGAGAATTAATCCTCTAACCTCAGTGGTTGCCGTGGAGGTGGCGCCGGATTTGAAAACCTGTAAAGCATATATCAGTGTTCTGGGGGATGAAGATTCTCAGCAGGCAACGCTTGCGGGCTTAAAGAGTGCGGAAGGGTATATTCGGAGCAAACTGGCAAAGAATATTAATCTGAGAAATACACCGGAAATTCGTTTTGTACTGGATCAGTCCATTGAGTACGGTGTAAACATGTCAAAACTCATTGATGATGTGAACAGACAGCAGAGAGATGACACATAATATCAAGAACAGGGAGTGTTCTATATGAAAGATTTGGCTTCTCAGTTGGAGCAGGTAAAAACAGTTGCCATTGCAGGTCATGTAAGGCCTGACGGTGACTGTGTGGGTTCCTGCCTGGCAACTTACAATTATATCAATACCTGGTTTCCGCAGATTCAGGCAGATATCTATTTGGAACCCATACCAAATATATTTAAGTTTCTAAAAAATTCAGATAAGATACGCAATACTTGTGAAAGCAGCCGGAAATATGATTTATGTATTGTGCAGGATTGTGGGGATACAGGGCGCCTTGGACCTGCGGTAAGGTATTTTGAGACGGCAGGCAGAACAATATGTATTGACCATCATGTGAGCAATAACAGTTTTGCAGATGAAAATTATATTTTTCCAGAGGCAAGTTCCACATCTGAGCTGATTTTTGAGCTGCTGGAAGAGGAAAGGATCACCAGGGAGATTGCAGAATGCATTTATGTGGGAATGGTACATGACACAGGCGTGTTTCAATACTCATGTACCTCTGCAAAGACCATGAATGCAGCGGGTGTGCTGATGGACAAGGGAATCAATTTTTCAAAAATTGTTGATGATACCTTTTATACCAAGACCTTTGCACAGAATCAGATTTTAGGACAGGCATTGTTAAACAGCCGTCTTTATTTGGAAGGTGCAGTTATTGCCACAGCAGTAACTTTGGAGGAAATGGAGCGGTATCAGGTGCTGCCCAAACATTTGGACGGCATTGTCAGCCAGCTGCGTGTGACAAAAGGTGTGGAAGCAGCCATATTTCTTTACGAAAATGAAGACCATACCTGGAAATTGAGTATGCGGTCTAACGGCAGAACAGATGTAGCTAAGATCGCCATGAAATATCAGGGCGGCGGTCATGTGAGGGCAGCCGGAGCTACAATGAAAGGTTCTTCGGAAGAAATTATCGCAGTTATCTGCAAAGATATAGAAAGGCAGCTTCATGATTAGCGGAATTATTAATGTTTATAAAGAAAAGGGATATACTTCCCATGATGTAGTAGCAAAGCTGCGGGGAATTTTCAGACAGAAAAAGATTGGGCATACCGGAACGCTGGACCCGGAGGCAGAAGGGGTGCTTCCAGTGTGCCTTGGCAAGGCGACTAAAATCTGCGATTTGCTGACAGACAAAGACAAGGAATATGATGCGGTGTTGCTGCTGGGAAGAACTACAGACACCCAGGATGCAGCTGGAACTGTGCTCAGTGAGAAAGCCATAGGCTGCAGTGAGGAAGAAATTCATAAAATCATTGCAGGTTTTATCGGCGGCTATGACCAGATTCCTCCAATGTATTCAGCGCTGAAGGTAAACGGCAAGAAACTGTGTGATCTGGCGAGAGCAGGAGTTACCGTGGAGCGCAAGCCCCGCAGAGTACAGATTTATGATATCCAAATTATAGAGACTGTTCTGCCGCGTGTGCGTTTTCGGGTGCACTGTTCCAAGGGGACGTATATCCGTACGCTGTGCCATGATATTGGGCAGAACGCAGGATGCGGCGGCTGTATGGAAACTTTGGTGCGTACACGTGCTGCGGATTTCAGACTGCAGGATGCCCACAAGCTTTCAGAGATTGAAGCTCAGGTTCATGCTGTTTGTCAGCGAAACCCCAATGGAGAGCTTTCAAAGGCAGAATTGAACAATCTGGTGCAGGATATAGACACCGTTTTTGGGGAATATCCAGGAATCTTTGTCAAGGAAGAATTTTCAAAGTTTTTGTACCACGGGAATCCTCTTCAAAAAGAATGGATAAAAGAATGGCAGAAATCGTATGAGAGCAAATGGCTGCGGGTTTATGACAGCAGGCAGAACTTTGTAGGGATTTATCAGTGGAAGGATTCCAGCAGGGATATCCGTGCAATTAAGATTTTTATGGAATAGGACAGAAATTATGAAGTACATAAGGCAGAGTATGACGTTTGAAATACAGGAACCTACCGTGCTTTCTCTGGGAAAATTTGACGGAATTCACAGAGGGCATGAGCTGCTGCTTGAGTGCATGGCGGAAAAAAAGCAGGACCATCCAGAGCTGAAAGCAGTAGTGTTTACCTTCGATATTCCTCCCCGGAAACAGATACAGAATATTTCCGCACAGGTGCTTACTACAAGAACAGAAAAAGAGCAGCTATTTCAAAAGATGGGTATTGATTATGTAATTGAGTGCCCATTTACCCAGGAAATCATGTGCATGGAACCAGAGGAATTTATCCGCAGGATTGCCATAAACCTTCATGTAAAATATATGGTAGTCGGAACAGATTTTCGCTTTGGTTACAAGCGCAGAGGCGATTACCGAATGCTGATGGAATATGCGGAAAAATATGGATATCGTGTAGAGGTGCTGAATAAAATTCAGGAACATGGAAGAGATATCAGCAGTACTTTTGTCCGGGAAGAAATTGCGTCAGGAAATATTGAGAAAGCAAATGAATTGCTGGGATATGAGTTTTTTGTCGAAGGTGAAGTTCTTCATGGAAAGAAGTTAGGGAAAGCAGTGCTTGGAATTCCAACTATTAACCTCATTCCGCCAGCGGACAAACTGCTGCCTCCCTTCGGGGTCTACGTGACAGAAACAAAATGGAAAGGCAGGCGTTATCCCGGAATTACCAATGTGGGATGTAAACCAACGATCCAGGGAGAAAATCCCGTAGGTGTGGAGACACATCTGTTTGATTTTACAGAAGATTTATATGGAGAACAAGTTCGCATCAGTTTTTTAAAGCATGTTCGTAAGGAACGTAAGTTTGAGTCTTTGGATGCGCTTATTGTGCAGATGGAACAGGATATTCAATACGGAAGGGTGTATTTTAACACAGGAAAAGGAGTTCTAAAGAACTAAAGGGTGAATCACATGGAATTAATATTAAATTTGCTGGGTGGCCTGGGACTGTTTTTGTTTGGCATGAATTTTATGAGCCAGGGCTTACAGAAAGCAGCAGGTGCAAGACTTCGTTCTATTTTGGAGGCTATGACGAAGAATAAAATTGTGGCGGTGTTGTTTGGCGCACTGTTTACGGCAATCATACAGTCGTCCGGGGCAACTACAGTTATGGTGGTCAGCTTTGTTAATGCAGGAATTATGACGCTGGCACAGTCTGTGGGAATTATTTTTGGAGCAAATATCGGAACTACCATTACATCTCAGCTTGTAGCGTTTAACCTGACGGGCGTCGCGCCTTTTATTTTATTTGTGGGAGCAGTCCTTATCATGTTCGGTAAACGGCCTATGGTGAAGAAAGTAGGAGAGGTGATTCTGGGATTCGGCGCTTTGTTTATGGGAATCAGCATGATGAAAGACGCCATGACAGATTTGAGAGATTATCAGGTGGTGCTGAATGTATTAAGCAGTATGGACAATCCTCTGCTGGGAATTTTATTCGGAACAGCGATTACGGTAGTGGTACAGAGTTCTTCTGTAACAGTCAGTATTCTGCTGCTGATGGCAAGCCAGGGACTGATCGACTTGTCAGTTTGTTTCTATGTAATTCTGGGCTGTAATATTGGTTCCTGCACTCCGGCAGTATTGGCCAGCCTGGACGCTAAGAAAGAAGCAAAACGTGCTGCTGCCATCCATGTGATGTTCAATGTTCTTGGAATGGTGATCATTGGAATTCTGCTTGCCTTTGGAATGAAGCATTTTGAAGGGTTTATTTTACATATTTCCGGTTCTGATGTGGGACGCTGCGTTGCCAATGCAGATACATTTTTTAAGATTTTCCAGACATTAATTTTCCTGCCGCTGTCTGCACAGTTCATTGCCATGACGCGCCGCATCATTCCGGGAGAAGATCAGATGCAGAATGAGTATCAGTTTATGTATATTGGAAAACAGACAATATTTGCACCCTCCACTGCGGTTGTGGAGACTACTCAGGAAATTGAACGTATGGGATCTATGGCAAGAGAAAACATGCAGCTTGCCATGGAGGCGTTTTTTGACGGGAATCAGAATAAGATTGAAAAAGTCTATGATACGGAGAAACAGATTGATTTCCTCAGCAAGGAAATTACGGATTATCTGGTGAAAATTAATCAGCTTCAATTGCCGGTAGTAGACGCTAAACGTATTGGAGGATTGTTTCATGTAGTCAGTGATATCGAACGTATTGGAGACCATGCGGAAAATATTGCTGATTCGGCAGTAAAAAGCGCAGAAGAAAATCTTGAGTTTACCAAGAAGGGGCAGAAAGAAATTCAGGAAATGCATGAGAAGACTATGGAGATTCTGGAAAAATCCATGGAAATGTTTACTACTTTGGATCGAAAGAATCTTCCGGACATCCTGGAATTGGAAGACTGTATTGACAATATGGAACGTCAGCTTCAGCAAAACCATGTAAAACGTATGGCAAAGGGGAAATGTTCTCCTATGACAGGAATTCTTTTTACAGATTTGGTGACAGGCCTGGAACGTGTGGCTGACCATGCCACAAATATTGCATTCTCTATTTTGGAGGATGATCCGGAAGAGAGCCGGCAAGTGCTGTAAGTATTATTATCTCTTGCCCAAATGATTTCATATATAATTTGATTTCTGCACTCTTGCGTCATTTTCTTACGTCTGTGTAATAAATGCACAGACCTGTGAGGAAAGCAATGAAATATTACAACATATTACACAATTATTACAAAAATCTTGACATCCTGTGAAAGCCTTGTTATAATAGCGTAAGAAAAATAGTAATGAGCTTTTCCTGGAGGTAAACAGATGAGAAATTACATGAAAAATGAATGGAAAAAAGTAATTGCAGGATGTCTGGCAGGTGTAATGATATTCGGCATATCCAATAGATCGGTACAGGCGGCAAATCAGGTAAGCGCAGGGGTTTCAGCTATGTTTAATGAGTGTCTTGTAAACGGCACAGATGCTGAGAAGTCTGCAGCAGATGCAGGAGTGACTGCTGCGACAGAGCCAAAGACAATATGCGGTTACACAAATCTTGGAATTGCAAATGTAGAGAATCATTTGAATATCCGGGAAGGCGCTGGAGAAGAAAGCGAGCTGGCAGGCAAGCTGCCGAGAGATGCTGGTTGTGAGATTTTATCGCAGGAAGGTGAATGGTTCCAGATCAAGTCTGGTGAGGTGACAGGATATGTAAAAGGAGAATTTCTGCTGACAGGCGAGGCAGCAGCCCAGAGAGCAGATGAAGTGAAATCAATTGTTGCAGTTTCTTTAACTCAGACATTGAATGCAAGGGTAGAGCCTAATACAGACAGTACAATTTGGGTTACCATTGCAGAAGGTGAAGAAATGCAGATGGTTGAAGATCTGGGCGACTGGGTAAAAGTTGATATAGACGGCGACGAGTGTTATGTGGCAAGAGAGTACGTGGAATTGTCAGAGCAGCTTCCAAAGGCAATGACTATGACAGAGATTCGTTATGGAGAGGGCATATCTGATGTCCGTGTAGATATGATACAGTATGCATGCCAGTTTGTAGGTAATCGCTACGTATGGGGCGGGACAAGCCTCACAGGAGGTGTAGATTGTTCTGGGTTTACGATGCGGATTTACGAGAAATATGGTATTTATCTGCCTCATTCTTCCAGTGCGCAGTCTGGCTATGGAACCAGAATTAATGCTTCTGACGCAAAACCAGGAGACCTGTTCTTCTATGGAAATGGCGGAGGAATCAATCACGTAGCAATGTATATTGGAAATGGGCAGATTGTACATGCCAGCTCTGCTAAGACTGGAATTAAGATTTCCAATGCTTTTTACCGTTCTCCAATTTGTGTGACAAGATTAATCAATGATTAAGAGTATTTTATGATGTGAGTGCTTTGTATAGAGAAAGCGTCGTGGAAAGTTTATTTTCCAGACGCTTTCTTGTCTTATAGGAAAGACTTTGTCACACGAAAGGATGTGAGAAAATATATTGTCATTCAGGAGGGATTATAATGTCTTTGCCAGGTATGTTTTTTAGTTTTGCTATTATGATTTGTGTGCTGGGCAGCACACATTATTATATTGCCCGCAGGATTTATCAATGCGCCGTTTATATTTTTCCAAAACTGAATCCTTGGATCTATGCGGGTGTCTCTGCATTTATGGTATGTTTTCTGATAATTGGTTTTATGAGGTCTTTGCTGCCGTTTCCAACGGCAGTGAAACATATTTTGGGCATTGTAAGTTCCTATTGGATGGGTATTTTTATATATCTGCTGCTGTTTTTAGCGATGACAGATGTAATTCTGTTTGTGGGGAACATCATGCATTTGATTCCCCGTCCAATGCCGGCGCAAATACGTTTTCTTTCAGGAACAATAGCCGTGCTGCTGACGGCTGGAACCGCCAGTTATGGCATATATCATGCAAATCAGGTGAAGCTGAGAACCTATGATATTCAGCTTGAAACAAAGGTTTTAGAAGAAGAAATTGATATAGTTCTGGTCAGTGACTTGCATTTAGGAGCTGTTAATTCTGAAAAACGTCTTGCCAGGATTGTTCAGGGAATTAATGATCTGCAGCCGGATCTTGTATGCATAGCTGGAGATATTTTTGATAATGATTATTATGCAATACATGATCCCCAAAAGGCGTTAAATCTGCTTAAAAGTATTCGGTCATCATATGGCGTATATGCAGTTCTGGGGAATCATGACGGAGGAAAAACGTTAGGAGAAATGCTTCATTTTTTGCAGAACAGCAATATACATGTGTTAAAGGATGAATCTGTTGTTTTTGATCATCAAATTATTTTAGCAGGCCGCCTGGATGGGTCCCCAATCGGGGGTTTTGGAGGGATGAGCCGCAAAGATTATGCGGAAATTATGGCACAGGCGGCTGGGAAGCTTCCTGTTATTGTTATGGATCACAATCCGTCAAATATAGATGAGTATGGAAGAGAAACAGATTTAGTGCTCTGCGGACATACTCACCGTGGGCAGATATTTCCTGGAAGCCTGTTTACAGGGGCGATGTTTACGACAGATTATGGGTACTATCAAAAAGACAGCGAAAGCCCCCATATTATTGTCACCTCTGGTGCTGGCACCTGGGGAATGCCGATGCGGGTAGGAACGGATTGTGAGATTGTTCAGATTAGGCTTCATTAGTTTGCAGCTGCAGAGCATACGATGATCTGTGAAGTGAGCGGAAAATACAATAAAGTTAAAAAAGCTAAAATCAGGAAATAATTTCTTTACAAGCAAAAAGCCATATGATATAATGCTATCTGGTGAGTGTCCAAAGGGAGCTCACCAGAATTTGTGAGAAGCCCATATTCAGTAACCGGATACTCCGACCATTACTTGATATCTCAATGCTTTTCCGAATAAGGAAAAGGGAAAGGGCGATACTACTATATAAGGAGGTTATCATTATGATAGCAAAGGAAAAGAAACAGGCAATTATCGCTGAGTATGCAAGAACACCTGGCGATACAGGTTCACCAGAGGTTCAGATTGCAATTCTGACAGCAAGAATTCAGGAATTAACAGAGCATTTGAAGGAGAATCCCAAGGATCACCATTCCAGACGTGGACTTTTAAAAATGGTAGGTCAGAGACGTGGTCTGCTGGCTTATTTGAAGAAGGTAGATATTGAGAGATATCGTACATTAATTGAACGTTTAGGGCTGAGAAAATAATTTTATATGCCCAGAATAGAGCGGGTTTCCGCTCTATTTTCTTAAAAGGAGAAAGCTTATGTATAAACAGTTTACCATGGAACTGGCAGGCAGGACGCTGAGAGTTGATATTGGCAGAGTGGCTGCTCAGGCAAACGGCGCGGCATTTATGCATTACGGCGACACCGTCGTACTGTGTACAGCAACTGCATCGGACAAACCCAGGGAGGGAATAGATTTCTTTCCCTTAAGTGTGGAATATGAAGAAAAATTATATTCCGTAGGCAAGATACCAGGAGGATTTAATAAGAGAGAAGGAAAAGCATCTGAAAATGCGGTTCTGACTTCCCGTGTGATTGACCGTCCCATGCGTCCTCTGTTTCCGAAGGATTACCGGAATGATGTGACTTTGAATAATCTGGTTATGAGTGTTGACCCCGACTGTCGTCCGGAACTGGTGGCTATGATTGGTTCGGCGATTGCAACCAGTATCTCTGATATTCCTTTCGCAGGTCCCTGTGCCACAACCCAGGTTGGAATGATAGATGGCGAATTTATTATTAATCCTTCTCAGGAGCAGTGGAAAAATGGTGATTTGAATTTGACAGTGGCGTCTACCAGTGAGAAAGTTATTATGATTGAGGCTGGAGCAAATGAGATTCCAGAGGATAAGATGCTGGAAGCCATTTATATGGCTCACGAAGTAAATCAGACCATCATTGAATTTATTGACAAGATGGCGGCAGAAGTTGGAAAGGCAAAGCATGAGTATACAAGCTGTGCCGTGCCAGAAGAGTTATTTGCGGCCATAAAAGAGATTGTTCCGCCTGCTGAGATGGAGGAAGCTGTTTTCACTGACGAAAAGCAGGTGCGTGAAGAAAACATTAAGAAAATTACAGAGAGGCTGGAGGAAGCATTTGCGGACAAGGAAGAGTGGCTGGAGGTGCTGGGAGAGGCGATTTACCAGTATCAGAAAAAGACAGTCCGCAAAATGATTTTAAAAGACCATAAGAGACCAGACGGACGTGCCATTGATCAAATTCGTCCGCTTGCCGCTGAAATAGATTTGATTCCAAGGGTACATGGATCAGCTATGTTTACCCGTGGGCAGACTCAAATCTGTGATGTGGTAACTCTCGCGCCTTTGTCAGAGGTTCAGAGAATTGATGGTCTGGACGAAAACGAGATAAATAAACGATATATGCATCATTATAATTTCCCCTCTTATTCTGTGGGAGAGACAAAGCCCAGCAGAGGTCCGGGACGGCGTGAAATCGGACATGGAGCCCTTGCAGAGCGTGCCTTGATGCCGGTACTTCCTTCGGAGGAAGAGTTTCCCTATGCAATTCGTGCTGTCTCTGAAACGTTTGAGTCTAATGGTTCTACCTCAATGGCTTCTACCTGTGCTTCCTGTATGGCGCTGATGGCAGCTGGGGTTCCTATCAAGAAGATGGTGGCAGGTATTTCCTGCGGCCTGGTGACAGGCGACACGGATGATGAATATCTGGTACTGACGGATATTCAGGGATTGGAAGATTTCTTTGGTGATATGGACTTTAAAGTGACAGGAACACACGATGGAATTACTGCAATTCAGATGGATATCAAAATCCATGGTCTTACCAGGCCAATTGTGGAGGAAGCTATTCGCAGAACCAGAGAGGCAAGGCTTTATATCATGGACGAGGTAATGTCCAAGGCAATTGCAGAGCCACGGAAAGACGTAGGACAATTTGCTCCCAGAATTGTGCAGATTCAGATTGATCCTGCCAAGATCGGTGATGTTGTCGGACAGAGAGGCAAGACAATCAATGCGATTATAGAACAGACTGGTGTGAAAATTGATATCAGCGATGAAGGGGCAGTTTCTGTCTGTGGAACGGACAAGGCGATGATGGACAAGGCTGTCAAAATGATTGAAATCATTACCACCGATTTTGAAGCAGGACAGATATTTACTGGTAAAGTTATCAGTATTAAGGAATTTGGGGCATTTTTGGAGTTTGCTCCGGGAAAAGAGGGAATGGTTCACATTTCCAAGATATCCAAAGAGCGTATCAATCGGGTAGAAGATGTGCTGACCCTGGGAGATATGGTAAAAGTTGTCTGTGTTGGCAAGGACAAAATGGGAAGGATCAGTTTTTCCATGAAAGATGTGCCTAAGGAGGCAAGATAGCAATAACGAAAGAAAAAGCGCAGCAGAGGAACAGGGTATGAAATGATACTCTGTTCCTCTGCTGCATTATCAGGGCTATTTGATAAAAGGCTGTGAGAAGCATAATTATATCTGCAAAACAAAATAAACGCTGCCGCATATATTAATAGAAAAAGGGATCCATATGGACAGAGTCAGAAAGATTATGAATACCCAGGCGGCATATGACAGGGGGTATTTTGGAGAGAATGTAGGAGTTGCTATTTTGGATACAGGAATCTTTCCCCATGCAGATTTTGGGGGAAGAATAAGGTATTTTATAGATTTTATCAATGGAAGAAAAATGATATATGATGACAACGGGCATGGAACACATATTGCGGGAATTATCGGCGGAGACGGCGGAAGTTCTGGCGGCAGATATATGGGGATTGCCCCTGGCTGTCATTTTATTATTGTAAAAATTCTGGATAAAAAGGGAAATGGGAATACAGAAAATGTAGTGCAGGCAATTCAATGGCTGGTGCGCTATAAAGAAACGTATCAGATACGGATTGTCAATATTTCCATTGGAATGGTGCTGCAGGCGGAGAGCCAGGAACGGATTCGGCTGTTAAAAGCAGTGGAATATGCCTGGGACAATAATCTGGTGGTAGTGGCGGCAGCCGGCAATAACGGTCCGGGAGCACAAAGCGTTACTGTACCAGGAATCAGCCGCAAGGTTATCACTGTGGGATGTTTTGATGACAGCAGGGAACAGATAGGAAGGTCTTTGTTAAAACCTGAGTATTCTGGGCAAGGACCTACGGAACATTGTGTAGTAAAGCCGGAACTGGTGGTGCCGGGGACAAATGTGGCAAGCTGTGCCAAGCAGCAGGGAATGTATACAAGAAAGAGCGGCACTTCTATGGCAGCGCCTATGGTGAGCGGCAGCATTGCGCTTTTACTGAGCAAATATCCCTGTTTTTCTCCTATGGAGGTTAAACTGCGGTTGTATCAGAGAACGGTAGATTTGGGACTGCCGCTGTCAAAACAGGGCTGGGGAATGGTAGACATTGGAAAGCTCTTATGATAAAATGAAGTGATTAATACGAGAGGATGAAATAGATGAAGAAGATCAAGAAATTTTTGCTGGGAAGAGCCACGATTGTAGCGCTTGCCATACTGCTTCAGCTTGCCTGGATATTGTCATTTTTACAGGGATTTAATGTGAAGGGTCCTTTTTTGAATTCACTGATTGATATCATTGCGATTTTTGTAGTGTTAGTGATTGTCAATAAGAAGAGCAATCCATCCTATAAGATTGCGTGGATTGTGGTAATCCTGGCAATACCTATTGTAGGGCTTTTGGTTTACTTTATATTCGGACGCTCAGAATTGACCCGTCCCACCCGTAAGAGAATGGAGGCAGTGAACAGTGAACTGGAATCAGAGCTTCCGGCAAATTCAGATATTCTGGAGAAACTCTGCCAGGAAGATAAGACGGTGTACCGTCAGACAAAGTATATTCGGGATTGGGCAAAATTTCCGGTCTATCAGAGTACGGCTACAAAATATTACAAAGCTGGAGAGGAAATGTTTCCTGATATTTTAAAGGCATTAGAGGAAGCCCGGCATTTTATTTTTATGGAATTCTTTATTGTCGAAGAAGGGTATATGTTTGGCAAGATTCTGGAGATTTTAAAACGCAAAGCGGCGCAGGGAGTGGATGTGCGGTTCATTTATGACGATTTTGGCTGTGTGACCACTCTTCCTGAAAAATATTACCAGCAGATGCGGCAATGGGGGATTCAATGCGTGAGATTTAATCCACTGTACCCGGTGATGTCTGTGATCATGAATAACCGCGATCACAGAAAAATTCTGGTGTCAGACGGCAAAGTGGGATTTACGGGCGGTATTAATCTGGCGGATGAATATATCAATAAAGTGGAGCGGTTTGGATATTGGAAAGATACAGGGATTCGCCTGGAAGGAGAAGGGGTCTGGAGTTTTACCATCATGTTTCTGGAAATGTGGGATTATATTAACCGGACCTGTGAAACAGATCTGAACAGATTCCGGCCGCAGCGGTATCAGTCAGAGCCGTTTGCAAATGATGGTTATGTTCAGCCCTATGCAGACAGTCCGCTGGATTCTGAAACTACCGGAGAAAATATATATATGAACATGATCGCCAAAGCCAGAGATTATGTGTATATTTTCACTCCATATCTGATTCCGGATAATGAAATGATCAAGACTTTGCAGAATGCGGCGAAAAGCGGGGTAGATGTAAGGATTGTTATGCCTGGGATTCCAGATAAAAAGGTCATTTACTGGATGAGCCAGTCTTACTATGAACCTCTGATTGAATGCGGAGTCCGAATTTATCAGTATAAGCCGGGATTTCTTCATGCCAAGTGTTTTGTCAGTGACGACAAACTGGCGACCGTGGGAAGTATAAATATGGATTACCGAAGCCTGTACCTGCATTTTGAATGCGGTGTTTTTATGTATGAATCGTCAGCCGTTTGGGAGGTAAAGGAAGATATGCTGCGGACTATGGCAGAATCGGAAGAGATTAACATGGAATTCTGCCAGAAACGTCCGGCGGCAATCCGTACTTTTTTGGGAGTCGTGCGTCTTTTTGCACCGCTTCTGTGAGAAGAATCCTTTGGTACGGGAGCGATTGTCTGTCACATACTATACAAAGAAGGCGTCTAATGCTTTTAGAAAATAGTCTTTGAACAGTGCTTTTTCCACAGATTCTTCAAATAAAACATTTACGGAGCCGATTTCTTGATTATTTAATTTGTATACCAGTTTTCCTGCCACCTGCCCTTTTTTTACCGGAGCCTGGGTATGTTCTGGCAGCTTTAATTCTTTGCTTACCTGTGACAGATCCGCTCCGGTAACATCCAGGTAAGAAAAATCAGATTCGTAGGCAAGGGAGGCATGCTCAGCCACGCCGCCCTGAACGGCAAGTTTTGGCAGCTTTTCTTTTGCCTGGTCCGTGTAAACCTGGCATTTTCCAAAACCGTAATTTAGAAGTGTGGTGGCGTCCTGAAAACGGACTTTGTGGTCAGGGGCAGCCATCACCACGGCGATAAGTTTCAAACCATCTTTTTCGGCGGTGGCGGAGACACAGTATTTTGCCTGGTCTGTGGAACCTGTTTTTAAACCGGTGGCATAAGGATACTGCCGTATCAGTTTGTTGGTATTGGTAAGCCCGAATTCTGAAGAACCCCTTTTTGTCACATGGGTAATGTTTTCCATCCAGATGGTGCAGTAATTATGTATCTGTGGGTATCTGGTGATCAGTTCCCGGGACATAAGCGCGACATCTCCTGCCGTGGTCATATGCCCTTCTACATCAAGTCCGCAGCAATTGACGAAAGTAGTATTGTTCATGCCAAGGTTTTTGGCGCGTTCATTCATTTTTGCTACGAATTCCTGTTCGCTTCCGCAGATATGTTCTGCCATGGCCACACAGGCATCATTGGCGCTGGCTACCGAGATACATTTCAGCATCGTGTCCACAGTTTGAGTCTCTCCAGCTTCGAGAAAGACCTGGGAGCCTCCCATGCTGGCAGCATATTCAGAGACCGTTACCGTGTCGTTCAGGGAAATTTTCCCCTGTTCCAATGCATCAAAAATCAGAATCATAGTCATGATTTTGGTAATGCTGGCAGGATGGCGCAGAGTGTCAGGATCTTTTTCATAGATAATCTGCCCGGTGGAAGATTCCATCAGCACTACGGAAGGCGCAGACACAGAGACTTCCTGTGCGGGCGGATCCTGTTGTTCTGTCTGGGAGGCAGAAAAACAGGGAGAGAACAACAGGGAAGCAGATAACAAAAAAGATAAAATACAATGCATAGCATAACCTCCGGGAATGCGGCTAAATAGATAGCGCATGGTAGTATATTACAGTGTAAGCAAAGGGCGTGAACAATATGACAATTTTAATTATAATTTTATTTGTGATATTGGGGTATATATTGTGGCAGAAATGGGAGCTGAGCCAATTTGAAGTTACCAGTTTTGAAATCAGTTCATGTAAGCTGAAAAAACCGGCAGCAGCAGCAGTGATTGCGGACCTTCATGGATTTTCTTATGGAAAATCAAATCAGCGGCTTTTGGCACAGGTTCGAAGAATAAATCCGCAGATAATCCTGATTCCGGGTGATATTATAGTTTCGAAATACGAAGAAACTTATCCAGCTGCATTGCGGACTTTGGAGGAACTTGTAAAGATTGCTCCCGTTTATTATAGTTACGGCAATCATGAGAGCCGTCTCAGAGATCCAGAGAAAATAAACCATCTCCTGTTTTTAGAGTACATGGAACAGGTTCAGGCTCTGGGTGTTTATGTGCTGGAAACTGAGAGCCGCCAGATTTCCCTGGGGGAAAATCAGATTATGTTGTCAGGGCTGGAACTGGAGCTTGATTATTATGAAAAAGGGAGAATCGTTCCTATGGAGCCTTCATATATGAAGGAACATCTGCCTGAACCCAGAAAAGACATGTTCCAGATTCTTCTTGCCCATAATCCTGCCTACGCCAAAAATTATGCAGAATGGGGCGCGGATGTAACCTTTTGCGGACATAATCATGGCGGACTGATTCGGATTCCAGGGGTTGGAAGCGTGATTTCTCCCCAGCTCACGTTGTTTCCCCGATATGACGCTGGGGATATAACTTTTGGCGGCAGACATGTAATTGTCAGCAGGGGGCTTGGGACGCATACGTTTCATGTGCGTATCTTTAACCGTGCAGAACTGCTGGAGATAAAGTTTTTACCAGAAAATTCTTGAAAAAGCATGAAAATGCAGGTAGAATAGTAAACGGCGTTTTTGGACAGGCAATTGTGAGGAAGTTGTATGGATTTGAAAATAAAACTGCAGGTGTTTGAAGGTCCGCTGGATTTGCTTTTGCATCTGCTGGAAAAAAATAAAGTAAACATATATGATATTCCGATTGTGGAAATTACCAGTCAGTATATGGAGTATATCAATGAGATGAAGCGGCAGGATCTGAATATTGTCAGCGAATTTCTGGTGATGGCAGCAACGCTGCTTGATATAAAATCCCGAATGCTGCTCCCCAAAGAAGAGAAAGAGGAAGAAGAGGAAGATCCAAGGGCAGAACTGGTACAAAAGCTTTTGGAATACAAGATGTACAAATGCATGTCTTACGAATTGAAAGACCGCCAGATAGACGCACAGAGGGTTATGTTTAAGGTTCCGACGATTCCGGATGAAGTCCGGCAGTACGAAGAACCAGTGGATTTAGAACAACTGATGTCAGATGTTACTCTAAAAAGGCTGAATACCATTTTTAAATCTATTATGCGTAAACGAGAGGATAAGATTGACCCCATCCGTTCCAGATTTGGCAAAATAGAGAAGGAAGAAGTGTCTTTGGAGGAGAGAATGAGTTATTTAGAACAGTATGCAATGACGCATCAGCGTTTCAGTTTTCGTGGAATTTTGGAAGCACAGAGTACGAAAATGCAGATTATTGTTACATTTCTGTCAATTTTAGAATTGATGAAAACAGGGAAAATATTGATTTCCCAAGAACATATTTTTGATGATATTTTTATTGAATCGAAAGTTGCTGCCTGACAGTGCAGAAACAGAATGGAGAACATATGAGGTCGGAACAATTTGAGGCGGTCATAGAGGGCATTCTCTTCACTATGGGAGAATCTGTGGAAATCGCAAGGCTTGCAGAAGCCTTGGAACTGGAGACGGAACAGGTGCGCCAGATTTTACATAAGATGACAGAGCGGTATGAACAGGAGGACCGAGGGATTCAGATTATCGAAATCGAGGATGCGGTTCAGATGTGTACGAAAAAAGAGCTGTATGAGTATCTGATTAAGGTTGCGAAGCAGCCCAAGCGGCATGTACTGACAGATGTGCTTTTAGAGACGCTGTCCATTATTGCTTATAAGCAGCCTATTACCCGTCTTGAAATTGAGAAGATACGAGGGGTATCTTGTGCCCATGCCGTCAATAAGCTGGTAGAGTATAATCTGGTCTGCGAACTGGGAAGGCTGGACGCACCAGGACGTCCGCTGCTTTTTGGGACTACGGAAGAATTCCTGCGCAGTTTCGGCGTACAGTCTATTGAAGAACTTCCTACACTGAACCAGGACCAGTTAGAAGAATTCCGGCATCAGGCAGAAGAAGAGATGAATCTGAAACTGAATGTATAATACATAAACCGCCAGCTTTTTCATATAATGAAGGGAAACCAGAAAGAAAAGATGAAAGAGCTTAGTATGAGAATCAGGAACGTACAGAAAATATACCGTCAGGAAGAAGCAGGGGAGAGAGTGAAAAAGCAAAAGAAGAGATCGTTTGAAGAAGCAGGATCCGGCAGCCGTATCCTGCTTTTTGCACTGTGTATGATACTGGGAGTCGCTGGAAGTATGAGTATAATTCCGCCTCATAGTTCTGATATTCAGCAGGAAACAATCCAGACAGAAGCAGTTCAGGAAACAGCAGTGCAGGCAGAAGCAGTTCAGGAAACGGCAGTGCAGGCAGAAGCAGTTCAGGAAACGGCAGTCCAGGCAGAGGCGGTTTTGCAGCAGCCTGAAATTACCCTCTATGCCAGGTCAGCCGTGCTGATGGATGCCGACAGCGGCCGGGTGCTCTATGAAAAAAATGGATACGAACATATGCCGAATGCCAGCACTACCAAAATTATGACCTGCATTCTTACGTTAGAAGAAGGGAATCTTGATGATGAAGTGAAGGTCAGCAGTTATGCGGCCTCCATGCCGAAGGTACGGCTTGGAATGACGGCAGACGATACGTTTCGCCTGAGAGATCTTTTGTATTCTCTGATGCTGGAATCTCATAATGATTCGGCTGTGGCGATTGCAGAACACATTGCCGGAAGCGTGGAGAAATTTGCAGATAAAATGAATGAGAAGGCAAAAGAACTGGGCTGCAAAGATACATATTTCATTACTCCCAACGGTCTGGACAGCCAGAATGAAATTGGGGTGCACGGCACAACCGCAGAAGACTTGGCAAAGATAATGAGTTACTGCATTAAAAATGAAGCGTTTTTGGAAATTACCAGAACGGCAAGTCATCAGTTTACAAATCTGAAAGGAACCAAATCTTATAGCTGTAATAATCATAATGCGTTTCTTCAGATGATGGAAGGAGCGTTATCCGGAAAAACCGGATTTACTGGAAATGCAGGCTATTGTTATGTGGGAGCGCTCAGACAGGGAGACCGGACCTTTGTGGTCGCGCTGCTTGCCTGCGGCTGGCCCAATAATAAAACTTATAAATGGGCAGATACCAAGGCACTAATGAGTTATGGCCTGGAACAGTATCAGAAAATGGATGTCTATGAATATGATAAAACATTTACTCCGGTAAAGGTGCTGGATGCGGAGCCAGAGAACGGAAGACTTTACCAGGAAGTAACAGTACCTCTGAAAATAGAAAAAAAAGAACTGCCGGTGCTGAAACGGGCAGATGAAGAGATAAAGACCATTTATGATATTCCTCAAACAGTGGAGGCGCCAGTGGAAGAAGGGCAGAAGGTGGGAAGCGTACGTTATTATCTGGGGGAGAGGCAGATTGCAGAAATTCCGGTCTGTGCTGGAAAAGGTGCTAAAAGGCAGCAGCCTTCCTGGTATCGTGATTATCTTTTGAAGCTGTTTTTCCTGGAGAAAGAATTATACCTGGAAGAAAAGAAATAATATTCAGAAAACTGCCGCATTACCGGGTGAAAAAATTAGCATAATTATGCAATTATCTATTGAAAAAAACTGTTAAAAGCGATACAATTACAATCGGAAGAAAATTTTTTTAAATTTTAAAAATACATGATGGAGGTTTAAGTAATGAGTAATTCTACTAACTCAGCAAGACAGAGAATCGCCGGTCTTCTTGACGAAAAAAGCTTTATGGAAATCGGTGCTCTGGTAACTGCAAGAAGTACAGATTTTGATTTGAGTCAGTCAAAAACGCCGTCGGATGGAGTTATCACCGGGTATGGTCTGATTGACGGAAATCTGGTATATGTGTACAGTCAGGATGCTTCTGTGCTGAATGGAACGATTGGCGAGATGCACAGTAAAAAAATTGCCGCAGTTTACGATATGGCAATGAAGATGGGAGCTCCAGTCATTGGACTGATTGATTGTGCAGGTATGCGTCTGCAGGAATCCGTCGATGCTTTGAATGGTTTCGGAGAGATTTATGCCAAGCAGGTGGCAGCAAGCGGTGTAATTCCGCAGATTTCCGCAGTGTTCGGTGCCTGCGGCGGTGGACTGGCTGTTGTTCCGGCACTGAGTGATTTTGCTTTTGTAGAGAAAGAAAACGGCAGGATGTTTGTGAATTCTCCCAATGCCATCAAAGGAAATCATGCCGGAAAATGCGATACCGCATGTGCAGAATTTCAGGGCAGCAATAATGGCTGCATTGATGGAATTGGAACAACGGAAGAAATCCTGGCAGCCATCCGTCAGCTTATTTGTGTGATTCCCGGCAATAACGCAGAATGCGGCAGAGAAGATGAGTGCATGGATGATTTGAACCGTGTCTGTGAGAATCTTGCCGGCTGCAAAGAAGATACCAGACTGCTTCTTGCCAATATCTCAGACAGTAATGTATTTGTGGAGACGAAAAAGGATTTTGCCAGAAATATGGTAACCGGTTTTATTAAGCTTAACGGCATGACTGTAGGAGCGGTGGCAAACGCTTCAGCAGTGTTTGATGAGAATGGCGAGAAGTCAGAAAGCTTCGAAGCCGCACTCTCTGCTAGAGGATGCAATAAAGCGGCGGAGTTTATCAATTTCTGTGATGCGTTTGATATTCCGGTATTGTCTCTGACAAATGTGGAAGGATTTGTGGCGACAGAGTGCTCAGAAAAGAATCTTGCCAAAGCGATGGCGAGAATGACATCAGCATTTGCAGGAGCAACTGTGCCGAAGGTGAATGTTATTATCGGCAATGCATATGGAAGCGCTTACGTTATGATGAACAGTAAATCGATCGGAGCAGACCTTGTCTACGCATGGGAAGGAAGCAAGGTAAGCATGATGGATGCAGCGCAGGCAGCTAAAATTATGTATGACGGTGAATCAGCAGAGGTAATAGCAGAGAAGAAAAAAGCTTATGAAGAATTACAGTCTTCTGTCCAGACAGCAGCTAGACGGGGACAGGTTGATTTAATTATCACACCGGAAGATACCAGGAAATATGCGGTGGCTGCGTTTGAAATGCTCTACACCAAAGGAACGGGTGCGCCGGTTAGAAAACATACAGCAAAGTAGAAAGGTGAAGTTTATGAAAAAGAAAATATTGCTGATAATCAGTATGTGTCTTATCGTACTCGGGCTGACAGCATGTGGAAAAGCGGATCCTACAACAGTGGATTATAATGGTCATTCCTATGATGAATTAAAACAGACATGTGAAGGAACTGTGACCTCTCTGAGAGAGATGACGGATGAGCAGAAACAGGTGTATCTTGCCATGGCAGAGATGACGGATGCCCAGAAGAATTCTTATATTCTGTCTCTTGCTCCCACAGCTACTGAGAAAGATATCGAAGAGATTATAAGACAGGCAAATCTGATTATCCGCTGGGATGAGGCAGTGGCAGATGTCGGAGAGTTTGTAGAGCTGGGTGATTTTACCATTACAAAGTCCGGTAAGACGCTGACTTGTGAACAGGAAATTATTTATGAAAACCGTCCGGTGCTGTTGAGCTACGTATATCAGTATTATAATATGGAGCTTGAAGATATCGGCGTAGAGGCAGTGCAGACATTAGGCGAGAAGATGACAAATGCAGCTTTGAATACCTTAATGGGTATGGGAGTCGTGTTTGTGGTACTTATTCTGATCAGTCTGATTATTTTTGGATTTAAGATTTTCCCGTATCTGGAAGAGAAGAAAAAAGCAAGTGCAGTTGTGGATATGCCGGCAGCAGCGCCTGCACCTGCACCTGTACTGGCAGCAGCGCCTGCGGCACAGGCAATGGATGATTTGGAACTGACGGCAGTGATTGCTGCGGCAATTGCAGCATCTACCGGAACTTCTACAAGTGATTTTGTAGTGCGTTCCATCAAAAGAAGATAATAGAATATTCAGGAGGAAACGAAAATGAAAAGTTATACAATTACTGTGAATGGCAACGTATATGATGTTACTGTAGAAGAAAATGGGGCAGGCTCTGCACCAGCAGCGGCACCTGTAAGACCGGCGGCTCCTGCAGCGGCAGCACCGGCAGCTCCTGCACCAGCGGCGGCAGGCGGCGCAGGAAATGTGAAGATTGAAGCAGGTGCGGCAGGAAAAGTATTCAGTGTTGACAAGAAGGCCGGAGATGCTGTAAAACGTGGAGATACCATTCTGGTATTGGAAGTTATGAAGATGGAGACCCCTGTAGTGGCGCCGGAAGACGGAACTGTTGCAAGTGTTGAGGTAACAGTAGGACAGTCTGTAGAAGCAGGTGCATTACTGGCAACTATGAACAACTAATTTTTTGGAGGTAAAATATGAGTTACGTAGGAGAAACTTTATCCAACCTCCTGCATCAGACAGCATTCTTCAACCTGACCTGGGGCAATTACGTTATGATTTTGGTTGCGTTTATTTTTCTGTTTCTCGCAATCAAAAAAGGATTTGAGCCTCTGCTGCTGGTTCCGATTGCGTTTGGCATGCTGCTGGTAAATATCTATCCGGATATTATTGCATCACCGGAAGAAACCAGTAATGGCGTAGGTGGTTTACTTTATTATTTCTATAGTCTGGACGAGTGGTCTATTCTTCCCTCACTGATTTTTATGGGAGTTGGAGCTATGACAGACTTTGGTCCCCTGATTGCGAACCCTATCAGTTTCCTGCTGGGAGCAGCGGCACAGTTTGGTATTTTCGGTGCTTATTTTATGGCGATTTTGTTAGGGTTTAATGATAAGGCAGCGGCTGCCGTATCTATCATTGGCGGTGCAGATGGACCTACTTCTATTTTCCTTGCCGGTAAATTAGGACAAACCGGCCTCATGGGGCCAATTGCGGTGGCGGCATATTCTTATATGGCACTGGTGCCGATTATTCAGCCCCCTATTATGAAATTGTTTACAACGAAGGCTGAGCGTGGTATTAAGATGCAGAACTTAAGGCCGGTTTCAAAGCTGGAGAAGATTTTATTCCCGATTGTGGTTACATCAGTGGTATGTATTCTTCTTCCCACCACAGCGCCTTTGGTAGGTATGCTGATGCTGGGCAACCTGTTCCGTGAATCCGGTGTGGTGCGCCAGTTGTCTGAGACAGCTTCCAATGCGATGATGTATATTGTGGTTATTTTGCTGGGAACCTCTGTAGGAGCAACTACCAGTGCAGAGGCTTTCTTGAATATCACAACTTTGAAGATTGTAGCTCTTGGTCTGATTGCGTTTATGTTCGGTACTGCGGCAGGCGTATTGTTCGGTAAAATATTGTGTAAAGTTACCGGAGGCAAGATCAATCCTCTGATCGGTTCCGCAGGAGTATCTGCGGTGCCTATGGCTGCGCGTGTGTCTCAGAAAGTGGGTGCTGAAGAAGATCCCACGAATTTCCTGCTGATGCACGCAATGGGTCCCAATGTTGCAGGCGTTATTGGTACTGCGGTAGCAGCCGGTGTGTTTATGGCAATCTTTGGAATTTAATAGAAAGAAAGGGTGAAAGAAAAAATAAACAAAGAAAGGAAAAATATGCAAACATATCTTTCATCCGTTGTTTGCGCCTCAAATGAAAATGACTGTGTTTTCCCTTGAGGCTTGGTGCAGATTATGGCTAACAAGAAACCAGTTAAAATTACAGAAACCATATTGCGGGATGCACATCAGTCTCTGATTGCCACACGTATGACAACAGAGCAGATGCTGCCGATTATTGATAAAATGGATAAAGTAGGCTATCATGCAGTGGAGTGCTGGGGAGGAGCGACTTTTGACGCTTCTCTGCGGTTCTTAAAGGAAGATCCATGGGAGCGTTTGAGAAAATTAAAAGCAGGATTTAAGAATACCAAACTGCAGATGCTGTTCCGTGGACAGAATATTCTGGGATACCGTCCTTATGCAGATGATGTGGTAGAATATTTTGTACAGAAATCTATTGCAAATGGTATTGATATCATTCGTATCTTTGACTGTCTGAATGATTTGAGAAACCTGCAGACAGCAGTAACAGCTACCAATAAGGAAAAAGGACATGCGCAGGTTGCACTTTCCTATACATTAGGAGATGCTTATACTCTGCAGTATTGGACCGATATGGCTAAGAAAATTGAACAGATGGGAGCAAATTCTATTTGTATCAAGGATATGGCAGGTCTTTTGACGCCGTATAAGGCTGAGGAATTAGTAAAATCTTTAAAGAAAGCTACCAAACTTCCTATTGAGCTTCATACTCATTATACGTCTGGAGTTGCGTCAATGACATATATGAAGGCTGTGGAAGCAGGCTGTGACATTATCGATACGGCAATGTCCCCGTTTGCACTGGGAACCAGCCAGCCGGCTACTGAAGTTATGGCAGAAGCATTCCGCGGAACACCGATGGATCCCGGATTTGACCAGATGCTGTTGAAAGAAATTGCAGATTATTTCCGTCCAATGAGAGAAGAAGCGTTAAAGAGCGGTCTCTTGAATCCGAAAGTACTTGGCGTGGATATCCAGACCTTGCTGTACCAGGTGCCTGGCGGAATGCTCAGCAACATGGTATCACAGTTAAAAGAGCAGCATGCCGAGGATAAATACATGGATGTGCTGGAAGAAATTCCGCGTGTACGTAAAGATTTGGGTGAGCCTCCTCTGGTTACCCCCTCTTCTCAGATTGTAGGTACACAGGCCGTATTTAACGTATTAATGGGAGAGCGCTACAAAGTTGCCACTAAGGAGACAAAAGATGTGCTTCTTGGAAAATATGGACAGACTGTGAAGCCTTTTAATCCGGAGGTTATCGATAAAGTGTTGGGTGAGGATAAGAAAAATGCCATTACCTGCCGCTATGCAGACCTGTTAGAGCCAGAGTTGGATAAGATTGAGGCTGAAATGAAGCAGTGGAAGCAGCAGGATGAAGATGTTCTTTCTTATGCACTGTTTCCGCAGGTTGCCACAGAGTTCTTCAAATACAGAGAGGCACAGCAGACAAAGGTGGATGCATCAATTGCAGATACTGAGAACGGGGCATATCCAGTTTAGGAGCATGCATGTAAGGATAAGAAAAGATACTGTTCTATTGGACAGTATCTTTTCTGTGTAACGAAAAGCAGGAAGGAAGCTATGGATCGATGAGCAGTACCAATGATTTAATGAATCGGATCAATGAGCGATATCCGGTATTAAGTAAGGGACAAAAGCTGCTGGCGGCTTACATTACAGATCATTATGACAAAGCAGTATTTCTCACGGCAGCAAAGCTGGGAGAAGTGGTGGGAGTCAGTGAATCTACGGTGGTGCGGTTTGCCATGCATTTAGGGTATAAAGGTTATCCTCAGTTTCAGCAGGCGCTGGCAGACCTGGTACGAGGGAAGTTAGATTCTGTACAGCGGATGGAAAACGTATATGGAAGAATCTCTCAGTCTGAGATTCTGGCTGCGGTGCTTAAGTCGGACGCAGACCGTATTCAGGAGACATTGGGAATCATTGATGAACAGACTTTTGACTTGGCTGTGGAAACAATTCTTCATGCAAGAAAGATATATGTGATAGGAATCCGAAGCTGTGCTCCTATTGCAGAATTTCTTGCTTTTTATCTGAATCTGATGATGGATCACGTGCAGCTTTTACATACTACCAGTTCCAGTGAGCTGTTTGAACAGATGCTGCATATCAGCAAGGAAGATGTGATTATCGGAATCAGTTTTCCCAGATATTCCATGCGGGTGTTAAAAGCAATAGAATTTGCCAACAGCCAGAAAGCGAAGGTAATCACTTTGACGGACAGTGTACACTCACCCATGAATCTCTATTCTTCCTGTAATCTTATTGCACAGAGTGATATGTCTTCTATTGTGGATTCGCTGGTAGCACCTTTGAGTGTAATCAATGCGTTGATTATGGCGGTTTGCATGAAACGCCAGAAAAAAGTGGTAAAAAATCTGGAATTCTTAGAGCAGGTTTGGGAAGAGTATCAAATATACGGTAAAGATGAGATAGATTATATTGACGATTCCATTAACATGCGTTATGCAGGAATAGGACAGAGAGAGAAGGAGACATGAAAAAGGTAATAGTAATCGGCGGCGGCGCGGCAGGAATGATGGCGGCGGTTCGAGCAGCTGAAAAGGGAAATCAGGTGCTGCTGCTGGAAAAGAATGAAAAACTGGGTAAAAAGCTTTACATTACTGGAAAAGGAAGATGCAATATTACGAATGCCTGTGATACTGAAGATTTGTTTAAAAATGTCCTCCGTAATCGCAAGTTTTTGTACAGTGCATTTTACAGTTTCAGTAATTGGCAGGTGATGGACTTTTTCGAGAGCCATGGACTTGCCGTTAAGACAGAACGGGGAGAACGTATTTTTCCTCAGTCAGATCACTCATCTGATGTGATACAGACCTTACAGCGGGTGATGAAGCAGAGAGGGGTACAGGTACGGCTAAACGTTCCGGCAGCGGAGATTGTGACAGAGGCAGGCGCAGCTGCCGGTGTACGGCTTATGGATGGAACTGTAATAGATGCGGAAGCGGTAATACTTGCTACAGGAGGATGCTCCTATGTGTCTACCGGGTCTGACGGAGGCGGATTCAAGTTTGCCAAGATGCTCGGACATACAGTGATGACGCCAAGACCTTCTCTGGTACCCTTTGAAGTTCAGGAGCCATGGGTAAAAGAACTGCAGGGATTGTCACTGAGAAATGTAAACATATGCATTCGCAAAAATAAAAAGCTCTTGTATGAAGAATTTGGAGAAATGTTATTTACTCATTATGGTGTCAGCGGTCCGCTGATTCTCAGTGCCAGCGGTATAATTAATGATTATATGGAAGCTATGCCTCTCTGTCTCTCTATTGATTTAAAGCCGGCGCTGCCGGAGGAACAGCTGGACAAGCGGGTGTTAAGAGATTTTCAGGATAACCAGAACCGTCAGTTTAAAAATGCGGTGCAGAAGCTGTTTCCGGCAAAACTGATACCGGTTATGATTTCTCTGAGCGGTATTGATCCAGAGAAGAGAGTGAATGAGATCACAAAAGAAGAACGCCGTTCTTTTGTCCGTTTAATCAAAGAACTTCCCCTGACCATATCCAGGTTTCGGGACTTTAATGAGGCGATCATTACCAGGGGAGGAGTCAATGTCAGGGAAGTGAATCCTTCTACCATGGAGTCCAAATTGATACAGGGATTGTATTTTGCAGGAGAAGTATTGGATCTGGATGCGTTGACAGGAGGGTTTAACCTGCAGATTGCGTGGTCTACCGGATATCTTGCAGGAGACAATATAGAATAAGCCCAGATAATTTGTATGGCAGAACAGAAAAAACAGAGAATGGAGGAGCTATATGGCATTTAATGTTGCAATAGACGGTCCGGCAGGTGCAGGAAAAAGTACCATAGCAAAGCGGGCGGCAAAAGAGCTTTCTTATATTTATGTAGATACAGGGGCAATGTACCGAGCAATGGCGTTATATTTTTTGAGGAAAGGTATTTCGCCGAAAGATGAAGAAGCGGTCAGTGCAGCCTGTGATGAAATTACGGTAACACTTTCTACAGAAAACGGCGATCAGCAAGTATTCTTAAATGGAGAAAATGTAAATGCTTTTATCCGTACCGAAGAGGTGGGAAAGGCAACATCTATCGTCAGCGCTTATGCGAAGGTGAGACAGAAATTAACGCAGCTTCAGCGGGAATTGGCAGCTTCAGCGGATCTGATTATGGATGGAAGAGATATCGGGACTTGTGTGCTGCCAGAAGCACAGGTAAAGATATATCTGACTGCAAGTGTGGAGACAAGAGGAAAGCGGAGGTTTCTGGAATTGCAGGAAAAAGGAGAGATCTGTGAGCTGGAGCAGATCTGCGAGGATATCCGCAAGAGAGACGAGCAGGATATGAATCGTGAAATTTCACCTCTGAAACAGGCAAAAGATGCAGTGCTTGTGGACAGTTCTAACATGACGATTGAGGAAGTCGTGAACAGAATTCTGGAACTTGTAGAACAAAAACGCAGTTAAATCAAAGGTTTCAGGGTTGTGAAACAAATAAAATCATCCGATAATTACAGAGAGGAAATTATGTTATCATGGAAGTAATTCTGGCAAAAAGCGCTGGTTTCTGTTTTGGCGTCAGGCGTGCGGTAGATACTGTTTATGCCCAGGCGCAGCAGAATAATGGCAAGATTTATACGTATGGCCCGATTATTCACAATGAAGAAGTGGTAAAAGACCTGGAAAAAAAGGGCGTCTGTGTGGTGGAGACAGAAGAAGAACTGAGGAACTGCAAAGACGGCACAGTCATTATACGCTCACATGGCATTGGAAAAGCTATTTATGACTTATTAAGGCAGGAAGAGATCCCTTATGTGGATGCCACCTGTCCTTTTGTGCGGAAAATTCATAAGATTGTGGAGAAATACAGCAGTCTCTGCCATGTGGTAATTATAGGAAATGAAAACCATCCTGAGGTGGAAGGGATTAAAGGATGGAGCAGTAATGCTGCCGGGACAAGTGTAATTTCTACGGTAGAAGAGGCAGAGAATTTTGTGCTGAAAGAGGAAAAAAAGGTTTGTATTGTGTCGCAGACGACATTTAACAACAAGAAATTTCAAGAATTAGTTGAAATTCTTGAAAAAAAAGGTTATGATATAATTGTTTTAAATACGATTTGCAATGCGACCCAGGAACGGCAGGCAGAGGCAAAGAGGATTGCCGGTGAAGTGGACGCCATGATTGTGGTCGGCGGAAAGAACAGTTCCAACACGCAAAAGCTATTTGAAATATGTAAAAAAGAATGTGAAAATACTTGCTATATACAGACACTGGGAGATTTGGATTTGTCTAAATTACAGTCCATTAATAGCGTAGGTATTACCGCAGGGGCTTCTACCCCAAACAAAATTATTGAGGAGGTTCAAAAAAATGTCAGAAATGAGTTTTGAACAAATGCTGGATGAATCATTTAAAACAATAAGGAATGGAGAGGTAGTCGAAGGTACCGTTATTGATGTGAAACCAGACGAGATCATCTTGAATATTGGTTACAAATCCGATGGAATCATTACCCGGAATGAGTATACAAACGAGCCGAACGTTGACCTGACTACGGTAGTTTCTGTGGGTGACACCATGGAATCTAAAGTTCTGAAAGTAAATGACGGTGAAGGACAGGTGATGCTGACTTACAAACGTCTTGCTGCTGAAAAGGGAAATAAGAGGCTGGAAGAGGCGTTTAATACTCAGGAAGTACTGACTGCAAAAGTGGTACAGGTATTAGACGGCGGTTTAAGTGTTGTGATTGACGAGGCAAGAATCTTTATTCCTGCAAGCCTGGTATCCGATACATATGAGAAGGATCTTGGCAAATACAAAGATCAGGAGATTGAATTTGTAATTACCGAGTTTAATCCGCGCAGGAGAAGAATTATCGGTGACAGAAAGCAGCTTCTGCTTGCAAAGAAAGAAGAACTTCAGAAGGCATTGTTTGAGAGAATCAACGTAGGCGATGTTTTGGAGGGAACAGTTAAGAATATTACAGATTTCGGTGCGTTTATAGATCTTGGCGGCGCAGATGGGCTGCTGCATATTTCTGAAATGTCCTGGGGAAGAGTGGAGAATCCCAGAAAAGTCTTCAAAGTCGGTGATGTGGTCAAGGTATTCATCAAAGATATCAACGAGAGAAAGATTGCGCTGAGTATGAAATTTGAGGATGAAAATCCATGGAAAGATGCGGCGGAGAAGTATGCTGTTGGCAATATTGTAACTGGCGTGGTTGCAAGAATGACAGATTTCGGTGCATTTGTAGAATTGGCGCCGGGAGTTGACGCACTGCTTCACGTATCTCAGATTTCCAGAGAACATGTAGAGAAACCGGCAGATGTCCTGAATATCGGCCAGGAAATCGAAGCAAAGATTGTTGATTTCAATGAAGTGGATAAGAAAATCAGCCTGAGCATTAAGGTATTACTGGCATCCGCGGAAGATGCGCAGGAAGAAGAGGAAAATGTAGAAGAATAGAGGAACTGCTATGAATGGGTATGAAGAGTTCAAAAAAGACATTTTTGGATTAACTAAAATAGATCTGAATTCCTACAAAGAAAAGCAGATGAAGCGCAGGATCGAGACCTTGATTTCCAAGAATAAGATTGACAGTTATAAGAATTACGTGGCTTTAATCAAGAAAGACAAGGAAAAGTTTGAGCAGTTTGTCAATTTTTTGACAATTAATGTATCAGAATTTTATCGAAATCCTGAGCAATGGGTGCTTTTGGACAAAGAGGTATTTCCTGAGCTGATTAAGAAGTTTGGCAAAAACTTAAAAATCTGGAGTGCAGCATGTTCTACCGGGGATGAACCATATTCTCTGGTTATGGCATTGTCTAAGCATCTTCCCCTTAATCAGATAAAGATTCTTGCAACAGATATTGATAAACAGGTGCTGGATAAAGCCCGGATGGGACTCTACAATGAGAAGAGCATTGCGGCAGTGCCGCCAGAGTTCAAAAAGAAATATTTTACCAAAATTGGAAACTCCTATCAGATTTCTAATGAAATCAAACGGCAGGTGGAATTTAAAGAACATAATCTTTTGAAGGATTCTTATCCCACAGGATGTCATTTGATTGTGTGCAGAAATGTACTGATTTATTTTACAGAGGAAGCAAAGGAAGAGATTTACAGGAAATTTAATGCTGCTTTGGCAAGTCAGGGTATTCTCTTTATTGGGAGTACAGAGCAGATTATGAATTACAAAGACTTGAATTATCAAAGAAAACAGTCCTTTTTCTTCCAGAGAAATTAGTATTAGAAAAAGTATAAAAAAGAATGCGTTTTACGCATTCTCCGCGCGTGAGCGGGCTGCTTAGCAGCAACTTCTTCTCCGCGAACTGCGCATATTATTTCTTCTATAGGAAAGATATTTTTACGCTTTAGCGTAACAAAGTCTTTCCTATAGAAGAAAAAAGAATCCTGTCTTGCAGGATTCTTTTTTTGATCCGTCGCATGATATTCATTCATTTCCGCTTTACTCAGAAAGCAGAGATCAACCATGATCTGACAACCGTTTTAAAATATGTGCAATGTAATTCTTTTGCTGTGCATTGGAAGATAAGAACTCTTTTGTTAATGGAAACCAGGATATCTTGTCCTCATATTCCTGTTTAAAGCAAGGTGTGATAAGTTCTTGATATTGAGGCAGAAAAATTCCTGTTTTCCGGATGTAGCAGGTGGTGGCTTTTGCCTTTGTACGGTAATGTCTGTCCGTGTACAAGGCTACACTTTTATGGATGGCACGGTCTTCTTCTGGAAGATAGTAGTAGTCCTTATAGTTTGGATAAAAATGTTTCAGTTCTCCCTGATAGAGGGGGATTTTTAATTTTGCCTGTTGCTGAAATCCTGTAAGGTATATTTGGCGTAAGCCAAAAGAAAAGCGTTTTGGCAGGGAGAACTCCGGAGACAGGGTAAAAATCAGTTCCTGTTCCTGCTGTCCGTCAAAGGCGGCATAGATATTTTTTTCATATGAAGTTACTTCGAATCCCCCTTCAAATAATCTGCAATAGGAAAGCAGGGGGAGAAGCATAGTCATGCCCAGAATATCTTCATAATTGTGAAGCAAGAGCTGAGAGAGGGCTTCTTCGGAACGCTGCTCTGTATAGTTCAGATAGATTTGGATCAGTTCGCCGCCAGAATACTTGTCCTCTCTTTCAATATCCAGAAATTTTTCCAGAGATTTTTGTTTCATGTTTTCCAGTTTTAAAATTGGCTTAAATTTAGATAGTTTCCGGTAAATATCCAGATGATCAAATTTATCCAGAGATTCTGCAAGACCGTACAAGGCACAGCGCTCTTTGAGGTAGTGAACGTCGAATCCCATGCCGTTATATGATATCAGATTCTTGTACCCAGAGAGCATTTTCAAGAAGGCAGAGAGAATCTGCTCTTCCTCCTGGGGATTTTCTGCAAAAAACTGGGTAAGGCAAATTTTATCGTTATGTCTAAAAGCGCAGCCAATCAGATAGACATAGGTATGTGATGGAGAAAATCCTGTAGTTTCAATGTCGAAAAACAGGGAAGATTGCGTAAAGAGCTGCTGAGTAACAGGAGTGTCAGGGGCAAATTTTGTCTGGTCTTGCAGGATTTTCATAGATACCTCCATATGTATTGATGTCAGATGTTTCATTTTTCTTCTTTATTATAATTATAGTATATTTTCTCAATGATTTCCAGTTATGAAAATCTTAGAAAGAAATATGTCGAAAAAATGCAAAAAGTATGTACTAGTGGAAATAAAATGTGATATAATTAGAAAAATGATTTGTCCTGTTTCTACAATGCTGAGACAAGGGATAAATTGTAATACTAATCTATAAGAAAGTGGGGCACGAAAAATGGGTTTCATGACATTTAAGGGCGGCGTTCACCCGCACGATGGAAAAGAATTTTCCAAAGACAAGCCGATACGTGAACTATTACCCAAAGGTGAATTGGTATTTCCTGTTTCGCAGCATATCGGAGCACCGGCAAGCCCGATAGTGGCAGTAGGCGATACTGTACTTAGGGGACAGAAGATTGCAGAAGCAGGCGGTTTTGTATCTGCACCGATTTATTCTTCTGTATCAGGTACGGTAAAGGCAATTCAGCCGCGCAGAGGTGCGGTAGGAGATATGGTGAACTCTATTATCATTGAGAATGACGGAGAGATGAAGGAGACAGAATTTTCTCCTGTTCAGGACATAACAGCGCTTTCCAAAGAGGAAATTATTGCAAAGGTGAAAGAAGCAGGTGTTGTGGGAATGGGAGGAGCAGGATTTCCGACTCATGTAAAATTGTCACCCAAGGAACCAGCGAAAATTGAATATATTATTGCGAACTGTGCGGAGTGTGAACCGTATCTGACTGCAGATTACCGCCGTATGCTGGAAAATCCACAGGAATTGATTGAAGGCATGCGTATTGTTTTGCAGTTGTTTGACAACGCCAAAGGTTTGTTTGGTATTGAGGATAATAAACCGGACTGTATTGCAAAAATGCAGGAATTGACTCAGAATGAACCGCGGATGGAGGTTTGTCCGCTGAAGACGAAGTACCCTCAGGGCGGTGAGCGCCAGCTGATTTATGCGACTACCAAAAGAGAGATTAATTCAACCATGCTTCCGGCAGATGCAGGCTGCATTGTGGATAATGTGGAGACTTTGATTTCCATTTACAAGGCGGTTAAGCTGGGGATGCCGGTGATGAACCGTATTTTCACGGTAACTGGAGATGCTGTGGCTGAACCTGGTAATTTTGATATCTGTCTGGGTATGAGCTATGCAGAGGTGTTAGAGGCAGCAGGAGGATTTAAGACTCAGCCTGAGAAAATAATTTCTGGTGGACCTATGATGGGATTTTCCATGTTTGGATTGGATATTCCAACGACAAAGACATCATCTTCTCTGCTGTGTCTTGTAAAAGATGATGTGGCGGCAAGTGAAACAACAGCTTGTATTAATTGCGGACGTTGTGTATCTGCTTGTCCAGAACAGATTATTCCTACACGTCTTGCGAAGATGGCTGGCTATGGGGATATGGCAGGTTTTGAGAAGTGGAACGGCATGGAATGTATTGAATGTGGAAGCTGCAGCTATATCTGTCCGGCAAAAATACCGCTGGCACAGTCCATTCGAACGATGAAGAAGCAGATTCTTGCAGAAAGAAGAAAAAAATAGTTTTTATAAAGCTCTTTCAGTTCTTTTTTGTGAAAGAAATTTATAAATAATATGCCGCACGCAGCGGGTTTTAGGGCGGGTGTGCAGGCAGCACGGTAAACGTGCAGCTCTGATAATAACAGAGATTTAAGTCAATAAAAGAGAAAGAGGTGTCTTATTGTGAGTGATTTATATAATGTATCGTCATCATCACATATCCGTTCCAAAGATACATCCTCCAGAATTATGCTTTATGTAATCATTGCCTTATTGCCGGCAACTGTTTTTGGAGTGATTAATTTTGGTATACGGGCTTTGGTGCTGATTTTGGTCTGTATTGCAACCTGTGTGGCTTCCGAATGGATTTTTGAGAAGCTGATACATAAAAAAAGTACCATAAATGATTTCAGTGCAGTGGTAACAGGGCTTTTACTTGCTTTGAACCTGCCTCATACGCTGCCAATCTGGCAGGCGGTGCTGGGCAGTGTGTTTGCCATTGTTATTGTAAAGATGATGTTTGGCGGTCTGGGACAGAATTTTATGAACCCGGCGCTGGGAGCCAGATGTTTTCTTCTGGTTTCATTTGCAGGAACTATGACAAGCTTTACTTACGACGGGGTGACAGGAGCTACTCCGCTGGCTCTTTTGAAAAATGGTGAGAGTGTGGATACCATGAAGATGCTTCTGGGAACCACTGCTGGAACCATCGGCGAGACCAGTGTGATTGCAATCTTATTGGGAGCAGTGATATTGATTATGCTGGGAGTGATCGACCTTAAGATCCCGGCAAGCTACATTCTATCTTTTGCAGTGTTTATTCTGCTTTTTGGCGGACATGGGTTTGATGTAAATTATCTGACTGCCCATCTGTGCGGCGGCGGACTGATGCTGGGAGCCTTTTTCATGGCAACCGATTATGTGACATCTCCAATAACTCCTATGGGCAAAATCGTGTTTGGTATTCTTCTTGGCGTCCTTACTGGATTATTCCGTATTTTTGGCGCGAATGCAGAAGGTGTCTCTTTTGCAATTATTTTAAGCAACCTTCTGGTGCCGATTATTGAGAAGTTCACCATTCCACGAGCATTTGGACAGAAAAAGGAGGTAAAGCATGAATAAGAAAATTGTACATGACGCCTTGATTTTAACCGCCTTTACCCTGGTATTGGGATTTCTGCTGGGCGCCGTCTATGAGATTACAAAAGAGCCGATTGCGGCGGCAGAAAAAGCAGCCTTGGATGAGGCATATAAAGTTGTATTCGCAGATGCAGCTTCTTTTGAGGAAGATACAGAGTTTGATGCGGCTAAGGCGGCGGAAGTTCTGGCTGCAAATTATTCAAAAGACGAGATAACTGCTGTAAATAAGGCGCTGGATGCTTCTGGCAATGTTCTGGGATATGTGATAAATGTTACTTCCCATGAGGGAAGCCAGGCGGATATTTCATTCTCTGTTGGAATCCAGAGTGACGGAACCTTAAATGGATATTCTATTACTGCAATCAGCGAGACTCCAGGTCTTGGCGTGCTGGTCCAGGAAGAACCGTTTTACTCTCAGTTTGAAGGCAAGGCAGAAGAAACCTATACGGTGGTAAAGACAGAGCCGGCGGCAGACAATGAAATTCAGGCGGTTACTGGAGCGACTATTTCTTCCAGAGCAGTCACCAATGGTGTCAACGCATGTCTGGAATATTTCAGAAGTGCTTTGCAGGGAGGTAACTAAGTATGAATAAATATGTTGAACGTTTATATAATGGAATTATCAAAGAAAATCCTACGTTTGTGTTGATGCTGGGAATGTGTCCTACATTGGCGGTTACATCTTCTGCTGTCAATGGCGTCGGTATGGGACTTTCCACCACAGTGGTTCTTGTTATGTCTAATTTGCTGATTTCTATGTTCCGTAAGGTAATTCCTAACGGCGTGCGTATGCCGGCGTATATTGTGGTAGTAGCGTCTCTTGTTACGATTGTTCAGTTTGTCATGCAGGCATATACACCGTCTTTATCAGCATCATTGGGTGTATATATTCCCCTGATCGTTGTAAACTGTATTATTTTAGGAAGAGCAGAGAGTTATGCCTCTAAGAATCCGATTGCGCCATCTATTTTCGACGGACTTGGCATGGGACTTGGATTTACGGTAGGTTTGACCTGTATCGGTTTGATTCGTCAGATTCTGGGAGCGTCTCTTGGTATTACGGTGTTTATCATGGCTCCGGGAGCATTTCTGGTTCTCGCTTTTCTTGTTGCAGGAATGAATGTCATCCGGGATAAGATGGAAAAGAAGGGCAAACCGTTGGCAGCGCCTTCCGGATGTCTTACCGGAGATTGCGCAAGCTGTTCACAGTCTGCAATGTGCACTGGAAAATTACCAGAATCTGCGAAAAAGGCAGAAGAATAGGAGGCAGAATAGATGAAAGAATTATTGATCATTGCAATCGGCTCTGCCATTGTAAACAACGTAGTATTAAGCCAGTTCCTGGGAATCTGTCCATTTCTGGGCGTTTCCAAGAAAACGGAGACCGCGGCAGGAATGGGCGGCGCAGTTATTTTTGTAATAACGCTTGCTTCTTTTGTTACAGGTCTGATTTATAAATTTATCCTGGTGCCTTGTCATGTGGAATATTTACAGACAATTGTGTTTATTCTGGTCATCGCCTCATTGGTTCAGTTTGTGGAAATGTTTTTAAAGAAGAATATGCCTCCCTTGTATGAATCGCTGGGAGTGTTCCTTCCGCTGATTACTACCAACTGTGCTGTATTAGGTGTTGCCCTGAATAACGTCAGCAAAGGATATGGTCTTTTAGAGGGTGTGGTAAATGGTCTTGCCACTTCTGTTGGATTCTTTATCGCTATTGTAATTATGGCAGGTATCCGTGAAAAAATAGAATATAATGACGTTCCCAAGCGTTTTCAGGGAACTGCAATTGTGCTGATTACTGCCAGCTTAATGTCAATCGCCTTTATGGGCTTCTCAGGCATGATCTAGTTTAACAGTTCAGCCATTGTCTGAACTGTTAAAAATTAAGGAGGAAAGAATCATGAATATAACAGCAATTATCATTGCCGCCCTGGTAGTGGGCGGAACGGGTATTTTCCTTGGCTTTTTCCTGGGAATTTTCGGAGAGAAGTTTAAGGTGGAAGTAGATGAAAGAGAAGAAGCTATCACAGGCGTTCTTCCTGGAAATAACTGCGGCGGCTGCGGTTATGCGGGCTGTTCCGGTCTTGCAGCGGCAATTGTAAAAGGGGAAGCCCCTGTCAACCAATGTCCGGTGGGCGGCGCACCTATTGCGGCTGAAATTGGTAAGATTATGGGGGTTTCAGCAGAGGAAGGCGTGAAAAAGGTTGCTTTTGTAAAATGTGCCGGAGACTGTGAGAAGGCGAAGCAGGATTATGAATACACTGGCGTGGAAGACTGTGCGGCAATGGCATTTATTCCCAATGGAGGGGCTAAGGCATGTAATTATGGATGCCTGGGATATGGAAGCTGTGTCAAAGCATGTCCTTTTGATGCAGTACATATTGTCAATGGCATTGCGGTGGTAGATAAGGATGCATGTAAAGCGTGCGGAAAATGTGTGGCAGCATGCCCGAAGAATTTGATTGAGCTGGTGCCTTATGACGCGGTACAGAAGGTACAGTGCAACTCTAAGGATAAAGGAAAAGATGTTATGGCAGCATGTTCCGTAGGATGTATTGGATGTCATCTCTGCGAGAAAAACTGTCCGGAACATGCAGTTACCGTAACTGATAATATTGCTCATATTGATTATGAGAAGTGTACAGGATGCGGAACCTGTGCAGAGAAATGTCCGAAAAAGATTATTACTGTTTAAGATTATTTTACAGCAATCATAACCGTTTCTTCTTTGTGGTCTTTTGTTGTGCAAACGGCAGGGAAGAAACGGTTTTTTAGGAGATAAAATATGATATATACTGCGTATGAGCTGATATGGCTCTTTTTTATTTACAGTTTTCTGGGCTGGTGTCTGGAAGTGGTGTATGCTGCGGCAGCGCAAAAAACATTTGTAAACCGCGGATTTTTAAACGGTATTTTATGCCCGGTTTATGGGTTTTCCATGGTGTTTATGCTGGTCTTTATGGACACTCTGAAAGGGGAATGGTTTTATCTGTTTTTGGGATGCCTGATTGTGGGAACGGTGACAGAACTTTTGACAGGTCTGATGTTGGAGAAAATGTTCCATTTGCGTCTCTGGGATTATTCCGGCAAAAAATTTCAGGCAGGAGGTTATATCTGCTGGTCTGCGTCTCTGGCATGGGGATTGCTGGGAATTATAGTGATGAAATTTTTAAATCCGTTGTTTCTTGTGATTATACGAAAATTTCCAGGGCTTCCCGGCATGATTTTGCTGATTTTTCTGTTGGTGATATTTGCTGCAGATACGGTGACCACCACAGCGGCGGTGATGAAAATGAAAAATCAAAGTCCGGCGTTTCAGGAAATTGCGGAGGGATTTCATCAGGCGTCCAAATCTCTGCAGGGATTTATTATAAAAGTGGTACAACGCCGGATGTATCGTGCTTTTCCCAAGTTAAAGAAGGAAGAACCCACCGAGCAGGAACGGCAAGAAATGATTCGTCAGAAAACCATATTTGCATATGGCTGCAGTTTCCATAAAGTGTTATGGATTTTCTTTTTGGGGGCTTTTCTGGGAGATTTGACGGAGACAGTGTTCTGCCGGATTACCATGGGACAGTGGATGAGCCGCAGCAGTGTCGTTTATGGTCCTTTCAGTCTGGTATGGGGACTTGGGGTAGCAGGGGCAACCATCTTATTATACCGTTACCGGGATCGTGAGGATCGCTATATTTTTCTGGCAGGAACGCTGTTGGGAGGAGCTTATGAATACATATGCAGTGTTTTTACGGAGTTGGCGTTTGGTACAATATTTTGGGATTACAGCAGTATTCCTTTTAATCTTGGCGGGCGCATCAATCTATTGTACTGTTTTTTCTGGGGGATTGCAGCTCTGGTATGGATGAAAATCTGCTATCCCAGAGCGTCTAAGTGGATTGAGAAAGTGCCGAAAAAGGCAGGAAAATGCATAAGCTATATCATTCTTACATTTATGTTTTGTAATGTGGTTATTTCCGGTTTTGCCCTGGGACGATACAGTGAACGGGCTATGGGGGTTCCAGCGAAAAATGAAGCGGCACATATAATTGATGAATATTTTCCGGATGAGAGAATAGAACAGATCTATCCGAATATGAAAATGGCAGAGTAGAGATTCAAAATAAGGGTGCTTGAGTTTCCCCATTTTTTGGTACTAAAATATTGGTTGTTGTTAAAAATTGGGAAACTCAAAATAAGGGTAATTTTGACTTTTCACGGTGTTTTTTGATATAATGGTGCTGCTCCGATTTCTGTCTGAATGGAGCATTAGAGCGTAACGAATAAGAGCAGGGCAATATATGGAGGAAGTTACAGAAACATGGAGACAAAAGAATATTTTAGAAATAAAAAGAGAGTTGTGGTAAAGATTGGCTCATCCTCTCTAAATCATGAAGCCACCGGGAAGCTGAATTTTACTAAATTGGAGAAGTTGGTGCGGGAGCTTTGTGATATCCGCAATCAGGGAGTGGATGTGTGTCTGGTAAGTTCCGGCGCTATTGCAGTGGGACGCCAGGTGATGGGATTTCAGGAGCGGCCGCAAAATATTTCCACCAAGCAGGCATGCGCCGCCGTGGGGCAGGCGAGACTGATGATGACGTACCAGAAAATGTTTGCAGAATATCACCAGGTGGTGGGGCAGGTATTGATGACAAAGGGAACCATGCTTGATAATGTTTCTCGGAAAAATGCACAGAATACGTTTGAAGAGTTATTCCGGCTGGGTGCGATACCTATTGTAAATGAAAATGATACGGTATCTACCTATGAAATGAGGTTTGGTGACAATGACAGCCTGTCAGCCATTGTGGCGGCGCTGACAGGGGCGGACCTGCTGATTCTGCTTTCAGATATTGACGGGCTGTTTACAGATGACCCTCATGACAATCCAAATGCGGAATTGATTGAGGTAGTGGACGAGCTGGACGAAGCGGTACTCTCCATGGCCAAGGACAGCACCGGAAGCGATGTGGGAACAGGAGGAATGGAAACAAAGCTGACAGCGGCACGGATTGCAACACTGTCGGGAGCAGATATGGTGATTGCCAATGGGGAAGATGTAGGAATTTTGCATGAAATTTTCCAGGGAGAATTTGTGGGAACTTTGTTTCGGCAGCATTATGACGAGGATTTTTATCTGGCAGACTTTATAGAAAAGACTTTAGCATGAGGAGGAAATGATGGAACAGAGTAAGATTGACAGAATTAATGAACTGGCAAGAAGATCAAAGGCAGAAGGATTGACAGAAGCTGAGAAGAAGGAGCAGGCCTTGCTGCGCAAAGAATATATTGCAAATATACGAAAAAATCTGCGCGCACAGCTTGACAGTATTGATATGGTTAATCCAGACGGAACGATTGAAAATCTGGGAGAAAAGCATAATTTGTAAAGACGGATGCATTTATTCTTATAATTTTATAGTGTAATTTTGAGAAGCGCCGAAAGGTTATGCAGGAGGATATACGATAATGCAGGAAAAGAATCAAATACGTTTCTCTTTCAGACAGAAGAGAGCTGCCCTCACAGAGTTGGAGGTAAGCCTTTGGTCTGAAAAAATTTGTGAAGTTTTGCAGCGGCAGCCTTGTTTTCAGGAAGCTGAAAAAATTTGTTTTTATTATCCGTTGGGAAATGAAGCAAATCTTCTTCCGTTGGCTGCCGTGGCCCTGGCTCAGGGAAAACAGACAGCATTTCCCAGAGTGGACGGTGATGACATGGAATTTTACCAGGTGCATGGCCTGTCAGAGTTCGCTCTGGGAGCGTTTGGCGTTATGGAACCTGTTGGCGGAGAGAAGATCAGTGCCGAACATGGGCTGGTTTTTGTGCCAGGTCTCGTTTTTGACAGGGTTGGAGGCCGTATGGGTTATGGAAAGGGATATTATGACCGTTATTTTGCCAGATATCCTGAGTGCTTTAAGCTGGGAATCTGCTATCAAATGCAATTGATTCCTCAGGTGCCCTGTGACCGGCATGATGTCATAATGGATGGAGTGGTCACAGAGCAGAGAATATTTAAAGTGCTAATTTCATAATGCCAAAATCTCAGATGATTTTATGTTTTATTTCAGATAACCGTCTTTTACAATGTCTTTCAGAACATCGGTAGGAATTTCAAAAGTGACAACCCCCATGAAGCCAGGAGCTACCTGGTATTCGTCAAATACAATCATCAGTTTGCCGGACTCATTGATATAAAAATTGACATCCTCAGAGATTTGCTGAAAATCCCATTCTGGCACATCACTGTCCAGCCAGTAAACTTTAGTCTCATCTTCGATCATCTGCTGTTTCATCTGAGTTTTGATGTTTTCAGAGATGACAATTTGATAGTCTGTTTTATCTAAAAACAGATCCCGCAGGGTAATCATTTTTCCGGTGCTTTTATCGATATGATAGATTTTTTGAGTCTGTACAGCGCCTGCCATGGTGATACACTGCTGGAAACGCAGAGAGAATAATTTGTCGTTGTCAGTGACAATGTCGTAATCAAGCGTTAAATCTTCCAGTCCTTCTCCGCCGGTTGCTTTTACATCAGATTCGTAAGCGGCAATGATTTGTTCTGTATATTTCTGGATGGCATCATTCATATCTTCGGTGGCGTCTGCCAAGACCTTTCCCTCTTTATTTTCTACCTGAACTTCTGGAATCTTTATATCTGCCTGCATTTGATTTTCTTTGTGCTGATATTCGCGGAAGGTAACTACCTTGGCAATCGTGCCAAGTACAGGAATTTCTTCCATGGCATGTGCAATATTAGCGTTGGAATTTGCCAGAACAGCGATGGTAAGGATCGCAGCGGCGGCACTTCCTATGCCGCAAAAAGCGAAACGGCGGATTTGGTCTGTTTTGGATAATTTTTGCCTTGTTTTTGGGAAAATTTCTGCTGCACATTCGTTATCCTTTTTTGCCTTGGAAATGGATTGTTCCACCCGTGTTTTCAGTTCCTGGGGAATGGGAATATTCTGGTAATCGTGCTTCATTTCTGTTAAATCATGTTTCATGACAGATCTCTCCTTCCGTTAATTCAACGCGCAGCTTTTTTAAACTGCGGTATAAGATGCTTTTGACCGTGTTAAGGTTTTCTTTCATGGCGTCAGCGATATCTTGCAGCCGGCAGTCTTCGAAATAGCGCAGAAGTATAACAGCGCGTTCTTTGTCATTTAAGATATTCAGTGCCTCGATTATATCAAAGTCTGTATATTGATCGTTCTGGCCTTGTTCCACAATTTTTTCAGCTGATATTTCATGGGTTTTCTGACGCAGCGAAGAGAGGGCGGTATTGATTACAATCCGGAAAATCCAGGTGCGGATATAATCGGGATTCCTGACTTTGGACGCATGTTTGATAGCCAGATAGGCGCTTTCCTGCACAATATCCATGGCGTCAGATTCGTTTTTGACATAAGTGTAAGCCAGCCGGTACATAGAGGCATAATTAGAAAGCAGTTCTTGTTCCACTAGCTTTTGTATCGTTGGTAAATTCATTGCATTTTATTGCTCCTTCCTGTATTTATAGGTTAGACGCGGCGTATCAAGAAAAAGTTTCAAAATGAGCAATATTTTCTTGAATAAGATTTTATTATTCCGGAGGTTATTTGTCGACGGATTTTTCAAATCCGTGCTAAGAACTGGAAAAAGATAATTTTATTTATTTGAGTTTCTCCATTTTTAACAATAATTGATATTTTAGTACCAAAAGGTCTTGCTGCCTTTGGCAGCATAGACATCTTGCACATAAAGTGGCTAAAAGCAAGCTTTTCACAGCACTTTTCTGTGCAAAGTGTTTCCATCACTTTGTGCTGGAAACCTTTTGGTACTATAATATAACCCCAAAATGGGGAAATTCAAATTTTAATTAAGGATGACAAATTGTGAAAGAATTGTTATACTGATAGGAAGAAAAGAATACAGCAGAAATTCCAGTATGGAACGATACTGCATGGAGGAGAATTATGACAAGTCTTACATTAGAAGAAATTGGAAAGAGGGCAAGAACGGCTGAGGCGGCGCTGCGTGTCCTGCCTACGGTCCAGAAGAATAAGGTACTGACGGCTTCCGCAGATTACCTGGTGGAAGATAGCAAAATACTCTTAGAAGCAAATGAGAAGGATGTAGAAAAGGCAAAGGCAAATCAGATGCCGGAAGCCCTTGTAGACCGTCTGCTGCTGACAGAAGAACGGATTGCACAGATGGCAGAGGGACTGCGCCAGATTGCAGAACTGGAGGATCCTGTGGGGGAAGTGCTGTCTATGAAACAGCGGCCGAATGGGTTGATGATTGGGCAGAAGCGTGTGCCTCTGGGGGTGATCGGTATTATTTATGAATCTCGTCCCAATGTGACAGCAGATGCTTTTGGGCTCTGCTTTAAGGCTGGAAATGCAGTGGTTCTCCGAGGAGGAAAAGACGCCATAAATTCCAATCAGGCTATTACTGGGATTCTGCAGAAGGCGTTGGCATCTTGCCAGCTTCCGGCAGACGCTATTTTGCTTATTACAGATACCAGCCATGAGACGGCGGAAGAATTTATGCGTTTGAATCGTTATATTGATGTTTTGATTCCAAGAGGAGGGGCAGGGCTGATTCGTACCGTGGTGGAACATGCTACAGTTCCAGTGATTGAAACGGGTACAGGAAACTGCCATGTGTATGTGGATGAGACGGCAGACCTCGATATGGCAGTGAATATCATTTTCAATGCCAAGACACAGCGGATTGGGGTGTGCAACGCCTGTGAATCTCTGGTAATTCACGAGAAGGTAAAGGAGGCGCTGCTTCCTGTTTTAGTACAGAAAATGAAAGAGAAGAATGTTGAGCTACGCGGGGATGAAGCCAGCTGCAGGGTTTGCGCTGAGATTATGCCTGCTTCAGAGGAAGACTGGGGAACAGAATATCTCGATTATATTTTATCTATTAAGACAGTGAAAAATATAGACGAAGCCATAGCGCATATCAATCGATATAACACGGGGCATTCTGAAGCCATTATCACCAGAGACTATGAGAATTCCCAGAAATTTCTGGATCAGATTGACGCAGCCGCAGTCTATGTAAATGCCTCCACACGATTTACCGATGGATTTGAATTTGGTTTTGGAGGAGAAATCGGAATCAGTACCCAGAAGCTCCATGCCAGAGGCCCGATGGGATTAAAGGAACTGACCAGTACCAAATATATCATATATGGAAATGGGCAGGTGAGACCGTAATATGGAAAAGTCATATCACATATTTTCTGAGGCAGAGATTGTACGGAGTCTGTTTCAGGGATTTTTGCGGTATCAGGAGGTAAGAAAGTGCTGGCAAAAAGGTCCCGAAGGCTGGGAATTAAAAAATGTTTCCTATTATATAGAGGATTGGAATGATGCGCAGTATGAATTTCTGGTGAAATGCCTGAAAAACACAGTGGTAACTGGAGGATTTGTATTTGGTGTGTTTGAGGGTAGCCGGATGATCGGGTTTGCTTCTGTTGAGAGCAGGCGTTTTGGTTCTGGCGGGCAGTATGTTCAATTATCCTGCATTCATGTATCCTGGGAAAGCAGGGGAAAAGGGCTGGGCCGCGGGCTGTTTCAATGTGTATGCAGCGCAGCACGCAAACTGGGGGCAGAAAAGCTCTATATTTCTGCACATCCTTCTCAGGAGACGCAGACTTTTTATCACAGATTAGGATGTGTGGAGGCGAAGGAATATAATGAAGAGATCGCAGCAGCAGAACCAGGAGACTGCCAATTGGAGTATAATTTGAAATGATATTATTTTCAATATATGACAGAGAACGGAGAAGATCATAGAACATGTATAACGAAATTGATTTGGACAAGATAAATTTAGACACCGAACCGCCAACAGAAGAACCAGAAAGGCAATATTATTTTATGGCGAAATGCCGCCGGTATGCGGCGTGCCTTGCACGGGAACTGGGACAACGCCCAACTTTTTTTGTACAGACTTTTGGCTGTCAGATGAATGCCAGGGACTCGGAAAAACTTACCGGAATCCTGGAGGAAATCGGTTATGAGCAGGCACAAAGCGAGGAGGCGGATTTTGTCATTTATAATACTTGTACTGTAAGAGAAAATGCCAACAATAAGGTATGGGGCAGGCTTGGGTATCTGAATGCCTATAAGAAAGAGCATCCGCATATGAAGATTGCACTCTGCGGCTGCATGATGCAGGAACCGGAAGTAATTGAAAAACTCAGAAAGAGCTATCGATTTGTGGATTTGGTTTTCGGAACGCACAATATTTATAAATTTGCAGAACTTCTAACAGGTACTTTTGAACAGCAAGGTATGCTGATTGACATATGGAAAGGTACAGACCAGATTGTGGAAAATTTGCCGATAGAGCGCAAATATAATTTTAAATCTGGTGTAAATATTATGTTTGGATGTAATAATTTCTGCAGTTATTGTATTGTTCCCTATGTCAGAGGAAGGGAAAGAAGCCGTAAACCAGAAGATATTTTAAAAGAAATTGAAAATTTGGCAAAGGACGGCGTAGTGGAGATTATGCTGTTGGGACAAAATGTGAATTCGTACGGCAAGAATCTGCAGGAGCCGGTATCTTTTGCAGAATTGCTCCGGCAAATTGAAAAAATAGAGGGAATAGAACGGATTCGCTTTATGACTTCTCACCCCAAGGATCTATCAGATGAATTGATTGAGGTTATGGCAAGTTCCGGGAAAATTTGCAATCATCTGCATTTGCCGCTTCAGTCTGGCAGCAGCCGCATTTTAAAAGAAATGAACCGCCGTTATGACAAGGAACAGTATCTTACCCTGGTAGAAAAAATTCGTAAGGCAGTTCCTGATATTGCTTTGACTACAGACATTATTGTTGGTTTTCCTGGGGAGACAGAAGAAGATTTTGAAGAGACCATGGATGTGGTGCAGCAGGTAGGCTATGACAGCGCCTTTACCTTTATTTATTCCAAACGTACAGGAACGCCGGCAGCTGCTATGGAGGAACAGGTTCCAGAGGATATAGTAAAGGTAAGGTTTGAACGTCTGTTAAAGGAGGTTCAAAGAAGTGCGGAAGAACGTGCAAAAGCTTTGACTGGAAGGGTAGAGAAGGTTTTAGTGGAAGAAGTTAACGAACAGGATGAAGCTCTTGTGACAGGAAGAATGGGCAATAATTTTATCGTTCATTTTCCCGGAACAGAAGAACTTATCGGCAGGATCGTCGACGTGAAGCTAAAGGAGTGCAAAGGCTTTTATTTTTATGGAGAAATGGCAGATTAGAAAGGCGGCATTATGTATTCATACATGAAAGGTGAACTGGTTGAGATACAGGAGGATACCATTGTACTTGAAGTGAATAACATCGGTTATAATATTCATATTCCAGCGAGTATGATCGACAAGTTTAGCGGGACAGGACAGGATATAAAGATTTATACTTATTTTCATGTGAAGGAGGATTCCATGAAGCTTTATGGATTCCTCAGCCGGGATGACATTAAGATATTCAAGCTGCTGCTGGGAGTTAATGGTATCGGTCCCAAAGGAGCGCTTGCCATATTGACAGTAATGACGCCGGATGACCTGCGTTTTGCCATACTGGGAGAGGACGCAAAGACCATAGCCAAAGCGCCTGGAATTGGAACAAAGACTGCTCAGCGGCTGATTTTGGAATTAAAGGATAAGTTGGATTTAGAAGAAGCTTTTGAAGTAAAACTTATGCATTCATCAGAGGAAGCAGGCGGATTTGATACCAGCATAAAAAATGAGGCGGTACAGGCGCTGGCGGCTCTTGGGTATTCCTCTGCAGAGGCTTTAAAGGCAGTAAACGCTGTGGAATTGACAGAGGGGATTACTGTGGAAGAGGTATTGAAAGCTGCATTGAAACAGATGGCATTTTTATAGAAATTGTTTTTAGGTACAGAAGGGATTTAGGAGGTTTCAAAATGATTACGATAAAGAGGATGGAAGAGAAGGATACACAGGACGTGTTGGAGATGATGAGAGATTTTTATGATTCTCCCGCTATTCTCCATCAGGTGTCAGAAGAGGTGTTAAGACGGAATATTGCAGCATGCGTGGGGGATAATCCTCTTATTGAAGGACTTGTGTTTCGTGCACATGGAGGGATAGCAGGTTACACTATGCTTGCCAAAAGCTTTTCCACTGAATTCGGCGGGGCATGTGTTTGGATCGAAGATCTTTATATGAAACCGGAATACCGTGGAGGCGGCATCGGCACACAGTTTTTCCAGTATCTTGAAGATACATACAGAGAAAAAGCAGTTCTGCTTAAACTTGAGGTAGAACCAGGAAATACCTGGGCGATTGACGTGTATAAAAAGTGCGGTTACAGTGAGCTTCCCTATACGGAAATGATTAAGGAGCTGTAGATGAAGGATAACAGAATTCTTGGTGAAACTGCTCCAGAACGCTTTCAGGCATTACATTATGCGGCAATGGATTTTATGAGAAAAAGTAATGGATTAAGGGAACATAGAGAGGAACAGTTTTCATGGAAAAACGTGTGATATCCACTCAGATTCAGGAGGAAGACCAGAAGATAGAAACAAGTCTCCGTCCTCAGAGTCTGGAAGAATATATAGGACAGGAAAAAGCAAAAAAGACCTTAAAGGTCTATATTGAAGCGGCAAAGCAGAGAGAGGAATCCTTAGACCATGTACTGTTCTATGGACCGCCGGGATTGGGAAAAACCACGTTGGCAGGTATTATAGCCAATGAAATGGGCGTACATATGAAAGTGACCTCAGGTCCTGCAATCGGAAAGCCAGGAGAGATGGCGGCAATCTTGAGCGGTCTTCAGGAAGGAGATATCCTGTTTGTGGATGAAATCCATCGGCTGAACCGTCAGGTGGAAGAGGTACTTTATCCGGCAATGGAGGATTATGCGATTGACATTATGATAGGGAAAGGTGCCACGGCACGCTCCATCCGCCTGGATCTTCCGCATTTTACCCTGGTAGGGGCAACGACACGTGCCGGACTGCTGTCTGCTCCGCTGCGTGACCGTTTCGGAGTGGTGCATCATCTGGAATTTTATACTCCAGAGGAACTAAAGACAATTATCCTGCACTCTGCAAGAAAGCTTGAAGTTGAAATTGATGAGGAAGGCGCCTTTGAGCTGGCAAGGCGTTCCAGAGGAACCCCGCGGCTGGCAAACCGTTTGTTAAAGCGTGTCAGGGATTTTGCCCAGGTGAAATATGACGGCAGGATTACCAAAGAGGTTGCTGTATTTGCATTAGACTTGCTGGAAGTGGATAAATTCGGACTGGATCAGAATGACCGCAATATTCTCCTGACAATGATTGAGAAATTCCAGGGAGGCCCTGTAGGGCTTGATACACTGGCGGCGTCTCTGGGGGAGGATTCTGGAACCATTGAGGATGTATATGAACCGTATCTTGTGAAAAATGGCTTTATCAACCGGACTCCTAAGGGAAGAGTGGCGACGGATTTTGCATATGGGCATTTTGGAATTGCAAAAAATGCCTCGCAGTGTTAAAATAGTAAAAGTTAAGATAATGGGATATGTTTGTGATTTCAGGGAGGATTCATATATATGTCAATAAAGACCAGTGCAGATGTATTGATCGGTGGGAAAATTTACACCTTAAGCGGTTATGAGAGTGAAGAATATTTGCAGAGGGTTGCAAATTATATAAATAGCAAAATAAATGAATTTGATGAAATGGAACAGTTTCGGCGCCTTGCGGCAGATATGAAGTCCACATTACTGGAACTTAATATTGCAGATGATTACTTTAAGGCAAAAGAACAAGCTGAGAAACTAGAGGAAACTGTCCGGGAAAAGGAGAAAGAAATCTACGAGCTGCAGCACAGTCTGATTTCAGCCAAAATACAGGTCGAGAGCAGTGAAAAACTGGCTGCTGACCTGGAGAAAGAAAACAAAGCGCTCCTTTTGAACAAATCCAAATTGGAGGCGTCTTTGGAAGATGCACTTCTTGGAAAAGTGAAGGGACAACCTGTTGTCCAGAAGGAATCGGAAGTGTCAGGCAAAGGAAAAGCCCAGGCTCCTGTAAAGCAGGAATCAGGGAAGAACAAAGCGGGTAAGCCTGCATCGGCTCCATAAGCCTATCAGTCTTGAAAGGACTGTACATTTTATTATGCAGACATTGCTAAGATGCACGGTTTGACTTTATGTAAGTATGCATATTCATTTTTATTATACCAGGAAATTAAACAGGGGGTGGCTCAGAAGAGATAGGTGCTGAGCCACCCTTCTGAGCCCAAAAAACAGGAGGGACAATCATCTTGAACACTAAAACAGAGCTTCTGGCGCCGGCAGGGTCTTTTGAGATTTTAACTGCTGTAATCAATGCAGGCGCTGATGCGGTATATGCGGCCGGTACCAGATTTGGCGCCCGGGCCTATGCCGATAATTTTACAGAGGAAGAACTGCTGCAAGCCATTGAATTTGTGCATATTAAGGACAGAAAGCTCTATCTTACTGTGAATACACTGTTAAAAGAACAGGAACTGGGGGAACTTTATGAGTATCTCCTTCCTCTTTATGAAGCAGGCCTGGACGCAGTGATTGTACAGGATCTTGGTGTTATGAGATTTGTTAAAAAACATTTCCCAGACCTTCCCATTCACGCCAGTACCCAGATGACAGTTACCGGAGCATATGGAGCAAAATTGCTGATGGATCAGGGATGCAGCCGGATTGTGACGGCGAGAGAGCTGTCTTTAGAAGAAATTTCTCATATTTACAGAACTACAGGGGCGGAGATTGAGAGTTTTGTCCATGGAGCACTGTGTTATTGTTATTCCGGTCAGTGCCTGCTCAGCAGCATGATTGGAGGAAGAAGCGGAAACCGGGGAAGATGCGCGCAGCCTTGCCGGCTCTCTTACGAAGTATTTGACAGTAAAAGCACAGCTTTAGCAGCAGGAAAACAGAGAGAAAATTATCCTTTAAGCCCCAAAGATCTGTGTGCCGTTCACTTGCTTCCGCAATTAGCTGCCTGCGGCATTCACTCCTTTAAAATTGAAGGAAGAATGAAGCAGGCAGTATATGCGGCGGGAGTCACCAGTATCTACCGCAAATATATAGATTTGTTTGAGTCTGGAGAAGAATATCAGGTGTCAGAAAAGGATGCTCAGGCATTACTTGATCTTGGCAGCCGTAGTGGATTTACAGAAGGGTATTACAAAAGGCAGAATGGCAGGGAGATGATTACCTTTGAGAAGCCTTCTCATGTAAAAAGCAATGAAGTATTACAGAAGAAGATACATGACTTGTATGTAAAAACAGAAAATAAAGAAAAAATAAAGGGAATCTTAAGACTTTTTCCAGGGAAACCGGCAAGTCTTGTGTTACAATGTAAAGAAGTGCAGGCAGAGGTGACAGGAGATATTGTATTGCCGGCAGAGAAACAGCCGCTGTCAAAGGAAACAGTTCTGGCTAAAATGAAAAAAACAGGAAATACCCCTTTTGAACTGGAAGATTTTGTATTGGAGATGGGAGAGCAGAGTTTTCTTCCGGTAGGAGCGTTGAATCATCTTAGGAGGGCAGGCCTTGCAAAACTGGCGGAGACAATGGCAGAGAAATACAAAAGAAGCATTCCGCTTCCACAGCGGCCAGAAACTGCGGAATATACAGAGGCAGAAGGGAAAAATAGGAAGTTCCCTATGCGCCTGTCTGTTTTGACAGAGACCTTGGAGCAGTTTTATACGGTACTGCAGCAGCCAGAAGCGGACCGAATCTATTTGGAAGCCTTTGCTTTGGAGAGAAAACAGAGTTTTTCAGAACTGCAAGAGCTGGTTTGCCAGACACATGATGCCGGAAAGGAATGTTATCTGGCGCTGCCCTATCTGTTTCGCATGAAGACAGCGCAGTGGTATGAACAAAACTGGGGACAGCTGAAACAAGCAGGGGTGGACGGGTATCTTGCCAGAAATCTGGAAGAACTCTCCTTCCTAAAAGAAATGGGCGCAGATTGTTCCTGCATTCAGGGAGATTATAATCTGTATGGCTGTTCCAATGAAGCGGTTCGGGGATTGGCAGATCTTTCCTTGCGGCAGTATACTCTTCCAGTGGAACTTAATTTCCGGGAATTAAAGGAATTGGACTGTTCTTTAGGGGAACTGCTGCTCTACGGTTATCAGCCATTAATGCTCAGTGCTCAATGCCTTCGTAAGAACACTGTGCATTGTGACAGGAAAAGAAGGGTCTTTTATCTCAAAGACCGTTATGGTAAGCTGTTTCCAGTAAAAAACCGATGTGAAGATTGTTATAATGTCATTTACAATATCAGTCCTCTGGCATTGTTCCATCAATGGGAGAAAATTCAATCCCTGGCGCCAGCAGGTGTCCGTATGTCTTTTACATTGGAGAGCCAACAGGAAATAGTAGAAATTTTCCAATATTACAGACAGGCAAGAGATAAAAAACTTGACAGGGACAATTATCTGAAAAATTTTACCAATGGACATTTTAAGCGAGGAGTCGAATAAGATATGCTGCATTTGATTACAGAACTATCGAAATATACAATGATCATTCTGTTTGCCCTGTATACCTATCAGTGTTTTTCTGCACTGAAACGGAGTGTGGACAAAGAAGAGCAGGCAGAGAAATACAGAAGTCAGGTGGTTTATATGTATCTGTTCCATCTGAATGCCTATGCGGTGTTGTACCTGTCTATGGACAAAAACCTGGAAGTTTTGAAGTTTTATCTGATGCAGGTGGCGTTTTTTGCAGTGGTGCAGGTGTGTTACAGTATTTTTTACAGACGGGTGTCCAGACTGGTGGTCAATAATATGTGCATGCTGATGTGCATCGGCTTTGTAATGCTGACACGGCTCTCTTATGACCATGCCATGAAGCAGTTTCAGATTGCGGTGGTTTCCATGGCGCTGACCATGCTGATTCCATTTTTTATCAGCCGCTTTAAGTATTTAAAAAGCCTGACCTGGCTGTATGCTCTTGCCGGTATCACTATGCTGGGAGTCGTAGCCGTGCTGGGGGCTGTGTCTCATGGCGCCAAGCTTTCCTTTACTGTTGCGGGAATTGCTGTGCAGCCTTCCGAGTTTATTAAGATTATCTTTGTGTTTTTCGTGGCGTCTATGTTCTACGAGTCAACGGAATTTATACAGGTAGTAAAAGCCACTGTGATCGCAGGGCTTCATGTCATTATTTTAGTGTTGTCCAAGGATTTAGGAGCAGGTTTGATATTTTTTATTGCCTATATGGTAATGCTGTATGTGGCAACCAGGAAATTATACTATTTTTTTGGCGGGCTGTTTTGCGGGGCTGTAGCCTCTGTAATTGCATACTATCTCTTTAACCATGTGCGGGTGCGGGTGGTGGCATGGCAGGACCCGTTAGCTGTCTTTGAAAGAGAGGGTAATCAGGTGGCAAACTCTCTCTTTGCCATAGGAACCGGAGGGTGGTTTGGCATGGGACTCAACCAGGGCATGCCCAACAAAATTCCGGAAGTAAAACAGGACTTTATTTTTTCGGCAGTGGCAGAAGAATTAGGCGGTATTTTTGCGATCTGCCTGATTTTGGTATGTGTCAGTTGTTTTCTGATGTTTCTCAATATTGCCATGCAGATGAAAGATTCTTTTTATAAGCTGGTAGCGCTGGGACTGGGAACAATTTATGGATTCCAGATTTTGCTGTCTGTGGGAGGCGACATCAAATTTATTCCCTCGACAGGCGTGACACTGCCGCTGGTCAGCTATGGAGGAAGTTCTCTTCTCAGCACATTGATTATATTTGCCATTATACAGGGGCTGTATCTGCTCAGGGAACGTACCGAGACAGAACAAGCGCCCGAAAGAAAAAAGAAGAAAAAAACGGGTTCAAAAAGTAGCAGCAGTAAAAAGAAATCCTCGGTAAGGAAAGGAGGGGCAGCATCTCATGAAGAAAATATTCACGGAACGAAAATTGAAGACTTCGACTAAAAGAAGCAAGAACCGGGAATTTGTCATAATCACCTATCTGTTTGTAGGGGCTTTCATTATGATGATGGGATATTTTGCTTATTTTCAGATTTTCCGCAGCGAGGATTTTATCAACAGCCCTTATAATACCAGGCAGAATACCTTTGCGGAACATGTGGTCAGGGGAGAGATCCGTTCATCAGATGGAAAAACGCTGGCGCAGACTATTGTGGAAGAGGACGGAAGTGAGACCAGGTATTATCCCTATGGATCTATGTTTGCTCATGCGGTGGGATATGACTGCAATGGAAAATCTGGAATAGAGTCATTTGGGAATTTCAGCCTGCTGCGTTCTCACGCATTTTTTTTAGAGCAGGTGTTTCATGGCATACAGGATAAAAAAAATCAGGGAGACAATGTTGTGACCACTCTGGATTACCGTTTACAGGAGACAGCTTATAACGCTCTGGGCGGAAACCGAGGAGCAGTGGTGGCATTGGAACCTTCTACCGGAAAAATATTTGCCATGGTGTCTAAACCAGATTTTGACCCGAATACCATAGGGGCGGAGTGGGATAATATCATTTCCAATACAGACAGTGAAAATTCTATCTTGGTGAATCGTGTCACCCAGGGACTCTACCCGCCTGGCTCTACCTTTAAGATATTAACGACGCTGGAATATCTCAGAGAACATCCGGATTATCAGGATTATTCCTACGAATGTACAGGAAATATTGCTATGGAAAATACAGAAATTCACTGTTATGCCAATGCGGTCCATGGGGCGGAGAATCTTGAGACTTCTTTCGCAAAATCGTGTAATACTTCCTATGCAAACATTGGACTGGGATTGAATAAGAAGAAATTTGCAGACCTTTGCAATGATATGCTGTTTCATACGGATCTCCCAATTTCCTATCCTTCCAACCAGAGCAGTTTCGTATTGAAAGAATCCTCCAATACAGACCAGGTGACTCAGATGGCGATCGGACAGGGGGAAACATTGGTGACACCTTTGCACATGGCATTGATTACGTCTGCCATCGCCAATGATGGAATATTGATGAGGCCATATGTCATTGACCATACAGAAAATTATAAAGGCATTCCGGTAAAGAATTATAAGTCTTCCACGTATGGTTCTCTGCTCACAAAAGAAGAAGCTCAGAAGCTTCAGGGATTTATGTCAAAAGTGGTCAGCGAAGGAACGGGTTCTAAGCTCAGTGGGCAAAGCTATCAGGCCGCAGGGAAGACAGGCTCTGCGGAATTCAGCAACAATAAAGAAGAGAGTCATGCATGGTTTACCGGATATGCTTCCACGGAGGAAAAAGGCAGCATAGTGGTGACGGTAATTGTGGAAAATGGAGGGGCAGGCAGTACGGCCGCAGTGCCGATTGCAAAACAGGTATTTGATACGTATTTTTCCCGGTAAGAAGAAAAATCTTGCAAGATATCTTAAAAAGGGGTATACTACTTTTAAAGTCAATAACCACATCAGGAGGTATTGCAATGATTGAAGCAACGAGTTGTGGTGGTGTGGTAATATTTCGCGGGAAGATTTTGCTTTTGTATAAGAATTACAAGAACAAATATGAGGGCTGGGTTCTTCCGAAAGGAACCGTAGAGCCAGGCGAAGAATACAGGGATACGGCGGCACGTGAAGTGCTGGAGGAGACAGGGGTAAATGCCCTGATTATTAAGTATGTAGGAAAGAGCCAGTATTCTTTCGCTGTTCCGGACGATACGGTGGAGAAAGACGTCCATTGGTATCTGATGATGGCAGACAGTTATTACAGCAAACCACAACGGGAAGAATATTTTGTTGATTCAGGATACTATAAATTTCACGAAGCATATCATTTACTGCGTTTTGCGAATGAGAAACAGATACTGGAAAAAGCATATAATGAATATCTTGATTTGAAAAAGAGTAATCTTTGGGGCAACAGAAAATATTTTTAATACCGGCAGATACAGGCAGAGGTACAGAGAGAAAGGTGCTCGCGAGAAGAGAGCGCCTTTTTCCTGTAACCCTTTTCAGTATCTGTGAGAATGAAAGATGTTAAGAGCCATCCATCCGTAATGAAATGGAGAATGAAATGATCTTTTACAGGGATTTTTATGCAGGAGAGAGTATAGCCAGGAAAAAAGAGAAGGTAAAATGGAAGATTCTTCACCGCGCTGGCCAGGTGGATGTCTATGTGATTACGCTGAGCAGCAATCCGGAGAATCTTATGGATATTATACCTTCCTGGCAGTTGATGCAAAAATATTACAGGAGTCAGGACATGCTGGTGATTGGCGTGGATAGAGGGTATGAAAATGCCATGGAACTGGCAGGGAGAATTGTGTCAGATGTATTTCAGAAAACCGGAAATCTGAATATCAGGGAATATTTTCTAAAACAGCACAGAGAAAATCTCAGGAGAGAGCCTGTATGGAAATCCTGTTTCTGATATTAAAAATTGTCGGCATTCTGCTTGCTGTTCTTTTATTGTTGGTTTTTGCGGTGCTTGCGGTTCCGGTCCGTTATGGCATTTGTATGGAAGCAGAGGATGCGATCACAGGGAAGGCAGTATTTTCCTGGTTCTTTCGCTTAGTGTATATAAGAACTGAATATAAAAATAAAGACGTGGCGTTTCAATTACGGATTTTGGGGATTCCTGTTTCTCTGGACAGACGGAAGAAGAAAGCCAAAACAAACAATCAGAAAAAATCAGAGAAAAACCATACGGATACAGAGAGAACCATACAGGAACAGCAACAATTAGCGCCGAAAGTCTCAGAAAACCAGGATTTTTCCATTCCTGAATCAGGGCAGAATCAACGTAGCAGCAGAAAAAGAAATGGTCCCAGAGAATGGCGGAGAAATGTTCGGGCGGGCTTTGAGGCGCTGCAGCAGTGGTTTTTGGACTTAAAAGATAAAACTATTACAGGAAAAGAAAAAATCCAGAACATAAAAAACATGATTTCGGAGGAAACTAATAAGAGCGCTTTTTTGCATTTGCTGAGAGAAATGAAATTTCTTATGCGCCATTTTTCTCCGCGGAAGGCCAGCGGAGAACTGATATTTGGCATGGAAGATCCCAGCCGGACAGGGCAGGTACTGGGATGGATCAGTCTGTTTCCATTTTGGGCAAATTATCGGATTTGTGTAATGCCGGATTTTCAGGCAGAAAAATTTTATGCAAAGGGCAGTCTGAAGATGAAAGGACATATCCGGGCCTGGCATATGATATGGTCAGTGTTTCGGTTGATCAAAGATAAAAACATAAGAGCATTGATAACAAGTTTTCGAACATAACAGGAGGTATGATTCATTATGCAGGATAATAATTTCAACACAACGGTTCAGTCGTTGTTTAAAGGCATGGATAGTTTTATTACTACCAAAACTGTGGTTGGAGAAGCAGTACACATTGGAGATACCATTATTCTTCCTCTTATTGAAGTGTCTTTCGGCGTAGGCGCCGGAGCATTCTGCCAGGATAAGAAAAACAATGCTGCGGGAGGAATGGGCGGAAAAATTTCACCGAGTGCGGTACTGGTCATCCAGAACGGATGTACCAAGCTTGTCAATGTGAAGAATCAGGACAGCATTACTAAGATTCTTGACATGGTTCCTGATTTGGTAAATAAATTTACCAGTAAGAATTCTGCAAAAGACACTGTGGAAGCAGATGAAGAGGCGAAAAAGGAAGCGGCCAAAAATCTGGCAGAAAAACTCAACGTGACCTCAGAGTAAGATTCCAAACTCTGTTATAAAAGACAGAGATATCCTGAATGAAAACAGCAGACAGAGCATATATTAGTAATAATATATGCTCTGTTTTCTGGTGATAGCATGAAACGACTGATCGGCTTTATTTTGTTTTGGATTGCGGTAGGAATGGCAATCATGATTTTTCTGCCCAATGAGGTGCTTGGAATATTGATTATTTTTATTCTGCTGTTGCTGGGGTATAATTTGTTTTGCTGTTAGCGAGCTGGCTATTTATATTAAGCCAAACCTACTTGTCAGTTTACTGATGAAAAATAAGAAATCTCAAAAAGCAGTATAACATAAATACAAAAAGAACAGTACACTGGTACGCCAATGAACTGCTCTCTGTGACTATTTGAAATGAACTAAGCTCTTTCAACTTTTCCGCTTCTTAAGCAAGAAGTACAAACATACATCTTCTTAGCGGCTCCATTTACTTTACATTTTACGGATTTAATATTAGACTTCCACATTCTGTTAGATCTTCTATGGGAATGGCTGACATTTTTACCGAAATGCGCAGCTTTGCCGCAAATGCTGCATTTTGCCATAATTGCACCTCCTTGCAACTTATTAAGCCTGCCATCCACAGGCTCACAACACAAGTATTCTAACAGAAAGAGTGGCATAATGCAAGAGTAAAATGAATTTTTTATAAAAAAGAGAAATATATGTTTCTTTTTTTGCCGGAAAAGGGTATAATATGACCAGATAATAGAAATATTGAACCGAAAAACGGAGGTTGCAGTATGAAAGGACAATTAGACACACAGTATGGAAAAGTGTTGATCAATACGGACGTTATTGCGATATATGCCGGTTCTGTGGCAGTAGAATGCTTTGGAATTGTAGGGATGGCGGCCGTCAATGTTAAGGATGGTCTGGTAAAGCTATTAAAACGCGACTATCTGAATCATGGAATAAATGTTTCCCTTAAGGAAAATAAGATTACTTTGGATTTTCATGTGATCGTTTCCTATGGAGTGAGTATTTCTACCGTTTCTGACAATCTGATCAGTACAGTGAAATACCAGGTAGAGGAATTTACCGGTTTGAAAATCGAAAAAATCAACATCTTCGTGGAAGGTGTCAGAGTGATTGATTAAGGAGGACGCGAAAGTGGCAATTACTACAATAGATGCGCCCATGCTTGCAAAAATGTTTCTGGCGGGTGCAAAGAATCTGGAAGCAAAAAAAGAATGGATTAATGAATTAAATGTATTTCCGGTACCAGACGGCGATACGGGAACGAATATGACCATGACAATTATGTCAGCGGCAGCAGAGGTGAGCAATTTAGGACCGGAACCTGATATGGCGTCACTGGCAAAGGCGATTTCTTCAGGGTCTCTCAGGGGAGCCAGAGGTAATTCAGGTGTTATTTTATCCCAATTGTTCCGTGGATTTACCAAAGGAATCAGTAAGTATGAGAAGCTTGATGTAGTGATTTTAAGCGACGCTCTTCAAAAAGCGGTGGAAACTGCGTATAAGGCGGTTATGAAGCCTAAAGAGGGAACCATACTCACTGTGGCAAAAGGCGGTGCGGATAAGGCGCTGGAGCTGATCGGCGAAACGGATGACCTGACAGTATTTGTGGATGAAGTAATTAAATATGCAGATTATATTCTGAGCCAGACGCCAGAGATGCTTCCGGTATTAAAGCAGGCAGGAGTTGTGGATTCCGGCGGTCAGGGACTGGTTACGATATTAAAAGGCGCCTATGATGCCCTGACAGGAAAAGAAATTGATTATACGATTGAGGGCGCTGGCACAGGCGGAGTGGTAAAAATTTCCCAACAGACGGAACAGGATATTAAATTTGGGTATTGTACAGAGTTTATCATTGTGCTCAATCATGCTCTGGAGGAGAAGGAAGAGTTTGATTTTAAAGCTTTTCTGGAATCTATCGGTGATTCCATTGTTGTGGTTGCTGATGATGAGATTACAAAAGTCCATGTACATACCAATGATCCTGGACTTGCACTTCAGCGGGCGCTGACCTATGGTTCTCTGAGTAAGATTAAGATTGATAATATGCGTGAAGAACATCAGGAAAAGCTTATTAAGGATGCGGAAAAAGCTGCGGCGGAACAGAAGGCGGCAGATGAGAAAAGGCGTTCTGAGCTGGATGCCATGGCAGAGAAATCTCAAATGCCTAAAAAAGAGATAGGGTTTGTGTCTGTATCTATTGGAGAGGGAATCAATGAGATTTTTAAAGGGCTTGGGGTGGACTATATCATTGCCGGCGGGCAGACGATGAACCCCAGTACTGAAGATATGCTGAACGCTATTGAAGAAGTGAACGCAGATAATATTTTCATTCTTCCAAACAATAAGAATATCATTCTGGCTGCGAACCAGGCGGCGTCCCTGCTGGAAGAGAAAAATGTTTTTGTCATTCCAACCAAGACGGTTCCGCAGGGTATCACAGCACTGATTAATTATATGCCTGACAGCTCGGCAGAAGAAAATGCCCAGCGTATGACAGAAGAACTTGCCAATGTGAAGAGTGGACAGGTAACTTATGCAGTCAGAGATACCTTGATAGACGATAAATCTATTAAGCAGGGAGACTATATGGGAATTGGAGACAGTTCTATTCTTTCTGTCGGCAGGGATATGGAGACAGTTACCAAAGAAATGGTTGCACAGATGGTAGATGAGGATTCAGCTATCATAAGCGTTTATTATGGAGAAGAAGTAAAAGAGGAAGACGCTCAGAAGCTGGGGGCAGATCTGGAAGAACAGTATCCGGATTGTGAAGTGGAAGTCCACTGCGGCGGCCAGCCAATTTACTATTATGTGATTTCGGTAGAATAAGGAGCGCTCCCATGGACAAAACATCTGGTATTGGAACATTAAAAGGGATCGGTGCGAAAACGGAACAATTGTTTCACAACTTAGGAGTATACACCATTGGTGATATACTCCTTCATTATCCCAAAGATTATGATAAAATGCCGCCCGTCACTCCGCTTTCTGAGATTCCAGCAATGCTGGAATCTCAGAAAGACACGGAAAATATGATGCGGACAGATCAGAGCACTGTGAAGGAAAAAAGCGAAAGAACAATAATAGCAGCAATTGCGGTGAGAATTGATAAGGCGCCTTTTGTACGTGCCGGGAGGAACATGCAGGTTACATCTCTTGCTCTGCAGGAACAGAATGTAAAGGCAGAATTTGTATGGTTTCGGATGCCATACCTGAAAAGTACCCTGAAAGTGGGAGAGTGGTTTGTGTTTCTGGGAAAAGTGTCTCAAAAGGGCAAAATATTTCATATGGAACAGCCTCAAATCTATACGCCGGAAAACTATCAGTCAATGCAGAACAGTCTTTGGCCCTGTTATGCGCTGACAGCCGGATTGGGAAAAAATAAGCTCTCTCAGACGATTCGTCAGGCGCTGGAAGTACTGGACTTGACAGTCGATTATCTGCCAGAAGAAATCCGGGAGAGACATGGGCTCGCGGAATACAACTATGCCATGGAAAATATACATTTTCCAGAAAGTGAAGCAGCTTTGGAACAGGCGAGAAAACGTTTGATTTTCGATGAGTTTTTTCAGTTTATTGTTTCAGCGGGAATGCAGAAGGAACAGATGCAGGAAGTGGTTAATAATTTTGTCTTTCTGCCTTTAGAAGAACAAGAGCTTTGGGCGGAACGGGTGATGGAAGGTCTTCCCTATGAACTTACCGGGGCGCAGAAACGGACGTTGCAGGAGATCCGCCAGGACCTGCGAGGGCAGAAAGTGATGCAGCGTCTGGTACAGGGAGATGTGGGATCTGGCAAAACTATTATTGCGTTTCTGGCAATGCTGGATGCTTCACAGGCAGGATACCAGTCAGCATTGATGGCCCCAACGGAAGTACTTGCCATGCAGCATTATCAGAATTTTACAGAAATGTGTGAAAAATATAAGATACATATTCCGGTAATACTTCTCACTGGTTCTCTGACAGCAAAAGAAAAGCGGCGTGCCTATGAGAGAATGCAGATATATTCTAACGCTATGATTGTGGGCACACACGCATTAATTCAGGAACGAGCTGTATTCGATAATCTGGCGCTTGTTATTACCGATGAACAGCATCGGTTTGGAGTGAAGCAGCGGGAATCCTTGTTCTTGAAGGGCAGTCAGCCTCACATTCTTGTGATGAGCGCAACGCCAATCCCCCGTACCCTTGCCATCATTCTCTACGGTGATCTGGATATTTCTGTAATTGATGAGGTTCCGGCGAAACGGCTGCCGGTCAAGAGCTGTGTAGTAGGAAAAAAATCAAGAAATACTTCTTATGATTTTTTGCGGAAAGAAATTGCAAAAGGGCATCAGGCATACGTGATATGTCCGCTTGTAGAAGACAGTGAGGGGTTAGAAGCAGAAAATGTGACGGATTATGCCGAAAAGCTGAAACAGGAGCTTCCGTCCGAGATTGTAGTAGAGTGCCTTCATGGAAAGATGAAATCTGGCAGAAAGAATCTGATTATGGAGCAATTTGCACGTAATGAGATTCAGGTTCTGGTTTCTACTACAGTGATTGAGGTAGGCGTCAATGTTCCCAACGCCACAGTGATGATGATTGAAGACGCTCAGCGTTTTGGACTTGCCCAGCTTCATCAGCTTCGGGGAAGAGTAGGACGCGGGCTTGCTCAGTCGTACTGCATTATGATCAATACGACAGATTCTGACAAGGCCCAAAAACGCCTGGAAATTCTGAATAGATCCAATGACGGTTTTTTTATTGCGGCAGAAGATTTAAAGCTTCGGGGACCTGGAGACTTTTTTGGAATCAGGCAGAGCGGACTGCTGGAATTTCGCCTGGGAGATATCTATCAGAATGCAGATCTGTTGAAGCAGGCTTCAGAAGAGGCGCAGCTGCTGTTGGCAGAGGATCAGAAGCTTGAGGCAGCAGCACATCATAAGTTACGGGAGCAGATACAGTATTATCTGGACAGCCAGACAGAAACAGTGAATCTGTGAGCTGGAGCATGTTTGAACTACGCATATTGTTTTTTGTTCTATAGGAAGGCACTTTCACGCTTTAGAGTGACAAGGCTTTCCTATAGAACAAAGTGGGCAAGCCCACTTCAACTCCCCTAACCCCTCATTCTTGAGGGGCTGCACACTTTGACGCGCCGCGCACGGCGCTTTTGCGCATAATTCCTCTCGTGCGCGTGCGCATATTATTGTTCTCTTATAGGAAAGATACTTTCATGCTTTAGAGTGACAAGGTCTTTCCTATAAGAGAACAAAAAACCACTACAGAAAACAAGTTTTCCATAGTGGTTTTTCTGTGCAAATGCCATTTTGTGACTGCACGCGGCTGTTTACTGATTACCAGTTCGTTTATTTACCAGCCATCTGTCTTTCTTGGGCTTCGATCATTTTCTTCACCATATAACCTCCGACAGAACCATTCTGCTTAGAGGTCAAGTCCCCGTTATAACCGTCTTTTAAAGGTACACCAATTTCGTTTGCAACCTCAAATTTAAACTTATCCAATGCACTTTTTGCTTCCGGTATTACTGCTCTGTTAGATGAATTTGACATTATCGTTCCCTCCTGTATCTTTTGTCAATTTTACTGCCGGATGTCCGGCGGTGTTTTGTAATCTTTCGATTACAGTGATAGTATATGCAGCAGTCAAGGGAATAGACATGCAGTTCTTTCCGATTTTTACAAAAAATGTCATGAATCATCAAATTTCATTTAGTCCGCTGATATCCGGGGATGCCACCAGAGAGTAATTTGTGTAGTAAACTACGAAGCCAGGTTTGCTTCCTTTGGGTTTTTTTACATTTTTCTTTTCAAGATAATCAATTTCTACCTTATCATTTTGCCTTCCTTTAGAGTAATAGGCGGCCAGGCGGCCAGCTTCCTCGAAGGCACGGTCTGGAAGTTCCTCGCCGTTGGTTTTTACAATCACATGAGAACCAGGCATTCCTTTGGCATGGAACCACCAGTCGTTTCCTGACGCGAATTTAAATGTCAGTTCATCATTTTGAAAATTATTTTTCCCTATATAAATATCAAATCCATCAGAAGAAAGATAATGGAAAGGTTTGCTTTTTATTTTTTCCTTTTTTCCAACATGTTTTCTCTTAATATATCCGTACTGGGTCAGTTCCTCCTTAATCTGAGTCAGGTCTTCTTCTGACACTGCAATATCCAGGGAAGTGGATATTGATTCTAAATGCTCTATTTCTTCCAGCGTTTCCTTTGTTAAATCACTGAGAGCTTCGAAAGTTCGCTTTAGTTTATTATATCTGTCAAAATATTTCTGGGCGTTTTCCTGTGGGGTAAGCTGGTCATCCAGCGGAATGGTAATCATTTCATTGGTATAATAGTTTTGAGCAGTGAGGCTTTTTGCGCCTTCTTCCAGTCCATAACCATAAGTATTGATCAATTCCCCGTATACTTTGTACTTTTCACGTTTTTCGGTATCCTTTAACTGCCGAAGCTGCAGATCATATTTTTTGCGGTTTCGTTCCAGGACAGTGGAAACTACTTTCCGCAGATCCACAGATTTCTGGCGGATGCGCGTATAGATATTTCTGTCTGCGTAGTAAGATTCTAAAACGCTGGAGATATCAGGATATTCAGTGCTGGTCAAATCGGAATACTGTGTCAGGGCCACTGCGGAAAATTCAATAGGTTCTTTTCCATTTTTGATAATATTCGGGCAAAATTTTCCCTCCCGGATATCCTCCATCATCCAGGAAAAATGGTGGTAGAGATGAAGTTTTTCTTCTTCGTTCAGGGCACAGGAGGGGCGGTCGCCTTCCATTCCGGCCCGGAAGCATAATTCGGAGGCAATTACCGGACTGATGCCGGTGTAGGAAGTATATATGCTTTTTAGCAGAGTTTGCGGTCTGGAAAAAACGTTGTCAAAAAATTCTTTCTCGGACGTCTCCAGCGGATTGCATTTTTCCTGCGTCTCTGGAATAAAGTATGTCCTGCCGGGAAGCACTTCGCGGACAGAGCTGACCTGGGCAGAAATATGTTTGATGCTGTCGATAATTTTATAGTTTTCGTCGCAGAAAATAATGTTGCTGTGCTTGCCCATTATCTCTACAATCAGCAGTTTCTGGCATAAATCGCCCAATTCATTGAGGTGTTCAATTTCAAAATTGATAATCCGCTCCATATGCGGCTGATATATTTTGGTAATTCTTCCGTTTGCAATGTGCTTTCTTAAGAGCATGCAGAAATTTGGCGCCGTCATAGGGCTTGGTTTATTTGTTTTTGTCAGATAAATAAGCGGAAGAGAAGCGCTGGCGGATAAGACCAGGCGGATCTGTCCGCTGTTTCCCTTAAGCGTCAGCAGAAGCTCGTCGTTTTCCGGCTGTGCAATTTTGCTGATCCTTCCATTTAAAATAGTATCATTTAATTCTTTTACAAGATTTGCAATTACAATTCCATCAAAAGCCATGGTTGTTATTCTCCTTATCTTTATATGTAAAAATAATCTCAGGCATTCTTTAGTATATATCAATTTCTGTAAATAGAAAACCAGAAACTTCAAAAAAGAATTTGAGTTTCCCCATTTTTTGATTTTATAGTACCAAAAGGTTTCCAGCACAAAGTGATGGAAACACTTTGCACAGAAAAGTGCTATGGAAAACTAGCTTTCCAGACACTTTTTGTGCAAGATGTCTATGCTGCCAAAGGCAGCAAGACCTTTTGGTACTAAAATACCGGTTGTTGTTAAAAATGGGGAAACACAAAAAAAAGAAAATTTGACTATTTACAAAAACTGTTTTATAATATAAACACTTATGTGAAATAGGAAAAAGATTCCAGTCAGGGAACACAGGAGGAAGTGTATGATAAAGAGCATGACCGGTTTTGGGCGCTGTGAGGTTGTCAAAGGGACAAGAAAGATCACAGTGGAGATGAAGTCGGTAAACCATCGCTATCTGGACATAGGAATCAAAATGCCCAAGAAGCTGAATTTTTTTGAAAATACAGTTCGTACCCTGTTAAAAAATTATATTCAGCGGGGAAAAATTGATATTTTTGTTACGTATGAAGATTGTACTGAGAATCAGGTACTGTTAAAATACAATGAAGATCTGGCGGGAGAATATGTGAAATACATACGCCAGATGTCGGAAAAGTTTGATCTGCCTTTAGAGCTTAGCGGGGCGTGTCTTTCCAGATATCCGGAAATTCTTGTTATGGAGACGCAGGAGATGGATGAAGAAGAGTGGCGCACCCTGTTGGAACAGGCAATACAAGGGGCGGCAGAACAATTTGTGGAGACACGCATCCGGGAGGGAGAACAGCTTCGGGAAGATTTACTGGGCAAGCTGGAGGTAATGTCCGATTATGTGCAACAGATTGAACAGCGTTCCCCAGAGATTGTAAAGGAATACAGAAACAGGCTGACCGAGAAGGTACAGGAACTTTTAGAGAATACCCAGTTAGATGAGAGCAGAATTTTGGCAGAAACCGCCATTTTTGCAGACAGGATATGTACGGATGAAGAAATTGTCCGGTTAAAGACCCATATCAGCAATATGAGAACAACATTACAGACAGAAGAAAGTGTTGGGCGGAAGCTGGATTTTATTGCCCAGGAGATGAACCGGGAGGCGAATACGATTCTTTCCAAGGCAAACGATATGGAGGTCTCTGAGATTGCCATTGATTTGAAGACAGATATTGAGAAGGTTCGCGAACAGATTCAGAATATTGAATAGCGCCAGCAGAGGAAAAAAGATGAATAAAAGAGGAATTTTAGTGGTAGTTTCCGGTTTTTCAGGTTCCGGCAAGGGAACAATTATGAAACAGCTCCTGGAAGAGCATGCAGATACCTATGCTTTGAGTATCTCTGCCACGACGCGCGCCCCGCGGCCTGGAGAGACGCATGGAAAGGAATATTTTTTTGTTTCCAGAGAGGAATTTGAAGAGATGATCCGCCAGGGAGCGCTGATTGAGCATGCCCAGTATGTAAATAATTATTATGGAACTCCCAAAGACTACGTATATCAACAGTTGGAAATGGGGAGAGATGTGATTTTGGAAATTGAGATCCAGGGGGCGCTTAAGGTAAAGAAAGCATATCCGGAGACCTTATTGTTGTTTGTCTCTCCGCCGGGAGCAGAGGAATTAAAACACCGCCTTGTGGACAGAGGCACAGAGGATGAAGCCACAATTGCTTCCAGGCTCAGCCGGGCCTGGCAGGAGGCACAGGGAGTGGAAAATTATGATTATTTCATAATCAACGATAATTTGGAAGAATGTGTACAGGAAGTACATTCTATCATAAGAAGTGAACATGCCCGTGTGGCAAGGAACCATGTGTTAATTGAGCATATAAGAGCAGAGCTTAAGAACTTTGCGAAAGGAGAATGATTAATTATGATGCTGCATCCCTCTTATACTGATTTAATGAAGGTTGTAAACAGCGGAGTTGAAATCGGAGAAGAACCAGTAGTAAACAGCCGTTATTCTATTGTGCTTGCAACCGCGAAGAGAGCAAGACAGATTATCGGAGGTGACGAACCGGTGATTGACAATATCTCAAATCAGAAACCATTGTCTATTGCAGTGGAAGAAGTATTTAACAGCAAGGTAACCATTGTCGGAGAAGACGACAGCCAGGAACAGGAGAATACAGAAGAATAAGAACCGTTATGTCACACCATCCTGCAGAATACGTATCATTGTCTGTATTTTGCGAATGGTGTGTTCTTGTTAGAGAGGAATCTATGAAAATATTATTTGTTTCCCTTGGATGTGACAAAAATCTGGTGGACACAGAATTTATGATAGGATCATTAGGAGCTTGTGGACACACGTTTACAAATGATGAAGAAGAGGCAGAGGTTATTGTCATAAATAGCTGCTGTTTTATCAATGACGCCAAAGAGGAAAGTATTAATACTATTTTGGAGATGGCAGAATATAAGGACAAGGGGAGCTGCAAGGCTCTGATTGTTACAGGATGCCTTGCCCAGAGATATCAGAATGAAATTATAAAAGAAATACCCCAGGTAGATGCAGTGCTGGGTACTAATTCTTATGAAGAGATTGAACAGGCGCTGAGAGAAATTCAGAAGGGCAGCCGGTTTGAACAGTATCTGCCCCTTACCGGGCTTCCTATGCATAAAGCAGGACGGAGCTTGACCACTGGGGGACACTATGCACATTTAAAAATCGCAGAAGGATGTGACAAACACTGCAGTTACTGTATTATCCCCTATATTCGGGGGCGTTACCGCAGTGTGCCGATGGAGGAACTGATTGTTCAGGCAGGGGAATTGGCAGAACAGGGCGTAAAAGAGTTGATTTTGGTGGCACAGGAAACCACACTGTATGGCCTGGATCTATATGGAGAGAAATCACTGCATCTCTTATTGGACAAGCTGAATGAAGTGCCGGGGATTCAGTGGATTCGGATCATGTACTGCTATCCGGAGGAAATTTATGAAGAACTGATTTTATCGATCAAACGCAATAAAAAGGTCTGCCATTATCTGGATATGCCGATTCAGCATATCAATGATTCCATTTTAAAACGGATGGGAAGGCGGACCAGCAAGGCGGAACTGACTGAGAAAATCATCAGGCTGAGAACAGAAATCCCGGATATAGCGCTGCGTACCACACTTATCAGTGGATTTCCAGGTGAAACGCAGGAAATGCATGAAGAACTTATGTATTTTCTCAATGAAATGGAATTTGACCGTCTGGGTGCGTTCACTTATTCTCCAGAAGAGGGAACTCCGGCAGCGGGATTTTCCGGTCAGGTAGACGAACAGCAGAAAGAAAACTGGCGTGATGAAATCATGGAGCTGCAGGAGGAAATCATTTTTGATAAAAACGAGGAGATGAAGGATCGGGAGTTGTTGGTGATGATTGAGGGCAGAGTGGAAGATGAGAATGCTTATGTAGGCAGGACGTACCGGGACGCTCCGGAGATTGACGGTTATATTTTTATAAATACCGATGTACCGCTGATGACTGGCGATTTTGTAAAGGTCCGTGTTACCGGGGCTTATGAATATGATTTGATAGGAGACATGAACGATGAACTTACCGAATAAACTGACTGTTCTGCGCGTGATATTGATTGTACCTTTTGTGGTGTTTATGCTGGTTCCGGTTTGGGGTGATGTTATCAGTATGTATGCTGCAGTCGCTATTTTCATTATAGCAAGCCTGACTGACCTTCTGGATGGAAAAATTGCCAGAAAGTACAACCTTGTTACAAATTTCGGCAAATTTATGGATCCGCTTGCAGATAAACTATTGGTGGCGGCAGCGTTAATCTGTCTGACAGCAAATGGAAGACTGCATGCATGGATTTCTATCATCATTATCAGCCGGGAGTTTATTATCAGCGGTTTTCGTCTGGTAGCTTCTGACAACGGAATTGTGATTGCTGCAAGCTACTGGGGCAAGTTTAAGACTACCTTTCAGATGGTGATGATTGTGATGCTAATCTTAAATTTTGATAACAGGCTGTATCAGGTTTGTTCTGTCATAGTTACTTATATCGCGTTATTTTTGACTGTTATTTCCCTGATCGACTATGTGATGAAGAATAAAGATGTTTTGAAAGAGCAAAAATAAAAGATGGCGAAAATAAAGTCAGAAAGGGATGATGATATGACAGCAGAGTTGATTTGCGTTGGTACGGAATTGCTTCTGGGAAATATTGTAAATACCAATGCGGCATTTATCTCTGAGAAATGTGCCATGCTGGGATTGTCCATGTATTACCAGAGTGTGGTGGGAGATAATCCAGAGCGTTTAGAAGAGCTGCTTAAAACAGCCATGGGGCGTTCTTCTGTAATTATTTTATCTGGAGGTTTGGGACCCACGCAGGACGATCTTACCAAAGAGACAGCAGCCAGAGTAATGCAGAGGGAACTGGTGGAAGATAAAAGGGCACGTCAGGAAATTCAGGGATTTTTGGAGAAACGTGGGCGCAGGATTACGGATAATAATTGGAAACAGGCGATGGTTCCGGAAAATTGCCGGATATTATACAATTCTAACGGCACGGCGCCGGGAATTATCATGGAGGAAGGAGAAACCAGGATGATTCTTCTGCCCGGTCCTCCCAATGAACTGATGCCGATGTTTGAAGAACAGGTTTATCCTTATCTGCATGCGCTTCTGCCAGAGATTATCTGTTCTAAAATGGTAAAATTATGCGGGATAGGTGAAAGCTCAGCGGAAACGAAAATACTGGATGTAATAGAGACACAGACGAATCCGACTGTGGCGCCTTATGCCAAAACGGGTGAAGTACATCTGAGAATTACAGCAAAGGCAGAGAGTGAGCAGGCAGCATATGCTTTGATAGCGCCAGTGGAAGAAGAATTGCAGAAGCGCTTTGGAAATCTTATCTATACCGATGATCCAGAGGTGACGTTGGAAATGGAAGTATACCGTTTGCTGAAAGAGAATCATCTTACGGTTACAACGGCAGAATCCTGCACAGGAGGACTGCTTGCGGGAAGGCTTATCAACGTACCCGGCATTTCTGAATATCTGAAAGAGGGATATATTACTTATTCCAATGAAGCAAAGGAAAAGCTGCTGGGCGTTCCGTCAGAGACCTTGAAAGAACATGGAGCCGTCAGTCCGCAGACGGCTGAAGCCATGGCGAAGGGCGGGGCAAAGGCAGCAGATGCAGACATATGTGTTGCAGTTACAGGGATTGCAGGACCAGACGGAGGCACGAAGGAGAAGCCGGTTGGACTCGTATATATGAGCTGTTTCTGTGGAGGAAAGCTATATACAGAGAAAAATCAGTATTCTGGGAGCCGCAGCAAAATTCGAGAATATTCTGTGGCAAGTGCATTGACTCTGCTGCGGAGGGCAATCATAGAATATACAAATGAGGTGAACGGATGCGAATTATAGCGGGAACGGCAAGAAGCCTTCCACTGAAAACCATATCTGGAATAGATACAAGACCTACTACGGACAGAATTAAGGAAACCTTGTTCAATATGCTGAACCCGTTTCTTTTGGACAGCTGCTTTTTAGATCTGTATGCAGGCAGCGGACAGATTGGTTTAGAAGCAGTAAGCAGGGGGGCGCGGAGCGCTGTCTTTGTAGAAAACAGTAAAAAAGCGGCAGCATGTATTGGAGAGAATATAAGGTTTACCAAATTTACAGAAAACTGTACGCTGCTGGTCAAAGATGCAGTTACTGCCATTCGCCAGATGAAAGGGGCAGAGCCTTTTGACGTAGTGTTTATGGACCCTCCGTATGGAAAAGGGCTGGAAGAGGAGGCGCTGTCGGCGCTGGCTGATTCTGGCCTGCTTCATGAAGATTCTGTCATTGTAGTGGAGACTGCACGGGGCATGGACCTTTCCTATGCCTGTGCATGGGGGTATGAGATTACGAAGGAAAAAACCTATAAAAATAATCAACATATTTTTATGAAATTTGCAAGGGAAACAGTATGAGGGATGCATATGAAAAGAGCGATTTATCCGGGCAGTTTTGATCCGGTAACTTTTGGACACATTGATATGATTGAGCGTTCAGCGAAAATAGTGGACGAACTGGTGGTTGCAGTTTTGAATAATAGTGCAAAAAATCCATTGTTTTCTGTAAAAGAACGTGTTAGTATGTTAGAAGAGATTACAAATCATCTTCCTAATGTAAAAATTACTTTTTTTGACGGCCTTTTGATTGATTACGCAAGGAAGGTTGATGCTGCCATTATTATCCGTGGGCTGCGGGCAATCACAGATTTTGAATATGAGCTGCAGCTTGCGCAGACCAATCGGATTGTAGATTCACAGATAGATACCATATTTCTGACTACCAGTCTGGAATATGCTTATTTGAGTTCTACCATTGTCAAAGAGGTTGCTTCTTACGGAGGAGATATTTCTCATTTCGTACCACAGCAGTTAATGGGAAGAATTTATGAAAAATATGCAGAAGTTCGGAACCGGACAGATGCAAAACATAATTGCAATGGCTCTGAACAGTAAGAATATATAAAGATTATTAAAGAATAAGGAGCATGATTTATATGAGTAGCAGAATAGAACAGGTGATTGATGAAATTGAAGATTTCATTGAAAACTGTAAATATCAGCCGCTCTCTAATTCGAAAATAGTTGTAAATAAAGATGAGTTGGAGGATTTGCTGGCGGAACTTCGTCGTCGGACACCAGATGAAATTAAACGTTACCAGAAGATGATAAGCAATAAAGAAGCAATTCTTGCAGATGCCCAGGCAAAAGCGGATGCTATTATAGCTAAGGCAGAAGTACATACCACAGAATTGATCAGCGAACATCAGATTATGCAGCAGGCGTATGCCCAGGCAAACGAGGTGGTAATGATTGCGACCCAGCAGGCAGAAGAGATTCTGAGCAGTGCCACCAATGATGCAAATGATATTCGCCTGAGCGCTATTCAGTATACAGACGGTTTGCTGAACGATCTAGAAGAAATATTGGGGAATGCCATGGAAACCACCAGAGCAAGAACTGACAATCTTCTGAATTCTCTTCAGGGATTTTATGACCAGGTAGATGCGAATCGCAGATCGCTTGTTCCACCGGAAATAGATGAGGTACAGACTCAGCAAGGACGGCAGACAGGAGAGGAACCACTTCCAGAGATACAGATGACGGATATTAGTTAACATAGCAGTAGCTAGTGTACTGACCTGTTGATAATTAGCCTGATTTATTTGCCAGTCTGCTGCGTAGTTTTATTAAATATCAACTGGTCAGTATATTAGTGCAGTGATATATTGATATTTGCCATTACAGTAAGTACCATATCAGATAAAAGTCAGGCATACACCAGCAGGAGTGCCAGACCAAAGGAAAGTGCGGTTCCCAGCAGTTTCATCAGCAGGTAAGGGATCATGGAAAAACCAGTGTCTTTTACCATGGACGCTGTCTGAGCGAATCCGGACAGCCCGCCAAATGCTGTATACGCCATCATCAGCGGATAGGCAAGGGAAAAATCTAAATTCTGCCCTGCAGTATAAGAAATCCCATTGGTGATTTCAGTAAATCCAATGATCAGGCATTTTAATACAGGGTTGTCGATGGGAATCAGGGTAGTCATCTGAGCTAATATGGCAAACATGACGATATAGCCTCCCAGCTTTGCCAGGGTTTCGAATCCGTTCATTATACCGGCGTCTATGAGTTGAAAGTTCATGGATGCCGCTTTTTTTGATTGTTCTATTGGTGACTGAAAACGGCGGTTTCTGTTCCAGATCATATACAGCGCCAGGGGCGGAATATAAAGAATCAGATAAGTGGCAAACCGCAGATCTGGTCTCTGCAGAGTTTCCGTTAAAATAAAACTTCCAATAAACATTGGGCTGATGTTGTTGCATACACAGAAGAGGCGCTGTCCTTCTTCCCGGTTCATTTTGCCAGACAATACCAAATCTGCTGTAATTTTGCTTCCCAGGGGAAAACCGAACAGCAGCCCGGCGGCGAGCGGGTAAATCCCAGCGCTGCTGACAGGAAGCAGATGTTTCAGAAGCTGATGCGCTTTCCTGGTAACATTGTCCAGAATTCCAGAGTGGATCAGAATATAGGAAAGAATGGAAAACGGCAGCAGCGTGGGCAGCATGTTCTCATACCAGAGATTCAGCCCGAAAGCAGCAGCCTGAACGGATTCTTCTGGAAATCCCAGTATATAAAATAAGAAAAAAGTTAAAATAGTAATACAAAAGATTTTTTTCATAGTTTATTCTATGAACCAATTACATAAATATACCAGTATAGGAGGTTATCATGAGAGTTTGTGAACAGTTGAAGCCAAAGAAAGTATTTGAGTATTTTGAGGATCTCTGCCAGATCCCCCACGGGTCAGGAAATACCAGGGAAATCAGTAATTATTGCGCAGCCTTTGCCAAATCCCATGGATTAAGGTATATCCAGGATGAAGACAATAACGTGATTATTTTCAAAGATGGATCGAAAGGCTATGAGGCTTCTGAACCGGTAATTATTCAGGGACATCTGGATATGGTCTGTGAAAAAGAAAACGGCGTGGATATTGATTTTGAAAAAGATGGATTAAAGCTTTTGATAGATGGAGATTTCCTGAAAGCGGAAGGTACCACGCTGGGAGGAGATGATGGAATAGCAGTAGCTTATGCGCTGGCCATTTTAGATGATGATTCTCTGGAGCATCCACCCTTGGAGATTGTGCTTACTGTAGATGAAGAAATTGGTCTGCTGGGAGCAGAGTCCATTGATTTGTCCATGTTGAAAGGAAAGAAGCTTCTGAACATTGATTCTGAGGAAGAAGGAATTTTCCTTACAAGCTGTGCCGGAGGGCTTGGAGCAGTCTGTGAACTTCCGGTAACCAGAGTGGAGCAGGAAGGCGTATGTTATGAGCTGAAAGTGACAGGACTGCAGGGCGGGCATTCTGGCGCGGAGATTCATAAGGAGCGCGGAAACGCAATTGTATTGATGGGAAGAGTACTGCAGTCGCTGAACGGTGAAGTTCCTTTTGCCATTGAAGAGCTAGAGGGCGGATTAAAAGATAACGCTATTCCACGGGAGACTACGGCAGTGATTGTACTTCCCTCAAAAGAGCAGGAACAGGAATTGTATGCACGTCTTGATACGTTGGAACAGAAATTGAAAAAAGAGTATCATACGTCCGATCCGGATATCTGCATTCAGTGCCGGAAGCTGGGAGAGGGAAAGAAGCAGGTGCTTCACAGTTCTTCTGCCACTAAGGCATTATTTTTCCTGCGTAATATGCCGAACGGCATACAGCATATGAGTATGGACATTGAGGGACTGGTGGAGACTTCTTTGAATGCTGGAATTATGAAGTTGTCAGACCAGGCATTTACAGTGAGTTTCTCGGTACGAAGCAGTGTGACCAGCAGAAAATATGAGCTGACAGACCGCCTTGCCTTTCTCATTGAATTTCTGGGAGGCAGCATCTCAGTAAACGGAGACTATCCTGCATGGGAGTATAAGCAGGAGTCCAAGATTCGGAATTTGATGGCAGAAGTTTATCGGGATTTGTTTAAAAAGGAAGCAAAATTCGAAGCCATTCATGCTGGATTGGAATGTGGCATTTTATCTGGAAAAATAGAAGATTTGGATTGTATTTCCTTTGGCCCGGATCTGATGGATATCCATACGCCCAAAGAGCGGCTTAATATTTCTTCTGCGGAAAGGGTCTGGAACCTGATCATTGAATTTTTGAAACGTTCGCAATAAATGAAACAATAAGGAGCTTATGAAGTATTGTAAAAGGATTGTGATTCATCTGTTAATTCTTACGGCGATGCTGTGTTTTATCACTACCTTACTTGAAAATATGCAGCAGACTGCAAAGATCACCAACCTTTTGAAGGGGGAAGATACAAAAGAGCTTCTGCGCCGGCAGCAGGTTTCAGAAGAAATGTATGAAAAAATAATAACGTATGAGGAAGAATCTGATTTTTCCAGATACGATTACCTTTCGGCGCATATTTTAACGGAAAAGACGGAGAAAAAAGAACTGGATGCGTATCTGGAACTGTTGTACCAGTACCATTCTCAGAATATACGCAGCATGCAGAAACTGGAAGCGGCTGTCTGGGGAGATTTGGAATATTTTCCAATTCCGCTTCCGCAATTAAATCATGGCATGGGAACGTCCTTTGAAAATTCGTGGATGTTTGAACGGAATTTCGGCGGAAACCGGGGGCATGAGGGAACCGATATTATGGCTTCTGTGAACGAACGGGGACGATATCCAGTACTCAGTATGACGGACGGTGTGGTGGAAAAAGTGGGCTGGCTGAAATTAGGCGGTTACCGTATCGGCATTCGTTCGCCCAATGGCGCATATTTCTATTATGCACATCTTAATGATTATGCCAGAGAGTTTAGAGAAGGGGACGAAATAAAAGCCGGAGAATGGCTGGGATTTATGGGAGACAGCGGCTATGGACCAGAGGGAACCACAGGCCAGTTTGCGGTGCATCTGCATGTAGGAATTTATGTGGACGATGAAAAGGACCGTGAGATAAGCGTGAACCCTTACTGGGTATTGAAATGGCTGACCCAGCAGAGATTATATTATCAGTTTTAAAACGAACGATTGAGAGAGGAGAGGCATGCAGCTACGACTGGACAAATATCTAGCTGATATGGGAGTGGGAACCCGCAGTGAGGCAAAGCGGTACATACGCAGAAAACAGGTGACGGTCAATGGGCTTCCTCCAAAGGGACCAGAACAGAAAGTAATCCCTGGAAAAGACCAGATTGTATTTCAGGGAAAGCCGCTTCCATATCTGGAATATGAATATTTTATGCTGAACAAGCCGAAACATTGTGTCAGTGCAGTGACAGACCGGCGTTATAAAACGGTTATAGATTTGATAACAGAGAGTAACCGCAGGGATTTGTTTCCGGTAGGCAGACTGGACATTGACACGGAAGGTCTTATGCTTATTACAAATGACGGTATTTTGGCTCATCAGCTCCTGGCGCCTGGAAAACATGTGCCTAAGACTTACTATGCCAGAGTGGAGGGCAGAGTAACCAAAGAAGATGTACGGGAGTTTGCAAAGGGGCTGGATATTGGGGAGAAAAAGCCTGTGCTTCCGGCAGAACTTCGGATTCTAGCTGATGATGGCGGCACTTCTTTGCCAGAACAGAGTTCTGAAATTGAACTGACCATTATGGAAGGAAAATTCCATCAGGTGAAACGAATGTTTGAAGCGGTAGGAAAGCATGTCACATATCTGAAACGGATTTCTATGGGAGGGTTAATGCTGGATCATGCTTTGCTTCCAGGGGAGTACAGAAAGCTGACAGAAGCGGAGATAAATTTGTTAAAAAACCAACGGAAGGCAGTGGACGGAAAGGAGAAGCTATGAGAAAAATTGGAGTGATAACGGATAGCCACAGCGGGATAACACAGAAAGAGGCAGAAGAACTGGGAATCTTGGTGCTTCCGATGCCGTTTTACTTTGATGAAGCGTGTTATTATGAGAATATTACCCTGTCCAGAGAGGAATTTTTTGAAAAATTGGATTCTGGGAGGAAGGTTTCTACTTCACAGCCCTCTCCGGCAGATGTGATGCATATATGGGAGGAAGGGCTGAAACAATTTGAAAAGATTGTTTACATACCTATCAGCAGCGGACTCAGTGGTTCCTGTGCATCAGCAGCAGGGCTCGCCCAGGAGGAACCATACAAAGGCAAAGTGTTTGTGGTGGATAACGGCAGAGTATCCACACCGCTGCATCGTTCGGTGTTAGACGCGCTGGAATTGATCGATGAGGGTTATTCTCCGCAGGAGATTAAAGAGATCCTGGAAGAAGCGAGAGATAAAATGGTCATCTATGTGGGTGTGGAAACATTGGTACATTTGAAAAATGGCGGGAGAATTTCTCCTGCTGCAGCCACACTGGGAACCGTTCTCAATATTAAACCAGTGTTGAAATTTGATGTGGGAACGTTAGATACGTTTAAAAAATGCCGGGGATTTGCCAATGCCAGGAAAGTTATGATTGAAGCTATGCGCCACGATTTGGAGACTACATTTCGGGAATGGTATGAAAAAGGGGAGGTATATCTGCTGGCGGCTTCCAGCTCTGCAAAAGAGGTGACAAAGGAGTGGATCGCAGAGATTGCCGACGCGTTTCCAGGCATGGAGGTAATGTGCGATGATTTATCGCTGGGCGTTTCCTGCCATATCGGACAGGGCGGATTGGGGATTGGCTGCAGCTGCCGTCCCAGAAGGAGACGGCCATGTTAGAGAATATACAATCTGTTATTTTTGACCTGGACGGAACTCTGGTGGATTCTATGTGGCTATGGCATGACATTGACGTGGAGTTTTTAGAGAAGCGGGGGCTTGCCCTGCCGGAAACTTACCAGCATGATATTGAAGGCATGAGTTTTACGGAAACTGCCGTTTACACCAGAGATCTGTTTCAGCTGGATGAGAGTGTGGAAGAACTAAAATCCATCTGGAATCAGATGGCAATTGAAAAGTATACATATGAAGTGAATTTTAAACCTGGCGCCATGGAATTCCTGGCTCACTGCAGACAGCAGGGGATTTCCCTGGGAATTGCCACCAGTAATTCCAGAGAACTGGTGGAGGCAGTGTCGCTGGCCCTTCATTTGGGAGATTATATTCAGGAAGTCGTGACCGCCTGCGAGGTGGAGCGCGGCAAGCCGGCGCCGGACGTCTATCTGGAAGCGGCAAGGAGGCTTAGCGCAAATCCGCAATACTGTCTGGTATTTGAAGATGTTCCTATGGGGATTCGTGCGGGGAAAAGCGCGGGAATGCAGGTGTGTGCGGTGGAAGATCCTTTTTCTTCCCAGCAGATCCAGGAAAAACGAAGGCTGGCGGATTATTATATTTCAAATTATCATCAGGTGCTGGACTGTACCTATGAAATCTTGTAGGAGAATGTATATGGAAGGAACATTTTTGCCAGTATGCCGGGAGGATATGCAGGCTCGCGGGATCAAACAATTTGATTTTGTGTATGTTATCGGGGATGCCTATGTGGATCATCCCTCTTTTGGACATGCTATTATCAGCCGGCTTCTGGAGGCGCACGGATATTCTGTGGGAATCATTTCTCAGCCGGATTGGAAACGAAAAGAAAGCATTTCCATTTATGGCGAGCCGCGGCTTGCCTTTTTGGTCAGCGGCGGAAATATGGATTCTATGGTAAACCATTACAGCGTGTCAAAACGTCTGCGAGAGAAGGATTCTTTCTCACCGGGGGGAATTATGGGACGGCGGCCAGATTATGCCACGGTAGTGTATGGGAACCTGATCCGGCAGACGTATAAAAAGGTTCCGATTTTGATTGGCGGCGTGGAGGCCAGCCTGCGCAGGCTGGCACATTACGATTACTGGAGCAATAAGGTGAAGCGTTCCATTTTATTGGACAGCGGCGCAGATATTCTTATGTACGGCATGGGGGAACACAGCATCGTTGAGCTTGCAGAAGCCTTAGACAGTGGATTGGCGGTAAAGGACATTACTTTTGTGCCAGGGACGGTCTATAAGACCCGCAAAAAGGAAGACATTTACGACGCCCTGTTTCTTCCAGAATTTGGGCGTGTGAAAGAGGACAAGCATGCATATGCCAGAAGCTTTTATCTGCAGTACAGCAATACCGATCCTTTTGGTGGCAAAAGGCTGGCGGAAGCCTATCCGAACGAGATTTATGTGGTGCAGAATCCTCCTTCAAAGCCTCTGAGCCAGGAGGAAATGGATGATGTGTATTCCCTTCCATATATGCGTACCTATCATCCCTCCTATGAGGCGCAGGGAGGAGTTCCTGCCATTTCAGAGGTGAAATTCAGTCTTACCAGCAGCCGGGGATGTTTTGGGGGCTGCAGTTTTTGTGCCCTGACTTTCCACCAGGGTCGGATGATCCAGTCCAGAAGCCATGATTCTATTGTGGAGGAGGCCAGGCTTCTGACAAGAGAACCAGGTTTTAAGGGATATATTCATGATGTGGGCGGCCCGACGGCTAATTTCCGTTTTCCTTCCTGTGAGAAGCAGCTGACACATGGCGTATGTTCACGGAAACAATGTTTATTTCCACAACCCTGCAGGAATTTAAAGGCAGATCATAAAGATTACGTGACATTACTGCAGAAACTGCGGAATCTTCCAGGAGTAAAAAAAGTGTTCATCCGTTCCGGCATCCGTTTTGACTATCTGCTGGCAGACAAGGACCGGAGCTTTTTGCGGGAATTGTGCCAGTATCATGTCAGCGGTCAGCTTAAAGTGGCTCCTGAACATATTTCAGATAAAGTTCTGGAGAAAATGGGAAAACCCAAAGCGGCCATTTACCATCAATTTGTCAAAGAATATGAACACATGAATGTAAAACTCGGTAAGAAACAGTATCTGGTGCCCTATCTGATGTCCTCTCATCCAGGGTCCTCTCTTAAGGAAGCTGTGGAGCTTGCAGAATTTTTACGTGACCTTGGATATATGCCGGAGCAGGTACAGGATTTCTATCCTACGCCATCCACGATCTCTACCTGTATGTATTATACTGGGTTAGACCCTCGTACCATGGAGCCAGTATATGTGGCAAAAAACCCGCATGAGAAAGCGATGCAGCGGGCATTGATCCAATACCGTGATCCCAGGAATTATGATCTGGTAAAAGAGGCGCTGCAGAAGGCTGGGCGTACAGACTTGATTGGGTTTGAGCAACATTGCCTGATTCCTCCCAGGAAAATCAGCGGTGTACAGAATCATTCTGCGGGCTCTGCAAATGCCGGCGGCAGAAAAGTAAGCCAGACCAGCAAGCGTTTCCCGGCCAGTACAAATACCGGCAACAAGAAACAAAACAGAAGCAAGAAAAATAAAAGCCATAAGGCGATTCGAAATGTGCACAAGAGGAAAGGATAAATGGATGAATTAGCTGAAAAAATGATGTTAGAAGCATATGAGAGAATCATGGAATATGAGAGCCGGGATTCTTATAAGAAATTAAAAGAACTCACTGAGGAAGGCCGGGAAACATTGAGAAGATACTATGAAAATTACCGGGACAAAGCACAATATTTTCAGGATAAAGCAGAAAAAAATACCGATCATGAGAGATATGCCACAGGCGGCAATATTCACAGAGGGGTATTATGCCCTGGAATTATGGAAGCGTTGGTGGTTGGAAATGCTAAGAGGGGACGTTTTTCAAAAAAAGCTGTCGCATCCGGTTACATTTATGGCTATGATAAAGCGGACCGCTTAATTTGGGCGGATATGGCAGAGGGGAAAATACGGGACAGGGAACATATCTTCTGGGAAGGCTCTTCGGTACAAGTGGGCGTGAAATTTGCCGGCAAAGAGTTGGAGCTGGAAGAAATATCCCAGGCAACATACGATCCGCAGGGAAGGCTCTCAAGCTATTTGTACGGCAGTCTATATGAGGGGAAGGTATCTACAGCAGTCATTGAACGGTACAGATATGAAGGAAACAGGGCATATGTTACATTTATAAATTCTGATGTACCTGATTCTGATATTTCAGCGTTGTTCTGTGTTGGCAGCATTCCCCAGGCGGCGGATGAAAATAAATATCAGGATATCTTTTCTGATTACATTTATGGAGAGCACATTGTACTCTATCTGGACGATACTGGCAGGGTAACCAAATATACAAGATGTACGGATGAGTACCCGGACGATTTAGAAGAACATGTGCCAAAATATAAGCTTACGGTATACGGACAAAATACCTCTGACACAACGGAATGGAAGTTTTCCAGCCAGGAGGCTTGTCAAGAGAGAAAGAGCTGCAGGGAGTTTTTAAAATGTTTAAAAACACAGGCAGGCCGGAAAAAGAAACTGTGGAAATTGGCAGATGCATTTGAGAACATGTGCCGGATGCCTGGCAGCGCTGAGGAAGAGATGCTGCTGTTTGAAACGGGGATTTTTGATTTTACTGGAGAGCCGCTGTTTTATTTTTCTCTGGTGCGTCAGTTTCCCAATCACGAAGGTGAATATATGCAACTGCATTTAGACGTGATGTTTCTGCCAGACCAGAAAAACAGGAATTTGTGCGGATGTTTCTGGGAGGAAGAGTCGGAGGAAGCTTTTTTTGATAATGTCAGAAAATCGGAAGCTTTTTTGCTGCTGAAAGATGAGACGGCGAAAAAGGTCCGTATCTATTTGGAGGAGACATAACAAGACAGAATCTTGCTTTGTGATTTATATTATATTTTACCGTAACAGATAACATCAGGAGGGAATCTATGCAAAGTTTTCAGATTCGCAAAAATGAAGCCGGACAGCGGTTCGACAAGTATTTGAAGAAGCTTCTTTCCCAGGCTCCAGGAAGTTTCATTTATAAAATGCTCCGCAAGAAAAATATTACCCTGAATGGCAAAAAAGCAGACGGTTCGGAAAAACTTGCTGCCGGGGATGAAATAAAGATGTTCTTAGGAGAAGATACGTTTGAAAAATTTGTTTCCCCTTTGTGGAAAACTTCTGATCCGCGCGCCATTGATCAGCAGGCAGTCCGTCGCTATCCTTACACGCATCTGGATATTGTCTATGAGGACGAAGATATTCTGGTGATCAATAAACCTGCCGGCATGTTGTCTCAGAAAGCTGAGCCGAAAGATGTCACAGCGAATGAATTTATCATCGGTTATCTCTTAAAGACACATGCTCTTATGCCAGAAGATCTTGCCACCTTCCGGCCTTCTGTCTGCAACCGTTTGGACCGTAACACTTCTGGGCTTCTGATTGCAGGCAAAAGCTTAAAAGGGTTACAGGAGATGTCCAGGCAGTTAAACGACCGTTCTCTGAAAAAATATTACTGCTGCCTGGTAAAAGGAGCGGTTATGGAACCTGAGATTTTTGAAGGATGGCTGAAAAAAAGCGCAGCTGACAATCAGGTGCAGATTTTTCAAGCAGAAGTGGCTTCGGGAAAATTTATCAGAACAGGATACCGGCCGGTGTCCTGGTATACTCCGCAAAAATCAGACAGGACGGCAAACGTGATTCTGCGGGAATTAGATCCATCACAACTATGTCCGGGAATGGAAATTTATACAATGCTGGAAGTACACCTTATCACGGGACGCGCGCATCAGATCCGCGCCCATTTAGCGGCTTTGGGACACCCTCTTGTGGGAGACCGAAAATATGGGGACCAGCGGGTCAACCAATGGTTTTCGCAAAATTTCCAGATTCATTCTCAGATGCTTCATGCCTGGCGGATGGTTCTGGAAGACGGCAGGGAGCTGACAGCTCCTTTGGGAAAGGATTTTCAGGCGGCGCTGGGCAGCGGGGCGAAAATATTATCAAGTCGGAAACGTTGAAAGAATATGATTTCTCTGTTATAATGAAGGATATGCCTGAGAGGAAGTGAAGTATGGCAACATGGAATTCAAGGGGGCTTAGAGGATCAACCCTGGAAGAATTTATAAATCTTACCAATGAAAAATATGCGGAGCATGGACTTGCCCTGATTCAGAAGGTGCCAACGCCCATTACGCCGATTAATATAGATAAAGAGAACCATCACATTACGCTCGCTTATTTTGATCAGAAGAGTACGGTGGATTATATTGGTGCAGTGCAAGGGATTCCCGTGTGCTTTGACGCCAAGGAATGTCATACGGATACATTTCCCCTTCAGAATATACATTCCCATCAGGTACAGTTTATGGAAATGTTTGAAGGACAGCAAGGGATTGCGTTTCTGCTGATCTTTTATTCTCATCGGAATGAAACGTATTATCTGCGTTTTAATAAATTGATGGAGTTTTGGAATCGTGCGAAGGAGGGCGGAAGGAAGAGCTTTCGCTATGAAGAACTCGAACCAGGATATTTCCTTTCTTCAAAAGGCGGCGTCCTCGTCCCCTATCTGGACGCTGTGCAGAAAGATTTGGATAACCGATAACGAAAATTATCGGTTGACAATTCAGTGTTTGTCCGCTATAATGTGGATAATTTATTTGATTAACATGGTAGCACGCTAAAGTGTTTGCGGAAAAATGGAGAAGAAAAGTATATGTTCTTATTACGAACGATCTGTTTGGACTGAGAAGGAAACAGAATGGAGGAAAATATGAAACGAAAGTTATTACATACACCGGAGGGAGTTCGGGATATCTATAACATGGAATGTGCGAGAAAGCATGTTCTGCAGAAAAATTTACAAAGTTTATTGAAGAAATACGGATATCATGCCATTGAGACGCCGACTTTTGAATTTTTTGACATTTTCAGCCGAGAGATTGGAACGACTCCCTCCAGAGATTTGTATAAATTTTTTGACCGTGAGGGCAATACCCTGGTGCTCCGTCCTGATATGACCCCTTCCATTGCCAGGTGCGTGGCAAAATATTATGGGGACGAAGAATTTCCGGTACGTCTCTCTTATATGGGCAACACGTTTATCAATAATAACAGTTATCAGGGAAGATTGAAAGAAAATACCCAGCTTGGCGCAGAATTGGTAGGAGATAATTCCGTGACGGCGGACGCGGAAATTCTTGCACTTGTGGTAAATGCTCTGAAAACTGCTGGATTGAAGGAATTTCAGGTAGGCGTAGGGCATGTGGATTTCTTTCGCGGACTAGTCGATGCTGCAGAACTGGAAGAGGACATGGAGCAGGAACTGATAGAACTGATTTCCAATCAGAATTTTTTCGGAGTGGAAGAATTGGTAGATGCGCTTCATCTGTCATCTGAATTAAAGGAGCTTTTCTCGATGCTGGGAACGCTTTGCATGACAGACGATATGTTAAAGAGAGCAAAAGAACTGGCGGCAGGCTTTCCAGTGATATTAAAGGCTTTGCAGCGATTAGAAGCATTGATGCAGATTCTGTCTTGTTATGAAGTCGAGAAATATATCTCGATTGAGCCAGGAATGCTCAGCGCTTATCATTATTATACAGGCATCATATTCTCCGGATATACATTTGGGACTGGTGAGCCAATTGTCAAGGGCGGACGTTATGACAATCTGATGGATTATTTCGGCAAACCTGCGCCCTCCATTGGTTTCGCGGTGGTGATTGACCAGCTTCTTGCGGCTTTGTCCAGGCAGAAAATCGAGATTCCAGTAGAAAACAGACAGATTTTGATTGTATATACAGAAGAAAAACAGACGGAAGCCATCAAAAAAGCAATGTCTCTGCGCGGTCAGGAGGAAGGAGTCTCTCTTGCAGCCTGGAAACACAATAAAACAGAAGAAGACTACCAGAACTATGCAGAACGCATGCATATGCAGGAAGTTCTTTTTCTTCGCTAGGGAGTGAAGACTGAGGGCATGAGTTTTCAGACTATACCCTGAAAAAGATTAATGCGTAAACAAATGGAGGAACAACATGAGATATTTGACGTTTGCTCTGGGGAAGGGACGCCTGGCAAAGCAAACTCTGGCAACCTTTGAAAAAATAGGGATTACCTGCCAGGAGATGAAGGACAAAGACACCCGGAAGCTGATTTTTGTAAATGAAGAATTAAAATTAAAATTTTTTCTTGCCAAAGGACCGGATGTGCCGACGTATGTAGAATATGGCGCGGCTGACATCGGGGTGGTAGGAAAAGATACGATCCTGGAAGAAGCGCGTAATATTTATGAAGTGCTGGATCTGGGTTTTGGTTCATGCAGGATGTGCGTCTGCGGTCCCCAAGAAGCTAAGGAATTGCTGCAGCATCATGAGCTGATTCGAGTGGCCACGAAATATCCCCGGATTGCCAAGGATTATTTTTATAACAAGAAACATCAGACGGTGGAGATTATCAAACTGAATGGTTCCATTGAGCTTGCCCCCATTGTGGGACTGTCTGAGGTAATTGTAGATATTGTCGAGACAGGATCTACCCTGCGGGAAAACGGATTGGGCGTACTGGAAGAAGTCTGCCCGCTTTCGGCACGGATGGTGGTGAACCAGATCAGCATGAAAATGGAAAATGAAAGGATCACAAAATTAATTCGCGATTTAAAAGAAGTCCTTTCAGACTGAAAATACGAGGTGAAAGTTATATGAGAATATTAAAATTAACCGAAGATACGAAAAAAAACCTTCTGGAAGATCTTCTAAAACGCAGTCCAAACAGTTATAAACAATATGAAGACAGTGTCAATGACATCATTAATAAGGTGCGCAGCGACAGAGACAGCGCGGTTTTTTCTTATATCAGGCAGTTTGATGGAGCAGAAGTGAATGGCGCAAATGTCAGAGTAAGCCAAGCGGAGATCGACAAGGCATACCATATGGTAGATGAAAAGCTGATTGCCGTGATGAAGAAATCCTTAGAGAATATAAAAACCTATCATGAGAAACAGAAACAGTACAGTTGGTTTGACAGCCGACCGGACGGAGTCCTGCTGGGGCAGAAGGTAACTGCTCTTGCCAGTGTGGGCGTATACGTGCCGGGAGGAAAGGCAGCCTATCCTTCCTCTGTATTGATGAATGTGCTGCCTGCCAAAGTGGCAGGAGTGGAAAAAATTGTGATGACTACGCCGTGTAACAGGGAAGGAAACGTAAACCCTGCAACTCTTGTGGCAGCGGATCTCGCAGGAGTAAATGAAATCTACAAAGTTGGCGGCGCTCAGGCAATTGCCGCCCTTGCTTTTGGAACGGAGAGTATCCCTAAGGTTGATAAAATCGTGGGACCTGGAAATATTTATGTGGCTTTGGCTAAAAAAGCGGTATTTGGGCATGTGAGCATTGATTCCATTGCCGGGCCCAGTGAAATACTTGTACTGGCGGATGAAGGGGCAAATCCCAGATATGTGGCGGCAGATCTTCTGTCGCAGGCAGAACATGACGAACTTGCAAGCGCTATTTTAATTACGACAAGCCAGAAGCTGGCAGAACAGGTTTCACAGGAAGTTGATACTTTTACAGAGAATCTTTCCAGAAAAGAGATTATTGAGAAATCTCTGGAAAATTACGGTTACATATTGGTAGCAGAGAATTTGGCAGAAGCCATTGACACAGCAAATGAGATTGCCTCTGAACATCTGGAAATTCTTACTGCAGATCCCTTTGAGGTTATGATGCAGATCAAGAATGCAGGCGCAATCTTTCTGGGAGAATATGCCAGCGAGCCCTTGGGTGATTATTTTGCGGGACCGAACCATGTGCTTCCGACCAACGGAACGGCAAAATTTTTCTCACCCTTAAGTGTGGATGATTTTATAAAAAAATCCAGCATTATCTCATACTCCAGAGATGCACTGGAGCCTGTATATAAGGATATTGTACAATTTGCCGAGTCAGAGCAATTGACGGCACATGCAAATTCCATTAAGGTAAGATTTGAAAAATAAGGAGGAACGCTATGTCAGCAAACAGAATTGGCAGACAGCGCAGGAAAACAAAGGAGACAGAAATCAGTCTCACCCTCAATCTTGACGGAAGCGGCGAGTCTGAAATTGATACAGGAATTGGTTTTTTTGATCATATGTTAGACGGATTTGCACGTCACGGTTTTTTTGACTTAGATGTTCAGGTGAAAGGGGATTTAATTGTAGATACGCACCATTCCGTTGAGGATACCGGAATTGTACTGGGAAACACGATCCGCTATGCCCTGAAGGACAAAAAGGGAATTAAGCGTTATGGAAGCTGTATTCTGCCCATGGACGAGACTTTGGTGTTATGTGCCATTGATTTGTCCGGAAGGCCATATTTCTCCTTTGAAGGAGAATTTACGGCAGAACGGGTAGGGTATATGGAAACGGAAATGGTGCGTGAATTCTTTTATGCCGTTTCCTATGCCGCCGGAATGAATCTTCATATGAAAATTTTATCCGGCGCCAATAATCATCATATGATTGAAGGGCTCTTTAAGGCATTTGGCCGTGCCTTGGATGAGGCGACAATCAGAGATCCCAGAATAAAAGATATTATGTCGACGAAAGGTAGTTTATAGGTGAAGCGATGGAATACAAGAACCTGATTGCTGTCATGTGCCTGAAAAACGGCATGGCAGTCACAAGCAGGGAAAATTTGGAAATTGCCGGGGACTGGAGGGAACTGGCAAAGTTTTATAATGAGAGCGGAGTAGATAAACTGTATGTATTTGACTTGTCCGATACCGATATGGAACATGAGATTAATCTCCATACCATTAAGGAGTTGTGCAGAATCGTTGAAATTCCAATCTATGGAGCGGGCAATATCAAACAGTTGGAGGATATCAAAAAAATTCTTTATGCTGGCTGCAAGGGCGCAATTTTAGACAGCGAAGACTATGACTTGATTCCTCTGGCACAGGAAGCAGATAAGCGGTTTGGAAAAGAAAAGATTTTAGTTTCTATGGAAACGGTGGACTTGATTTTTAAGCACGGAAAAGAAGTAAAAGAACACATTCATAAACTGGTGGTGCTGAATGAGGATATTGTAGAATCTTTGGAAAATATTACCGATATTCCTTTCAGTGTAATTATTTCCGGCTGTAATAAAAAGCGCTGGGTTGAAATCCTCAAAAAAAATTGTGTCATGGGAATTGGCGGCGATTATGTCAGCAGTCCGAAAACAGATGTGATGAATCTGAAAAGATTTCTCTCATCAGAAGGAATACGGACACAGAAATTCGAATCTTCTATGGACTGGTCTGAATTTAAACTGAATTCGGATGGACTGATTCCGGTCATTGTACAGGATTATCAGACCTGCGAGGTGTTGATGCTTGCGTATATGAATGAAGAGGCTTACAATACCACCCTTGCTCTTGGCAAAATGACATATTACAGCCGAAGCCGTCAGAAACTTTGGATAAAAGGGGAGACCTCAGGGCATTTTCAATACGTGAAATCTCTGATTATCGACTGTGACAAGGATACCATTCTTGCCAATGTATCACAGGTGGGCGCAGCATGCCATACAGGGAACCCTACCTGCTTTTTCCAGGAACTTGTAAAAAAAGATTATATTATGAAAAATCCTTTGAAAATACTTGAGAATGTATACAATTCTATTGCGGAAGGAAAACAGCAGCCAAAACAGGGTTCTTATACGAAGTATCTATTTGATAAAGGTATGGATAAAATTCTTAAAAAAATTGGAGAAGAAGCAACAGAAATTGTGATTGCGGCCAAAAACCTTGATCTGGGGGATATTCAGTATGAGATTTCTGATTTTCTTTATCATATGATGGTATTGATGGTCGAAACAGGCATTACATGGGAAGACATTGTGGAAGAGTTGAATAAGCGGTAATATTGTATCTAATCGCCCGATAGTTTACATAATTATTTTATGTAAACTATCGGGCGATTTGAGCACAGCAGAGAGGCAGTTTTAGAGAAAGATTAGAAAAATCATGCATTTTTTTTGCAGAAGATTATTAAAATAGTACAAAGCTGATTTAGGAGTATAATATGGAAAAATCTCTGGAAGAGAGTGCGAGAGAGCGCAGATATTATGTGGAACAGGCGCGTGCTGCTTTTCAAAGTCAGGAACAGGAGCATATTTCAGAATCTGTTCAAGAAGAAATTGCAGGTGGAAATTCTTCTTTGGGAATACGCTTTGTCATTGCAATTCTTCTATTTGCGTGTTTTGTGTATTGTGATCAGGAAAAAGTTACGTTTCAGGGCATAGGAGCAAAAGAAGTGATTCAACAGATGGAATGGAAACCCTTTCCTACAGAAAAATTAGAAGAGATTCTGACAGATATTAATATTAGTAGTACAAAAGATGATAACGAATAAGGCGTATGAAAGGAAATCATTTCAATAGATAAGGGATATTTGCTTGAAGTTCTTCTCTAAAATGTATATAATATTGACAATTGAGGTTTAGAGGTTCCTGCCCGTTTTCTAATAGTACTGCTGGAGTGTGCTGCGTAGAGCTAAATAATTATGCACGGTAAGTGAGCTTCCAAGACACGTGGATTTTTTCACAATTTTCACATAGAAAACAGAAGGCAAAAATTAAGAATTGTATACAAAAATTGAGAGGAAATTTATGAGAAAACTAGCTTTAAATGATGAAATATTATTAAATGTTCAGAAGCCTGCGCGCTACATCGGAAATGAAGTGAATAGTGTGATCAAAGATAAGGAAAATGTTGATATCCGCTTCGCTATGTGTTTTCCAGACGTATATGAAATTGGTATGTCACATCTGGGGATACAGATTTTATATGATATGTTTAACCAGAGAGAAGATGTTTACTGTGAACGTGTCTATTCCCCATGGGGCGATTTGCATAAAATTATGAAGGAGCAGAAGATTCCACTGTTTACTTTGGAAACACAGGAGCCCGTAAAACACATGGATTTTCTTGGTATTACGATTCAATATGAAATGTGTTATACAAATATTTTACAGATTCTTGACCTAAGCCAGATTCCGCTGTTGTCAGAGAAACGTACAGACGAAGATCCACTTGTAATCGGAGGCGGTCCCTGCACCTATAATCCAGAACCTTTGGCTGATTTCTTTGATTTATTTTATATTGGAGAAGGAGAAACACAATATGATTCTTTGTTTGAGCTGTATAAAACAGTTCGTAATCAAGGAGGAAACCGCCAGGACTTTTTGCGTGCGGCCTGTAAAATCCCAGGTATTTATGTACCGTCTCTGTATGAAGTGACTTATCACGAAGATGGAAGAATCGCATCATTTATGTCAAAATTCTCAGATGTTCCACAAAGAGTTGAGAAAGAAATCCAAATGGATCTGACTAATACAGTATATCCACGTAATCCTTTGGTTCCTTTTATCAAGGCAACTCAGGATCGGGTGGTACTGGAAATCCAGCGAGGCTGCATCAGGGGCTGCCGTTTTTGCCAGGCAGGCATGATCTATCGTCCTACCAGGGAACGGAATGTGGAAATGCTGAAAGAATGTGCAAAATACATGCTTAAAAATACTGGTCATGAAGAGATATCTTTAAGTTCTTTAAGTTCTAGTGACTATAGTCAGCTTTCAGAACTTATAAATTATCTGATAGAGTCGAAGGAGAAAGGTGTTAATATTTCCCTGCCGTCTTTGCGGATTGATGCATTTTCCCTGGATGTAATGAAGAAGGTACAGGATATTCGCAAAAGCAGCCTTACGTTTGCGCCGGAGGCAGGCTCCCAGCGTTTGAGAAATGTGATTAACAAAGGACTGACAGAAGAAGTAATATTAAACGGTGCGGGGCTCGCCTTTGAAGGAGGCTGGCAGAAGGTAAAACTTTATTTTATGCTGGGGCTTCCCACAGAGACAGAAGAAGATATGAAAGAAATTCCACGCCTTGCAGACAGAATTGCCCGCCGTTATTATGAAATTCCCAAGGAAAAACGTAATGGAAAATGTCAGATAACGATCAGTACGTCCTTTTTTGTCCCGAAACCTTTTACGCCCTTTCAATGGGCATCTATGTATGACAAAGAAGAATATCTGGCACGCGCGCGGGTGGTAAATGAAGAGATGAAAGAACAATTGAACCGCAAGAGCCTGAAATATAACTGGCATGAGGCGGATGTGACAGTGCTGGAAGGTGTGTTTGCGCGAGGAGACAGAAGAGTAGGACAAGTTTTGCTAAAAGCATACGAAAAGGGCTGTATGTTTGATGCCTGGAGTGAGTGTTTTGATAATCAAAAATGGATGGAAGCTTTTCAGGAATGCGGCGTTTCCATTGATTTTTATAATTTGCGGGAGAGAAATGTTGATGAAATTCTTCCATGGGATTTCATTGACTGCGGTGTATCAAAAGAATTTTTAAAACGGGAGTGGCGAAATGCCCAGCAGGAACAAGTTACTCCAAATTGCCTAATACGTTGCAGCGGCTGTGGTGCAGCCAGGTTTCAAGGAGGTGTCTGTGTTGAACATCAGAATTAAATTTCAAAAATATGGGGTGATGAGATTTATTGGACATCTGGATATGATGCGGTATTTTCAAAAGGCAATTCGGCGTGCAGGAATTGATATTGCTTATTCTGAAGGTTTTAGCCCTCATCAGATCATGTCCTTTGCAGCGCCTTTAGGTGTGGGAATTACCAGTGACGGAGAATATTTTGATATTGAAGTTCATTCATCCTTATCCAGTCAGGCATCTATTCAGGCATTAAATGATGTTATGGTGGAAGGGGTTTCTGTATTAGAGTACAAAAGACTTCCAAACACAGCAAAGACCGCCATGTCCCTGGTTACAGCAGCGGATTACCTGATTTACATGAAAAAAGGATATACTTCTCCCTGTGATATATCACAATTTGAGAAAAAAGTTCATGAATTTTACGAAAATCAGTCAGAAATTGTGATTACAAAACATACCAAAAAGCGAGAAATAAAAATGGACTTAAAGCCTTTAATCTATGAAATGAAGGTAGTAAACTTAAAGGAAACACAGATTTTACATGATCTTAATGTTAAAAACCCGCAGCTTCTGGATTTAGGTTCAGAGAGTGAACAACCGGAAATTCCAGCTTTTTTTCTGAGAGTTTGTACGGGAAGCAGTGACAATGTGAAGCCAGAACTGATCCTGGAGGCGTTTTGCCGTTTTCACAATATGTCCTATGAAGCTCTGTCCTATCAAATCCACCGTCTTGAGGTTTATGCCAAAGCGGATGAGATTCCGGTAAAAGGCGAAAAAGAACGTGCAAAATACCAGAAATATCTGGAAGAGCAGGAAAAGATCTGTCAGCAGAATGGAAGAGAATTTCCAAAGTTTCTTACATTAGGAGACTTGGGAGAAATTATAAATTAAATCATAAATTAACTTGTATAAAATGCACATTAATTATATTGAGAATTGAAATAAGGGCGGATATATGGGTGATACAATATTGATTACCAAAATTTTCAGAGAGAAAAAGGGTTACATTGCTACAGCTATTTATCAGGAACAGAAATTACTGGAAGTTCATCTCGAATCTATGGAACGGCAGAGCATTCTCGGCAATATTTATGTAGGAAGAGTGAAGAATATTGTAAAAAATTTAAATGCTGCGTTTATTGAAATTGAACCAGGAATTCCTTGTTATTACTCTCTGGAAGATTTGAAGCATCCTTTGTATGTAAAAAAAGTCAATAGTCCTAACCTTGTACAGGGAGATGAAGTTGTGGTTCAGGTGGTTCGTGAAAGCAGCGGCAGTAAACCGCCTAAGGTAAGTACAAATTTGAATTTTTCTGGAAAATATCTGGTGCTGACCAGTGAAAATACTACACTTGGCATATCTAAAAAACTGGACCCGGAGACGAGAAAAAGATTAAAGAAGGATTTATCTTTTGATAAGGCGAGGGAGTTCGGGCTGATTGTACGAACAAATGCAGCGTCGGCATCAGTGGATGAAATTTTAGATGAATATCAGCAGTTAGAACAGGAATATCTTTCGATTAAAAAAAATGCGGTTCACCGTACAGTTTTTAGCTGTTTAAAACAAGAAGTCCCGGAATATCTGCACATGCTTAAAGATGTGAGACAGGAACAGGTGGAAAAAATTATTACGGATGATACGGAATTATTTCAGCAGATTCAGCAGCATTTAGAAATATTTCATGTTCAGCTTAATCATAAACTTTCCTTATATCAGGATGAACTGTTAAGCCTAAACAAGCTCTACAGTCTTGACATCAGGATTCAAGAGGCTTTGAAGGAACGTGTCTGGATGAAATCCGGCGGTTATCTTGTGATTCAGCCCACAGAAGCTTTGACTGTGATTGATGTAAACTCAGGGAAGAGCATCGCCAAAAAACATGCAGAGGAACATTACCTTAAGATTAACCTGGAAGCTGCTGATGAGATTGCCCGCCAGATAAGGCTTCGAAATTTATCTGGAATTATTATTGTGGACTTTATAGATATGAAGTCAGAAGAAAATAATGAAATGCTGCTGAAAAATTTACGTGCAAGTGTCCGTAATGACAGTGTTCCAGTGCAGGTGGTCGATATGACAAGGCTTCATCTTGTGGAACTGACCCGGAAAAAGGTAAGAAAGTCTTTGGCAGAACAGCTAGTGTAGTGGCACGAACCATGCAGCCCACGAACCTAATTTCTGACTGGATGAACACCAGTGAAGCATAAAAATACTTTGAAAAACTTTGAAAATCAGTTGACATAGGCGTTTTTTTATGCTAGTCTTTATGAGTATGCCGCACAGTGAGGTTGTAAGTCTGCTTAGCAGCACCGTAACTGGCGAGTAATGATAAATAGGAGGTGCCATATGTACGCAATTATAGCAACAGGTGGTAAGCAGTATAAAGTTTCCGAAGGCGATATCATTACCATTGAAAAGCTTGGCGTTGAAGCTGGTGAGAAAGTTACTTTTGACAACGTATTAGCGGTAAGCGACGGTTCTTTAAAGGTCGGATCTGACGCAGCTAATGCGACGGTAGAAGCTTCTGTAGTAGAGAACGGCAGAGGTAAGAAAATTATCGTGTATAAGTATAAGAGAAAAACCGGTTATCACAAGAAGAACGGTCACAGACAGTCCTTTACCAAGGTAAAAATTGAAAAGATTAATGCTTAGTGGATAAGGATTTACTATGATCAATGTAACGATCTATAAGAATCAATTGGAAGAATACACAGCATTTCAATGTAAGGGACATGCGGGATTCGCTATTTCAGGAGAAGATATTGTATGTTCTGCTGTATCTGCATTGGTAATCAATACTATTAATTCTGTAGAATATCTTGTTTCAGATGAGTTTGAATTAGTCACAGATTCAGAAAGTGGCTTGATTGATTTTTCGTTGAAAGATGGTTATTCATCAGAGTCGGTGCTGTTGATTCGTTCATTGGTTTTAGGCTTACAGGGAATACAAAAAAATTACGGAACAGAGTATATTATGCTTTTATTCAAGGAGGTGTAAGACATGTTGAATATGAACCTTCAATTTTTCGCACATAAAAAGGGAGTTGGCTCTACTAAGAACGGCAGAGATTCTGAATCAAAGAGATTAGGTGCGAAAAGAGCTGACGGACAGTTTGTAAAAGCTGGGAATATTTTATATAGACAGCGTGGAACTAAGATTCATCCTGGTGTGAATGTGGGAATTGGCGGAGACGATACCTTATTTGCCAAGGTTGATGGTGTATTGAGATTTGAAAGAAAAGGAAGAGATAAGAAACAGGCTTCCGTATATCCAGTGGCAAGTAATGAATAAATTTTATGCTAAAGGGTAATGCACAATACGACTGATAGACTCGACTGAATAGCCGGGTCTATTCTTTTCATGAGGTAAAATACAATGTTTGCAGACAGCGCGAAAATTATCATAAAATCAGGAAAAGGCGGTGATGGACATGTGTCTTTCCGCCGGGAAAAATATGTCCCTAACGGTGGACCAGACGGAGGCGATGGCGGCCACGGCGGAGATCTGATTTTTCAGGTCGACCGAGGTTTGAATACTCTCGCAGATTTTCGGCACAAGAGGAAGTACGCGGCCGGAAACGGGGAAGAGGGCGGCAAAAGGAACTGTCATGGTAAAAGCGGTGAAGATATGATTGTGAAAGTCCCCCAGGGAACCATTATAAGAGATGCGGCTACAGACAAAGTGATTGCTGATATGTCAGGTGACAATGTGAGACAGGTGATTCTTCGCGGCGGAAAAGGAGGACTTGGAAATCAGCATTTTGCGACAGCAACCATGCAGGCGCCTAAGTATGCCCAGCCTGGTCAGCCTGGCATTGAACTTGAAGTCCGTTTGGAACTGAAGGTGATTGCAGATGTAGGACTGGTGGGATTTCCTAATGTAGGAAAATCTACGCTGCTTTCCAGAGTCAGCAATGCGCGTCCTAAAATTGCCAATTATCATTTCACCACATTGAATCCTAATCTGGGTGTGGTTGACTTAGAAGATGCCGGAGGATTTGTAATTGCTGACATCCCAGGGCTGATTGAAGGAGCTTCAGAGGGCGTTGGTCTGGGACATGCCTTCTTAAAACATATTGAACGTACCCGAGTCATGATTCATATTGTAGATGCAGCTTCTGTGGAAGGGCGTGATCCAATTGCGGATATCTATGCCATCAACAAAGAGCTTGAAGCATATAACTCAGAACTTTTAAAAAAGCCTCAGGTGATTGCCGCAAATAAAATTGATGCAATCTATGATGAATCTGAAAGTGCACTTCCAGCTCTGAAACAAGAATTTGAAACGAAAGGAATTCAGGTTTTTCCAATTTCTGCTGTCAGTGGGCAAGGAATAAAAGAGCTTTTATATTATGTAAATGAATTACTGACGCAAATGGATGATGCCCCTATCATTTATGAGCAGGAGTTCTTCCCTGAAACAACTGTTTCCCAGGAAGAATCCTATACCGTGGAATATGATGCGCAAGACAATGTTTATGTGGTAGAAGGACCTAAGATAGAAAAGATGCTGGGTTACACTAATATTGAATCTGAGAAGGGATTTTTGTTTTTCCAAAGATTTCTCCGGGAACAAGGAATTCTTGAAAACTTAGAGAAACAGGGAATTTCAGAAGGCGATACTGTTCGGATGTATGGGTTGGAATTTGATTACTATAAATAACAGATTGGAGGAACACATGGCTATGACCAGTAAACAACGCGCTTATTTAAAAAGCCTTGCCAGTAATATAACACCTATTTTTCAAATAGGAAAATCAAGCCTTACTCCGGAGATGGTAACTGCAGTAGATGAGGCGCTGGAAAAACGTGAGTTAGTGAAACTTTCTGTACTAAAAAATTGTTTTGATGAACCAAAGGAACTGGCAGAAATTCTTGCAGAACGAACCAGGTCACAGGTTGTCCACGTAATAGGAAAGAAAATCGTATTATACCGCCCTGCGAAAAAGGACTCCAAAATTCAGCTTCCACAATAGCAAAGGAAATAAAATGGAAACAGAACAAAAAAATGAATCCATAAGGGATGCAAAACGAATCGGAATTATGGGAGGGACATTCAATCCTATTCATAATGGACATCTGGTGATTGCAGAAAATGCACGAGAGCAGTATTCTCTGGATCAGGTAATGTTCATTCCTACCGGACATTCTCCCTTACGTCATAAACAACAGATTACAGACGCTGTTCATCGATGTGAAATGGTTTCTCTCGCAATTGCAGATAATCCATGGTTTGTTTTAAATCAAATCGAGATTCAATCATCTGAGACCAGCTATACATTTCTTACAATTAAAAAATTAAAACAAAATTATAAAAATTCAGATCTGTATTTTATTTTGGGAGCAGATTCTTTGTTTGATTTCCAAACCTGGAAAAATCCGGATTTAATTTTAAGAAATTGCAAGATCTTGGCGGCTTACCGGAAACATCAGCGGCAGGAAGAGTTTTTTCAGTATATTGCATATCTGAACAAGAAATATCCAGATAAATTCTATCCTTTGGATACACCGAGTCTGGAAGTTTCTTCCCAGGAAATTCGCCGCCGAACACAGGAACGGCAGACTATTCGTTATTTATTGCCGAAAGAGGTAGAAGCATATATTCGAAAAAATAAGTTGTATTTTGAGTAATCTCATTTTTGCACTTAAGTTGTGCAGAATGGAGGAATTATGAAGCGGATAGAGATAGAAAAGAAATTGAAAAAGGAACTGGATAAAGAGCGGTATACACATACCCTGGGAGTTATGTATACTGCGGCAGCATTAGCAATGGCACATCATGCAGATGTTGAAAAAGCAATGTATGCCGGGCTTCTTCATGACTGTGCAAAATGTATTCCTAACGAAAAAAAAATAAAGTTATGTAAAAAATATCATATTCCTATGAGTGCGGCGGAAAAACACAGTCCTTTTCTGCTTCATGCAAAATTAGGATCGTACTATGCAAAAAAAATTTATGAAGTAAACGATGCAGAAGTTCTTCATGCAATTCAGGTGCATACTACCGGAGAACCAGATATGAATGAATTAGATAAAATTATTTATATTGCGGATTATATTGAACCAAATCGGAAAAAAGCTCCCAATTTGGAAGAAATACGGAGGATGGCATTTGAAAACCTGGATAAAACTATGATGCAGATTCTTTCAGATACGTTGGAATATCTGAAGGAAAAAGAAGGGGAATTAGATCCTCTAACCATGAAAACTTATGAATTTTATAAGAATGAATACAAAATGAGAACCTGATATAAGCGTCTTAACAGATACCATATATTACCGTTAAACAACTGTAGTAAGATCACAGCAAAAGGTGTTCTTATACCAATATTTTATGAAATCAAATAAATTCCAAATAAAACTGAGATAGAAGGAGGGAATGAACATGGATACTTCACGGGAAATGGCAAGGTCTGCCTGCCATGCATTGAGTGAGAAAAAGGCAGAAGAACTGCGGGTAATTGAGATCAGCGAAATTTCTCCGTTAGCAGATTATTTTATTATTGCAACGGGAACAAACAGCAGCCAAATTCAGGCGATGGTAGATGCAGTGGAGGAAGAGCTGGCAAAAACAGGACATAACCCAAAGCAAATTGAAGGAAATCGAAATTCTACCTGGATTCTTATGGATTATAGTGACATCATTGTTCATATATTTTCAAAAGAAGATCGTCTCTTTTATGATTTAGAAAAAATCTGGACAGATGGCCGAAAAATAGCAGTAGAAGAGTTATAGAGTTTTATTCTCACCCCTGACAAACTCAATTTTGTCAGGGGTATTATTTTTTATTTTCAGAAGAAGCGGAATACCCCGAATACTTTTCCAAGAACTGTACACTCATCAACAAGAATCGGCTCCATAGTATCATTTTCCGGCTGCAGGCGGTAATGATCTTTTTCTTTATAAAATGTTTTCACTGTCGCAGAATCTTCTACAAGCGCTACCACCATATCTCCATCAGACGCCGTGGATTGACGTTTTACAAGAATGGTGTCTCCATCAAAAATACCTGCATTAATCATACTTTCCCCTTTGACTCTTAACATGAACGCTTCTTCATTAGGCATATATTCTGCCGGAACAGGAAAGTAGCTCTCTATATTTTCCACGGCAAGCAGAGGCTCTCCGGCAGCTACGCGACCAAGAAGAGGAACGTTTACTACTTCCCGTCGGCTAAGATTAAATGTATCATCTATGATTTCAATAGCTCTTGGTTTTGTTGGATCTCTGCGGATATATCCGTTTTTCTCCAGAGTTTCCAGGTGAGAATGAACAGAAGAAGTGGATTTTAAATGAACTGCCTCACATATATCCCGTACTGCTGGGGGATAGCCTCGGTTTAAGATCTCACTTTTGATATATTCTAAGATTTCTTTCTGTTTATCACTAATTTTTCCATATGCCATAATCTTAACCTCCTGAACATTTGTATCTGAATTTCATCGTATTTATCATTTAGAAACATGAAAAATATTTATTTTATATTTATCATAACACATATTGCAATAAAATGCAAACACATATTCCGAAAATTTGTTCGCAATTTTATTGACAAATGTATGTTCTTGACTTATAATCATATAAACAAACGTTTGGAATATATGTTCTGAATAAGTGTTCTTTTAAAATATTATTGTTATAGGAGGAACATTATGAAATACAGAAAACGAACTTTGTTTCAGAATAGATACCAGTATAATCGAGATCTTTGGATTTTATATATAGGAATTTTTATTGTTATCTGTATCTTAACAGTAAGTGGTATTTTTTTTTCCAGTAGAAGTAAAGCGGCAGAAAAGACATGTTTTTATAAATATTATACCAGTGTGGAGATTAGAAATGGGGATACTTTATGGAGTATTGCGTCAGAATACGTAACAGAGGAATATGATAATATTCAGGAATATGTAACAGAGATAAAGTCCTTGAATGATTTAAAAGGAGATACAATTCATACCGGTCAGTTTCTTATTGTTCCATATTATTCCTATGAGTTAAAATAATATGCTTTCAGAGAAATCTTTTGATTATTCATTATCAATCTTCGGATTATCAGAAAATTTTGTGTATTTATAGGAGGAGCCGCTTTTCAGGTAATCCCATGTTGAATTTGTAAATGTAACAGTTGCTGTCTGATTCTTGACTGTAATTATACCGCTGATAGGATTGCCAGCAGCATCTGTTGCGGTGAACTTTATTCCATCTGATGTCAGTTCCCCGACACCGTCTTGTAATGAGGTTAAACGGTAAATTCCGATCTGTACCTTATAGTTACCATTTTCACATTTTGCTATTTCAAGATTTGTTTCATCGTTATCAGAATCCAGATATTCACCGACATAGCGTGTCTCGTCCAAGACAGAATTTTCCTGTATCTTATTCGTACAGCTATTTAATACTATAGATCCAAGATAAAATATAATTATAAGTTTATTTTTCATTATTTCCTCCATTTTATGTACTATTTAGCACGTCCAATTAGTTATTGAAAGCATTGATACATTTTTTGCTCTTTTACCATATCTATCGTTAGAAAAGATATAGTTTTTATTCGTGATGAGTTCGTTCTGCTGAATTTTTCGGTACTGATATTATATCACAGGTGTATCAATTACTCCAGCATACAATATCCTTCTGCAACTTAGGTGAAAGAGATTTGTGGCGGTGAAAGTAAGCAAATAGAAAATGGAAAAACTTAAAGAAGTTAAATATTGTGTTTTTTAGGAAATCATTTTATAATAATAAGGATATATGTATACAGGAGATAGAGAAATGATTAAACTTTTTTATGTTATTTTTATGAATTTGTTTCGGGCGCCTTACATGATTCCTAAAATGCGTTATCAGGCAAACCATCCTGAGAAATATTCTGAGAAGAAACGTTATAGTCTGGTATGTCATGCAATAGAGTTAATGAAAAGAACAGGGCATATTCACACGAGATTTTATGGTGAAGATAATCTTCCAAAAGACGGTGGATATATTATGTATCCAAATCATCAAGGAAAATATGATGCCCTTGGTATTATGATCACCCATAAAAAACCTTGTTCCTTTGTTATGGACAAGCTGAAGTCAAATCAAATATTGGTAAGTGAGATTGTGGATTTGGTACAGGGAAAACGCCTGGACCGCAATGATGTTCGTCAGGCAATGACTGTGCTGAACGAAGTGGCGGAAGAGGTAAAGGAAGGACGGAGATATATTATTTTTCCAGAAGGAGATTATATGTTTAACAATAAAAATAAAATGGGGTCCTTTAAGGCGGGATGCTTTAAATGTGCATTGAAGTCAAAGGCTCCAATTGTTCCTGTTGCGTTGATTGATTCTTATAAGGTATTTAACAGTTATACGCTTGGTAAGGTAACGACGCAGGTACATTATCTGAAGCCTTTGCTGTATGAAGAATATAAAAATTTAAAAACCATTGACATTGCAAAGATTGTACAAGAGAGAATTGCTAAGGTTATTAGCGAATATGGTTTTGTAAGATCATATTAGAGAAAGGAATTTTTATGAGATTTTTAATTCAACGTGTAAGTCATGCCTCTGTAGAGGTACAGGGACGCATGATTGGAAAAATACAAAAGGGATTTTTAGTGTTTGTCGGTGTTGCAAATGGAGACACAAAAGAAATCGCAGATAAAATGGTCCGCAAACTGGTTGGAATGAGGATTTTTGAAGATGAAAATGGAAAAACAAATCTTTCTCTTGGAGATGTTTCCGGTGAATTGTTATTAATTTCACAATTTACTTTATATGCAGATTGTAAAAAAGGAAACCGACCTTCTTTTATAAAAGCTGGTGAGCCGAATTTTGCTAATATGATGTATGAATATATAATTTCTGAATGTCAGAAACAAATCCCTGTGGTAGAGACAGGTTCTTTTGGTGCAGATATGAAAATTTCATTACTGAATGACGGGCCTTTTACCATTTTGCTGGATTCGAATGACATCTGCTAAATAATGGATATATAATAATTTGCTATATTTTCTATAGATAAACTATAGAAAGAGTGATAGGGAATTATGGAGATATCAGTTCGCGAAATGTTGATTTTACGAACTGAAACTACTTACGAATTTGACAAATACTGCGGATTAGGGATTATTTAAGTCTTCTCAGAAAGGAACTTGCGATATGGACTATGTTGAACAGATTAATTTAGAAAATAAACATAAACTGCAGATTTTATTAAAGGAACTTCCTAAGTTCTGCAGTGATTTTTTTCGTTATCTTGATACCAGAAATACCTCATCCAGAACCAGATTGTCTTACGGCTATGATATCCGTCTGTTTTTTGAATTTATCCAGGAAAATAATCCTGTTTATCAGAAGATGTCAATGCATGACATTCCTCTTAAGGTTTTGGATGAGATGACTCCCGTAGATATTGAAGAATATCTTTCTTATCTTTCCTATTATGAAAAGGAGAATGGTCATGCAATTACCAACGGGGAAAAAGGCAAGTCCAGAAAGCTTTCAGCACTTCGAACTATGTACAATTATTACTTTAAGAAAGAATTTATCAAGACAAATGCTCCTTCCATGATTGAAACGCCCAAAAAACATAAGGAAAATATTATCCGCTTAGATAAGGATGAAGTTGCCGAATTGATTTCTGTGGTGGAAAGTGGAAATTCTCTGACGGCCAGGCAGCTAGCAGCACACCAGAAGACGAAATATCGTGACATTGCTATTTTAACATTATTGTTAGGAACAGGGATACGAGTTTCTGAATGCGTAGGTTTGGATGTTTCAGATATCAGTTTTAAAAATAAAGGAATGCGTGTGGTACGAAAAGGCGGTAATGAATCCATGATTTATTTTGGAGATGAGGTTGCGGATGCCTTGTTGGACTATTTGGAAACGGAACGCCCTCTTTTAGAAAAAAAAGCTCTTCCAGAACAGGAAAACGCTCTTTTTTTGTCATTAAAATACAGTAGGCTTACTACTCGTGCGGTAGAAAAACTGGTAAAGAAATATACCAGTGCGGCAAATATTAATAAGAAGATAACGCCGCATAAGCTGCGAAGTACTTATGGAACAAATTTGTATAAGGAAACCGGGGATATTTATCTGGTCGCGGACGCTTTGGGGCATAAAAGTGTAGAAACAACCCGTCAGCACTATGCTGCTATTGATGATGAACGCAGAAAACTGGCAGGAAAATTTTCAGGAAGCATATTTCACGAGGACTAAAGTGTGTCTGAAAGTCTGACACAGCAGGCGTAAATTCATTCTGAGTAATAAGTGTTTTGATCGCCATATAAAATATTCAATAGCATATTGACTGCCGATGTGGTAAAAATAATAAGGGCTGTTGCAAAATGCAGCTTAATATACAATACATGGTTAAAACTCGTACAATCCAAACTCCATATATTATATAACAGCTATTTTGCAACAGCCCCTGCTTTGTCTTCAGGAGTTGCTATTTGTGCAAATTCTTTTTGCGGACATCCATATAATTCAATATCATCTCACAGCAGCCTTCCAGTCCAATGTGGCTGCTGTCTAAAGTTAGGTGATAACTTCTGGAGTCGCCCCATTTTTTACTGGAATAATAGTTATAGTAACTTGCCCGCTTTTTATCGGTTTTGTGAATCATATCTGCCGCTTTGTCATGGGTAAGATGAAAGGTCTCCATAATATGGTTGATACGGAATTCCTTATCTGCATGAATGAAAACGTTCAGGCAATTGGGATGTTCTGCAAGCGCATAATCCGCACATCTTCCAACAATGATACAAGATTCTTTTTCTGCAAGTTTTTTGATTGTTTCAAATTGCGCCAGAAATACTTTGTGATTCAGTGGCATGTCAAGAAATGGAGCTGAAGTATAACCGCTTACAGAATATGTATCCATAACCAGAGAATAGAGAAAGCTGTTGGTAGGTTTCTCATCATGATTTTCAAAGATTTCCTGACAGAGACCGCTCTCCTTTGCTGCCATTGCAAGTAATTCTTTATCATAACATTTTACTTTTAAATTGTCTGAAAGCATACGTCCAACATCAAGACCGCCGCTGCCAAACTGTCTTCCAATTGTGATTACAAATTTTCCCATAGAGTTGCCCACCTTTCTGCATAAATCTTATTGTTCTTCGAACAAATACGATACTATAATTATAATACATTTTCCGAAAAAAGTACACACAATTTATCTTATTAAAGTGTTTTTTTCAGTAAAGCCTGGAAATATTCTGGCAATGGTGCTGCTACTTCCAGATACTTGCCGGTTGAAGGATGAAGAAACCCGATTACGGCAGCATGCAGAGTCTGTCCCTGTAGTTTCCAGGAATTTTTTCCATTTCCATATACAGAGTCTCCCAGAAGCGGATGCCCAATGCTTGCCATGTGGACACGGATTTGATGTGTACGTCCAGTTTCCAGTTCAAATTCCAGATAAGTATGGCTGGAGAAGCGCTGCAGTACCCGGTAATGTGTGACAGCTCTTTTTCCATTGCGTTCATTAATAGACATTTTTTTTCGGTCTATTGGATGTCTGCCAATGGGACCGTTGATAATTCCGGAATCTTGAGCCACGATTCCTTTTACAATACCTAGATAACGGCGGGTAACAGAATGTGCTTTGATTTGTTCCGCGATTTTAATATGTGCATTATCATTTTTGCAGATGATTAATGCGCCAGTAGTGTCCATATCAATTCGGTGGACAATGCCAGGACGGATTTTTCCATTAATTCCAGAAAGGCTGTCTTTGCAGTGATACATTACAGCATTGACCAATGTACCAGAAAAATGACCTGCAGCGGGATGAACCACCATCCCTTTGGGCTTATTTACAATCAAAATATCAGTATCTTCATAAAGAATATCCAGAGGTATGTTTTCAGGCATAATTTCAATTTCCTGTGCCTTTGGAATGGTGACAGAGATAGCATCGCCCTCTTCTACCCGATAATTTGCTTTACGTGAAATGCCGTTCACTAATATCTGGCCATCTTTGATTAATTTTTGAAAAAAAGATCTAGACATATCCGGATTCCATAGAGATAATACTTTATCAAGTCTTTCAGATTCCTGGTCTGAAGATATTACAAAGTCCTGTGTCATATCTTTTCCTCTTCGTTATGCTTTTTGTCAGAAGAAAATAATTTCTCAAAATCTTCTTCTTTATAGTAGAAAAATCCCAGCAAAATTAATAGACACATGCCGCAGGTTACATAAATGTCTGCTACATTAAATATTGGAAAATTGATCAATTCAAAGTAAAAAAAATCGACTACATAATTCAGCCGTAGACGATCCACAAGGTTTCCAAGGGCTCCTGCCGTTAAAAATATCATGGTAAGTCTTGCCCATTTGAATTTTGATTCCATAGGAGAACGCCAATAAAGGACAATAATAATTCCAAGTAAAAGAATGGTTCCTATAACAAACCAGAGCTTCATCCCCTGCATCATTCCAAATGCGGCGCCGCGGTTCTCCAGATAATGCAGCTGAAATATTCCTGGAATCAGGATCAGAGGACCTCCGTCTTTTAAATGCGCGGATGCTAAATATTTTGTGAATTGATCTAAAAATAATAAAACGATTGTACTGCAGATAAAAATTGCAAAACTATTTCTTTTTTTTCGCATAAATAACCTCTTTTTCTTATAAAATATATGAAATACCAGATAATATCTCTTCGTCTGTTAATTCCTTTGTGATATAAGCTTCCCCAAGAGATTTCAGTAAGATGAACTTTATTTTTCCAGATTCCATTTTCTTATCCAATTTTGTTGCAGCCAGGATTTCTTCTGCTGAGCAAGAAAAATCTGTGAGCCTGACAGGCAGACGGAAGCTTTGAATGGTTTTTTCTATCTTATTCAGGTCTTCTTCGGTAAGATTGCCGATTCGGAGGGAAATATAAGCAGCGCTGACCATGCCAAGTGCGACGCATTCTCCATGGTAAAGAGAAAAATCTGAGAGCTTTTCTATGGCATGCCCGATCGTATGCCCAAAATTTAACAGCGCACGTTCCCCCTGTTCTTTTGGATCGCGTTCTACTACAGCACGTTTAATCTGGCAGCTTCGATAAATCATTTCCTCCATGGCATAATAATCCTGGTCCACAATTTCATGGCTGTGTTCCTGGATAAAATGTGTATAAGCCTGGTCTTTGATAAAACCATGTTTTATCAATTCTGCGGTTCCGGCAGAAAATTGTCTATCTGGAAGAGATTTTAATGCAGAAATATTCATATATACCAGCCGTGGCATATAAAAAGCGCCTACCATATTTTTATACTGCATAAAGTCTACACCTGTTTTTCCACCGATACTGCTGTCGGTCTGTGCCAGTAAAGTGGTCGGCACCTGAATAAAATCGATGCCGCGCAGATAAGTTGCAGCTGCAAAGCCTGTGAGGTCTCCCACTACTCCCCCACCCAGTGCAACAAGAAGATCCTTGCGGTCAAACTGATGTTGAATTAAGTGTTCATAGACACGTCCAACTGTATCAGTGTTTTTATTGCTTTCTCCTGCCTCAAAGATAAAAGAAGTACAAAAAGTGAATACAGAGGCCATCAATGATTTTATTTTTTCCAAATATAGAGGAGCTACATTGGAATCTGTAATGATGCATACTTTATTATTGCCGTAACCTAAATTGACCAGCTTTTCCGGAAGTAATGAAAAATTTTTTTCAATTTCTATTTCATAATTAGGAAGTCCTTGATAAGATACTGTAATTGTTTTTGCCATAAATGGTATTCCTTTCACTATTTTAATGATATAGGTAATTGCGTAACTCAGTAATTTTTCGAATTTCATATACAATTCTAAGTGCGCCCTGCTTTAATGATAATACTCAGATATATTTATCATATTTTATTTTTAATCGTCCCTTACGTGTTTCTCCCAGACATTCCAGAAAGCGGAATCTTCCTATGGAACGAACAGAGATTAGTGTTCCAGCCTGACATTCAGCAGAGGGGTGCAATGTTTCACGGTTATTAAGAAAGACTTTTCCCTCTTTGATCCATTGACTTGCAAGAGAACGGGAAACTTTGCAGATACAGGCAATGATACTGTCCAAACGGTTAGAGGCAATAACGCCCTCTGCAGTTTCAGTTTTGGGCAAAAGGTTTAAATCATTTGGAAAAAATGGTTCAATTTTTACCGTAGTGTGACGGATAGAAGTAAGTTCTGAACAGAAAAAATCTGCCAGCTTTTCCTGGCAAAATACGTAAATTACAGTTTCATCTAATAGAATATCGCCAAGTTTGGAACGTTCAATTCCAAGGCTCATAAAACTGCCAAGTACGTCACGGTGGCTCAGCGCTTCTGCAAATTTTTTGTTTACAGGGGTAATTTTCAGGCAGGAAATAGGATAATTCCAGGTATAACAAAGAGCATCAGGTATAAATGCTATCATCTGACGCTCACTCAATTCATATCCACCGAAAATGTCATAACTGGAATGTAAGTTAGAAATTTCCTGTCTGAAAATATTCAATTCATTCAAATTTAAAAATTCACTGAATATGACAATGCCTTTCTGCTGTGCCTGCCTGGATAAATCAACAAAACGCTTTGCCAATAATGTTTCTTCCTTTGTCATAATTGGTTATTTCCTAAAACTTTGTCTGAATAGAAGGCAAATCAAACGCATCCATTATATCTGCAAAATCACCAGAAATATCTACACTTGGCGGTGTAATAATGAATATAAAATTTGAAATTTTCTGCAGGTTTCCATTAATAGCAAAACAGGAGCCAGAAGTAAAATCAATAATACGCTGTGCTGTCTCTACATCCAGTCCCTCTACATTCAGAACAACCGTTCTGTTTAAAAGCAATGTTTCTGTGATCTCACGGGCATCTTCCACATTCGTAGGCTTTACCACACAAACTTCCATGCCTGAACCAGTCATCTTTTTAGAAGGACGCATGGGGGTAACTTTTGAACTGCTTTTAACAGAACGCAGCTTTTTTTCCTCGTAGCTGTCATTCTGGTCTGTATCTTTGTCTCTGGAACGACTCTTTTTCTTAGACTTTTCCTCTTCATAGTCCTCTTCGTCATAATAGTCATCATCATAGAAATCATCATCATCTGAATTTAATCTCATGACGTCCAAAAATTTATCTAACATTCCCATACTAATCTCCTTGTGTATTTCTTTCGCCAAAAATTCCTGTTCCAACCCGAACCATAGTGGCTCCTTCTTCAATTGCCACCATATAGTCGCCTGTCATACCCATGGAAAGAATAGACATAGTTACATTATCAATGTTTTCTTTTGCTATGTCAACAGATAATTCTCGAATTTGGCGAAAATATTTACGATTATCTTCCGGATTCGTCACAAATGGTGCAATTGTCATAAGTCCTTTCACAGAAATATGAGGTAATTTAGCAATATTTTTTACCAGTTGGATTGCCTCTTCTCTGGAAATACCGAATTTGCTTTCTTCATGAGCAATATTTATCTCTATCAGAATATTGGCGGTGACCTGTTTCTTTTCTGCCTGACTGCTGATTTCTTCTGCCAGACGTAAAGAATCGACAGAATGAATGAGTGTAGCTTTATCAATGATATACTTCACTTTATTTCTCTGAAGATGGCCGATCATGTGCCAATGGATATCTGATGGAAGCTGTGGATACTTGTCCATGATTTCCTGAACCTTATTTTCACCGAATTCTCTGCTGCCAGCCGAATATGCTTCTTTTATCATAGAAACTGGTTTGGTCTTGCTTACTGCGATCAATGTCACTTCATCAGGTCTTCTGCCTGCCTTTTCACATGCATTCTTAATATTTTGACGTACTAGTTCTAAATTTTCCTTTATCATGAAAGTGCCTCCTTTTACTGTATCAGTTGATGTTCTGTAATCGCCGATGCGTCCAATGCGATATGGTCATACAGGGAAATTCCAAAGTTGGTTCCCGTGTTGACTATGGTATATTCTTCATTTTGATATAAAATCTCAACTTTGCGGAACACAGCATATCCCCGATTAATATTGTAAACCCCCTGCAGTGGTTTCTGCTCTCTGAGAATGAAAGTTTCATTGGAGTCCATTTTTAGAATGACATCTCCGGCAGATATGTCATTTCCATCTATGTAATACATTTCTTCGGTCTCTTCTGCCACTACAACAGAGGCAAATTCTGTCACGGTTTCCCCTTCCTCATTTTCATACCGGCGCATAACCCCATTAGAATTGTCATTTCCGCCTTTGGTTAGATAATTTTTCGGGATCAGGAAGAAGTTTTTCTCTGTCAGCGCAGTATTGGGAAGCTTCAGTCCACTGGTATCGGATCTTAATAATTCAATTTCCAGATAACGGTCTGTAGCATAACGAAGTCCGGAATTCTGAAAATTCAGTACAAGATAAGATTTATTATCTCTATTTATAATGCTGGACGCACCCCAGGCTGTGGAATTGTCTTTTTTAAATTTTACTTTTAAATTGTTTTCTTCTGATAATTCTTTGGCAAGTGATTCCTCTATCGGAATCACAAGATTCCAAATTTCGCTGGTAATTAATTTATACGCCGGATCTCCTGCCATCACCTGCTCTCTTGCCATCAGGTTGTTTTTGCTATGGGAAGATTCGTCAAATATATCTGCTGAAAAATTATCAACCGTAATATTTTCCAGCCCGTCTGTGTTATAAACTACTACACCTGGTTCTGCAGCCCGAAAGATGTGCAGGCTGCTGTATTGATTGCCGGAGTTTTCCAGACTTGACAATGCCTTTTCATTAATTTCTTCCATCAATTTTGCTTCCATATCATATTGAAAGGAATATACCTGGTAAAAAGTATGGTCAGAGTAGTCGTTGACGTAATTAGCAGCAGTTTTTTCCAGTTCCTTGTAGGAATTTTTATCAGAAAATAACTGTCCGTCATTTCTGGAACGAATATCTTTATAAAAATTTCCAGTTTCATCAATCGAATACACATAACTGCTGACGCCTACCTTGGATGCATCTTTATTGTAGTAATTAATATAGCCAGATTTCTCTGCTGTGTATATTTTTTCCTGACGAAGAATGGTTCCGGTATAAATATTGTTCTGAGTAATCGTTCCTTGTGAAACTTCATAGACCGCGATTTTTTCAACAGTAAAATATTGGAAAATATTATATACCAGGTAGATAAAAATAATCAGGAAAATAATAACTCCGATATTAAACTGAGACATTCTATGAAATTTAATAATTTTTTTATTTTGTTTTGCCATAAAAATTTAAGTCCTGTTTCTATAATAGATTTTCAAAAAAAATACTGTAAGTGCTGCCTAATTATTCTATCATTTTCAGAAAATAAACTCAAGACTGCCATGAATTCCGTGCATGATTTTTTTTAAAAAGGCAATACTATATCCATGTAAAAGGAGGTAATGCATAATGAATACCAAAGGTTTGGATTATACGTTATTAGCACTTGTGATTATCGGAGCCATTAATTGGGGCTTAATTGGATTATTTCGCTTTGATCTGGTATCCTTTTTGTTTGGTGATATGAGCTGGATTACCAGGATAGTTTATGGAATTGTGGGAATTGGCGGTCTGTATTTATGTAGTGTATTTGGAAGAATTCGTTCCATGAATGAATCCTAATATGAGGAGATTGCAAACAGATTGCGTTGGGAAAATAAGATTGCACTGGGAATAATGAATGTTCCTGATGTAATCTTGTGCGATTAGACCCGGATGCTTTTACAGCAGGTTCTTTTGGCACTGGCAATTGCAAAATGGAGAATCTCAAAACGTCACATAAGAAGGGGCTATCGGCATTTACGATAACCCCTTTATCTTCTGTTACATGTTATAAGGACATAATTACTTTACCTTTGGTACACTCCGGTAAATCGTTTTCGTTTATGGAAATACTCAATACAAAATTGACATTGAATTTTGAGCTGATGTCTTCTAATTTTGTAATTGCATGTGTAAGTTCTTCCCCTTTTATCATTGCAATGGTTAGGAAACTGTCTAAATACATCTCTTCCAAATCGTGATCCTGCGAAAGAATACCGCAAAGAAATCCTAAGAATTCATCACAATTGGAAATTAAGTACTCCGAAACATTAATCAAACGGACTTTATTGCTCAATTCATACATATGTTTCTGGCTTTTATCCAGATAAACGATATTGCCGGTAGCTGATTTTACCGATTCATTTACCTTCTCCAGCAGATGTTTTGTCTTTCCTTTTCCTTTTTCCCCAGCTATAATTTGTATCATGACAATCTCCTCCTAGTCCTAACTGTATTTGTGCAAAACAGATAAAGCGAAACAGAAAATTCAATTACTATTTATCTATTTTACAGATAGCAGTGTATTTTCATAAAGTAATTATAGTATATATTGACAGAAAATTCAACTGCTATTTTGAAATTTTTTCTAACAATTCTGTCATCTCCAGATACAGGTTTTCACGGCTGTCTGATTTATAAACAATTGAAATATAAGGAATAGTGCCTCCTTTTTGGCTGTACAATACCAGACAGTACCCAGCGGCATTGGTAGTTCCAGTTTTGCCCCCTATTACCTGAACGCCCTCTGGAACAGTTTCTTCACCATTCAGATATTTGTTGGTATTGATCCATTCCTTACTTGCTGTTTCACCGGAAGCATTGGTGATTATTCCAGTATGGCTCTGGCTGCTGATAACTTCTACAAACTGTTTTTCCTGTAATGCGGCCTGGAAAATCAGATACATATCGTATACTGTCGTATAATGGTCTTCATGGTGCAATCCATGCGGATTGACAAAATGGGAATTGGTAGCTCCAAGAGCCAGTGCCTCCTGATTCATTAGTTTTGCAAATTCTTCAGAGCTGCCAGATACCAAATCAGCTATTACATTAGCGGCATCGTTTCCGCTGCAAAGCATCAGTCCATACAGTAATTCCTCCAGGCTGAGGGTGTCGCCGACAGAAAGTCCGCAGACAGTAGAACCTTCTTCCAACTGTAGTTCTGCCTCTGTCACAGTAGCTGTTGCGGCAAGATCTCCATGTTTCAATGCTGTATATGCAGTTAAAATTTTAGTGGTGCTTGCCGGATAGAGGCGCTGATGAATATTTTTTCCAAATTCCAATGTATTTTCCTGAATATTGAACAATCCGGCTGCTTCGGATAAAGCTGCTGTGACATCTCCGCTAAGTTTATCCTGGCTATCTGCAACACAGAGATTTTCTGCAAAAAAAGATGTATCACTGCTGCTGTTTATGGTGGTATTCAGTCCATAGGCTCTTGGGCTTTCATACACGTCATATGGGTTTTCAATGGTTACTTCCTGTCCGCAGCCAGCTGATATAGACAAGGACAATGCCAGAAGCAATACAGCAGTCCGTGAACGTAATGCTGTTCTATTTGAAAAGTTTTTGTTTTTATCTGTACATCTCACGCCACTCTAAATCTCCTCTGTCTAATGACTTAATCAGTAATTCCGCTGTTGCAAGGTTTGTTGCCAGTGGAATATTATACATATCACATAAATGTACCGTATTATTTACATCTGGCTCATGAGACTTCGGCGTAACAGGGTCCCTGAGAAAAATCACCAGATCAATTTGATTATGCTCTATCTGTGCAGCAAGCTGCTGGGAGCCTCCCAGATGTCCGGCAAGATATTTATGGATGGACAGGTTGGTGACTTCCTCGATCAGCCTGCCAGTAGTTCCGGTTGCATAGAGATCATTTTTGCAGAGAATGCCCCGATAGGCAATACAGAAATTCTGCATTAATTTTTTCTTGGAATCGTGTGCGATCAATCCAATATTCACGTTAAAAATCCCCCTTTCGGTATTTTAAGGGCTGCAGCCCAACATTTAAGACAAGTCCTATGCCGATAAAAAGACTTACCAGGGATGTAAGTCCATAGCTTACAAATGGAAGCGGCAAACCTGTATTTGGCATCATTCCAGTTACCACACAAATATTTACAAAAGTCTGGAAACCAATCCATGTGGCAACGCCGCCGCAGATCAGGCGGCCAGACAGGTCTTTTGCTTTTCTTCCAACCAGAATGCACTCAATGACAATGAAAAGCAGCAGCAATAAAATAGCAATACTGCCTACAAATCCTAATTCCTCTCCTGCCACTGCAAAAATGAAATCTGTTTGAGGCTCCGGAATAAAATTACCGTTTTTTACAGAAAATACAGTATCATTGTTCAGCCCTTTTCCCCATAACAAACCAGAACCGATAGCCATAATGGAATTTTGCTGCTGATAGGCATCGGTTGCATATTTTTCCGGCTGCAGCCATGCCATAATCCGCTTCCATTGATAATTATCCAGTATTGTCTGACCGGGCTGTAAGATCAGATAGATAAATAAGGAACCTGCCGGAATCAATACAGCAAGCACACCCGCTATTATTTTATAACTTAATCCACTTAAAAACAAGAGCGCAATAAAAATAACTGCAACTACAATGCTGGTAGACAAGTCCGGCTGTTGTTCAATCATAATCCAGGGAATAAAAATCAGAACTCCTGACAATATGATAAAGGTAAATTTATTTATGTTTTCGTAATATTTTCCAAAGAACCAGGAAAAAAACAGGATCAACAATACTTTAGCAAGTTCTGAAGGCTGAAAACGGAAACCGCCGACTTCTATCCAGCGGACTGCGCCGCCGGCATCGTCTCCGAACACGTGAAAAGTAATCAGGGAGAGAAGTCCGATATTAAATAAATAAATCAGCCAGCTAAACCGGAGAATAAAGGAATAATCTATCAGGGAAACAACAATCATTACAAAAAGACCTAAGATCAGTCCCATTACCTGCTTATTCTGCACTGAGTGCTGCGCACTGCCGATAACACTGATCCCAAGCATCGTCAGCACTGTGACAAAAATAATCAAACGAAAATTGTAGTTTCTAATCTGATATTGTTTCAACATAAAAAATTCCTTACCTTCCATTTATCAAATTATTGGGAATCCGCAGAATGTTTCATATCTTTGATTGGGATATTTGCATACAATGCAGGTACGTTTCCGTTATTTCCTTCAGATTCCGTCTGGGTAATTTGTATATCCAGCCCTTCTGCGTCAATTTCCATATATTTGGAAATGACCTGGATAATATCATTCTTTATTTTCTCCATTACTTCCGGAGAACAGTTGGCACGGTCGGAAACCAATAACAGTTTTAACCGGTCTCTGGCGATTTCACCGGAATTTTTCCTTTTAAATAAATCCATCAAACCCATATCGGTTTCCTCCTAATTTTTTTTAAAAATATCTTTTAATTTATTCCATACGCTTGATTTTACCTCTAAGTCAAGAAATGGAACCTGCTCTCCCAGAAGCCTGTGGCAGATATTGGCATATGCTTGTCCAGCCAGACAGTCGCTTCCCACCAAGGGTTCTCCCTGATTGGTTGAAATAACAATCTGCTCGTCATCTGGCACAGCGCCGATAAGTTCAATGGCAAGAATATCTGTGACATCATTGATATTCATCATATCGCCGCGTTTTACCATATCCATGCGCAGACGGTTGACAATCAGTTCTACATTTTTTACGTCGTTGGCGCCGAGAAGTCCGATAATTCGGTCAGCGTCACGGATCGCAGATACTTCTGGAGTGGTGACAACCAATGCACGATCAGCGCCTGCAATGGCATTTTTGAATCCCTGCTCAATTCCTGCCGGACAATCCAGTAAAATATAGTCAAAGTCTTCCCTCAATTCATCAATGAGTTTTATCATCTGTTCTGGTGACACGGCAGTCTTGTCCCGAGTCTGGGCAGATGGAAGCAAAGAAAGGTTGGGATAGCGTTTATCTTTGATCAGCGCCTGCTTCATTCGGCAGTTTCCTTCTACCACATCTACCAAATTGTATACGATCCGGTTTTCCAGCCCCATAACTACATCCAGGTTGCGGAGTCCAATATCAGTATCGATTAATACCACTTTTTTATCTAACTGTGCCAGACCTGTACCTACGTTTGCGGTGGTAGTGGTCTTACCTACGCCGCCTTTTCCTGATGTTATAACGATTACTTCACTCATCTACTATATCCTCCTGATATTTATATATTATTCAACAGTCCCTTTGTAATTGGCTCAATATAAATATTTCCATCCTTTACAATCGCGACCTGTGGTTCGATTAGAATCTGCTGTTTCCTTCCACGTTTTTTCGTACTCTGCACTTTATCCGCACTTCTCCCAATTACATCCCCGATCTTTACCTGAATGGGATCCATTTGCAGTGCAGCAACAAAAGCCTGCTCATTGCCATTTGCCCCCGCATAGGCGTTTCCTTTTAATGCTCCTAGAACTACAATATTTCCCTTGGAAATGACTTTTGCACCGGGATTGATATCGCCCAGAATAATAATGCTGCTTTCGCAGTCCAGAACCTGACCGGAACGCAGGGTTCCCTTATAGAATTCACCTGTTTTTCCAGCCTGTTCTTCCTCAAAATGTTCGATTTTTTGTCTGATTAATTCCTCCTTCAATGCATCATTATCTAAAATACAGATAATATTTATATTTGTATTATCGGTAATCGTTTCTACAATACGAAATTCTTCCTCCTGTGTCAGGTTTCTGCCTTCAAAAGAGATTGCCATCTTCGCATTTTTAAAAAAACTTTCTGCTTCTTTAAATCTTTCCATGATACATTTCAATAATTCTTCAAAATCCATATGGTTATCCAGAATCAGATTTATTCCATATTTATTGCTTTTTAAAACCACTGGTTTTGGCACATTCATCCCTCCAAACTTTAATCAGTAAATCCATTGGTATTGCTTTCAATCTCTTCTGCCTGTCCATCCAGCAAAGATTTTTCATCTGCGAGATTAAAGTAATATTTCAAAATATTGCTGGACACTTCTGCTGCATTGGCAGAAGTATAACCGTAAGCGATACGAGTAGTAATGGTAATCTCCGGATTTTCATAGGGAGCATATCCGAAAAACAGCGCATGGTTCGCTCTGGTAGTTATCTGCTGTGCGGTACCTGTTTTACCTGCTACTGCAACCGGAAAATTTTTAAAGGATTTTTGATTTTCCACCACCATCCGCATACCGCTTTGAATGGCTTCCCAGGATATCGGAGATACCTCAGTAATATTCCGTATAATTTCTGGTTTAAATTCCGTCACCAATTCTCCGTCAGAGGTAGTTTCTTTACTTAAAAGTGTTAATTTATATACGTTTCCGCTGCTTGCCACTGCTGTCAGATATCTTGCGAGCTGCGTAGTCGTATAGTTGTGGTTTCCCTGTCCGATGGCAGAGGTAATCGGATACTCATTGGAAATCTGCGGTTCGTTTTCAGGTATCTCAATACCCGTTTTTTCATCCAGACCAAACAATGCCGCGTATTTCTGCAGAGCTGCAATACCTTTATTCTCGTTGTAGCCGCCGCCTTCAGAGCTTAAGCGGTATCCCATCTCATAAAAGAAATAGTTGCATGAATCTCTGATCGCCTCTGATATATTGATTCGCCCATGTGTGCTTCCAGGATAAATCCAGCATTTGGGAGGCGGTGTAATATTGGTATATTCTCCTTCATCCTTAATCTGTTCACTGGTGCTCACAACGCCTTCGGTCAGTGCCGCTGCCGCAGTGATCGGCTTGAACGTAGAACCGGGAGCTGTCCGCTGCTGTGTTGCGTTATTATACTGCGGTACAGACAGATCTTTCTGAAGACTCTCAAAATATTCAGAATCCACAGTATTTGCCAGCCGGTTAGTATCATATCCGGGATATGTCACACAGGCGATAAGGTTTCCTGTTTTGACATCTGTAATCACACAGCTTGCGGTACAGGGATCAAGGGCAAGCTGTGCCGGGGTGATTTTTAAATTTTTAATTTTATCTCTTAGAAAATCGAACGAACTGATGCTGCCGTTGGCAAGAGCGGTCCGCTCACCATTTTCCTCTGTCAAAATTCCCTGCTCAAACAGAATTTGGCAAATCTGAGAACCGGAAACAAGTTCTTCTTTGATCATATATTGATAAATCTTTTTGCTGAACTCATGGTCTGTACGCAATTGATCTAAAATATAAGATATCAGGGCATCATAAATTTCTGTTGAATCTGAATACTTGGAATCTGTATCAAATTCTGTAATATCAATCCAGTCCATAGCTATCGCGCGGTGAAGATATTCTGAAAGGCTTGCAGAATCATTTTTCCAGGAAATATATACCTCATCATCAGTGTCTACTTTATCTGACAGGAATATTTTCTTTTGTCCAAGCATAGAAAGAATATAGCTCATGTAGTTTTGCTCTTCCTTATCTAAATCACCGTAAGCAGTGGGCGTGGGCGAAAAAAACTGCTGCCTAAGCCCTTCCATTACAGCGTTCTGCTTGCTCTGGAAAATACTGTATACCTGCTGTTCTACTGGCTGTGCGTCTGCCTCCTCAAAATGTTCAATATGGATGACATTATTATTGATTAACGCGTAATAAACGTCGTCTATAGGAATTTTGATATCTGAGGCTGATCCTGAACTGGTATCATATTCCTTGATATTTTCAATTGTGGCATATAAGATACCAGCAAGTTCCTGCTCTAACATGCGGTATACTGCTTCCTGCAGTTTTGCGTCAATGGAAAGATATATGTCATTCCCAGAAGAGGCGTCTACTTTATCAATGATCTCTGTAATTCTTCCAACACTGTCCACATAGAAAGTCTCTTTGCCTTTTGAACCCTGAAGAGACTGATCCATCACCTGCTCAATACCGGATTTTCCCACTACATCATTGAGCGTGTACTCTTCGTTTTCGGCGGAAAGAGTCTCATATTCTTCCTGAGAGATTTTTCCGGTATAACCAATAATATGTGAGAAATACTGGCTGTCCACATATTTACGTATGGTATCTTCTGTAATATCCACACCTTGGAGAATATCAGAATTTTCTTTGATAACGGCAACCGTTTCTTCACTTACGTTTTGCGCAATAGTAGTAAACACATATTTTTGATAACTGTTTTGGGAAATGGCATAGCGGAGAACCATAATTTTATACGCTTCTTCCGGAGAATAAAACGTTTGTTCTTTCTCCTTGAGATCTTCATATTCTCTGCCGTCTACATAAATTGCGTATTTATTCTGAAGATATTCAATAACCTGCTGAGGCGTGGCTTCTCCCTCATCATATCCTAATTTTTTATTGAATTTCAGCTTGTCGATACTGGTGTAACCATAAACATCCGCAAGAAAACGTTTCAGGGCTTTGTCTGTGACCATAAATTCATAATCCTGATCTCCATGCATTTGGATATCAAAATTGTTTGTGATAGAATCTCCCTTGTCCTCTATCATATGAATGACGGTATTCAGCTCATCATTCAACATGGCATTTTTCTGACGGGTACTGTCATAGACGCCGTTATCTTCAATGGTTACGGAATAGGACAGTTCATTATAGGCAAGCAATTTGCCATTTCGGTCAAAAATACTGCCCCGGGTGCCCGAAGTAATTCGCTCTTTTTGTATCAGCAGGGTATAATTATTCAAATATTCTTCTCCATTGATTACCTGCAGGACAAAAACGCGCTGAATCAGCACGGCAAACAGGAGAAGCATTACCACACTGAGTATAAACAGTCTGGAAGTCAGTATTTTTTTCGCATAATCTTTTATCAGTTCAAACAAATTTACTTGCACTCCTTTTTTCAATAGACTCCAGTTTCTGGTTGATATTCAATATCACAAAATATAAAACAATCGTAACAAGAATAGTATACACCAGTTCTGGAAGCATAATATGCAGAAAATAGTAACCAAAACGGAATCTTCCTCTCAGGAAAAACAGAAAAAAGTACACCAGCATATTATAAGATAAATCACTTGCTGCAATGAGAATCAGGGGAAGCTTGATATCATCTGGGAAAAAACGTTTACGGAAAAATCCGTTGATATAGCCGATATAGGCATACACCAGCGCATTAAAGCCAATTACGCTGCCAAAAAACAGATCCAGGAGCAGACCGCTGAAAAAGCCAATCCACATGCCTTCTTTCCTGCCTCTCATAAATCCAAAAGCTGAAGTCGCAACAATCAGCAGGTTCGGAGAAATTGAAGCAAAAGCAAGTGCCTGAAACAGTGTGCATTGCAGTAAAAAGCATACGCTGATAATTAAAAATACTGTTAATTTACGTCTCATTTGCCAGCTCCTTAATTATTTTTGCGGGAATTCTGATTATTAACAGTTTTTTTATCCAGTACAACCAGAACTTCCTGCAGATGTTGAAAATCTACTGCCGGAGTGATTGTTCCTGAGTAGGTCAAATTGTTGGAATCTCGGTCAATGGTATTAACATATCCAATGAGAATTCCTTCTAAATATTTATCACTAATGTGGGAAGTGACAACCTGCTCTCCGGTTTTTACTGCACCGTCTTCACATTTTAAATCTGAAAACTGTATCACCTGGCTTTCATTCATTGATACCAGATTTCCATTGACAATACAGCGGTCTGCCGTGGACAATGCCATTCCGCTCACATTGCTGGCATCGTCAATTATGGAACGGACCTTGGCATAATTGGGGCCAGTATCAATAACAATACCAACAAGCCCGCTGCCTGCAATCACATTCATATCTTTCTCAATGCCGTCATTTTCTCCTTTGTCGATAAGAAAAGTGCTGAACCAGTTACCGCCGTCATTACCGATTACCCGCGCTGCAACTTTATCGTAACTGGGATATTTTTGGTCCAGTTCCATCAACTCCCGCAGATTGTCCAATTCATACTGCTCAAGTTTTATGGTATTCAGTTCCTGCGTCAGTTCATCTACCTGTGCCTGCAGTTCTTTATTTTTCCGCATGACGCTCCGCAGGGACGCCAGTTCGTCCGCCTGATTCACAATCCAGGTTCCTACCTGGTTGATTCCCTTCTGCATAGGCACAAAGATATACCCCGCTACGGAATTTAACGGTCCTCCAGACAGATTCAGTGTAAAACTGACAAACATGACGATTACACAGATTATGGTAAGAACCAGAAGGGTATATTTGGTTGGAATAGAATGTTTAGATTTCCGTTTCATAAATGTCTACAACCTTTATTTATAAATTCTAGTTTTCATGTTAAAAGCAAGCTTTCGGTACTTCTCATCCGATACAATTTTATTCAGTCCCCGAACTGCGCTTTCTTCCGGAAGCTCACAGGTATTGACCCGAATATTGGTGATTTCGGTGAAAAGTTCATCTAACTTTCGTATTTTAGAGGATCCCCCTGTAATATAGATGCCAGAATGGATAATGTCTCTGGCTAATTCTGGAGGAGTTTTCTCCAGTATCATCTTGATGGAATTACAGATGGAATTCAAATTGTCTTTTATCGCCTCATAAATTACAGGAGAGGAAATTTCCATTTCGATAGGCAGGCCACTGACTACATCTCTGCCGACAATGGTTTCCGTATACTCTTCTTCTTCTGGAATGGCGCATCCTAAAGTTTCTTTTAAATGCATAGCTGTTTTCTGTCCGATCACCAGGCCGAAATTACGTTTTAAATGGTTGATAATGGATTCATCAATTCGTTTTCCACCAAAATGGAGGAGATCACTTAATACCAGCCCTCCCAGTGAAATGACAGAGATTTCTGTGGTATCTGCACCGATGTTTACAATCATAAAACCAGTAGGAGAATTAACATCTAATGCCAATCCTACTGCGTCAGCGATGGGTTTCTCGCAGAGAAGCACATTTTTGGGCTTAAACCGGCTCTTATAAAACAGGTCAAAAAATGCCTTCTTCTCCACTTCGGTGATATCGGTAGGTACAGCAACAATAAATTCGGCTCCTTTGATATGATTTTTAACATGCTTTTCCAATACCTCGCCGATCATAACCTGCATATTGTTATAATCTGCAATTACGCCATTGACTACCGGAAAAGACACTTTGATGCTGTCGGGGGCTTTCTCGTACATTGCATATGCATCATCGCCAAAAGAATACAATTGATTCTTGTTAATGATGGCAATTGTATTTTTTTCATTGATTACTTTACCAGTTGCCTTGCAAAAAACTTTTAAATTGCAGGTTCCCAAATCAATTCCATAAACATTTGTAGACATAACTTACGTTCCTTTCCTCTGACCCAACAGGCCGTTTTCTCTAAAGCTTACATATCGGTTGTCACCGATAATAATATGATCTGCCAGCGCGATTCCGATAATATTTCCGCTTTCCATCACCCTGGAGGTCACATGGATATCCGCTTCACTGGGGGCGGGATCGCCACTGGGATGATTGTGGAGCAGTACAATATGCACTGCCTGATATTCCAGGGCTTTCAGAAAAATCTCTCTAGGCGATACCAGGGAATTATTCACTGTTCCGATGGAAATGACAGTATCTCCCAGTAAATTGCTTTTTGAATCGAACATTGCCAAAAGCAGTTTCTCTCTGGGTTCATGCCGAAGGCTCTCCATATAGTACAATGCCACACTTTCCGGGTCGCTTAAGCATACCTCTTTTTCCCGGCTTGTCCGCGTAATACGTTGGGCAAGTTCTGCAATGCATTTTAACTGGGCAGCTTTCACCTTGCCAATGCCGGGCAGTTCCAGCATTTGTTCCTGATTCATATAAATCAGGTTCAAAAGTCCTTGATCCTTTTGTGCCAGAAAAGCCTGCGCAAGCTGCAGAGCTGACATTTTCTTTGTACCTACCCGCAGAATCACAGCAAGAAGTTCCGCATCTGAGAGTCTCTGTGCGCCGAACCGGCAGCATTTTTCACAGGGCTGCTCTGATGACGCCATTTCCTTCATAGTTATGTGTGTATTCATATTCTTCCTTTCACTCTCTCAGGTCAAGGAAAAAGTTTTACATTTTATTCTAGCACAAAAGGGCTTTGATATACAACTAATATATTATTAAAAATATTAAGATTTCGCTAAAAATTTTATAATGACACCAGACCTTCTTCATACAGTTTCTGCAGAGACATTAAAATGCCCAGTTTTGCATGGTACCAAGTGAGTCCTCCCTGAAAATATACAGCATAAGGGGGACGCAGAGGGCCATCCGCACTCAATTCAATGGAAGAACCTTGTACAAAAGCTCCGGCAGCCATGATTACTTCATCATCATAGCCAGGCATTGCCCATGGTTCAGGCGTTACATGGCTGTCTACAGGCGCGGCTGCCTGAATGCCTTTACAGAAGGCAACTAATGCTTCCGGGGACTTAAGAGTTACCGCCTGAATGATATCATGACGGTCTTCTGTACTGTCTGGAATCACTGGAAAACCAAGGCTTTCATAGATATTTGCCGCATAAATTGCGCCTTTGAGCGCGCTGGCGGTTACAACCGGCGCCAGAAACAGCCCCTGATAGAAGGAATGAATGACTCCCAGAGAAGCGCCGACTTCTTTTCCAAGCCCTGGGGAGGTCAGACGGTATGCTGCATTATTTACACACTCTTGTTTTCCAACAATATAACCTCCAATTGGAGCAAGGCCGCCGCCAGGATTTTTTATCAGAGAGCCTACTATCAGATCTGCTCCAGCCTCTAAAGGTTCCTGCTTTTCCACAAATTCACCATAACAGTTATCCACCATGCAGATAATGTCCGGTTTGATTTTTTTGATAAAAGAAATCAATTCTCCAATTTGGGCAACCGATAAGGTTGGCCTGGTCTGATAGCCTTTGGATCGCTGAATGGTCACAAGCTTTGTTTTTTCATTAATGGCTTTTTTTATAGATTCATAGTCAAACGTTCCGTCTGCCAAAAGGTCTGCCTGGCGGTAAGTAATGCCGTATTCAGCAAGAGAACCCTTGGAAGGGCGGATTCCTATGACTTCTTCTAAGGTATCATAAGGCTTTCCTACCGGAGATAACAGCTCATCTCCAGGCCGAAGATTGGACATCAGCGCCAAGGCAAGAGCATGGGTTCCACAGGTAATCTGGGGACGGACCAGGGCTGCTTCCCCGCAAAAGCAGGTGGCATATACTTCTTCCAGAGTATCTCTGCCAAGGTCATTGTACCCATATCCGCTGCTTCCCATAAAGCATTCAGCGCTGACTCTGTGCGTCTGTAATGCTTTGATAACTTTAAGCTGATTGTACTCAGCAATTTCATCAATTTCGGCAAAACGCTGTTTTAATTTTTGCTCAAATTGTTGTCCGTATTGAAATACTTTTTCCTCTATTCCAAGTTCCTGATAGATTTCTCTCATGTTATGATTCCTTTCCGTATTAGTTCTTCCTGCATATAAGCCAAAATCTTATCATTGTCATAACCAAAGTCTGGTTTGTTGATCCAGGTTACTTCCCGCTCTCGCCGAAACCAGGTAAGCTGGCGTTTGGCAAAATGCCGGGTATCTCGTTTTATCTGGTATACTGCTTCTTCCAGAGTACATGCTCCCTCCAGATACGCCAGTATTTCCTTATATCCAAGCCCCTGCATGGAAACCATTTGCCTGCTGCATCCCATGTCCTGCAGCATTTTTACTTCGTCTACCAATCCCTGGACAATCATCTGTTCTACCCGTTCATTGATTCGCTGATAAAGCAGTGTCCTTTCATCATTCAGTACAAAGTATGCAAAATTATACGGTGATTCCTTTTTTCGCTCCGCGTCGTTATGCTCTGATATTTTCTGTCCGGAAAGATGATGAAATTCGAGTGCACGGATCACACGTTTCATATTATTCTCATGTATTTTCTCTGCAGCCTGAGGATCAGCAAGGGCCAGCATCTCATGCAGGGCATGGGCGCCCTGCTCTCTGGAAATCTGTTCCAGCCAGGCACGGTATTCTTTGTCTTCCTGTTCACTGGTAAAGTCTATATCATATAAAAGGGCCTGAATATAGAATCCTGTCCCGCCTACAATCAGGGGAATTCTGCCCTGGCCGTAGATATCTTTCATGCAATTTCCGGCATATTCTTGAAATTTCACCACATGAAAATCTTCTGTGGGTTCTAAAACATCAATCAGATAATGAGAAATTTTCTGCATTTCTGTTTTTTTTATTTTTGCTGTTCCAATGTCCATGTGGCGGTAAACCTGCATGGAGTCTGCTGAAATCACCGAGGCTCCTGCCATTTTCGCTAATTGAATTGAGAGTTTTGTCTTCCCCACTGCTGTTGGACCAGTCAGTATGATTAATGGTTTTTTCATTATAGCACCCGCTTAAATTTCTTTTCCAATTCATATTTTGACATGGAAATGATCGTAGGACGTCCATGCGGACAGTGATAAGGATTGTCCAGCGTAAGAAGCTCACCCAGCAATGCTTCTATTTCGGGCATGGAAAGCTTCTGGTTGCCCTTTACCGCTGCCTTGCAGGACATAGAGGCGATTTTTTCTGTGATCATTTCCGGAGTCTCTCTGCCATGAAATTCTGACAGACTGTCTAAAATCTCTATCATCAGATCCCTTCCATTCAGTCCGAACAGGTTTGCGGGAACGGCTGTCACAGAATATTCTTTTCCGCCAAAATGTTCCAGTTCAAAACCCAGTTTCCGAAAATAGTCCATATATTTTTTTAGGAGTGCTTCTTCTTGCATAGTGAGCGTAAGCAAAAGAGGCGGATATATGGTCTGGGAAGTGAATTCTCTGCTATCCAGGGATTTCATGGTTCGTTCGTATAAAACTTTCTCATGCGCTGCATGCTGGTCAATAATATAGAGTTTTTCATCAAACTCCAACAGCCAGTAAGTCTCAAACAACTGCCCAATGATCCGATGGTCTTTTTGAGAGGAAATATCTAAAAGTTTTCTGCTACTCTCCGGAATGCTTTCCGGTTGTATATTGTGTTCTTCGAATAATCTCTGTTGCGTTTCTGGTGCTTCCAGTGTCTTTGGTGTTTCTGAAAGCTTCTGCTGTGTACTATTTTTCTGGATGCCGTAATTTGCAGAGTCACTTGTCATGCCGGTTGCCTCTGTAAATTTACAGTCCTCTGCCGCCAATTCCAGCTGCTTTTCAAATTTCGGTTCATAGGGGCTGTCTTTTTGAATGGCCTGCTTGACTGCCTGCAGACGTTTTGTCTCAAAAGGCTCCGGTGCCTGTCTGCTTGATTTGAGCTGTTCCTGTTTTTGCAGACGCATTTTTTTCTGATTTTCCTTCTCTTTCTCAAAGTCAGATTGATAAACTAATTCACTTTGATTGATATTTTTTTTAATCAGTTCAGTAAGCGCCTGATAAAGGGCCTCTCCATTGCTGAACCGCAGTTCCATTTTAGTGGGATGAACATTGACGTCCAATAAACTGCCGTTGATGGAAATGTGAAGGACGGTAAAGGGGTATTTGTGCTGCATAACAAAAGATTTGTAGCCTTCTTCGATGCTTTTGGCGATTAATGCGCTTTTGATATATCTTCCATTGATAAAGTAATTTTCATAATTCCGGTTTCCTCTGGAGATTAAGGGCTTGCCAATAAAACCACGGATGGAAAACAGATCGTTTTCCTCCTTTATTTCCAGCAAGTTTCCGGCAATATCCCTCCCGTATAGGTGATAAATGATTTCCTTTAAGCTGGAATTACCGGAGGTATGGATTTTTAATTGGTTATTGGCAATGAATTTGAAAGAGATTTCCGGATGAGACAAAGCCAAACGTTCCATCAGGTCGTTGATATACCCTGTTTCAGTCTGTGGAGTTTTTAAAAATTTCCGTCTGGCAGGGGTATTGTAAAAAAGATTCCGTACCAGGAATGTGGTCCCCTCCGGGGCTCCGATTTCTTCCATGGATTTCTCTTTGCCGCCATCAATCAGATAACGAACGCCGCTGATTCCCTGTGCGGTTTTTGTGATCAGCTCTACCTGGGAAACAGCCGCGATACTGGATAACGCTTCGCCGCGAAATCCCAGAGAAGATACCGTAAACAAATCTTCTACACTGCGGATTTTACTGGTGGAATGGCGCAAAAAAGCAAGGGGTACTTGATTTTCTTCAATTCCGCATCCGTTGTCTGTGATGCGGATAAAAGAAATTCCTCCTTCCTTGATTTCTACGGTAATGGCGCTTGCTCTGGCATCAATGGAATTTTCCACCAGTTCCTTTACCACGGATGCCGGACGTTCAATGACCTCTCCCGCCGCTATTTTGTCAATAGTCTGTTGGTCTAAAATCTGTATGTTTGGCATAGCTGCTCCTTAGCTTTTATAGGCTTTTTGTATATTTTAAAGGACGAAAATGTGCTATTGATATTCAAATTTCATAGCTTATCATATCATTTTAAAAGTATAAGTTCAAGTATTCAAACTTCTTGAATTAAAACATACAGCAGTTTACATAAAATAATTATGTAAACTACCAGCGGTTTTTGATCTTATTCTGCAGTTCATACAGTTTATTCAAGGCATCAATGGGGGTGAGATTTCCAAGATCCAGTTCTTTTACTTCCTGAATGATGTCATCATCTTTTACGGTATCAAACAAAGATATCTGTTTTAAATCCACTTCATCTTTTTTGCGGGATTTTTTGCGGGGAGCGCTGCCGGCTGCCGTGATATTACTGGTAAGTTCCGTAATATCATGAGCACACAATTCATCTGCAATGACTCTTGCACGTGCAATCACGCTCTCTGGCACTCCGGCAAGCTTTGCCACCTGGATGCCGTAACTCTTGTCAGCGCCGCCAGGGACTATTTTCCGCAGAAATACAATATCTTCCCCCTTTTCTTTTACGGCGATGCAATAATTGTTTACATTATTCAGCTTTCCTTCCAGCTCTGTCAGTTCATGATAGTGAGTGGCAAACAATGTTTTAGCGCCCAGAAGTTTGGGATTGCTGATATGTTCCACCACAGCCCAGGCAATGCTGAGGCCGTCAAAGGTGCTGGTGCCCCGGCCGATTTCGTCCAGCACCAGCAGACTGTTGCTGGTGGCATTTCTGAGGATATTTGCAACCTCTGTCATTTCCACCATGAATGTACTCTGCCCGCTTGCAAGATCGTCAGACGCACCCACTCTGGTAAATATACGGTCCACAATTCCGACTTTGGCACTGTCTGCTGGAACAAAACTTCCAATCTGCGCCATCAGTACAATTAATGCTGTCTGGCGCATATAGGTAGATTTTCCCGCCATATTTGGACCTGTAATAATAGAAATACGCTGTTTGTGATTGTCCAGATAGGTGTCGTTGGCAATAAACATGTCATTGTTTATCATCTGCTCAACGACTGGATGCCGTCCATTTTTGATATCGATGACGCCGCTCTCATTAATGGAGGGCCGGCAGTAATTGTTCCGTTCCGCCACCATGGCGAGTGAGGCAAACACATCAACGCCTGCCACTGCCTTTGCGGTTTTTTGGATTCGCAGCACTTCTCCTGCAATTTTGTCCCGAATATCGCGGAATATTTCATATTCCAATGCTGTCAGTTTGTCTTCAGCGCCCAGAATAATATCTTCCAGTTCTTTCAGTTCCGTGGTGATATAACGTTCTGCGTTGGCAAGCGTTTGTTTGCGGGTATAATAATCCGGCACCATATTTTTGTAGGAATTGGTCACTTCAAGATAATAGCCGAAAACCTTATTATACTTAATCCGCAGATTTTTGATCCCGGTTTTTTCCCGTTCTTTTGCCTCTAATTCTACCAGCCAGGTCTTTCCTTCTGTCTTTGCATGACGCAGTTTGTCAATTTCCTCATCATAACCTTCTTTTAAAATTCCGCCCTCCCGGATGGAAATGGGCGGTTCTTCGGCAATTGCAGAATCAATCAATGTAAAAATATCTTCCAGAGTATCTAAATCCTGCTGTATCTCCAGAAGCAGCGGGGCATGAAATTCGCTCAGAAGGTCTTTGATAAACGGCAGCATGGCAAGCGAACTCTTAAAGGCAATAAGGTCTCTGGGATTAGCGGTCTGATAGGTAACACGGCTGATTAAGCGTTCCAGGTCATAGATTGGATTTAAGTACTCACGGATTTCTTCTCGTGTGATGGCATGTTCTTTGAAAGCTTCAATTGCATCCAGACGTCGTTTGATTTCCTTTTTTTCAATCAGGGGCTGTTCTACAAAGTTTCGAAGCATTCTGGCGCCCATTGCGGTTTTTGTTTTATCCAGCACCCACAGCAGAGAACCGCGTTTTTGTTTTTCACGCAGAGTTTCTGTGAGTTCCAGATTACGCCTTGTGGAACTGTCTATAATCATATATTTTCCGGTACTGTACAGCTGCAGTGAGGTCATATTGGCAAGACTGTTTTTCTGAGTTTCATAGAGATATGTTAAAAGCGCTCCTGCTGCAATGGTTCCAGAGTCATAATCTGTAAGTCCCAGGCCCTTAATATCAGACATTTTAAAATGAGAAAGCAGTGTATTTCTTGCCGTTTCATCATCGAAATACCACGCGTCCAGAGCATAAACTGCTATTCCAAGGCGATGTTTTAAGTACTCGAAATCCAGTCCCGTCATAAAAAATGATTCGTTGCAGATGATTTCAGAAGGGGAAAATTTATGTATTTCATCCATCAGTTTGCGTTCGCTGTCCAGTTCTGTCACATAGTAATCTCCGGTGGTCACGTCGGCGACAGAAACGCCGAAACGGTCTTCCAGACAGACAATACACATAATATAATTGTTTTTTGTTTCGTCCAGCGCCTGCGTGTCCAGATTTGTGCCAGGCGTTACTACCCGGATCACTTCACGTTTCACCAGTCCTTTTGCCATCTTGGGATCTTCTACCTGTTCACAGATCGCCACTTTATATCCTTTGGAAACCAGTTTGTTCAGATAATTTTCCACTGCATGATAGGGAACGCCGCACATAGGCGCCCGTTCTTCCATACCGCAATTTTTTCCGGTAAGGGTGATTTCCAGTTCTTTTGACGCAGTCAAAGCGTCCTCAAAGAACATTTCGTAAAAATCACCCAGCCGGTAAAATAGAATACAGTCCGGGTATTCCTGCTTGGTTTCCATGTACTTCTGCATCATTGGAGTCATTTCTGCCACGATGTATTTCCTCCTGTTTCGTATGTTCTTATCAGTTATCAGTGTTTTACCGGCGCAGTAAAAGCTGCTGCGATTCTCTCTGCGGTTTTGATTCCGTCCATGGCTGCTGACATGATGCCGCCCGCATATCCTGCACCTTCTCCACAGGGATACACCCCTTTCCAGTTACTTTCAAATGATTCGCCGCGGGTAATTCGTACCGGGGATGAGGTCCGGCTTTCTACACCCGATAAAATCGTGTCTTCCTGGTCAAAATCTGGAAGGTATCGTGCGAACTGGTGCATTCCCTGACAGAAGGATTCGTAAATTTCTTCTGGAAAAAGTTCATGCAGAGCGCCAAATGTATGCCATCCTTTCATTTCTGATGGAAAACTGCCATAAGATACAGAAACTTTCTTTTTCTCAAAATCACCAAACAACTGCTGGGGAACCATTCCTCTGCCCAATTTATAAGCCTTTTCTTCCAGACTGCGCTGAAAGGCAACGCCTGCCAAGGGTCCATCTTCCTGGAAATCCGCTGGCGTCACAGTGACAATAATAGCGCTGTTGGCATTTTTCCCATCTCTGTCATAATAGCTCATGCCGTTAACGGCAAGCCGCTCGTTTTCAGAAGAGGCATTTACCACATAGCCGCCTGGACACATGCAGAAAGAGTAAACGCCTCTGCCGTTTTCCAGGTTAGCTGTCAGTTTATAGGAAGCTGCGGCAAGCTTTTGGGCGGCTTCTGCTCCATATTGTGTCTGGCTGATCATCTCCTGCGGATGTTCCACCCGCAGTCCCACAGCAAAAGATTTTGCTTCCATCTGAAATCCTCTGTGCAGCAGCATCTCAAAGGTATCTCTGGCACTGTGGCCGATAGCAAGAACTGCGAGATCGGTCTCTCTTCTGGTTATTTTTCCTGAAATCTGTTCTTCACAAATCAATGCCTGAAGCCTGCCCTGGGAAAATTCCATATCTTTTACACAGGTATCAAAAAAATAAGTGCCTCCCCACGCTTCAATCTGACGTCTGATATTTTTGATGACTTCTTTTAAACGGTCAGTACCGATATGAGGTTTGCTCTCATAAATAATACTCTGGGGCGCGCCGTGGCGGACAAAAATTTCCAGCACCTTTTGATTTCTGCCGCACACATCTTTTATGAGAGTATTCAGTTTTCCGTCAGAAAATGTTCCTGCCCCGCCCTCGCCAAATTGTACATTAGTTCTGGGATTTAACACATTTTTTTCCCAGAACTGTTCCACCTCCCTGGTCCGTTCGTCCATGGATTTTCCACGCTCCAGGATAATCGGGCAGAATCCATGTTCTGCAAGCAGATAGGCACAGAATATGCCGGCCGGACCGCTGCCGATGATAACAGGAGAATGCTTTAACGGCTGTCCGTCTATGGCTGACGGAAACTGGTAGCTGATATCTTTAGCGGGAGAAATACGTGCATTTTTGTTTCGTTTCAGAAATAATTCCTGATGTTTTATCTCTACATCTATCGTATAGACAAAGGAAACATTCTGTTTCCTTCTGGCATCTATGGATTGCCTGCGGATCTGATAATTTAAAATTTCTTCTGGTTTTATTTTTAAAGTTTTTGCCAGTTTATGCAGCATATCTTTCTCGGTATGGTCAATTGGCAGTTTTAACTGCTGAATTCGAATCATAATTTCCTCCCTGGTTTGTTCTGATTGATGCTGACGCTGCATTTCCGGCAACATATCCGCTGGACCATGCCCATTGCAGATTATAGCCGCCGCAAAGCCCGTCAACATCCACAACCTCTCCGGCAAAGTACAGCCTTGGCACAAGAAGGGATTCCATGGTTTGGGGATTAATTTCACAGGTATCCACACCTCCGGCTGTCACCTGGGCATGGTCAAAACCTTTCGTACCAGTAATATCCAGCCACAGACTCTGAATGCGCTCTGTCAGAGTCTGAATTTCCTGCTGCGTACAATCCTGTGCTGCTTTTTCCGGCAAGAGGCGCGCTTCTTGTAACAATACGCTGTTTAATTTTTGAGGAAAAAGACCAATCAAAGCCTGTGCGGCGTTTTTTCCCCTGCCATTGACGGAAAATCTTTGTTTTAATAGTTCGTTTGCTTCTTTTGCGGATAATTCCGGCAGAAAATTCAGGGATACACGTACTTGCTTTCCATAAAGCAGCCCATAGGCAGCATGGCGGCTGACTTGAAATGCTGGAATGCCTGAGACTCCGCATTCTGTCAATTGAAGTTCCCCTGTATCTTCAGCGATTTTTTCATTTTCTATGTATAATTGAATGCTTCCATCTGCGCGAATTCCTGCAATTTCCTTTAAAAAAGACTGTTTCCCATGCAATTGGACAAGGGCGGGCACAATATCTGTTAATTTATGTCCAAAATCCACAATATATTGAATACTACTGCCATCGCTCCCTGTTTTTCTGGCAGATTTTCCGCCAGTAGCAAGAATACAGCGCTGGCTGTAAAAAAAACCTTGCTTTGTGTGAAAGGTAAATCCATTGCCATCTCTGCAGATTTTCCGAATCCCCACATTATATCCAATGCGCACATGCAGACGCTTGCATTCCATCAGCAAAATTTCCACCATAGACGCTGCCTGTCCGCTGGCAGGATAATAATAACCGCCGCGCTTATTTCGGGGATAAATGCCAAGCTCCTGGAAAAAATCTAATGTTTCTCTGAGACCAAATTGTTTCAATACTGGCAATACAAAGGCAGGGTTCTTGCCGTTGTAATAAGCAATGCCCTGCTTTTCATTGGTGAAGTTACATTTTCCATTTCCCGTGGCCAGAAGTTTTTTTCCGGCCTTGTCCATATGTTCTAAGATGAGAACTTCAGCGCCGTTCCGTGCTGCCTGTATTGCTGCCGTAAGCCCGGAAGCTCCAGCTCCTACAATGATAATATCAAATGTTCTGCTCATAAATGACGAGCTCCTCTTTCTATTGCTCCACGCTGGCGCATCTCATGCCGCTGCGCTTTACTTCGGTGTATAATATCACCAGCATTATACCATTCCTTCTGAAAAGATTCAAGCATACTAACTGGAGTAGTTTTCCAGAAAGCTGTAGAGCTGTTCTTCACTGGTAATTAATTTTCCCTCTGTAATCTCTGTCTGCAGATCCTGGGGAAGAGTATCCAACAAGATGTCTGTGGATGCATATAAAGTCTTCCGGTCAGCATGGTAGACAGCTACATAGCCATCCTCTGCCATCAACACATATTCATATGGCTGCACAGTCAGACTGGCTGCAAGGTCTTTTTCTTCTTCTGCTTTCTGCTGAGCAAGAAGGAAATCATTTTTTTCCTGAAGCATGGATATACGCTGTTCATAAGCATTCCAATTTTTTTTTGCGCCAATCAGAAATCCCATACAGAGACTGAAAGCGGACGTTATTATCATTCCAAATAAAAATAAACGGATACTACATGTTTTTCTCATGGCAAACTCCTTTTTATGGTAGTATCTGCTATTTTTGTTATTTTATACAAAAGAATCCCGCTGTGCGGGATTCTAATATGATGAAAATACTTTTAACATAAATTTTAAACTATGTAATCTTGTTTTATAAAAATTTAACTTCTCCGCTGCCGATATAATATACGGCTCCGCATACCTTCACTTTGCTGTCGTCCTTGATATTAAGGCTGTCTTTTATAACAGAAACGCTTCTCTCCACATTTAAACAGCTTGCACGAAGCTCGTCTTTTTCATCGCCGATTGCTTCACGGATCTCATCTGTGATAAATTTGATATATCCTTCTGGATCACTGTTCATTGCCGCGCCTACTGCACCGCAGTGCTCATGTCCCAGTACAACTACAAGATTCGTTCCCAGGTGGTCTGCAGCATACTCCACACTTCCTAACTGATGTTTGTCCATTACATTTCCAGCTACACGAATTACAAATAATTCTCCGATTCCTGCCGAAAAAATACTTTCTGGAATCACTCTCGAATCGGAACAGGTAATTACAATCGCGTAAGGACTCTGCCCGTTTTCACAGGTATACTGACGAATCTTTGCCGACACGTCTCCTGGATTTGCTTCTGCCGTCAGATAACGCTGATTTCCTTCTTTTAATTTCTGCAGAGCTTCTTCTGCTGACAAATTTTCTTTTTGCATATTATCCTCCATATCTGTGCATCAGGTATTTGGCTGTCAATCTTGCCATAAAATTATTATAAAGAAAGAATGCTGAAAAATCAATTCAGATTATTACTTTTTTACCAGTTTTCCCAATTTTTATATAATGGCGACGGTTTTTGTTCCCTCTTTGGGAGTTTTAAAAGTTCTTTTTTTATTTCTCAAAATGTGGTACAATTTGATTTAAAAATAGCTAAGTTGTGGAAGGAGAAAGAGGAAATTTAAAATGGAACGAGAAAAATTGAGTTCAAGAATGGGATTTATTCTGTTGTCAGCAGGCTGCGCCATAGGTATCGGAAATGTATGGCGCTTTCCGTATATTGCCGGATTGTATGGCGGAGGTGTATTTGTATTATTCTATCTGTTCTTCTTGATCATTATGGGAATTCCTGTGATGACCATGGAATTTGCTGTTGGACGTGCCAGCAGAAAAAGTATTATCCGAAGTTTTCAGGAATTGGAGAGACCTGGACAAAAATGGCATCTTCACGGATATCTGGGCATGGCAGGAAATTATCTTCTGATGATGTTTTATACTACTGTGGCAGGTTGGATGCTTTATTATTTTTATCAGATGTTAACTGGAAAATTTGAGGGTAAAAATTCAGATCAGGTATCTGGGATGTTTCAGGACATGCTTGCAAGTCCTCAGATACTGGCAGCTGCAATGGTTATCATTGTCTCTGCAGGAATTTTTATCTGTTCCGTAGGACTGCAAAGAGGCGTGGAACGAATCACTAAAATTATGATGAGCCTGCTCCTTGCTATAATTATTATTCTTGCTGTCCATAGTATGACTTTAAAAGGCGGACTGGAAGGACTGAAATTTTATCTGCTTCCTGATTTTAAAAGAATGAAGGAAGTCGGCATTTTGGAAACGATCACAAATGCCATGAATCAGGCGTTTTTTACCTTGAGTCTTGGTATCGGTTCTATGGGTATTTTTGGAAGCTACATTGATAAAAAACGCGGGCTTTTGGGGGAATCTGTGAATATAGCAGTGCTGGATACTTTTGTTGCGTTGGTTTCCGGATTAATTATCTTTCCTACTTGTTTTGCTTTTGGCATCAGCCCGGATCAAGGACCAGGTTTGATATTTATCACACTGCCTAATATCTTTAATGGAATGACTGGCGGACGAATTTGGGGCACATTATTTTTTATATTTATGGCATTTGCAGCATTTTCTACTATATTGGCTGTATTTGAAAATATCATTTCCTGTGGCATGGATCTGTTCCATTGGAGCAGAAAGAAATCCTGCCTGATAAATCTTGTAGTTATCATGGTATTGTCTCTCCCCTGTGTATTTGGATATAATCTCTGGTCTGCATTCCAACCCCTGGGATCTGGCAGCACCATTTTAGATCTGGAAGATTTTCTGGTAAGCAATATCATACTTCCGGTTGGTTCCCTTTGTTATCTTCTCTTCTGTGTCACTCGTTTTGGATGGGGATTTGAAAATTATCAGAAGGAAGTAAATACAGGGAAAGGACCCAAGCTTCCGTCCTGGATTCGGATATATGCAGCATATATACTCCCTGTACTGCTGCTGTTTTTAACGATCAAAGGTATGATACGATAAATCTTATCATTATGCAGTAAAATGGTCTGCCGCAGATAAAGGCAAATGCGGCAGACCATTTCTATAATATTTATTATGTTCTTTGTTCTATGTGTTACATCAGATGAAGTTTCCTTCCAATCTTAATAAGTAAATTTCCCATAGGGAAATTCTGAAGTTCTTTTTCCCGCAGTCCCCGCAACAGCAAAAGCAAAAAGAAATATACACAGGCTCCAATAATAATAGACACTGAAGTTGCAATGGCATTGATATTCACAGTCATCATTAAAAGCTGGTATAGACCATAAACGACGCCGCCCATGACAGCGGCACAAATGGCGGGTACCACAAATGTGCGCTTAATTTCCTGACGATAGCGGAGATATTTCCTGATGGCGAGCGCATTTAAAATACACATCATAAATGAAAAAAAGGTATTCGCCCAGACTACTGCATAAATATTTAAATCCAGCCCATACATCAGTGCAGCCAGAACGCCCATATGTAATACCAATGTAATGGCTGCATTTTTTACTGGTACATTCATGCGATTAATACCCTGCAGAATTCCATTACTTAATGTGGACAGGGAATAAAATATAATGGAAACTGCTCCGATCTGCATCATATGCTCGGGCATCTTACGACTGTCCTGAAACAGAAGCTGCAAGATAGGAGAAGCGAGAACCCCCATACCCACTGCACAAGGGATGGCAATCACCATAATAAACCTTATGGAATAAGCTGTTTTGCGCTTTACATCAGGAATATTCTTTGAGGCAAATGCTGTGGAAAGGCTTGGTACTGTGGATGTTGCCAAGGAAGAAGCAATGGCAATAGGAACGTTGGTCAGCACCTTATACTCTCCCACATATATTCCCCACATCGTACTGTAATCTTTGGCTTTATATCCCTGCATATGTGCAATTTGCTTGAATACACTGGTGTCCAGAAATGAAGTAATATTGTAAATGGTAGTGCTTAGAAGGACTGGCAAGATCGTAAGAAGCAGCACACCGAAAATCTTGCGGTAGCTTTCCATTTTTTGATCTTTGTCTCTGGCAACCATTTTTCGGTATACAGGACGGTAAACTAAAAATACCAAGAGTGTGAATAAAAGCGCAGCCAGTGCTCCAGTTCCTGTGCCGAAGGTGCCTCCGGCAGCTCCGTAAGCTTCCGCATAAGTAGCAGGATTGCCTAATACAGCTCCAATTTTCGTCCCATATTGGTACAGCATATATGCACTCCAGACACTGACTACGGCATTGATAACCTGTTCCAGAAGCTGTGAGAAAGCGCTGGGCATCATGGTCCCCATTCCCTGGAAAAATCCCCTGATAACGCCAAGCAGCGCTACAATCAGAAGCGTAGGCGCTAAAACCCGGAGGGCAAAAATACTCAGGGGAGTTTTTACGATATAAGTAGTTATAAATCCTGCTCCAAAATACACGATGAGCCCTGCGGCAGTTCCAGAAACTAATGCAAACAATATGGCGCCTTTAAAAATGCGGTATGCATTTTTCCGCTGGCCACTGGCCACTCTTGCTGATACCAGTTTTGATACTGCCACAGGCAGGCTATAAGAAGAGATTAACAGTAGAATACTGTAGATCTCCATAGCTGTTCCATAATAATCATTTCCAATATCGCCGATAATCGATTTTAAGGGAATCCGGTACAGTAATCCGATAATCCGGCTGATAATAGAAGCAACTGCCAGAATCGACCCCTGTACCAAAAAATTGGATTCACTTTTTCTCGTTTTACTCATAGAAATCCCTCAGTCAAGCCTTTATTCTTCTGTTGCCCTTGCTGCAGACAATTCTTCCTCTGTTGCAAAGACGCCGAATCGATCCTGGTAATTGTTGCGTACGATACATACCCATGTTTTGCCCTGATTGATCGTAATCTCATTTCCGCTTTCATCAAAATAACGTGCCGGAGAATCTTCATTTGCCTTTGTCCAGGTCACTTTTTCCATCTTGCCGTTTGTGATATACCGACCCTCTCCTCCAGAAGTGGTATTGATATCTAAATAACCGTTTTCATCTTTTTTGGACCAGTCGCAGTATTGTATGAGAATATTTTTGACTGCAAGCTGCTTTTCATTGGCGCCGTCAATCTGCTTATCTTTAAATTCGTACCGGTAATACAGGCCATCTTCACTGTTGTATACAAACCAAGGCTTGTTTACAAAATAACCAGGGCTTACCACGAGTGCATCTTCTCCGCTAAGCTGTACCTGTGTATCATCTTCTGCAAACTGATAATGCCCGCTGTAGGTATCTGTAAGTTCTGTGCGGTATCCTTTCTTTTCAATACCAGCTTTAATACCCTCTTCGCTGATAAATGCGTTGTGCGGAGCCTTACGATTAGTATCGCGGTAGAACATGATGGACTCAAGTTCGGAATCCATGCCGCTTAAATTATGCACATCCTCTCTTGCGAGAATGGGCTCTGCATATACGGCCTGTCCGTAGTGTGTGTAAAGAGCATCAAATTCTCTGGCAAAATAGATAAAATAATGGCGGCAGCTTCTGACAGAACCAATTTTCTCAAGACCGCTGTAATCCTGAAAAATTGCCATAAGACGTGTATAAGATCCCTCTACAGGAACTTCATAAATAACATCCGCTGAAGAAATGCCAAACTGCGGCAGTGCGTCTGAAGTGTTTCCGATCATGACGGCAAGCGGTCTTTTTTGGGCGAGTTCTTCATCAATCCATTCACCAGTAAGATAACTTTTTGCCATTCCTTCATGATTATCTTCTGGTTCTTCTGCCTTTGGTTCTTCCTTCGGCGTTTCCACTTCTTCTTTTACTTCTACTTCTGGTTCTTTTACGGGCTCTTCTTTCTTTTTACCGCAGCCAGCTGCGGCAAATAAGCAAGCTGTCAGCAGCAGGCAGATCATTCGTTTTTTCATGATAATTCCTCCAAATTTTATTATTTTATCTTAAAATGCCCATTCGATCCAGGATTTTATTCTGCTTTTCTTCCATTATGGCAGCTTCCTCCTGAGTCATATGGTCATAACCAAATAAATGTAACATACTGTGAAGAATCAGAAAGGCGTATTCTCGTTTCTCACTGTGTCCAAAGCGTTCTGCCTGTTCACTTACTTTATCTGTGCATAAGACAATGTCGCCCAGGAGAGCTTCACCAGTATCGGGATTAAAGTTATCTTCGTCTGCTTCTATATGTGAAAAATCTCCTGGCAATGAATAGGAAATTAAAGGGAAAGACAAAACATCTGTAGGTGCATCAATCTGCCGATGCTCAAGATTGATGGCATGAATCTCTTCGGCAGAGACAAGAAGCAGGCTTACTTCTGCCTCAAAAGGAAATTGCTCTTCCATTATAGCCGTCTCTATTACTTTTTGAGCCAGCATTTTATAATCAAATGGAAAGGAAACTTTCACTTCTTCTTCCAAAATAAGCGTCAAAACATTTTCGCCTCCTTTATAAGATAATCTCTGATTTTGAGAAACATATTCATACTGAACCCAGATTTATCATACAATCCGGCAGCAGAGTTTTCATTTAACGTCTGATAGACAAGTATATCCTGATTCCAGGAGCTTGAAAGCATATTCTTGTCCAATACATCAAATTTTCCCACTACGCTGTCTACAATGTGGACGACAGCAGATTCTACGGTAGAAGGCGGCTTTTTTTCTCCATTATATTCTTCTAAAATAGCTACAATCTCTCTGGGAAGATAGTTGCTTTTGGCAAGGGCAACGCCGTTCTCTACATAAGGTTCTCCTTCCATTCTGCCCAGACGGTAGTAAAATCCCCCCGCAGCAGCGATAAATGGATCTGCTCCAACTAAACGGGCACAATTTTCAGCAATTTCAGATACTTTCCTGGCATGAAGATAATCAGTAGCAGAATATTCTTTTACTGCACGTACCAGATCGAAATTTTCGGCAAGAATTTTTTCCATTTTTTTTTCTGCGGATACAGGCTTTTGAAGCCAGTATGCCAGCCTCTGGTACAAAATGCGGGCCAAAAATGCGGTTAAAACAGCATTACACAACCCATAGATTAACATATTCAGCTCCAATTGACCAGTCTCAAGATAAGAAAATATCATAATACTTCCAAAAGTAAATAAAAACAGAAAATATGTCCCCCATCGAAAATACTCCTTTTTGCGTAAAATTGACAGCGCAAGACAGCCGCATAGCAGAAGCAGTAAATCTGACAGCATTACATAAATATTTCCCAACCCGCACAGAGCATATACAGAAGCATGAAAGATTCCGGCAGCTATTCCAAAAAATGGGCTAGCTGCCATGCTCATCACAAAAGAAAGCAGCATTACAGGTCTTGCAAACTCTGGCAGAAACAGAAACAAAACTGCCGCTGTGCAGCAACTGCCATGACAGATGACAAGACGCAGATAATTTCCGATTTTTTCATAAAACCAATCCTGCTGGTTCCGGTACAATTCCATCCCAGTAAGAAATAATACAGAATAAAAAGTTCCAAGAAAAAGAAGAACCAGGCAGCGGTCTTCAGTCTGTCTGCTGATTATTCCGGCAGCCACGCTTTCCAGAACGGTACATACTGCTATTAAGAAAATCAGAAACTTCCGGTGGCGAAATTCATATTCCTGCTGGATATTACTGTCTTCGATATCTGTTTTTCTCCCGACCTTTTTCTCTGATTCCCTTTTTCTCGTGTTTTTCATAATCCTCATATGCCTTTACTATTTTTTGTACAAGTGGATGTCTTACCACATCACTGCTTGTCAGCCTGCAGATACCGATGTCTTCAACATTTTTCAATACCCGTAACGCCACGTCCAGTCCGGAAACACTTCCTGGCGCCAGATCTTTTTGGGTGGCATCTCCTGTCACCACCACTTTTGAGCCAAATCCAATACGTGTCAGAAACATTTTCATCTGTGCGGGTGTCGTATTTTGAGCTTCGTCCAGAATAATAAATGCGTTGTCCAGTGTTCTTCCCCGCATATATGCAAGGGGGGCTACTTCTATCAGCCCTTTTTCCATATTTTTCTGAAAGCTCTCTGCGCCCATGATCTGATACAGCGCATCATACAAAGGTCTTAAGTAAGGATCAATTTTGCTTTGCAAGTCTCCTGGCAGAAATCCTAATTTCTCTCCCGCTTCTATTGCCGGCCTGGTGAGAATAATACGGTTGATTTCTTCATTTTTGAATGCTGTAATTGCCATAGCCATCGCCAGATACGTTTTACCAGTACCAGCAGGTCCAATGCCGAATACGATCATTTTATGGCGTATTTCATCTACATATTGTTTCTGCCCCAGGGTTTTTGGTTTTACAGGTTTTCCATTGATAGTATGACAAATTAATTCTTTGTCAATCTCAACTATGGCTGATTCTTTTTCTTCAAAAGTCAGAGAAATCGCATAGTCAACATTCTGTTCTGTAATTTGGTTGCCTCTCTTTGACAATTCAAAGAGCTGTGTAAATACTCTGTGTGCTTTCTGGACATCTGCTTCTCTTCCAAGCAGTTTTAATTGGTTTTCCCGGAGAACTACGGTTACTCCAAAGGCACGTTCTATTTTCTTCATGTACATGTCAAACTGTCCGAATACATTTGCAATGTGTTCGGCAGGCATATCAATTACTGTTTCCATCAGACTCATCTTCTTTCTGTCCTTCCTGTAGTATGTCTGTGATACTGGTTGCCTTCCGGGTGCCGATTGGTTCAATTACTTTCAGGATGCCGGAGGCTGTACAGTTTTTTTCATCTGTTACTATCATAACATTATTTTCTATAATTTGAACACCTTTTTCTGTCAATTCTTTACAAAAATCATTTAATTTTTCTTTAGCAAGCTGTTTTGCTTCTTCTTTGGTATATTTTTTCTTTTCAGTATGATATTCCCGTCGGGTTTCACGCAAAATCTGCAGGGGAAGATAAAAAGTATCGCCCAGCTTTACGTCGTATTCATCCGTAATGGTATCATATTCTCTAAATTTATGTGAAATATGGGGAAACTGAAGCTGACCTTGAAACAAACGGATTCCAAACGCCGTACTGTCCTTTCCGCTGAAATTTTTATACTCGTATTGCAGAGAAAAGCTGTCTGTATAGGTATATTGTGTAATCCCTAAAATATCTGCATCCGACACACAATACTGGTAACTTGCCACTTCTCCGGCATCATTCATTACTGGATTTCTGCCTTCTACCAACAGATCTCCTTGTTTCACCTGCATTCCTTTTTCTACATGAGGTGTTCCCAGCCTGGTGAGGATACTGTAAATTTCAGCCTCTTTATCGGCTACCAAATCACTGGGAGTATCATCTCTGTTCTGTGAATCCTGCATTTGCTGGTTTGTGGCAAGATTTTCCTGCACATCAATGATAAGCATGGTTCCCTGAAGCTTTGCAGATGCCCAGATTATGTCGCCGTATGCGGCACGCAGTTCCTCTTCAATCTTTTCACAGTTTATTTTGCTTTTTAACAGTCCATGATATACCTGCTTTTCTTCCAGAAATTTAATGATATTGCTGTCTGTTTCATGAAGGTTTCCGTTGACTTCAATCTTCCAGACAAAGAGCGACATAGTATATAACAGCCCGCAGCACAGAATAATCCCTGCAAAAAAAAGTTTGCGTTTCCGGTAACGGTTCATGACAAATGGCAATCCTGTACGTTCCAGGATAACCAGTCTTGTACGTGTTTTTTTCAAAATAGGTTTTAACCGTTTTAAACCTCGGACACTTAAACAGAATTCATACTGTTCTTCCCGATATTCCAGATTCCAGATTAAAATGTTATGATTGCTGCAAAGATTGAGAAAGCGTTCTGGCGCATAACCAAAGAGCCTGACTCTGACATATCCCTGCAGATATTTTAATTTATCAATCAACAATTGGCTTACCCCTTATGAATCATATAATATTCCCTGTATAAAACCGGTGATTTTCATTTCTTCATTGGTATAATATTCAATGATGAGACGCTTTCCCTGCACAGTAACCTGGCAGTTTTTTGTCTGCAGTCGGATTTTTTCCTGGGTATATTCGATGATCCCTTTATAATTCTCTATCAATACCTGGTTGCGCCCCATTGCTGTGATAATTACCGCCCCATACATAATGTCCCGGGGAAGTTCCAGGGATTCTACGATATTTGATTTTACCTGCTTTAATCTTGTTTTTTTTAATTTCTCCATATTGCACTATATGCCTGGTAATCTGAAATTATTCTCCAAAGCATGAAGCCTTACCGTACCACTCCTTTAATCATACTAATATTTTCCGCTGGTTCTTTCTGTATCTGAAAGGCGCAGACAATTTTTCCATAAGCATCCTTTGCTCTTTCCATATCATTTGCATATATCGTAGCCAGTACGTCTCCTGGATTCACCCGGTCTCCTCGTTTTTTATTCAACAGAATACCGACTGACAAATCTATTTCACTTTCTTTGGTAATACGTCCTCCGCCCAGGACCAAGCTTGCAAGCCCAATTTCTTCAGCATAGATACGTGAAATAAAGCCTTCTTCGTTATTTAATACCTGAAGCTGAATTTTCCCGACAGGAAGCAGCTCTGGCTGGTAAACGAAACGCTTGTCTCCACTCTGAACTTCCACAAATTCTGCAAATTTGTCTAATGCCGCTTTGGTTTTGATGGTCTGTTCCAGCAGCGCTCTTGCTTCTTCTGGAGTCTCTGCTCTTCCTGCCGCCAGCACCATTTCCTTACCCAAAGCATATACTACTTCCATAAGATCGCTGGGACCCAATCCATTCAGAGCAAGAACTGCTTCCTTAACTTCCAGTGAGTTTCCCACAGCACGGCCCAATGGCTGGTCCATGTCTGTAACTACTGCTGCCATTTGTTTTCCTGCATTTTTGCCGATTTGAACCATCTCTCTGGCAAGAGCAAAGGCGTCTTCTTCCTTTTTCATAAAAGCACCGTTTCCTGTCTTTACATCTAAAACAATGGCATCAGCATTTGCAGCCAGTTTCTTGCTCATAATACTGGAAGCGATAAGGGAAAGCTGATCTACGGTTGCTGTTACATCCCGCAGCGCATAGAGTTTTTTGTCAGCAGGAGCAAGGCTGCCAGTTTGCCCCATGATGGCAATTTTAATTTGATTTACATTTTGACAGAATTTTTCTTTTGAAAGGGCAGTGGAAAATCCTGGAAAACACTCCAGTTTATCAATAGTTCCCCCTGTATGGCCCAGCCCTCTGCCGGACATTTTTGCCACGGGAATACCAAGTGACGCCACCATAGGCCCCAAAATCAAAGAGGTTTTATCACCTACACCGCCTGTACTGTGCTTATCTACTTTAGTACCATGAATGCCAGATAAATCCAATACCTCGCCACTATCCCGCATGGCAAGTGTCAGATCAAGAGTCTCTGTCTCATCCATTCCCTGAAAACAAATTGCCATCATCAATGCTGATATCTGATAATCAGGAATGTCCCCTCTGGTATATCCATTCACCCAAAATTGGATTTCTTCTCTGCTTAATGATTTTCCATGTTTCTTTTTACTAATAATATCATACATTCTCATTTCAGTACCTCCTGCCTGTTGTTGGATACAATGGATGCTGTGCATCCATTTGACATCGTACTCATAGAACAAAGTATACAAGGTCTTTCATATAGAATTAAAAAACTCCTATGAAAGCACGGTTCTGTCACTTTCATAGGAGTTCCATTCATTTGCCGAATTAATTATCTGTAGGTAAAATAAATTTTCCAATTAATTCATCCAGACAAATTGCCTGTGCAGACAATTCCTGACTGGTTGCAGATGATTCTTCTGCTGTCGCAGAATTGGACTGTACCACTTCTGATATTTGATTTACACCTTCTTCTGCCTGTTTCATAGCTACAGCCTGATCTGCCGCCGTAGTACTCACCGACTTAGAAGATGCGGCAATTTTTTCAATTCCTTCTACCACTGTTTCAATCACAGAAGCTGCCCGTTCTGCTGCTTTATTGCCCTCAGAAATTTCCTGAATGGTTCCTTCAATCAATTCTCTTGTCTCCACTGCAGCCTTGGAGCTTTGTTCTGCAAGCTGGCGAATCTGATCTGCCACTACAGCAAAACCACGTCCTGCCTCACCTGCCCTGGCCGCTTCAATGGAAGCATTCAAAGACAGAAGGTTTGTCTGAGAAGCAATATCTTCAATTTCAGAAATAATATTTTCAATTTTCTGAGATGCTTCGCTGATTCGATCCATTGCAGCTACCATGGTATCCATTTCAGCACGGCTGCGGTCTGCCTCATCTGAGTATCTTTGCGCCTGCTGGTAAGACTCTTCAGCATTTTCTGCTGCTGTCTCAATATTCTCGGTAATTGACATGATGGTAGCCTGCATCTCCTGTACAGCGCCTGCCTGTTCTGTGGCGCCTTCTGCAAGACTCTGGGAAGCTTCCGCAAGATTTGTAGAACCTGCAGATACCTGGGAAGATGCTTCTTCAATAGACTGAATAGTAGCAACCATCTGTTTCTTTAATTCTTTCAGTGAAAGCAGCAAGTTTTCGAAATCTCCAGTATACCGGCTGCCGTCTTTAGATACAATAGCATAGTTAGCATTAGCCATTTCAGCTAAAATATTTTCTTCATCAGCAATAATAAAATTTAAGGTCTCCGCCATTTCCTGCGCAACTGCTATCATTTCAGCAACTTCGTCCTGACTGTCGACTTCTGGGAAGGGGGAAGAAAGATCTCCCTTGGCAAAAGTTGACAGACGGTCTTTCAAATGATTCAAGGGAACAGCAATACTGTTCGCAATTCCAATACCGATGCGGAAGGATAAAAATAACGTAAAAATAATTACAATGGCAATAACAATGGAAAGCACAATGCAGACAACAGAAAGCTGCGTTGACAATTGATTTCCTTTACTTACCTTAATGGTCATAACTTCCAATAATTTACTGTAAATGCTCTCATACATTGGGGCAAGCTCACCCATAGCTATTTCCTGTGCCTCAATGCATTTCTGCTGATCTACGGTAGCGCCTAAATCAAGAATCTTTTGTTCCAATACCCAGTAATCTTTCAATTCCTGCTGCAGCTCGGAATAAATCTGCTTATTTGCAGCCGTAACCATAGTCTTTTCCAGATTTGCAAACTCCTGTTCAAACTTAGCCTTTGCCTCATCATGCTGCTGAACCATAGCATCAATGGCTTCCTGTTCTTCATATCCGATGGCTCCTCGCAAAGCAGATCTTGTATCTGCCAGGGTCACCATAGCCCTCCCAGTATCTCCCTGGGCAAAACCATAGTTGGTCAGTGCATCCGCATAGGCATTGCTAAGTATGATTGTGATAACCAATCCGACAATTGCAACTGCCGCCAGTATTCCGGCAACCATAATAAAAGCTTTTGTTAATCGTTCCTTAATTTGCATGTTGTTCAATTTCTTTAACATACCGTACCTCTTCCTTATCCTGTAATTTTTTTCTGAAAAACTTTCTGTCTTTCAAATATGGATGCAGTGTTAAGAAAGCAGTGTTGTTATCCGGTGAAAATGAAGTGTGATACATGTAACTTCTAACATTTATATAGGTTCTTGCCTGATTGATTTTGCCGATCAGGGCGCCAAAAACGCCGATAACGCTGCACGCATACCATATATATTACTGTTACAGGCAAGTTTATATGACTACATACCTTACAGAATGGGTGCATTGCACTCTTCCAATAGCTTGATCTCTTGAAACAAAAAATGCAAACAAGGTTACTAAATAAACAAATTGTTATGTATATGTACATTCTTCTCTTATGTATGTGCTTTTCTTTCACATCCTGTATTAAATTTTACAACTTTTTTGGCAATTCGTCAATGATTTTTGTATATTATTTAATAGAGCTATGCAATTTCTGTAAAGATTGCACCTCACTGCTTCTATTTTCTTTCATAGAAAGAATGCCGCTGACTGTAGCCTGTGCCGCTGCCATAGTTGTCATATAAGGTACTTTTTTCTTAATGGCTGCTTTTCTCAGATAACTGTCATCTGCATGGCGCTCCTGTCCTACAGGGGTATTGATGATCAGATCAATTTTTCCATTCGTAATCAGGTCCAGCATATTGGGCCTTCCTTCTTGAAGCTTGTATATCATATCAGCGGGGATTCCTGCTTCCCGGATCAGTCTGCATGTATTCTTTGAGGCAATAATCTGGAATCCAGCTTTCACAAATTCCTGTGCCACTTGTGCTACTTCCGGCTTATCACGGTCACTTACAGAGATCAGAACGGTACCTTCCACAGGAAGCTTCAACTGCGCTGCTTCCTGTGCTTTGTAAAAGGCTTCTCCATAAGATGCAGAAAGTCCAAGCACTTCTCCAGTGGAGCGCATTTCAGGTCCCAATACAGGATCAACTTCCTGGAACATGTTAAAGGGGAATACGGCTTCTTTTACGCCATAGTAGGGAATATCCTGTTCTTTCAGTTCTGGAACTGGAGATGGTCTTCCTGTCAGTTCTGCTGTTACAATGTCAATTGCCAGGGGTACCATGCGGATATTACATACCTTTGATACCAGAGGAACCGTACGGGAAGCCCGTGGATTTGCTTCAAGCACAAAAACTTTGTCATTCTCAATGGCATACTGCATATTCATCAGACCTTTGACGTGCATTTCTTCTGCTATTTTTCTGGTATATTCTTTGATAATAGCTACATTTTCTTCGGAAATATGTTTGGACGGAATAATGCATGCTGAATCTCCGGAATGTACGCCTGCAAGTTCAATATGTTCCATAACGGCTGGAACAAATGCATGGGTTCCATCACTGATCGCGTCTGCCTCGCATTCTGTCGCATGGCCCAGAAAGCGGTCGATGAGAATTGGTCTGTCTGGTGTGACACCGACAGCTGCAGCCATATATCCTTCCATGCTTTCAGCGTCGTACACTACTTCCATTCCTCTTCCGCCCAGCACATAGGAAGGGCGTACCATAACGGGATAACCGATTTCTTCTGCTATTTTCAGTGCTTCTTCCACATTAACTGCCATTCCAGATTCAGGCATTGGAATTTCAAGCTTTTCCATCATGGCACGAAACAGGTCGCGGTCCTCCGCCAAGTCAATGACAGACGGCGCCGTTCCTAATATTTTTACGCCGTTTTTCTCCAGGTCTGCTGCCAGATTCAAGGGTGTCTGACCGCCAAATTGAGCAATAACGCCCACCGGCTGCTCTTTTTTATAGATGCTTAAGACATCTTCTAATGTTAACGGTTCGAAATATAGTTTATCAGAAGTATCATAATCTGTAGATACTGTCTCAGGATTACAGTTGACAATGATAGTTTCAAAGCCAAGTTTTTTTAATGCAAGGGAAGCGTGCACACAACAGTAGTCAAACTCAATTCCCTGTCCAATCCTGTTGGGTCCGCCGCCCAGAATCATAATTTTGGGTTTTCCTTCTGATACAGGATTCTTATCTTCGGCATTATAGGTGGAATAATAATAGGCACTGTCTTTGGTTCCGCTGACATGCACGCCCTCCCATGCCTCTTCCAATCCCAGAAAAATCCGCCGGCTCCTTATTTTCTCTTCGGTAACATCAAGGATCTGGCTCAAATATTTATCGGAAAATCCATGCTTTTTCGCTGTTATCAGAGCGTCATCGGCAGGAAGCTGCCCTTTCACAGCAACAAGGCTTTCTTCTTCTTCCACCAATTCCTGCATTTGTTTTAGAAAATAATGCTTTACTTTGGTAATCTCATGGATCTCTTCCACAGACGCACCTTTTCTCAGGGCTTCATAGATGATGAAATAGCGCTCACTGGAAGGGGTAATCAATAACTTTAGGAGTTTTTCTTTGGATAGCTGGTCAAAATTTTTGGCATGTCCCAACCCATACCGTCCGGTTTCCAGACTTCGGATTGCCTTTTGGAATGCCTCTTTAAAGGTTTTGCCGATGCTCATAACTTCACCCACTGCCCGCATCTGGGTGCCAAGCTTATCTTCCACTCTTTTGAATTTTTCAAATGCCCAGCGGGCAAATTTAATTACAACATAATCTCCGTCTGGTACGTATTTATCTAATGTCCCATATTTTCCGCAGGGGATATCAGAAAGCGTCAGTCCGGTGGCAAGCATTGCTGATACCAGAGCAATAGGGAATCCGGTTGCTTTGGATGCCAGGGCAGAGGAACGGGAAGTTCTGGGATTAATTTCAATGACAATATCCCGGTCTGTTTCAGGGTCATGTGCCCATTGTACATTGGTACCTCCAATCACCTGAATAGATTCTACAATCTTATAAGATTTTTCCTGCAGACGTTTCTGTACTTCTTCTGAGATGGTAAGCATAGGAGCAGAACAGAATGAATCTCCGGTATGTACTCCCAGAGGGTCAATATTTTCAATAAAGCATACGGTAATCATATTGTTGTCGGCATCACGTACAACTTCAAGTTCAAGCTCTTCCCAGCCTAAGATAGATTCTTCTACCAGAACCTGGCCTACCAGGCTTGCCTGAAGCCCTCTGGCACATACTGTTTTCAATTCTTCCACATTGTACACAAGACCGCCTCCAGCGCCGCCCATTGTATAGGCCGGGCGGAGAACCACCGGGTATCCAAGCTCGTCTGCAATTTCCAATGCTTCCTCCACAGAATAGGCCACCTGGCTCCGTGCCATTTCTATTCCTAAATTATCCATGGTTTTTTTAAATTCAATACGGTCTTCCCCCCGTTCAATAGCATCCACCTGTACACCGATCACCTGGACATGGTATTTCTCCAACACCCCTGATTTGGCAAGTTCTGAACATAAATTAAGACCAGACTGCCCGCCAAGATTGGGCAGAAGCGCGTCAGGCCTCTCTTTTGCAATAATTTGTTCTATTCTTTCTGCATTTAACGGTTCAATATAGGTGACATCGGCAGTTTCAGGGTCTGTCATAATCGTGGCTGGATTGGAATTGACCAGTACAATCTCATAGCCCAGGCTTTTCAGCGCCTTACAGGCCTGAGTTCCAGAATAATCAAATTCACAAGCCTGTCCAATGATAATAGGGCCAGAGCCAATAATTAACACCTTATGGATATCTTTTCGCTGAGACATTTTTGTTCCTCCTGTTAGTAACATTCCATATTTTTCTTATGCTAATTAATTATTATACTGGAAAAATTTCAGTCTAGCAATATTTTTCTTGCTTATGATATGATTATTGATAACAGTTCTGTTATCAACCGCATTATGGCGTAACTTGCCGCTTTGCTCTGCGGATTTCACGCTTTAAGGACGCAAAAATCGTCAATGCCTCACAATTAGCAAAGCGAAAAATGCTGAGATTGTGACAACAATGACGATTGATAAGATTTATTATTAACGCTGGCAGCTAAAAGAAATGTTAAAACATATTTCAACAAACAAATAATACTCTTTCATTATTCAAATCATTACGCTGCATCCAGCCTTCTTTTTATTTTAATTATTGTTGGCGTGGACATTCCAATAAACCATGTAGTAAACTTTGATTCTGCAAAATAAAATAGAACACCAACCAGAGAACATATTACAATATTTGCAACAAGCTGGACTATGGTATTATCCAAAATAGAATAAACTGCTGCAGAAGCAAAGTAATAATATACCATTTGAGTCAAAAAGATATTAAACGATGCCTTTCCCAATAAAGAAAGCGGCTTGTTGTGAAAGCTGCTGCATTTTTTTATTATTATATAGAAGATGGGGGCGATATAAAAAGCCACAATAAAACTTGTCCCTCTCCATGCATTATTTATAATCTTAGTTTCATAGCCAAGGTATTTTGTTACAATGATATAAGCCATTCCAATAAAGAAAAACGCAATCCAATTTCTTTTTTTAGTTTTTTCTTTTGACATAAATATGTAGCATCCAAAAGCAATGAGGAACGTATATCGATAAATCTCCAAGCGGTAAATACTGTCGTTAACACCGATCACGCGTTTTATCAGTTCGTAAAACGCATTAAATACAAACCACCCTATCACTCCAAACTTAGGATTTGACTTGACTGTAAAATAAATGACTGGAAAAATAAAAATAAATTGAATCATTTGAGGATAGTAATAACTTCCTGGTCCGTATCCACCCGTGAAAAATGCAACAACCATCGAATTAACACTTAGTAGATTTCCCCTGATAGCAGACACGAGAAATTCGATTCCTAACGCAATCAGAAAAGGGATTGTATATCTTATTATTTTTTTAAATAAAAATAATAAATCATACGCTTGTGCAAATTCTTCGATCCTGTTATTGTAAAATGAGGTAGAATACACATATCCTGAAATCATCATAAATACAGGAACAGCCATATCTACCCAAAGTGGAAACAAGCCATAGAAACGATACTTATCTTCCCATTCATAATGTGTCATAATGATGATTAGAATACAAATTCCTTTTAAAACATCCAGTACTTGGTGTCTGTCTGTCTGTCTGTCTGTCTGTCTGTCTGTCTGTCTGTCTGTCTGTCTGTCTGTCTGTCTGTCTGTCTGTCTGTCTGTCTGTCTGTCTGTCTGTCTGTCTGTCTGTCTGTCTACGCATTTTCTCAATTTCTCTTTCATTTGTCAACCCTTTTTACAATTTTTACATAAAATCTATTATACGGGAACTTACCCTGAATTGCAACAAGAATTTCCATCAGATCGTTTATCTCTCCATAACATGCCTAAATGCGAAAATCTCATAATATTATTTTAGGCAGAACACCGAAATGCTCTGCCTTGTGATATCTTTTTTCTTAGATAATATGGTATGCTTTATAAAGTTTTTGACGGTATTCTTCATCCCGTGAAACTTTGACAATATCAGTTAACCGATTATCTTCATTTAATAACATTATCCGTTTAGCCAACTTTTTTCTCCGATTTTTTGATTCTCTTTGTCACGCATTAACAACGTCATATACTCACGCCTCCATTCCCGATTCTGCTTTGCCTTTTCCACGGCACACTCAAGTTTCTTCACAAATGTATCTTCTGATTGTCTACCTGCCACATAAGCTAAAAACGCTTTTAATTCCCCGCTTACTGCCCCATTCTTTCCATCTGCATTCAGAAATACCTTCTTCGTCCCAGCAAATTCCAACAAACGCCGTAACCATTTCAGGATAACGCTTAATAAATGATTGTATCACAAACCCGACCATAGACTGTCCTATCATTACCGCGGATTGTTAAAGTTAATCCACACAAACTGCTGATTTGTCACTTTGCCAATCACTTTGACATTTTCGCTACTTACAATGCCATTTCTTACTTCCAATATTATCCATTAACCTCATGCAATTATATAATCGGTACAATGTACTGATTTTTTGTAGAATAAAACATATATATCTTTGCATGAAATCCCTTTTGCTTTGCATGTTTTTCAGGTATGCGTTTTATCTCTTTAAACCCAAATTGCAAATAACATTGTATGGCTGTCGTATTGATATCGGTAACATCAAGGATAAACTCCTGATAGCCGCTTAATTCCATGCTTTCTTTTAGAAGAAGCATAGCTATTCCTTTTCTTCTATATTCTTTCCGAACAGTGACAAATTCTATATAACCTATACCTGTGGGAAAGTCAAGCTGCCCCTCAAACTCCTCTTTTAAAACGGTACTGGCAATCAGCCCTTTTAGAAATCCAAGATACTTTCGCATAGACGGCTTGTCTACTCTTGCAGCCCTACCATAAGAATCAGATATTGCCATTGTTGCCATGATTTTACCTTCTGTTTCTGCTACATAAAACTTATCTATTTGTAATCCTGTCGCAATAGCCGAAGCAATTTTTCTATTATCCTTAGATAGTACTGAAAAATCTTTTTCAAATCCGTCAGCAATACATAAGGCAATAGCGTAACGGTCATGCTCTGTTGCTTTTCGTATATGTTTATTCATAAGTTCTCTCCATATTTCAAGTCCCATTACTCTTGACACAAAATGAAACATTTTCCATGTCGCTGTTAATAATGAAACAAACGTTACTATCCAATTTTTCAAAAAAATCGTATTCTCTTTGTTTTGTCTTGATGGAAAACCATAATGTTTTCGGGAAAAAGACATCCCAATGAAAGTTGTCCACATAAAAGCCATTATGATACAATGGATTATTCTTAAGAACATATGTTCTATTCCGCACTTACTTATGATATGGTTCTCCATAAGAACCTTAAGTGCGAAAAAATCCTGGAATATTATTCAGGCAGAACACCGGAATGCTCTGCCTTGTGATGTCTTTCTCTTAGATAATATGGTATTCTATATAAAGTTTTTGACGGTATTCTTCATCCTGCGAAACTTTGACAATATCAGTTAACCGATTATCCTCATTCAATAACATTATCAGTTTAGCCAGCTTTTTTTCTCCGATTTTTTGATTCTCTTTGTCACGCATTAACAAAGTCATATACTCTCGCCTCCATTCCCGGTTTTGCTTTGCCTTCTCCACTGCACGCTCAAGTTCCTTCACAAACATATCTTCCGATGGTTTCCCTGCAACATAATCTAAAAATGCTTTTAATTCCCTGCTTACTGCCCCATTCTTTCCATCTGCATTCAGAAATACTTTCTTTGCCCCATCATTCAGCATAATCTCTGAATCTTCTTTGCAGATATTCTCAAAAGTGTACAGATAACGGCCTTTTCCAAATAAGTCCGACAGGCAGATAAAGATAATGTAGCTATTATTCAATGTATCGTAGTCCTGCCCTTTATCCACTAACTGTAAATCTATCATGCTCTGATAATACCTGCTTCTCCTCGGTAAGTATTTCGATGTAACCGCCTGCATTTCGATATCATATACAGTGCCTTTCCCATCATTTACATACACATCCAGACGGATGCCCTTTGCTTCATAGTCCTCTTTGATTGCCTTTTGCAGTTCTGGGTATTCCACATGGTCAATATCCAAATCTGGCAGGATTCTCTGTAACAGCTCTTTACAAAGTTCTGCGTCCTGCATGACCTTTCCGAATAAGAAGTCGTTGGATATGCCTAATTCTTCCCATTTTGGCTGCTTTGCTTCTATGTTTTCCATTTATCTGCCTGCTTTCTTCCTAACTAACATAAATACTGCCGGAAAACTTTGTATTCTTCTATTTTTATTATACACAGCACCCCGGCAAATTACAATAAGCATGATGCCTGTCTCCTGGACTTTTTCTTTCTTAATCCTTCAAAATAACTAATTTATTCTGGTAGCACTCTACAGAGACACTGCACCCAGCCTCAATCCCCCACTGTTCCACCCAGTTCCCCTGTAAGATAATCTGCGGCACATTTTTTCTTCTCTTTGCGGTAAATGTGTATGCCTTTATCCTCCGGGTTCTACGCCATAATTCAATCCCGTACCCTCTGCCACCATACAGTCACTGAACTGAAAATTCTCCATCACCTGGAACATCCTTGAAAGCATGGTGTCTTTTCCAAACTTGCAGGTTTCCGTGAAATCTGGTCTTTTCACGCCATCCATACTGTCTTGAATCTCCTGGAACAGAACCTGTCGGTTCTGGCGGATAAAGCCCGACAGCATCCACAGATTATTCAGGTCATAAAGGGTATCCGCAACCGAATAAAATTCTGCTTCTGTCAGATTACGGTTCGTATAATAGCCGGAAAAGGCGTTATCCTTTGCCATCATCAGAAAGCGGAACTTTTCTACAAACTCCCTCCGCTCTGTCTCTGATTTTAATTTTTCATATTCCGCCTTGATATACTGGTTCAGATTGTTTGTCATCATCTTTTTACCCTCTTTCTCATTTTATTCTTTCAAGCACAAGTTCCAAATCCATAGCCTTAATCCCCAATTCCCCGGACATAAAAACAGACGGCGCACCGTCTGGTGGTGTGCCGCCGTTGTCCTGCAAGAATTTGATTAAATCATCCGATAGCTTTAATTTTATGGAATCTATGTTCCTGTCCTTATCTATGGTAATTTCCTTTATCAGCAGATGTAACAGCCTTTTTCGAATTGTCCGGTCTATACTGCTGGATAATACCTTGCTAAAATTTTGTAAAATAGTACGGATGGTTTCTTTGGGTATCTCTTTTTTCTCCTCTTCCATAATAAAAACCGAAGTTTCTGACTGCCTCTGCCAGAGAGCCGATAACTGCTGGTTCAATTCTTCCCTTCTCTTTAAAAATTCGTCTCTTGTAATTTCTTCATCCTCGTATAATTCATGGTTCCTCCGCTGACGGTTATTGATTTTCTCTATTTCTTTGCTCTGGATGTCCTTCTCTTTTAAAGCGTTTTCCTTTAATATCCGATGTTCCCGGTTGACTCTCCCGACTACTTCACGGAAAAATTTATCATCACTTAATAACCGTTCCAACTGATGATATACAAAGTCATTGGCCTTCTCCACACGTACCATATTGCTGTGACAGGCCGCTGTTCCTTTATTTTTCCAGTTGCCGCATGCATAGTATGTCATCTTATTTTTAGAGCCGTCTTTCTTTTTAGCAATCACTCTGGATATTACCATACCCGCACCACACTCCGGACACCTTAAAATCCCGGTAAGCGGATATTCCCCGTCGTGGATTCTTGACGGTTTTCCCTGTCTCTGGGACAGCATAAATTGTACTTTCTCCCATAATTCATCGGAAATAATGGCCTCATGTTTTCCTTCTGTAATAATCGGGTTTGGATTAATATTATTTCTCCGCTTTTCATTCCAGTTCCGTCTTACATCATAACGCACTTTTCCAATATAGACCGGATTCGTTAATATCGGCTTTATCTGTGCTACGGAAAACTGGTTATTCCGTTTGGTTCTGTGACCAGTCTGATTCAGATATCCTGCGATTGCCTTATAGCCTTTGCCGGAAGCATATAACTCAAATATAAGCCTTACAGTATCTGCTTCTTTATCAACCACTTCCAGCCTGGATTTTTTTCTGGCAAGGTTTTCTGTTCCCTCTACAGCCACCCAGCCATATCCAAGTGGAGGAGTTCCACCGCACCATTCCCCGGCCATAGCCTTTGCCCTCATTCCCATTTTTACATTCTGGGCTATCGTGTTGCGTTCAAATTCGCCTACAAGAGCCATCATCTGGAACTGCATTTTCCCGGCTGGCGTGCTAGATTCAAAGGGTTCCGAATAGGACTGGTAGCTGATTCCATATTTTTCTAATGTCTCCACGATTTTGATTGCGTCTGATAATTTCCGGCTGATTCGGTTAATCTTCCAGCTCATGACCAAATCAAATTCTTTTTTAGAAACGTCCTCTAATAACTGCTGCATGGCTGGCCTGTGCTGGATATCTTTGCCGCTGATTCCTGCGTCCTGATATACTTTCACAACCTCCATGTGATGGTTTACACAGTATTCACGGATTAAACGCTGCTGCTCTTCCAGGGAATAACCTTCCTCCGCCTGTTCCTGTGTTGATACACGACAATAGATTGCCACTTTTTTTGTCATTATGTCAGACATTTGCTGTCCCTGCCTTTCCTTGTTTATTTCAAATCTATAATATATATTCCAGCTTTCTTCCCAGACCAGGAGCCAAAAACTCTCCCGGCCTGAATTTTTCCTATGTATTTATGAATCCTTCTCTTTGGAATAAAACTCAGCAATAAGCTGTGACAGAATTGTCATAACCATTTCTAACCATTCATTTTCTTTCCGCTCATTCACCGTTCAAATTCCTCCCATACACAGGCATAATTATTTTTAACCAGGTCAGTAAGGACGGTAAGGACGATAATTTATCAAAAAAATATTTTTCAATCGTAATGTTTTTTTTGTGATAACATTCTTCATGCTGTCTGTTTTCCTGCTTTTTATCGTCCTTATTGTCCTTACCGCCTCATTCCATATCTATTTTACCAATTTTTACAAATCGCTTCCCACAGCTTTTCCCTATCTCTACAGAGATTCCCACATGGCACAAACTGGCTTCCAGTTCTTTTAACCGCCTTGATAAATGGTTGGGATGCCTGATATTATTACTGTAAGACATCCCCTTTTCATAAAGCATCTTGGACAGTTCTGCACTCAATTCACTCATTGCTCCCTCAAACTGACCGGATTCCTCAATATAATCCATGACTGCACTGGCAACCTCATCTTCCTCCAAAAGCTCCTCGTTCAGCCTTCTGCGGTTCTTCTGATATGCCTTTAAGAACTTTTCCTGCCCATACCCCAATGCCTCCGCTGCGGCACAGCCCCATCTTAAAAAGTCAATGAGGCGGTCATCTACATCTATCTCAACTGATGGGTAGATTTCCATAGCTTTAGAAAGACATTTAAACATGCCATAGAGTATATAAGGCTTATCTGCTTCAAATTCATCCATAACCTCTTTTTTGCTTCTTCGTTCTCCTGATGACATGGCTTTCATATTTAAAAACACACAGCGGTCAAGGAAATCGGAACGGTCGGAAAGCAGATGGATTCCATTCATATAGATGATAGCCCCTATGTCAACCTCACACAATTCCTTATCCGAATACTTCTGTCTCTTAACCGCAATTGCCCTGGTCACTACCATGCAGAAGATATTTGCTTGATTCTTGCTAATGGAATCCATGTTGTCCAGGCACACGATATCCTGTGATTCCAAAAGCAGCAGAAAGTCCTCCTCATTTTTCGGCATGACGGTCACATTATTGCTGGATATATCCAGACAACGCTTATCCATTTCCATGGATGTGGTCTTAGAGGAACCTTTTGGCCCTTTATAAATGGCAATCGGTTGCTCAATCCCTGTTATCAGCCTGACAATCAAAAGAACATTATGAAGAATCCGGTCTGAAGGACTGGCAAAATGGTAGTATTTATTCATATACTTCTTAAATGTCTCACCTTTTTGCGGCATAGGCTGAGAGCGTAAGTTCTTTCTGGTTATTAATCGAACCGGCGGCTCATTGCAGCATTTCATCCCTGATTCATCCACACAGAGTACAGTGGAATCTTCATCTGCCAGATTATAATACAGACATCCATCATAAAAAGCGAATCGGTTATATACCGGATATTCCTTTCCCTGCCAATATGCTTTTGCCGCAAGGGTTTCAATAACGGCCTGGATTGTATCACCCCGGCTGCCCCGGTTGTAGGTTTGATAGTACAAATTCCTCAGCCACATCTGGTAATATTCAGATTTAAGCGGATAATTCACAAAGCTGTTTTTTTTCGGAATCTGGATAAAAGCTTCCCCTTTCGTGCTACGGAAAGGGATATGTCCCTGTTCTTCTACTATCCGAAGAAGAACATCCATCTGGCTTTCTTTTTCCGAACTCTTTTTCTTTACTGACGGCATTGGCTTATCTCCCTCCAGCATACGCCAGAGGGTTTTCCAATTTTCTTCCCTACAACTGTCATGATGGCAGCCAGCTATGATATAGCCATCATCAAACTGCAGGATGTACGCCCCTTTGTCTACGGAATGTTCCTGGTTCCATGGGCAGGATTCCAGGACATAGCAAGTGCCGTCTTCTACTGGTTTCGTCCTTGCAACAAGAATCCCATGCTCCTTCATCCAGGAAGGTAAGTCAAATTTCTTTGTATTCCCGGATTTACTTCTTGCAGACTCACCCTTTTTATTTGCACCCACAGTTTTCTTCTTATTTTCCTTTCCTACATGCAGTGCCGCAATCTGCTGTAATAATTCCATCTCTACCGGCACTTGTTTCTCCGGAACATACAGGATTTTGGAACGCCTGTGCGGACGTTCTTTTGTAGAATCTCCTTTGCAGGAATATGTGCCATAGAGCTTCGTTATCCTGGCTGCATTATAGGTTGTTGTATCGACTTTCACATGCTCCGTTGAAAATCTGGAATCCAACGCCCCAAGAAAACCTTTTACCAGGCATGTCATCTCTGGAGTATTGGGAAGCTCTACTGGGTACAGGAGATGATAGCCATTTCCACTTAATGCCGTTACAGGTTCCGGAAATCCGCAATTTGTCAGATAATCCTGGATTTCCTGGCTTAAATCCCTGGCTGACTGTAACTCTTCGTCCGTACTGGATATTCCTGCCGGACGTTCCGGGTCTAAGTCTATCAGAATCCATTTTCTCATGGAAATCTCCGAATCGGTCGTTGTATTCTTTGCATATAGAACCAGACGATTGATACCTCTTGCTTCTATACCGGCCATCAGTTCATTCATTGTAAAAAACATATTATACTGGCCGTCATATTGCCTTATGGCTGTGTACAGTTTCTCCATATCATTAAAATATCCAGATATGGTTCCTTTGCTTGTATTTAGGATTCTGATTTCTATATAAGAATCTTTTGCTCCAAATATACCCATTGTCTTCTGTAATTCGTTCATAAGAACCTCTTTTTTAGTCATTTTCCATTCTCCTCCTTCTTTTTTAGATGTCCTAATTGTATCAAGCCAGTTAGCTTAATCCTCCCCCAAAAACCTTACTATTTTTACCATTTTTGGGGGTTGCTTTTTTTATATTAGCAATTTCATGACACTTTTAATGAAACTCTGAACAATACATTAGGAACTTATATCAACACCTAAAAAACAGGAGGGAAACAATGTCAAAAAAAACAATGAAGAAAGAAAAACTATTCAATCACCCCAACATCCATAAATCCAGCAGCACTAGATGGTCAGAAGGATTATTTGACAATCTATGCGAAGCAGTCTACGAAAATAAAACTTATTTCAAGTCCCCAGATAATGGACATTATCAATGCCCAGAATTTTTTTGCAATATTTTTATTAGAATTGCCAGTTTCTATAAGACAGACGATTATAATACAATTAGAAACATTATAAAAAAGAAATTCCACATCTTTCCAGGATGTGGAATTTCTTTTTTTCAAGATTAAATCATGTGATGCAATAAGGCTGTCGGATGAACAATTTGAGCGTGTAAAAAAAGTCCATGGACTTTTAATAAAGCTGAGTTATTTAGATGATAGAAGGTATTGCTCTTTAAGAAATTTCACAAAAGAAACAAAATTTGATATTCCCAAAATAAAAAAAGCATTTTTTAAATACATATTAGATGAGGCTGAAAACACTGTGCTTTCAGTCAACATAAACGATTTTGATGATATATTGAATGACTTCTAAAAAAAATGTGGGGATGAACAAACTCATCACCACATTTTCATTTTCCCTTATTTTCTCCGTGTCCTGCCGCTCTGCCTTGCACACTTTGAAGCCGTATAGATAGAGATTCCCAGCCCAACGCCAGCCGTCACGGATTCAATGATTACAGTTGATGTTATGGCACTTCCCACAGCCGCTAATAATCCTAAAATCATGCCTCCACTCCTTTCTGATAGATTAGGATAATCCCATAGTCATTGTTCGTCAGATACAATGCTTCTACCCAGTCTTTACCGTCAGCCGTAACTGTATCAAGGTATTCGTACATGGATTCCTGGATATAATGCTTCTCCAATATCTGACTGTAGGCTTTCTTTGCAGCTTCATCCATTTTGGGTATAACAGCGCAAAAGCCGCCCATGCCGCCTTCTACATCCCGGTCTGCCCCATAATTGCTGTCCAGTATGGCAACCTGGGAAGCAAGGTATTCCAGCACTTTCTCTGGTAAATACATTTGAAGAATTGGGTAATATTCCCAATACTTCTGCTCCGTTCCAATATAGTAAAAATCTTTCTCCCTCTCCTGTCTCTCCGGCATTGGTCTGAAACGGTTCCCCGTATCCTCTATGTCTGCTCCATCTACAAACCCGTAACCCATACACAGATATCCTCCCTCTGTATCTTCTTCCCCTACAGAATAAAAAATCATCCGGCCTGTTTCCTCCGGCACACGGAATGACCTTACCTCTGTCACACGCTTTTCTGCTGTCAATTCTTCGTAATCCGTAGCAGACAACATCCTTTGAAGCCCTTCCCACTCGTCCGCTTCCAGATAATCCACATCAAACAGCCCGGAAACATTGCTCCATTCCTTCTCTGGTGCAATCTTTTCCCTTTTCTGCACATAACTCTGGAAATATTCCCAGCTTTGAAACCGAATCCCCATCATTCTCCATCCCTCCTGTAATCGCTCTGGCCTTTTGTTGTATAGATGAGCTGAATCTTCTGCCCCTTTATTTTTATGTATGACACATACCAACTCCGAATTTTTCCTTTCTTACCTTTTGTCCGTATCTCGTCTATGCGCTCCGACGCTTTTAATTTATTTGGATACATTCCCACTACATCCTCTATTTCATAGAAATCATCCGCTATCTTATCCAGGCACAGAACCACATAGCCGTCTTTCCCTAATTCCTTTGAATAAAGGATACGGCAGACTTTCCTCATTACTTCTTCGGGAACTCGTTTCTTTCCCAGATAAGGGTTAAGCTGTTTCAGCAGATACCACTGGCTTATGGTCTTGATTCGTACTGCATTCTTCATTTGGTTTGCTTTCTCCTTCCTCTTTTGGGGATTCCTTCATTTTCTCTGACGACTTTCTTTCATTAGTCTTTTCTGGCTTCTCAGTATTCTCCTTCTCAAATACAAAAGGCCTAAGTTTCCATCTGTTTGGAAAATATCTCCCGGCCATCAGAGGATGAACCGCCGTCAGTCTTTCATACTCCCCCTTGTCGTCCACAATATCCACTACTTTTTCTTTATAATCCAATAACAGCTTTCTTAAATACTCTTTTTCCTCGTTTACAAACTTGTTCGTCAGAAATGTATTGCCATATCCAAGCAGGATGGTATCAAATCCGCGTTTTAACACTTCCTCCAGGTATTTCCGGTTCTCCCTGTTGTTTGGCACTTCTGAGGGCTTTAAACGCTGTTTAAACAGTTCCCCATAAAGATTACAAATCGTAATTGTGCCATATCCCATTGGAATCAGATTATTCAAGATAAAGGTCGTTGTCGTGTCCAGCTTGCTGATATCATCACTTGCAGGATTGAGGCCGATTACCAGAATACGTTTCTTCTGTTTGCTGTCCTTACAGGTAAACGTCAGCTCAAACCGTTTTTTCCGGTTCTTGTCAAAAATGCCTTTCCTCTCTATTGTCATGGTGTTGGTTGTATATCGTTCCATCTTATGCTCCTTTTTGGCACAAAAATAAGGCAGGTAACATTTCTGCTGCCTGCCCGTTTCCTTGGTTCCTATGCTGTTTTATGCTTATGCCGATACTGTTTCCAGTGACACCAATACGCCCAGCGTTACGGCACATGCGCCTAAAAAGATTCCTGCGTGCATACCTATCACCCCTTTTCTTTTTTATTTCACAATAATAATATAAATTTATAATATAGAAATTTTAATACAAAGTCATAATACAACCCCCATGGAAGCCGCACACTCCCATGGGGGTAAAAATACAACTCTTATTCTCTTTTATTTCCAGAGACTTCTACCCGACTTCGCACTCACTTATGATATGGTTCTTTCATCATAATCCGGTAACTTCGGTAAATTTGTTCCAGTAAAATCACCCGCATCAGTTGATGGGGAAAGGTCATTTTAGAAAAACTTAACTTAAAGTCGGCCTGTTTTAAAATAGAGTCACACAATCCCAGGGATCCTCCAATTACAAACTGGATATGGCTGATCCCTTCAATTCCCAACTTTTCAATTTTTTCAGATAATTCCAGAGAGTCAAGCATAATTCCGTCAATCGCAAGAGTACAGACCCATGCATCTTCTCTGATATATTTAAGAAGCTTCTGTCCTTCCTTTTCCAAAATCTGTATTTTCTCCGTACAGCTGGCATGATCTGGTGTCTTTTCGTCTGCTACTTCTATAATTTCAAGTCTGCAGTAACGACCCAGGCGTTTCTGGAATTCTGCTATTGCCTGGCGGTAAAAAGCTTCTTTTACTTTTCCAACTGCCAATATCGTTATTTTCATTCGAAATTTACATCCTTCCATGTTGTAATATTCTACCATTTCATTTATAATAATATTATCGACAGAAACTGGAGGTAATATTAATGTCAGATACAACTGATAAATTATCGCATACTTATATAGAAGCAGATAAAAAGCTGGAAGATGCCTCATCTACAGCATGGTCATTTACAATTTTGGGAGTAATTGGTTTTTCCGTTCTGATTTTGCTTTGGACAGGTATTCTTCCCTTGGAGCTGTCCACAGTTACGTTAGCGTCAGGCACAATCGGCATGGGCATTTTATTTTTCGTTTTTATTATTTTAGGCATTCGTAGTTTTCATGAAAGAAAAATGCTGGTTTCTATCAAAGCAAAGGAAGAATCCAATATATGTCATATTCGCCAGTGGTTTCAGGAACACTATTCTGCAGATGCTATTTCTAACGGTGTGGAGGAAGAAGATTTGTCTATTGACCAGTTATACTTTCTGCGTTCCGAAAATATCAGCCGTGCACTTGCAGAAGCGTTTCCAGAACTTGAAGAATCCTTTGCAGAATACATGATGGAACTCATTTATCAGATGTATTTTCCGGATTAGGCAAATCATATGGAAAGGATATCATTACATTAATAGAGGTGAAGGGATATGGAATTATTAAAGAATAAAATTAAACAGGATGGAATTGCCGTAAATGAACATATTTTAAAGGTTGACAGTTTTATCAATCATCAAATTGATCCTGTACTTATGCAGGAAATGGGTAAAGATATTGCAGAGCATTTTAAAAATCGAAATGTTACAAAAGTTGCCACTATTGAGAGTTCTGGAATTGCCCCGGCGCTTATGACTGCCGTTGCCTTGAAAGTTCCAATGATTATCCTGAAAAAACAGCCTTCTAAAATTCTCAATCAAGATCTGTACCAAACAGTGGTCACTTCCTATACCAAAGAAACAAATTATGAGCTGACGCTCTCCAAAAAATACATCGGTGCAGAGGATCATGTTCTGATTGTAGATGATTTTCTTGCAAATGGCGAAGCGGCTACGGCTGCTCTCCGACTGTTGCGTATGTCTCATGCTACCATCGCAGGGCTTGCTGTGTTGATAGAAAAATCTTTTCAGCCAGGCCATGAAAAGCTGATATCTCAAGGAATTGAAGTCTATGCATTGGCACAAATCACTGAAATGTCAGAAAATCATATCAGATTTAAAGATTGAAAATTATATCTGGTTCGAGTGACAAGGATGCTTTTAGTGCAATAATTATGGCACTAAAAGCATCCTTTTGACAATAGAGCGTCTGAAAATTCACTCCTGTCATCTGCATTCCCCACTTGCAGTTTGCATCAAATTCGGTCGGCGCAGCCCGCTACGCCTCATTTATTTGGTACAAATTTTCTGCAAAGTGAGGAATACATTTATTGGAAAGCAATTTTCAGACACTAGTACAACGAATTTTAAGTAATTAACATCTTCACTTGCCTAATTGTCCAGCTACTATGTCAGAAATCCTAGCCGTAGCCACCGCTACGCCGTCGTTTTTCTTCCTTGTATCTGAAACAATTATCCTGCGTGAATATATCAAAGACTTAATTTTCGTTGTACTAGATAATTTTTATTCTTTGCTGCCAAGCAATGTCTTTAATTTCAAAGCCTTATCAATATTTCCGTCTACTTTCAGTTTCTGCAGTGTCACTGCAAGGATAGGATCTGTCTTTCCTTCAGCAATTTTCCGCAATGTCTTTGCGGAACAAGTAAAAATAACATCTCTGTCATAATACTCATATGGTTCTACATACAGTTTGCCCTCTTTTACTTCTACATAGAATATGCCTTCTGCTTCCCCCGTAATATTAAACTGATATGCAAGATGTTCTGTAATATTGCTGGCATCAGCATCCATCAATGTTTTTTTCACTTCTTCAAAAAATGTTTCAAAAGTCATAATTCATTCCTCCTTTTTAAAAATCAAACAATGATAACTGGTTGGATTCTGGCAAGCCTCCCAAAATTCCGAGATCACTCATCAGATCAATAACTGTTTTTGATACCTTTGTGCGCTGACGGAAATCGTCTTTGGACAGAAATGGACCATCTTTCGCTGCTTCCACCACTGCTTCGGCTGATTTGTCCCCAAGCCCCTCAATACTATCCAGAGAGGGCATCAATTTTCCATCCATAATCTGGAACGCATGTGCCTGTGCGGTAAAGATGTCCAGAGGCATAAAATTAAAACCCCTGGCATACATCTCCTGAACGATTTTCATATCTTTGATAGTATCTTGTTCTTTTTTGGTCAGGGAATCTTTTCTGCGCTCATAGTCTGCAAGAAAATAATTCAGCTTCTCCTTTCCCTGGCACATAAGTTCGTAGCTGAAAGAAGTAGCGCGGATACTGAAAAATGCAGCATAATAGGCAAGTGGATGAAACACCTTACAATAGGCGATACGCCATGCCATCATGACATATGCCGCTGCATGTGCTTTGGGAAACATATATTTGATCTTTTTACAAGACCAGATATACCAGTCTGGCACATTGTGTTCTGTCATAACCTGTTCCCATTCAGGTCTTAATCCTTTCCCTTTGCGGACGCTTTCCATAATTGTAAAACTGAGCTCACTTTCAATGCCCATACCAATCAGATATGTCATGATATCGTCACGGGTACAGATGGCTGTGGAAATGGTGGCTTTTCCTTCTTGAATCAAAGTCTGAGCATTGCCCAGCCATACATCGGTACCATGGGAGAGACCAGATATCCGTACCAAATCTGAAAAAGATTGGGGATTGGTGTCAATAAGCATCTGAATAACGAATTCTGTTCCAAATTCTGGAATTCCCAGGGAACCAAGTTTACAGCCGCCGATATCCTCCGGCTCAATTCCCAGAGCTTTGGTACTTTGAAACAATGACATAACATCTGGGTCATCTAAGGGAATTTTCTGGGCGTCAATTCCCGTCAAATCCTCCAGCATACGAATCATGGTCGGATCGTCGTGTCCCAGAATGTCCAATTTCAGCAGATTGTGGTCAATGGAATGATAATCAAAGTGAGTGGTGACAATATCTGTAGTCATATCATTTGCCGGATGCTGGATGGGCGTGAAAGAATGGATTTCCTCTCCCAGCGGAAGTACGATAATTCCTCCCGGATGCTGCCCAGTGGTACGCCGGACTCCCACGCATCCCTGGACAATTCTGTCTATTTCACAGTTACGCTTACGTATGCCGCGTTCTTCATAATAATTTTTAATATACCCAAACGCGGTCTTATCAGCAAGAGTACCGATGGTGCCTGCACGATAAGTCTGACCGTAGCCAAAAATAACTTCACAGTAAGCATGTGCCTTACTCTGGTATTCTCCAGAGAAATTCAAATCAATATCCGGTTCTTTGTTTCCCTTAAATCCCAGAAATGTCTCAAAGGGAATATCAAACCCTTCTTTTTCCAGTGGTTCCCCACATACTGGGCAGTTTCGGTCTGGCATGTCACATCCTGCACGCCCTGCGTAAGCCCTGACTTCTTCGGAATCAAAATCACTGTAATGGCATGATTTGCAGTAATAGTGAGGGGATAACGGATTCACCTCCGTAATACCAGACATGGTAGCGACAAAAGAGGAACCTACTGATCCACGGGAGCCTACCAGATAACCATCCTCATTAGATTTCCAAACCAGCTTCTGCGCGATAATATACATCACTGCATAGCCATTGGAAATGATAGAATTTAATTCACGTTCCAGCCGTTCCTGCACAATCTCCGGAAGTTTATCACCATAGATTTCATGTGCCTTGTTATAACAGATATCGCGCAGCATCTGGTCAGAATTTTCAATGACAGGAGGACATTTATCTGGGCGGACAGGAGCGATTTTCTCACACATATCTGCAATTTTATTGGTATTGGTAATCACCACTTCCTCTGCTTTTTCACTGCCCAGATACGCAAACTCCTTAAGCATCTCTTCGGTGGTCCGTAAAAACAACGGCGCCTGGTCGTCGGCGTCTTTGAATCCCTTTCCAGCCATGATAATCCGCCGGTATACTTCATCCTCAGGATCAAGAAAATGTACGTCACAAGTTGCCACTACCAGTTTACGAAATTCTTCTCCCAGTTTTACAATCCGGCGATTAATATCTTTTAATTCTTCTTCAGAGGACACCTGAGGATTATCGCCTCTGAGCATAAAGGCGTTATTTCCCAGAGGCTGAATTTCCAGATAATCATAAAACCGCACCAGTCTGGCAATTTCTTCTTCTGAACTTCCGCGCAGAATTGCCTGGTATAATTCCCCTGCTTCACATGCGGAACCAATGAGCAGCCCTTCCCGATATTTTATAAATTCACTTTTCGGAATCCGGGGCTGCCTGTGAAAATACGTCAAATGTGCTTTAGATACCAGCCGGTACAAATTAATGCGTCCAGTATCATTCGTGGCTAAAATAATGGCATGATGGCTCGGAAGCTTTTTAATATTGTCTACGGAGGTATTGCCCATCTGATTGACCTGCTCTAAAGTAGAGATCTCTCTGTTTTTCAGCATTTCCATAAATTTCAGGAATATTTCGGCTGTACAGGCTGCATCGTCCACTGCGCGGTGGTGGTTTTCCAGAGAAATCTTTAAAGCTTTTGCCACGGTATCCAATTTAAAACGGTTAAGCTGCGGCATCAACACGCGGGCAAGCGCTACCGTATCAATAACGGTATATTCACAGGAAATTCCCTGCCTCTCACAGTTTTTGCTGATAAAACTCATATCGAATCCCGCATTATGGGCAACCATAATGGCCCCTTCGCAGAATTTTACAAATTCTGGAAGAATTTCTTCTATCTTTGGAGCCTCCAATACCATATCATCCCGGATACTGGTCAGTTCCTCAATTTTAAAGGGAATGGGAACCTCCGGGTTGACAAAGGTAGAAAAACGGTCTGTGATCTTACCTCCTGCCACTTTCACAGCGCCGATTTCAATAATTTTATTATTGACAGGCGAAAATCCGGTGGTTTCCAGATCAAATACCACATAGGTATCATCCAGGCTTTGTCCTTTTGGATTTTCAATGATATTTTTTAAGTCATCTACCAGATAAGCTTCCACGCCGTAGAGAATTTTAAAATCGTCCTCTGGTGAAACCGCATGGTTTGCATCTGGGAATGCCTGCACATCTCCGTGATCTGTCACTGCGATTGCCCGATGTCCCCATTTCTGAGCACGTTTTATAATATCTTTTACTTCCGAAACACCGTCCATATCGCTCATCTTCGTATGACAATGGAGTTCCACCCGTTTTTGGGGACTGGTATCCATCCTGCTGCTGGTAAAATCCTGAATCTTCTTCATTCCCACAATAGAGCCGATCGTAAGTTCTCCATCAAACCGGTCAATCGTAGTAACACCTTTGATTTTTAAAAATGCTCCCTTTTTCACTTCAGCAGTAATGTCTGGGACATACTCATTTTTAGAAAACATTTTTATCATAATCGTATCTGTAAAATCGGTCACAGAAAACATAATAATGGTTTTCTCATTACGGATTTCCCGAGTCTCCAGGTTTAAAATTTTCCCTCGGATTACCACCTCCCCCATCTCTCCTGCAATTTGCTCTATGGTAATGGCATCTTCTTCAAAATCACGCCCATATACCACATCCGGATTATCAGAACGTTTAAAGCCGCTGCCTGAAAATCCTCCACGCACTCTGTTTCCCGAAAAGTTTCTTTTTCCATTCTTATCATTCTGTTTCTGCGGCAGTGAATTTTCAGCAATTCCTCCGGCCGGCAGCACAGAATCAGGCGAGAGAGAAATGTCATTCTGAGCTTGTCCGCCTTCTGTAGATACCGTATCTTTTTCTACGCCTGAAATACTTTCTTCGTGGTGTGACTTACCAATGGATGACTGGGAAATAATGGTATGTACTTCATTTTGTATGAGCAGGTCACTATTCTTCTTATGTTTCTTTTCGCTTGGATTTTTATATTGAATCTGAATATCCACATCCAGTCCGCATCTCTCACAGATAATTTTTTCCAGTATCTGAATCATTTCCTCAGATTTCTGTCTTGCCACTACAGAATCTTCCAGCGTAAGCATCAATTTTCTTTCTTCTGGAAATTCCATCCGTGAGGTTTTGAACATACTGTACTCCAGGAGACTGTAGGTACGGATTTCCTCCAGCATGCTATCCCGGTAGACCATCATCAGTTTTTGGAGATTGTATTGACCAGAAAGCTGAAATTTCTCGATCACTTTGACAGAGAGCTCATGGTTTGGAAACAGCTGTTTTTTGATATCTTTTTCCAGACGGAAAATCCGGTTCTTCTCAATCAGCCTGGAACTTAACAGATACACCCGCAGTCGGTCCCGCTGCCGGTTCGTAGATACTTTTGTGACCTCTACCCCGGCCAGCAGATGTTCCATATCCGAAGGAACTTTCAGGTCTGGAAATACATCAAAAAAAAGCTTACTCATATTTAATCACTCCAATGCAGCAATTCATGGCGAAGCGCAGGAAGCAGTTCATCTTCCTTGACTTTCTTATAGATTTCTCCATGTTTGATTATCAATCCTTCACCTATGCCGCCAGCAATACCGATATCAGCTTCTTTTGCTTCACCAGGACCGTTCACTACACAACCCATAACTGCTACTTTCAAGTTCAGAGGAATATCACTGACCATATTTTCCACCTGATTTGCAAGTCCTATGAGATCTATCTGGGTTCTCCCGCAGGTAGGACAGGATACTACTTCTATCCCGCTCTTACGAAGTCCTAAGGTCCGCAGAATAATTTTTGCCGACTTAATTTCCTCCAGAGGATCTCCTGTAAGTGATACGCGGATCGTATCGCCGATTCCCTGCCCTAAAATCATGCCAAGCCCAATGGCAGATTTGATATTGCCGCTGGTAATCGTTCCAGATTCAGTAATTCCCACATGCAGGGGATAATCTGTCTGTCCGGCAATCAGTTCATGCGCTCTGACACACATCAATACATCTGAAGATTTAATGCTGATAACCAGGTTGTCATATCCAAGTTCTTCTATCATGCGCACCTTGTCAAGAGCGCTTTCCACAATGCCTTCTGCCGTGACGCCATGATATTTTTCTACCAGCTCTTTTTCCAGAGAACCGCTGTTGACACCTACCCGGATAGGAATACCACGTGCTTTTGCAACATCAATGACAGCCTGAATTCGATCCTTGGAACCGATATTTCCAGGATTAATGCGGATTTTATCTGCCCCATGTTCCATTGCGGCAATCGCAAGCCGATAATCAAAATGAATATCGGCAACCAAAGGAATCGTGATGCCTTTTTTAATTTCCGCTAATGCTTCTGCCGCTTCCATAGTTGGCACAGCACAGCGGATAATCTCACATCCGGCAGCTGTTAACTGCTGAATCTGGGCGATTGTCCCTTTTATATCTTCGGTATGAGTATTTGTCATAGATTGAATCAATATCGGTTGTTCCCCGCCAATCCGGCGGTTTCCGATTTTTATTTCCTTTGTATGTTTTCTCACAATCTGATGTTCCATTTCTGCATTCTCCTATATGATATTTCGAATATCGTTAAACATGACAAATACCATCAGCGCCATCAATGCCACCAGTCCCACAAAATGCACCATGCCCTCTTTTTCCGGATCTATTTTTTTTCTGCGCACAGCTTCAATAATCAAAAACAGCAGGCGGCCGCCATCCAGCGCTGGAATCGGAAGAAGATTCATAATGCCAAGGTTTGCGGAAAGAAAAATAGAAAAATTCACCATGCTTAAAATGGCAAGACCGACTCCACCAGCTGACTCGCTGGTATCATAGGTATCGCCCATTACTTTGACAATTCCCACGGGACCGGATAAATCATTCAGTCCTACTTTACCAGTTACCAACATACGGAGGCTCTCTACGGTATTGCTGATCCAGTAGTTTACCTCGTAAAAACTGTGGGAAATGGTCTGCAGAAAATTCCCCCGTTCACGATAAAGACTGCCATTCATCCCCAGAAGTTCCCGTCCGCTGTCCGGATCCATTTTAGGTGTTAAAGACACTGTATAGCGTTTGCCATCCCGCTCATACTCTACCTCGACCTCTTCACCTGGATGGAACATAGAATATTTGCTGATATCCCGAAAAAAATGAATACGGGAACCATTCATAGAAATAATCTCATCACCTTCTGAAAGCCCTGCTTCTTCCGCGGGAAAACCTTCCCGCACACTGGACAAAACCGGGCTGTCATATCCAACGCTTGCCATGATGATAAGTGCGAAGATCCATGCCATAATAAAATTGAACACGGGACCTGCGGCAACTACGCTGATTCTTGCCCAGACAGACTTACTGTTGAAAGAGCCTTCCTCCTGGCTCTCTCCATCTTCCCCTTCCATCATACAAGCGCCTCCAAAGGGAAGCAGCTTCAGAGAATATTTTGTTTCACCCTTTGTAAAACCTACCAGGGTAGGCCCTAGTCCAAGGCAGAATTCATTGACTTTAATGCCGTTTTTTTTGGCAAGGAGAAAATGTCCCAGCTCATGAAATAAAATTATAATACTGAAAATAATAAGTGCAATTATAATATTCAAACTTACCACCTGCTCTCTATATAAGCATAAACCTCTGCCTCTGTTTCAAGAATTTTTTCAACATCAGGGTTTTCTGCAAATGTACAATGATCCATACATGCCTCAATCAGTTCTGGAATCTGGAGAAAGGCAATTTTCTTCTCTAAAAATAACGCTACTGCTTTTTCATTTGCAGCATTGTAGGCAGTTGGAATGTTTCCTCCGCGCTCCATTGCCGTAAATGCAAGCTTTAATCCCTGAAAAGTATCAAGATCTGGTTCCTCAAAAGTAAGACTGGCAAGTTCATAGAAATTCAGCCGTTTTCCTGATAGACTGCGGCGTTCCGGATAATACAATGCATACTGAATTGGAAGCCGCATATCTGGCGTACCAAGCTGTGCCATTATTGCTCCGTCATCATACTCTACCATAGAATGTATTACGCTCTGAGGATGGACAACCACCTGAATCTGCAAAAGATCCACATTAAACAGCCATTTTGCTTCCATAACTTCCAAACCTTTATTTACCATGGTAGCCGAGTCAATGGTAATCTTTTTTCCCATAGACCAGTTAGGATGCTGCAGAGCCTGTTCTACCTGAATTTCCTGTAAATCTGCCCTCTTTTTTCCCCGAAAAGGTCCTCCAGACGCAGTAAGAAGAATTTTATGAATCGCATTTTTGCGTTCGCCGTTTAAGGATTGGAAAATTGCACTGTGCTCACTGTCCACAGGTAGAATGGAAATATTCTTTTTTCTGGCAAGAGGCATGATGATATGGCCTGCAGTCACCAACGTTTCTTTGTTGGCAAGGGCGATATTTTTGCCTGCTTCTATAGCAGCTATGGTGGGACGTATGCCAAGCATACCCACAATTGCAGTCACCAGTATTTCCGATTCCGGCATTACCGCAATTTCTAACAGCCCTTCCATGCCTGACAGCACAGTCACATTCACATCTTTTACACGAGTCCGCAGATCCTGGGCTGCTTTCTCATCCCAAAGAACGGCAAGCCGTGGACGGAACTCGCGAATCTGCTTCTCCAAAAGTACAGAATTGTTACCAGCTGCCAATGCTGTTACCTGAAGATCTTTTTGTTCACGAACAATTTCAAGGGTCTGCGTTCCAATGGAACCAGTAGAACCCAATAATGCAAGTTTCTTCATATTCTTCTCCTATCTTATCAGAGACTGTGCCAGATAATAGATCATGGGCGAAGTAAAAATAACACTGTCAAAACGGTCCAGAATCCCACCATGACCTGGAATCAGTTTCCCATAATCCTTAATATTATAATTCCGTTTTACCGCAGATGCTGCAAGATCTCCAATCATAGAAATGACAGCCCCTGCAGCACTGATTCCCGCAAGAATTAAGATATATTCTGGCGTAAGATTCATTTGCTTTTTTAAAACCAAGCTATACAATATAGTTAGAAGTGCTGCCCCTAAGATTCCTCCTACAGCTCCTTCTACAGATTTTTTTGGACTTAACTTAGGCGCCATCTTATGTTTACCGATCAGAACACCTACACAATACGCACAGGTATCGCTTCCCCAGGAACACAGAAAAATCAGCCATACAATATAAGCACCGCCTGCCATAATACGTGTCTGGTAAATACAGGATAACATGACAGCAACATAAAATACTCCAGTAAAGCATGCAAATACCTGCTCTGCATGATATTCTGGAAATTTTATCACATATGCCGCCATAACCAGAATCAGAAATCCAAGCACAAACATTTCCTTTTCAGGGATAAAAGAAATGCCCAAATCTGCATAATAGACCGTTACGGCAAGATATCCAGTTATCCCCAGCGATGAATTTTCAATATGGAATACACGGTATAATTCAAACAGACCTATCAAAGATATGGCATAGAGTCCGGTAAGCAGCACGGTTCCCCCTGTAATAATCAGTAAGAGCGCTGCTGCCACCAACACGATACCACTTAACAATCTTGTTCGGAACACCCTTATTCCTCCTTTATTTCTGTGATAGTCAAAAATTTTGACAATTTACTGTGTATCTTTGATTCCACCATAACGCCTATCTCTTTTATTATAGTCTTCGATAGCTTTTACTAATTCCTTTTTTGTAAAATCAGGCCATGGAACTTCTGTAAAATACAGCTCACTGTAAGCAAGCTGCCACAAAAGATAATTGGACAGCCGCAATTCGCCGCTGGTCCGTATCAAAAGATCAGGCGCCGGAAGGTCTCTTGTATCCAGATAACTTTCAAATTTCGCTTCATTAAGTTCTTCTAGTGTGAATTTATCATCTTTGTACTCACAAAGCATTTTTTTCATTCCGCGAAGCATTTCATCACGGCTTCCATAATTAATGGCTATCTGAAAATTAAGTCCATCCTGATTTTTGGAAAAATCTTCCAATCTATGTATGCTTTCCTGAATATCTGTATCTAATTTAGAAATATCTCCGATCACACGTACCCGCATATGATTCTTTTCAGCTGTTTTGATACAGTTTTTCATATAATTGCGCAGTAATTTCATTAATGCCCGGACTTCATCCTCGGGACGGCTCCAGTTTTCTGTAGAAAATGCATAAACCGTAAGATACTTGATCCCCATATTCCATGCTTCTCTGCAGATTGTCTCAACATTTTTTGCACCTTGCGTATGTCCATAATTTCTGGGCATTCCGTGCTGCTTTGCCCATCTGCCGTTTCCGTCTAAAATAATCGCCACATGCTGCGGAATAACCATGTTTACCTCCCTGATACAGTACGCATATTATTTTCTCTCCTGTAGAATTCAGAACAATTTTCAAATGCATTCTAGAAGAAAAGGGACAGGCATAAGCCAGCCCCTGTTATACAGCGCCTATATAATATGATACTTTTATACTGTAAGAATTTCTTTTGATTTTTCTTCTACTGCCTTGTCCACTCTGACAATAAATTTATCTGTCAATTTCTGTACTTCATCTTCCAGCTGTTTTATTTCATCTTCTGAAATATCATTAGATTTACCCATTTTTTTCAGGCTGTCATTGGCATCCCTCCGGATATTTCGAACCGCTACTTTAGCGTTTTCACCTTTCTTTTTCACTTCTTTAGCAAGTTCTTTTCTGCGCTCCTCCGTTAATTCTGGAAATGCCAGACGAATCACTTTTCCGTCATTGGTAGGGTTAATGCCCAGGTCAGAGGTAAGGATTGCCTTTTCAATTTCCCGCACCATGCTTGCTTCCCAAGGCTGAATCAAAAGCATTCTCGGTTCTGGCACAGATATATTCGCTACTTGCTGGAGCCCGGTAGGCGTCCCATAATAGTCAACTTTTAATTTGTCCAAAACATGAGGATTGGCACGTCCTGCACGAATAGAACCAAATTCCCCCAATAAATTATCAAACGTTTTCTGCATTTTATCACTGTATTGCTGTAATCTTTCATCCATAAAGAAACCCTCCCATTTTACACGGTTACTTTCGTTCCTGAAAATTCTCCGCTTATTGCTTTCACAATACTGTTTTCTTCATTTAATCCAAACACATACATTGGCATGTGATTTTCCATACACATAATGGAAGCCGTGAGATCTACGACGGCAAGTTTTTTATCAATCACTTCCTGAATTGATACCTGGTCATATTTTACGGCATCTGGATTTGTCTTTGGATCACTGTCGTATACTCCGTCAATTGCTTTCGCCAGTAAAATTCCATCCGCTTCAATTTCAACTGCACGTAAAACGGTAGCTGTATCAGTGGAAAAATAAGGATGCCCGGTTCCGCCGGCAAAGAAACATACAATACCTTTTGCAAAATATTTGTTTACACGGTCTTTTGCAAACAATTTGGTAAATGCTCCGCATTCAAACGGAGTTAATATCTGTGTCATCATACCTGCCGAACGGAAAATTTCAGATACATAGATACAATTCATAACAGTAGCAAGCATTCCGATCTGGTCAGCTTTGGTACGGTCTATATTTTCACTGGTTCTTCCCCGCCAGAAATTGCCTCCGCCAATCACAATTCCAACTTCCGTACCTGTATCAATAAGCTGTTTCACCTGCTCTGCGACTACCGTAACAGTAGCTTCATCAAAACCGGTATGTTTTTCTCCAGCCAAAGCTTCTCCACTCAATTTTAATAATATTCTTTTCATACTCAGCCTTTCTTATTATCTTCAAACAGACTGTCCATATCAACTTCTGCATAACACTGGGAACAGAAACCTTCAATCACAGCACCATTATTGATCTGAACGGAACGTGACTTGATATTGCCCATAACTACTGCTGAAGTATCTACTACCACAGGTCCCTGTACATCAATGTCTCCCTTGATAGCTCCTGCAATCACTGCGCTGGAAGCGGAAATATTGCCAACGACAACAGAACCAAGACCAACTTTTACGGTACCCGTAGTAGTTATTTCCCCTTCAATTTTCGCAGAATCTGCAAAAAATTCTGCTGATTTTGTATTCCCTTTGATCTTTCCTGTTACAGTCATTTTGCCATTGCAGGTTATATTTCCTTCAACTTTTCCTCTCATTTCAAATGAACCCGTAGATTCCATATCACCTCTCAGAGAAGTTCCTTCTGTAATTACAGTCACCTCGTCAGATACTTCCTGAGGTAAAGTACTGATCTCTTTTTCTACATTCACTTCATTTTCTGTGCTCACAATTGTTTCCTCCTTCTGTTTGGTCCCTTCTGGATCCGTGTTCACATTTGTGCTCTTCTGGATTGCATCTTCCAGCTTGATTTCCGGAAGCTCAGGCTGTTCTGGTGTCAAAACCACAGGTTTGGCTGTTTGTGCCGGTTCCTCAACTTTCTCAAACAGTCCTTCCAGCTTCTTCAGCTCAGATTCTACATCTACTTCCTGTTCCAGCGTATTTACAACCAAATCCGGCTGTTTTTGTGCTGTACTTCCCTGCAGTTCCTCTCCCGGAAGCAGCTCATTTACTGCCTGAGATAAGTCTTCCTTGAAATCTTTAAAAAAGCTCATATATGTACCTCCATAATTTTTTTTCATATAAAAGCATGTCATGCAAAATATTATTCCACATTATCCGCTGTAATATGCTGTACTGGTTTTGTAGTTTCATCAATAGGCAAAAGTTCTGCCCCCATCTCCTGAAGCTGGTCAATCATTGGAGCCAGCGCCTCCACGGTTGTTCCCTTTGCCGATGAATCATGCATCAACACCACAGAAGTGTCATATTTTACCACATCATTTATTACATTTTGTACCAGTTCATCTGGTGTATAGACCTGACTTGTGGCATCACCGCTTGCCACATTCCAGTCAAAATAAGTAAATCCCTGTTCATTAACGTAACGAATCAACTCATGCATATCTACGTTGCTCACATGATTGCTGCTCCCGCCTGGAAAACGTATGAAATTGGTTGTTACACCTGTTACTTCTTCCAAATAAGACTGAAGATGTGTCATATCTTCTATATAGGCATCCAATGATTGATAAATCACATCATATTTGTGAGTAAAAGAATGCATGCCAAGAGTATGTCCTTCGTCTACAATACGCCGATAGAGCTCTTTTGCTGTTTCTTCTTCGTTTCCAGTCACAAAAAAAGTAGCCTTTACATTATGCTCTTTTAGTATATCCAGAATTCTGGCAGTGTTTTCACTCGGTCCGTCATCAAAGGTGAGATATACTTTCCGCCGCTCTTCTTCTGGTATTATATGGTCAGTTTTTGCCGCATTTCCATCTGTCTGAGCTTCCTGGCTGTCCGGCATAGTATTATCTGAAACGGTGTCCGGAATTTTTCCCTCTGGAGAACCTGCATTCTTCTGGTTTTGGTTTTCTACAAATTGTTCTACAGAAATAACAGACTCTGCGATCTTGTCCATTCTGTCCTCAAGAAAAATAATTTTCATAAGCAGTACAATCGTAGAAATAGTTAAAATCAGAATCCAAACCGCTCCAAAAGCAACAATGGACATCTTCATTCGATTGATACGTCTGCGCCGTATCTGCTGATCTCGTAATCCATTTGTTTTCTCTTCCATGTATGGACCTCCTCGGTCTTTGAAACATTACTGTTATTATTGTATCACATTTTTTTCAAAACGCATTAAAAATATTTAAAAAACATGTACTATTTTTTGGAATTTTTCTCTTAATTTTCTGTTTATTTTGTATATAACATCTTGTTTTCTGGTATTTGTGTGAATTTTCTGTTATTTTTTGTGCCAAATTTTCCTAAATTTTCATTTTCATATGTCAGGGGAAGATACATCAAAGAAGAAGCCATTGCTCTGGCAGATGATTCATCTGCCAGAGCAATGACCCCGTGAATTTACCTTTAGCATTAGCGGCAGGATTTTAAACCTTGTATATATTTGCCTTTCATTCGTGCAGCAGTTCCTGCTCTGTAGCATACTGTTATTGAATAGACAAAACCTTATAATCCTGATCTTCGACCGCTTTTATTAAAAGTTCGTCTGCAGCATTTTCTGCCAAAGTTACAACTGCTGTACCCTTCTCATGGCTCACTTCCGCCTTTTCTACCTGCGAAAGAGCTTCCAGGCATTTTTTTACATTTGCCTCACAGTGTCCGCACATCATTCCTTCAATTGTCATTGTTTTTTCCATTTTATTGCCCTCCTTTTTTAGTTCATCTGACCACTCTTGCGCAGAATCTGATGTCTCTGTCCTGCTGTGTTTTCTTCGCGGTCTGTCTTTTTTGGTACTGTAAATATTCTGCATGTTCAGACGCAGTGCATTCGAGACTACACAGAAGCTAGACAGGCTCATCGCTGCTGCGCCAAACATGGGATTCAACTGCCAGCCAAACATAGGAATCCAAAGTCCGGCTGCCAGGGGAATGCCGATAATGTTGTAAATAAATGCCCAGAACAAATTTTCATGTATGTTTCTAAGGGTGGCACGGCTCAAACGAATTGCAGCCGATACATCGCTGAGACGGCTTTTCATCAGCACAATATCTGCCGCATCGATTGCCACATCTGTTCCTGCCCCAATGGCTATGCCCATGTCCGCCCTGGTAAGAGCAGGGGCGTCGTTAATGCCGTCTCCCACCATTGCCACTTTTCCTTTTTCCTGGAGTGAACGAATCACCGCCTCTTTACCATCTGGAAGAACGCCTGCAATGACCTGGTCAACACCAGCTTGTTTTCCAATTGCGTTTGCTGTCTGGGGATTATCTCCGGTAAGCATTACCACATGAAGGCCTAGATTTTTCAGCTCCTGCACTGCTTTGGGGCTGTCATCTTTTATTACATCTGCCACAGCCAGTATACCCAGCAATACGTTATCTCTGGCAAAAAACAGTGGTGTTTTACCTTCCTCTGCCAGCTGCCCTGCCTGCTGCAGCACTAAATCAGGAATGTGTGCATGTGTGCGGATAAAAGAAGCATTTCCTCCGCATATCAGGACATCATCCATTTTTCCAGATAAACCATTTCCAGGAAGGGCGGTAAAATCTGATACCTCTTTACCAACAATCTGATGTTCTTCCCCATATGCCAGCACGGCTTTTGCCAATGGGTGCTCGCTTTTTTGTTCCAGAGCAAATGCACACCGAAGCAGTTCCTCTTCGGTAGTACCATTCAAAGGTAATAAATCTGTAACCTTTGGCTCTCCACAGGTAATTGTTCCGGTTTTATCAAGAGCTACAATATCTATCTTTCCTGTTTCCTCCAGAGACACGGCTGTTTTAAAGAGAATTCCATTTTTGGCGCCAATTCCGCTGCCTACCATAATTGCCACCGGCGTCGCAAGTCCCAGCGCACAGGGGCAACTGATGACCAGCACAGAAATTCCCCTTGCCAGGGCAAAACCAATCCCTGCTCCAGTTAGAAGCCAGACAATCATAGTAATCAATGCAATTCCAATAACAGACGGGACAAATACGCCAGATACTTTATCCGCGACTTTTGCAATCGGAGCTTTCGTGGCCGCAGCATCACTTACCATCTGTATAATCTGTGATAAAGTGGTATCTTCACCCACTCTGGATGCCTGGCATTTTAAGAATCCAGACTGATTGGAAGTCGCAGCAGATACGGGATCACCCTCTGTTTTATCCACAGGAATGCTCTCGCCAGTAAGTGCTGATTCGTTTACAGCGCTTACCCCTTCCAGCACCACACCATCCACTGGTATATTCTCGCCTGGACGAACAACAAAGATATCTCCTTTTTTCACCTGCTCAATGGAAACCTCAGTTTCTTTTCCATCTTTGAGAACAACAGCTGTCTTTGGAGCCAGACTCATCAATCCTTTTAAAGCATTTGTTGTCTTGCCCTTCGACCTTGCCTCCAGCATTTTTCCTACGGTAATCAAGGTCAAAATCATTGCAGCTGACTCAAAGTAGAATTCATGCATATTCTGCATGACGCCTGGCATGTCGCCTCTCATTTGAGCGTCGGTCATGGCAAAGAGCGCATAGGTACTGTATACGAAAGCAGCTCCCGCACCAAGAGCTACCAGAGTGTCCATATTCGGAGATCCGTGAAGAAAGCTCTTCCAGCCGCTGATAAAAAACTTCTGGTTGATTATCATAATAACAATCGTTAAGAGAAGCTGTATCAGCCCCATTGCCACATGGTTATCAGCAAGAAATTCTGGAAGCGGCCAGTTCCACATCATATGCCCCATGGACAAATACATCAACAACAAAAGAAAACCGAGAGAATAATACAGTCTCTGTTTGAGAATCGGTGTCTCATTGTCTTTTAACGCATCTTCCTCATGAGAGGTAAAGGAAGATTTTGCTGCATCAGTTCCTTTTCTGGCAGCTCCGTATCCAGCTTCTTCCACAGCCCGGATAATTTCTGATTCGCCGGCAGTTCCTTCCACTCCCATGGAATTTGTCAGCAGACTGACAGAGCAGGATGTGACACCTGGCAATTTGGAAACTGCCTTTTCCACCCGGCTGCTGCATGCTGCACAGCTCATACCGGTCACTGAATATTGTTCCATTTTGTCTCCTTTCTTTTATTCGGCTGATTAGAATTCAGGTGCCAGAAGGTGGTGAAATGAAATGGGTTGGCAATTTGCACCTATTTGTGCAAATTGCCGATAAGCATTTGTAAAACTACCTTTTGACACCCGAATCCTGATTCAGGCAAGCTATTTCATTAGTTTCTGAAGAATTGCCAGCAATTCGTCTACAGTCTCCTCTTTTCCTTCCAGAATATCCTGGGTAACACAGGTCTTAATATGATTCGCAAGCAAAACACGGTTGAAACTGTTTAATGCAGCATTTACTGCCGCCACCTGAACTAAAATATCTGTACAATACACATCACGTTCTACCATGCCTTTGATTCCCCGCACCTGTCCTTCAATTCGGTTCAGGCGATGAATCAAATCCTTGTATTCCTTTTCAGACCTCTCTTTGGTTTTATGACAGCAGTTCTCCATTTCTTCCTGGCTCATAATTCTTCCTCCTTGTATAATAATGGTGTAGTTAATCAAGGCTACACAGTTAATAAATTTCTAAATATATCTTAGATGACAGAAGAAGGAGTTCTTCCTTCATCAGATGTCATCCGT
>CAJTCY010000002.1:0-222562 GCA_910575075.1 Lachnospiraceae bacterium
CCTTAAATGCACATGTTGCCATCGTTTTCACAAGATACATGATGCTTTCAGTAGAGCAAAGACGCAATACAGATGATAAAACCATCTGTGAATTATGTTTCTGCCTGTTAGAAGAACTGGATGATATCACATTCAGCCAGTCCATGAGGATTATTGTAGATGCCCTAATGAATGCTGTTATGGAATACTTTCATATAACCGAAAGTCAGTTGGAAGAATTTACATCCAACTTTATACAGCGGCTGCCAAAATATATGCAACAGGCATTGTGCTGCGCATAAAACATCTAACAGAATGCTAATTTGTGAGCTAAAGTATTGATTTTTCAAGGTGCGAGTCACATTTTTAATGTGGGAAGTTTGAGTTACTTAATATTCGTTGTACTAGTTCCCTCCTCTTCCTCATGTAAAGAGAACGAAACAGCCCCTTCTTTTTTCTCATCTGAAATCTCAATAAGCTTTCCCCCAGTAAATGAGCTTATGTGCTGGTTTTCCACAGCAGACGCAAACATCAGAAATTGCCTCCTGATCCTCAAGTGGCATACAGCGTGACGTAGCTGTTGTCTCTTCTTTGATTTTATTTTCGCATTCCACATCACCGCACCACATAGCTCGGATAAACCCAGGTTTATTTTCTACGGCGTCCTTAAACGCCGGATAAGATTTCACATCACAGATATGGGAATCACGATGGGCTCTGGCACGATGATACATATCTCTCTGAATCTCCTCCAGCATTCCGTTTACGGTCTCTGGCACCTGATCCAGTGAACATTCTGTTTTCTCTCTGGTGTCACGGCGGACCAAAATACATTTTCCTGCCTCGATATCCTTCGGTCCCAGTTCTACACGGATTGGAATCCCCCGCATCTCCTGCTCAGAAAATTTCCAACCTGGGCTTTTGTCACTGTCATCCATTTTAACACGTACACCCGCTTTTTTCAGAACTTCTTTCACCTCAGCCGCACGCTCCAATACGCCGTCCTTATGCTGCTGAATCGGAATAACCATTACCTGGACAGGAGCAATTCTGGGAGGAAGCACTAACCCGGAATCGTCACCATGTACCATGATAATCGCCCCAATCAGACGCGTTGTCATTCCCCAGGAAGTCTGATGCACATATTGCAGCTTATTGTCCCTGTCTGTATATTGAATACCAAACGCTTTGGCAAATCCATCGCCGAAGTTATGGCTGGTTCCGGACTGCAGCGCTTTACCGTCATGCATCAAGGCCTCAATCGTATAGGTTGATTCTGCCCCTGCAAATTTCTCTTTTTCCGTCTTCTTTCCACGGATTACTGGCATTGCCAGGACTTCTTCACAAAAATCTGCATATAGGTTCAGCATTTGAATCGTGCGTTCTTCTGCTTCTTCTGCAGTCGCATGGGCAGTATGGCCCTCCTGCCATAAGAATTCTCTGGAACGCAGAAACGGCCTGGTCTCCTTCTCCCAGCGGACCACGGAACACCATTGGTTATAACATTTTGGCAAGTCCCGGTAAGACTGAATATCATTTGCATAAAAATCACAGAACAATGTCTCAGAAGTCGGTCTGACACACATTCTCTCCTGCAATGGATTTAAACCTCCATGTGTGACCCATGCCACCTCTGGCGCAAACCCTTCTACATGATCTTTTTCTTTCTGCAGCAGACTTTCAGGAATGAACATTGGCATATACACATTTTCCACACCTGTTTCCTTAAATCTGCGGTCCAGTTCATTCTGAATATTTTCCCAGATTGCATATCCTGCCGGTTTAATTACCATACAGCCTTTCACGCTGGAATAATCGATTAATTCTGCTTTTTTTACTACGTCTGTATACCACTGTGCAAAATCCACATCCATAGACGTAATGGCTTCTACCAATTTCTTATCCTTTGCCATGATTTTACTCCTTTCCTAAAGAACAAAGTGGGTAAGCCCACTTCAACTCCCCTACCCCCTCACTCATGAGGGGCTACACACCTTGCCGCGCACGGCGCTTTTGCGCATAATTCCTCTTGTGCGCGTGCCCTCGCTTCGCTGGGGCAGACCCTGCGCATATTGTTTTTATTCTATAGAAAAACACTTTCACGCCTTAGCGTGGCAAGGTTCTTCCTATAGAATAAAAAACGCCGGCAATCCAATCCCCAAAGGGACCGGAATTCCGGCGGTACCACCCTGATTAATGTACATTTGTCATTCTCTCAAACACCTTAACGCGGCAAAACGGCGTACTTCCATACGCAGCTCCAAGGCGGGTTCCGAATACTGGTATGGAAAATCTCTCACCTGCGATTTCCTCTCTGTGCATCTTCCTATCCGTACTGTTCCTCTTCATCACTGTTATAATATTTACCATTCTCTCTGATAATGGTTATTTTATGACTTTTTTTTTAAATTGTCAAGTGAATTCCTGTTTGAATATCTATATTTTTTCTTCTATGTTTTTTACAATTTCCTTATTCAAAAATATCTTGATACATCTGTTTGAGGAAAACATTTTTTTCAACCGTATAGACATCTTTGTAAAACGTTCCCTTATAAATATCCATGCCAAACAAAATTCTCTCTTTCTCTCCGGCCAATTGACCGACCTTTTTCTTAAACGCCTGGAAATACTGGCTCTCCTGCTCCTTTTCAATTATTTCTTCATCATTAAAAACCACAACCAGATAAAGGCGCTCTTTAAGTTCCTCCAGCGATAAGTCTTGGTAAAATGCGGCCATCAGAGTCCAGACACTGTCATAAGCTTTTTGCTTAAAAAAATTTTTTCCAATCCTGCTTCTTCTGGCATTTTTTAATTCAATCAAATATATGTGGCTATCATCTTTCACATACAACGCATCACAAGAAGCCGTCGGCTTTTTATTGCGGTACTGATCTGCGACCTCCTGTGTGATTTCATCGAAATCCAGAACTTCCTGCTGGCTATCAATAAAATAATTTCCCTGATCATCCTCTGACCGTTTCTGCAAAGTGCTGTATATTTTATTTTTATCAAACTGCATCGTCTCTCCCCTATGGCAAATACTCCAAAGGCTTATATAAAAGTTCGTAAATCTTATCTGTTTCTGCTGTTACATCCTGAACCCGGAACAAATTCCGCTCTGCTTCCTCCATTACATAATAATGTCCTTTCTCCTTGATCCCATGGTCTGCCATTTTTACCTCAAGCGCTCTGATAAAATAGGGACTATGAGAGTTTACAATAGAACGGACACCCATATGCTTATACATCAATACAAGAATTTCTGCAAATTTCAAATGCCACTCAGGATGCAGATTTGTTTCCGGCTCATCTATCAGAAGTATACTGTTTCGTTTTAATTTACCTCTTTCCACAAGTGTTTGGATAATCAGAAAATTTTTCATTCCAGAAGCTACATTTGCGATGCTTACCCAATCATTTAAACTCTCATCCCGAAAAAAAATGCTTCCAGAAGGGCGTCTCTCCAACTTTCCCTGGAGTACTTCTTCTAATATATTTCTAATAATTGCAACATTATCTTCCGTTTCCTGATATTCTTCCAAAGTTGGCTCCTGCTTCTCTGCCGAGAGCGCAGACCTGATATCATATTCTGGTGAATATATTTTTCGCGGCAGAACAGAGCGGTCGATGGCATCCAGCAGGTTATATGCCGGCAGATAAAATACATCCGCCTCTGAATTTACAGAATATTCCATCTCAGAGATCTTATTTTCTCTTACAGACATCAAATAATGTTCCTTCTCAGAATCAATCGTCACCTTCGCCAGACTTGTGCGGTGAAGACTGCTCATCTGCCCTTTAAAAATGTTGCGAATATACATTTCACCAATATATTTCAAATCACTTTCCTTATCCCTCGTGCATATCTCTTTCACCTTTGTATACATTGGCATAAGAAACTGATCCGTATATATTTGGTCTGATTTCATATCATTCGGCCAAAACTCTTTATATTCTTCAAAACTATCTGATATAATCATATGGAACAGGTCATAATTATCTTTCTCGCTGTTCATAAAAACACCGATATAATCATTTACATGGTCTGCTATCGTATAGAGCAGCTCACGGGGAAAACGCACATATCCACTATTATCAAAATAAGATTCCAACTGTGTAAAATACGATTCAATGCTTTGTTTACGAACAATACTTACTTTATGATTTAAATTACGAAATGTATTTAATACAATATATGCAGCCTTTAAAATCGTGCTTTTTCCCATATTATTATAACCTGCTATCACCGACACGCCATCCAAAACCACTTCAGCATCCAGTATTTTAGCAACGTTTTTTACGTTTATCTGCATTTTTATCCCTTCCGTATACATGGTTGTCCAATTTAATAGTTTCATCATACACCATTTTGTTCCAGAAATCAATTTTCCTTAACGATATTTTTATATCTATAAATATATGCAGCCATGATGCATTTTAGAACTATATACATCATGGCTGCGCGCGTTAGTATCGTTACTTTTCATAATTATGTTTCGATTGTCAGGTAGATTTCTTTTATCAGAATATAGGAAAGAGGCCCCAGCGCAAAACCCCATAAGCCATAAATTCCAAGTCCTACATACATACTGACAATTACTGACAGGGGATGCATACCCAGTTTATTTCCCACAAGCTTTGGCTCTAAAATTTCTCTCATAAGCGTGCAAATGGTATAGATTACCGTATAGATGGCTGCCAGCATATACTCTCCCTGCAGAAGTTCAATCAATGCCCAGGGCACAAATACCGTTCCTGTTCCTAAAAAGGGCATTGCATCGCAGATCCCTATCCCGCAGCCTGCCAGCAGGGCATACTTGTTTCCCGAAAAATACAGACCCACCACACACACTGCTGTAATGATAAACATTATAATGATCTGCGCCTTAATATAGGCGCCTCCTGCTTCATAAGTTTTCCGGCATACTTTAAGACTGATCTGCCCAATTGGATGGCGTTCCATAGCAGACCGTATTTTTTTGTAGTCTTTCAATATCAAAACAGTACTGATAATCACTACAAAACAGATTCCGATACCGACAAATGCACTTCTTGCAGAAGAAATTGTTCCATTCATCAATACCGGAACCATATTGGTCTTTACCTGCCGCATCAGTCCTGGAATCTGTTTCTGCACGCCGTCTTGAATGGTCTGCGCCTGAATTCCCGTCATCATTTCGACCTGGCCGCAGCATTCATTGAAAAATATCTGTGCCTGCCGTTTATACTCCTCAAAATTCTCTGCCACATTTACAAATTGTTCCAAGAGCGTTTTCAGGAAAAAAATCAGCATTGCTCCCAACAGAAGAAACAGCAGTCCTACCAGCAGTGAAGACCATATGCTTCTTTTTCCTCTTAACTTTTTTTCTAATTTTTCTATCAGCGGATTCATAAGCTTTGCCAGCAAAAAGGAAATAAAAAAAGGAACTACCAACGGCAGCAGCCAACGGATGCAGACGTAAACTGCCAATGCAATTCCCAAAATTTTTCCAATCTTCCGCCCACTCTCTTTCACTTCATTCTTCATGAAATCAGTATGTGCGGATTTCTCCATATTATACTATGAGCTGCCTCGCAATGGCATGGTTGTTCATGCTTCTTCTCTGCGCCTGGCTCCGTCATATCTTACGTCATGATAGTCGTTATTAAAGGATGAATTCCATATTTCTGCCGTCTCTCGGATGATGGAAGGCGATTCTCACCGCACACAACGCTATTGGAAGATAACCAGCAGAACAATTGGGATTATACTTCTTATCTCCTGCCAGCGGATGTCCCGCATGTGCCATTTGCACACGTATCTGATGATGACGCCCCGTCTCAAGTTTAATCTCGAGCACACTTACCGCATGATCTGTTAAGATCTTCCAATATCTGTCAAAAATCCTTCTTCCTCTCTGCTGCTGCACACTTAAATCATGCCCATTTATTTCCAGCTTCCTATCTGGCTGCCAGATCTCCACTACTTTATAAGAAAGCTTTGCCCGCTTAGCTCCTTTCGTTCCTTCGGAAACAACGCATGAAGTATTCGTCTTTCCATCTCTCAGCAGATAATCTTCCAAGGTTCCGGCAGAATTCTGAAATACCCCTTCTGTCAGAGCCATATAACACTTATCCATGCTTTTTTCCCTGGACTGCCGGCTCAAATCCGCTGCTGCCTGCTTATTTCTGGCAAACACCATAATTCCCTCTACTGGCTGGTCCAAACGATGTACCACAAAAATCTGGGTATCCTCTCTTTCTTCTGCATAGTAATTCCGCAGAAGGCTTACCATATCCTGCTGCCCTGCTTTTACCGTCTGAACGGGAATTCCTGCTGGTTTATGGCAGACTGCAAGATCCTTATCCTGATAAATAATATTTATACTTTTATTCATATGAAACCATTTCCTTATGCCAAATGCTCGCACCCTATTATACCTTAAACCGATAGCCAACTCCCCATATCGTCTCAATATACTGAGGTTTTGCGGTATTCATTTCAATTTTCTCACGGATTTTCTTAATATGCACTGTCACAGTCGCAATATCTCCCACTGATTCCAAATCCCAGATTTTGCTGAATAATTCCTCTTTGCTGAATACCCTGTTAGGATTCTGCGCGAGAAACGCCAAGAGATCAAATTCTTTGGTGGTAAATTGTTTCTCTTCCTCGTTGACCCACACCCGGCGTGCTGTTTTATCAATTTTCAATCCCCGGATCTCTATCATATCATTTTCCTGGACATTACTGTTGATCAGCCGCTCATATCTGGACAGATGTGCCTTGACTCTTGCTACCAGTTCGCTGGGAGAAAAAGGCTTGGTAATATAATCGTCTGCCCCCAGTCCCAGTCCCCGGATTTTATCAATATCATCCTTCTTGGCCGATACCATTAAAATAGGTGTATTCTTATTTTCGCGGATCTTTTTACAAATTTCAAATCCATCCACGCCAGGCAGCATTAAATCCAGGATAAACATATCAAATTCCTCACTTAACGCCCGGGCAAGACCCTGGTTGCCGTTATTCTCTATTTCCACAGAAAACCCACTGAGTTCCAGATAATCTTTTTCCAGATCTGCAATCGCTACTTCATCCTCAATAATCAATACTTTACTCAACTTACTACCTCCTGATATTTCCGAATCACAAAATACATGATAGTTCCGGTCCCCTCTTTGCTGTTTGCCCAAATCTTGCCGCCATGGTCTTCAATAATTTTCTTTACAATAGACAGACCAATCCCGCTGCCTCCGGTAGAAGAATTCCTGGAAGCATCCGTCCGGTAGAAACGGTCAAAAATATAAGGGAGATCCTTCGCGGCAATTCCTTTGCCATTATCCTCAATTTCCACCTGAATAAAATCTCCCACATCCCGGATACGGATATTAATAAAGCCCTGTTCTTTGTCCAGATATTTGATGGAATTACTGATAATGTTATTGATTACACGGCGAAGCTGTTCCGGATCTGCAATAATCAGCACATCTTTATCTGCATAATCAATGTAATTGAGCCTGATATTCTTGGCCTCTAAATCCAGTCCCACTTCCTCCACACAGTCATCAAAATAATCGGCTACATTGATCCGGTTAAAATTATAAGGAACCCGGTTCGTATCAATTCTCGAATAAAGGGTCAGTTCATTGATCAGGGTATCCATCTCATTGGCTTTGTTATAAATAGTCCTGATATATTTATCCTGCTTCTGAGGCGTATCTGCAACCCCATCCATAATACCTTCCACATATCCCTTAATTGCCGTGATCGGTGTCTTAAGATCATGAGAAATATTACTAATAAGCACTCTGCTCTCTTTTTCACCAGCCAGCATTTCCTCTTCTGATTCTTTCAGGCGAATGCGCATTTCTTCAAAATTCCGGCACAATTCTCCAATCTCGTCTCTTCCATCTGTTTCCACTGTGAAATCCAAATTCCCCGCTTTAATATTCTGCGCCGCTGTCTGAAGTTTATGGATCGGATTGATAATTCCCTGGTAAATCCACACCGTAAGCATCCCTGCAGTAAATATCAGAATTAATAAAATAGAGATCATCAAATCCAGCAAAATTCCTTTAATGTCTGGCAACAGCCGCTGCATGGAAGTAATTATAAATATGCTTCCTTTGTCATTGTTGGGAAACTGAAAATCTATCTGCTTAATCAGCGCCTGTTCTTCTCCCTCCAGATAAAAACCAGAACCAGCGCTCTGCAGTACATCGCTGTCATACTCTGGAAGATTCTCTCGCAGAGAATGTTCTGTTATCTCATTCCCTTCATATACCAGCTCTTCTCCCCGCCGTACAATCAGATAAGAATACTTACGATCCAGCTCCTTGTTAATTTCATCTAAATATTTACGGTCTTCCAGTTTCTGCGGTGATTCTTTTGCCGTATTTTGCAGTTTCTCATAACTGGATTTGGTAAAATGGCTCAGGACTTTAAAGGAATTCACAAAATAGTCGTATGCATTTCCATCTATATTATAGATCTGGCGTATCGCCTTCCTCTGATATTGCCCAAATCCCCACATAGTTGCGCCTGCCAGAATTACCGGCACCAATATTATAATAAAAAAGGAAATAATTAATCTGGTTCTTAATTTCATATATAATTCCTTCCTTAACATACTATATAACAATTTATATTATATCAGTGTTATGGACAAAATCCTATGGAATTTTTCTAAAAAATCTAAAATTTGTGTAAACTGCAGCCACGTTCCATACTTCTGTATCATGATCATACAGACACCGGGGCTGCCACACTCACAGAAGTGTCTGACTTGCTGCCGCAAAATGCACTTTTCCAGTCTTTTTATTGACAAATGTCTTCTTTATTTTTATACTAGAATTAAGCAGTCCCATATTTACTTATCTTATCTATCAAACAGGGAGAAATGAAATGAAAACTATACATATCAAAGACCTACAGCCTGGAATGGTTGTTTCAGAACCAGTATATACCAGCAGCGGACAGAGAATTCTGGATGCCAACACAACATTGACTTCTGAGTCTATCTATCGGCTCTCCTATTACAGTGTTCATAAAGTGAATATAGCAGAAACAGATACAGAAGGGACTGGCGAGCAAAGTGTTGCTGCATCCATCCCAAACCCCAGCCGCGCTTCCAATCCTTCTTATTCACAGAAGATAAAGGCACAGCCGGAATTTATGAAATTTCAAATAGAATATACCAAACAAATCAACTCGATCCATGAGGTTTTTGATTCCATTATCAAGAATCCGCAGACTCCTGTAGATACCAGGCAGATTCTGAATAATTTTACCTCCATGATCTCTATCTGCAGGACTACCGTAGATTTATTTGACAAACTGCACAATATGCGCCTGGATGACGACAGTGTGTATGCTCACTGTCTGAACGTAGCTTTGATTGCTCGTATTATCGGAAAATGGCTCCGCTTCTCTCCGGAAGAACGCAATGTTCTCACCTTGTGCGGATTATTCCATGATATTGGGAAAACTTCCATTCCAGATGAAATCCTGAATAAACCAGACAAATATACAGACGAGGAATTCACGCTTATCAAACAGCATCCATTGTTTGGATATAAAATATTGAAAAAGCTTCCTCTGGATGACCGAATCAAAAAAGCTGCGCTGCACCATCACGAACGCCATGATGGTTCTGGGTATCCCCAGGGGCTTAATGGCAGCGATATTGACGACTATGCCGGAATTATAGCTATCGCAGATGTTTATGACGCCACTACAGCTGCCCGTTCTTACCGTTCTCCCCTGTGTCCTTTCCAGGCAATTGCAATGTTTGAAAAAGATGGCCTGCAAAAATACAGTCCCCAATATATTTTAACCTTTTTAGACCGGATTGCCAGCACTTATCAGAACAACCGGGTACTGTTAAACAGCGGGCAGAGTGCAACCATTGTCATGATCAATTCCAAGCATCTGACCAAACCTATGATTCAGATGGACGACGGTTCTGTGATTGATATGCTGTCCCATCCAGATCTTGAAATTGTAAAGATAATTTAAAACTGTTTGATTGTGTCGCTTACATTTATTTTTATATAACTATTTCTAAAAGAGTTCTTTTTAACAGCATGCGGCAATAGAGCGATGCACACACCCACGCTCATCTCTTCTATTGCTGTACAGGTATGCGGCAGCAATAGAAGGGGCGGGCAAATGCCAGAAGCGTTTTGGTGTTCTACTCTTTGTAATTAAAATCAGGTATCTCCTGCCAGCGCTGACGGAAGTAATGAGCTGCAAGTTTTGGTTTCCGGTCTCTGGTAAAGATACCTTTTTTATTGCCCTGAACCCGCAGCAGACTCTGACTGGTGGCAAAATCAGCAAAATTCCATACCTGTTCTCCCACAACCATACTGAATTCATCAAAGACACGGTGATTCATTTTATAATAATCTACCTGATATTCTTCGGTGTACATGACCGGAGTAGTATCATGAAAGCCCATAACTGTATCTGCACCATATTCTGTAAACATCACCGGTTTACCCAGCGTTTTCCAGTAAGACAGCTCCCTGCGGAGCGCCAGTTCCGGTCTTTCCAGATCCGGGCCTCCAAAATACCAGCCATAATAACGATTGAGGCAGATCACATCGCTTAATTTTCCAGAACAGTCTTTCTCTGTCTCCCCCATCTGCACACTCACCAATGTACAGGGACGCTTTTGCTTGTCCAGCTCTCTTGCCAGGTCATACAATGGCTTAAAATATTCATAGGCGCCTTCGGCCGCAGAATCCGGTTCATTTGCAATGCTCCACATAACGACACAGGCGTAATTCTTATCTCTGGAGATAAGGTCACGTACCACCTCTTTGTGGTGTTCCTGAGTCTTCACACCGTGTTCTGGATCAAATGTACCGATTTTCTCTCCGCCGAAATTTGCGCCTCCGCCGAACTGCAGATTAACTCCCACCGCTGTAGTCTCATCAATGACCACGATACCTTCCTGATCACAGAGCCGCATCATCTCCTCGCTGTAAGGATAATGGCTGGTGCGAAAACTGTTGGCCCCCTGCCATTTCATAAGGGAAATGTCTTTGCTATTCATCGGCAGATGAATTCCTCTTCCATTTGGAAATGTATCTTCATGTTTCCCATATCCTTTGAAATAAAATGGTCTCTCATTGATAAGAAATTTCTCACCTTCCACTCGTACGGTACGCACCCCATAAGGCAGCGTATATTCATCAGCGCCATATTTCACTTTAACCTGATACAGATAGGAATTTAAAGGCTGCCAGAGATGGACCTGGTTCAGATGCAGAATCCCTTCTGCCCCTGTGCTCTCTGCTGCCAGATTTCCTTCCCGATCATAAATCTCCACCTTGCATTCTTCCTGCTCTGCCAGATTGTCTATCTCATCTGCCGTCTCAATCTGATAACAGATGTCTGCACTGTTTCCTTCTACTCTTGGAATCAGGGTAATATCCTTTATATATGATTTTGGCGTAGTGTATATCCGTACTGGACGGGTAATTCCACAGTAGTTAAAGAAATCAAAATTGGGATGATTCTGGGGTTTGGAATCGCCGTTCTCTGCCATTCCCCCCATAAGTCCTCCCAGCATATCTCCTTTACCTCCTACAGGAAGCGTTGTGTAATCAATCACATTATCAACGGCAATCGTGAGAAGATGCTCTCCCTTCGTCATTTTATCTGCAATCTCCACCTCAAAAGGCAGAAATCCTCCCCGGTGTTCGCAGATCATCTCTCCATCCAGGTAAATCCTAGCATGATGAGTCACAGCATCACAACGCAGCACCACTCGCCCGCTGGCGGCCATTTCCGGCAATGAGATACACCTCTGGTAAAACACCCAGCCATAATGATCCCGAAAATCAATCCCTTCCTTTAAATCATTGTAAGAAGCCGGAACCGGCATAGTCATAGCATCTTCTAATGGTTTCTCATACCATTTCTCATCAAATCCCCGCCCATTATCCAGCTTAAAATTCCAGATACCGCTTAAATCGCATAAAAAACGTGATGGTGTTAAAATTGGATATAGCATATTGTCCTCCTTCTATAGACTGCTCAGTCATCCTCAAGCCTGTCTAAAAAAAGCTATCTTTTTTATTAGCATTCCCTGGTAAAAATTTTCTATACATTTCAGAAGGACAGACATTTTTATACGCAAAAAGGGAAGCATCTGGAACCTGTTCCTTATGCTTCCTGTCATCTCATTATTTTTATTCAGCCAACTTTAAACTGAAATTTCTGAATTTCTTTCTCAGTTTCCACTCTCTGAATCTGTGCGCCCAGCCCCGCCAGTTTCTCTTCAAAGGCCTCATATCCGCGCTGAATGTAGTGAATATCATCCACAATTGTTACACCTTCTGCAGACAGTCCTGCAATGACAAGGGCTGCACCTGCCCTGAGGTCCGGTGCACTGACTCTGGCGCCGGTATAGCCCTTGACACCATTTATAATTGCGATATTACTCTCTACTTTTATATCCGCACCCATACGGGTCAGCTCATCCACGTATTTAAAACGATTCTCAAAAATACTCTCTGTCACGGTGCTTGTTCCCAGTGCAACGCCCAGAACAACAGACATCTGAGGCTGCATATCGGTAGGAAACCCTGGATATGGAAGCGTAGTCACCTGGGTATGCCGCAAAGGCTTCGAAGCCACTACACGCACAGCGTCATCAAACTCTTCCACCTCACAGCCTGCCTCTAAAAGTTTTGCCGTAGTCGCCTCCAAATGCTTGGGAATCACATTCTTTACCGTAACGTCCCCTTTGGTAGCTGCCGCCGCAAACATAAATGTACCCGCCTCAATCTGATCGGGAATTACAGAGTATTCCGTCTTATGAAGCTTCTCTACGCCTACAATGCGAATGACATCTGTTCCGGCTCCTCTGATATTGGCTCCCATGCTGTTTAAAAAGTTTGCTACATCTACCACATGGGGCTCCTTGGCCGCATTCTCGATGGTAGTTTTTCCTTCCGCCATTGCCGCCGCCATCATGATATTGATGGTAGCGCCCACTGATACTTTATCCAGATAAATATGGCTGCCTTTCAGCCGCTCCGCTTCTGCCGCCACAGCTCCGTTTCGTATCTCTACATGGGCTCCCAGCGCCCGGAATCCTTTGATATGGAGATCCATAGGCCGGCTGCCTATGTTACATCCTCCGGGCAAAGTCACTTCTGCATGTTTATATTTTCCCAAAAGAGATCCCAGCAGGTAATAAGAAGCCCGAATCTTCTTCATGGAATCATAATCCACCGGAATATCTTTCACAAAAGAACCGTTAATCTTCACCGTGTGCGCGTCTACTCTGTCAATTTTCGCTCCAATGTCTCCCATCGCCTGAAGCAAAGCATTGATATCCCGAACATCGGGTAAATTATCTATTGTTACGGTCTCATCCGTCATGATTGCCGCTGCCAGAATTGCCAGCGCCGCATTCTTCGCGCCGCTGATTTCCACTTCACCGACTAACGGATTACCTCCTCTGATTACATACTGTTCCATATTGCACCTCTATGCTCTGTTTTCGTACAAGAAGTTATTATAGTAACACTTTACTTCTTTTGTCAAGCTTTTGACAAAATTATCATGTACTATTATAACACACTTTATCAATTTGTAAATGGTTTCCCTGTTAGCTTATTTTATGCCAAATTTCGTTTTCTGTGCCTGGCCAGCCCCGGGATTGCTATGAATTTATTATGAGCATTTTCGGTGAAATCATACCCTCTGAAGCGCTTCTGCAAAGCATGTGTTTTCCAGAGATAAACAGACGCCTGACCTCAGTGGTTTTTATTCTCTTTATTCAAAAACAACACTTTTATCGGAATATTTGGTTCTAATTACCAGATATGGATAAGATTTTGCCTGATTAACCTTCTCACCTTTGGAAGGTCCCATTAAAGTAGTGTCAAAATATATCGCATTTTTAGTCAAATAGCACTGATTAACAGCAATACTGTAACCTCCTGTCTGCTGAGCCCCATAACCTACCGCAATATAGAGATTTTCCTGATCTGTATAAGTGAGTTTAAAAATCTCTTCTTTCTTCTCTTCTATCACAGATAAGAATTCCTGGGGAATGTCTTTTTCTTCCAGAATCGTATAGGACACGTCCTCCAGTTTCTGGCTGTCTGTCTCTTCCAGCCCGCAGCCTGCACATAAAATTCCCAGCAGCAGAAACACCAGCAGCAGCTTACAGAGATATGCGGGGGAAAAAATACTTTTTTTCATTGGCGGCTCCTTTACAATTAATACGTTCTCTTCATATTGTATAAGACTTTCCTCACATTTATGATTGTATTTTTTCAAGTACCTTTGTATAATAGACTAGGGTGAATTTCTGCCGGCTTTCTGAATCTCTTTTTTTTCAGGAATGCTGTATGATTTTACCGATAATATTTTTCAGGCTGAAAGGTAAAAGACATGATACGATTAATTCTGGTTTCTGTTTTCTTAATTCTTTTTCTGATTGTTTCCATACCTATTATGCTGGTGGAGCGGGTGATCAAAAAATTCAACCGCCCTTTTGCAGACATCAGCTGTCTGCGCATCGTACAATGGGCATTCAAAGTAATACTGCTTATTACCGGAACAAAACTCACTGTCATCGGTGAAGACCGGATCCCTAAGAACCAGGCTGTATTGTACATTCCTAATCATCAGAGTTATTTTGACATTGTCATTACTTACTCCAGATGTCCAGGTCTGACAGGATATATTTCCAAAGATTTTATGGAAAGGATTCCTCTGCTGTCCAACTGGATGAAACATCTCTACTGCCTGTTTTTAAACCGCTCTGATATGAAAGCCGGACTGAAAATGATATTGACAGGCATTGAGTACATCAACAAAGGCATCTCCATCTGTATTTTCCCTGAGGGAACCAGAAACCCTCATCCGGAAAACGGACTGCTCCCCTTTAAAGAGGGCAGCCTGAAAATGGCGGAAAAAACCGGATGCCCTATCATTCCTATCGCCATCACAGGGAGCCAGGATATCTGGGAAAAACATATGCCTTTTATGCGCAAATGCCGGGTAATTGTAGAATATGGTGAACCTATTTATCTGAATCAACTGGAAAAAGAACAACGGAAATTTTCTGGCGCATATACCAAAACCAAAATTGAAGAAATGTTAAAAAATCACAAATCTATGATGACATAGCCGTTCTGTTATAAAATCTGTATACCTGTCTGGCAGTTATATCACGCCAGACAGATATACAGATTTTGCTTTTATGGCTTCCACAACTTCTGGGTATTCCATGAAATGAGATGCTTTTACCAATACGGTATCACCTTCCCTTAAATATTCCAGCAGCCGCTCTGTCATTTTATCTCTCTCTTTGAAATAAAACACCTCAATTCCGCCCGTTTCTTCTGCTCCTTGCGCCATCTGCTCTGACAACTCTCCCGCACAGAAAAGAGCGGTAATTTGTTTCTTCGCCGCATAAGCGCCTATCTCAAAATGAAGCTGCTTCTCATTTTCCCCCAGCTCTCCCATATCTCCCAATACAGCAACCGTCCTTCCCAGTCCGTTGCTGAGTACATCCAAAGACGCCCGCATAGATACTGGATTCGCATTATAACAGTCGTCAAGCACCTGCAGGCCTCCTGTTTCGATGAGGTTGCTGCGGCCCCCTATGGTCTTTGCATGCTCAATTCCAGCCTGAATATCTGACAGTTCCATGTCAAGAGCAAGTCCAACACCTGCGGCTGCCATGGCGTTATACACATTATGCTCTCCGGGAATAGGAATATTTACCTTCATCGTTCCTTTTGGTGTATGAATGTCCGCTTTTACTCCTTTTAAGCCACAGTTCTGAATCTGATCTGCATAGATTTCCTGTCCTTGCCCATAAAATATTGGACGAATTCCTTTTACTTCCTGAATCGAAGCAAGTTTATCATCCTCTCCGTTGAGCACAATATGGCATCCCGGTTTGATGTAATCAAAAATTTCACTTTTGGCCTTAAGGATGCCGTCCCTTGTCTTAAGATTTTCCAGATGGCAGATACCAATATTTGTGATAACACAGATATCGGGACGTGCCATTTTAGCAAGACGGTGCATTTCCCCAAAATCAGAAATTCCCATTTCTACCACTGCTGCCTGATGCTCCCGGCGGATGCGCAGCAGCGTAAGGGGAAGCCCGATTTCATTGTTGAAGTTTCCGGCAGTCTTTAGCACCTGGTAATTCTGTGAAAGAACGGACGCAATCATTTCCTTGGTGCTTGTCTTCCCCACACTGCCGGTAATACCAATAATAGGAATAGAAAGCTGGCTGCGGTAATATTCCGCAATTTCTTTTAATGCCTGTTCACTGGATGCTACCTGAATATATGGCACTGCACAGTCAGAGAGCTTCCGTTCTGATAAAACGGCTGCCGCCCCTTTCTGAATTACATCAGGAATAAACTCATGCCCGTCTGCTCTTGCTCCCTTGAGAGGAATAAACAAAAAGCCTTCTTCCACCTGACGGCTGTCGGTGACAGCTCCTTTCATCTCTGTCCCGATTTTGCTCTGATCTCCTATGTATGTTCCGTGACAAGCCTGTGCAATACGTTCTAACGTCATATTTTTCATAGCTTCCTCCCTTCAGGCATATTTTTCCATTGAAATTTCAATAATCTTTTCGCAGAGCTGCTGAAAATCCATCCCCATCGCAAGCGCTTCCTGGGGCAGAAGACTGGTAGGCGTCATTCCCGGCAGCGTATTCGCTTCCAGACAGTAAATGTGATCTTCCTGGTCCAGCATAAAATCCATTCTGGAATAAGTGTTCAGTCCCAGTACTCTTGCTGCCTCTTCTGCATAATGCTGCATTTCTTTGGCAACTTTCACCGGTATCTTTGCCGGACAGGTTTCCACACTGCTTCCTGCAGCATATTTATTTTTATAATTATAAAATCCTTCTTTGGGAGCAATCTCAATCACCGGAAGGGCATGAAAATCTATAACGCCCACGGAAAATTCCCTTCCTTTGATACAAGTTTCCACCACTACCTCTTCTTCCAGACTGAACGCTTCCTCCAGCGCCTTTTGATATGCTTCTTCTGTGTTCACCATGGACACACCTACACTGGAACCGCCCCTGCAGGGCTTCACCATACATGGGAACGACAACCCGGTTTCCGTAAATTTCTGCGCACCGCTTTCTTTTTTCAAGGAAATTCCAACCGGTGTCGGAATCCCATTTGCCGCAAAAAGCCTTTTTGTAAGCCCCTTATCCATGGCAAGTGCGCTGCCCAGATAGCCTGTTCCAGTATATTTAATGCCAAACAAATCAAAAGCTGCCTGTACTCTTCCATCCTCCCCATTTTCTCCATGAAGCGCCAGAAAAACAATATCTGCCATTCGGCACATTGCCAGCACATTGGGACCGAACAGACACGGACTCTGGTCTTTCCTGTTCTTTTTTACTTCCTCAAGATCTGGCGCTGTGCCAGTAATTCCTTCCACCTGAGCACTATACATAAGAGATCGTTCAAAAACCTTGTCCAACTTTTCTTCTTTATCACTATATCCCATAAAAAGATCCAGTAAAATTACCTGATGCCCATTTTTCCGCAAGGCCTCTGTTACCTGATTTCCTGACACAAAGGATACATCACGCTCTGTACTTAACCCTCCTGCCAAAACTACAATATTCATAAACAACCTCCTGCATTCTGAAATTAGCCATCACAAATGTTACTGTTCTCTTACTCCTTATCAGCACGTTTCGCGATGCATACAAATATCTTATAACATTTTATGCCCTGTGGCAAGTAGGCAGCCGAACAACAAAGAGGATTCTTATATAACAGCTAAGGTAACAGCAAAAGCGGCGCTAAGATATCCCTGGCACCACTCTTGTCTGCAGTCTGAGACAGCGAAATCATTCCGCTGCCCTTTTTCTACCCCACGGTCTTTATTATCAATATTTTGTCGCCGCCCCGAATCTGTTCAGAAGAAAGCTGGTTCGTTTTTACAATCTCTGATATCGTAGTAAAGTTTTCTTTGGCAATGTCCCAAAGCTGATCTCCTTCTTTGGCAATATATCCGATAATGCCCGGGCTTTCCTGCAGTTCCTTCATATCCAGAGGTTCCTGCTGCACTTCTGTAATTTTTTTCACCTGCTGCTGCTGGAATACAATACAATTCAGGCTCAGTACGGCCTTTACTTCTACCTGACTGCTATCTGTCATTACAGTTGTAAGCTGGTCAATGCCAGTCTGCAGATGATAGCGGCAATTTTCATTGATTCCTGGAACCTCAATCAGATAATGGAAAGGCAGGATATCTTTCATGGATGCGACTGGCATCCGGTCGTCTGCCGTCACATACAGTATCGTTACCTGCAGTGTTCCTTCTACCTGAATACCGCCTTCCACGATTTCTGCCTGTTCTGCGACTGCGTACCCTTCACTGGCACAAATCTGCAGGATCGGCTCCTGATTTTTATCAATGTTCATCTTTTCTGTTATTTTACATTTAGAAGCGTTTCTCAGAAGAAGTTTTTCAAAAATTGTGTCCTGGTAAATTGGTGTCAGTTTCTCATTTACCGCATAGAGGTCAGAGACAATCTGATTTTCCTCTTCTGTGAAAATCTGTATCTCCAGATCCAGTACCAGCTCTAAATGCAGCATCCGTTCTTCTCCATCATAGTCTGGTTTCACCTCCAGTTCTATTCCAGATACATCATAAGACACGTCTGCAATCATCTCTTCCGTACAGCCATTGCAGTCAATCACTCCGGAAAATGGAAGTGCAGTTTCCATCCACTGCAGATGTTCATCTTCCTCTTCTCCTTCATAAAGTACAAACACCAGCGCTTCTCCTTTCAGATGCAGCTGCTGATCCATCAGACGTGTTTCCAGACCGCGAAGCTGTACGCTCTTCCATAGAACCTGACGTATATTCGGTTTATTGGAAGGCAGCATAATCTCCTCTTTAAACCGAAACGTATCTTTCCTGGCAAGAAACAGAGCCATTGCCGACAAGCTCTGATTCAGAATCTGTACTCCCCCCTCCTGTTCCACACCAGTCAGCAGTTCTTCATCATAGATCTCATCGATCACTGCTTTCAATACTACGAGGGCTTTGACACTCAATTTTCTGGAGTTGATAATTCCGATAGATAAATCTTCCATTTCCCATTTTAGCTTGGCAGTATCGTACTCATTCGCGCCGTCGATGGCAAGGCTCTCCTGAAAAGGGATCTCACCTGTCATATTGTTGATTTTCCCCTCTTCCTGGTCACTGCGGTACAGCAGTGAAAATTTCAGCACCCCCTTAAGCCATACGTGATCCTGGGTTATGGTAGTCTCATCCAGCATCAGTTCTCCTTTGTCCAGTATAATACGAATTAAATCCGGCTTCATATCTGGTACATTAAAATCGTCATCCAGTGTAATCTGTGTCACAGCTTTTCCCTTTTCCCGGTTCATATGTATGTATTTTTTCGATAATTCCACAATAAAAACGCTCCTATCCTGAATATTGGTACATTCTATTCAGAACCGAAGCGTTTTATTCATTCTGGTTTAACACAATTTCATTCTTACATCTCTTGTCAGCACATCTGCATAGCTGAAAGACAGGAGCTGAGGTGGATTCTTCTCATTTTCATCATCAATTAAAATGGTGAATACGGAAGGGTAGGCTCCCTGAATCACGCCTTCTTGAATGTCAATCCTGTTACGTCCTCTGTCCAGTTGGATCATTACTCTGTTTCCAAGCTGTCCTAACACAGATGCACGTACCTTATTGATATCTGTTTGTTTTATTGTCATTCTTTCCACCTCATTTCAAAAATTTGGGAAGCTTCTGCTCTGACAAAATATTTATATATCAGGCCTTTGCCAGCTTCTCATTGACAATTTTATATCTCTTTTAGTATATCACTGTGTTAAATTCCTGTCAAAGGGAAATATGTCCCACGATTCGACATGGTTCATCACTGCCTTCTGACACACAATTCTGGCTGCAGAGACTCATTTCTTCCCGTGTAATTCAATCTAGGAAGAAAGAAACGCAGCGAAGATTTCTCTCCGCCGCGTTTCTTTCTACCAAACGACAGGTCTCCTACCGTTTCATGAACTGCTAATTTGTATGAACCTGGCTGTATAATATTTGTATCTGTTCTGCCGTCAACGGTTTATTATAAAGACTCACCTCGTCAAAGACACCTTGTGCAAGATGTCTATGCTGTCAAAGGCAGCAAGACCTTTTGGTACTAAAATATCGGTTGTTGCTAAAAATTGAAAAACTCAAAATGCAATTGGTTCTTTCAACTCGGGAATTTATCTGTTACAATCATTTCTAGGCAATTGCGAAACTTAGTAATTCTTGAATTTCATATACAATTCAAAAAATTCAAGAAGAAATATTTTATCATACGAAACGCTAAGAAATGCATTCTAGCACCATGGAAACGAAACACAAAAATCATGGAAGCCTTTGCGGAACATGATTTTCGTATTAAGTGGTTCGTTGTAATGCTTGGTGCGCCCTGCATTTTGTGCGTTTCGTATGAATAAAATATTTTAATAAATTGTATGAATTGTATATGAAATCTCGATAATTTGATAGTTTCGCAATTGCTTAACAATCATTTCATATGAGAGGTGTTTGATATGTCCGAACGACTGATTTTTCATATTGACGTGAATTCTGCCTACCTGTCCTGGTCGGCAACAGAAAAATTGAGACAGGGATCTTCTCTGGATCTCCGCGCCATCCCTTCTATTATTGGCGGAGACATGGCAAGCCGCCACGGCGTGGTGCTGGCAAAATCCATTCCTGCAAAAGCATATGGCATTGTGACAGGAGAGCCTGTGGCACATGCTCTTCAAAAATGCCCCAAACTGTATCTGGAGCCTCCTGACCATCGTTTATACGCTCAGTACAGCCAGAAACTGATGGAACTGCTTGCCAGATTCTGCCCTAATATTGAACAGGTTAGTATTGATGAATGCTATATGGATGTTACAGAAAAAAGAAACAGCGGTGACAGTCCTGCTACCTTCGCTGCACAGATAAAAGATACTGTAAAAAACTCTCTGGGATTTACCGTAAATGTGGGAATTTCTTCGAATAAACTGCTGGCAAAAATGGCGTCAGATTTCCAGAAACCAGATAAGGTACACACTCTTTTCCCAGAAGAAATACCTGAAAAAATGTGGCCTTTGCCCGTTCGGGAACTGTTTATGGTAGGAAAGTCCTCTGCTGCCACACTGAATAAACTGGAGATCTGTACCATCGGTGATCTTGCCCACACCGATCCTAAAATCCTGGAAAACCATATGAAAAGCCATGGAAAGTTAATCTGGCAATTTGCCAATGGCATAGATGACACTCAGGTTCAGACCCAGGAAAATGAACTAAAGGGAGTTGGAAATTCCACCACCCTTGCCCAAAACGCTGAAACTGCCGAGGACGCCAGGCCAGTACTTCATTCACTCTGCCGCCAGGTTTCCGCCCGCCTGCAGAAATACGGGCAATATGCCGGAATGATCAGTACGGAAATCCGTTACGCTTCTTTCGTCAGGGTATCTCATCAGATGCAGCTTCCTGCCGCTGCAAATGATGAAAAACTGCTCTACCGCTATGCCTGCCTTCTGTTTGATGAGCTTTGGAACGGGGAACCAGTCCGCCTTCTGGGCGTGCGCACATCCAAACTCACAGATCAGCCAGAGCCTGTTCAGATCAGCTTGTTCGACCTGCCCAAAACTCAGAAAGAGACCAAAGCCGAACAGGCAGCTAAAATGCTACAGGAAAAATTCGGAAAAGACATTATCAGAAAAGGCTTCTGATAATGTCTTTTTTTAAACTGCAAACTGGCTGTTATAAAGTTCAGCATAAAAACCTTTTTTCAAGAGCAGTTCTTCATGGCTGCCCTGTTCTATGATATGACCGTCTTTCATCACCAGGATAATGTCAGCCTCCTGAATCGTGGAAAGCCTGTGCGCCACAATAAAGCTGGTCCGTCCATTCATCATTGTGGCAAAGGCATTCTGTATCTTCATCTCCGTTCTGGTATCGATAGAAGATGTCGCCTCATCCAGTATCAGCATAGGCGGCAGGCACAGCATGACCCTTGCAATGCACAAGAGCTGTTTCTGCCCCACTGACAGGCTTCCGCCATCTTCACCAATCACGGTATCATACCCCTGCGGCAGACGTTTGATAAAGCTGTGCGCATGCGCTGCCTTTGCCGCATTCAGAACTTCTTCCTCTGATGCGTCTGGTTTTCCCATTTTCAAATTCTCACGAATGGTGCCCGCTTTCAGCCAGGTCTCCTGAAGCACCATGCCATAGCTTTCCCGAAGGCTTCTGCGGGTAACTTCCCGTATATCCTCACCTTCCACCTGGATACTTCCGCTGTCCACATCATAAAAACGCATCAGCAGATTGATAATGGTAGTTTTTCCGCAGCCGGTAGGACCGACAATCGCTACACGCTGCCCGGGTCTGACATTCAAATTGAAATCTTCGATCAGTTTTTTCTCTGGTGAATAGGAGAAATATACATGGGCCAGATCAACATTCCCTTTCACATCCGTCAATGTCTTTACATTCTCCGGCTCTGAAATCTGAGGCTCTTCCTCAATCAACGCAAAAATCCGTTCTGCACATGCAAGGGCATTCTGCAGTTCTGTCACCACGCCGGAAATTTCATTAAACGGTTTCGTATACTGATTGGCATAACTCAAAAAGCAAGAAAGCTGTCCTACAGTAAATACTGCGCCGCCAGACATGGCAAACAGCGCTCCCACAAGCGCCACTCCCGTATATACCAGGCTGTTGACAAAACGGGTGCCCGGATTGGTTAAGGAAGAAAAAAACGTAGCATTCAAAGACGCTCTTTCCAGTCTTGCATTGATCTCATCAAATTTTTCCAGAACATCCTCTTCCTTAGAAAATGCCTGAACTACTTTTTGATTTTCAATCATTTCATTGATTAAGGACGTCTGTTCTCCTCTTGTAGAAGACTGAAGCATAAACATAGAAAACGTCCGCCGGGCAATAAATGCCGCCACAAACAAGGACACCGGCGTCACCAGCACTACTACCAGCGTGATCTTAATGTTAATGCTCACCATAAACAGCAGCGTGCCTAAAATAGTCACCAGACCTGTAAATAACTGTGAGAAACCCATCAGAAGACCATCTGCAAACTGGTCCACATCTGCAATCACTCTGCTCACCATTTCTCCATGGGAATGTCCGTCAATAAATTTCAAAGGAAGAATCTGAATCCTGGCAAATGCTTCTCTGCGGACATCCTGCACCACTTCATAAGTAATTTTATTATTGCACACGTTCATCAGCCATTGCGCCAGGGCTGCCAGCGCAATAATGATTCCGATCTGCCACAATAATTCTAGAATAACCGGAAATTCCACCTGGCCTGGAGCCACAATATGGTCGATGACCCGTCCGGTGAGCACCGGAATATATAAAGTGGCTGCCACCGTCACCACTGCAAATATGAGAGACAATGCCAGAAAAATCCGGTATGCCTGAATATATTTCAAGACTTTCTTCAGAGTTCTTGCCTGATATTTTTTACTTCTTTTCTCCATAACACACCTCCTGCTCTACTGTCTCTTATATTGAGATTCATGAATTTCCTGGTAAACCTGACAACATTTTAAGAGTTCTTCATGGGTTCCTATTCCTGCAATCTCACCATCATCCAGAACAATAATTTTGTCAGCATGCTGAATAGACGAGGTACGCTGAGAGACAATAAATACGGTTGGACGTCCTTCCATTTCCCGGATTGCCTTCCGCAGCCTGGCATCTGTCGCATAGTCCAGTGCGGACGCACTGTCGTCAAGAATCAATATTTCCGGCTTACGCACCAGAGCGCGGGCGATTGTAAGCCGCTGCCTCTGACCGCCAGAGAAATTTTTTCCTCCCTGTTCCACAAAAGCATCCAGTTTTCCTTCCTTGCCTTCCACCACTTCTCTTGCCTGAGCCGTATCCAGCGCCTGGTACAATTCCTCATCTGAGGCGTCTGCCTTGCCCCAGCGGAGATTTTCCCGAATAGTCCCTTGAAACAGCACCGCTTTCTGCATGACAATTCCCACTTTCTGCCGCAGTTCTTCCAGAGAATATTCCTTGACATTTTTCCCCTGAATCAGAACCTCTCCGGCGGTCACATCATAGAAGCGGGGAATCAAATGCACCAGCGTAGTTTTTCCAGAACCGGTTCCGCCGATGACCCCGACAGTTTCTCCTTTTTCTACTGCAAAATCAATGTCAGACAAGCTCTCTGCCCCTGCTCCCTGGTATGCCATACCCACATGCGAAAACTTCACCATAATGGAATCCTGTCTCTTCTCTGACTCCGCATCGTTTCCTGTCTCCTCTTCCATTGGCATGCTGCTCTCCATTTCCAAAACGGCAGAAATTCTGTTCCCGCATGCAGCCGCCTTGGTAATGGTGACAATCAGATTTGCCAGCTTGATCAGTTCCACCAAAATCTGAGACATATAGTTTACCAGCGCCACCACTTCACCCTGGGTAAGATTTCCCACATTTACCTGAACGGCTCCGGTGTAGAGCAGAACAATGGTTGCTCCATTAATAATCACGAAAGTTACGGGATTTAAGAAAGCGCTGATTTTTCCCACATGGTTCTGCATAAAAGTAAGACGTTCCAATCCTTCTTCAAATCTGCTTTTCTCCTCCTCTTCTTTATGGAAAGCACGAATGACTCTGGCTCCAGACAGATTTTCTCGGGTAATGCCCAGCACCTTGTCCAGCCGTTCCTGCACCTTCCGGTACAGGGGTATGCTCACCGCCATAACGCCGAATACTACCAATGACAGCAGAGGAATTGTCACCACGAAGATTAATGCGGCTTTTACGTCAATGGTAAATGCCATTACCATGGCCCCAAACACGATAAATGGTGATCGAAGAAACAACCGCAGCACCATATTTACTCCTGACTGCGTCTGGTTGATATCGCTGGTCATACGAGTGATCAGCGTTGCTGTACCCGCTTTGTCAATTTCCGAAAAGGAAAAGGTCTGGATATGAGCGAACAATGCATGACGGACTCTGGTCCCAAAACCTGCCGCCGCCTTTGCTGCAAAATATTGTGCTGTCACAGAACATACAAGTCCAATCAGCCCCAGAGCTACCATCACCAGACACATCTGCAGAATAAAATTCCTGTCTTTATTTACGATTCCCACATCAATAATTGCTGACACCACCAGAGGCACAATCAGTTCAAAAGAAGCTTCCAACATTTTAAATAATGGCGCCAGCACGCATTCCTTTTTATAATTTTTCAAATATACCAGTAAATTTTTCATAGAGATTCCTTTCACTCATCGTTCTTGCAGTTTACTCATTTTCCGGTCATTCTTTGCTTTTATTTTATCCATTTCCCAGTAAAAGAAATTATACAAAATTTTCCAGTAAAATTCAATTATTGAGATCCATTCTTTAGTTTAACAAGTTCTTCCTTATAAGAATTCGAGTGTTAAAAGGTGGTTAAAAATAATGTTGGCAATTTACACAAATAGGTGCAAAAAGTTGTGACTTATCCTGACGGTTAGAATTTCTTAGTGTTCGGTCTTAGAACCAGCAATTTCCAAACAGGATGTTTGGAAAAGGCTGATCTGAGCCAGGGATGGCGAATATAAGCCGGTTGCATAAAGTTTCTATATTTTTTGCTGGAACACTTAGAAATTCTTCTGTCTGGGACAGTTGAAACAACGTTTGTATTTATTTGTGCAAATTGCCAATAAGTTTTTGTAAAACTACCTTTTAACACCCGAATCCTATAAGATAAATAAACAGAGACGCCGAAACATCTCTGCCTATACGATCTAGCCCTGATAACTGATGCGTTCCACCAGCGACTCTTTTCTTAAATTCCTGCTGAGCAAAAAGGAAAGCAAACACTGCAGCAGCAGTATTACCAGAATCATGATACCAATCTCCAGCCCGGGAAAATGATATTCATTGATTCCATAAACGTGAGTCTCTTTGGCGTATCTGAAAAGAGCATATCCCATTGGGCTTCCAACTGCCAAAGAAACTGCCACAGTTCCTGCTGTAAACAGAATCCCTTCCAGCTGCAGCATCAGATTGAGCTGGCGGTTGGTCATCCCTACTGCCTGCAGCACTCCCAGTTCCCGCTTCCTGGTTACCACTCCAGTAATAATCGTGTTGGCCATGTTCATAAAGCCAATGATCCCCAAAAACCCCAGAAAAACATAAACTCCCCATTGCATAATACTGGTTGCCGTCTTAACATTCTCCATGGCACTGTCATAAGAATCAGTCTCTACATGTGCCACACCTGCCAAAAGTTCCTCAATGGCTGCCTTCACATTCTTCTTGTCCTGTCTGCGGCAGTCTATCCAAATCTTTTCGGTGACATCTTCTGTAATGCCAAGTTTCTGAAAGGTTTCTTCTGTTATTACCCAGGAAGCCGGAGCGCTTCCAAAAGCCCCCATAAGCTTTCCCCGGTATTCTGCCTTGCCTTCTGTCAGGTCATGCATCAACAAATCCTCTCCCAGTTCATAACCATAGTCTTCCAAGAAATGTGAATATCCAAAAATGACACCATCCTCTGCATTCACTTTGTCATAGTCCACAATTCCCAGAGCCGATCCTTTGCCGTAACGCTCAAACTCTTCCCGGTTCATGACACAGATACTGGTACGGCTACCCTCTTCATCCATTGCATCCGGGTTCTTGTTTTCCACCCCAAAAAGCTTCCGGCATCTGATTTCTGTTACCCCCGGAATTGCCTTTAACTGCTCCTGCAAATCCGCTCCCAGAGGATTTTCTCTCTGAATCTGAAAGAGATTATTTTCCGGATATGCCTTATCATTCAAACTCCAATCCAATTCTATGGAAAACTGTCCATATTCTACACTGCGCCGAGCTTCAAACTCGTTATCTATGTTGGCGGCAAAATGAGATAATGTCACAAACAGCACACAGGATAACCCCATGGTGATAATGGTCGATATGGTTCTGCTGCGGTTTGCAGCCAGACCAGATAACGTCATTCCCAACACAGAGATTTTCTTCCTGCCCTTTCGCACGCTGTTCCTGCGCCTGCTGCTTTCCTGGTAACGGATCGCTTCCACCGGTGATATCTTTGCTGCCACCCGCATAGGACGGGACAAAGCCAGACGGACTGTCAAGAGAGCTGCCAAGGCTACTGTCAGCAGCAACGGCAAAGATAATACCGTCACGCTCGTCAATTCTGCATCTGCAATTCTTTCACTTACTCTTACCATCATCTGATTAAACAGTATAGACGCGATGCCGCAGCCTGCCAGAAGTCCCAGGGGAATGCCGACTGCTGACAAGAACATTCCTTCTCTGAGAATCATTTTCTTCATCTGCCTTTTGGTAGCTCCCAAAGCCTTGATTTTTCCATATTCCTGAATCTTCTGCACCATTCCAACCTGAAAAATATTATAAATAACCGCAACTGATACCAGAATTACCACCAAAGCAATCATAATACAAGCCACCACCGTCTCTGTGGCTGGATTATATGTCCACATGAGATACATGGAATTAGGAGAAACGTTATTTTTTGCTACTCCGCAGCGTTTTCCTAATTCCTGAATAACTTCCTCACAATTGCCTTCATTCATTTCCACAGATTCATTTACACGGAAGGTTACCCCATAGTACCGCATTTCTTCCTCCCATAAAGATTCGTAGAATTCCTGGGATATATAGCCCTGCAATGCCTTCTGTACCGTTCCCATTTTCTGTGATTTGACCACACCGCTGACTACAAACTCTTTCTCTTCAAACTTGCTTTGCGTATCCCTGCGTAACGGAACTGTCACATGATCTTTGGGTTTTGCGTTCTCAAGTCCAAAAATTGCAAAAAATTCTTTAGAAGCCGCAATCTCATTTTCTTTCTCTGGCAAGGTCCCCACTTCCAGTGAATTGATAAAATTTGTATTTTCTGCTGCATTAGCATCCATAAATGCCAGCCCCAGGTCAATTTTATTTTCACCTGGATCTACCTGGGCTGCATAGGCTGTCTTACCCACATGGTTAAACTCACTGCGCAGTTTTATGTTCTCATACTGTTTTTCCGTAACTTTGTTGAATGTCCCGCTGTAATTTCCATAGATGTTTCCTGCGTTGAGCCGGTTATGCTGTACCATCCCGTATCCAAAACCTGCAATAGTGGTAAGAAGCAGGGTTGTCAGGAAAATGGAAAGTATGATGAGAATACTTTTAAAACCGTTTTGGCGCACATTGGAATATGCCAGTCCATGAATGGTATGTTTCATCCCTGTTCCACCACCTTTCCATCCTCAATCACCAGAATACGGTCTGCAATCTGCGCGATATCCTGGTCATGAGTAATCATTACCAGTGTCTGTCCATATTTCTGTGCTGACATCTTCAAGAGTCCTATCACCTCATCACTGGTCTTAGAATCCAGGTTTCCCGTAGGTTCATCGGCAAGAATGATATCTGGTTTAGAGGCAAGAGCTCTTGCAATCGCTACTCTCTGCTGCTGCCCCCCGGAAAGAGTATGCGGAAGATTATGTATCTTCTCTTCCATTCCCAGCGTCTTTATAATATCCTGCACGAAATGTTCGTCTGCTTCCTTTCCATCTAATCCGATCGGCAGCACAATGTTTTCCCATACATTGATGGAAGACACCAGATTAAATGCCTGAAAAATAAAGCCAATTTTTCTTCTGCGGAATACCGCCAGCTCTTCTTCCTTCAATGCAAATATGTCTTTTCCTTTCATCCACACCTTGCCGCTGGTAGGAACATCCAGTCCCCCCAGAAGATGGAGCAGCGTGCTTTTTCCTGAACCAGATTTGCCTACAATAGCGGCAAACTCTCCTTTTTCAATGGCAATCTCAGCATTTCTCACTGCCTGCACCTGATTTTCCCCTGTTCCATAATATTTACACAGTTGTTCTGTCCTTAAAATCGTTTCCATCGTAGTCCTCCTGTAAACTAACCTTTGATCCTTTTGCTCTTTCTAAGATACAGTTTACCCTGGATTTCTTTCAGATGCCTTGCAAAATTTGAAAAAAGACTTACAGATTTGTAAGAATCAGGAAATATCCGTATTTTTCCTGATATATATAATCATTTTCCTTGTCAAACAAGTCCTCTTGATGATTCACCACTTTATAAATATACACTTATCAATACAAGTGGACGATTGAGAACAAATTGATATTGAATTTTGTAAAAAATTTGAATAATTAGATAAAATGGAAAACGCAATAGCCATCTAACGAGCAGAGGAACTCACTGAAATACACGCTACAAAAAAATGAACAACAATCGGATGGAAAAGAATGAGGAAGCAAAAAGACTTCTTGCTTCCTGCTCCCAGATATGCTATATTGGATATAAGAAAAGGGTAAAGCCATAGAAGCGGCTCTACCCTCCAAAAGTTGTTTTTTACCTCATAAGAGGCAAGCCGTCACTATTGTGAGTAGTGGCGGTTATTTTCGTTTTCCCTTGTAAGTCTGATAGATTAAATTAGCAAAGGCAACAATGAGTATTTCAATCTGAATTAAATCCTGATATGTAACATACATTGTTATCGCCCTCCTTTCTTTCGTCTGGAGAGCTGTATACCCTCCGAAAAATAAGAGGGGATAAAGCCTTTTTATAACTACATTTCTTGCAGCAGGTCCCGCACCACTTCCCCTGCTGCAATCAGTCCTGCCGCTGCCGGAACAAAGGCGCTGCTGCCTGGTGTCTGCCTGCGGCTGTCCCCTTGTGCTCCATTATATTCCTGTTCTTTGCAATCCATTTCCTGTCTCCGTGGTTTCAAGGGTGTTTCTCTGGAGTACACCACCTTCAGGCTGGTAATACCGCGCTTCTTTAGTTCTCTGCGCATTACCTTTGCCAGAGGACACACAGAAGTCTCGGAAATGTCAGCCGCCATAAATGCCGCCGGGTCCATTTTATTTCCTGCTCCCATACAGCTAATCACTGGCGTTTTAGCCTCTTTTGCCTGCTGTACCAGCATCAATTTACCAGTTACTGTATCAATGGCATCTACCACATAATCATACTTTGTAAAGTCAAACTGAGCTGCCGTTTCCGGCAGATAGAAAATACGGTAAATATTTACCTGCGCCCGTGGATTGATATCGAGAACCCGTTCTCTTGCCACTTCTACCTTATATCTTCCAATCGTACTGTGAAGGGCATAAATCTGGCGGTTCAGGTTGGTCAGGCTGATCTTATCGTTATCAATCAAATCTAAAGTTCCTACACCGCTTCTTGCCAGGGCTTCTACTGTATAGCCGCCTACGCCGCCCACGCCGAATACTGCTACTCGTGACTGCTGCAGACGTTTGAGGCCTTCCTCTCCTGTCAGCAGTTCCATCCTTGAAAATTGATTCTGCATACCATTCCTCCCTTATTCCTGACGCTTTGTCAGCATTTCGTTCATGCTTCCCATCCGGTAACCAGCCAAATCCATAGTCACATAGGAAAAACCTGCTGTTTTCAATGCCTCCAGAATGATCGTTCTGTTTTCTTGGGAGATCAGCCTGGGAAATTCTTTTTCGTCTGTCTCAATCCTTGCCATCGTTCCATGCATCCTTACCCGTACCTGTGAAAAGCCCAGGCTCCATAAAAGCTGTTCCGCTTCTTCCACCATCCGAAGCTTTTCTCTGGTAATCTGTTCTCCATATGCAAAACGGGAAGAAAGACACGCAAAAGAAGGCTTGTCCCAGGTGGACAGCCCATATTGCTTGGACATAAAACGAATTTCCTCTTTCGTAAACTTTGCCTCTCGAAGAGGGCTCAGGATTCCCAGCTCTGCGATTGCCTGCATACCCGGCCTGTAATCCCCTTCATCATCCAGATTAGAACCTTCTGCTACATGTAAAATTCCGTATTCCCTGGCCGTTTTCAGAACTTTCTCAAACAGCGCCCGCTTACACAAATAACACCGATTGGGAGGATTCTGGCTGAATCCTGGAACCGCCAGTTCATCAAAATTGCAGACTGTCTGGCGGATGCCTTCTCTGACGCAAAATTCCTGAGCTTGCTTTTGTTCTGCTTCCGGGAAAGAACTGGAATGCACCGTAATTGCCAAAACTTTATCTCTCAGCACTTCATGCGCGGCCTTTAATAAAAAGGTAGAATCCACTCCGCTAGAATATGCCACGGCTAGTTCGCCTAAGCCTTTCAGATTTCTTTTCATCACCTGCAGCTTCTCAAATGTTTTCCCTGTGTCAAACGGTCTGGCTTCCATATCATTTTCCCTCCGTAACATTTCAATGTTCAGCGATTCATACGCTCGTGCTCTGCTTTAATTTCCTCAAAAAGCTGCCACACATTCCAATTTTGGTTTTCTGCGGTAAGGACTGCTTTGTATGGAACGGAAACTCCAGACTTACGTACTGCCCTTAACACCTGATCAATCCTGTTACTGTCAAGTCCTGCCATAACCAGCAACTCGCCAGTCAGTTCATCGCCTGTACAGATCTCCCCCTTTGGCTCCAGCTCTTTTATTCCGGCCAGGCAGCCCACAGGCTTCCCGTAATCCTCCAGGGAAATTTCTTTTATTCTCATACGCAGGGGAAACAGAGCTCTGGTGAGCCTGTTTCTCCTGTCTTTGTCTGTAAAATGAAATAATAAGATAACCTCTCTCATGTTCTGTCACCTCTGTCTTTGATGTGCTAAATATAATTAATCTGCATTCCGCCAAAACTGACATCTCCAGTAATCCGTAAAACTGTGTTCTCATCCGCCATTTTGCGTTTTCCGCTTTCCTCTACACTTCCAAAAGAAGTATTCACATCCAGAACTACTTTCCATTCTCCTGGTATATAGAGTTCCAGATTTCCCATGTGGACGTCCGCCTGTACCACTGCCTCTTCTCCTTGTTCTATGTGAGCATCATCAAAATATACACATAGATTTCCGAAAGAACTTTTTAAAAATGCGCGTTTAAAACGAGCGCTTTTGATGTATTTTACAGCAGAACTGAAATTGACGGAACACTCTACAGTCTCTCCGCAGTCCTCGTCTATAATCTGTTCCTTTTGCTGCCAATGCCTGTCGATTGTATCATCGTACTTAACTTCCATCTGCACATGTTTTTTTTTGAAAATCATATTCAGGCCAATCGTTCCAAGAAGTGCGGCCCCTAAGACCGGCCAGGGAGTCAGATGTTCAATCCCCAGCGGTTCATCATATAAAATCCCCAGAAAAGCAAGAGAAAACAAAATGCCTCCAAAACTTCGCTCCACTACATTATCAATCAAAATCCCCAGCAATACCACAGTGACAATAATTTTAAATAATCCTATATCCCAGAAAAAACCGATTCTGTCTACCATGATAAATACCGCCCCTATAATCATCAGCAAACCGATAATTATTTCTTTTTTTCGTTTCATAGCTTCCTCCTTTTCTCCGCCAGCCGTTCCACCAGCGCCTTATAATAGTTCCTCGACACATACACCTGTTTATGGCTTTGTGCAAATTCCACAACACTGGAGGAAGTCAGGTTGCGCGCAATGGAATAAATATGGTTGAGATTTACAATGGCAGATTTGGAAATGCGCATAAAAAACCCTGGCAGCAATTCTTCCAGTTCATAAAGTTTATACTCTGTCTCCAGCACATTGTCTCTGGTATGTGCATATACCAGCTTGCTTTCTGTCTCAAAAAATAGAATTTCTTCCACTGGCAGGTAATAATCCTTTCCCCCCTGTTTCAGCGTCATATGATGGCCTTTTTCACTCTGTTCCATGATTGCGGACTGGATACGCAGAACATTTTCATCCATCTTCCTGCAGCGTATTACCACTTCCTCGTCCTTGACCGATTCATCAATCTCAATTCTCACCTTCATCCACTGTTCCTCCATGGATTTATTATATCAATTCTTCCACATCTGTAAACAGATACCGTCCAAGGCGTTTATTTCTACTGCCAACAGGTAAGTTTTCCGGCATTACAAGTCAGAATACTGTTTCGGTACAAACACATCTTTCCATTTTTTTTCATATATTGTAGAGACCATTTATTTTTGAGGAAACCTATGGAAAAATCCATTACCATAATAGGCGGAGACTTAAGGCAATGTTATGCTGCAGAATATTTTCGTATGCTGGGCTGGCAGACCACCTGCTGGCACACCCCTGAATTCCCCTTTCATTCCGACATTTATGCTGCTGGCAGCCTGCGCGACGCAGTGGAACATTCCCGGCTGATACTTGCACCCGCCCCATTGACGCGGGATGGAAACAACTTATTTCAGCCTGAATCCATACCGTTCCACTGCAGCCTGGACAGTCTGTGGGCAGAACTGAACGCAGACCATACACTTGCTGCCCTCAGCCTGAATGATACACAGAAACAGATTCTTAACAGCAGAGGCTGTAAGACACTTACTTTCGGCTCTTATGATTTTTTCACTGCAGAAAACGCTGTGCTCACCGCAGAGGGACTTCTTGCCGAGGTAATTCGATATACCCCTTTTTCCCTGTCCTCTGCCAATATGCTGCTGCTAGGTTTCGGACGGTGCGGATCTGCAATTGGCAGGTTATTTCATCCTCTCTGCCGCGGCATTTATCTGCTGGAACAGGACCCCCAAAGGCAAGCGCTTGCGAAAAGCAGCAGCCTCTTTCCTGTCACTGCTGAAGATCTGCCTCAGATACTTCCTCAATGCCAGATACTGATTAACACCATTCCGGCCCCTGTACTGGAACCTTCCGCGCTGTGCCTGCTCCATCATTCCTGCCACATATTCGACATTGCCTCCGCTCCCTGCGGTTTCCCAGAAGATACTACCAGAAAATGCCTGCTGCCCTATTATCGGCTTCCTGGCATTCCTGGACGTTTCTCTCCCGTTACTGCCGGAGAACTCATTGGCAGAACTATAGAAAGGATGACAGAACATGTTTTATGATTTTCATGACAAATCCATCGGAGTCGGTTTTACCGGTTCTTTTTGCACCTATGAGAAAATTTTTTGCGCACTGGACGCATTAAAGGAAACCGGAGCAAAACTTCTTCCCGTATTTTCTCTGAACGCTTCTTCTCTGGATTCCCGTTTTGGCACCAGTGCGTCATTTATGGAACGTGCAGAGAAGATTACAGGCCATGTACCGATCACATCTATTCCAGCGGCAGAGCCTATCGGTCCCAAAGGGCTTATGGATATTCTAGTTATTGCCCCCTGCACTGGAAATACGCTCTCCAAGCTTGCAAACGGTATTTCCGATACGCCTGTTCTGATGGCTGCAAAATCTCACCTGCGCAACAACCGACCTCTGGTCATTTCCCTATCCACCAACGATGCATTGGGAATGAACCTGAAAAATATCGGAATTCTTCTAAACACCAAAAATATTTACTTTGTTCCATTTGGGCAGGACGACTATCAGGCAAAACCCAATTCTATGACAGCGTTCACTGATCTTCTGCCAGAAACCATTGATGCCGCTTTAAACGGCAGACAGATTCAGCCTGTGATACGCAGCCCTCATGGCGCATAAATAATTTAAGTTTCCCAATAGAGAGGGAAACAGCCGCTTGCTGGAGCGGCTGTTACATAAATAGAGTATTACGTGTTATAAGTAAGCTCTCATAAATAAACTCTACGAAGTACGGATGGTATATTCCATCATTTCATAGTGAAGCTCTGTCCCTTCTGAAATCTCTGGCGGCAGCAAAGCTCTTGCCACACATTTCAATTCCTGCTGCGGCTGATTGACCTGCTGCAGATATGCATAATCTCCGTCCAATCTTGCTACGGTGTATTCAATAGGTCCAAAATTCATACGTCTTCTCCTCCCTTCTCTTATAGTCAGCTATTTAGGTAATTGCTAAACTATCAAATTATCGAAATTTCATATACAATTTATACAATTATGCTTAAATATTTTACTCATATAAACGCACAAAATGCAGAGCGCACCAAGCATTTCAACGAACCACTTAATACGAAAATCATGTTCCGCAAAGGCTTCCATGATTTTTGTGTTTCGTTTCCATGGTGCTAAAATGCATTTCTAAGCGTTTATATGAAAAATATTTCTTCTTATATTTTTTGAATTGTATATGAAATTCTCAAAACTATTGAGTTTAACAATTACCTAATAGTCCGCTATTTCCCTCTGCCTTTTCATGCAAAGCAAGAATATCTGAAATTTCCTCTTCTGGAATCCTGGTGTACTCACAGAGTTCCTGCAGCGAAGGTATTGTTCCATTTTCCTCTGCCAGTGCTTTTCTCGCCTCATACACCAGACTCACCTTTGCCAGAATTGTATTCTCATTGTCAGTCTCACCCTCCAGCTCCCGCCGGTAACTTTTAAGCCCTTCGATGACAAATTCTTCCAATTTCTGCTCTAACTCTTTTTTCCGATTTTCCTGCAGGACTCCTCTGCCATCATCTGCCATCCCATACTCTGAACCTTTTCCCAGAAGCTGGCGCAGCCCCAGCAGAAGCCCCATATTTCCTTCCTGTACAAGATCCTCCAGCAGCGCTTTTGCCGTGGTATATTTTTCTGCAAGACGAATTACTTTTTTCAGCCATTGACCAGACAAATCCGCAATCACTGCCTCATCCCCGGCCAGGAGCCGTTGATACAAATTCCTTTCCTGATCTTTATCCAAGGCAGGTACAGCAGAAATCTCGTTCAAATACATGCGAAAATGAGCGGAATAAGAAGTCTCCTTTTTTTCCTCACTCTTACTGCCCTTCTTCCTCACCTGCTGTCCCTGCGTTTTGGGCTTATCTTCATTTTCTGCCGGTTCTTCTCTGTCAGTTTCTTGCGGCATCTGCAGATACTGGTATATCATATCCTGCTGTTCTTCAGACAGCTCCATATCCTGAAAATAACTCTGTACTTCTTCCCTGGACATTGGCCCTGCACCCGTCTTCGCAATCTCCTGTACGGAGCGCAGCGTCTCCATAAAAGTTATTTTATCTACCATAATCTCCTCCATTCGCAGGCTCTTCGCTGCGTACTTGCATTCTATTATAAAATATAGCAAAAAACCGTACTATTTTCAATGAATAGTTTTTCTTTACACTATTTCAATATCATGATAGAATATAAAAACGAAAGGCGGTGAGCGGAATGTATGCAATGTTTCAGAATAAAACGCAGTCGAAACATAATAACAGCAAAATTATTCAAAGATGCCCGAAGCGGCGTGGCCGTACTTCATTTCAGCTTCACGAAGACCGGTTGCTGCGCCAGCTGGTAGAAACTTACGGTCCTAAGAATTGGCAACAAATTTCTTCACATTTTAATGGAACCCGGACTGCAAGAGAATGCCGTGAGCGCTGGAATCTTTATTTGGCTCCTATAAAACAAAATCCACCCTGGACTGCTGAAGAAGAGACACGTTTAATGAACCTTGTACAAGAAATAGGTACCAGGTACGCAGTCCTGGCTAAATTTTTTTCAAACCGATCGGAGGCAAACATAAAAAATAAATATTCACAATTACGAAGAACTTTTATAAGACAACCGAAATTGTCAGCAACAAAGCCAAACGGCATGATCGATTTTCCTATTCCAGACCTTCTGGAAATGGACCGTTCAGCCTATTCTACAACTTGTGCGCTCGTAATTCCAGACTTTGAAAGTTTCAGATTCACCAGCGGTGGCAATCTTCATGCTGAAGAAAAGGCTGTTGAATTTGCGGAAAAGCTTCCACAGATAGCAGCTGGTATTTTTCCCAAAGATGTTTCTCTTTTCTTTCAGATATCCAAAAGCCCCTGTACCTCACAAGGGGAGCATCCAACCAGAACTGATGGCAAACCAGGTTGTTTACAACGAATAGAATCTTTAAATGGCAAGACCATCAATGGAACCACATTTCATTGCAGCATGGGCGCTACAAAGCCATATCAGCCTCAAATGACAGGCGGCAAACAGTCTTCTATTAACGCATATAACAGCTCTTCTGTCCCTCATGCCGGGTTTGTGCGCACTTAAACCTGATTGACATAAATTAATCATCCGTGAGAAAATAAATTTCTCCATTTACATAAGAAAGGAGCATTTAACTATGGCAAAATATGCTTATCCCGCGATTTTCGCACCAGAAGAAGAAGGTGGTTTCTCCATTGTATTTCCTGACCTGGAAAACTGTTACACTTACGGTGATGATATCGTAGACGGACTGATGCGGGCGGAAGACGTTCTGGCACTTGTCCTTTATAATTACGAGAAGGAGCGAAGAGAAATCCCTCTCCCTTCGGATGCGGCTTACCTTGCCGTCCCGGAAAACGGGTTTGTGAATTTTGTAGCATGCGATACCATACAATACCGAAAAATGTACAATAATAAATCTGTCAAAAAGACGCTTACGATTCCAGAATGGCTTAGTGACGCTGCTGCTGAAAAAGAACTGGTTCTCTCCCAGGTACTGCAGGAAGCTCTGATTGCCAAAATACAAATATAATACACAGTATCATACATACAGAAAAAAGACCTTCTGCTGTTGCAGAAAGTCTTTTTTCTAATTTCATTTAATCATTGCTTCAGTAGTCAATGCCAAAGCAATATCTATCTAATTTGGTAGTTCAGCCATATCTGTATTATCTTCTGAGAATCCCTCTGCCGTCTCATTACTGCTGTTTGGCATATCGGTTTCCTCTGATAATCTCAAACCCATGGTTGTCTGCATCCTCCTTCTGATTACCAGATTTCTTTCAGCACCTGTTCCCAGTGCAAACCAATTGATAACTCTGGACGATATTCCTGGAAAGAATCTACCTTCTGGCGCAGACGCTCGAGATTTTTTTCTGAAATTGCCTGCATATATGCTTCTTTTACTTTCTGTTCAATATCCTCTGGCTTCTCCGGAGGTTTTTTGCCTCCAAAAGATTCCTGAATCTGTACCATGACCTTCTTAGAAGCAGCTATAAACGTAGTCCGGGCTTCATAAGCATAATCTAATTCCGCTAACCTGTCCTCTACCGTTTCCTCTCTCCGCTCTCCAGTATCTTTGTCGATCACATACGTTGTGTCTCTGTCTTCTCTTGAGAATTCATCCACAATGCGGTCATACACCACCTGATATGCCTTTGCCCAGGAAGTAACAGAATTATCAAACGATTTTTCTCCTGCCTGGCTTCCCCATGACGCACGCTCATCCTCAATGACTTTGCCCATTTCCTGCCAGAAATTACTGGTATAGTCCATCAATTTTGTGTGAAGCTGCTTATCTAATTCCTCCAATTCAGCCTGGAGATCCCTGGAATGGTTCAGCCCGTTTTCATTCAGATATTTACGCATTTCGCTGGCAGAGTTCATACCTTCCTGAGAAAATGATATTTTGTCCCTGGTAAAATCCTGAGTTTTCTGTTCATGTTTTTGTTCCTGAGCACGGGCAGCAAGCTCTTCATAAGTGGGGATATGTTTGTTTAATTTAGGAATATCTGTTCTTCCTGCATATATCTTACTCATATTGCCACCTAACCCCAGAAATTATATTTGTTCGCTTCTGCAAAATAATTACTGCCAGAAGCGTTATACTGGTTAGACGCACTGCTGGCATTTGCGTGAGCATTGTCTGAAATACGGTCAGCCAAAAAGGACATCTTTTCTGTAAAGGTACCTCCCAGAACCTGCTCCAGGACAGCTGTATCTGCCGCTTTGAATTTATCTTTATCCAGGCTTAAGCTGCCGTCCTTCCCCTGAGTAATTCCAATAGACTCCAGACCTTCTTTTTCCCCCTGTACTGCTTCCAAAAGATTTTGGCGGTAATACTGGTTCAAAGGAGACATATTGCTCTTTAGGGATTTTACCGTTTGATTATAATGATTGAGAAGGCTTTCCACGTATTCACCGATTTCCTCTGTACTGCCGCTTTTCTTTGCCTCTTCAAACAACTCTTTATCACGAAGCTTCTCTGCAGACTGCTGCAGTTCATCCGCGGATTTCTTAAGAGCCTCATAATTTTTCTTCTGCGCCTGGGATACTGTATTTTGCTGATTCAGCGCAGATAAGGAATTGCTATTCCAACTTTGGCTGTTTTTGATCCCATCCAGCAGAGACATCGTATTTACTGGAAGCCCTGCCTTTCTCATAGATGTGTTCAGCATTTGTGTGGTAATTCTCATTACTCATCCTCCTTTAATCAGTTCTGTTTCCATTTTCTACATAGGCAAGATACTCTTTTACGAATTCCGTATATTTATATCTTGAAATTAATAGTTTCTCTCCATTCGTAAGGGTAACTGCAGTCTTGCTGTAACCGTCTACAAACGCAAGATTCACCAGATATCCTTTATGAATCCGAAAAAACTGTCCACACAGTTCCTTCTCTAACGCCCCTATTTTCGCATAATATTCCAGTTTTTCATCCTTCAAATGAAGTATAACCTTATGTCCCTGGCTTTCCGCGTAATAAATATTATCCAGACAAATAGCTTTGCTTGCGCCTGCATACTGAATCACCAGAGACTGCTTCGGCCGTCTCATTCCTGACAAAATCTGTTCTATGGCACGTTTTAAAACCAAAGCAAACCTTCTCTCATTTACCGGTTTTAACAGATATTGAAATGCCCCTACGTCAAAGGCATCATAAACATATTTTTCGTATGCGGTCACAAAGACAATCAATGGCTGTTTTTCGCACTCTCTGTTACGGATTTCTACGGCAAGTTTCATGCCGTCTCCAGGAGTCTGCAGCTTCATTTCCAGAAACACCAGGTCGAATCCTCCCTCTCCCGCCAGATATTCTTCGCCGGAATAATATTCTGTAATTTCACATTCTGCATATTGTTTTCTCACAAGCTCAGAAAGGTAGGCTCGTGCATCTGTTTCGTTGTCACATACTGCAATTCTTATCATATTCTCCTCTGCTTTCCTTATGTTTATCGGAAATCAGAAAATATTTTTAACACAATTTGCACAAATTGACACTTTTCCGACGTAAATGGACACGGCAAAGGAAAGATTGAATGATAGAGACAAGAAAAGAATGGTGAGATCATCCGCTCTTTCCCTGTCCATATTGGATAATATTTAAATGTATTCCTAAATATTTTCAGTAAAACATACTACCAAGTAGTTTTTTGCCGCGATATTCGATAAAATTATTCTATGCCTAATTTGGAGGAAAATTAAAACGGAAAATATAGATCGGAACGGTATATAGATGCTGGTATTTGAAGTAATGACGTGATAAAAAAATACGCGTATTACTCGGATATAAGAATGAAAGTTCTATTAGAAAGAATATTCTAATGGATGGAGAAGGATTCGAACCTTCGAAGGCGTTGCCAACAGATTTACAGTCTGCCCCCTTTGGCCACTCGGGAATCCATCCATACTCAAGACAAGTATATCACTGTTTGTCCTGACTATACTAAATTATAACATATGTTTTTTTGTCTTGCAAGACTATTTTTGAGTTTTTTCAAAAAATGGAATACAGGTTCCATTCACTCCACGTCATTCGCAGAGGATCATACATCATTCAATGAATATTCAGAGTGGCAAACGGTGCAAAACCTATTGATTTTCAATGATTTTACACCATTTCAATACAAGGAAACTGACGCCCTTCTCTTCATGCTTCCGCCTTTGGATTATTCCTTTCCGATATTCTTCAAAATCACTGCCGAATTAGGCGGAAGAGAAATATGAAGGCGGCCATTACTGACCTCATAAAATTCCGGTTCCAAGGAGTAGGATTCTGGTGTTGTAAACATAATCCGTTCCAGCCTGGTTTTTCGCTCCATCTCCGCCGGCCAGACTCTCCAAACCATATCTCTCTGGACATAATCATTATTGATGACAATTACAAACTGCTGCAGACGGTTGAAACGTCCATAGCACATAACCTGATAATCTCCGCCCAGAAATTTCAGGGAGCCTGTACGGAATGCATCATATCTCCTGTGAATTCTTATTATGTCACGATGGAATGCCAAAAGCTCCTGATCTTCCTTTCCCCAAGGATAAGTTCTGCGGTTATCTGGATCTGTGAAACCCACAACCCCTACCTCATCCCCATAATAGATCGTAGGCGCTCCAGGCCAGGTCATCTGAATCACCACTGCTTCTTTCATAACACCTTTATTTACATCTTCACCTGCTGCCGCACTCCCCAGACCGTCAACTCTTCCTACTTTATGATTGGTACGAGTCAAAAATCTGGAATGGTCATGATTAGACAATTCATTCATGGCACATTGCAGAGAAGAGGTCATAAAACGGGTCATATAATAATTCATGGCACCCTCAAAATTCTGGAAATTCCCCAGCATATCCTGCCTGTAACCATCACTGTGTTTCTCCATTCCTGTAAGAAACCATGTCAAAGGTTCCATAAAAGCATCATAATTCATTACGGTATCCCATTGGTCACCCCGCAGCCATTCCACCGGATCTCCATAATGCTCCGCAAGAATAATCGCCTCAGGATTTGCTTCTCTCACAGCCTTCCGAAAATCCCTCCAGAACTGATGGTTAAATTCTACCGAATGCCCCAGATCCGCAGCAACATCCAAACGCCAGCCATCCGCATTAAATGGCGGAGATACCCACTTTCTGCCAATATCCAGAATATATTCATATAGATCTTCAGAACCTTCATAATTTAACTTTGGCAGGGTATCATGCCCCCACCAGCCGTCATAACTGCCATTATAAGGCCAGCGGTTCTCATCATGAAACTGAAAAAAATCACGGTAGGGACTGTCTGCTGAGATATATGCCCCAGTGGCATATCCGAGCTCTTTTTCATAAATCAGCTCTTTGTCCAGCCATTTATTAAAAGACCCACAATGATTAAATACACCATCTAAAATCACACGCATTCCACGTTTATGCGCTTCTTCCACCAGTTTGGCAAACAGTTCATTGCTGGCTTCCAGATTTCTGCGGTCAGAGACACGCTTAATATATTTGGTGGCTTCTGTATTATCTGTTGCTCCCAAATTCAGAAGCTTGCCGCCGTCTTCCACAATCTTTCCATAGTGCGGATCTATATAATCATAATCCTGGATATCATACTTATGATTGGATGGAGACACAAATAAGGGATTAAAATACAGCACCTCCACACCCAAATCCTGCAGATAATCCAGCTTCTGCATGACGCCCGCCAGATCTCCGCCGTAGAATTCTCCTACTCCAAACTCCGCAGGACATTTCTCCCAATCATCCACATGCTGGCTGTATACCTTAATATAGTAATATTCATTTGTCTGCACATCATTTGAAGGATCTCCGTTGCAAAAACGATCCACCAGAATTTGATACATTACTGCCCCTTTTGCCCAGTCGGGGACGGAGAAACCTGGTACAATGGTAAAAGCATAATCCTGACGAATCTCAGGAGATACCCCCATTCTGTCATAATAACAATGGAGCATGCCTGTAGCAATCTCAAAATAATACCGATAAGGTTCTGTTCCCAGCTGCACTTTTACCTGATAGTAATCAAAGCCCCCTCTCGTTTCTGTCCTTTTCATCGGAATCTTGCCTGCTTCACTGCGCAGCCACACAATATCCACATTGTCCCTGGCCGTACGGAAAGTAAGCGTTACCTCTTCATTTTCCTTAGGCTCTGGAGGATTTCTATAATCTTTGGTTCCATCAGCAAAGAGTGCATGCTTATGCAGCAAAGGACGCATCAGCATCATATATTGTTGTCTCTGATTCAGCTCATAGATCGAATACTCTTTCATAGCCCTTAACCTCTTCACAAATTAGTCTGTTACTTTCTATTCTATAGGATAGTCACAGGTAAATCAACAGTTAATTCTACTCTTATTTTGTTTTTTCTTCTCAAAGAACAAAGTGGACAAGTCCGCATCAACTCCCTAAATCCCTCATTCATGAGGGACTTGGACGGTTTGCCGCGCCGAGTGCAGTCGCTTCAGCGACATATTTCTTATTGCACGAGTGCGCATATTTGTTTTTTTATCTTATAGGAAGATACTTTCACACTTTAGCGTGACAAGGTCTTTCCTATAAGATAACAAAGTGGGCAAGCCCACATCAACTCCCCTAATCCCCAATCTTGGGGGAATTGGCTTGCCCACTTTGCCGCGCCGGATGCTTATTGCAAAGCAATAAAATTCCTCTTGCATCCGTGCGCATACTATTTTTTCTATAGGAAAGATACTTTCACGCTTTAGCGTGACAAGGTCTTTCCTATAGAAAAATAAAAAAGGCAGCTTCTACGGCTGCCTTTTTAGGAGAAGGTATTTTTACTATGGGGTGTAGCAAAAACTATATAATGTATTGGGGGGTTTTTACAATAATTATAATACCACAGAACCCTCAATAAGTGTGCACAAACTTCACAAAAATTGCACATTGTTTTTGTAAGATTTACCTAGTCCTTTTTGCCTATTCCCTATGTTTTCCCCTGTAATTTTGCACAAATCACCCTTCAAACAACGCTTCAAACTCATCCCTGCTGATTTTTTCCTTTTCCAGCAGAAGATCTGCACACTTATGAAGAATCTTCTCATGCTCCTTAAGAATTGTTCTGGATTTCTCATAACATTCATCAATAATACGTTTAATTTCCTGATCAATAATTCCAGCGATATTTTCTCCATAGGCTCTGGTATGTGCCAGATCTCTGCCAATGAAAACTTCATCATCGTCGTTGTCGTAATTGATCAGTCCTACATTTTCTGACATGCCATATCTGGTAACCATGGCTTTTGCCACTCCGGTTGCCTGCTTGATATCCTGAGAAGCTCCCGTGGTGATATCATCAAAAATCATTTCTTCAGCCACTCTGCCTCCCAGATCTACAATAATCTCCTGCAGCATCCTGCCTTTGGTATTAAACATTTCCTCCCGTTCTGGCAGAGGCATGGTATACCCAGCTGCCCCCACACCGGTAGGAATGATGGATACCGAATATACTGGCCCTACATCCGGCAGCACATGAAAGAGAATCGCATGGCCTGCCTCATGATATGCCGTGATTTTTTTCTCCTTATCTGTGATAATCCGGCTCTTCTTTTCAGAACCAATGCCCACTTTGACAAAAGATTTACGGATATCCCCCTGCATAATATATCCCCTGTCTTCCTTTGCTGCAAAAATTGCAGCCTCATTGAGAAGGTTTTCCAGGTCAGCACCTGTAAAGCCTGCCGTAGTTTGAGCGATCTGCCTCAAATCGACATCATCACCTAAAGGCTTATTCCTGGCGTGGACTTTTAATATTTCTTCTCTTCCGCCTACATCCGGACGCCCCACATGTACCTTGCGGTCAAAACGTCCTGGACGCATAATGGCAGGGTCCAGAATATCCACACGGTTGGTTGCCGCCATCACAATGATTCCTTCATTAACACCAAAACCATCCATTTCCACCAATAGCTGATTTAAAGTCTGCTCCCTCTCGTCATGGCCTCCGCCCATTCCTGTTCCCCGGCGCCTTGCCACTGCGTCAATTTCATCTATAAACACAATACAAGGAGCATTTTTCTTTGCCTCTTCAAAGAGATCCCGGACACGGGAAGCTCCCACACCTACAAACATCTCTACAAAATCAGAACCAGAAATACTGAAAAACGGAACACCTGCTTCCCCGGCGACAGCCTTTGCCAGCAGCGTCTTGCCTGTTCCCGGAGGTCCCACCAGAAGGACTCCTTTAGGAATTCTTGCGCCCAGTTTCGTATATTTTCTGGGAGCACGCAGAAAGTCGACCAGTTCCTCCAGCTCTTCTTTCTCCTCTTTAAGCCCGGCAACGCCAGCAAAATTCACCTTTTTGTTCTCATCGGTAGACATTTTTGCACGGCTCTTGCCAAAATTCATCATCCTGTTTCCGCCCCCGGAAGAAGCCGCAGCATGATTAGTCATCATAATATAGAAGACAAACAGCACCCCAAACAATATCAGAGTGGGCAGCAGAGAGATCAGCCAGTTTTCTTCCGGCATTTCCTGAACCACAAAATCCTTAAAGCCATAAGATTTCATCGTTTCCTGAAGGGTATTGATATCTGATACATAAAGAGTCTTCACAGCATTTCGTGAATCTCCCTTCAAGGTTACATCTGCTTCCCCACTGGGTACTTCCCTGTTCTGGGAAACAACTACAGATAAAACATGCCCTGTATCCAGGTCTTCCTCAAACTGCGCATAGGTATAGACAGAGTTCTGTCCAAAGCCAGACGAACTGTCCCGAAATATCCAGAGCAATGCGAGAATAATAATTACTGCAATATACAATCCAAATGCTCTGTAACGTTTTTGATTACTCATTATTGATATTTTTTCTCCTTTCCTTATCTTATACTCAAAGCTCTACCACTCCCACATAAGGAAGATTTCGGTAATGCTGCATATAATCAAGACCATAGCCCACAACAAATTCATCCGGTATGGCAAAACCGGTATAATCCACATGCACATCTGTCACCCTTCGGTCAGGCTTATCCAGCAATGTGCAAAGCCGCAGGCTCTTTGGTTTTCTGCTTTTCAAATTCTCCAACAAATAACTCAGTGTCCTGCCGGAATCTACAATGTCTTCCACTACCAGCACATTTTTGCCCTCGATTGCCTCGTCAAGGTCTTTAATGACCTTCACCACACCGCTGGACTTCGTGTCATTGCCATAACTGGACACAGACATAAAATCAATAGAAACCGGAACTGTCAGCCGTTTTGCCAGCTCACAGGTGAAGAATACGCCTCCCTTCAGAACACTGACCAAATGCACTGGTTCTCCCTGATAATACTCACTGATTTCCTTTCCCATTTCACAAATTCTTTTCTCTACTTCCTCTTCTGAAATTAACACGCGGACTTTTTCACTCATGTGCTGTTCCTCCATTTACACGTATCTCCAAAATTCTTCTGGTATGTTCTGTCACCTTTACATCCTCACTGATGCGATAGCCAATCACCCATAGAATGTGGGTATCATCTGCCAGAAGCAGCATCTGCCCCCGCCGGTACCCAGGCACTTTTTCATCTGCAAAATACCTGTTAAGTTTTTTTCGGTTTCCCTGTGCATCAATCACCAGGAAATCTTGTTCCTGTGGGGTCCTCATTCGCATAGTACCTTTTATTTTATCATAGTCCATCCATTTCGTATACCTATTTTTGGGAATTTCTTCATTTTGAGAAATTTTATCGAATACTCTGGTCTGAACTTCATATTCATAAGAAGAAATAAATACGCTGCCTTTCTCAGGCAGTAGCCATTCCTGTTCTATATCCAGGCCCTGATTCTCTTTTCTTATCAGCAAAATTCCCTGATAGGTCCGTCTTGCCTGCACACCTTCTGGAAGAGTAATTACCCTGCCGGTCTGCAGATGGAACAGATCCTGAATCTGTCTCACATGAATTCTTGAAATATCACGGCTCTTCCCTGCCGCCTGTGTCAATATTCTATGCAGAACTGCCCGCAAAATCACTGGCTTTTCATTCAGCAGTTTATCTGAAAGAAAATACCCTCCATCTTTTTGAAACATATATTCTTTTACCGCATGATCTGTCAGGTTTTCGATTAATTCCCAGGCTTCATAAGCTGACACTGCTGTCTGATTCATATGAGCAACAGCCTGATCATTAATTTCAGATAATACTGGCAGAATTTGATGGCGGATTTTATTGCGGGTATACAAAAGCTCCTCATTGGTCTGGTCTTTGCAGTATAATTGATCATGCTCTGCCAGATACGACTCGATCTCCCGCCGTTCAACGCATAACAACGGACGTATAATCTGGTCCCTCACTGGCCAAATTCCGCATAATCCCCGCAGCTCTGTCCCTCTGGCCAAATGAAAGAGCATGGTTTCTGCACAGTCATTTTGATTATGCGCCACAGCAATTTTATCTGCTTTAAACGCCTCTGCTGTCTGCCGAAAATACTGGTAACGCAGCTCTCTTGCCCCCTCTTCCAAAGATATCTTCTGCTCTTTTGCATATCTTACGGCATCGCAACGGCAGATTTTACATGGAATCTGATTATGAAGACAGAATTTTTCCACAAACTCCGCGTCTTTAAGACTCTCTTCTCCCCGGATTCCATGTTCTACATGCACTGCACACAGCCGTATCCCCAGTTCTCTGTGCAGCTCCAGCAGCAGCATAAGAAGACAGAGGGAGTCTGCCCCTCCGGATACTGCTGCAAGAACACAGTCTCCCTTTTCTACCATATGATACTGCTCCATAAAATTTCTCACTTTCTTTCGCATCGCTATCTCCTGTATACTTCCACTTTAAACGTTTCTGCGCCGTCCTGCCGCAAATACTCCAATTCATTCGTAAACGACCAGCCTGCATCACAATGTCTCCTGATAACACGCTCACAGCAAATCACTTTTTCCAGATACCTGTCACGAGCACGGTCATGTCGTCCTTTACTTTGCCCGCCGTAAACAACAGGATTCGTTCCAGAATCAGTTTTGCCATCTGTCCTGGATTGTTGCTCTCAATAGTCTCCAATATTTCCCGCATGGTTTCTTCTGGCATAGGTACTCTCAGGTAATCCAGCACTCCATCTGATAAAAGTACCACAAAATCTCCATCTTGAAGCTGACAACTGCTCCTCTCAATTTCTATCTGCTGAAATATTCCCACCGGCAGGCTGGCTGATGAAATGATTTCTACTTCCTCTCCATGTTTTATAAAAGCTGCTGCTGCTCCAATTTTATAAAACTCACACAATCCTGTATACAAATCCATAGAAGCAAGGTCTACCGTAGAAAACATTCCGTCTTCTCCCTGTATCACCATTGCAGAATTCATCATTCGGATGGCTGTCTCTTTCTGAAAACCAGATTCCAGAAACTTCTCTATTAACTCTATCACCATTTCACTTTCCTTACAAGCACTGATTCCAGACCCCATACCGTCTGACAGCGCCATAACGCATTCTCCCCCTTCCAATTCCATAAAGGAAAAACTATCGCCAGACACCTGCGCATGATCCTTGGTCAGCCTTGCCACACCCTGAAGAACATGGAATGATGTATCTTCTTCAAAAGTAAGAAACACTTCTTCTTTTCCTACCAGCGTCCTGGTATATTTTCCTGGAACCATCTCCCGTTTCAATCCCTGGCTTGCCGCTTTTGCCACCTCTTTGATCGGCACACAATTCCCCCATTTTGACGCTGCTTTGAGCTGAAGGGATAATTTTTCATTTTGCCGCTGGTACAAATGAATTTCTTTTACCTGGATTCCCCTCTCCTTCAAACGGTATTTAACAGCCGAAACCAGTCTCGACTCCTGCTGGCTGACATCTCTGTACTCTCTGGCACAGTCTTCCATAATATAAGCCATGGCATCAAGCTGTTCGGCGATGATCCCCCTGTTTTCCAGCAGCCGGTTATACCAGGCCAGGTTCAGTCTTGCCTTTTCAAATATCCCCACCGCCTCCTCCACTATGCTGTCCGAATATGGACAGCAGCCAGCCAGTTCCCGGTGTACGTCTTCCTCGGCATTTCCCCGTTTCTCAATAGAATGAAACAACCGGAAAAACAATTCATACATAGGGCTTGTATCCTCCTGCCAGCAGATTGCGCACTGGTCACAGCTCATGCAGATCTTTCCTGCAATTTCCTGCTGCATCTTGCCCATCTCTTCTGGTTCAAAACTGCTCTTAAAACTTTCCATCTGGGAAAAAATCTGAGACAGGCCGCTGAAGGACCTGGCATAATTCTGCAGCTTCTGTCCATGTTCCGGCGCTGTCTGCTCTATATTCTTTTTTCCAAAAATAGAGAACATATTTTCCTCTAAAAACATATGAACTACCGGAGACAATACAAGTACCATGGTATACACCAGCACCGCCTCCAGGACCCCCATCCATATGGCAGTACGGTTCCTTACCAGCATCAGCTCTCCTGCTATGGTGAGAAGAAGAACACTGATTCCGGCCGCGCCCGCCCCTACATAAGTACGGCAGTTCTTATACGCCCACTCCACCAGCTTGACCACTACACCTGTAATCAGCAGCACCATCGTATACTTTGCCATTGCCTGTACAGACGTGAACAATGCCATTCCAAAAATACTGAAAATCAAGAGCAGCGTCTTGTTTACTTCTTCCATACAAATAGCTGCAAAAACTCCCGGAATCAGCGGATAGCATCCTGCAAATTCCACTCTGGCCGCAATCATTGTGATACCATACAATACAATTTCTTTCCATTTACTTTTATTCATCTTTTTATCCTCCTTTTCTGTCACTGGCAGCATGCAGGAGTAATTATAAAAAGAGGTCACTGAAATGTTTGTCAAATCCAGGACATGTTTTAAAAAACTTTTAGACAAAAATTCCCTTAGAATCGCTGCTTATGGCGATTCTAAGGGATTAATGCTTCTCAGGAAATTCACGGAAATTTAATCTGTTTCCTTCTTCTCCTTAAAGATAATTTCATTCTCGTGGACAAGCCCCAGCCTGGTCTTTGCCGCCTGCTCTATATATTCTTTTGTATCTATGTATTTCTCATATTCCTCCAGTTCTGTCTTACGCTGCTCTTCGGATTCCATCTGTGCCTGCAGCTCCTGCTGTCTGCTCCTGTAAGACTGGTTCTTATGGTACAGAGTAATAATCTGAACAGACATTACCCCTGCCAGAATCAACACAATCAAGGCAATACATAACATCCCGTTCTTATTCTGTTTTCCTCTTCTGCGCATTCGGGTTCTCTGTGCACTTGCTCTGCGTGCTCGTTGTTTTCTTCCCATCTAAAATGCCTTTCATTTAAAAATCATTTATAACTTACACATTCCTATTCTAACCGCTCTCCAAAATTTTTTCAATTGTTTTTTTACAAACCGAAAGACTTTTTTTGTTTTTCTCCTTACATGTCCCAAAGGCCTTTTCAGGAGACGGGCTGTCCAAGCTAAGGGCCTGCTGAGAACAAACAGTATTTTTTCTATTAGAAATACACTTCCCTTTACCACCAAGGCACTGAATAACAGATTATAGAAAAACATTCCTACCAAGACGCCGCCAATCACAAATCCCCGTATGTAACCACTGTTTTCCCTATACAGCATGGCAAACATCGCTGCCGCGCTGCCAACCCAGAAAATCAGATCCTCTGCGCCAACCAGCCACATTTTATGAGGAATAATCCTCCGCAGAATCCGCAGAAGATCATAAACCAGCAGCAGCAATACCCCTGTCAGGAAAGCTGTCAGCAGTACATCGGTTTCTTTTAAAATTTCTGCGCTGACTTCCATTATTTAAACAATCTTCCCAGCAGGGATTCATTCTGTTTTGCGGAAGACTTCACGTCTGAATAGGTAAGACTGTCTATCTTTCCCTCAATGTCTATCTCTCCTTTTTCCAGTGTCAGGCGGTTTACATGAAGGTCATTTCCCTTTATCATCAGCATCCCCAGTTCTGTCTCCAGCAGAATTTCTCCCACATCAAAGGAGAGCACATCTATCACTCCGTTCAGCACTCCGCTTTTCCGGTTGGAAATCATTATCTTATGACCGCTTCCTGTCCCAGTTCTCTCTTCCATCCAAAAACCTCCTTCCATATATCCAGGATCAAGTATGTCCTTTTTAAATATATGAAGGAGACATGGTTTTATGCCTTTTTTCTTCTGCCATATATCTGCTTACAAATATTTAAACAGCTCTTTTGCCTCTTCTTTTTTGCTGGTGTCCTGGATAGAGAGCACCTCTACCTTCACATTCTTTGTGCCAAAACCAATCTCAATCGTATCTCCCACTTTCACATCCTGGGATGCTTTTGCCGTTTTGCCGTTTACTGATACACGCCCTGCGTCACATGCTTCATTCGCCACAGTCCTTCGCTTAATCAACCGGGAAACCTTTAAAAATTTATCAAGCCTCATTTTATTTCTCCTTACTATAAACAAAAGTGTACATTATATTTTTACTTCATAGGAAACCGTCTGCTTTCATCCTTCCAGCAGCAAGTTCTTCCAGAGCGTGCCTGTAAAATGCTCTAACATATAAAAGAGAGCTTTCTTCTGAAAGCCCTCCGTAATGTCATAAACCTAATTATGCGTTAACCATATCCTTTAAAGCTTTTCCTGCTTTAAACTTCGGCGCCTTAGAAGCAGGAATTTTCATTTCCTTGCCACTCTGAGGATTTCTTCCTATTCTCGCTGCTCTCTCAGAAACTTCAAAAGTTCCAAATCCAACTAACTGGATCTTCTCCCCTTTTTTTAATTCCTCAGCTACAACATCTGTAAAAGCCTTCAATGCCTTCTCTGCATCTTTCTTGGATAATTCGGTTTTGTCAGCAATTGCTGCAACTAATTCTGTTTTGTTCATGACAAAATTCCTCCTCTGGATTTCTCTCAAAAATTTTATTTCGGCCAATTTTCTTTACAAAGTAACCTCTTTTTCTATTCATAATTACTCTTCAAGATTACCTACACAAATATTTATACTTGTTTTTCTATTGTTTGTCAAGGAATTTTACATGTTTGCCAAATAATTTTCCGAATTGTAAAATTTTTTGGCATTGTCTTCCACAGATGCCTTTCTTATTTATAATTTGCGACATTTTCCGCGGTTACAGGCTCAAAAGGAACATATACATAGAGCCCATTATCCATGGCGTATTCCACTTCTGTAAGGTCCTGGCCATTGACCAATGCCTTGGCAGCGTTTACACATGCCCGCCCCTGTCCAGGCGCTGACTGGCATACCGTAAAACTCATCTCCTTGTTCTCAATTGCCTGGCAGCCTCCCTCTGTAGCATCCACACCCAGAATCAGCAGAGAAGACGGATCTATGCCATGTTCTTTACAAGATTCAATGACGCCTAATGCCATATCGTCATTATTGCTCAGTACACAGTCCACATTTCTCCCTGTTTTCAGCACAATATCAAACATATTTTTTGCTTTTTCCACACTCCAGTCTGCATAATCCATGAAAATATAATTAATCTTCTTTCCGCTTGCGTTTAAGGCGTTTTTCACCGCTTTCGTCCTTCCATAAGTAGCGGAATGTCCGCGCTCTCCCTGCAGAATCATAACGTTGAGTTCTTCTTTTGATGCCAGTTTGTCCAGCACATATTCTGCCTGAAAGGTACCGGCATCCTGTTCATTAGAACCCACATAAACGTATTTTCCTTTCTCCAGAAGCTTTTCATCCGGGCAGCTGTTAAAAAATACCATGGGAACATCCCCTGCTGCAATTTCAAGCTGAAGTGCCATTGCCGTATCTGCCGGATTGCACAAAATTACATCGTACCCCTGTGCCACACCTTCTTCTATGTGCTTCACCTGGGTATCCGAAGTTCCATCCCCTACGACCAGGTCCAGCTGCACCCCCTGTTCGCTGGCTGCATTCGCTGCCTCCTGGGCAATCATTTCCCGAAAAGTGTCTGCACTGGACAAAATCATCAATGCTTTGATATCTCCCTGGCCTTCTCCCCCTGCGCTCCCTCCTTTGCAGCCCGCAAGAAAACATGCCATCATTGCAAATATAAGAAATACCGCTGTTTTCCTCATTACTTTTCCACTCCTTCCTAGAACTTAAATGATTTCACCTGACGTTCCAGTTCCTCTGATGTTGTTGCAAGTGCATCTGCATCATTTGCCACTTCTTTACTGTTTAACGTAATATGGTTTGACTGTGTCACCATATCCTCAGCCGTCTGCAGAATCTCATCCGTACTTGCCGCCTGTTCCTCAGAAATAGCCGCCGCATTTGTGGCGACAGAATCCACTTTCTCCACCTTTTCTATCATATTTTGAATCAGTGAGCTGGTCTCCCCGATATTTTCAAAAATGTTGTTAAAGGTAATCACTGCCTGCTCAATCAAAGCACTGCTTTCTTTAATATTATCTGCACTGTTCACAGATTGTTCCACCGCGTCTTTAACCAGCCCCTGCACCTGCTGAATCAATTGTTCAATATCCGACACTGATTCCGTGCTTGTAGCGGCCAGTTTGCCGATTTCCCCTGCCACAACTGCAAATCCTTTTCCAGCTTCTCCTGCTCTTGCCGCCTCAATGGAGGCATTCAGGGATAACAGATTGGTTTCGTCTGCAATATGTCCAATCAATGACACAATTTCTGTGATTTCTTCGGAAGCCGTTCCCACCTTGTTTACAGCTTCTTCCAGACAGGAGATGGAGCTGCTGATCGTTTCCATGGCCTCCCCCACCTTCTGCATATCTTCTTTTCCTTTTTGGGAGACAAGAACCGTTTCCTGCATTTTTTCTTCTACTTTAACGCTGTCTTCTTTGGTATCTGCTACTACCATAGCCAGCGTGGTGGCGCTCTCTGCGATCTCATTGACAGAAACAGAAAGCTGATCTACCGTACAGTTCATCTCTTTCATGGAATCAGACTGCACAATCGACGCATCATACATCTCTCTGGAAATTTTGCTGCTCCCTTCTGCCTGACTTCCCAATTTATCAGAAATCTGATAAATATCCTGAATCATAGCCCGCATGGACTCCACAAATTTCTGGACGCTGCGCCCCATGGCCGCAATCTCGTCCTTCCCTTTTGCTTTTACCTCAACTGTAAAATCACCTTCTGCCATTCTGGTAATATCTGCTGTAAATCTCTTGATCGGGCGGATAATCATATGTACCATACGTTCAATCAAAAGTATAATGCAGAAAATCGCAGCGCACCCGATCGCTGCCATAATCAAACGCAGTCTGTTCAAATCAGAATAAATAGCAGCCGTAGGGACATCAGAAACCATAACCCAATCCGTACCGCTGACTTCCTGAAAAGCAGTCAGATAACCGCCGATTTCCTTGGTGCTGTAATCGTTTTCCTTGACCGATTTCGCAATTCCCGCAAACAATGGATTTTCGTCATCCAGCTTCAATTGCGTGTAGACTCTCTGGCTGTCTCTTCCTGCCAAAATAGTGCCATCGGAAACATCTACCAGAAATGCCTCTGCATCTTCCATTTCCACCATGGAATTTACTACCAGGCTTACATGTTTCAGGGAAACATCCGCGGAAATCACGCGTATCTTCTCTCCGCCGTCATTCAAAATACCGGAAGCACTGATAATATTTTCTCCTTCCTCATTGGTATAGGCTGTCCCAAATGCCATATTAATTCTGGACAATCCCTGGGTATACCACACCGAATCCAGCATTCCTTCCGCGCTTTTTGCGGAACCTTCCGGTTTTACCATAGATCCATCTTCTGAAGCCACATAGATTCCTTCTGGATATTCTGTACTATAACCATAATACTGGTCCAGCATTTCCTGCAGTTTTTTTTCATCTGGTTTTGTTCCCTCAATATTCTTTTTAACCATCTCAAAAGACGCCAGGTTCTGCTGAAGCCATCCCTCCATTTCTGCCACCTGGTTTCCAACAGAAGTTTCCAGCAGACTGCTGGCAGATTCCTCCATCATTCCTCTGGAAACCTGATAAGATGCCAGAATCAAAAGCAGCACCATCACAGTTACCGCCGGTATAATTGTGCCCAGCAGTTTTGTCTTGATTGAGATTTTTCCTTTTCCCCTTTTCATAACTTCCTCCTTAAATAAGTACAAAGCGGACAAGTCCGCATCAACTTCCTAAATCCCTCATTCACGAGGGACTTGGACGGATTGCTGCGCCGAGTGCAGTCGCTTCAGCGACATATTTCTTCTCGCACGAGTGCGCATATTTGTTCTTTCATAGGAAAGGCACTTTCACGCATTAGCGTGACAAGGTCTTTCCTATGGAATGAAAAAGTGGAAAAAAGATATTGTTCTCTGCCTATCCTTTTTCCACTTCCTATATCTGTCTATAACTTTTTATTAAAGCATCTTATTGATCATGGCGAGAACTTCTTTACCCAATTTGTCAGATTTCCCATCTGCATCTGCAAGAGAGGTTCCCTTTACACCATAATAAAACTTCACCTTCGGCTCTGTTCCAGACGGTCTTACGCAAACCCATGCATCATCGTTGAGGTCGTAGTAAAGTACATTAGAACCAGGCAGCCCAGTTGGAGTTACTGCTCCAGTTTCCATATTCTTGATGGTATCTGTCTTATAATCCCTTGCGGAAACCACCTTATATCCGCCAATTTCTGCAGGAGTATTCTCTCTTAAGGTATTCATAATCTCCTGAATCTTCTCCAGTCCTTCGATCCCTTTCAAAGTAATGGATTTTACATCATCCTTATAGTATCCATAACGCTCATACATCGCAATCATAGCATCCCATAAGGTCATATTCTTAGTCTTATAATAAGCAGCTGCTTCGCACAAGGTCATGGAAGCTACAACCGCGTCTTTATCTCTCGCATAAGTTCCGGTCAGGCAGCCATAGCTCTCCTCCATGCCAAAGAGATAAGTGCCCTTGCCTGTATTTTCAAATTCCAGTATTTTCTGTCCGATAAATTTAAATCCTGTAAGTACCTCCACCAGCGCAATGCCGTAATATTTTGCGATGGCGTCTGCCATATTCGTGGAAACAATGGATTTAATAAACGCCCCGTCTGCAGGAAGCCCTTCTTTTTCCTTTCTCTGGCTGATCACATAATCTCCAATAAGACAGCCGGACATATTTCCAGTAAGGCTGTGGTATTCTCTGGTCTTTGCATCTTTCACATATACGCCAAGACGGTCTGCGTCTGGGTCCGTAGCAAGAATCAGGTCTGCATCCACTTCCTTTCCAAGCTTTAATCCAAGCTCAAATGCTTCTTCTGCCTCAGGATTCGGATAACTTACAGTCGGAAACTCTCCATCCGGCAATTCCTGTTCGGGAACAACGTAAACATTTTCAAAACCAAGCTCCTTCAATACACGGCGCACAGGAATATTTCCCGTTCCATGAAGCGGTGTATACACAATCTTTAAATCTTTTGCCACTGCGTCAATGCAGTCCTGATGAAGCACCAGGCTCTTTAATTCTTCGATATAAGGATCATCAATATCCTTGCCAATAACGGTATAAAGCCCTGCTGCCTGAGCTTCTTCCTTGCTCATGGTCTTCACTGTGGCATAATCCGTTACTTTCTTAACCTCATCCATAATGCCTTTGTCATGAGGCGGAGTAATCTGAGCGCCATCCTCCCAGTATACCTTATAGCCGTTATATTCCGGCGGATTATGGCTTGCAGTAATATTGATGCCCGCAATGCACCCCAGCCTGCGTACAGCATAGGACAGTTCCGGTGTTGGTCTTAACGATTCAAATACATATGCCTTAATCCCGTTTGCTGCAAGGCAAAGCGCTGCTTCATCTGCAAATTCCGGGGACATTCTTCTGGAATCGTAGGCAATCGCCACGCCCTTTGCCTGTCCATTCACAGACGCAATATAATTTGCCAGTCCCTGGGTTGCCTTGCGGACTGTATAGATATTCATACGGTTGGTTCCTGCTCCGATTACGCCTCTCAGTCCTGCTGTGCCAAATTCCAGATCCATATAGAAGCGCTCCTCAATTTCCTTCTCATCATCTGCAATACCTCGAAGCTCTTCCTTAGCGGCCTCATCAAAATACGGGTTGTTTAACCATTCATTGTAAAGTTCCTTGTAATCCATCTTTTTCCTCCTTGATTTGTTTCAGTAATTCGCATCTCTCATATACATAATTCTATGATACTTCATGAGATGATTTTTCTCAACTACTTTTTTATGATTATGTCCCTTTTTCTCCGTAAATTATCCTTTTCTGTTACTCCAGGCTGCCGTCTATCCTGCCGCTTCCTGTCTCATCATTATTATTTTGACCGCCGCTGGTATTATTGCCGCCGCTATTGTTCTGATCATTGTTGGTATTTTGATTATTGTTGGTCTGGTTATTATTGTTCGTATTGCTGTTCTGATTATTATTGTTGCTATTATTGTTGGTCTGATTATTATTTGTTCGGTTATTATTGTTGCTATTATTGTTGTTATTATTGTTGTTATTATTGCTGGTCTGATTATTATTCGTTCGGTTATTATTATTGTTATTATTGTTGTTATTATTGTTCGTATTGCTGTTTATTCGATTACTGTTGGTATTGTTTTGATTGTTATTCGTATTATTTTGATTACTGTTTGTATTATTTTGATTACTGCCGCTGGAAGCCGCACCAGCGCTCTTATTACTGCCAGAAGTGGAAATCGTCTCATCTTTATTTTCATCTTCCTGGCTGGTCAGTTCAATAGAAATTTCCGCGGTAGAAGAATTAACGATCAATGTCCTATTCCAGTCTGTATAGCCCTCTGCCTGCGCCGTCAATTGATGCGTTCCATAATTTACCTGTATTGGATTGCTCAGATCCACCTGTTCCCCATCCAACTGAACATTGGCATTTTCCGGTGTTACCTTAAACTTTATCTGACAGGTTTTGGGTCCTTCCCCCTTTAGTTCATCCAGATTCACCTTCAGCTCACGGTTTGCCTCCACCGTAATATTCCTGCTTCCGCCGTAACCGTTATTTGCTACTGCAAGAAGATACGTTCCTTCTGGTACTTCAATCCGCATTTCAGGGGTAATCTTCTTAGAAAGTATATTTCCTATGGTGATATAACCTCCCTGAAAAAGTTCTGTATTTTCCAATACTACAATTCCATGCCCGGAAATCACCTGAATGACATAGATATGCTGTCCCATTCCCTTCATGCAGATCATATCATCCTCGCTGATTTCTGAGACAGAAATCTTACTTGCCCCATGAAAAATCAGAAGGTTTTCATCAAAATAATATTTCTCGCTGCCAACCGTCAGACTCTTCTGCTCTTTGTCCAAGTCAAAATTATACAAATCATCATAGGAAAAAACATCTTTGGAAAACTGAACCACTGTAAGATTATCGTCACTTTCTTCAATCGTAACCAATTCTCCCAGTGAAACCTGTTCCATGGTAAGATTATCTCCATATTTGTTTTTAATAAAGGTTCCGCCCGTATAACTGTATGGCTTTTCCTTCGCTGTCTCACAATCCCTGAGTGTTAAAAGTTTACGTTCTGTGTCAATTCCTGTAACCACGTATAATTTTTGCGGATCCTGATTCTGTTCCTCTGTGCCGGAATCCTCAGATGCCTCTGCTCTCTTTGGTGCTGTATAGACCTCACTGCCGTCTGTAATCCTTTTTTTCTGTTCCCCGCATCCTGCTGCAGCAATGAGAAGCAGCAGGAGCAGAAGCAGAATATGTATGTTTCTCTTTCGCAACTTCTATTCCTCCTAAATTTTCGTGCCCTGTTTTCCGGGATTTCGTTTCACATTATGTTCTTATCAGACGCAGAAAATTCTCTCTGTCTTCATTCTGGATAATAATTTTCTGCAGTTTTTCCAGATTTCTTCCGCAAACCCATGCTTTGCTGGTATTAAAATAATGATTGGCTATTTTCCAAAATTTTTCCGGATAAGCAAGACGGATATAAAGCTGGTTCATTTCCTGATCATTAAGTTTCCTTACATCATTATAAGCCTTCATCATATCCATGCCAAGTCCCATATTCCAGTTATGTTTTTCCAGAATTTTGCGCATAAAATTTCCAAGGTCAGCCACCTGGACATCATAAGATGCTTTCTCAAAATTCAAAACCGCCATGCCTTTACGCAAAAAAACAACATTGTGCTGATTATAGTCTCCATGGCAGATCCCATAGATCTCCTGTTGTTCACCTGCTTCTCCCTTATCCTGAAGCTTCTGCTGAAGGGCGACCACTTTCAAAGCCTCCTCATAGAACGGCTGAAAACTGTGCAGAAATTCCATTTCAAAATCACTTTTCTTTTTCCGGTTATAAATAAAATTCCGAACTTTCTTCAATTCTCTGGTATGTCTTTCATTTTCCCTGAGCAGGCTGTCATCCTGAATCTGAAGATAATCGGGTATTTCTTCTGGAAATGTTCTGAGAATACTATGTATATCTGCAAGCTGCCGAATGGCACGCAAAATATCTTCTCTGCTCTTTGTGTCGCATTCCCTGCCTTCATACCAGTCACGTACCATATAGGCTGTTCCATCTACATCTCTGGCAAGGGTTTTTTCCTCGTGAGTCCGGACAATGCAGTCTACCTGTTCTTGTCCATGCCCCGCTAAAAACTGCAGGATACGGTACAGAAAGTCTGCCCTTCCTTCCGAACCTCTGTATTCTTTTAAAATTTTCAGTCCCTGACTGGTCTCACATATCAGTGCGCCTCTGCCCTTTACCGTCTGCTTTACTTCAAACGGATACTGCTCCAGAATCAGATTTTCTCGATTAAACACATAAACCCCTCCACCATGATATTCACAAATCCATTTCTTGTGTCTTTCTATCATATGTGAAGAGGTCACATTCTATTCAGATTTTTGTTCTGTTTTTACCAAATTCATCAAAATTTCCCTGTTATTGTCCTCTGGACATTCCAGTACATGCATCAAAAGCCGGTTGAGCGCCATTCCAATTTCTTTTCCGCGCTCCAGTCCCAGCTCCAGCATGTCTGTTCCATTTACCGCAAGATCTTTTAAAGTCAGACACTGGTTCTTCTCCATGATCTCTTGATACAAAGATTCATATAAATCAATCAGCTCCAGTTTTTCCTTGCGTCTGTAATTATTTTTCGCCAGGGCATCTGCCCGCTTCACTTCAAACAGCGCCGGATACTGCTCCAGCCCCACACGGTGAATGGCACGGCGAACAGAAGCCTCCCGCAAAGAAGGCCTGTCGTCATGCCAGGCAATAAGATTTGTCACTCTGCGAACCGTATCGTTATCAAATTTGAGACGCCTAAGAATCGTCTTTGCCATTTTTGCTCCTTCAGCAGGATGACCGTAAAAATGATAAATTCCATTTTCGTCCACAGTCTTGCACACTGGTTTCCCCACGTCATGCAGCAGCATGGTAAGCCGCAGAATCTTATCATTACGGATATTCTGCATAGCCAGAATAGAATGCTCTCCAACGTTATGCCTGTGATAACGGTTATTTTGAGGCGTCTGCATCATTTCGTCAAATTCGGGCAGAAAGACATGGCTCATACCCAGCTCATATACCGTTCTCATTTCTTCTGGATGTTCCGAAACCAGAAGCTTCACCAATTCCACCTGAATCCGTTCTGAACTGATTTTAGCAAGACTGCGGGCACGTTTCAAAATGGCAGTTCTGGTAGTTTCCTCAATGGTAAATCCAAGCTGCGCCGCAAATCTGACTGCACGCATCATACGCAGCGCATCTTCGTCAAACCTGTGAACCGGATTTCCCACACAGCGGATTACACCCTTCTCTATGTCCTCCATTCCATGAAATGCATCAATTAAGCCTTCTGCCTCATTATATGCCATAGCATTGATTGTAAAATCCCGGCGTTTTAAATCTTCCAGCAGACTGGAGGTAAAAATAACTTCCCGCGGATGTCTCTGGTCTTCATACTCTCCGTCAATCCGGTAGGTTGTAACCTCAAATCCTTCTTTTCCTTCCATTACAGTAACGGTCCCGTGCTGAATTCCTGTGTCAACGGTTTTGGAAAAGAGCTGTTTTACCTGCCAGGGCGAAGCAGAAGTGGTGATATCCCAATCCCCCGGAACTCTTCCCAGTATGGAGTCCCTGATACAGCCGCCCACCGCATACGCTTCATAACCAGCATGTATCAGTGTATCTATGATATATTTCACTTTTCCGGGTAATTGAATGATCATTTTCTACGCCTGCTTTCTACTGACAGAGTTTCGCAACTACCTGATTGATCACTTTTCCATCTGCCTTGCCCTTTAATTCTGCCATAACTGCTTTCATAATCTGTCCCTTATTCTTAGTTGCCACCACCTCTGCAAATTTATCTGTAATATAGGTTTCCACCTCTTGTTCTGACATCATTGCCGGAGCATATTCTTTAATCACATCATGACGAAGCTCATATTCCTTAAGAAGATCGGTGCGGTCTGCCGGACAGGTGTCAAGCTGTTCTTTTGCAGTCTTTAGCTCCTTTAAGATCACACGGTCTACCAATGATTCTGGTATATCCTCACGGCATCCCTCATCAATCGCAGCTTTCTTTACCGCTGATACCAGTGCAGAAATGGCATCTTTTCTTCCTTTATCTTTTGCTTTCATGGCAGCGATCATATCTCCCTGCAGTGTCTTAATATCCATGGTCCTCATTCCTCCTGTCAATCTTTATACAATATAGGCAATTGCGAGACTATTAAATTATCGAAATTTCATATACAATTTATACAATAGGTCCATTATAATACCCGCCGTACGGTAATAATCGGGCGGTAAGTCGCATTATCATACGCCACAATTCCATACGCAGTTCCTTTGGCATGAACGATTTGTCCATTTCCCATATAAATTGCCACGTGCCCATTATAGCAAATCAAATCCCCGGCCCTGGCATTGGCATAGCTGACTTCTTTTCCCACAGAACGCTGGGAATAGGAATAACTGGGAATACTGATTCCAAAATGCGCAAACACATAACTGGTAAATCCGCTGCAGTCTGCACCAGTATTAGGATCTTTTCCGCCCCATACATACGGATTTCCCACAAAATTCAAGGCATATTGAACCACCGCACTGCCGCTTACACCGGTAGAATATCCCGGATCTTTGTTTCCGCCGTCTGAGCTTCCTTCTGATCCTCCGCTGCTGTCAGAACCACTGCTGTCAGAACCACTGCTGCCAGAGTCACTGCTCTCTCCTGAATTTCCACCGCCTCCTGCACTCGCGTTTTCCCCAGACCCCTGTGCCATTTGACGCTGCTGGCGCTCAAGCTCCTGCTGCTGGCGTTCCTCACGTTCCCGGCGTTCCCGCTCCTCGCGCTCCCGGCGTTCCCGTTCCTCACGCTCATTTTCCTGTGCAATAATAACATTCTGTGCATTGATGGTATCCTGATACTGCGCCGCCAAAGACTGTGCCTCTGCCAACAGTCTGTCAAAATTTGTTACTTCTTTCTTCTTTTGTGCAATTACAGTACGGTAATTTTCCTCTGCAGCCTGGAATTCCTGCCGCTTTTCCTCCAGCGATGCAACCTCTTTCTTCTGTTTCTTTTCCAGTTTTGCCACCTGCTTTTTAGTATTTTCATACTGTGTCAGCAGATTTCTGTCATAATCATAGACCTGGTTAACATACTCTACCCGGTTCAGAAGGTCCGCAATACTTTTTGACTCCAGAATGCTGGTAAGCATAGTGCTGTCGCCTTTTTCATACATAAAGCGAATCCTGAGCTTCATGGCCTCATACTGGTTCTTTTCGTCTTTTTTTGCCTGCTTTAAGTCTTCCTTCGTCTGCGCAAGCTCGTCCTGTTTAATGGCAAGCTCTTCTTCTAATGTCGATAATTGTACAATTACATTCACCAATTCTGCATCAAGAGCATTAATTTCTTCTTGAAGCTGTCCCTGTTCCTGTTCTATATTATCTATTTCATTCTGTTTCGATTTTAAATTCTCTTCTGCCTTCTGTTTGGCATTTTCCGCTTCCGACTTCTTGTCCGCCAAAGCAACATTAAACTGTGATATCCCCAGAGCAATAACCAATAATGCGGCTGTCAGTTTCTTAGATTTCATATACATGCCCCTTTCCGGTTAATTTTATTCAAGCTTGATTATAACATCATATTCAAGGGATAGCAACCAAAGAACTATTGAAATTTGTAAAGCTATTACTTCAGCGGTTAACTATCGACATATTTTAACTGCCGGAAAATATATTGTTTCTATAATTACAGCAAATGATAACAAGAAGACCGCCGCGCTCATATATTCACTCGCTCAAAAGATCTTGCCATGAAAGCGTCAAAGACAAAATGCACAAAAATCACTCTTGGAAACTGGCTTCCCAGGAGAATTTTTGTGCATACTGTTTGCATTGCTCTGCAAGGTAAACCTTTAGAACGGAACTATACTTTGTAATTTATATTCGTTCGGCAGCCCTCTGTCCTTAAAATTCTGGTTCAATCAGGCCATAGGTACTTCCTTTTCTCTTATAAACGACATTCACCTGTTCTGTCTCTGCATTCTGGAATACGAAGAAATTATGTCCCAGAAGTTCCATCTGCACACAGGCGTCTTCCGGATACATGGGCTTCATCCCAAAACGTTTGGTACGTATGATCTTAACGTCTTCATCATCTTCCACTTCTTTATCAATATATTCCTTCTGGAAATTCGCTGCTGACTGCTTCTGATCTACGATCTTGTTCTTGTATTTCTTTAACTGCCGCTCAATAACTTCTTCTACCAGATCTATAGAAACATACATATCGTTACTTACCTGCTCTGATCGGATAATATTTCCCTTTACCGGAATCGTGACTTCTATTTTCTGGCGTTCTTTTTCTACACTCAAGGTTACGAGAATATCAGTTTCCGGAGTAAAGTATCTCTCCAATTTAGATAATTTATCCTCTACTGCTTGTCTCAAGCCTGCGGTTACCTCGATATTTTTTCCACTAATTGTAATACGCATGGTGTCCAACCCCTTTGCTGTTTATTTTTCTGATAAATGTATTATAGCATATTTGTCTTTTCAATACAATAAATCTCCATGGTATTTTCTTGACATTCCACCGCCTGGGTAATAGTATACTTTTAGCTGCAGACCATTGGTAATTATGAAAACATTAGGCAATTGCGAAACTATCAAATTATCGAAATTTCATATACAATTTATACAATTGTTCTAAAATATTTTATCCATACGAAACGCACAAAATGCAGGGCGCACCAAGCATTACAACGAACCACTTAATACGAAAATCATGTTCCGCAAAGGCTTCCATGATTTTTGTGTTTCGTTTCCATGGTGCTAGAATGCATTTCTTAGCGTTTCGTATGATAAAATATTTCTGCTTAATTTTTTTGAATTGTATATGAAATTCAAAAATTTACTGAGTTTCGCAATTACCTAATGAAAACATTTCTGAAAGGAGCTTTTGCTTATGAAACCTGAAATTGCTTTTATCACTGGCGCTTCCCGCGGTATTGGACGTGCCATTGCCGAAGAGTTCGCCCAGGCAGGATTTTCTCTCGCCATCAACTGCCAAAACTCCGCCCCTGAGCTAGAACAGCTTGCAGCAAAACTTAAAGAAACATACCATGTGCCCTGCATACCTCTGGTGGGTGATATCGGAAGAGAAGATTTTGTAAAGGATGCTTTTTACATGATAGAAGAAGCACTTGGTTCTGTGACCGTGCTGGTAAATAATGCTGGTGTCTCTCATATCGGTCTGCTGTCTGATATGAGCCTGGACGAATGGAACCGTATCATACAGACAAATCTCACCTCCCTGTTCTGCTGCTGCCGACAGGCAATCCCTTCCATGGTTCGCCACCGCTCTGGCAAAATCATAAACATTTCTTCTGTCTGGGGCAATACCGGGGCCTCCTGCGAAGTGGCATACTCTGCTTCAAAAGGCGGCGTTAATTCCTTTACCCGTGCCCTGGCAAAAGAACTGGCTCCCAGCAATATCTGCGTCAATGCCATTGCCTGCGGTATGATTGATACCCAGATGAACCAATGCTTTTCAGCAGAAGAACGTCTCCTGCTGACGGAAGAAATTCCTGCCGGACGTTTCGGAACTCCTAAAGAGGCTGCGCTCCTTGCTCTGTCTCTGGTAACAGCCCCCTCTTATCTGACAGGGCAGATTATTACTTTAGACGGCGGATGGCAATAAAATTCACTTCCGTGAATTAAATATGAGTTTCGCATATTTCTTCTGTTTCTGATTATTTTTTTCGTAAAATAGTCATAGTACTTTATATTTTACAGCAGAGGACTGTGATATGAAATTTTCTAACAGGCTTGAAAATCTTTTGGAAGAGCGAAATCTCACTCAAAAATTCTTATCTAAAGAACTGAATATCGCTGCTTCCACATTAAACGGCTATCTGCGTCAGAATCGCGAACCGGATTTTGATACTTTGATTAATCTGGCTAAATATTTCAATGTTTCCATAGATTATCTGCTCGGCGTTACCAATATTCGAAATCCTTACACGCTTAACGGCTGTTACGATGACAAAGAAGAAGATTTACTGGAAACTTACCGTTCTCTGGGTCCTCTGGAACAAAACTATCTGCTAAAACAGGCACATATTTACAATCAGCACGATTTGGAAATTTCATCTTCCAGGAAAAAATAAGGTACTCAATCTGCGTTTATCTGTTCTCAGTGCGCGTATTTTCAGCTTTAAGCGGGCATAATTCTATTAAAATGATTTTATCCTGATTTTAATGGGAGGTATCTTCATGGATTTTTGCATCCGTCTTAAAAATCTCATAGAGGAAAGGAATGTTACTCAAAAACAGCTGTCAATAGCGCTTCACATTGCTCCTACTACGTTAAATGGATATATAAATAATTACCGTGAACCGGATTTTCGCACGCTTGTCCGTATGGCACGCTATTTTGATGTATCTACCGATTATCTTCTTGGTCTCAGAGATGAAAAGAAACCTGTGCCTTCCTCTTTGAATTCTGCCGAAGGTGCACTGATTCATATTTACCGTTCCCTGATTCCGGAACGTCAGAAGCTTCTTATGGAGCAAGCGAAATTTTATCAGGGATTATCCGCAAAAGATCAGACTGGGCACAAGTAATTTAAATGGGCTGCTACGCTACGGTTTTTAACCGTTTGTGTAACAGCCCTGTTTCAGCTCTGTGTATCAATGTCTGAATTTATACTTCCACTGATTCACCGCTCTTATCCTTTTTCATAGCTTATGCTTCCATCTCAATCTCTTCCTGATACTTATCCAGAATCATCCGTTGAATGTTCTCCCTGGTCTGGGAATTAATGGGATGCGCAATATCACGGTATTCCCCGTCCGCTGCTCTTCTGCTGGGCATGGCGATAAAAAGACCTTTTTCCCCTTCAATCACCTTAATATCATGCACCACAAATTCTTCATCAATGGTAATAGACACTACCGCACGCATTTTCCCTTCTTTCTCAACCTTACGGATTCTCACGTCTGTTATCTGCATAAATCTCTGCCCCCTTTATAAATCTTCCTATTTCTTAAGAACAGGTTATATCCACTATGAATATGCAGGTTTTACCATACCCACTGTCTGGTTATGGTATCTCAGATCATATTATATTAAAATCTTCATTTGTAATCTTCGTTCTCCGAATGCGCTAATCATTCCATAAATCAGGGATTTATGATCATCATTCGCCGTTCTCCGAATGCGCAGGCGCCTTCTTCTCTCTTGCTCTCATTATATCACATATCTCTCATTGTGCTCATAAACAACCTTAATCCCATCACCGCCGCTGAAATAAGTATTTGCACGAAGAGTATCACGGCTCTCCACGATACAATTCTCAATATGTGTGTTGTCACCGATGTATACATCATTTAAAATAATAGAGTTCTTAATCACACAGTTCTTTCCTACAAATGCTTTCTTAAACAGAATTGAATTCTCCACTTTACTGTTAATAATACATCCACTGGACACCAAACTGTTGCGTACTTCTGATCCTACGTTATATTTAGCCGGCGGAAGATCGTCAACTTTAGAATAAATTCTTGGCTCATCTCTGAAATATCTGCGTATTTCAGGTCTCAGAAAATCCATATTTGTCTTATAATAAGATTCCACTGTGGAAATATTGTTCCAGTATGTCTCCAGCTTGTAACCGAAAATCCGCTTCATATTCTTATACCGAATGAGAATATCTGTTACAAAATCATAACGGTTTTCTTCCGCACAGCGTTCGAGCATTTCTATAAGCTGTCTTCTGCGGAGCACATAGATACCTGCTGAGATCGTATTGGACTGGGCAACCATCGGCTTTTCTTCAAACTCCACAATCCGTGAATCTTCATTCATCCGTACCACACCAAAACGGCTCACATCCTCGCCCACCGGCATGTCCTTGCATACAATGGTTATGTCTGCCTTTTTCTCAATGTGATACTCCAGCAGCTTGTTATAATCCATTTTATACACACAGTCTCCAGCTGCAATGATAACATATGGTTCATGACTCTGTTTTAGGAACGTAATATTCCGGTACATAGCATCTGCCGTTCCACGGTACCACCACGCGTTGTCAGAAGTAACTGTAGGATTGAATACATACAGACCGCCCTGTTTTCTTCCGAAATCCCACCATTTAGAAGAACTGAGATGCTCATTGAGGCTTCTTGCGTTATACTGGGTTAAAACTGCCACCTTCTGAATATGTGAATTACTCATATTGCTGAGTGCAAAATCAATACAACGAAAACTTCCACCCACTGGCATGGCTGCAATGGCTCTCTTATTAGAAAGCTCCTGCATTTTGCTGTTATTTCCGCCTGCTAATATAATACCTAATGCCTTCATACTCTGTCACCTGCCTTAATGATTGATTCGCCGCCTGCCAAAAGGCCATCCGGATAGTCTTCCTTATCTGTCTTGCCGGAAATCGCTGTATTTTTACCTATTTTAACACCCGACGGTATTACAGAATTCTCTCCGATGGTTACCAGACCAAAGGAATACACGCTCTTGTTCAGCTTATTCTCTGCTTCTTCACCTACACCCAGTTCAACGTTATTTCCAATTGTAACATTCTCTGCCACAATTGCTTTTGTAATCGTAACGTTATCACCGATCACGGTATCCTGCATGATAATGGAATCACGCACCACGGTACCCTTGCCGATTACAACACCGGCACCGATTACAGAACCGTACACCTTACCGTAAATCTCTGAACCTTCTCCAATTATACAACGCTCTGTCACAGCATCTTCTGCAATAAACTGAGGCTCAATGATTTCACTCTTTGTATAAATCTTCCAGTACTCTTCATAGAGATTAAACTCAGGAATCAGATCTATCAATTCCATATTTGCTTCCCAATAAGATCCCAGTGTTCCAACATCCTTCCAGTATCCATTGTACTCGTAGGCAAACAGCCGTCTGCCATTCTCTCTGCAGTATGGAATAATATGTTTGCCAAAGTCACAATTACTCTGCTCTGACATAGTAACCAGAGCTTCTCTCAATACGCTCCAGTTAAAAATGTAAATGCCCATAGATGCAAGATTGCTTCTGGGATTTGCCGGTTTCTCTTCGAACTCTGTAATCTGCTTGTTCTCATCCGTAATTACGAGACCAAATCGGCTTGCTTCTTCCCATGGAACCGGCATAGCCGCAATCGTAACATCAGCATTGTTCTCCTTGTGGAAATCCAGCATTACTTCATAATTCATCTTGTAAATATGATCACCCGAAAGAATCAGCACATATTCAGGATGATAACTGTCGATGTAGTTCAGGTTCTGATAAATCGCATTTGCTGTACCTGTATACCACTCACTGTTGTCACTCTTCTCATACGGGGGCAACACTGTTACACCACCATTGTTTCGGTCTAAATCCCATGGAATACCAATTCCAATATGAGTATTCAGACGCAGCGGCTGATACTGTGTCAACACGCCTACCGTATCTATCCCCGAATTTACACAGTTACTCAACGGAAAATCAATAATTCGATATTTACCGCCAAATGCTACAGCCGGTTTTGCAACATTAGAAGTTAGTACTCCAAGTCTGCTGCCCTGACCCCCTGCCAAAAGCATGGCTATCATTTCTTTACGAATCATGTCTCTCACCTCTCGTCAATTAATTTCTTGTTACTTACATCCTATATTATAGCACATAAGAATCATTTAGTACACATATTTCACAATTTTTTTGCCTAAAAATAAATAATTTTGTCAGATTGCACAAGATATATTACCCGATTATTACGAAAAATATTGCATTTCCTTTTTGATTTCCTGTTTTAGCATCCGAATCCTATTTTCCTTGAGTTTCCGCAAATTGCAGTTTTATATTACCAAAAGGTACACATCATTCTATGATGTGTACACTTTGCACAAAAAAGTGTTATGGAAAGCCAGTTTTCCAAGCGTTTCTTGTGCAAAGTGTCTCTGTTGCCATTGGCAACAAGATTTTTTGGCAATAAAATTATTGATAAAATAAAAATACGGAAACTCAAGTATTTTCAATTTGCAAATTACCCACTGTTGTTATAAAATGAGAGTAATTAATATAAGGAAAGACTGGTAAGGGCGCCAAATCATTTCCCGGCCCCTAATCAAAACCAGGCAGGTAAAATATATGTGCAAAAATGTATACAAAATCGATTTCAAACAGCCAGTTCATCTACACTTTATCGGTATCGGCGGCATCAGCATGAGCGGTCTTGCCGAAATTTTGTTACGGGAAGGATTTCCTGTTTCCGGATCAGATTCCCGGGAAACCCCTTTGACTGAAAAACTCATCTCCCTTGGCGCCAAAATTTTTTACGGACAACGTGCTTCCAACATTCAGACTGATACGGAAGCCGTGGTTTACACAGCCGCCATCCATCCGGACAATCCAGAACTGAAAGCCGCTGTGGACCAGCAGATTCCCACTCTGACCCGTGCAGAACTTCTAGGACAGATTATGGAAAATTACCAGCAGTCAGTAGCTGTCTCCGGCACACATGGAAAAACCACCACAACCTCCATGATCAGCGACATCTTTCTGGAAGCCTGCTGTGATCCCACAATTTCTGTAGGTGGAATTCTTAAATCCATTGACGGTAATATACGGGTCGGCGAATCAGAATTCTTTCTGACTGAGGCATGTGAATACACCAATAGTTTTTTAAACTTTTACCCCAAATATGGATTAATATTAAATATAGAAGAAGATCATATGGATTTCTTCAAAGACCTTACCGATATCCGTAATTCTTTCCGGAAGTTCGCCAAAAATGTTCCCCCAGAAGGCATTCTGTTTATCAATGAAGAAATTGAAAATTATCAGGAAATCATAAAAGATCTTGACTGCAGAATCATCACATATGGCTTGACCCCTTCTGCTTCATATTATGCGGATAATATCACATTTAATACAAAAGGCTGCGGAAACTTTACCCTCATGAAGGAAAAAACCATACTTGGCACAATTTCCATGAACGTACCAGGCAGGCACAATATCAGCAACGCTGTTGCGGCATGTGCCCTTGCTCTTGAGATGAATCTATCCTTTGATTCTGTTCAGGCAGCGCTCTCAGGGTTTGGCGGAACTGCAAGACGTTTCGAACATAAGGGAGAGCTGGGCGGTATCACCATTGTGGACGATTACGCACATCATCCAACAGAAATAAACGCAACTCTTACTGCTGCCAGAAACTGCGGCAAAAACCGCATTATATGCGTGTTCCAGCCGCACACTTATACCCGCACAAAGGCATTCCTTAAAGAGTTTGCCCAGGCTCTTTCTTCTGCTGATCTGGTTGTACTTGCAGATATTTATGCTGCCAGAGAACAGAATACGATAGGCATTTCCTCCGAAGACCTGCTGAAAGAGTTACAAAATTTAGGCAAAGAAAGCTATTATTTTGCATCTTTTGACGAAATTGAAAATTTCTTATTAAAAAAATGTATAAACGGCGATTTGTTGATAACTATGGGCGCCGGAGACATTGTACAAGTAGGAGAACACCTTCTTGGCATATAGTTATCCACATTATCCACATTCCAATTGGGGAAAACTTTCCATTTGGAATGTGGATTTTTAAGTTTACATAAGATTATTTTCAACATTTTCCCATTCAGGTCATAATTTCCGCAATCACGAGGATTTTTACCTGTTACCATAATATTTTTCCACTGAATTATCCACATTATCCACACTCTCCACATTTGCTCAATCCCTTGATTTTACTGGCATTACAGGAAAAATTATGCTTCTCATTTCAACTTAAATGTGCTATACTTTAAGCCACATAAGAGTGATCGGTTTTTACTGTTTCATGTCAGAGAACAAATATCTGGACAACATTAAGATTCAACCTGGAGGGTATTATGGCTGATATTACTTTACACAAAGAAAACGAAAATTCCACAACAGCGATTGACAACCGTTTCATTGATGAATATATGACAGAAGCCAATGGAGAATTCGTGAAAATTTACCTGTATCTGCTTCGCTGTATGAATTCCCCGGACTGCAGTTTCTCTATTTCCAGGGCCGCGGACAAGTTCAACCATACGGAAAAGGATATCCAGCGCGCTTTAAAATACTGGGAAAAAATGAATCTTCTTCAATTAGAATATGCCCAGGATAATTCCATTGCCGGCATTTATTTTCTTGATTCTGAGACTGCTGCCAGAGAAGATGATTCCGTTCCTTTGAAGAAGACCTCTGCGCCTGTTAAAAAGCATAGCTACACGGCAGATGAGCTGAAAGCTTTCCGGGAGAAGGAAGAGGTTCAGGAGATGATGTTCGTGGCAGAAAGTTACCTTGCGAGACCCTTAACTTCCACGGATATGCAAAAATTGCTGTTCTGGTACGACAACCTGTCATTTTCCGTAGATTTAATCGTATATCTCATGGAATACTGTATAGCAGGCGGCCATTCCAGCCTTCACTATATGGATAAAGTGGCAATGAACTGGAAAGCAGAACAGATTCAGACTGTAGAACAGGCAAAACGCAGTTCCCAGGTTCACAGCCAGCTTCACTATGCAGTGTTAAAGGCTCTCGGCATACAAGGGCGCAGCCTGATCCCTGCTGAATTTGCTTTTATTGAAAAATGGAGCAGAGAATACGGTTTTGCACAGGATATGATTACAGAAGCATGCAGCCGCACCATTCTTGCAATCCACCAGCCCAGTTTTGAATATACTGACCGGATTCTCATGAGCTGGAAACATCAGAATATTCATACTCCTGCTGATATCCGCAAAGCAGACGAGGCCTTCCAGGCGGCAAAAATGGCGGAACGCTCCCGTACAGCTTCTTCCAGAAGCATGACAGCAAAGGCAGCAGCCCCCAACCGCTTCAACAGCTTTCCGCAGCGTACCTATAATATGGAACAGCTGGAAGCAAAATTACTGAACACCACAAGCTAAGGAGGCATTTATGGCTCTCAGCAATACTCAATATAACACGTTACTGCGCCGTTATGAGGCAAAGCAATTAGAAAACCAGCATATTGTTATGGAGCGTATTCAATCTGTATATCAGGAACTGCCCCGCCTTCTGGAAATTGACAATACCATCTCTTCCCTTTCTGTATCACAGGCAAAGAAACTGATCGGCGGAGATGATACTGCTTTGCCAGAGCTTCATCGGCAGCTTCAAAAACTTATTCAGGAAAAAAAACTGCTCCTTACCTCTAACGGCTATCCAGAGCATTATTTTGAACCGCCTTATGACTGCCCCGACTGCCGGGACACCGGTTATATTGACGGTAAGAAATGCCATTGTTTTCAACAGGCAGCTATTGATCTTGTCTATACCCAGTCCAACATCCGCCAGATATTGGACCTGGAAAATTTTCAGAACTTTTCATATGATTATTACTCTGCAAAACAGATTAATCCTGCTACCGGACTCTCCAGCCGGGACACGGTAGAACATGCCGTCCGTCAATGCCTGGATTTTGTCAGAACCTTTGATCAGGAATTCCATAACCTGTTTTTCTATGGAGATACCGGAATCGGCAAGACTTTTTTGTCTAATTGCGTGGCAAAGGAACTTCTGGATTCCGGGCATTCCGTAATTTATTTTTCAGCATCCTCTCTGTTTCACATTTTTGAAAAGAGTGTATTTGACAGAGGCAGAGAAGCCAGCGGAGATTATCAGAATATTTTTGAATGCGATCTTTTAATCATTGACGACCTGGGTACAGAATTATCCAATACATTTACTGTCTCCCAGCTTTTTCTATGTCTGAATGAGCGGATTTTGCGCCGAAAATCTACGATTATCTCCACAAATCTTGCACTCGGCCAATTAGCTGATATATACTCAGAGCGTACTTTTTCCCGAATTTCCAGTAATTTTACCATGATCAAACTGTTTGGTGACGATATACGCATCCAGAAAAAACTCAAAAAACCGCCTTGTCAAGCTCCCTGAGTAATGTTATAATCGTTTTGCTTTTTCATGATTGATATTCGGAACACCAAAACATTTTCACTATATATGGAGGATCATTACATGCAGCGCAACGAAAAAAATTATGAAACCATCCCTGCTGGTTCCCTGGGTGTTATCGCCCTCGAAGGCTGTCGGAATCTGGGCGAAATGGTGGACAAGTATCTGGTAAGTTTCCGCAGCGAGCGTGAGCACAAGCATCTCAATGATATCGCTTTCCAGGGATATCACAAAAATACCTATCTGGTAAATTGCTCCACCCCCCGCTTTGGAACCGGCGAAGCCAAAGGAATCATCAATGAATCTGTCCGCGGATTTGACCTGTACCTGATGGTGGACGTCACCAATTATAGTTTGAGTTACACAGTCTGCGGACATGAAAACCACATGTCTCCAGATGATCACTATCAAGATCTGAAACGGATAATCGCTGCCGTGGGCGGAAAAGCAAGGAGAATCACTGTAATTATGCCTTTTCTCTATGAAAGCCGTCAGCATAAGCGCACCGCCCGGGAATCTCTGGATTGTGCTCTTGCACTGCAGGAACTGACTTATATGGGTGTGGACAACATTATTACTTTCGACGCCCACGATCCCCGTGTACAGAACGCGATTCCTCTCAATGGATTTGAAACGGTCCGTTCTGCCTACCAGTTTATCAAGAGTATTCTGAACGAGGTAGACGATCTGCAGATTGACAGTGACCATATGATGGTAATCAGTCCTGACGAAGGAGGAACTAACCGTGCTGTTTATCTGGCTAATGTACTCGGCCTGGACATCGGCATGTTCTATAAGCGCCGGGATTACAGTAAGATTGTTGACGGACGCAATCCCATTGTAGCACATGAATTTTTAGGTTCCTCTGTGGAAAACAAAGATGTTCTGATTATTGATGATATGATCTCTTCTGGAGACAGTATGATTGACGTTGCCACAGAATTGAAGAAACGAAAGGCCGGCCGCATTTTCGTAGTTTCCACCTTCGGACTCTTTACCAGCGGACTGGAAAAATTCGACAAGGCTGTGAAAGAAGGTCTGATTTATAAAGTAGTAACCACCAACCTTACTTATCAGACGCCGGAGCTTCTAAGCAAACCTTACTATATCAACTGTGATATGAGTAAATATATTGCCTATATTATTGATACTCTGAACCATGATCTCTCTATCAGTGATCTTTTAGACCCGTACGAGCGGATAGAATCATTGGTAAACCGATATAAGGCTGACAGAATAAATAAATGATTTTCGATAGCACAAAGTGTGCATATTATTTTTTATTCTATAGGAAGACACTTTCACGCTTTAGCGTGACAAGATCTTTCCTATAGAACGAAAAACTGCCGCACCTGGGTCTTACCCTCAACGGTGCGGCAGCTTTTTTTATGTTATCCCACAATCTTATAATAAGATCTTGCAGTAATTCCATATACGACTGCATATATCAATGCAAACACGCCTACTGTTCCTACAGTACAAATGGCAAACAGCGGCATATCCGCCATGCCAAAAAGAAAAATCAGACGGTTTATCATCGGAAACGCTGCCAGAAGATGAATACATGCCATTACCAGAGGAAGGAAAAATACTTTCAGTATCTGGCTGCGGATGGAAGAGCGCACTTCCTTTTTGCTCATCCCTACCTTCTGCATAATCTCAAATCTTGCTTTATCTTCATAACCTTCCGAGACCTGTTTATAATATATAATCAATGTGGTTGCCATCAGGAATACAAACCCTAAGAAGATTCCCAGAAACAGAAAACCGCCGCAAAACATCATAAAGCTGTCCCTGTATTCTGCTCTGGTCTCTACCCTGACATCTATTTCTCCTTCTGCGGTCCCTGCAGCCAGCAGCTCAGAAACATGTTTGCCGAAGGCAATTTCCTGCTCTTCCTCCCCTTTGACATCCAAAGCAGTCACATAGACAATCTGGCTGGCACGTTCTTTGTAGACAGATTTCTCAAGTTCATATATTTCCTGCAGTACCTTCTCATCTTTTACCACTACAAAATAGACGTCATACATCACATCTGTCTGCATATCTGTCAAATACAGTTGCGTCAGATGTTCTTTGATTTGAAATGTCTTATCCAGAAAATGATATGCCTGGTCTTCTTTATCTCCAATTTTCGTATAAACCAGCACTTCATCCTCCCTCAATTCCACTTTTTTCCCGCCCATTCGTTGATAATCTTCTAACGTAACCCATTCAACAATGCTCATCTCGCCTTCTGGAACCTTAATTCCATTTGGCATATTTAAATTCTCTCCATCCTTAGATACCGTAAAAGACAGGTTTGTATAACTCGATATATTTTCTATTCCTATTTCCATATCAGCTGCCGCCTGCGCGACAGCTCCTTTGATCCGCTCCCTTCCATTCTCCGTCAAGCCATATCCTGTCACATTGATTTCTTTGGGATAGCGGTTATTCACGGAAGAATCCACTCCCATGTACAGAGAAATCGTTCCCGATACCATTACTAAAACCATAGTGCTCAGAATACAGATGTTGCTCAGCCCCACTGCATTCTGTTTCATCCGGTATATCATACCGGACACAGAGGTAAAATGCCGGGTTTTATAATAATAATTTTTATTTTTGCGCATCAGCTTCAATACTGCGATGCTCCCTGCTGTAAACAGGCAATATGTGCCCAGAATTACCAGGATAACCGCTACGAAAAATAATATCAGGACATCGACCGGATTCTCAACAAACAGTGCGATTGCATATCCCCCGCCCAGGGCAAGTATTCCCACAACAGCCAGCAGCCAGCGGGTCTTTGGTTCTTTCTCACCATGGCTTGCACTCTGCAGCAATTCGATCGGTTTTGCTTTCTGCACCTGGAACAGATTATATATCAGCGTCACACCAAAAATACACAAAAACAAAATCACTGTGCTTACAATAGCTTCTATAGAAATATGGAAGCCAAAAGGCACCTCAAAGCTGACCAAATGCAGAAGCACCATCGTTACCAGTTTATTCAGCAGCACTCCCGCTGTAATCCCCAATAAAATGCTGACAAAAGCCACCATCACAATTTCCCAGAACATCATTTTTGCAATATGGCGTTTTTCCATGCCCAAAATATTGAAGAGGCCAAACTCCTTCTTCCTCCGCTTCATCAGAAAACTGTTGGTATAGAATAAAAAGATTACTGCAAAAATTCCGATTACTCCGCAGCCCAGCCCCAGAATAGCTGCCAGATCGCCGCTTCCTGGCATTTCCTTAATCCCTTCATCTCGGGAGATCGCCATCAGAATATAATACATTGCGCTGGTACCGATTACTGCCAATACATAAGGCAGATACAGACTGCCGTTTTTCTTTAAATTACTAAAAGCAAGTCTTCCATAAAAAAATCTATTCATGTTTTCCACCACCTGTCGTAATTACTGTAAGGGTATCAGAAATCTTCTGATACATTTCCTCATCGCTGCTGGATCCTTTATAAATCTGATGGAAAACCTGGCCATCTTTGATAAACAGAACCCTTTTGGCGCAGCTCGCTGCCTTTATGGAGTGTGTTACCATCAAAATTGTCTGCCCTTCCTGATTGATACCCTGAAACATAGACAATAGGCTTTCCGCCGCTTTGGAATCCAGAGCCCCGGTAGGCTCATCCGCGAGAATGATCTGGGGATTGGTAATCAATGCACGTGCCACTGCTGCGCGCTGTTTCTGTCCCCCGGAAACTTCATAAGGATATTTGCCAAGGATTTCATTGATTCCCAGCTTTCCGGCAATCGGCATTAAGCGAGTGCGCATTTCATTGTATCCTTTTCCGGCAAGGACCAGGGGAAGAAAAATATTATCCTGAAGACTGAACGTATCCAACAGATTAAAATCCTGAAAGACAAACCCCAAATTCTGCCGCCGAAATGCGGATAACTCCCGCTCACGGATTGCAGAAAGGTTCTTTCCATTCAGCAGTACCTGCCCCGCAGTTGCTTTATCCAAAGCCGCCAGAATATTCAGCAAAGTCGTCTTTCCTGATCCAGACTCTCCCATAATTGCCACATACTCTCCTTTTTCCACAGAAAATGTCACATCGGACAACGCCTGCACCTGGTTTCCTCCAAATCGTGTGGTATATACTTTTTTTACATTATTTACTTCCAATATTGCCATAATATCCTCCTTTTTCACTGCCTCTGTCTGCCGCAGGAAACGCCTGATCCAACATATCATAAACAGCTCTGATTTTCAACAAACAGACAGGGCAAATTCTGTTTCTGAAAATAGTATACCGAAACAAAAATTGCCCTGCCTTAACTTTGGCTTACATTTTTTCGTTTTTTCTTACGATTTTGTAAGGTTTGAGGATTTAGATTTTCTTTGTGGGCGCCCGCAAAAGGCTGCAAACAGCAGGGGCAGAATAAGTTAGAAAATATGTCAGTGGGGTTTATTTTCTCATAGATTTATAAAGTTTTTTGTTTTACGTCTATAGTCAATCTGCAAAAAAGCATCTGCCGCTTTCCTTTGCGTTCCCGACGATCATTTCTGCCTGTTCCTGTACTGGCGTTTTCCCATAAAAACCGTATAATCTGCCATTTGTGGCTTCTCCTTTCATCTGTTTTCGGGTACCAAAAAAGAGCCTGTTTTTCGGCTGGCTCCAAAACCATATTTAGGGGGCAGTATTCTTAGGCATAATATTATTGCTCTGCTTCAACACCTTTTACCAGCCCTAGGGAAACAAGTATACTGAACATATCTTTAATTACGCACATATACGAAATATCAGCGTAACGGTGATTGCTGGATAACGTACATGCCACATAATCATTTATCACCTTTTTCTGCCCTTTGGTTAAGCCCAGGTTTTTATACCGTTCTTCCAGTTCCGCTTCATCCTGCGGTCATTGAGATAGATTTTGTCTGCCGAGGCTAATTCATCCCTGCTCCTGTCCATGAAGTTCCCCATGTCTTTTTTAAGTAGGTCTTCAATCCGTTTATTCATTTTCGTCTCCTTCCTAATATTATATTTCAAAAAATGCACCCGAATCTTTTTTACAAAATGGAAAAACATCTCTGAGATAGAAAAATAGATTGCCCGATGGCATAGGGTATGTTATAATCCGGAAATGGAGTAATCGTGTTTCAAGGTGGTAGCCTCCCTAACTTCACAGAAGAAGAGAGGTGTGCATATGAGTACATACGAAGTTTTAAGCCTGTTAATTTTAGGTGGTACGTTTCTCATTGCATTGCTTTCCTATATTGATAGGAACAACAAGCGAAAATAAATAAGCCTACCTTGTCACTTGACCGGTTACAGGTAGGCTTATAGTCTATAGTGGAGGTCAACCACTTTGTGGATGATTGCTCCTTTTCTATAATATAACATTTCTGAATCTGAAAATCAACCTAATTTTTTCTGAATATCCCATAAAAGATATAGTTAATAGAATTCGTCTTAATGTGTTCAAATGGAATGTGTAAATAACGGGTATCTATAGTTTTACTACGCAATTTACTACTTTAGACAGGGAATATTCGGGCTGTTTTAAACGGATTCATGACGCAAATATCAATAACAAAATCCTCACAAGCCGCATAGAATGAGGGTTTGAGATGATTTAAAAACTTTTAATAAGATACTGGAAAAATCAGTTAAAATTTATATAAATATACACCTATTTTCACTTTAATTACATCATTTATTATGGCTTGCTGATTTTCTGTTTCCAAAATGTTGCCACATATCAAATATAACATTTTTTCCTCAAAATTCAACCTTTTTTTCCAAAATGACTTTATGCTATATCACCGTTTTCTAAATATTCCCTTATTAGAATATCCTGTTTATCGCTTTCATATGAATTTTTTTCCTCTTTAAGATATTCCCTATGTTCAACAAAATCCACCCCTTTAAGAGATGTAATTAAATCACTTAAAAAATCAATCTTTTTTTCAATAAGAGGCACTTTACTGCCGCTCCAAGATGAAGAATTAGCAAACAAAGGTATAGATTTAAATACCTCAATATCTTTTGTATAATTCATCAATTCCAACAAAAACTCTATCCTGTCTGATTCAAAAAATGTTGCAATAACATTAAAGACCATTTTGAGGTTATTGCTATTTCCAATATTTTTTTCAATATAATCTTTTATCCATTCTTTTTTGCGCTCCTTTATAAATTCTGAAGTTTCTTTGCTATTAACAAAAATCGCTGCGCCCTCATCTTTTACCATAAACCCAAAGCAGTCGCTCAACATATTCTCATATGCAATTTGAATTAGTTCTTGATAATTATCCATCTCCCAAATATTTTCAAATACTTTATGCTCATAAGATGTTCTGTGTATATTCCCATGAAGTTTTTGTGTAATTTCTCTCCAAAAAGAATTCTTTCTTTTAACAATTTCTATTAAAAGCTTTCCATTATAATCAAAATGCTCTCCCAAAGCAAGAAGATATAAACTTCCTAACAACTCCCATTCATCTAAAAACAAGTCCAATATTATTTGAATTGTTGACTCCTGACGAGCAAAATCAAAGAATTTTGCAATATGATAACTATTTTTAGGTGGATATTCCATGATAATTTCTGATACTTTTCTTACAATTTTTTCATCATATTCCCTATATCTCTCCAAGCATAATATAGAAGGAAAATCAGGCGTTCCTAAAGAAGCCTCTCGTTTCATAAAAGTTAGAAATTCCTTTGCCAATTCTTTATTGAGCATTTCTTTCGGTGCAGTTTCCCAAATAGCACTTTCCCAATTATGCTTATATGAAAATTCTTTTTCCTCAATGATTTTTTTCGTTTGTTCAATTCCAAAATCCATTAATAGCTTGTTTATAATCCTATCGGCATTATATCCATAAGGAGCTTGATATCGAAGATAAATGTTTACAACATCTAAATATACTTCTGGTTCGGACTCTAAGATTAGAAAAATTATATCTATGCCCGATTTCAATGCCCAGTCCTCTTTATCTTTATTTTCCTCACATATCTTACACATTTTAAATAAATGTGCATAATCATCTAACCTATAGTCTTTAATCAGTTCTTCAATTTTACTTTTTCTCTCCGCTTCATCCTCCTCCCATGTTTTTCCCTTTATATGCTCTTTAACCAATGTGTTGTATACCATAAAATCCTTATTTTCTGTGTATCTATCAAACAAGTCACAATTTTCTATTTCTACCCATTCACAATGTTTTTCTATCTCTCTCAATATTTTGCACTGTTCAAATGTCAAGTTCTCCCATTTATCAAAAAACATTTCTCCTATGCATTGCAAATCATACAGTTGAATTTCCTTTGCATCTTCCTGCTTTAAGCCACTAATATAGCCATATGAAATAATATCATTGAGAAATCTTGTATATTTTTTATTTGAATATAATTTAGACAATGCTCCCCATATATAATTGCGCAGCTTTCTACTTCCATCAGTATATAGTATCTGTAAGTTGTACATAGTAATAGATCTACTATTCTCAAAAGACTCTGCCTTGTGAATACTGCATTTTAAAAGTTCTTTAAATACATGTAGCATCAGTATGGTTGCATTAATATCTTCACCCTCACTTGCATATCTCCACAGACAATCTGCCATCTTTAATTCTTTTTCATAGTCCAATTGATACGAATTTACATCAAATGACATTCTATCAGAAAAAGCAAAATAAAAATCCATGACTAAATCAGGTCTTTTTTTATAATAAATCAGCAATAATTCCATAGCATCTTCAAAATATTCGGAATACTTAAAGCTACTTAAAATAGCAATTTCTTCACATTCAATATGATTATAATTTTTCTTACTATCAATATTTAACTGCGATATATCCATGTCCTTACATTTTATACTATCTATCTTTTGTTTTAAAATATCTAAGGATTTTTCTTCATTCAAAGCATGAAAGCATTTTAGATATTCTGCTTGCTGGCTCTCATCTGCTTTATTCCAACTAATATTAACCTGTTCCTCTATATAATTTTTCATTTCTTCCGAATAAAACAATTTAATTAGTGTATTCAACGCATATACTAATTTATTTTTAAATTCAGGAAAGCCTGTCTGTAACAATTGAAAAATAGAAATTGTCTTTTTTTCAATTAAAACATATTCTAATATATAGTTTCCAAGACTCTGGTCACTAACTTTCGCAACTTCATCTTGATATAAATCAATCAATTCTCTGTCGTTCAAATCGTGGCATACGATTATAAAACATTCAGAATTTATATTGACTAACTCTAATATTTTTTGTGCTATCAAACTTTCTTTATATCTAATTGGTCCTAAAAGTGATATAACAAATAACGCATTTATAGCATCCTCTGTCAATTCTGTAGTTTCTATTATTCTTCCATAATATTGAGCAAATATATCTGTAGCATTTCTTATAGCAAAATATCCGTTATCAATTGATATCTTTCCTGCCAAAATTGCTAATCTTATATTTCCCTTTGCAATCTGCGCAATTCTTTCTAAATAATCTTCATTGGCTATTCCAAGATTTTCTTTTAAAATCTCTTTAATCTCTTCATCTTTTAAAACTTTAATGATTATTTCTTGCGGAATCATATACTGACGAACAATGCTTTCCACTCTATGTTTTGCGTAATCTCGCACTGTCATTACTAACTTAACAGTATTACCATTTGATATAGAAGTCACGTAATCAAGTATGTACTCTAAACTGGTTGTTTGATTGGCGTCATCAATAAATAAAATACATTTTTCTTCATTGGATATATAATACTGTATATCATTATAAAGCGATTCCCCATTATTTTTCACGCATAAAACATTCCAACCCTCAAGTTCCAATTGCTTACATACCTCTAGAACAAGTCTAGTTTTCCCTACTCCTGACGCTCCTGTTACTAAAGTGATCTTTGAAAAGCTAATTGCAGAATATAACTCTTCCTTTTCTTTCTCTCTATAATGTAAATTCATACTAAGAGGTGCATTCATTCCATTTTTATCATATACTTTAATAAATTCCTCTCTTGAAAATATTTGATGTGTATCAACTTGAATATGTAAGAATTCTGCCGCTAAAAACGGATAATTTACAAGTAAATCATGTGAAATAGTGCTTAACCCTATTGTTTCAATATCAATTCCTGATATCATACTTTTTAACTCTTCTTGTTGTTCTACATGAATGTTGGTAGAAGAATAAGCACAAATTATCTTTTTTATTTTATTTTCATTTATTTCCAATTTATCTTTATTAAAACAAGATAAAATATCTTTTTTCATTTTTTCAAATGCTTGCGTTTCTACTGTTCCATACATAATAAGAATATAGGTGCCATCTTCTTCAATCACAAATGAATCTGGCGTTCCCTTAGTAGTCTTATTTGTTCCATCTTGCACCCCTAAAGTTTGTATGTTTTTAAATTTATACTTTTTGTACAGATATGCATCAAATAATTTTTGAAAGCTTCCACCTTCTAATTCTCTAATTGCATTCTGTATAACATTGATTTTGCTCATAAAGCTTTCTCCATGACATTTTCATATTTTAATTCATATGCTTTTTCCAAAAATCTACCTATACATTCTTAAAAGCTCATTTTACTGAATTCTATTTATTGAGATAAACTCACAGTCATTGGATTTTTATTTTACAAATGCTTTTTGAGGGCTGCTCTGTCTTTGTCTTAGTCCACACCACGCACCCCTCAATATCCCCTGCCCTTATGTTCATTCATAACCAGTATCTTTTATAGGAAAAATCGAATATCTTTCTTATTCCTATGATATCTTTGTTTCTCCCGTTTTGCAAGGTTTTTTACCTGTTTGGGTCATTCGTTTCAATATCCATCCTGCAAAGGCAAGATTGTACTCCTGCAAAAGGCATACTACTTAAAACTGGGAGGACAGCTGATAAAAACCTCTGTCCTCCCAGTTTTATTTTCTCAAATCATAAAAACTTATTTTACAGTCACTTTCAAAACTGCCTTTGCCTTACCATTATATGTCTTAACAGTAATCACTGCTTTTCCTTTCTTCTTTGCCGTGACTTTTCCCGTCTTACTTACTTTTACGACTTTCTTTCCCTTCTTGTCGACCGTGTATTTGAAGGCTGCGCTTCCGAATTTCTTGGAAGAAACTTTCGCTTTAATCTGGAACGTTTTCTTCTTTCCTTTTGCTTGCAGCGTTACCTTCTTCTTGTTCAGAGATACCTTTGTTTTCTTGGTAGGAGCTTTCTTAACAGTAATCTTATATACTCTTACTTTACCGTCTGCCCCAATGGATTTCACAGTTGCCTTTCCAGTTTTCTTCGCATAGATCACTCCCTTTTTATTTACTGTGGCGATCTTGGTATTAGAAGTTGTATAAGTACAATTCTTGCCTGCAATCGAATATTTTTCTTTCAGTCCCATGGTCAATGCTTTGGTAGATACCGTTTTCAGTTTCACCAGTCTGTTGATCGCAAGTTTCAATGCCGTATCTGCGGCATTTACCTGGGCCTGCGTTGCGTTAGCATCTTTTGCAGTCTGTTCCGCTTTGCTTAATGCTGCCTTCAACGCATTATAACTTGCCGTCGTATAGTCGGACGCCTTAAGCGCCTTCGCAGTGGCAATGGTCTTATTTAAAACAGTAAAATCGGTTTTCACTGGCTCATTCCCTGCGTTATTCTTTTCTGTCAGTCCCGAAATAGCCGCCCGCAGGTCGGCAGCAGCTTTGTCTACCTGTTCTTGCGTTGCCTCTTCCTGATTGTTTACTTTAACGGCTTCTTCCAAAGCTTCGCTGAATTTCTTCCAGCTATCCTCAGTATATTTATCTTTGTCCGTATACTGGTTTGCTTCATTGATCGCCGCTGCCAGTTCTTTCTTATCTGCCTCTCCCGGTCCTGCCTGCGTCGGTTTCTTCTCCAATCCATCAATCGCTGCACGCAGGTCTGACAATGCCTGGTCTACCTGTGTCTGGCTTGCTTGTGCATCGTCATTGACTCTGATTGCCTCAGTCAGGGCATCACAAAGTTTCTTCCAGCTTTCTTCTGTATATGTATCCTCGTCCTTATATTGATTCGCTTCATTAATTGCGGCTGCAAGCCCGTTCTTGTCTGCATCTCCCGGTCCTGGCTGGACTGTTTTTTTCTCCAATCCATCAATCGCTGCCTTTAGGGCATCAAGAGCGTCCCTGACCTGCTGCAGTGTTGCTTGTGGATCTTCTTTTACACGGTTCGCTTCTGCAAGCGCATCGATGTATATCTTCCAGCTTTCTTCCGTATACTTATCCTCATCCTCCTGCTTAGGCGCTTTGCTGATTTCTGCATCAAGTTTGTTCTTTTCTTCCTGAATCTGCTCTGCTTCTGTAGTTCCTGTTCCTTTTACAATAGCAATCGTATACTCTGCTGTCGTCTCATGATCCTGCGCAGCTGCAGTCAGGGACACATTCGTTGTCTCGCCTGTCAAGGTAATAAGCTGTTCACTGGCATCGTCAATCAGCGTCTCACCGATGCGGATCAATCCACTGGGGGTATTCGGAGATACCTTCATATAGACAGACGCCGTGTCTTTTGGAACCTTCAGTGTATAGTTCTTCGTCTCTCCTGTAAATGCAGGCGAAAGCGTTCCTTTGTCAAAACTTAGTGCTGACAAGTTCGGGTTATCGCTGTACTTCGTGGTATCCGTAGTGGCAATGCCGAACAAACCTCCTACATAAGAGCTGCCATTACCCTGCAATTTTACCGTAATCACAGGAATTTTCTCGCCTTTTTCATCCAGTACAAATTCTCCCGCAGAATCTTTCTTGTATTGCGGATCGCTCCAATATTTCGCCGGAATTTCAATTGTGTCGGTATAGAATACTTTCTCACCTGCTGCATCATTGATTGTAACGCCCTGCAGTTTCTCTCCGTTGATGCAGAGATCGAAACTTCTGCCTTTGTCTCCTGAAAACCAGGTACATTTGAGATAATTGTGCTCTGCCTGAGGATTGATCCGCAAGTCATAGCTGAACCAGCCTGTTTTCTGAGCATCCCGGTAGAGACGTCCGTTAAAATTACCTACGCTGGAACTTTCATACTCGAGGTTCTTCGCTAACTCAGAGTTATTTTCATCAAAATTGGTCAATGTTTCAATTGACATCTCCTCCTCACGGAGCATTTGCTTCTTCTCCAGAATACGTTTCTGGCTTGCCTCAGAACCTGCTACTTCAAAGGTCATATACAAACCGTAACGTTCCTTGTACCGCATAAAATGCGGTGTATAAATCAGATCCGGAGAATCTGTATTCTTTAACTGGAACTGTACTTTTCCATCCTCGCTGTCAGCAATCCGAACCAGATTTTCCTTAACATTATTTTTCCACTCCTGCACCGTCATATTCTGAACAGTGATCACAGACTGGCAGGTGGTGTCCATAGTACCCACACGCACCAGAATTCCGTTTGCGCTATATGCATCCATATTGCTGGTTCCAAGCGCTGCGCTCAAAGCAACCGGACCATAACGGAATGCCATAAAATCTTCATTGTCCTGTGTTCCATACGCTTTTACTTCCATCGGGAAGGTAAGTTCTATGGTATCTCCTGCCTGAACTTCAGAAACTACTGCATATCCGCTGCTCTTCTCTGCCTGTGTGATCTCCTTTTGTACTCCGTTAACCAGAATGGAAGCTTCGCCTGCTGTCCAGTCCGGAATACGGAATTTGATATTCGTGCCTGCTGCTACTTCTGTTCCATTAACAGCAGCTATTTTTACAGTCACTTTATCTTCATTGGGTATATGAGCAGTCTGGGTCAGCTTAAGATTCTGCTCTGCAAATGTAAAGGTATTGCTGAAATACATATTTACATAGACATCTGACTTTTCTGTAAAATACATGGTGTCCCCAAGTTTGGAGAAATTTTCCATTCCAGTTCCGGTACAGCACCAGAATTCATCGAATGGACGGTTAAAGACTTTATTATAGCCAGGCGCCATAGGCTGAAAATACATGGTCGTTCCTGTCTCCGGATTCTGGGAGGAGAGGATGGCATTGATATACGTATTCTCATAATAGTCCATATACTTCTTATCTTTTGTCAGTTTATACAGCTCTCTGGATAATTTCAGCATATTATAAGTGTTACATGTCTCGCAGGTCGTGGAACCGTCATACGCTGATTTCGTAGCGTCGTAATAAAGCTTATCTGCATCATGGAAATGCTCTGACTGGCTGTTTCCGCCCGTTACATACGTATGATGTTCAATGACAATATCCCAGAATTTCTCCGCCGCTGTCTTGTATTTCTCCAGCTCCGTTTTTTCTGTTTCGGAGAGAGCCTCATAATAATCCTCATTGTCTTTCATCACCGTATACCGTTTCAATGCGCCGATGAACTTTGGTATCGTAGTATTGGCATGTTTTCCGCTGAGCACATCATTCCCTGCCGCAAGTTCATTGAACAAAGACACCTCATCAAAATACTGTGCGGCTATCTTATAGTGTTCGTTTCCGGTAATATCATAAATCTCATACAGAGCCTCGTTCATACCGCCGTATTCCGTGCGAAGCATTACCGTATTATCTGTCAGCCTGCTGCATCGTTTGTAGACATACTCGCTGAAACCTTCTGCAATCTCAAGAGCTCCCTCGGCGAGTTCCTTATCATCCACAAAAGTATAGATATCTATGAGCCCTGCCAGAACTTTGTGCAGATTGTACCAGGGCACAATTACATTTTCGTCACTGTTTCCTGTTCCGTCGGTTTTGTTCAAAATGCTTTCGCGGAACGCTGATACATAGCCTGCGCTTTCCGGATGCGCCGCAGCATAGGCGTCCTGACAGACTTTCAAACCTTCCACTGCATCCCTGATCTGTGTAAGAAGCGCCGTCTTTGTCTGTTCCTCTTTTGCGCCCTTATACGCCTGAGAGAGCGCAGACATATAATGCCCAAAGGTATGTCCCCGGAAATTGGTGCCGTTGCTTCTCTCCCAGCCCTGATAACCTTCTGAGACAGGAGGGGTCAGACCAGATACCCGGTAGAACTCATACAGAAATTTCTTAGAGCTTAAACTCAGCAGATAATCATTTTCCTTCTGCGCTGCATTCAGCAGATAATCGTCTGCCAGAACAACATTTTCAATGCCGCAGTCGAGGATTCCATCTAAATTTTTTTCTGCAATTGCTTTGACTGTCACAGGGAATTCTTTTGTCACCGCTTCCCCGCCTGCAAAAGCTACTGTTGCCGTCAATTTTACTGTCTTATCCGGCTGCCCTGCTTCTGGACGGGTCACTACGCCTACACCGTCATCCGGTGAGATCACCGCCGTATCAGAGGATTTCCAGGTAATAACAGAACTGGATGCTCCTTTCAGCGGAAGATCAATCTTCTTACTGGTTATCACCTCTGGAATACGTAACGCGCCTATATCACTCTGGGCTACTGCTTTCTTGTCAAATGTGCGTCCGCTGGTTTCTTCGTAAACTTCAATTGCTTCTTCTAATCCGAGAACCATATCATACAGGCGGTATCCGTCCAGAGACGCGTTCAGATACGCTCCCTGATAATTCGGTCCATTATATCCGATCGATTTCTCATCTCCCTCACATGCGCCAATCACTCCGGTAGCTGTTTTCGAGATTTCATATTTCACACTTGTTTTCTGGGGAATTCCGTTCTTGTATATCGCTGCTTCTTTCGTATCGCTGTCATACGTCACAAGCACATGTGTCCATTCTCCTACGGGGAAGAATTCATTTCTGTCGCCATCCACTTTGATAAAATATGGCTGGTCATTGCTTCCGCCAGATGCCGGTCCTACAGATAAGCCAAGCGGTTCTTTACTGTTGGTAGTGAGATAATATCCATCACTGTTAAATGCTTTTTTACTCCATGCAATCACTTGTTCTCCCGTTCCCATATCTGCATTGGGTTTTATCCAGAAGGCAAGAGATAATTTGCTGGGGGAGAGCATTCCATTGGTTCCCAGATTCAGCCAGGAATCCGTTCCATTCAACGACACCGCTTTTCCCTGAATACCGTCTGGATAAGCAAGAGTTCCATTTGCCTTAACCAAATTTTCATACACAGAACTGTCCTTCAAATCACCCGCGTCAAAATTCAAATCCAACAGCAGATTAGGATTTTCATCTTCTGTGTAAGCCTTTATCGTCACAGTGAATTCTCTGACTGCGGCTTCGCCATTTAAGTAGCTTGCACTTGCCGTCAGGGTCACAGTGTCATCCTGCTCTCCTAATCCCGGACGTTTTTTTACTTCTCCTTTATCCGTTAGAACCTCAGGCTTCGAAGATTGCCAGGTAATCACAGAACCCTTTTCCCCTTTTAATGGAAGACTGATATCTTTAATGGTACTGTTCACCAGCGACAGTAAATCTAAATCGCTTTGCGCCACTGCTTTTTTATCAAACTTTCTGCCGCTTTCCTCATAAACGCTAATGACCTCTTCAATATCAAACACTCTGTCGTAAAGGCGGTACTCATCCAGGGAAGCGCTCAAATGTGCGGTATTATATCCTCCATTGCGCCCGATATATTTCATTACGCCTTCACACGGCCCAATGACTCCGGTGGCAGTTCCTCCTGTCGGATATCCTATGCTTGTTTTCTGAGGGAGCCCATTTCGGTATACTGCAGCCTCTTTGGTATCACTGTCATACGTCACAACCACATGCGTCCACTCTCCCTTGGGGAAGAATTCATTTCTGTCGCCTTCCACTTTGATAAAATATGGCTGGCCTCCCCCCGGCCCTACGGACAGCCCCAGAGGTTCTCCTTCCGCCGTTCTCAGATACCATCCGTCACCATTATATAGATCTTTATGCCAAGCGATAATCTGTTCGCCAGTTAAGTTATCTGCCGGATTGAGCCAGAAAGAAAGCGACATTTTACTGGGACAGAGCATACCGCTGGTTCCCAGTTCCAGCCAGGAATCTGCTCCCTTTAAAGTCACTGCCTTTCCTTTGACGCCCGCCGGGTACTCCACCGTTCCATCTTCTTTGACTTTTACCGGATGTTCATAAATGGAAGTGTCGCTGGTATTGCCTTCATCAAATTTTAAATCCAGCAGTAAAGACGGGTCCTGTCCTTCCGCCAGCGCTTTTACGGTTACTGTAAAGGTTTTTGTCACTGCTTCTTCTCCCGCATAGCTTGCACTCGCGGTCAAAGTCACCGTCTTGTCTCCCTCTTCTGCCGTAGGATATTTGACAATTTTACCATCATTGGAGAGAATCCCAGTATCAGAAGAACTCCAGGTAATGACAGAGCCTGCATTCCCCGCTGCGGGAAGAATCATATCTTTCGCCGTCACAGAGGCAATAGACAACGCATCCAAATCACTCTGCTCCAACTGTTTTACAGCAGCGCTGTCTAATGATAATCCTGACTCTCTGTAGGCGTTTACTATATCTGCCGCTCCAAGCACTTTGTCATAGAGACGGTATTCATCCAGAGAGGCGTTCAATTTTCCGCCATAACCATAAGTGGGGCCATTACCTCCAATTACTTTTTGTTCACCCTCACAAGCGTCAATCACGCCCGTCGCACTTTCTGATACATTATATGTTATACTTGTCTGCTGCGGTATGCCGTTTCGGTATATCTGCGCCTGTTTACTCTCACTGTCATACGTGACTGCAACATGCGTCCACTCCCCGGCCGGAAAAAACTCGCTTCTGGCGCCGCTCACCTTAATATAATAAGGCTGCCCTCCCGCAGCGTGTGACCCCACAGACAAGCCAAGAGGCTCGTTTGCATTATTAGAGGTCAAATACCATCCGTCACTGTTATATGCCTGCTTATTCCAGGTAATAATTTGCTCACCAGTTCCCATATCTGCATTAGGCTTCATCCAAAAAGAAAGCGTCAGTTTCTCCGGGGAAAGCGCTCCGTCCGTTCCCAAGTCCAGATAAGTGCTTCCATCCAGAGAAATTCCCTTTCCAACTACGCCCTGTACACTTGTCACAGAGCCTTTTACCGCCACTGTGCCCTTCCTTGAAGAAGAATCCGCCAGACTGGCCGCTCCTGTCTCCTCCTCAAATTTCAAATTCAGCACCGAGGTATCTGTATTTTCAGCTCCCTCTGCTGAAATTTCCGCCGGCGCCGCTTGCAGATACGTGACTGGCAGGCTGGTCACTGTAATCGCTGCGGCTAGTATCACTGACCATATGCTTCTCTTTCTCATAAAACTATCCTCTCTTTCTTTTACATATGCCTTTTATCCCAATTAGCTCCACATCAAAAATCTTTTATGCACACTATCAGAAAAACATAATGTATGGGCATATTTTCTCAATACAATGCACAAAGCACTTGTTTGTGAAGTTAATTTTAAGTATAGCATAATACATAACATTTTCAAAGATAATTCACGGATTTTTATACATTTTTTCTATGAAAATCAGAGATTTTATACAAAATAACGGAACCATCTGCAGACAACTCCGCAAATGGTTCCATTCTTCCAATTACAACAATCTATGACATGAGCCATTAAAACAATATTTTCATTCGAGTTCCGGCGCCAGGCTCTGATTCTGCTGAGATCTTATGCCCCAGCCTGTTAAGTATCTCTTTTACCAGATACAGCCCGATTCCAGAAGCCTTTTTATCATTTCTGCCATTATAGCCAGTGTAGCCTTTGTCAAAAATACGCGGCTGATCCTCTGGCAAAATGCCAATTCCAGTATCTTCTATGACCAGACAAGCTTTTTTCATGTAAATGCGGATAATACCCGCTGACGTATATTTGATAGCATTTGAGAGAAGCTGCTCTAACACAAATACCAGCCATTTCTCGTCTGTCACTATTTTTTTATTCAATGGTTCGTATTCCAGCGACAACTTTTTGCGGATGAACATTGGTGCATACTTTCGCACCGCCTGCCTGATCATATCATCCAGATCGTATTCTCTCAATACAAAATCATTGATACCATCCGTAATCCGCAGATATTGCAGCACCATATCCACATACTGCTCAATTTTAAACAATTCGGCCTGGACCTGTTTCTTCTGCTCATAGTAGGATTCTTCCTCAGATGCCTGATGCTGCAGCAACAGGTCCATAGCGGCAATTGGGGTCTTAATCTGATGAGTCCACAAGGTGAAATAGTCAATGACGTCTCTTTTTTCACGCATTAAGCCTGCCACTTGCTCCACTCTTTCCTGCCTTGAAGCCTCTATAAGTTCCTGGTATAACTGTTCCTGTATGTCCTGCGGCTTAGGAAACTGTTCTACACCATTTCTTACAGCCTCCATCTGCCATCTTAATTTCTGGACTTTCCTGCGGTATTTTATTCCATCCACCAGGCATACCAGGATTCCAAGAACCAGACATAATCCAGCCGCATATCCCACTGCCTCCAACGGAAGATTATAGAGAAACAATACGATGGCAAAAATCAGTACAAAAGAAAAATACAGAATCAGTCCTACACAATGCCTTTTGGCATATTGCTTAATCCACCACATAACCAATTCCTTTTCTGGTCTTTATCATATCCGAAATCCCGGTTTCCTCCAGTTTCTTCCTCAATCTTGCCACATTGACAGTCAACGTATTATCATCAATAAAGCTGTCTGACTCCCAGAGCTTTTCCATCAATTTGTCTCTGGTGACAATTTTGCCTTTCTGCTCCAGCAAGGTCCGCAGAATGCCCATCTCATTTTTTGTCAGTTCCACCTGAGCGCCTTCATAAGTTACAATCCCTTTTCCAGTGTCAAAAATCATTCCTTTATGTTCCAGCAGATGGCTGTCTCCGGCAAAATCATAGGTACGCCGCAGCAGCGCCTGAATTTTTGCCTGCAGGACATCCAGGTCAAAGGGTTTCGCCACAAAGTCATCGCCGCCCATATTTACCGCCATCACTATATTCATATTATCTGATGCGGAGGAAATAAATATAATAGGCACTCTGGATATTTTGCGAATCTCATCACACCAATGGTAGCCATTGTAAAATGGAAGAGAAATATCCATCAGTACAAGCTGAGGCTGCTGGCTGATAAAAGTCTGCAGAACCTCCTGAAAATTCTCCACGCAAACCGCCTCGTATCCCCATCCCTCCATATGTTTTTTGATCGACTGGGCAATCACAGCCTCGTCCTCCACAATCATCAATTTATACATGTTTATTTTACCACTATCTTTATTTTTGCTTTCTTCTTATTATAGGTCTTCACCGTGATCACGGCAGTTCCCTTCTTCTTTGCAGTTACTTTTCCAGCCTTTGTCACAGCTGCTACAGATTTCTTATTGCTGGAATAAGTAACCTGATAGCTGGCAGCTCCTTTGGAAAGTTTTACTTTCAGTTTCGTGCTCTTTCCTTTTTTCAGCCTTACCTGATTTTTGCTAAATTTAATACTCTTCGGCGCTTTCTTCACAGTCACCGAGCAGCTCTTCTTTTTGCCATTTGAGGTAATAGCCGTGATCGTTGCTTTTCCCGTCTTCTTCGCAGTGATAACGCCTTTGGCAGATACATGCACCGTGCCAGGCTTACTGGATTTCCAGGTTACTTTCTGCTCCGCCTGCTTAGGAGATACCGTCGCTTTTAACTGAACTTTTTCCTTTAACCCCAGCGTTATGCCAGCCTTAACATTCAAAGTTACCTTATTCGGATAAATGGCTGCATCAGAGGAAGAGGAAGCGGCAGCTTTGACAACGACCTGGAACGTTTTGGTTACTGTTGCCTCCCCATACGTAAAGGTAGCCGTCATCGTCACGGTTGTATCCTCTTTGGGAAGCGTGATTGTTCCATCAGCGGCAATCACTGCCGGGTTGCTGGTTTTCCAACTGACCGCTGCATCACCCAAAACGGATGGAAGCGTTAACTTTCCTGCACTATTGATAGTTCCGCCCTGGAACACTTCGCGGAAATCTGCCTTCTCTGCAATGCTGTCTAATTTCTTCTGATCTTCCTGTTTCTTATCGCTGCTGTGATCCTTTAAAGTTACTCCTTCCATCGTAGGTTTGAGTGGTTTCATCAATCCTTCTGCGTCAAAAGTAACTTCATCTATACAAGTCTCTCTGTGAAAGCCCAGGCCATCCGTATAAATGCCAAGAGGTGTATAGAAACGGTGATATGCGATATAGCATTTGTCTGTTTCCGGCATATACACCAGAGACTGGTGGGCAGTACCCAGCATATCTCCAGATTCATCTTTCTGCAGCAGCGTATATTTAAAGGTTACATTGCCGTCTAATTGCTCAGCAACTCCATAATTCACATGATAGTTGGGGCTTCCCGTGTCATCACAGGACCAGGTAAAATGATACAGTCCGTTACGTTTCACAACTACTACGGATTCCCGGAAATCCTTCATGCCGTTCACACGCTTTAAGGTATCTGTTTTCACTGTAATCATATCATCATTCAGTTCTGCCATAGCAGTTCCATCTCCGCCGTTTCCTAAAAACAGATATGATTTCCCATCATCATCAGTGAAGATAGAGGGATCTATCACCTGCCCGTTAAATCCAATATTCGCGTCGCTCATCATTTTCGGATATACAATCGGCATTTCACTTGCCGTATACGGACCTGCCGGATTGTCTGCTACAGCAACGCCGATTGCCTGCCCTTTTCCGCATCTATCCTCATAGCTGCTGTCAATTCTTCCGCAATAATAGAAGTAATATTTTCCATTTTTCTTCTCAATGCTGGGCGCCCACGCATTTCCTGCAGACCATGGCGATGCTGCGATTGCAACTCCTTTGTCGTTGTTGCCAGGTTTCTTCTCTTTGGTATCCAGGATAATGCCTTCATCTTCCCAATCTTCCAGATTTTCTGAAGACCATGCATGGAAAATTGTGCCTCCCCAGCCGGAAAATCCATCTGTCGTCGGATAAATCCAATATTTTCCATCAAAGTAATCAATATCTGGATCTGCATACTGTCCAGGCAGTACAGGGTTTAACGCAATGCCGGGACGCTTGAGCTTATAAATCTCTGTCCTGTCTCCATATGTAATTTTCAATTCCCTGTCTCTGGTAAGGTCTAAGTTTTCCTGAATTTTGTTTCCCTCTGTTATTGTCAGAGATTTACCATCCATGGATACTTTCGTATCTTTTGTCAGGAAGTCCAGGCGAACCGGAACTTTCATAAGATCTGTACCTTTGCGTACGTAAGAAGAAATCTCTTTCGTTTCCCGGTCAATGGAAACTCTCACTGCAGTGTGGCTGTCTGTTCCCATAGTTTCTTCAGGGTTTTCCGGTACTGTGCCGATTACCGCCTTCTTTAGAAGCGGCACTTTATCTATCACGCTGCCCACAATTTCTGCTTCACTCAATACACGGTTATATACTTTAAAATTATCAAAACTTCCTTTAAAATAGCCATCACCGCTATAAAAAGATTTTCCCAGGTATGCCAGCAGATCTGTTCCCAGAGATGCAGTCGTAATTCCGGTATTCTTGTTTTCTGCTGCAAGGCTGCCGTCTATATACAGCTTCATATTCGTTCCGTCCAGGACAAGAACCACATTCTGCCAGGTGCCTGTCGGCTGGCCGCTGGCTACCACCTCTTTTTCAGACTGATAACTGGCGTTTGTAATTGCATTGCGCACTGAATTTCCCCGAATGCGCAGGAAGTTATAATAGGTACTGTCTTTACCAAAGGCAAATGTAAAGAAATTTCCACTGTCTTTGTCAGATTTTACATCCATGGAAATGGACATAGTATTGCGTTTGTCAAAAAATCCCTGGGGTATTTCTGCATAGGAGCCCTCAGAACCATCCAGCGTCAATACATTGCTGTTTCTGCTCTCGTCATATACCACTGCCGCATTTCCAAACAGTTTTCCGTTATCTTTCGACTCATTTCCAGTAGCAGTGTCTGTCATGGTTTTCTTGTCAAGATCACTCTCAAAATCATAAGTAAGTATCGGTTCCTGTGCTGGCTCTTCCTGAATTCCAGGATCTGTTCTGTCTTTATATGCTTCCAGGACACGTGCCTGCTCTGTCTTAGACAGACGCATAACGGTTCCATGACGGAATCTGCCATCCACAAACTCAGATTTTGCTTCTGTAAACTTACCGCTTGCCAAATCATTGGTCACAAACGCTTTATAGCCGCTGCTGTCACCCATCGCGCACCAGCGTCCGTCCGGAAGCTGATAAACCGTAAGTCCTTCCCGTCCGTCAAATCCAGCCGCAGCGCTGCCGCTTCTGCTGACCAAACGCTTCCAGGAACCTTTGGGCGTACTCTTTTCTTGGTCATTTCTCACATCCAAAACGTCCTCTGTGTCCAGAGTGTCGCTGACGTCAATGACTGTATTCCAGTCAGAGGTGGAAAAACGATAGAATTTGCCGTTGTCTTTCACAATCGAGGTGTCAATAATATTTACTTCTATTTCCTTTCCTTCTGCGTCTTTATCATCCACATCTTCACTGAGCCATACCTTAGGCTCGGAAAAACTCTTAAAATCTCTGGTACGGCACACATAGACCCGCAGTGCGTTTTCACTGGTATCTGCCTTTGACTTATCTCTTGCAGACCAGTATACCACATAATCCCCTGTGGTATCGTCATAAATAGCCTCTGGCGCCCAGACACATCCTGCCTGGTCAAATCCTGCATAAACCAGCCGCGGTTCACTCCAGTTTACCAGGTCCGTGGACTCCCATACCACAAGATTCTGGCTGGCGCTCAACTGGTTCCAGCCGCTTCCTCCAGCTCCGCCTCCCTCTGCATGAAGGTCTGTGCCGAGAATCCAGTAACGGTCTCCTTCTGCGGAACGAATAATGTGCGGATCACGGACGCCTAAATCACTGCCTTCGGCATCATTTATCATAACTGGCTTGGGCACTCCGTCCACTTTATTCAATTTCTTCCAGGTCAGCCCGTCCTCACTGTAGCCGAAAAACATTTTCTCATAGCCGCCCTCTGCGTCAAAATGTGCCCAGAGGTAGCCGCCGCTGTAATCTTTATCTAGACTGTCATCTTTAGGCTGAACTTTTACCTGAAATTCCTTTTCCATGGTATCTTCGCTATAAGGAGACTTCAAAGTCGCTGTCAGTGTCACCTCTGCCACCGGGCTTCCAGCCTCAGGACGAGTGACAACTCCGCCGTCATAAATGCTTCCTTCAGCGGAATCTGTGATCACTGCTGTGTTACTGGATCTCCAACTAATAGCACAGCCATTTTTTCCTGTACGAATCAGCGCAAGATTCCCCCGCACATCATCTGCATTGAGAATCTCAAGATCATCATAATCTTTCTGAAGCGCCTGTGCCTTCTTCTCTTCCTCCAGAATCCGGTCTATTTCATCCTGTTCTGCCTGAAATTGCTGATACTGCTCCGCAATGGCCTGCTCAGACAACAGCCCATCATAAATTCTGTAATTGTCAATTAGTCCTTTATAATACTCTCCGCTCTCCCAGTTTCCTTTTCCAATCTGAAACACTCCGCTGGAACCTAAAATATCACTGAGCTTATAAGTACTGTCAGACTTCTTTTTCATCTCACCGTTGACATAAAGTTGTGTCTGGTTCTCAGATACAACTATATCCACATGCATCCATTCATTATTCACCGATTGTTCCAAATTATTGCCAGGCCTTCCGGCAGAATTATGGTAACGCTCAACCAATATTTTTGAAGAGGTATGCAAAACTCCCAGATAATGTTCCTTTTCATACTCCTGCCTGTCTGCATTCGGCGCCGCAAAAACTGTCCAGCTCTTCTCTGCCTTTTCCGGCTTAGCATCATAGGATATTGTAATGTTGTCCTTTCCTGTCAGCAGGCTTCCCCCGTCCGCTCCAGTCACATTCAGAAATCCGTCACTTCCATTCAGATACAACGCCTTGTTCGTTCCTGCCCGAAGCTGCTGGGAACATCCACCATTAATGCTGGCAAACGCATTCCCTCCATTGTATTTGCCCTCTGCTGCTTCTTCATCAAAATTAAACTCTGCCAGTTTGGGCAGCTCTTCCTCTGCTGCTGCCACAGACACAGATGGAATATTAGGAACAGCCATAACTCCGGCAAGCATCCAGGCAAACCATCTTTTCTTCCAATTACTTTTCATACATTTTTCTCCTTTCCATACATTATAAATATCTCCTAAAACATGCTGCCTCCCCGGCAGTCTAATGTTTAGTATATTTTACCATAAAATGTTCAGTATATATAGCTCTTTTTTTATTTTTTTACTAAAATCTTCTTCCAAATATTTCTATGCTCATTAGTAAAAATAACTTTGGCATATCTTAAGCTAAAAAAAGACTGTTGCAAACAACATCATACGCTAATCTGTATAAAACGCTGTCTGCAACAGTCCCTGTTGATCTGTATTTACTTCTATTTACAAAGAAACACCGCCTGCAAACTTATCATTGATCACATAATAAGCCATGCTTTCTTCCGGTTTGATATATAAGCGAATGGATTTAATTGAAGACTCTCTATGTCCCTCAGCTATATAAGCCTGTTTTGCCTTATCTAAAACATCTTTGGTGGTAAACTCCATAGCCTGGAATTGAACATAAACTTCCTCTACCTTTTCTGCTTCCTTTTTCTTAGCAGCTGGTTTTCTTGTGGTCTTCTTAACCGGAGCCTTCTTAGCAGTTTCCTTTTTGGGTTCCTCTGCTTTTACTTCTTTCTTAGGCTCTTCTGCCTTCTCAACGGCTGCTTCTTTTTCAGCTTCCTTCGGCGCTGTTTCCTTCTTAGGCTCTTCTGCTTTTACCACAGTCTCATCCTTTACTGCTGCTGATTTTGCTGAAGCTGTTTTTGTGTCATTCTTTGCCATAATTGGTTTTCCTCCCTAAATCCTTTTACTGACAGACTAAAAATTTTTCCATTGCCAATAAGGCTTCTTCTTCATCGCTTCCATCAGCCACTATATTTACAGTCATTCCTTTCGACGGATTAAATGCCATGATTCCCATAATACTCTTCGCATTGATCTTAGCCTCGTTGTTCTCCAGCCTGATCTCACTGTCAAACTGACATGCTACCTGAACCAATTCTGCAATGGGATTGCTGTACTCTTTAGTTACATTCGATACAATAATTTTCTTTTCGCTCATCCTATCTCACTTTCCCATGTAATACCAGCCTGCAAGCTGTTCTTCATATGTCTTCTACTATTAACAAATATACCCCATGTACTCAGCTTTTTCAAGGGGCTTACATTAAAATTGGTAATTTCCACGAAAGAAGTATTTTTATTCACAAAAAATTGGACATTTTTTCACTTCTCTTCGGATTATCTCTGATGCCTTCGGATAGTATCACCATAGTCCATCTATCTAAGATATGCTTTATCCACCTGAATTACCACAAAATAATTGTTCCCTATCCTTCTTTTTACCTGCATTTGAATTTGTTTAGTCAAAGAATCATCACTGATGGCGAAATCATAAGGCACAACCACGTCAAAAATAAGATTGGTATGCGTCTGTCCCAGCACTACGCGAAAGTCGTGCATAGTGATGACAGAATCAATTTCTTTGATCAATGCCTCTATTGTCCCCTTAAGTTCTAAAATATATTCATCTCCGGTTACCACCGGGTCCATATGAATCACTGCATCGCAGTTGAGAATTGTCCTCAGTTCCATTTCCGCATTATCCACCACATCATGCAAATCAAGAATATTTCCGTCTGCCGGAACTTCCGCATGCAGGGAGATCATACGCCTGCCGGGACCGTAATCATGCACCAGCAGATCATGAATCCCGCATATTTCCTTGTGAGCAAGCACAATCCTTTCAATTTCATGGACAAAATCTGCTTCTGGCGGCTGCCCCAGCAAAGGATTCAACGTATCTCTTGCTGCGCAGATTCCTGCATAGAAAATGAACATTCCCACCAGAACACCACATAAACCGTCCACCTGCAGATTGGTAAACTTTCCTACCAATCCTCCGATTAATACTACCGTTGTGGCACAAGTATCGCTGAGACTGTCGGTCGCCGTGGCACGCATCGCGGATGAATCCAATTTTTTTCCAATTTTATAATTGTAAAACGCCATGTATATTTTTACCAGAATGGATATCAGCAAAATCCAAAATGTCAACAGGCTGAATTCCACAGGCTCTGGATGAAGAATTTTTTCCAGAGAACTTTTTACCAGTTCAAATGCCATAATAAGAATTGCCCCGGATATAATCAAACCCGTAATATATTCCATCCTGCCATGCCCAAAAGGATGGTCTACATCCGGCTTAGCTCCTGCCATTTTAAATCCCACGAGTGTGACGCAGGAGGAACCTGCATCTGACAAGTTATTAAAAGCGTCCGCAGTAATAGAAATGGAACCGCTTACCGCTCCTGCCAGAAATTTCCCCAAAAACAACAGAATGTTCAAAATTATTCCTGCCAAACCGCAGAGCATTCCGTATTGCTGGCGTACTTTTGGGTTTTTTACATCTTCTTTCTCCTTAACAAAGATATTTATTAATAAGGTAACCACATAACTCCTCCTGATGCAAATAAAGTAATTTTTACAAATCATACCATATTTCATAATTTTTGCACAGTGGGTTTTTCAATTTAGCAGAGTTTATCTAAAATAGTAATTATCACTTCGTCACCAGTATTAAGATTTTTAATTTCCGGTAAAGCTCAAAATACGAGAGTTTGACACATCAATAATCAAAACACCTGCAAAGTCTTATAACAGGCTTATTTTTTATCAACTTTTCATAGGATCAATAGGAGTTATAAGCCTATTAATTTCTTTTAGAACAAATCCATATCCTCCTTCTTTCCCACCAAAAAAAGTCTGATTCACAGCACCTTCTTTAAAAGCTGAGATTACCTGCTCTTGTGCTTTTTCGTATATACTAGATGAATCAACTGGTAAATAAACCTCATGTTTATAATTATCAAGTAGATACTCTTTAATATGACCGAACATTTTTTCATTAATTTTCACCGTTTGTAAAGGTGTTGACAATAATATATCTTTATATATATTATTGTGATATGAATACTCCACCTCACTTATTATCACTAAAAATGGATATGTACTCACAGACACTTGAAAATCTTTGTCTTGACTTAGTACATTACTTATTATATCTCGTTCCCCTTTTTTAGCTGCAAAATTAGATGGCAAATTTGATTTAACAATTACGTTTTTTGTACTACCAGTAACTATCTGTTCCTCTATTACATTATATGAAATAGGCGATAGAGTAAGAATTGATCGACATTCTCCATTTTCAAAGTGAAAATAAACTTTAGATGGTATAAACATAAAGTAACTAGGATTTGGGATAAAATCAAGTATTGTCTCAGAATCATTTACAAGTGCATAATATGGTGATTTTGACCATAAGTTTTGAATAATATTTATATTTGGTTTGTTTTTATATCTTTCTTCTTTTTGATCCTTATTTTCATCATCAGTTTTTTTAACCGCATTTATTACAGGTGGTCTTTCATTTTTAGGAAAATCAAAAATCTGTCTTACAACTTCTTCAAAATTTTTAGCAAATAAAATATTATCTGAAAAATCAGTATATAATCTAGTTTCTAAATAGTATGGTAAATAAGCATTCCCTTCTTCATTTTTACTAATTACTATTGGAATAAATTTTGTTTGCTCCACATCATTATAAACTTCATTTGAAATTATTTGTGTTTCTGTTCCTACTCCACCTTTTCTATCATTAGCTTTTTCTTGGTAGTTCTTCCCTAATAGTATAAGAACCTTATCAACATTTTTTATTTGTTCCATAAAATAATTTAAATCTTGTCCTAAATGCAAATCATAAATATCTACAATACAGTTTATTCCGTGCTCCCCTAATTTTGTTGCTAATTTAACTATCCAATCTTTTGTTACATCTTTATGACAATATGAAATAAAAACTGTCTTATTTTCCATTTATATTCACCTCTAAAATATCTTTATAAAAGTCATTTTACTACTTTTCTTCCTAAAATCATATTTCTACATCCGCCATAAAAATATTAAGGTATAATAAAAACACCAGCAAAACGATATATTTCTCTCCGTTGGTGTCTCTTATTCAATTTATTTTCCAACCTAACAAGTTAGATTGATTTTCAAAATGTTAAGTTTCCTGATTTCAATTCATCCACTGTAATACATTTGATTTCCCCAAACTGGTTTAACTGCTTATCATTTGTCAAATATTCTGTCACTGTAACAGATGATGTTACAGAATCGCATTCTGCATAATTCTCCCAAAACAACCTCATATCAGCATAATATAATTCACTTTTTTGCAGATAATAAATCAAAGGTGACGTGTCAGAAAAACTTTTCTTAAATCTGTCATCCATTCTCAACTCCTTTATATAATTATCCACTTCTTCCAGTTGAGGTCACAAATTCACCAGTATTAAGATTTTTACGCTCATCCTCATTTATAACAATCTGTGTACCATCATAATATCCTTTCAATGCCGCAAGCATAATATATCCCTCCTGTGCATTCTATTTGTATACAGATAAATACATAACTCTGATAGGTTTCTATATAACATCTTATTGTCTCTGCAGATATTATAACATTCATTCCCCCTATATTCAATCGGCACTAGCAGAATAGTTAGCATCAGTTTTAAACAAACCGAAAGATGAAAGAGGTTCCGAAAAAAGTAAATAGAGGTAAAACATTTCTTTATCTCGGATATAAACAAGAATGCGTTTTACGCATTCTCCGCGCGTGAGCGGGCTGCGAAGCAGCAACTTCTTCTCCGCGAACTGCGCATAATTGTTATTTTTCTTATAGGAAACACACTTTCACGCTTTAGCGTGACAAGGTCTTTCCTATAAGAAGAGAAGCAAAGTGCCATACCCCGGCTGTTAACAAGGGTTTATGGCACTTGTTTTGAATTATTTTACATATACTATCCCCTCAGAAATTCCTGCAAAAAGACTCTGCATCCTGAGCAAAAAATCGGAACTGCTGAAAGCAGAAACCACAGCATTTTCTACTGCTGCCTTCCCATTATTGCCTGCTCTTTGGGCTAAATAATTTTTCTGCATCTTCATCATCATTTGTGACAGCTCTTTTTCATCTCTTTCTTTCTCCCCCTTGGCTTCTTTCGTTACTGGGAAATTGAGTGACAGAGATTTTACATACTGAGTCTCTTTTCTGCTATTCATGAGCATAGTGTTCCATTCTATCTCTCTCTGATAAGCATTCGCTAATCTCTGCTGTTCTTCTTCTTTGGAAAGCAGTCTTTTGCCTTCTTTTTCATCCGCAACCCAAATTTCTCTGTTTCCTTCTGCATAGCCTTGTTCTATCTCTTCATATAAAGCGGCATAGGCCTGCAGAGAAGCATTCATAATATCAGTAAAACCATAGGCGCCTCCTTTTTCTCTTATATTACGAAGCGCATTCGAAATATATGGACGTAACTGCTGCGACCAAACATCTGTCCCTGTTGCATCCAATTCAACAGAAGGACTATCTTCTGCCTGGCAGAACATATTGCTGTTTTGAATGCTTTCTTTCCACTCTCTGTAGCCTGCCTGCGAAATCTGAACGCTGTCCCTTTTTCTTTCCGTAACTTGTACCGTATTTTTGTCGGTATCATATGTGTCATTTGTACGGTATTCTACAGAATTCCAAAGCATCTCATTTGAGATCTTCATATTTAATCATCTCCATTTCATTCTTTTCTTCCATATAAGAAGGAACCTCTCCCTTGTCTGGTATATCTTACTATAATCTGCTTACTATAATCTTAAACTTATTACTATATTATATCTGTAAGTTATGATATAATATCGGAGATCAAGCAAGAAAAGGAGAGTAATTTATGTTAGAAAAACTGTTCAAATTGAAGGACAATCACACAACAATGCGAACCGAGCTTGTGGCTGGTTTTACCACTTTTATGACCATGGCATATATTCTTGCGGTAAATCCAAACATTTTAGGAGACGCTGGCATGAATCCGAATGCAGTTATGATCGCAACGGCGCTTGCCTCCTTTGTGGGTACTTTATTGATGGCTCTGCTGGCAAATTATCCATTTGCCCTGGCTCCTGGCATGGGATTAAACGCTTATTTTGCCTATACAGTTGTCATTAAAATGGGATATTCCTGGGAAATTGCCTTATTTGCCGTATTTGTGGAAGGTGTTATTTTTATCATCTTGTCCCTGACCAATGTGCGTCAGGCAATTTTTAACGCCATCCCCACCACTTTAAAAGCTGCCGTCAGCGTTGGTATCGGTCTGTTCATTGCTTTTATCGGATTACAGGATGCAAAACTGATTGTAGCAAATCCTTCTACACTTGTAAGTTATCAGACCTTTAAGGGAGAGACATTTCACTCTATAGGCGTAGGAGCTATTCTGGCGCTGCTAGGTGTGTTGATCACTGCCGTTCTGCTGGCAAAACGAGTAAAAGGCGGCATCCTCATAGGAATTATCGCCACCTGGATCTTAGGTATTATCGCTGAAATTGCAGGCATTTACGTGCCTGATGCGGAAGCCGGCATGTACTCCGTAATTCCCAGCAGCATTATAAGCCTGGATTTCTCCTCTTTTTCAGAGACTTTCGGAGCTGTATTTACTAAAACACATTTCAGCTCTATCCAAATTGGGGATTTTATTGTGATCATGTTCTCATTTCTGTTCGTAGATTTGTTTGATACCCTGGGAACCTTAATCGGCGTTTCTTCCAAGGCGGACATGCTGGATGAGAACGGCAGGCTTCCCAGAATCAAACCCGCTCTTTTATCAGACGCAGTCGCCACCTGTGTAGGCGCCGTTTTTGGAACCTCCACCACTACCACATATGTGGAGAGCGCTTCTGGAGTAACTGCCGGCGGACGCACTGGACTGACCGCCCTGACCACGGCTGTTATGTTCTTGTTGTCCGTCATCTTCTCCCCCTTATTCTTAAGCATACCCAGCTTCGCCATTGCTCCAGCTCTGATTATTGTGGGCTTCTATATGATGGGCGCTGTAGCAAGAATTGATTTTGAAGATATGACAGACGCCATTCCGGCTTTTCTGTGCATAATTGCCATGCCGTTGGCCTATAGTATCTCCGAAGGCATCGCCATCGGTGTTATCTCCTGGACACTTATCAATCTGCTGACAGGAAAGGCAAAGGAAAAAAATATCAGCATACTGATGTATGTGCTTACCGTTTTATTTATCGTGAAATATATTTTCCTCTAAAAGCAGGCACGCTGATGCAGATGCGTGGTTCTTGCAAAATAGCCGTCATATACAATATTTCACAAATATATCTCATACGCAGGATAAGCATGGTCAAAGTGATAGCCCAGTTTTTGCGCCAGCGCCACTGACCACTTATTCTGCGCATCCCAGCTTGGATAAAGCCCCCGGTCCATACATTCCAAAATCAGCTTTGCCCCGCACGCAGAGGCAAGCCCTTTTCTACGGTGTTCCTCTTTCGTTCCAATTTCTATCTCAATGCCTTCACGGTATACGGTATAGGAAGATGCTCCTGCCGCCAGTTCCCCCTGGCAAAGCACAAATGCCCCCAGGCCTCTTCTGCAATAGTCCTGATAACCGGTATACTGTGACGTAAAATCTTTCGCCCACTCCTGTTCTCTGGTCTGCCGGAAAATCTCTTCATCTATCAGCTTTATTTCATATTCTGTATTCAGTCCTGCAACAACTGTTTCCAATTTCCTCCTGTCAAATATGCCAGGTTCCTTCTTAATCGCATATCGCTCCACCCTCTTACAACGGCTTTGATACACATTTTCAATCTCCTGCGCCCAATCTGCGCCTGTCTTATCCAGCGGCGGCACCATAATCAAATACTCACGGCTTTGGGTCTTTATTTCCTCTGCCACTAATTCCCTGTTTACTTTTCCTGCAAAATAACAAAAATCGGCAAGGATAATTCGCGCCGATTCCGGACTCTGCCTGCAATCCGCCCATGCTTCTCCCATACATCCTTGAAGACAGGACCAGATCAGGGATTCCTCCCAGCCTGCAAAAAGCGGGGCGATACTTTCCATATTTTCTTTTTGAACTTTATAAATTCTCATATTTCTTCCCTTTCGCAAACGCTCCAGTTTACTGCGCATAATTGTTATTTCTCTTATGGGAAAGACACTTTCACGCTTTCGCGTGACAAGGTCTTTCCCATAAGAGAACAAAACCGCCCAACTTCTCTCACCCAAGAGAATTGGACGGTTTTCTATACAAAACATAGCTGCCAAACAAACTTTTTGTCTAAGCAGCCCGTTCCTGCTTATTCTTCCTTCTGTCCATAATAAGCATTAGCGCCATGTTTACGGTAATAATGCTTATCCTGCAGCTCCTGCGGCGCTGGCTGAATGCGGGGATTGATGGTTTCTGCACGGTAAGCCATCTTTGCCACCTCTTCCAGTACCACTGCATTGTGCACTGCCTCATGAGCATCTTTTCCCCATGCGAAAGGACCATGATTTTTGCAGAGCACTGCCGGAACAGCCATAACATCCTTACCCATTTCATTAAAGGAATTTACAATCAGATGTCCTGTGTTTTCTTCATATGCACCGTCTATCTCTTCTTTTGTCAGGCAGCGCACACAGGGAATTTCTCCGTACATGTAGTCTGCATGAGTCGTGCCGTAACAGGGAATGCTTCTTCCTGCCTGTGCCCAGCTTGTGGCATAGGAAGAATGAGTATGTACCACACCGCCGATTTCCGGAAATGCCTTGTACAATTCCAGATGTGTCGCAGTATCAGAAGAAGGATTGTATCTGCCTTCCACCTTATTGCCATTTAAGTCCATAACCACCATATCTTCTGGTTTCAGTTTCTCATAATCCACTCCGCTTGGCTTGATAACAAACAGTCCGCTCTCCCGGTCAATGGCGCTGACATTTCCCCATGTAAAGGTAACCAGTCCATAACGAGGCAGATCCATATTTGCTTCATATACCGCTTTTTTTAATTCTTCTAACATATTTTTTCCTCTCCCTAGTTCAAAGAATCCACTGCTGCTCTCTCAATCGCAAGTCCTTCGCTGTAACGCTTGATAAAGGTATCAAAACCTTCCACGTCCTTAGCATCTGGACTCAGAGTTGTACTCTCCTGACCTGCAAACACCTTTTCCTCCAGATACTGAGACAATGTCTCATCATTTCCCTTATTCACCATATAAGACGCGAGCAAAGCAATTCCCCATGCTCCGCCTTCTCCTGCAGTCTCCATAACAGAAACAGGAACATTTACGGCTGCCGCCATAACTTTCTGCCCAACGCCTTTGGTCTTGAACAATCCGCCATGTCCCATCAGTACATCCAGCTTTACATTTTCTTCTTTCATCAGGATATCAAGACCTGTCTTTAATGCACCTAAAGCAGTAAACAGGTGTACCCGCATAAAGTTTGCCAGATTGAAATTACTGTTCGGAGTGCGCACAAACAGAGGACGTCCCTCTTCAAAGCCTGTGATATGTTCACCAGAGAAGTAATTATAAGCGAGAAGCCCGCCGCACTCTGGATCTCCCTCCATAGCCTTGTTATAGAGAACAGAGAACAGCTTCGTCATGTCCACTTCCACACCAAAGCTCTCTGCAAATTCCTTGAACAGATTTACCCATGCATTCAGATCCGAGGTACAGTTGTTGCAGTGAACCATCGCTACCGCGCTTCCATCCGGCGTTGTCACCATATCGATCTCAGGATGAACCTTTGCCAGTTTCTTCTCAAGCACTGCCATAGCAAATACAGAAGTTCCTGCGGAAACATTTCCCGTACGCTGCGCCACACTCTTGGTCGCAACCATTCCGGTTCCAGCATCTCCTTCCGGCGGGCAGACAGGAACGCCTGCTTTCAGATTTCCGCTGACATCGAGAAGTTTTGCTCCTTCTTCAGTAAGCGTGCCTGCATTTTCTCCAGCATTCAGCACCTTAGGAATGATATCCTCTAATTTCCATGAAAAACCTTCTCCTGCAATCAGGTCATTGAACTGACCCATCATCTTCTTGTCATAATCACAGGTATCACTGTCAATTGGGAACATGCCAGATGCTTCTCCTACTCCCAGCACCTGCTGACCGGTAAGTTTCCAGTGAATATAGCCTGCAAGCGTACAAAAATATGCTACAGAGCCTACATGTTCCTCTTTATTTAAAATAGCCTGATACAGATGAGCGATGCTCCATCTCTGAGGAATATTGAACTGGAATACTTCTGTCAGTTTACCTGCCGCTTCTTCTGTAATGGTATTTCTCCATGTACGGAATGGTACCAGCAGCTCATCATTTTTATCAAAAGCCATGTATCCATGCATCATTGCACTGAATCCCAATGCTCCAATGGTTGTCAATGTCACGCCATATTGGTTTTTCACATCCTCAGCCATTTTGCTGTAGCAGTCCTGCAGTCCGTTCCAAATCGCGTCAAGGCTGTAAGTCCAGATGTTATTTACATACTGGTTCTCCCAGTCATGTGCGCCAGACGCAATCGGAGCATTATCGCTTCCTACCAATACAGCCTTGATTCTGGTGGAACCAAATTCAATACCAAGCGCCGTTTTTCCGTTCTGAATATCTTCAATAATAAGATTCTTTTCCATTTTGAAAAATTCCTCCTTATTTGCAACTAATTATAAATACTGAAAAGCAGTCACCTCCGCAGCTTTGCGAAAGTGGCTGCTTTCAGCTTAACATTTTATTTTCCAACAAAGCCCTTGGTCTTCTCATAAATGCCCTGAGCATCCAGTCCATATTTCTCTAACAGTTTCACTGCCGGACCAGACTCTCCATATACATCATTGACACCAATCTTATATACCGGAGCAGGATTCTTCTCGCACAGACAGTCGCATACTGCACTTCCAAGTCCGCCGATCACGGAATGTTCTTCTGCAGTCACAACTTTGCCAGTTTTCTTTACAGAATTGAGAATGATTTCCTCATCCAAAGGTTTAATGGTATGAATATTGATCACTTCCGCGCTGATTCCATCTGCCGCAAGCTTTTCTGCCGCTTCCAAAGCAGCGCCGACACACAGTCCGGTAGCAACAATTGTCACGTCGCTGCCCTCCCTTAAGAGAACACCCTTTCCAACCTCGAATTTATAATCCGGCTTATCATTGATTACCGGAACAGCAAGCCTTCCAAATCTCAGGTACACTGGACCATCCATCTCATAAGCTGCCTGAACTGCTGCTTTCGCTTCCACATCGTCAGAAGGATTGATAACCGTCATGCCTGGAATCGTGCGCATCAATGCGATATCTTCATTACACTGATGAGTCGCTCCATCTTCACCTACAGAAATACCTGCATGGGTCGCGCCGATTTTCACATTCAGATGAGGATACCCTACAGAGTTTCTCACCTGTTCAAAGGCTCTGCCTGCCGCAAACATAGCGAAGGAACTTACAAATGGTACTTTTCCGGTCGCAGCAATTCCGGCTGCGATTCCCATCATATTGCACTCTGCGATACCGCAGTCGATATGCCTCTCTGGAAATTCTTTTTTAAATACACCTGTCTTGGTAGCTGCTGCAAGGTCCGCATCTAATACTACCAGATTATCATGGTCTTTGCCCAGCTCTACCAGCGCGTTTCCATAGCTGTCTCTGGTTGCGATCTTCTTTACTTCTGGCATAATGCTTCACCTGCTTTCTTTAATTCTTCCATTGCGGTAGCGTATTCTTCATCGTTGGGAGCTTTTCCATGCCATCCCGCCTGATTCTCCATATAAGAAACACCTTTTCCTTTTACGGTTTTCATGACAATGGCTGTGGGCATTCCCTTTGTCTCCCTTGCCTCCTTGAAAGCCGCGCGGAGCTGGTCGTAATCATTTCCATCCGCAACATTGATCACATGGAAATTAAACGCCTTAAATTTATCATCAATCGGATACGGAGAGCAGACGTCCTCTACTTTTCCGTCAATCTGAAGTCCGTTGTTGTCCACGATAACTACCAGATTATCCAGTTTCCGGTGCCCGGCGAACATTGCTGCCTCCCACACCTGTCCTTCCTGGATCTCGCCGTCACCCAGCAGTGTATATACACGATAAGCGTCATTGCTGAGTTTTGCAGACAATGCCATGCCGACTGCTGCTGAAATTCCCTGACCCAGAGAACCGCTGGACATATCAATGCCAGGCGTATGCTGAATGCAGGGATGCCCCTGCAGATGGGAACCGATCTGACGCAGTGTCTTTAAATCTTCTACCGGAAAATATCCACGATTGGCAAGCGTGGAATACAGGCCGGGAGCAGTATGTCCTTTGGAAAGTACAAAACGGTCACGGTCTGCCTTTTTCGGATCTTTTGGGTCAATGTTCATTTCTTCAAAATATAAATAAGTAAATACATCTGCCGCTGAGAGAGAGCCGCCAGGATGTCCTGCTTTTGCAGCATGAACAGCCGTTACAATACCTTTGCGGACTTCATTGGCAGTTTTCTGAAGTTCTAAGTTTTCCATGTAAATTCTCCTTTTGATTGTTTATTCACCAAAAACTGCAATATAATCCTTCTGGAATTTGTCAATACCCTGGTCTGTCAGCGGATGTTTGGTCATCTGCTCGATAACTCCATAAGGAACAGTCGCAATATCAGCTCCTGCAAGCGCACAGTCTGTTACATGGATTGGATTACGGACACTTGCCGCAATAATTTCGGTATCAATTTCAGGATAGTTTTCGAAAATAGCAACAATATCTTCAATGAGGCTGACACCAGTCTGGCTGATATCATCCAGACGTCCCAGGAACGGAGATACATAAGTCGCACCTGCCCTTGCTGCAAGCAGCGCCTGGTTTGCAGTAAAGATAAGCGTTACGTTTGTCTTAATTCCTTCTGCTGCCAGAACTTTCACTGCCTTTAAGCCTTCTACTGTCATAGGGATCTTAACGATCATGTTAGGATGGATAGCTGCGATTTCACGTCCCTCCTTGATCATTCCTTCTGCATCTACCGTAGTTGCCTTAACCTCGCCGCTGATAGGTCCGTCGACAATCGATGTAATTTCCTTAATTACCTCATTAAAATCTCTGCCTTCCTTTGCAATTAAGGAGGGATTCGTGGTTACGCCACAGATAACTCCCATGTCATTTGCCTTACGGATATCCTCTACATTGGCTGTGTCAATAAAGAATTTCATTATATTTCCTCTCTTTCTTTTCACCGAAAGCGGAATGATCAAATGACCTTCCGCTTCGGTAAATTGTTTTATTTTTATTGTTTATTTTCCGAATACTACATTTCCTAACATCAAATCTTTCTTGAAATCACGGATATTGGTGTTATTGTCAATGTAAACAGCTTCAATTCCCATAGCTGCTGCCCAGTCGCCCATCTGCTCTGCCGTGATATCATAGGAGAATGCTGTATGATGTGCGCCGCCTGCCAGAATCCATGCTTCACATCCTGTTGCAAAGTCAGGCTGCGGTGTCCAGAATGCAGTTGCTACCGGAAGCTTCGGCATTGGTTTCTCTACCTTCTTGCAGTCTACGCTGTTGATAATCAGACGGAAACGGTCGCCCAAGTCGATCAGAGAAGTTGCGATTCCAGGTCCTTCTTTGGAGGTAAATACCAGACGTGCAGGATCTTCTCTGTCTCCCATGGAAAGCGGCTGGCATTTAATGCTGATAGGTCCTTCTGCAATTGTCGGACAGATCTCCAGCATATGAGCCTGCAGGATGCCCTCTTTGCCAGGTACTAAGTTATAGGTGTAATCCTCTAACATGGAGGTTCCCTTTGCGTCCTTCATGCCTGCGGACATTAACTTCATAATGCGGACCATGGCAGCAACCTTCCAGTCACCTTCTGCTCCGAATCCGTAACCCTTTTCCATCAGACGCTGAATTGCAAGTCCTGGAAGCTGCTTCAATGCGCCCAGATCACCAAAGTGGGTAACGATAGCCTGATAATTTTTCTCTTCCAGAAAACGCTCGAATCCGATTTCGATCTGTGCCTGAACTGCAACATGTCTCTTAAACTCGTCTGCATCTCTGCCTTCTAAAAGAATCTCATATTTGTCATAGTACTCGTCTACCAGCGCATTGGTATCAGATTCAGACACTGCGCCCACTGCTTCTGCAATCTCATTCACTGGATAAGCATCTACTTCCCAGCCAAATTTCAATTGAGCTTCTACTTTGTCACCCTCAGTAACTGCTACGTTTCTCATATTGTCAGCTACACGCATTACACGTACATGACTGCTCTCTACAATACCGATAGCGGTGCGCATCCAGGAAGCAATCTTCTCCCGAACAGCCTGGCTGGTCCAGTGTCCCACAACAACCTTGCGCTCAATGCCCATACGTGTTACCATATGGCCCCACTCACGGTCGCCGTGCGCAGACTGATTCTCATTCATGAAATCCATGTCGATGCTGTCATAAGGAATCTCTTCATTAAACTGTGTATGTAAGTGAAGAAGCGGTTTTCTGTACTCCTGTAATCCCAGAATCCAGGATTTTGCAGGGGAGAAAGTATGACACCATACGATAACGCCTGCACAGTCTTCATCAATGTTCGCCTCATTGAATGTCTTTCTGATCAGCTCATTCGTAATCAATGTAGGCTTTAACACTACTTCGAAGGGAAGTATTCCGGACTTGTTCAGTTCATCCACAATGATTCTGGAATGCTCTGCTACATTTCTCAAACATTCATCCCCATATAAATCCTGTGAACCTGTGCAGAACCAAAACTTGTAATTTCTCTGTAATTTCATGATAACCCTCCTGTGAAATAATATAATTTTTGATAGCTTTTCAGCCGCAGACTTAAGTCTGTCCTTATACTTTAACTTTATTACTTGTATGGTCGTCAATACAAGTTGTTTTTTCTAAAATTTTAATAAAAATAATAGAAAACTCTGAAAAAATCATGTACGCTTTCTGCTGGACTCCCGCACAATAAGTTCAGGCTCAATCAGTACCCTGCTTTCCTGTACTTCTGCATTGGGATTCTGTATCAGTTCCAGCAATAATTTTGCTGCCATTTCCCCCAGTTTATCCTGAGGATGCGCAATGGTGGTCAGCTTAATCCTGCTGTTTTCCGCAATAAAAGAATTGTCATAGCCAGTAACCGATACCTGCTCCGGTACCTGAATTCCACACTCTTCTAAAGCTTTTACTACCTCGACGGCAATCTGGTCATTATAACATACCACTGCGTCAAATTCCTGTCCCTGGCGCACCAGTTCCTGCAATGCCGCAAAGGGCTTGATCGCACGGTCCTCTGTATGAAACCAGATAATATGGTCAGGATTATACATCACCCCTGCTTCCTGCAGCGCCTGAACATAACCTCTGTGACGTTCACGCCCCTGCGTATCGTCTGCCTTGAATACCCCAAGAATGCTCCGATGTCCCAGAGAGATCAGGTGGCTGGTAACGAGATAACCGCCCAGGCAGTCATCCATCCGCACCTGCGGCTTATCCTTCATCTGTTCAAAGCATCCCTGAATAAACACATAGGGAATCCCGAACTGTTCCAGGCGCTGGTACAGCGAAACATGCCTGCAGAAAATTTCACTTTTACTAGGCTCGATAATCAATCCTTCGATATCCTTCTGCAACAGTTCTTCCAGGCATTTGGCTTCTGCCTTTCTGGAATTACGGGTATTTTTGAGAATAATGCTGTACCCTTCCTCTGCCATGACACTGTCGATTCCCTGCACCACTTTGGGAAAAATATAATCTGACAGATAGGTAGTCACCACCGCTATGTTTCGGGAAGTCTTGGTATGTCGAACGAGCTCAGAGCAAAAGGTTCCCTTACCGTGTTCTGCATAAACAAAACCTTCATTTGCCAGAATAGACAGTGCTTTGCGCACGGTATGGCGGCTGATATGATAACGCTCTGCCAGCTCATTTTCAGAAGGAAGTTTCTCTCCTGCCTGAATACCACCATCCAGTATCATGCGCTTTAAATCCTCTGCCAGCGTAAAATACTTTAGTTTCTGACCTTCACCCTTCGCCATCTTTCATATGTCCTTTCCCACTACTAACGCTGCCGCTATCTTTCTCTATTTTACAACTTGTATAGATGTAAAGACAAGTGATTTGGGAAAACTGAAAAAAAAATGTGCAAATCACACAATTTTATCTAAATATACATTGCTTTTCAGATAATCTTTCATGCAATCTGCACATACATTTTTATAATTCTCTTACCAAAAGATCACTCTTTTCAAGAAACTCATCTATTGTATGGAACCCAAGCCGTGTCAGAAGTTCCAGAACAAATGGATTTTCCAGAGGCGTCTTATATTCTGCACGGTCACTGTAATGATCCACATTCCTTTTTCCTTCTTCTGGAGAAATGATACGCCTGGGACCTCCCACACAACCGCCATTGCATCCCATGCCCTCAAAAAAATTAGCTGTGGTTTCCCCATTTTTCAACCGTTCTATCATAGCGCGGCATGCCGGCACTCCGTCCGCCTGTTCTGCCTTCACCTCAATTTTACGTTCTGGATGAAGCTGTTTTACTGTTTCCCGCACTGCCTCACTGACACCGCCTGTCCGGGCATAAATTCTTCCGGCTCTGGAGGAATGCTCTTTTTCATCTTCTCCCAGTTCTTCCGGACGGATGTCTGCTGTTTCAAACATATCTTTCACTTCCTGAAATGTCAGTACATAATCGACGGCATCTGCAATATCTTTTTCACGTGCTTCCGCTTTTTTTGCCATACATGGCCCGATAAACACTGTCATTGCCTGAGGATGGAGCTTTTTCACCACACGTCCCGCCGCGATCATCGGCGATACAGCACCCGGCACATGAGGAACAAGTTCGTGATAAATTTTCCGTATCATGCCGATCCACACCGGACAGCAGCAGCTTGTAAGCTGATAATCCTGTTCTTTTTGAATATTCGCGTCAAATTCCAGAGCTTCTTTTAGGGTCAGAATATCTGCAAAAACCGCCACTTCCACCATGCCCTGGAATCCCATTGCCTTAAAGGCTGCGCGAAGCCTTCCCACCGTGACTCCTTCTCCGAACTGTCCCAGAAACGCCGGGGCAATCAGTGCGTAAACCTCCTGCTTTTTCGCCCGGATTGCCTGGAGCACCGGGACCACATCTTTATTTTCTGCCAGCCTTTCCAATTTGCAGGCATCTATGCAGGCCCCGCATCCTATGCATTTTTCTGGATTGATAATAACCCTGCCGTCTTCCCCCTGTTCAAACGCATCGAAAATACAGCTGTTTTCACAGGCACGTTCATAAGCACATTGCTCACACTGTTCTTTGAATATAACAGGAGCGTACTTTTCCGGGTGAAGAAGACAATCCATATGATTGGGATCATATTCTTCCTCCAGAGTACGCTCCTGGCCTGTTTCCTGTTTTAAAATGTCCAGATAAAGTTGATGGAATGTTTTCATGATAGAACCTCATTTCTGTTTTTGGTATAGTATTTCCCAAAACAAAACTGATCATTCCGCCAATCTCAACATTTTAAATTCATCTATTATAAATATTTTTTTAAAACTTCCACCTTGTCTGTTGCCTCCCAAGGCAGATTGAGATCATTACGTCCGAAGTGTCCATATGCCGCTGTCTGTTTGTAAATTGGACGGCGCAGATCCAGCATTTTGATAATTCCTGCCGGACGAAGATCAAAGTTCTCACGAATCATGTCTACCAGCTTCTCATCAGAAATCCTGCCTGTTCCAAATGTGTCCACCATAACAGAGGTAGGCTGCGCCACACCAATCGCATAAGATAATTGAATTTCACACTTTTCAGCCAGCCCTGCCGCAACAATATTTTTTGCAACGTAACGTGCTGCATAAGCTGCAGAACGGTCCACCTTAGTACAGTCTTTACCGGAAAATGCTCCGCCGCCATGACGTGCATATCCGCCGTATGTATCGACAATAATCTTACGTCCGGTAAGACCTGCGTCTCCATGAGGTCCGCCGATCACAAAACGTCCCGTGGGGTTAATAAAGAATTTTGTCTCACTGTCTATCATTTCTGCGGGCAGCACTGGATCAAATACATGTTTTTTAATATCTGCATGAATCTGTTCCTGTGTTACTTCTGCATCATGCTGGGTAGACAAAACCACTGCCTCCAGTCTTTTGGGATGTCCCTCTTCATCGTATTCCACGGATACCTGTGTCTTGCCATCTGGCCTTAAATAGTTCAATGTTCCGTCTTTGCGGACCTTGGTAAGCTGCAAAGCAAGTTTATGTGCCAGAGAAATAGGATATGGCATCAGTTCTGGCGTCTCATTCGTCGCATAGCCGAACATCATTCCCTGATCGCCTGCTCCGATAGCCTCTATCTCTTCCTCAGACATCTTGTTTTCCTTTGCTTCCAATGCCTTATCCACACCCATGGCGATATCTGCCGACTGCTGATCCAGCGCCACCATCACTGCGCAGGTATTTCCATCAAAACCAGTAGCCGCATCATGATATCCAATCTCATTGACTGTATCTCTCACAATCTGTGGAATATCAATCTGCGCCTTAGTCGTAATCTCTCCTGTTACCAGCACAAATCCGGTACAGGCCGCTGTCTCACATGCTACACGGCTCATAGGGTCCTGCTCCATCAATGCATCCAAAATCGCATCAGAAACCGCATCGCAGACTTTATCTGGATGTCCTTCTGTAACAGATTCTGATGTAAATAATCTTTTTTCCATTTTAAGTTCCTCCTTCGAATTGTTTTAATATAGGAAAGACACTTTCGCACTTTAGCGTGACAAGGTTTTCCTGATAGAACGAAAAAATCCGCTTATTACAAATAAGCGGACCTGATAGGCGAAAAGATAATCAAATCCTCTTATTGTTCGATTACTCGCTCAGGCTGGCACCTTCCGTAGAGGGGTTGCCGTGGCTTCACAGATCCTATGTATCTCCACCACTCTGAATAAGAGAAATTATTACAATATTGAATTTTCAAATCTTTCGTATATAACATACTACCTTTCTGTGTGAATGTCAAGGTTTTCTTAAATTTGAGTTTGCCCAATTTTTAACAACAACCGATATTTGTACTTGTCGAATTGTGTCGAAAAAATGAAGTTTTTGCGCTATAAGTAGACAAAATAACGCTGAGGTATATAAAATTAAGAAACAGAAGTATGGAAGGTGAAAGAAAATGGACAAGGGTAAAATGAAAAACATTAATATGGAAAGCCCGGACGTTTGCACAGATGCCTCGGGCATTGGCAGCAGTGCAGACCATACGGCAAACCGCACAGGGAAGACAATCACATTAATTGTACCTTGTTATAATGAGCAGGAATCCCTCCCGTTTTTTTACAATGCGGCATCAGAAGTGCTTGCAGGGATGGGCTGTGACTATGAACTGCTGTTTGTGGATGACGGCTCCAAAGACCAGACACTGGCTGTCTTAAAGAGCCTTGCCAAACAAGATCGTTGTGTAAAGTATCTGTCATTTTCCAGAAATTTTGGCAAAGAGGCTGCAATGTATGCAGGGTTCTGCAATGCCCATGGGGACTATGTGGCTGTCCTTGATGCCGACATGCAGGACCCTCCTTCCCTGCTTCCGGAAATGCTTGGCATATTGGAAGGAGGAGAATATGACAGTGTGGCGGCAAGGCGCATGAACCGTACCGGGGAGCCGCCAATCAGAAGCTGGTTTGCAAGGAAATTTTACCGTATCATCAATAAAATTTCAGATGCAGATATCGTGGATGGGGCAAGGGATTTCCGCATGATGAAGCGGGACATGGTAGATGCCATAGTTTCCATGTGCGAATATAACCGTTTTTCCAAAGGGATTTACGGGTGGGTTGGTTTTCGAACCTATTGGCTCCCTTATGAAAATGTGGGGCGGGTTGCCGGGGAAACCAAATGGAATTTCTGGAAACTGTTCAAATATGCAGTAGACGGGATTATTAATTTTTCACAGGCTCCCTTAAGTATTGCCTCCCTGTTCGGAGTTTTTATGACATTTTTTTCGTTCCTCATGCTGGGGGCAATCATTGTGCGCAAAATTGTCTTTGGCGACCCAGTGGATGGGTGGGCTTCTACTGTATGCGCTATCATATTTATCGGCGGAATCCAGCTGTTCTGTCTGGGGATTATGGGTCAGTATATCGCAAAGACATATATGGAAACAAAACGAAGACCTCATTTTATCATTGGGGAAACAAATGGCGAAGATGTAAAGAAAATAATGTAATGCATCAGTGAGGCTTGTGGAAAGAGCGGGCAGCAGGGCTGCAACTAAGCGTAAAAATATATGAAAAATTGAAGGAAACTATGCAGAATAGGAGAAAAAATATGGGAAGAAGGAATAAAAATATCATACAGCAAGGAAAGGAGGCAAAAGAACCTGCTTTGAAACAGTGGGAACTAACAGATTATATCAAAAAGCAGCATTGGGCTGCATTTTTTTCCACGCTTCTGTGGGGGCTTGCCGCACACGGGTACATGTTTTTGAATAAATTTTCCTGGCATGATGATGCCGCTCATGCTTTTGGAGTGGGCGGAACTTATAACCTTGGCAGATGGTTCCTTGGCATGTTAGGGGACGTCATGCAGAAATATTTGGGAAATGTCAGTCTCCCTTGGTTTAATGGCATTCTGTGCTTATTTTTGATAGCCTCGGGAACTATGCTGCTTGTGGAAATGTTCCGGCTGGAACGGATATCCAGCTGCATATTGCTTGGCGCTTTGATGGCGGTATTCCCTTCCTGGACGTCAACGTATGGATATATGTTTACGGCAGCTTATTATGCGTTTGCAGTATTTTTGGCATTACTTGGAGTATATTTGGTATGGGCAGCCAAAAACCCCTGGTGTGGAATTTTAGCAGGGGCAGTATGCCAATGCCTGTCGCTGGGAATATATCAGGCCTATTTGCCGTTGGCGGCGACAGTGCTTTTGCTCTGTTTCCTGAATGATGTTATTTTGGAGCCAGAGAAAAAAATCTGGGAACAATTCCGGAGAGGCTTGTACATGGTAATTTCCCTGCTTGTGGGGATTATTTTTTATTTGCTTGCAAATCGTATCGTACTTGCAAGCAAAGGTATTTCATTATCTGCCTACCAGAATATAAGCGGGATGGGGCAGACAGATTTAAAAACTCTGCTGCATGGAATTCTGCTGGCGTGGAAAGATTTTATCCTCCCAACCAAAGGAGGAAATACAGATATGTATATGCAGTCTGTACGGCCTGTATATTTTGTGGTTTTGGCCATTTCCGTATGCCTTCTGGCATGGCACATCGTACAATGCGTGAAGAGGGAAAAAAGCTCTTCTGCTTTCCTTTCAGTCGGTTTGCTTTGTTTTCCCATTGGGGTTAATTTATTATATTTAATGGGTGATATTGACAGTATTCACAGCATTATGATGTATGCAAAAGTAATGGTGTTTATCCTTCCTGTCATACTAATAGAAAGGCTTAGCCTGAATGCAAAAAAAGTGAAAAAATATGGTATGCTGTGTTTAAGCGCATTACTCTTATATGTTGCGGTCTTTTATACCCATTATGCAAATGTGTGCTATTTGCAGGCAGAATTCCAGCAAACAGGGATGATTTCTTGGATGACGTCTTTAGCTACAAGAATTGAAAGTACAGAAGGATATAACCGGGAACTCCCTATTGCTTACGTGAACCAGGAGAACCTGTACCAGTCAACCCGGTATACACAGGAACTTAATGCGCAGATTATACCATATGGAAACGTGTTTAGCAGATGGAAAATATCCTTATACCGCTGGTGCGGATTCCGCCATGAGGAAGTTGCAGACCTGGCAGCCATTGAATCCTTGCCAGAAGTGCAGGGGATGCCCTCCTATCCGGCGGCAGGGTCGATCCGTGTGGTGAATGGGATTATTGTAGTCAAGTTTTAATTTTACAAGAGCCTGATGCGTAAAAGAAAAACTTTTGGTAAGAAACACTGCTTCTGGAAAGAAAGCGGTAAAGCACCAGAAAATATGGAGAAATTTTCTTGAAAGATAACACCTTGTTTTATATTGGCCTGAAATTTATCAAGTCTTTGTTGCCGTGAAATTGCCGTGAAATTTTCTAAAGTCATCTTGCAATTCAAAAATTGGCGTGTTATACTGATAGTAACTATAAAAAATTTTACTATGATATATTGTATATATCAAACGTAAGGACATGGATGTTCACATTTTTATTCAAAGGAGTGATGATAATGAGTAACGTAGGTATGAATCAGGGTTATTCCCAATTATTCCAGAGCCTTTCATCCAACGGCAGCAAATCCGGCAGTACAAATTTTTTGTCAGATTATGCCAGCATTAAGAGCGGCAGCTACTCTAAGCTTATGAAGGCTTATTATGGTTCAGGACCAGGTTCAAGTACAACGTCGACTGGCACAGCAAACCGTTCCGGCAGCGGCATTCTCGAAAAAATTTTGGAAGAGCGCAGGAATCCGAAGGTTTCTGAAGAGGTACAAGAGGCAAATTCTAATTTGGTAACAGGAATCTCCAACCTGAAGAAATCTGTTTCAACACTGCAGAATGACAACACTTATACAAACACAGAGAACGGTCAGACTGCGGCAGATAAAGTAGTCTCTGCCATGAAAGCTTATGTGTCGGAGTATAATGATGTTGTGAACGCATCAAAACGTTCCACAATGACAAACAAAACAGCACATGTAGCAAATATGATGAAGAGCACATCTGCAAATGCGGATAAACTTTCGGAAATTGGCGTTACAATTAATTCAAATGGAACACTTCAGCTTAATGAAAATAAGCTGAGGGCAACAGATCTTTCGAAAGTACAGGATTTGTTTTCCAGCAAAGATGTCATGAGTTATGGTTCTATGGTTACTTCACGTCTTGAGTTTGCAGGCGTCACAAACACTACAGATAATAAGACAAATAATACCGCAAGTTCCAGTGCAGCCGCCCTCAAGGCAGACAGCGAATCTCTGGCATCTGATAAATTATATGAAAAAATAAAGGATAAAGACGGCAAGGAAACAGATAAATACGATATTGACAAAATCTTTGCCACAGCAAAGAGCTTTGTAAGCAATTACAATAATATGTTTGACGCCGCTGAGTCCAGCTCAAATTCCGGTATTATATCAAACTTGTCTCAAATCAGGGAGACAACAGCGAAAAATGCAGATGCACTTAAAGAGTTCGGAATTACTCTGGACAAAAAAGGCAGATTGAGTATTGATGAGAACACCTTTAAGAATTCAGATATGTCCAAGGTACAGAAATTTTTCAAAAATTATGGTTCTTCCATTGCCACCAACGCATCACTTGTAGATTATTATTCTACCACAAAAGCGAATGCTGCCAGTGGTTATACATCTTCTGGGAAATATAGTGTACAAGGAAATTCTCTTTTCGCTGACTCTATTTAATCTGTTTAAAGTAAAATAAGATCACATCGGATGTGAAGGGGCTGTCGGTTAATACCGATTTTTAAACTCTAACTCTCAAAATAAGAATCTCCCATAGAAATCAGCATTTTGGATACTTGATATTCTTTGGGAGATTTTTATTTTTCTTTTCCAGCTATATTTTGGGGTGCAGAAAACCCTTAACTGCATTTTTGAAAGCGCACTTTTTCTAAGCAGTCTGTTTTTCCTTCGAATTTTTTGATTTCATCATGAAGAAAACGATGATATTTATTGATAATTGACCGTTCCTCTCCATACAAATGTATAGCGGTTTGCATTGGCTTCTATTTTTGTGTCATCGATAAAAAGCGTTTTCAGCGTAATCAGCCCTTCTTTTTCCATGCGGCGCAGGAATTCCCGGTTCTTCCCTTATCTGAACAATTGGCTAACAAGCCAGAAAAATCTAATTCCTCCATCACTTTTTTCAGGGTATAGACCGGATCGTCATCAGGTAAACACAATTTGAAGAAACTAAAGTTAATTTTCTGTTGCCCTAATTCAAAAAATTCGTTATAATAATCTTGTTTTTGCATAGTTACATTATACTGTCCTATTAAGTACCCTTTCCTTCTGGAGTACATTTGATAATTACTCTAATTTAACGTTACAGATATCTTTTTTCCAAGTGATTCCGCTATTTTTGCAAGAAAATCCAAACTGGGGTTATAATTTCCACTTTCCAATCTGGAAATATTACTTTTTTGTGTTCCTACTCTTTTAGCAAGTTCTGCTTGTGTTATATTTTGTTCTTTTCTTGCTCTTATGATCTGTTCAATTGCTTCATATCGAGGCTTTAATTTTTCATATTCTATTTTAAATTCTTCATCCTTGAGCATATCAGCTTTCATTTCTTCAAAAGATATTCCTGTTCTACTCATAATTGAGACCTCCGTTTATAATCTTCCATATACTTTCTTGCTTTCTTTATTTCGTTTTCAGGTGTCTTCATAGTCTTTTTAATAAACCCATGCAGCAACACAAACTTATTGTTATAATATGTAAAGTAAAATATTCTTGCTATGTCACTTGAAAACTTTACCCGTAATTCAAACAAGCCTTTATTATCTTTCCCCTTTACAGGTTTCACATACGGCTCTCTCAATTCCGTGCCTAACTCTTTTAATAACTCAATATCACTAAAAGCTTTCGCTCTTAGTTTCGGGTTAAGTGAATACAAAAAATCTTGCACTGGAATTTTACCATTTTCTTTCATGTAGAAATCTAATTCGATAATTTTAATCACTTCTTTTGTCTGCCTTTATGTTATCATATATGATAACTTTTGTCAAACACATTATCCACTTTTTTTGTATTAAAAAACCCACAAACAAAATCTGTTTGTGGGTTTTCCGTTTCTTTTTGTTCGTAAATATCTGCCTAACGCTTGCTAAACTGTGGAGCACGACGAGCAGCTTTAAGACCGTATTTCTTTCTCTCCTTCATTCTTGGATCACGTGTCAGGAATCCTGCCGCCTTGAGTACGGGTCTGTAATCAGCATCTGCCTGCAGCAGAGCTCTGGCGATACCATGGCGGATTGCTCCCGCCTGGCCAGTATAGCCGCCTCCGCGTACGTTTACCAAAACATCAAACTTGTCAACTGTCTCGGTTGCCACCAGCGGCTGACGAACAATAACCTTTAAAGTTTCAAGACCTAAATAATCATCAATATCTCTTTTATTAATTGTAACTTTGCCTGTCCCTGGCATTAAATATACCCTGGCAATAGATTTTTTTCTTCTTCCCGTTCCATAATATCTTGCATTAGCCATCTCTTCTTACCTCCTGATTAAAATGTCAAAATTTCTGGTTTCTGAGCTTCATGTTTGTGTTCCGGTCCTGCATATACAAACAGCTTTTTATACATCTGCCTTCCCAAAGGTCCCTTTGGAAGCATTCCCTTAACAGCAAGCTCAACTACTCTTTCCGGTTTGTTTGCCAACATCTCCTTTAAGGTAGTCTCTTTCATTCCACCTACATAATCAGAATGATGGTAATAAATCTTCTGGTCTAATTTCTTACCGGTTACTTTTACTTTGTCTGCATTGACAACAATTACGTAATCACCAGTATCAATGTGCGGAGTGAAAATCGGTTTATTCTTTCCTCTCAACACCTTAGCAATCTCAGATGCCAAGCGACCCAGTGTCTTTCCTTCAGCATCAACCACATACCATTTTCTTTCAATTGTTGCCGGGCTGGCCATAAAAGTTTTCATTAAATGTTACCTCCTTGAATTATACAATGTTACTCTGATATCCGGATGCCGTCCCTTGATTTCCATAGAAATCTATATCTGACAATTCCTGCTTCCTAAGATTTCATCCGTTCTATCTTTTTCACACCATTTACATTTTTCCTTGTACTTCAAAGCAAAAACGCTTCGCCGGAGTAAGGCTTGCATTTCTAACTTGCCATACTTGTATATTTTATTACAAGCGCTTGTGTCTGTCAACACTTATTTTTTTGAGTTTCCTGATTTTTTGATTTTTAGCACCAAAAGGTTTCCAGCACAAAGTGATGGAAACGGTTCACTGTAAAAATTTAAAACTTTCCGACTTTGAATTCCCGGATCATTCCCGTCAGACTCTCTGCCTGGGCTGTCATTTCCTGACTGGCCGCAGCACACTCCTGTGAGGTGGCTGAATTATTCTGAACCACATGATTAATCTGATCGACGCCACTGTTAATCTGATCAACAGCTCCCGCCTGCTCCTTGGAAGCTTCTGCAATCAGGTTCACTTTGCTGATAATATCACGTGCTCCCTTTACAACGTTTTCAAGCTGGTCTGCGGTATCATGTGCAGTCACCATTCCGCTCTTAACCGCACAGACGGATTCTTCAATTAATGCCGTAGACTCTTTTGCGGCCTGGGCACTTTGCGCCGCAAGCAGCGACACCTGGTCTGCCACTACCGCAAAACCTTTTCCTGCATCTCCGGCACGGGCAGCCTCAATGGAGGCGTTCAATGCCAGAAGGTTGGTCTGATCTGCAATTTCATTGATAGTCGCTATGATCTTTCCAATCTGATTGGAAGAATCACTGATACGCTCCATGGATGTTACCATTTCCTGCATTTTCTTGTTACTGTAATCAATTTCCTCTCCAACCTGCTGTACTTCATAGCTGATATTCAGTGCTTCTCTCGCATTCATATCAATCTGCTCAGAAACACTTTCCACTGTAGCAGAAAGTTCTTCTGTCACACCTGCCTGCTCAGAAGCTCCCTCTGCAAGCTCTGTGGAACTGGCTGAAATCTGCTCAGAAGCCCTGGTAACCTGATCTGCCACTGACTGCACATTTTTCACCATATCCGCCATATTTTTTTCAAATTCCATAAAAGATTTTTCGATGTTGCAGAAATCCCCCTGATAATCCACATTTGCCTTTACATCAAAATTTCCCTGGGAAAATTCTTTCATGGCACGGTCAATATCCTCTACATAAGAACTCAAGTGATGAAAAGAACTTCGAAGAGCATCCGCCAATGTGCCAATCTCATCTTCACTCTGGCAGGTCACTTCTGTATGTAAATTTCCATGAGATAATTCTGTTGCCGCATCTTCGATCTCTTTCAGCGGACTGACAATGCTTCTGACAATTTTGGTTCCCGCTTTCACTGCCAGAAGAATTGCAAGAGCCAATATCAGAATTACCACTACCGTCACAAAAATAACCGTCTTTTCCGCAAGATTTACCGCTTGCTTCTTTGCAGTATCCGTCTCATCATCAATCTCTTCTGAAATTCCGGCTGCCTCCTGCAAAGCAGGAGAACACTCATTGATAATCATCCTTGCCGCTTCTGACTGTTCTCCTCCTTCCACAGCACCCATAATGGAATAACCAATCTTCAGCCATTCTTCAACTGCAGTCTCATAACGAAGGGTTAATTCTTCATTCACTACCTTTGCTTCCTTCAGCTCTTCTATGGATTCCCCCATGACCTGCGCACATTCTTCTACTTTATTCCGATAATCTTCATAGGTATTTCGATTTGCATTCAACGTCATTTCCCGAATATTCCTGGCTGCCGCATTCATATTGATCCTGCATTGTTTCACTGCTGTGTCTGCTGCCTGGGCGCCATTGATATAATCGTTCATTTTTCCCTGTACAAAAAACAATCCTATAATAGAAAATACTGCGATCACAACCATCAAGCCAATCACAAGGCTGTAGCCAAATTTCAGTTTCTCCCGAATCTTCATCCCATCAATTTTACGCAAAAACATACCTAAATCTCCTTTCACCTCTTTCAGGCTGCATTTTATTTTCGTGTAACTGAATTGTATAGCTTGATATAAATTATACTTGATATTTTAGTAAAATATCAAGTACTTTTCCCATATTTTATCTCCTGCATTGTCAATCCCTTTGCCGGTGCAGTGGGACCTGCTGCACTTCTGTCTCTTTTCACAAGAATCTCACTCAATGCTTCTGGTTTTATCTCTCCAACGCCAACTGAAATCAATGTTCCTGCAATAATGCGCACCATATTATACAAAAATCCCGTTCCTGTTACCCGTATCGTCACTATATCTTTCGCAGATCTCTCTACCGTACATAAAAGAATCTCCCGCACAGTATCCTCCACGGAAGTCCTCGCAGAACAGAAACTTTTAAAATCATGGCGTCCTACCAGATCCCCTGCCGCCTGCTGCATTTTTTCGACGTCCAAATGCCGATAGTAAAAATATGTATTATGCCGTATGGTTGGATCTGGAATCTTCCGGTTTAAAATCCGGTACTCATAAGTTTTCTCACTGTAGCATCTTCTGGGATGAAAATCAAAAGGCACCTCACTGGAACTCTGTACGACAATATCCTCGGGCAGACGCTGGTTTAAAGCATAACAGATTTTTTCCGGCGGGATTCTTGCAGCGGTGTCAAAAACAGCCACATTTCCAAGAGAATGGACGCCCGCGTCTGTCCGGCTGGCTCCAATCACCTGGATATCTTCTCTCAGTAATTCTGATAAAGCATTGTTCAGCATCCCTTCTATCGTTACCCCATTGGGCTGCAGCTGCCAGCCACAGTAATTGGTTCCGTCATAAGCCACCACCAGCTTGATCCGTCTCATATATTTCCCCTTCCATCCAGGCCTTTTTTACAATAGTACTTTAAGCGCAATCACGCCTGCAAAATATCCGGCCGACAGCAAATATGCCGCAATGTCTGCTTTTTTATATCTCAAAGGCTTCATCTTTGTCCTTCCATCACCGCCATGGTAACAGCGCGCTTCCATTGCCATGGCCAGATCGTTCGCACGCCGAAAGGCAGAGATAAACAGCGGCACCAAAAGAGGCACCATGGATTTTGCTTTTTTTATCAGATTGCCGCTCTCAAAATCTGCTCCCCTGGCAAGCTGCGCTTTCATAATCTTATCAGTCTCTTCTATCAAGATAGGAATAAAACGCAGGGCAATAGACATCATCATGGAAATTTCATGTACCGGGACATGCAGCTTATTGAAAGGCTTCAATGCCTTTTCCATCCCGTCCGTAAGCTGATTCGGCGTAGTCGTCAGAGTCAATATAGAACTTCCCAGTATCAAATATGTCAGGCGAACTGCCATAAATCCTGCATTTTTCAGCCCTTCCCAGGTAATTCTCAATTTCCAGAATTCCACTATAGTTTCTCCAGGTGTGAGAAACAGATTAAAAAGTATTGTTATAATCAAAATTACAGCAATTGCCTTTAATCCTCTCACCATATAGCCAAAGGGAACCTTCGAAAGCGCAATCATCAAAACCAGCGCCAGCGTCACTGCCGCAAATCCCGCCCAGCCCTGAAATACAAAGAGAGACAGAATATAGAGCATTGCTGCCATAAGTTTGGTTCTGGGGTCCAGCCTGTGAATCACAGAATCTGCCGGATAATATTGTCCGATTGTAATATCTCTTAACATACTGTCTCCTACTTTACTTCTTAAATGCCTGCAGAATCGCTTCCTTTGCCTCTTCTAAGGTTGTGGCGATGCCTGGCACCTGAATTCCGCGTTTTCTCAGATCATGCATCAGATAAGTAATCTGGGGCGCGGCAAGCCCTACTGCTTCCAGTTCCTGATAATGGGCAAATACCTCTCCCGGCGTACCGTCCAGCATTATGCTTCCCTGATTCATTACGATCAGCCGTTCTACATATTTTGCCACATCCTCCATACTATGAGATACGAGAATAATTGTCATATTACGTTCTTCATGAAGTTTTGCCACCTGATCCAAAATCTCATCACGTCCTCTGGGGTCCAGTCCCGCCGTAGGCTCATCCAGTATCAGCACCTCCGGCTCCATGGCAAGTACACCTGCGATTGCCACCCTCCGCTTCTGTCCTCCGCTGAGTTCAAACGGAGAACGATACCAGTAATCTTCCGGCAGCCCAACACTGCGCAGCGCTGTAAAAGCTTTAAGTTCCGCCTCTTTTTTAGAAAGCCCCTGGTTTTTGGGTCCGAAAGACACATCTGCAAAAATAGTTGTCTCAAACAGCTGATGCTCTGGATATTGAAATACCAGCCCTACTCTTCCACGCAGTTTCTTGCGGTCATAGTCTTCATCATAAATATCCTGCCCATTATAATAAATTCCGCCGGAAGTGGCATGCATCAAGCCATTTAAATGCTGAATTAACGTGGATTTGCCAGAACCGGTATGCCCAATCACACCAATAAATTCTCCATCTTCTATTTTAAGATTAATATTTTTGAGCGCATGAATTTCATATGCAGTTTTCTCACTGTAAACATAGTTGACTTTATCTAATATAATTGACATAATGCCTCCACCAGCTCCTGCCTGGTCAAAATTCCCTCTGGAATATTGAAACCTTCCTTTTTGAGTTCATAGGCAAGCATTGTAATCTGCGGCACGTCCAAACGATAGGATTTCAGCGTATCCACCTGGGAGAAAATACTTCTGGGATTACCCTGCATTACTACCTTCCCATTGTCCATCACGTATACCCTGTCCGCCCGGACCACCTCTTCCATATAATGGGTAATAAGGATTACTGTAATGCCTTTTTCTTTATTCAACTGCTCCACCGCGTCCAGTACTTCCCGCCGCCCATTGGGGTCCAGCATTGCCGTAGGCTCGTCCAATACAATGCATTTGGGCTCCATAGCCATCACTCCTGCAATGGCTACTCTCTGCTTCTGTCCTCCGCTGAGCCTGTTAGGCGAATGCTCACGGTATTTTATCATTCCCACTGACTTTAAGCTTCGTTCCACCCGTTTCCAAATTTCTGGAGTGGGAACGCCAATGTTTTCCGGTCCAAAGGCTACATCCTCTTCCACCACACTGGCGATAATCTGATTATCCGGATTTTGAAACACCATACCTGCATTCTGCCGAATCGCCCAGAGATTGTCTGCATTTTCTGTATCTTTTCCATCTACCCAAAGTGTCCCGCCGCTTGCACTCAGCAGCACATTCAAATGCTTGGCAAGCGTGGATTTTCCAGAGCCGTTATGACCCAGAACTGCCACAAATTCTCCCTGTTTCACATCCAGATCCACCTGATTAAGCGCAGTCAGAATGCTCTCCACATTGCCTTCTTCATCCCGCCGGATATATTCATGTACCAGCTTCCTTGCTTCTATAAAATTCATGTTTCTACCTCATCCCAGCTTAAGTGATGCAATTGCCCCTCCAGCTTCATATGGCCAAACTGATTCTGTCTCAGCGCCTCATACAGTATAATAGCCGCAGAATTAGACAAATTGAGAGAACGTGTTTCTCCAACCATAGGAATACGGACACACATATCAGGGTATTCCTTTAAAATTTCTTCCGGGATTCCAGCGCTTTCCTTGCCAAACATAATATAACAGTCCGGTTCGTAGCAGACCTCTGTATATACCTTCCGCCCTTTGGTAGTAGCCATGTAGATTTTCGCCTCAGGATTTTTGTCAAGAAAATCCTGCCAGTTCAAATATCTGGTAACATCCAGTTCCTGCCAGTAATCCATACCGGCACGTTTAACTGCCTTCTCACTCAACTGAAACCCCAGCGGCTCAATGAGATGAAGCCTTGTTCCCGTAGCAACACAAGTCCGCCCGATATTTCCGGTATTTGCCGGAATTTCCGGTTCATAGAGCACAATATTTAATTCTGCCATACATTTTCTCCTCTGAATTACACATGGAAACTGTTTCTATTTCTGCTGACGGAGTTTCGTAATAAACCTTTCCATTCTGTTCAATGCTTCCTCCAATTTCTCCAGAGAATACGCATAGGAAATCCGCAGAAATCCCTCCCCGCATTCTCCAAAAGCTGTTCCGGGAACCACCACTACCTTTTCCTCCTGCAGCATACGTGTAGCAAATTCATCCGCACTCATGCCGAACTCTTTGATACATGGAAAAGCATAAAAGGCTCCAAATGGCTCAAAACAGGACAGCCCCATTTCCTCAAACCTGTGCATAAGATAACGTCTTCTGCCATTATATTCTTCGCGCATGCTTATCACGTCTTCATCTCCATTCCGCACTGCTTCCACCGCTGCATACTGGCTGGTAGTAGGAGCGCACATAATAGCATACTGGTGAATTTTCAGCATTTGTTCCAAAATCACTTTTGGAGCACAGGCATAGCCCAGCCGCCATCCTGTCATAGCATACGCTTTGGAAAATCCATTGATCAGTACCGTCCGCTCCCGCATTCCCGGCAGAGAGGCAATGCTTACATGCTCCTGCTGATAGGTCAGTTCGGCATAAATCTCATCGCTGATGACATACAAATCATGATCTATTATAATTCTGGCAATCGCCTCCAGATCCTTTCTCTGCATAATAGCGCCCGTAGGGTTATTTGGAAACGGCAATACCAGAAGTTTTGTTCTTGGTGTAATGGCATCCGTAAGTTCCTGCGCCGTAAGACGGAACTCATTTTCTTCTTTGAGGTTGATAATCACCGGCACTCCATTCGCCAGGACAGCACAAGGCTCATAGGATACATAGCTGGGCTGGGGAATCAGCACCTCATCTCCTGGGTCTAACATGGCACGCATCGCAATATCAATAGCTTCACTGCCGCCAACCGTAATCATCATTTCTGTGTCATAATGATAGGATACCTGAAATCTGCGCTCCAGATACTTTGCAATTTCTATTTTTAGTTCTTTCAAGCCTGCATTAGAGGTATATGCTGTTCTTCCTTTCTCCAGAGAATAAATCCCCTCGTCCCGAATATGCCAGGGTGTGTCAAAGTCCGGTTCTCCCACTCCCAGAGAAATCACATCCTTCATCTCCGCCGCAATGTCAAAAAATTTTCGGATCCCTGAAAACGGAATATCTGTAATGCGTTCTGATAATGGATTTCTCATAAGCTCACCAGCATCCTTTCATCCTCTTTCGGTTTTGCAATCACGGTTCCATGATCCTTATACTTTTTCAGAATAAAATTGGTCTTGGTGCTAAGTACAGAATCCAGGGTGGAAAGCTTATCTGATACAAACTGTGCAACTTCTCTCAGCGTCTTGCCTTCCAGGGTCACTAAAAGATCATAACCTCCAGAGATCAGATAAACCGCATTTACCTCTGGGTAATTATAAACCCGCTCGGCCACACTGTCAAAACCTCTGCCGCGCTGAGGCGTTACCCGCACCTCGATCAACGCATTTACCTTTTCAATACTGGTCTTTTCCCAATCAATCAGCGTATGGTATCCGCAGATAATATGTTCTTCTTCCATAGCTGCCAGCTCATTTGCCACGGCTGCCTCTTCCATGCCCAGCATAATAGCAAGCTGTTTCAGATCCACTCTGCTGTTTTTCTCTATAAATGTTAATATTTTCTCTCTTATCTCCATAATATGAACCCTTCCATCTTCTATATCTTATCTATAATACCTTGTACAATTCGTCTGTTTTGGGAGGTTCCAGAAATCTTCGTTCCTCCTGATTCAGCAATATCCTGTCATTGCCCTCTGTGGCTTTTCCAATAAGAGAAGCATGTATTCCCGCTTTATCTAATTCCCGCAGCAATGTATTGCCATCCGGCGACGCCATCAGCATACATCCGCTGGAAATCAGCTCATAAGGGTTAATGCCAAAATATTCACAGACTTCAATGGTTTCCTGTTTTACTGGTATTCTCTTTAAATCAATTTCAAGTCCAACGCCAGAGCTTTCCGCAAGCTCCCATAGGGCGCCGAAAATCCCTCCCTCTGTTACATCATGCATCGCACTCACGCCGGACTTCATGGCCACGGCTGCCTCTGGCAGTACTGACAAATACTGGTCAAACTGCTGCGCTTTTCGAATCAGCTTCTGAGAATAACGTTTCAATAATTCCTGTTCTCTTTCTTTTGCAATAATAGAAGTTCCCTCCAGCCCAATCCACTTGCTGGCAATAATATCATCTCCCGGCCTGGCTCCTGCCGTGGAAATAAGTTTTGTTTTCTTCACCTTTCCCACACCGCATACGTTTACCACTGGCTGGCTGACCGCTCTTGTCACCTCTGTATGGCCGCCCATAATCTGCACCTTCGCCTGCGCGCATGCCTGCTCTATCTGCCCCATCATTTGCTTTAAGTCTGCCTCCTGAGCATGCTCTGGCAGAAGAAGGGTCAGCATAACTCCCACTGGTTCTGCCCCTGCAGAAGCAAGGTCATTTAAGGTAATATGGATGGCAAGATGTCCGATATCTGTCGCTGTACCGGTAACTGGATCTGTAGAAATCACAAACATCTCGTCTTCCGAAAGTTTTATGGCTGCACAATCCTCGCCTACGCCAGCTCCCAGAATTACCTCTTCTCGTCTTGTATGTATCTGTTTAAACACAGAGCGTTTCAATACATTTTCTGGTATCTTTCCAACTTTCATTTTCTGTCTCTCCCTTAACTTACATTATAAAAACACTCAGCAGAGTATAACTGTTCCAGAGAATGTTCTTATAATGTAAGTTAAGGCTGTTTCAATACTGAAACAGCCTTGCAGACGTATGATTCGGTTCTGTCAGTCTCAGATTTTCTTCGTCAGGACTGCTACTCCTCGTCACCCTCGTCTTCGCCTTCATCCTCTTTATCATTTTTATCGTTTTTACTCGGTTTATCATCTCCGCCTTCCGGCTGTTCATCCTTCGGCTTCTCTCCGCCTTCTGGCGGCTGCTGTTGTTGCTGCTGTTGCTGCTGCTGGGCTGCCTGCTGAGCCGCCGCTTCTGCCGCCTGTTGGGCTGCCTGCTGAGCCGCTGCCTGAGCAGCGTCATTCCACTGGGCTGCCGCTGCACGGATCGTTCCCTCATTCTGGCTTCCAACTGCCGCGTTCATAGCATTCACCGCTTCAGGATTGGCAGAAGCAGTTCCCACAACCACAATCCGCGGGGATGCCTTATAAGTACTCTTGTTGAATATCTCACGGCTCTTCTCAACGCCGTCAACCGTTACCACTTTCCAGAGCTGTGCCGTATAGCCGGTATGAGATGACTGTTTCTGACTGATATACCCAATCGCATGGCCTGAAGACGCCTGATACTGAGTCCCCGGCTCTGTCGTGGACAAAGTTTCACTTACAAAACTTACCTCCCGGTTAGCAGGCCTGGTTTCTTCTCCGAACACATTAAAATATAGCTCTCTGCCTTCTGTATATCCTTCTATATAAATTGGCGCGTCCGTATTGTTCGTAAATTTTAAATCCTTATAGGTTCCTGCAATCGCTGCATCTGCTGAAGGATCCACATAGCCTACAATCATAGAATGGTTGGAACGCTCTGTAATCTCCAGCTCTGCACGGATCACCGCATTATATAAAGTGGTAGACACCTGGCATATGCCTCCGCCGTAAGTCTCCACGGTAGTACCGTTTTCATAAGAACCTGCCAGTTCATATCCATGCTCTGCATCAAATGGGCTTACCGCCTCATACACGGAAAAAGTATCGCCTGGATAAACGACTGATCCATTGATTAGAGACGCTCCGTTTTCCACATTCTTGGAACGTCCGGCTCCTGAAGAACTATAAGAAGTATGAAATCCTCCCAGGAGATCTTTTACTTTTCCAAGCTCTTCTTCACTTCCTCTGGGTTCAACCACATCTGCTGCAAGCTCAATGGGATCAGAGACGGTCCCCTTCCACTGGCTGGAAAAATATTTTTCCAGTATCTCCTTAGAATCATCTATATTAATACTGACTCCCTGACTGCCCGGAACAACTGTAAACGCACCGTTCGCTCTGGTAAGTCCGCCGTCTTTTGCCTCCGTATTCAATGTCTGTGCATTGCTCTCCAGTACCTGGCTGATCATCCCTTCGTCCGCTTTATAAGAAAGCTCATACACTTTATCTTCATTTTCCAGATCCTTCATAGCCTTATAGCGGGCAATGAGGTTCCCGCTTTTTCCAAGCCCTGCCGCTTCCTCAGCGATTTCCGGATTCCCCCAGGAAATCCCAAACTGTGACACTGGCACCTGCACAGTATTTTTGCCTGCCTGAAGTGTGACCGTCTGATTCAGATTGCTGCTTATATATTCTTCTACTGCTTCTTTTGCCTCTTCCTGGGTCATTCCTCCTACTGAAACTTCTCCGAAATACACCCGCTGCGGAATGGTAGATGTTTCATCTGTTTCCGCATTTACCGGAATCGTAACAACCGCTGTCAACGCCAGGACGAACAGTACACCGGCAATTGACAGGTATTTTTTCCAACTCTTCATAGTCGTCCATCTCCTACTATTCTGCTTCGTTTATACTTTACCTACCTAATTCTAACACAAACTTATTATTTTTCAAGATACACAAACCACGAATTTCGTTGACATAAGATTACTCTTTCTGTATATTATGAACAGGTACAAATGAATTCTATGCCCCGAAAATCCATATATCCCCCAATTCCTCCAGTTATTTCATTTTATACAAACGCTGAGAGAAACACGGCCGCTACCATACTCACCACCAGGATGATGGCGATCACTGCCGCAAATGTCTTTTTTGTTTTGGGATTGTTAAAATTCAGCATAGTTTTCACCTCCATTCACCATACATACTACCTTATTTCAGAAAGGAATTCAATCTTATGGCTTTTTTTCTTCTCATTGGATGGACTGCTATTTTTATGGCAGTTGTCTCCTATAAACGTATGAAAGCAAACCACCAGAATCAGGCTGCAGAAGACGCATTCTGGAATCGGGAAAATACCGCGAACCTTACCCGCAGACAGGATATTTCTAATCTGGATTATGTAGATTTTTCCGGCGTCACGCTTCCTTTTGCCCTGTTCCAGGATGACCTGCTAAAGCAGTGTGAAACCCAGGTTCTTGCCCTGAAAGAGAAAAAAATATTAAATCTGACCGGAATCAGCAACACAGACCTGAAATTAAAATATGGTCCCGCCAATCTTCCGGAATTAACCCAGTGCGACCAGAATTTTACCCTTCTGGCCCGTACTTTGAATACCTGGGGGCAGCGTCTCCAGGAGCTTTCCTATACCGCGGAAGCCATCTGCGTCCTGGCATTTGCAGTGTCCATCAAAAGTGATATTCGGGCAACCTGGCAGCTTCTGGCCCAGCTCTACGCAGAGTCTGGTGATACCGCAAAGATTCAGAAGCTGAAAACAACTGCTGCTTCCCTCAACTCCCTGAACAGAGAACCGATTCTTGCCATGCTGGAAGGCTATTCTGACAAATAGCATAAATGCCAGCCGATTTACGGCAATGGAACTTTCCCATACCGTGCATAAATCTGGTCTGTAATCCGGGATGCCTCGCTGCGGCTTAAGCTCTCCAATTCCCGATTCAGCTCTATCTTATGATATTCCACCAGTTCCTGCAAGCGTTTTTTCTGTATTTGGGTGGCAGGCTGCTGCTTTTTTGCCTTATACTGAAGATAACAGGGAACAAACGCCTCTGGTTCCCTTTGCCCAAACTGTTCTTTGAAATATTCTAATAATTCCGCTGCTGCTCTGGCGTCCTCCAGGGCACGGTGGTTTCTGTCTCGTTTAATATTCAGATATCCGCACAGAAAATCCAGAGTCTTCTTTTCTGCCTCCGGCAAAAATTTTCTTGCAAGTTTTAAGGTGTCTATTCCATTTCTCTCCAACAAAATCCCATGATTGGCAGCATATTGTTTTAAAAAACTGTAATCAAAAATAAGATTATGCCCAGCCAGCGGAAGATCTTCTGAAAATACAAGAAAATCCTCCACTGCACAATTTGTATCGCACCCCGCTGCCGCCATTTGATCCGTGATTCCGGTAAGATCTACGATTTCCTGCGGCAGCTTCATCTGCGGATTCACCAGCCTTTGAAAAGAATCTGTTATCTGTCCCTGTTTTACTTTCACTGCTCCAATTTCCAGAATACGGTCTGTACGGGCACGCAGCCCGGTCATCTCAAGATCTACTGCTACATATTCATCTAACATTCTTTCCTCCATCACTGAGTCGTGCATTGCAGTCTCGTGTTCCATTCAGATGTTGTACCATACACACTCCAGCTTGTCCAGTCAGCGGATGGCGCTGTTCATAAGAAAACAGATAAAAACTCCGTTCTTTCTTTTTTTCCGGATATTCTGCCAGCGTTTCTTTCTTCTGTATGATCTCCATATCATACCAGAAGGGTTCCAAATGCGTGAGCTTTCCTTTTTTACAATATTGTCTGGATATATCCTTATATTCCGACAAATCAGGCGCCCATCCCGGACGGCTCTTCATATTCTCCCGGTAATACAGGTCAAATGTCAATGTCTCCTGGTACAACTCGCGGTATTCAGGATCTTTTTCCTCTATATAATCCAGCAGAATTTCACACCGCCGAATCCTGGAATGGCTCATTGCCAACAGTCCACGGCTCTCATAAAATTCTCCCAGATGCATAAACAGCAGAAAAGGATTATCTTCTATAAGCTCCAGTACCTTCATTGTCATCTCAAACTGCCCGCTGTTGTAATATACCTCCAACATTTCCTCCGCCAGCTTGATTTTCAAAATCTCATCGTAGGTCAGCCAATTGGTCGCCATCACCTCATAAGGCGGATACTCCTGATACAGCAGCCCGTATTCTTGCTGATGCTCGTACATATAAGAACCTTTCAGCACTTTCAGAAACCCCAGCTGAAGCTGTTCTGGCTTCATGGCATACACCTGCCTGAAGGATTCTGCAAAAGCAGAAAAGTCTTCTCTGGGAAGCCCCGCTATCAAATCCAGGTGCTGATGCACAGTCCCTGCCTGCTTAAGGCAAGATACCACCTGCCGCAATCTGGATAAATCCATCGTACGGTGAATCTCTTCTATGGCAGGTGCAAACGTAGACTGTACCCCGATTTCAAGCTGAATGAGTCCTGGTCTCATGGAAGCAATCAGGGCAATCTCTTCCTCTGTCAGCAGATCTGCTGAAATCTCAAAATGAAAATTGGTGATTCCGTTATCATGCGCTTTTAAATACTGCCAGATTTCCACAGCATGTTCATGGTTGCAGTTGAACGTGCGGTCCACAAATTTCACCTGAGGCACACGATGGTCCAAGAAAAACTTCAGTTCCTGTTTTACCAGTTTGAACGAACGGAAACGCAGTCCTTTCTCGATAGAAGAAAGGCAGTAACTGCAGGAAAAGGGACAGCCCCGGCTGGTCTCATAATAGATAATCCTGTTTGTAAAATCCTCCAGCTTGTGATAACAAAAGGGCAGCTGATCCATGCACAAAGGTTCTCTGCTGGCTGTTCTCACCAATTCTCCCTGAATTCCCCGAAAAACCAATCCTGGAATCTGCGCAAGACCGATTTCATTTTTTCCTTCTATATAATATCTGCACAAATCCTGAAAGACAGCTTCTCCCTCTCCAATCATCACTCCCGTCACCATTGGATACTGTTCCAGAAAAATTTCTGGTTCATAAGTCACCTCCGGTCCCCCCACCCAGACCGGAATCTCTGGGAGAAGTTTTTTTAGCTCCACAATCAATTCCTGTATATACCGGAAATTCCAGATATAGCAGGAAAAACACAGCACGTCTGGTTTCTGTTTATATATTTCCCGCAAAATAAACTCCACCCGGTGATTAATGGTATACTCCGCAATCTGAATATGTTCCTGATATTTCTCTGCATAGGCTTTCAGGCTGTACACCGCAAGATTGGAATGAATATATTTCGCATTGACAGCTGTCAGTAAAATTTTCATTTTTTTATTCTTACTGTAATTATTCTTTTGACAGTTTTCCCCTTCTATGGTATTTTTTAATTATTACACTATAATTAATCGGCTGAAAAGAAGGAATCATTATGAATCAAAATGAATTTGAACAATTAGCAGAATTATTTAAAATATTCGGAACTCCTACCCGCCTGCAGATTCTGTACGCCCTGGTAGACGAAGAAAAATGTGTTTATGACATCGCCGAGGAACTGGGCATGTCGCAGAGCGCTATTTCCCATCAGCTCAGTATTCTCAAACAAAACCGCCTGGTAAAAAACCGCAGAGAAGGAAAGACCATCTATTATTCTCTGCTGGACTCTCATGTGCTTACCATCATCGCCCAGGGTCTGGACCATATCCGTGAGTAATCGTTCTGTATCGTCCACAGCCGCGTCCGTCTGCCATTCCTAGTCATTTCTCTGTAAATCCGCACAAAATTAAAGCAAAAATCTATTTATTTTTATTTATTTTGCCCGAATATTCTTTTTTTATATTATGTTTAATGATATAATATACCAAATAAGCAGCGTTTTCTATTTACACAGCGCCTGCTTATTATATCATATATAAGGAGGGAAAATAAATGAAACTGAAAACGTATCTAAAATCTGCCGTTGCAGGCTTCACTGCTCTTGCGATGGCCACAGCCATGTTTCCCACATCTGGCTTTGATCATGTACAGGCAGCTTCCACGGATGGAAACATGATTCTTCATTGGGATATGACGCTCAACGCTGACGGTAGTCTGAAAGACATTACGGACAACGGACATGACGGAGTTCTCGTATCTCCTGTAGAGAATGGCAAAATCGACAATATTGATATCCTGGATTTAAAAGGCGGCTACGCAGACATTCCTGACGGGACGATCGGCAGCGATATGACAGAAGTAACCATCAATATGCTGGTAAACATTACCCAAAATGTAAAATCATCCTGGATGTTCTGCCTCGGTTCTTCTAACACCAAATACTTATATTTTACCGCCTGTTCCAATCAGAACGAATGCTTACGCGGGGGAGTTGGCTATGGATCTCCCGGATATAACCATGAAGCTGACATCGGCGGAAACAGCTCTCTGGAAGCCAACAAATGGCAGAATATCACGGTAACTTATAAAGACAACGGAAAATTCAGCTTTTACAAAAACGGCGTCCTGCAGGCGGAAACAAACGCTATTGTTGCAGACAAAACGGGTAATTATACCCTTCAGGACCTGATGACTGCCGGAGATGACAGAGACGGTTATATGGGCTGGTCATTTTATGGCGGAAAAGATCCAAAATTTCAAGGTAAGGTAGCTGATTTCCGGATCTATGATAAGGCAATGTCCCAGGAAGAAGTGACAGAGCTGCAGACAGATATCAACGCAATGTTAAACAATCTTGCAGAAAATGATTTCAGCGCTTCTGATATCGACTTGACAGAAGAGGACTGCCTGGGCGAAAATTCTTCCAAGAATTCCATTACCAAAAATCTGGTCCTGCCGACAAAGACTACCTTAAATGGTTCTCCCGAGAAGGAAGCAGCCATCACCAAATGGGTGAGCAGTGATCCTCAGGTAATTGCGGAGGACGGAACTGTCACGCGTGCAGACACTGACAAGACAGTGACTTTAACTGCCACTGTCACAAGAAATAATGTCTCTGCCAACAAAGAACTTACCTTTAAGGTTCCCCTGCTGATCTCTGATGAGGATGCTGTAAAACTGGATAAAGAGGCTCTTATCATCCCTAATACAGACGATATCCGCGGAAACGTCTGCCTGCCGGCATCCGGAGCAAAAGGTTCTGTCATCACCTGGACTTCTTCCAATGAAAACGTTATCAGCACACAGGCACAAGATACCGTTCTTCCCGGCGCTGTCACAAGACCGGTCAGCCAGGACGCTTCTGTCAAACTGACAGCAACCATAACCAGCAATGCCGTAACCGAAACCAAAGAATTTAATTGTACTGTAAGAAAAGCTTACACCATGCCCGAGACCACCGACTACCTGTTTGCTTATTTTCCATATGCAAATATTAAGGATGAGCGAATCTATTTTGGAATCAGCCAGGATGGACTTAATTTCTCTGCTTTAAACGATGGAAAATTTATATTAGAATCCACCTTAGGCACCCATGGGCTCCGTGATCCTTTCATCATCCGTTCTCCAGAAGGCGACCGTTTTTACTTAATTGCCACCGACCTGACCGTTGCCGGACTTGACCAGAACGGAACACACTACCCCGGACAAAACTGGGATCAGAATCAGACACATGGCAGCCAGAAGATCATGGTATGGGAATCCACCGATTTAATCAACTGGTCTGAGCAGAGAGAATGCAAGGTCGCAGCCGACGATGCTGGCTGTACCTGGGCGCCTGAAGCATACTGGGATGACAGCACCGGACAATATGTGGTATTCTGGGCCTCCAAAACTTCCGTTGATAATTACGGCAAACAGAGGGTCTTCTACGCTACAACCAGAGATTTCTATACATTCTCTGAGGCACAGGTATGGATCGAAGCTCCTGGTTCCGTCATTGACACGACCGTGATTAAGGCTGGCGAATACTATTACCGTTATACGAAGAATGAAGATGGAAATACGATTAACGGCACCCCCAGCAAGAGAGTCTACTGCGAACGCAGCAAATCCCTGACTTCTGCAAACTGGGAACGTGTACATAACAATTCCCTGGCTTACAGCAAAGGGCAGATCGAGGGCGCATGTATCTTCAAACTGAACAAGGATGATGTGGAAAACGCAAAAAATATCGCCAAATTAAAAGATATCAACTTGACTGGGGAAGACATTTTCTGCCTGATTGCAGACGCCACAGGCGTAACTATTTTCCCGGGACTGTCAGATGATATTACCACTGGAAGTTTTCACATTCTTGGAGAACAAAAAGTGGAAACGGTAAACGGCACGACACTCTATACGATGCCGGAACCTGCCGCAAGCCATGGCACGATCATGCCAATTACCACAGAAGAATATAATAACCTGAAACTTCAGGACGATATCCGCAAAAAAGCAAAAGAAGCCGCTGAAGAAATCACACTTGAAACGACGGTTACTTCTGACCTGTCTCTTCCGACAACCGCTGCAAATGGAGCGCAGATTACCTGGGCCTCCTCTGACGAAAACCTGATCTCTAACACGGGAACCGTCAGCCGTCCGAAAGACGGTGACAAAGAAGTAACGCTCACTGCTGCCATTACAGCGCAGGGCACTGCTGTTATTCCTGATGTAGTGGTGGAAAAAGCATTTACCCTCACGGTCAAAAAGGTCTCCCTCAGCGCTGAGGAGCTGAACGCAATCGCTGACGCAGCCGCAAATGAACTGACTTTACCCACCACCGTTACTTCTAATATCACACTGCCTGATGTAACCAGCAACGGCGCACAGGTTGCCTGGAAGTCTTCCAACGAAAGCATAATCTCAGCGACCGGTGTTGTAACCAGACCGGCAAATGAAGACGCAAAAGTGACGCTGACTGCCACCATTACGGTTAAGGGAAATGAGATTGCTGACGATGTAATCAAGACAAAATCATTTGACATTACTGTGACAAAGCAGGAAACAACGCAGCAGCCTGTGGCTGAACATACTGTCACTTTCGACAGCAAAGGCGGTTCCAAGGTAAACAGCGTAACAGTGAAAGATGGTGAAACTGTCGCTGAACCCAAAACTACGAGAAAGAAATACATTTTTGCAGGCTGGTACAATGGCAGCCAAAAATACAACTTTAGTAATCCCGTAACCGGTAACCTTACCCTTACCGCAAAATGGACGAAAGTAACTGTCGGCACGCCCAAAACCCCTGCCCTCAAAAATACAAAGGGCAAACTGACCATCACTGTCAAGAAGGTACAAGGGGCTGCTGGTTATCAGTTCACTTACTCCACCGACAAGAAATTCAAGAAAGGTAAAACAACCACTAAGACAACCACTAAGAACACGCTCACCATCAAGAAACCCAAAAAAGGCAAGACTTACTATGTCAAGGTGAAGGCATACAAAAAAGATTCTGTAAAAAGTAATGTGTTCGGTAAATTCAGTAAAGTGAAGAAGCTCAAGATTAAAAAATAGACTTTTCTGCAAATTTAACCTCCTGCCTGACCGCTGGTCTGACAGGAGGTTGATTCATAAAATCACCTCACAAACATGCGAAATATCAAATAACATATTTTACAATCACATCCACACACCCGGCAATCAATAACACTCCGCCCATTGCATATGCTTTCATCTTATGCTCATATCCAAGGCGATACCCCGTATACATGCCGATAATCGCTGCCAGCATCGTCAAAATTATTACCAACAGCAGTTGGACTGCCAGAGGCGTTCCCAAAAATCCCATCGCAAATCCTGTCAGCATGGTAAACAAAACGCTGTGCACATAACGCCTGAGAAAGAGTCTCACATCAAAGGTTTCCTCTCTTCGCTCTATAATACCCTCATTCTTCCAGGCCTTCATCAGCAGGCGCAGCCCCAGGCACAGGAAAATTGCCGCTGCAATCACCTGCCCCAGGAAGACGTCCTGTACCTGAATTTCTCTCTGGCACAGGAGCAAGGCAGAGATACTTCCAAGACTCAGAGCTATGGTCTGCCCTGCCGCCAATATCCCACTGAATATGGCCAGTTGTTTCTTTTCTATTTTTGCCACCAGGGAACCCTGGCATTCCATCGCTCCAAAAATATCCAGGGATATCCCCAGAAGAATTACAATTTCTTCTACCACATTCATAACTTCACTCCTATGCCCAGGCTTCTATTGTTCTTCTGCTTTAATTGCCTCTGTACGGAAAATGAATTTCACGGAACCCTTCGTGCCGTCTGCCACCTTGCTGAAACTCTGATACTCTTTTCCTGCTTTTGCAACTGCTTCCAGTTTATTCAGAAGTTCCTTTACATCACCGTCATAAGCCTCCATCAGCTTCTGTATTCCATCTTCATCAAACTGCACCATGCCTTCCATCAGTTCTCTGGAACCATCATCCAGTTTCCCCACGCCTTCGCTTACCTGAGAGGTCGCGCCAGACAGCTTCGACGCCCCTTCTGTCAGCGCACCATTATTAGAAACCAGTGTGGCAGCTCCATTGGTAAGCTGGTTAATGCCATCCGTCAGTGACGGCATACTGTCATTCATGGCCTGTGTGCCCTGGCTGAGCGCCTGCATACCAGTTACCAGACTGTAACCACTGTTCGCATCCTGTGCATTGATAGCCGCTGAAATCTGCGCTTTTGTCCCATCCACTGCTGAAAGAGTTGCCGATTCCGCTGCTGTCTTGGCCGCTGTCTTGGCTGTATCCGCCACAGCCGTTCCTACCAAATCTTTTGCCCCATCTGCAATTCCATTAACAATCTGGTCGGCAGTACTGTTCATGCCAGCTTTTAATGTCTCGTTCGCCAGAGCGGCACTTACCGTCTGGTTTACCAATGCATCCACAGTTGCTTTGATCTGCGCCTGACCTTCTCCAGATGCCAGTGCCGCGTCAATCTGCTGCTCAATCCCTGCCATCTGGCTGTTTACATTCGCCGCCACCATACCGCTGATATCCTGCTGAGCAACCAGCGCATTGATCTGCTGCTGTGCCTCCGAGCCTTCTGTGTTGACCGCCTGGTTTACTGCCGCGCAGACCTGAGCCACCGCCTCTGCATTTAACGCTCCGCCGTTTTGTTCTGCCAGAGCCGCAGACTGCTGCTGGATAGCCGCGGCCGTCACACCCGAAGTTACCTGCTGGGTCACCTGCTGCACGACTGCCTGAGTCACTGCCTGCACCACCTGTGGTTTGGATTCTGCCATCTTATCTTTCTTCGCGGTATCTTTGGCAACACTGGAATATGCCGTCTCTAACACAGAATCCAGCACTCCTTGGGTATAGGCCCCCAATCCGGCAGATACCTGATCCTTTGCCGCCTGGTTTCCTGCAAGACTGCTGTAGAATGCCGCGGACGCCTGCTGTTTAATGGCCTGCCCTTGGCTCTTGAACGTACTGTCAATGGCTGCGTCTGCCTGTTTGATCAGCCCAGATTTCTCCTGGTCGGTCATCTTGGCTTTGAGCGTCTGATCCAGCTGTGCCACACCATTATTTAATGTAGCTGCACTGCTGTTTAAAGTGGTAACGCCGTTTACCAGTGTTCCTGAAGAACCAGAAAGTGTGCGGATGCCGTCATTTAACTGGGAAGCTCCATTGGTATAACTGTTAATGCCGTTCTTTAACGTATCTACACCTGCGGCAAATTCTTTCATGCTACTCTTTAAAGTATTCAGTCCCTTTGACAGTTCTTTGGTTCCGTCTACCAACTGCCCGGAAGCATCGGTAAGAGTGTCCATATCATCCTCAAGCCCTGTCAGATCAAAGGCGTCGCTCAGGTCGTTTCCTCCCAGCAGATCATTCATCGCCACTGTCATGGTCATTTCCAGAGAAAAATTCTCCACTTCTGCTGTCAATTCTACATAATCTGGAATATTCAGCCCTTCCTCAAGATCATCATCTTCAATATCAAGACTCTCTTTCAGCCCTGGCATTGCCAGCCCAACGGCAACCTTCCTGTTTCCATCGGAAATCACCTTGCCATTGGTAATTTCCACATTGGTATAATCTTCTGGCAGAATCATCCCCGTCATTACCGTAAAAGGCACATACACTTCATGTTCTTCTCCCTCAACCATCTGAGTTGTTTTTTCATGGTTCGTATAGTCAAAACGAATGGTAACTTTTCCGCTTTTCCCTGCCATTTCCTCTGGAGACATTTCTTTTCCATCCAGGAAATAAGTAACCTTTTCTGTAATCGGCAATTCCTTGTCTGTGGTTCCCTGATAATAAATGTCTTTTCCCTCTGCCTGCCAGGTAATTTTATCTCCACTCTGCGTAAAAGTTTCTTCTCCTTTTACATTTTCAATCTCTTTTAAATCTGAGGCATCCGTAAGAGTAGCTGACTTATCTTCATTTTTCAGCCATTCGCTGACAATCACATTTTTTGCTGTGCCGTCTGGCTCTGCCACCACATAGACTGTCTCCTCTTTGCCGGCATCCTCCGCAGCCTCTCTGGAAACGGACAGAACTTTCTCCAAGGTCTTTTTAATTTCTTTTTTATCTGCCTTGCTGTTCTTATCAGATTCCTTTACTTCTTTCTCTGCTTTCTCAGCATGCACGGTGTACGCCATTCCCGTTCCGCTCCCCAGCACTGCAACTGTAAGCGCTCCTGCTGCTACGCGAATCATATATTTGTTCTGAAATTTTTTCTTTAACTCTAAATTTTTCATATTGATAACCTCCTGAATTAAACTGTTTTTATATGTTCTGTTTTTACTTCTTTCTGCTTTTTCGGTCCAAAATTTTTGCTGGTAGCGCAAATCAGTCCATCAAATACCACAAACATTGCCGGGAGAATGAAAATTGCTACAAACATACTGATAATGGCTCCCCTCGACATCAGGGTACAAAGCGCACCGATCATATCAATTTTGGAATAAAATGCCACGCCTACGGTTGCTGCAAAGAAGCTCAATGCGCTTCCTACAACAGAGGATATCGAAGTACTCAGTGCAATGGTAATGGCTTCCGCCTTGTCTGCCCCTTTGCTGCGCTCTTTCCGGTAACGGGTGGTCATCAGTATTGCATAATCCACGGTTGCTCCCAACTGGATCGTTCCGATTACCACAGATGCAATAAATGGAAGAACCGTACCGGTATACGCCGGAATGCCCATATTGATAAAAATTGCAAACTCTATCACAGATACCAGAATAACAGGAATCGAAATGGATTTAAAAGTAACCAGGATAATCAAAAATACGGCCAGAATCGACACCACGCTTACCACTTTAAAATCTTTATCTGTAATATTTATCAAGTCCTTGGTACAGGGAGCTTCTCCGATCAGCATTCCCTGAGAATCATATTTTTTGAGGATGGCATTCAGCTCTGTAATCTGATGATTGACTTCATCCGAGGCAATCTTATATTCTGAACTGATCATCATCATTTGATAGTTGTCTGTCATAAGCTTTTCTTTTGCTTCCTCGGGAATCATATCCAAAGGAACCGCAGGTCCTACCACAGATTCTAGCCCCAATATGGCAGACACGCCGTCCACTGCTTCCATTTCTTCTTTCATCATTCCCGCTTCCTTCTGGGACAGCTTACTGTCAAACAGCAGGATATGGGTCGTATTCATCTGAAAATTTTGATCCAGTTTCTCATTTGCCTGAATACTTGGCAGGTCTTTTGGCAGTGTTCCTGCAAGGTCATAATATACTCCTGTGTGTGTATATCCATAGATAGCCGGTCCTAAAACGATCAAAAACAGTACTGCAAACGCTTTATAATGTTTCACTACGAAGGGAGCGATCCTTCCCAAATCTGGAATAATTGGACGATGTTTTGTCTTGGAAATAGGTTTGTCAAAAACCAGCAGCATGGATGGCAATACCGTTACACAGCTCACCACGCCGAGGAGAACTCCCTTTGCCATTACAATTCCTAAATCCATTCCTAAGGTAAATGTCATAAAGCACAATGCCACAAACCCTGCCACCGTAGTGGTGGAACTGCTCAGCACAGAACCCAGGGTATTGGAAATGGCATGCGACATTGCTCGTTTTTTATCTCCTGGAAACCGTTGCTGATTTTCCTCATAACTATGCCACAGGAAAATGGAATAATCCATAGTCACTCCCAGCTGCAGGACTGCCGCCAGCGCCTGCGTAATATAGCAGATTTCTCCAGACAGTACATTGCTTCCCAGATTATACAAAATTGCCATCCCGATACTAAGAAGAAAGAAGACCGGAGCCAGGAAAGAATCCATGGTCAATGCGAGGATCACACAGGACAAAGCGCCTGCAATTGCCACATATGCCACCATCTCCTGATTACAGATATCTTTGATATCTGTGACCACTGCTGACATTCCGCTGACAAAACATTGCTGGCCTGCCAGGCTGCGGATTTGTTTAACCGCCTCCATCGTCTCGTCTGATGACATCGAAGAATCATACATCACAGCCATCATGGTATCTTCGCCTTTTACAAATTTTCCTTTGATATCTTCCGGAAGAATTTCCATGGGAACTGACAGGTCTGCCACAGAGTCGTACCAGATTACCGTCTTGACATGAGGCACTTGTTCTATCTGATCTCTCAGCTTCGACACATCCTTATTCTCCATGCCCTCCACCACACAGATGGAAAAAGCTCCTGTGTTGAATTCTTCCATGAGGATATCCTGTCCTTCCATGGTCTCAATATCCTCTGGCAGATAAGACAAAATATCATAATTGATTCTGGTGTTTACAATTCCCAATACTGACGGAATCAAAAGCAGCATACTGATTATCAGTATTGGGATACGCAGTTTTACAACTTTCTTTCCAAATTTAATCATGCTCTCGCGCTCCTCTTTTCTATTATTTTCATAAAAAGAGTATAAAAAAAAAGATTGAATAAGTGAATATTCAATCTCTTTTCCATGTATTTGCCAAATATACATTTATAATTTTCTGTCATCCCGGAAATACATTTTCACAGATCTGTAACTGCATCCTCCTGCTCCGTCACAGTTCTTCTATGACTTCTGTCATGGAACGAGTAATCATATAGTTATAGATATCTGTAATCTCCCTGGGTTCCACTGTCATACCGCTCTTAATCCAGTTTACCACCACAAAACTCATAGACTGGGCATAATATTTAGCAATATATTCCGGTGTCAGCCAGAAATGCCTGCGCTTCCCTGTCTGACTCTTACCAGCAATTACTTCCAGCAGTATATCTTCAATACAGCTTTTGCAGATTTCCTCGAAAGAATTCTGCCCTTCCAGTTTTACTGCCCTGCCATAAAATTCTCCATCTGCTTTTATCGAGGTAAAAATCAGCATTAATGCTTCATCCACCATTCCTGCATGTATCAGAGGACGGGTAGGTTCCAATATCTGCGTACGGATAATCCATTCCAGCAACTCATATTTATCCTGAAAATGATTGTAAAAGGTCGGACGTATCACTCCCGCCCTGTCTGTAACCGCCTTAATGGTAATCTTTTCAATCGGCTGCCTGCAGGCAAGTTCTTTAAAGCTCTCTGCCAGCAGCGTATCTATCCTTTCCTTCTGTCCTGCCACTTCTTCACATCCTGCCTACACATTCAGCTCCAGAATCGTAAGATTCCTCGCCTCGTCGTCCGATTTCAAATCAATCACCTCTCCAGTAGGTATGATCTTTATCTTAGGCCTTAAAATAAATTCTTTATAATTTTCCATTACCACAGCTGTCCTTCCATCTGACAGACTTACTTCACAGCCCACAGGATATACGGCAATTTTGCGCATAAACACGTCCACAAGTTCCGGGTCGAACTCCGCCCCTGCGTTTGCCATAATATATTCCACTGCCTCAGAAGGCGAAACCGGTTCGTGATACGGCAATTTGGAAGTAAGCGCATCATACACATCTGCAAGTTTGATAATTCTGGCATAAAGAGGAATCTCCGAACCAGACCTGCGCATAGGATAGCCGCACCCATTATACCACTCATGATGTTCCAGCACACTGTCATACACTTCTGGAAGGAAATCAAAATTCTCTTTCAAAAAATCATACCCCAGCTTCGGGTGCTGTACAATCATAATCCGTTCTACCTCTGTGAGTGCACGGCGGACATTCAGCACATCCTCTTCTACAAACCGCTTTCCCACATCGTGAAGCAGCGCTGACGTTGTTAATATATCAAGTTCCTCTTTATTCAAATTGCAGGCAGCGCCAATCATGGTGGACAATACTGCCACATTTACAGAATGAAAATACACATAATCGTCATAAGTTTTAATATCCAGCATGTTACACATAACATCGCCGTTGTTCAGTACTTCTTCCATCACGTTCATGACGACTTCCTGAAGATTCTTCTGTTCCATTGGAAGATTTTTGTTATCCAGGAACAAATCATGAACCATCTTCAATGCCTCTCGTTTTACTTCCGGCCGGATCACCTGGGTAACCATCAAATCTTCTGTAAATTCATCATCAATATAAATTCCAGGAAATCCCAATTTCAGCAGTTCTTGAAGATTGTCATGATTGAGTATTAAATGTTTTCCTAAAATCAGACGCCCTTCTCCATTATAGATATCCTGCCCCAGGGTCATCCCTGTTTCTACTTTTGCCATTGGCATATAACGCATAATTCAAATACCTCCTGTTATACTTTGCCACTCTTATTCTTTGTTTCCTTCTGCGCCCGCTTACACTGATACATTCGTTCATCTGCACGCCCCACGGTGTCCTGAAGGTTCATATCTGTACTGCGGCTGTATTTTGCAAAACCGGATGCTATCTGCATAAAATCTTTTACCTGAGTTCCCTGCAGACTCGCCAGCCAGTCACACATCTGTATTCTTTTTTGTTCATAAATCTCTTCTGTAATACTGTCCGAAATCAAACAAAATTCATCTCCGCCAATCCGGTAAATCTCTCCCATATCTCCAAATACTTCCCGAATAATCTCGCTTCCGGTTATAAGATAACAATCTCCCATACCATGTCCATACAAATCATTCATCATTTTCAGATTATTCAAGTCAAACATCACTACGCCATATTTCCGAAATTCCCCTTTATTGATCTGATGCAATTCATGCTCAAAACTTCTGCGGTTTTTTAAAAGCGTCAGACCGTCCAGTTCTGCTTCCTCTAAAATTGCCTCTGCTTCTTTTCCCACCTGAATCAGTTTGATAGAACCGCTCAAAAACTGTCCCGCCAGAATCACTACATAAACCAAACAGCCAATTCTGGAGAAATATGCCACGTCGTCATGAAACCCGTAATAATAACTAAAAGCATCTAAAATCACACAGACTCCGACACCTCCCATGCAGACTGCATTTTTCCAAAGCTCACCTCTGGATTTGGCTTCTTTTTTTCCTTTTCGGACCACATACTGCACTCCCATGGCCACTGCCGCGGCAGCGACAGATATCCCTATAATATGTGTAAAAACCAGGGTCTGACGCAAATCAAACCAGCCAAAAAGCTGACCCAGCAAGCTGGCAGCCACATCCAGTTCACTGGCTGCGGCAAGAATCCAAAGCAGACGGCTGCCGTCTTTGTCGTACACCACCTTCATAAAATATATGATAGGGAGCGGCATCAGCTTTAAGCTGATAATGGTAATCTGGTTACACAAAAGCTCCCTTCCAAACATAATCATCGGTATCTGAGTCTCAAATGCTGACCATACTGCAAAGTGTACTGCAAATAATCCCAGCCATGGAACCCCTTTGTGTAAACGCATTTTTTTCCCCAGTGCAAACCAGCCTACAACCAGCATCAGCCCCATTGCCAGCACAATATAACTGACAGTAAGCGACAAAAATTTGTCTTTAATCATGTCCATCACAATCTTAGACTGCAGTCCGAAGACAAATTCCGGCAATTTTACATGATTCCAGTCATAGCAATTCTTGATATGTACTTCCAGAAGCTTTCCGGAATGCCCATTCCATAGCTGCACAAAATTCCAACAATTTCCCGGAGTTCTGCTCTTTGCCATCTTGGGTACTTTCCGCTCATAAACTTTTTCCCCATCTATGAATACCTCCACTAATTGATGAGATGTATAAAAGCCAATGGAGTTTACGAAATCAATTTTCTCTGGCAGCCTTTTTTGCAGGATTACTTCCTGTTCATGTCCAGATATATCCAGAGTTTCAGGAAGTGTTTCGTATTCCTGAGATTGTTGCTCTGTGACAATCGTCCAATTATCATTGTAAGATATGCTCTTTGCCATATTAGGCACTTCCCTGCTATTGTTGCAAAGCACCAGCGTCAATACAACAAACAAAAACGCTGCTGCTATTTCTATCAGGTGTATTTTCAAAATTTTCACTGACTGTCTCCTTTGTGATACAGACAAATCGAATACGAAATGTTTTAAATTTATTGTTTCTCTATTTTAACATATTTTCAAAAAAAATAAAACATTTTTCGAAAATACCATTCTGATATTTACGGTGAGAAAATTTTATCATGAAAACCATTTTCACGTTTTAGCGTGACAAGGTATTTCCTATAAGGATTCAGGTGCCCAAAGGTGGTATTATAAATGCTTATTAGCAATTTGCACAAATAAATACAAACGTTGTGAAAACTGTCCCAGACAGAAGAATTTCTAAGTGTTCCAGCAAAAATATTGAAATTTTACGCAACCAGCTTATATTCGCCATCCCTGGCTCAGATAAGCCTTTTCCAAACATCCTGTTTGGAAATTGCTGGTTCTAAATCGAACACTAAGAAATTCTAACTGTCAGGACAATCCACAACTTTTTGTACCTATTTGTGCAAATTGCCAGCTTCATTTTATTTCACTACCTTTTGACACCCGAATCCTATAAGACAAAAAAGCCGTAAACTCCTGATTCCTCTTAGAAATCCTTAAGTTTACGGCTCCTATTCATGAGAGCGATAGACGGGGCTCGAACCCGCGGTCTCGACCTTGGCAAGGTCGCGCGTTACCAACTACGCCACTATCGCATAAGAGCGGGTGATGGGAATCGAACCCACGTATCCAGCTTGGAAGGCTGGTGTTCTACCATTGAACTACACCCGCATAACACTTTGCAGTGCAATGCCCAGTTCCGGAATCGAACCAGAGACACGAGGATTTTCAGTCCTCTGCTCTACCAACTGAGCTAACTGGGCTTGCTGTATTTCAGCAACGATATTATTCTACACATATATAGGATATTTGTCAATACCTTTTTTCATTTTTTTACAATTCATATGGAATAGTTCAGCCAGTCGGGATAAATAAAGGTCTTGCCCTTCGAGCGTCAAAGACAGAATGCACAAAAATCACTCCAGAAAGTGAGCTTCCAAAAATAATTTTTGTGCATTTTATTTGCATGCTCCGCAATCTATCTACTTGGAACCATTTTGATAATTCTTCCTGCAAATTCATTAAAGTTCTGTGTCTGCAGAATTACCCTGCCTGGCCCGGTGAGTTTGGTCAGAAATAATCCCTCTCCTCCAAAAAATATATTCTTCAGGCCCTTCACCGTCTCAATCTCATACTTCACAGATTTCTCAAAAGCAACCACATTTCCGGTGTCTACCTTGATTACTTCTCCGGGCGCCAGATTTTTCTCCACTTTATTTCCGTCAATCTCTAAAAAGACCAATCCTGTTCCAGAAATATCCTGTAAAATAAAACCTTCTCCGCCAAACAACCCTGCTGACAGCTTCTTCGTCAATGCGACACTCAATGTCACGCTTTCCTGAGCACATAAGAACGCGCCTTTCTGACAGATCATTCCTCCAGTAGCCCCCACATCTACAGGAAGAACCTCTCCTGCCACCGTAGACGCAAATGCAATCATGGCTCCTGGCTTTTCCGCCTTATAAGTAGCCATAAACAGCGATTCCCCGGAAAACATTCTTCCGATGCTTTTTCCCAGGCCGCCCTTCATATTGGAATCCATGGCAACTCCTTCACTCATCCAGGCCATTCCTCCGGACTGTGTATACATACTTTCTCCCGCTGTGTCAAAAACAACTTCTACTGCCGGCATCGTATCACCTAATACTTCATATCTCATGTTTTCTCTCCTTATGATTTAGAAAATATTTATGTTAAGGAAACAGACGTCTTCGCCCGTTTCCCTAAACTCTGTTTCTCTGTGACAGCAAATATACCTGTTACAGATACTGATCCATCTCTTCTGCGGTATTTTGAATCATCGTAATGGCCTCTTTCGCCTGTTCTGCATATTTCAAGTTTTTCTCACTGAGTGAGCTTGCCTGTTCTGCACTTGCTGTAACCTCCTGAGTCGTTGCCGACAACTGGGAAATACTTTCCACAATCCGGTTATTGGCATCTGATAAACGGCTGATTTTCTGGTCGATCTCCTCAACGTCCACAATTAAGTTCTCCATATTCCGATCCAGTTTCTCAAAACTATCTGCCGCTGTATGAATCATCTTATTCTGACTGTTTGTAGCGCTTACGGAATCTTCCACCGATTTTACTACTTGATTGGCATTTTCATTTAATTCCTCGATAATTCTGGTAATACTTTCCGTTGAACTTTTGGTTTGTTCTGCCAACTGACGAATCTGATCTGCAACCACTGCAAAACCACGCCCAGCCTCTCCTGCCCGGGCGCTTTCTATAGAGGCATTCAACGCAAGCAGATTGGTCTGGCTGGAAATATCCAGAATCATATCTGCAATTTCTTCCACCTCTTTGGTCTTATTCTGCAGTCTTCCCATAGATTCTGTTACCTGAGCATTGGTTGATGCAATCTGGGCTGACTGTTCTTTCAGCTCTTCCATCACGTGCATATTTTCCTGTATGCTCGCATTAGAGTCTTTGGCGATATCTACCATCTGGCTGGAATGCTCCAGCGTCTCATTTATAGATTCCTGTATATTCTGTGTCATAATGCTCTGTTCAGAAATATTTTCTGCTGTCAGCCCTGTAGCTGATGAAATTTCCTGCATGCTGTGGGCCACTACCTGAGTAGAATCCACAAGGCTATCCACCATCTGCGTGCTGTGATCTGACTTTTCCTTGATAGTCTGAGAGACCGTAACCATTCCCTCCATCATCACCTGCTGTTTACCGCTCTGCTCCCTTACTGTCCCCAGCGCATGGTCACTGAATAATTTTGCCAGGCCTCCGGCTCTGGTAATCACATAAAGCACCCCGAGGGTTACATAAATTGTACAGATCCCATCCACATCCAGGACAAGCACATGTTTTGCTATCCGCACAATAAGCTGAATTATGTACAATATGAAATAAGCAGCAGAGGTTGCTCTGTAGTTTTTTGCGTCATAATACGGAATCTGAATCGCAAGAATTCCGATAATAATAATATTTATAAATTCTGCATCCGTCTGCAGAGCCATCATCAGATATAAAAATCCAAATTCAATACTGATGGCCGTTTTAAGCTTCGGCGTCGCACGGTCCCTGAAAAACAAAATAGTGTTGATAATTACAGAAATAATAATTACCACTGTATTTCCGATTGCTGTAGGCAACGCCATATTTCCCGTTCCGGTCTTCAGCCACAGAAAAGCAAGATAGCCGATCCACACCGCCAGAACAGCCAGATGAAACAGCCGGTTCATAGCATGATAGCGCTCTGTCTTATCATTATAGCGATACTTATTCTCTGTACCCATAATATTCCTCCTCCAAAATAAAGTCTTAGACCCACTACTATTATAGTACAATTCCCCCTATTCTTCCAGCGCAAAATCTTTCTTTTTTAAAGATTATCCCAGCAGTCTTATTGACCCTTCTCCTGAAAGGTGATAAGATGAACATATGTTACAGATTTAACAATCTTATTTTAATTTCAGGGAGGTTTTAACATGGATTATACACAGGAATACCAGCAGAAACTTGTCTCTGCTGACGAAGCTGTCAAAGTAGTCAAATCGGGTGACTGGGTGGATTACGGTTGGTGCAACGGCACTCCGGATGTCTTAGACAAAGCGCTGGCAAAACGTACAGAAGAATTAAAAGATGTAAATTTAAGAGGCGGTATCCTCTTAAAACCGCTCGCTGTTTTTGAACGCGAAGACGCCGGGGAACATTTTACCTGGAATTCCTGGCATATGTCTGGCATAGAGCGCAGGCTGATCAGCCGCGGCTGCGCATATTATGCTCCGATCCGTTACTCTGAGCTGCCCCGTTATTACCGTGAATCTGACACCAAAGATAACGTGGCAATGTTCCAGGTATCCCCGATGGATAAACATGGATATTTTAATTTCGGCCCCAATGCTTCCCATCTTGCCGCAGTCTGTGAGACATCTGCAAAAATTATTGTAGAAGTAAATGAAAATATGCCCAGATGCCTGGGCGGCTTTGAAAACGGTGTGCATATTTCCCAGGTAGATTTTATTGTGGAAGGTGATAATGCCCCCATTGGAGAACTGGGCGGCGGCGGAGCTGCCACCGAGGTGGACAAGGCAGTGGCAAAATTGATTGTAGAAGAAATTCCCAACGGCGCCTGCCTCCAGCTTGGAATCGGCGGTATGCCCAATGCTGTGGGATCTCTCATTGCCGAATCTGACTTAAAGGATTTGGGTGTCCACACGGAAATGTATGTAGACGCATTTGTAGATATTGCAAAAGCCGGAAAAATCAACGGTTCTAAAAAGAATATTGACCGCTTCCGCCAGGCTTACGCTTTTGGCGCAGGAACTAAGAAAATGTACGACTATCTGGATGAAAACCCAGAGCTGCTGAGCGCTCCGGTAAGTTACACCAATGATATCCGCTCGATCTCTGCACTGGATAATTTTATGTCCATCAACAATGCCGTAGATATTGATCTGTTCGGCCAGGTCAGCTCTGAAAGCTCTGGAACCAAACATATCAGCGGCGCCGGCGGACAGCTTGATTTCGTACTTGGCGCTTATCTTTCCAACGGCGGTAAGAGCTTTATCTGCTGTTCTTCCACTTTCAAAACGAAAGACGGCGAATTGAAATCCAGAATTCTGCCCACGCTGCACCCCGGTTCCATTGTCACTGATACCCGTGCTAATATTCATTATCTGGTAACTGAATACGGAAAAGTAAATTTGAAAGGCTTATCTGCATGGCAGAAATGCGAGTCCATCATTTCCGTGGCACATCCTGATTTCCGGGATGAGCTAATCAAAGAGGCTGAAAAAATGCATATCTGGAGAAGAAGCAATAAATAACATCCAAAGAGTTTAAAGCTCTCATTGTAACACTGGGGCTGTCGGTTAATACCGATTTTTGCCTCTGCTTCTTAAGAAAAGAGAATCCCTGGAAATTCAGGCTTTTTCAAATCCTGACATTCCGTGGGATTCTCTTTTTTCTTTTTTTATCCTTATTTTAGGGCGCAATATCCCTTTCTTCCATAAAAATTTGGCGCTTATTCTATTTATCAGGAAAACGCCAGCTCTGTCCGGCGGATCAGATCCATCTGCAGCGGCTTGCCCAATTCTACAAAATAGGCGCTGTAGCCCGCTACTCTTACCAGCATGTCTTTATAATCCTCCGGCGTTTTCATAGCAGCCTTCATCATTTCATTGCTCATAATATTAAACTGGCAGTGCATACCGCCTTTCTCCAGATATGTGCCGATAAAACCAACCAGATTTTCTCTGCCTTCTACCCCGGCGACACACTCCGGCGGGAATTTCCAATTCAAAAGCGTGCCGTTCGTTGCCAGGCTGTGGTCTGCCTTGGTCACGGAATTTGCAATCGCTGTAGGACCGCTGATATCATGAGACGCAGCATGGGTATGAACTGGTCCCATATTATCTGAGATCGGTTCTCCGCTCTTTCTGCCATCCAAAGACGCTCCCAGGCCAAGCCCCAGACCTACATTTGCGTTTACGGTGTAGACACCTGGGCAGAAATATCCGCCGCGGGGATTTTTCCTGCCGGTAATGTTGCGGCAGTAGCACTCGAACACTTCTTTAAACAGATCATCTGCATAATCATCGTCATTCCCATAATGATGTACTTTACTGCTGTTTACCAAAGCATATAAAACATCATGGCCTTCCCAGTTATCCCGGACTGCCTGCAGTAATTCCTCCCCGGTATAACGTTTCTCATCAAATACAAGCTGCTTAATGGTGGAGAGAATATCTGCGCAGGTTCCTATTCCGCTTGCCTGCGGACCGGTAAAGTTATAATTTGCGCCTCCTTCTCCCAGATCTTTCCCTTTTTCCATACAGCCGCCAAAGAATGCAGAAGCATAGGGCAGGGGCTTTTTCTCTCTCTGTATGTTGTCTATCAGGTTCAGCCCGCTGCACATCTGGTCTGTCCAGAACTGCATCTGCCTTTGAAAGCTGTCAAGAACTTCCTCCATACCCTGAAAATTCTGCAGAGAACCTGTATCAGGTCCTAATTTCCTGCCTGCTCCCGCGCATTCCTGATATCTGGGGCAGCTTCGGCTGCAGTCAATACACTGTCCGCCATTTAACGCAAGTTCCATCACTTTGGCAATATTTATGTAGGCCGCATCGTGATAGCCATATTCCTGTCCTGGAAGATCCGGCTCCACGCAGCCCACCACCGCATAATTCCTAGCCTGGGAAAGGCTCATTCCCTTTCTCTGCATGGCTTTGACCGCCACCTCATCATTAAAAATCTTGGGATGTCCATAACCTGCACGAATGCATTCCACTGTTTTGACCCGCAGTTCATACGGCGTATTCTGGTGCATCCTCACACAAACCCATGGATTCATCATTCTGGTATGCACAGAAGCCTCCAGAAGCATAAAAGTCAGGTCGTTGGTTACATCCCTTCCTTCTTCATCCACACCGCCGATGGTAAGGCTCTCGCCGCCCCACCCTCTGCCGTTGCGTACTTCAACTGTCATTCTGTCCTTTAGCTTAGACGGATTTCCCATTTTTACATAAGCGCATTCCAGCAATTCCTGAGCAAAATCCTTTGTAATCACATGGTTCTCCATGTCGCTTCTATAATATGGGTACAGCCACTGGTCCATTCTTCCATAAGATACCGAATGCCCGTTGGATTCAATCAGCGTGATCGTGGTTGCAAAATGCCATAACTGCAAAGCCTGCCACATGGTTTGCGCCGGACCTTTGGCAATCTGGCGGCAGTTTGCCGCAATCTGTTCCAGTTCTGCCTTTCTCACAGAATTCTGTTCCTCTTGGCTGCGTGTCTCCGCCAATTCTGCATAACGGCTGATATAGGTGCATGCCGCATTTAATTCTATCAGCATGGCTTCATAAAATTCTTTTTTTTCTGCATATTCACCGTCTGCCGGATCTAAAGCGGCGAAAGAAGCTTCCGCTTCCGCAATCAGTCCCTGATATCCTACTTTCAGCAGTTTTTCGTAATCCATCACAAAATGTCCCACGCCGCCGAAATGATACAGATTCGTCATATACACTTTCTTGCCCATCTCAGATCCCTTTTTCTGATCTTCGGTGAGATTCGCCTCCACAGCGTCGGCAATTGTCTTGCCGCGCCAAAATTCCAACAACTCTAATAATTCCTCTTTGTCCTCTTCGGTAATATAGAATTTATCGTGCGCTCTCTGGTCAAATGGATGATTTTTCAGTTCATCTATGATCCATTCAGCGGAAAACTCTGGATAAATCGGGGCCGCCTTTGCCGGAGCTGCCAGCTCGCCTGCCAAAAGCTCATCCTCATACAAATCAATTTCCACATGCTCCAGGATATTCTTAAGCGAATACGCAGTTTTAAGCTTTGCCGAGAGTTCCGGCTTTTCTCTGTATGTCTGCGTGATAAGCCTTGCCCTCTGAATATCAATATTAAATTTCCGTTCCAGAAAAACCTTTCTCAATTTATTCACCCGGCTGTAAGGTGAAAAACCATCATGCCCTACTTTATATCCAATTCCATAATGTTTATCAAACGCCTCTGTACCTGCTGGCTTTTTTGCTGTCATTGTTTGTTTCCCTCCTTCGTGGTAGTGCCAATTTTGCAGTTTATTCCTCTGCCTCGAAAATAATCTGCAAATTCTGTAACTTTTATCGTAAATTCGTCTCTGTCAAATTCCAGCCCTTCCATGGGATAGGCAAGATCCAGAGACTTATATTTTTCTTCTCCCAACCGCATAAATTCCAATAGCTGCAGCTCTTCCACCCGATTGTGAAGCTTATCTATTATAAAATCTGCGGCAGCTTCCATGTTCTCGTGGGTATCATTTACACCAGGAATTACCGGAATCCTCACAATCATCGGCTTTCCATATTCTGCCAAACGCTCCATATTCTCCAGAATCTGTTCATTGGGGAGCTTAGTATATTGTCTGTGGACAGCGGAATCCATGTGCTTTATGTCTGTAATAAACAAATCTGTATCAGGTAAAATCTGCTCGATCACTTTCCAATCTGCACACAAAGTAGTTTCCACACAGGTATGTATGCCTTCCTGTCTGCATTTCTTCAAGAGTTCTGAGACAAATGAAGCCTGCATCAGAGGTTCGCCTCCAGACAAAGTAATTCCGCCGCCGGAACTCTTGTAATAGGAAATGTCTCTTCTTACCGTTTCCATGGCCTCTTCTACAGATATCTGTTTTCCCCAAAGTTTGATGGCGTCCGCAGGGCAAACTTTAACGCACTCCATACAATTGGTACACTGTGCCCTGTCTATGGCTGATAATTTATTGTCCTCAAATACCAGGCAATTTTTATTTTCACATACCTCCATGCAGCATCCACACTTATCTTCGCCAATGCATTTCGTATGGTAAACACCCGGTTGCTGAAATAATTTGTGGCTCTCCGGATTGGAGCACCATCTGCACTGTAAGGGACATCCCTTCAAAAACAGTTCTGTACGGATACCTGGCCCATCATGTATGGTATAACGCTGTATATTAAAAATGATACCGGATTCTGACATAACCTTCCCTTCACCTCATTTTTTCTTTTCCATAATGCAACTGTATTCTAATATCAATTTCTTTCTTTTTAATTCCGATTCAGCATCATTCTACTATTTTTTCAACTAATCCGCATTTTAATTCTATTTTAGAATTAATTCCAAAAAAAATTGTGGTATTTTAGCAGACGGAATTCCATTTGCGTCTAAAAATAACCGAAAGAAAGGCGGTAAAAATATATGAACAAGACTACGGCAAAGAAAGCAGGGTACGCTGCTGAATACATAGTTCTTGTAGCTGCAATTATAGGTGTTTGGATTGTGATGGGCAGCACCGGAAAACTGAATCCCGTCATTATGCCATCCCCCTCTAAAGTTGGCGGCACCATTATTTCTCTGATACAAAGCGGTGAACTCCTGGAAAATCTGGGGATAAGCGTTGTAAGAGTGCTGCAGGGCTATCTGCTTGCTTCGATCCTGGGAATTGTGCTGGGTATTCTGATCGGTCTCTCTAATCACCTTGACAGATTAACAGGGCTGCTCATACAGCTTATTAAGCCCATCCCTCCTATCGCATGGATCCCTCTGGTAATTCTCTGGTTTGGAATCGGAGAGGGCGGTAAAATCTTTTTAATTTTCCTGGGTGGCTTTTTTACCATTCTGATTAATGTTATTGACGGAATCCGCCAGACAGATATAAAACTGATTGAGGTATCCACATCCATGGAAACACCGTTTTTCAAACATATTTTTATGATGGTTATTCCCAGCGCCGCTCCCAATATCTTCACCGGGCTGCGCATTGGTCTGAGTTCCTGCTGGATGTGCGTAGTTGCGGCAGAACTTGTATCTTCCACAACTGGCCTGGGATATTTAATTATGAACGCAAGGCAGTTCGGGAAAACTGACATCGTAATTGTAGGTATGCTCACCATCGGCATTACCGGAAAAATTATGGATTCACTTTTGAAACTGGCTGAAAAGCTTGTGATCCGTTGGAATTGAGGTGTATGATATGACAGTCGAAAAAGAAAAAAATTACATTGTTGTAGAAGGGCTGCATAAATATTTCAGCCAGAGAGGCAGTGCAGATATGCACATCCTTGACGATATCAATTTCAGCGTAAAAAAAGGCGAGGTCATCTGCATCGTAGGTTCCAGCGGCTGCGGCAAAAGCACTCTGCTCCGCGCCATATGCGGGCTGGATTCTGACCATGAGGGAACTGTATGGATTGACGGAATTGAAATTACAGGTCCAAACAAACATAGGGGTATGGTGTTCCAGGAACACAGGCTTTTTCCCTGGCTTACGGTATCTCAGAATGTTGGATATGCCTTAAACGGTATTTCCAAGGAAGAAAAACAGGAAAAAGTAAAACAATACATTGAACTGGTCGGATTAAATGGATTTGAAAACTCCTATCCGCGGGAGCTTTCCGGCGGGATGGCACAGCGGGCCGGAATTGCGCGGGCGCTGGTCAACAATCCTTCGGTACTGTTTTTGGACGAGCCCTTCGGCGCATTGGACGCCTTTACAAAAATATCCATGCAAAAGGAATTAAAGCGGATTCAAAAACGGTCTCATACCACTATGCTGCTTGTCACCCATGATATTGACGAAGCAGTATATCTGGCGGACCAGATCATTGTAATGTCAGAAAGACCTGGCCGGATTCAGCGCATTGTCCCTGTCGAACTTCCAGAACCGCGTGACCGCAATAGCTATGAATTTGTGGAAATCAGAAAAATTATTTACAATGAATTTTTTAACTGATTTCTGAACAATAATATCAAAAAACACAATTGAATGCAGATTTTGAAAGGAGTAAGTAAAATGAAAAAAACTCGTATTTTATCTTGCCTTACCGCCCTGGCGCTTGGTATTACCATGCTGTCTGGCTGCGGTTCTTCCTCTGAGACAAAGGATTCTGATAACGCTGGCGCAAATAACAGCTCTTCTGTTGTAAATATTGCCATTCAGCCGTCAGCCGCTTTTATTCCTCTGTACATTGCCCGTGAAAACGGCTGGATAGAAGAAGCCCTCAAAGAACAAGGTGTTGAAGTAAACTGGAACGAATTCGAGTCTGGTCCCCCAATGAACGAATCCCTTGCTTCTGGCAGTTCTGACATCGGGGTTATGGGAGACGTGCCTGCTGTATCATCTATTGCCGCCGGCCAGAAAAATGAAATTATTGCAACGGCTGCAGACGGAGCAAAATCCTATGCCATGTTAGTAAGCGCTGATTCAGATATTGCCTCTGTTACGGATTTAAAAGGTAAAAAAGTTGGAGCAACCGTTGGTTCTACTGCTCACAATCTAATTGATAAAATTTTGGCAAAAAACAATCTGGACATTAACTCTGATATTGAATTGGTAAACATCTCTACTGGAGACGCAGCAACTGTTTTATCCACAGGCGCCGTAGATGCTGTGGCAATCTGGGAACCTAACGTGACAAGACTTGTAGCCGACGGCACTGCAAAAATTATCGGCGAAGGTCCCGACTGCGGGCTGCTGGGCGTAAATCCCATCATTGCGAGAGCAGAGTACGCTCAGAATAATCCAGAAGTGATCCGTGTAATTATTGAACAGTATGCCCGAGGCGTTGCGGCGCTCGATAACCTGGATGAGAATGTTAAAAAGAAAGTAGCTGACGCTCTTTCCTTAGACCCAGAGTTATTAGCCGATGTAGCTGCAAAATATGAATATACTGTAAAAATATCTGACGCAGACGTAGAAAACCTGCAGGACACCATTTCTTTCCTTGTGAAAATCGGAAATCTCGATAAAGAATATGAAATCAAAGATTATGTAAAAAGAGATTATGTTGAAAATGCAGATATTGCTCAGTATATAAATGTTAAATAATGATTTATTATTTTAAATTTAAAAACTCAGGCAATTGATTTATCAATTTTATTATTAGTGGCAGAAATTTTCCGCTCCAAAAATTTTATAACGGCAATTTACTTTGCAAATTATCTTTGTCTCAGCATAGAGCAGTTGAAAAATAATCTATGCTGGGACAAATTTTTGCAAAAATATGATTTTAATCTATACATATTTTGAATCTAATTCAAAATATGAAATTATTAATTTTTAATTTAATTATAAAATTTACTCCAAGGCGTATCTGGAAACCAGAAAAAAGAAGCTATTGAAAAAGCACATTACCTTGAAACGCGCACAGAGAAATGCCCGCACTTCAAACCGAAATGCAGGCATTCATCAGGCTCTTGTCTATGGACCTTATCTTAACACTATTCTGATTCTGTCTCTGGTGTATTGATGGCATAGGCTATCAAATAAATTCTCTCTGCCCCGTTCGGCGCCTTCACAGTCACACGGTCTGTATAATAGTAAATATCTGACACATAGTTATCTTCATCATCATAATAATAATGACTGTCAGATTCCTCTTCATACCTCCAGCCCGCATCTCCTTTGTGAACTGTGCTCACTTCACTTCCCTCTGGCACTTCCAGCCTGTAACTGCTTCCAAGATCCGCATTATTTCCTTTGACATAGATCTTATACACTTTTTCTGTCGTGGCTGCACTTTCTTCTCCCTCTGCCGCCGGCAAATACATAGTGTCAGGATAATTTGAAACTTCTGTATGCACATAAACGTTTTCCGCATCACTGATTCCTCTTACCGTTGCTCCACTCGCATCCTGGGCGTAAGCAATCAAATAGATTCTCTCTGTCCCATTAGAGGCCTTCACAGTCACACGGTCTGTATAATAATAAATATCTAACACCTGGTTATCTTCATCATCATAATAAGAATAACTTTCAGACTCATTTTCATATCTCCAGCCCGCATCTCCTTTGTGGATCGTGCTGACTTCACTTCCCTCTGGCACTTCCAGCCTGTAACTGTTTCCAAGATCCGCATTATTTCCTTTGACATAGATCTTATACACTTTTTCTGTCGTGGCTGCACTTTCTTCTCCTTCTGCCGCCGACAAATACATGATGCTATAATACTCGGAAACTCTTGTATGCACATAAACGTTTTCCGCATCACTGATTCCTCTTACCGTCGCTCCGCTTTCGTCCTGGGCGTATGCAATCAAATAGATTCTCTCTGCCCCGTTAGACGCCTTCACAGTCACACGGTCTGTATAATAGTAAGTATCTGACACATAGTTATCTTCATCATCATAATAATAATGACTGTCAGATTCCTCTTCATACCTCCAGCCCGCATCTCCTTTGTGAACTGTGCTCACTTCACTTCCCTCTGGCACTTCCAGCGTATAACTGCTTCCAAGCTCCGCATTATTTCCTTTGACATAGATCTTATATACTTTTTCTGTCGTGGCTGCACTTTCTTCTCCCTCTGCCTCCGGCAAATACATGGTGTCAGGATAATCGGAAACTTCTGTATGCACATAAACGTTTTCCGTATCACTGATTCCTCTTACCATTGCTCCGCTCGCATCCTGGGTGTAGGCTACCACATAAATTCTCTCCGCCCCGTTAGAAGCCTTCACAGTCACACGGTCTGTTAAATAGAAAATATCTGATATCCCGTTATCTTCATCATCATAATAATAACGACTTACAAACTCCGCACTATACCTCCAGCCCGCATCTCCTTTATGAATGGTACTGGTAATTTGTCCCCCCTCCGGCAACGTCAGTTTGTAACTGGTTCCCAGGTTTTTACTGTTTCCTTTGGCATAGATTACATACACTTCCTCGAATTCGGTTAAGGTTTCCTCTCCTTCTGGAACTTCCAGCATCATTTCTGAAATCGTTGTGTCAATGCATGTATATACATAGGGATTTTCCTTATCTGTAATGGCGCTTACAATGGCCTCTCTGTCATCCTGGGAATAAGCAATCAGATAAATTCTCTGTGCTCCATTAGACGCCTCTACGGTAACACGATCCATATAATAATAAACAGCCTCCACATAATCTTTTATCGTCTCATCATAATATTCGTGCTTTCTGGATTCGCTGATATAATTCCAGCCTGCCTCTCCCTTGCGGATGGTACTGACAATTCTGCTTCCTTCTGGAATTTCCAATTTATAGTTAGTTCCTAAACTCTTCTCAGCTCCTCTCAGATAGATCATATACACATCCTCAGCAGCATCTTCCTCTCCTTCTGCAGGCTTCAAGGATACTCTGTTGGAAGAATTAGCAATATAAGCATCCACATATCTGTTGGCAGTGTCTGTAATTCCTTTTACAATGGTTCCGCTCTCATCCTGCTGGTAAGACACCAAATACATAACTGTTATGGTTGAGTTTTTAACTACAATTTTTGCCTGAAATTCTGACGCATAGCTCCAGTTTTCATCTGCATAGCTAATCTCTGCGTTGGCGCCTTCTGGAACTACCGCCTGAAGGTCATTGGGACATTCTGCTCTTTCACCCACCAGGTCTACCCTGTAATACTTCTCCTTGGTCTGGCTTGCAGTAGATAATCCGTCTGAAATATCCACAGAATAGATCTTACTCTGCGCACTGGTAAGCTCACGAATCCGAAGTCCGCTGATATCCTGTTTATAAATCACCGGATAGGTCTGCTGGTCGCCCGTTGACTCTTCCGTAACTGTAACTATGCCACACTCATCATACTCATCATTTGTGTTGCTGTATGACGCCGTATAGCCTGGATTCGTTTTAATGTTCAGAGAGCCGTCATCTCCCAGCGCAGCTTCACTTCCAGTAATATACAGCTCACTGTCATATTTCAGATATACTTTCTTTAGTCCATTTTGGGCGCTGCTGATCCCACGAATGTTGCAGGATAAATCTGATTTTCCATAGATAATATAATAAATCCTTTGTTTTCCGCTGTCTGCAGTCACCGTAATCTTAGCATTAGAAGATGCATAATCCCAGCTCTCAGAGCCTGTTGTATATTCTACTTCCGCAGAAGCTCCTGCCTTTGTATGTACCTGCAGATTCTTGCCCAGCTCAGAATTCATTCCCTGCAAATGAATGGTATAGTAGATTCCGGAAGTACTTGCAGACATATCACTGTCATAATAAGTATACAGGTTATCAGGATCATAAACTCCTATGATTTCTGCGTCTGAAGTATCTTCATAGTAATAGATATTGTATACCTGCTTTGCACCATTCGTATTTGTGACTACCATTACGGTTTCTATTGTCTGGTCATAGTAGTCTTCATCCTCCCCATAATATTTATCGGGATCAATCAATTTATAGGCCGCCCCCGGTGAAACCTCTGCGGTCCAGCTGGTTCCCATTTGCTTATTCTCACCATAAACACGGTAAGAAGCAGTATAATCTTCTTCATACCAGTCCCAATAACTGGTCATTTCCTGATCTGTTATGCGGTTTTTTGTATCTGTAATCTTAAGCAGTTCCGCACCAAAAGGCTTATAATAAACCAAATAATCTCTTACTGCTTCTGTGCCATCCTTCTTCAAATGCAGAACCAGATCTACTTTATCTCCATAAGTCCAAGTTCCTTCTTCTGCATCTGCGGCATATTCCATAGAGGTAAGGCTGACGCCTTCCTTTAGCTGAATCTTAAGATTCCTGCCTATCTCTGCATTGTTTCCGCCAGTGTAACCACACCGTGCATAATCCAGCTCTCTTTTCCATCCTGTATTGTCAGGGTCCTTGATATCCTCTACCCAGTTCTCTCTTTCCGACTGATAATAATTAAAATAGTAATTCGTAGAGACGCCAAGCGTCTGATTCTGCAAAATCAAACGATATCCAAAATCATAATAATATTGGTTATCCTCATTGATATTTATTTTTTCAAGTTCATAAGATGCGCCTGCATCCTGCAAAATTACCTCAAAGTCTGTCAAGGTCTCTGCGCTTCCATGTACACTATACAGCTCATGGTCAGATCTGAAATAATTATAGTCGTCTGCCACTTCTCCTTCTACTTTTATCTGGCTCATGGTCAGTCCATTCTGCAGTTTCTTAAGCAGCGCCTGCAGTTTCGCCAGATAATCGTCAAGCTGTGCGTCAGTTGTCTTCTTTAAGAGATAATTTCTGGCCGCATCATCAATGAGCTGCTGATCCTGGGCAAATGCCGCCGCATCTGTCACTTCAAACTGTGTCAGTTGATTGAGAATTGTACCAATCTGCGCGCGCACAGACGTATTGGGTTTTCCATTGTAGACCTCATCTGCCACTGTAAATGTTCCTGTTTCATTGTTATAGCTTCCAACGAACCATACACCGCCTGTTTTCTCTGGCATATTAATGGTATCAATCATCCGGCTGCCTTTATAAATTTTTACCACCGGCTTAGATGTATAGATGTGATTTCCTGTGCCTCCATTTGTATAATCCTGTACAAACACCTTATACTGCCCTGCTGTGAGAGTTTTAACCGTAATTGTCTCAGGTCCCTCAAAAGCTTTATCATCTACATCAAGTTCCGCAAAGTTTGGAACATATCTTCCATCCATCAGATACCCTGACCAGGAAGACCGATCCGAGAAATAGACGCCATACTCTCTATTTTCAAATGGATTTGGCCCATACAGGTGAATATCGAGATCGGCGCTGACTCCTTCTTTTTCTCCGTCCCATGTAAGAACAAACCTCACTTCATCGGAATCCAGTGTCTTAGACAGCGTCATATTCCGAGTGACAGTTGCCTCTGACTGAACAGAAATATTTTCATAAGCGGACATATATTCTGGTTCATCTGATTCATCCCGGACCTGTATGGTGTATTGGCCAGGCGTTATATCAGAAAATTTATAAGCGCCCTCTGTATTTGAAATCACTTTTTTCACTTCATTTGTAGTGATGTTATTGATTCCCTTCCGCAGAATCACAGAAAGCCCTTTGTCTATTGGCTTTCCAGTTGAAGCGTCAACCAGCACGCCAGTAACCGCGCCTGCTTTGCCGGCCTCATCCATGATAATAATATCGCTTACCTCATATTCCCTGTCTTGATTATAATTATTGTCAATATAAATATTCTGCGTGATAAGCTGATAACCTTCTGCTTCTACAACAACCACATAATTGCCTATCCTTACTGAATCAAATGTATATCTGCCTGCATCATCTGTCTTTTGCTTCTTCGTACTGCTGCCATCCAGGTAAACAGATATATTATCATTTGTAATATTCATGGAGTAACGTACCAGATATACGGTTGCTTCTACTGTTTCTGCCGTTTCTTCCGCATATTTGCTAATCTTACCTGTAACCGTCGTTTCTGGCAGATCTTTTAAATCTTCACTGTTTTCTGCAATTACTGTCCTGTTCTCACCTGAACTGTCTATGGTAACAGAGATCATGCCAAGACCGTTAATTTCCGGAACATCATTCTCTCCACTGACCCTGACGGCTGTCTGTTCGCCTCCAGGACCCACCACCAATTTATATTTTGTAGTAGAATAGATATCCAAAGGCACATAAGTTGTTATTTCTCCGTAATCTTCAGCTCCATTATAATATTCACAATTGATTGGGCTGGCCGTAGAATCACCTTTTACCAGAACTTTGGCTGCAGAAGCAATTAAAAGTTCCTGCAGATTTCCATTATTATCTACGGTAATAGATTCTGTACTGTCCAAAAGATACACATTGGGCGTGCCATTTGAATCAACCACCAGATGGCCTGCCGGACTGTCTATGTAAATCTGGTTCCCACTCTTTTCACACCAGGTATCTTCTGCGATATTCTTAATTAAAACCTGTTTAAACTGCGCATTGTTGTCAATTGTAGCTTTCGGCGCATCAACAATAAGTGTAACATTCTCATAAGTTCCCTGAGGAATTGTTATCTGGCTCTCATCTGTTTTTAATGTAACCAGTACATCCTCTGCCTCCGCTGCCGAGCTGCTTAATATCTCTGTCAGTTCCTGCCCGGAAGAAGCTTCCTTTGAAACTACTCCCTCTTCTGAGACGGTCACTTCCATGGATGCAGATACTCTGCTGTCCTGCTGTGATACTGCCGTGATTGTTGCTTTTCCCGGCGTCAGTCCCTTTATGTCTCCTTTTGCGGACACTACCGCCACAACACTGTCATCGGAACTGGACCAGGTAATATCCTGATCTGCCACTTCTGTCACCGGGTCAAAAGCAGCGTTACATTGTTTCTTTTCCCCAATTTTCAGAGAAAGCTCCTGCTGCTCTAAGCTAATGGAAAATTTCGGTGTATCTCCAGGTACATCTGGAACAGGTGGATTGGGATCAGGTGTTGGATTTGGTGTTGGATCTGGTGTTGGTGTCGGAACCGGACTTGGTGTCTCAGGCTTTTTATTCGCAGCGGTTACATTGATAACCTTCTTTATTTTTGAACGGTCTGCCGCCAGAATCGTGATCTTGGCATTTCCTGGTTTTAATGCCTTTACCGTTCCCTTATTGCTCACTGAAACAATGGAAGGTTTATTGCTTTTGTAAATCAATCTTTTAATCGATGCATTCTTAGGTGAAACTGCGGCCGATATTTTGGAAGACTGCCCAACGTTAAGCGTTAAGTTGGAAGCCATAATTTTCTTAACAGGTGTTCCAATGGTAATTTTACAGGTAGCCCTCTTTTTTCCCGCAGTCACTGAAATGGTAGCTTTACCCTTCGATGCCTTTGCCTGGACAACGCCTTTGTTATTCACTGTCACAATTCTTCTGTTACTGGATTTCCAGGTAAGCTTTGCCTTGGCTGATTTCGGCGCTATCGTTGCCTTTAACCTCAGCTTTTCTCCCTTTTTCAATACGTATTCCTTATACTTAAGTGTAACTTTTTTGACGGCAGGTTTCTTCGCCGCCTGTGTCTGTACTGGCACAAGACTGACAACTAACATCAGTGTCAGCAATAGCGCCAGCAGCCTTTTTCCCTTCTTCAGCATAAAAATCCTCCTTTTTTATAGTATGAAAAATGTAGTATCATTTTTCAAGCAAAACAAAAACCCAACTCCTTCCTGATCTATAATAACCATATCATATATCTACTTTATGTCAATACTTTTGTCAAGAATCATCATACCATGAGGAGGTTTTCAGACACGCACTAAAGAAACAAATTTGTCTGAAGAGGCTGCCGCACTCATATAATCACACATTCAAAAGATCTTGCAATTCATGTTCGTGTGACAACCTCTTTTGATTTAAGATTCTGTCCGCTCTCTACGGGTCTCTTTTATTTTCTGCAATAGACACGAATCGCCTCAGCAGTAAACTCAGCCGTGCCCTCACCGCCCACACGGTCAATGTTCTGTGTGAACTCTCCGCCTCCAGCATACATTTCGCCCAAACTCAGCAAGATCTTTTCTGAACACTCATAAAAATACTTCGTAATATAATCCTGAAGCTTCTTTACCTGCATTCTTGCGGCTTCAGATTCTGGACTCTCATCCCTGAGACTGCCAAACTCCTCAAATAGCTTCATAAAATTTTCCATAATTACATGTTCCTCTTCCTTCGTGCGGCTCTGTGATTTCTGCTCAAACTCTTGAAATTCTGGCGTTTTTCCCCATTGTTGTTTGGCACGTTCTGCATATTCATCAATCTTCTTTGTATCAAAAACTGAAAAATCCATGCTTCTCACTCCTATCATCTGTATTCCACGGGCAAACGTAATCAAATTCTCCAAATGCTCTTTCTTCATTGTCAGCAATATAATCTGTTGCTCTAAAGCTTTGTTTCTGTCAAAGTCCGGACTGGACAAAATCTCTTTGATTTCTTTTAAAGGAAACTCCAACTCACGAAACAATAAAATCTGCTGCAGCCTTTCCAATGCTGTAACATCATACAGCCTGTAACCAGCTTCTGAGTAATCCGTCGGCTTCAGTAATCCGATTTTATCGTAATACTGAAGAGTGCGCACGCTCACCCCTGCTGTTTTACTTACCTCATTTACCGTCATCATAGCTGTGTCCTCCTTCCGTGTAACTAAATCATATACTATTACGCTGCGTAGGAGTCAACCGTTTTTTCATTTTTATTCGCTGATCAATTCTGTGATCTCCACTTTCGTAATTTTCAAGAAGACAGGAGGCAAAATGTCCGCAAGATTCTATTTTTCTTTATCACAATAACATTTTTACTATTTTGCAGCACCGCCTTATCATCCGTCTGCTTTTACTGTCTTTCTATAAAACTAAACGCCATAATATTTTTTAATAGCATGTGCAACATATTCAGAGCAGCCATTTCCAAATTGATTGTCTGTCACTTCTGCCAATTTGGGAAATTCAAGATCAAGATATTCATTTACTAAATCCAACAGTATATTTCTTGCATTATCAAGGCAGAACATTTTTTTATAATTCTCGACAAGGCTTCATATAAGAGTAGAGCACAATCTTAAGAAGCGTTCTTGGCGGTACAGAATTTATTCTTTCATATGTAGAATATAAATCAGATAAATCCATTCCCTCCACAAACTGATTTAGTAACCGCACAGAATCGTCTTCCGGGATAATTGCTTCAATATTTAACGGAAGTTTTTATTGATATCCGTCAGAAAATTTCGTATAATCTTTTTGTAATTTAATGTGTTTGGTCATATATTAATTTTACACCAACTGCCGGATTCTTTCGAGGTCTGGCAGTTAATTTTTGTGAATTTTTGCATGGAAAAGGAGCTGCGCACTAATTGCTTAGTGCGACAGCCCCGTTTTCCGACTTCAAATCGAGAACCCCTGCACCATGACAATATAATATATTTAACTGGGGAGCCGGGGGACGTGCTCTCATCTGAACCGAGTACCTTTCGGGGAAAGTGATTATTATGAGTACATATAAGGAATTCATGGTAATTTTAACTATCGCTCTTTTGATAGTAGCAATTGTGAATCTGAAAAGTAAGAAATAGCCGTCCTGCTCTCGTCAAAGTTTAGGAACGGCTATTCTCATAGTCAAGTATTAAATTTCGCCGGGTCGGGTGCCCTGCACTCACCTTCTGGCTCCCTTGTTAAGTATATTATACGCCATGGATGCAGATTTTTCAACTATAATTTGAAAAGCCCCGACGCACCACCGCCGGAGCCTTTCAGATCGATACCATAAAGGATTATGATATACATTTTTCTATTAGCCCTGCCTTTGAGCCTCTATTCTACCTCTTAAGGCTTTTTGTAGCTTTCATTAATCAATTACCAATCCAGCTTTGATATTGAGGACACTGCCTTTTGATTAGTGCAAGTACTTCCTCATATTGCTCCTCCTTTTGGAAGAACAGAAAATCATCGGTATTTCTGTTTTTATTCGCGGAAACAGAATTCTGTTTGTATGTAATAACCATGGAAACGCCGATGGCAATTTTTTTTGCACGGCTTCCGCCTGTATTTACCCTTGTCTTTTCAATCTCTTTGCGGATGCTCTGAATATCTTCTGTCCGGACAAAACGGCAGTTTCCGTTAAAATACATCCAAAAATCAGGACCTGCAATAAAGCGTGCCGGATATGTCTCCACATTGACATTGAAAAAATTCACTTTGTCATAACTGCCGGATTCCATCTGTCTGACAAAGAGATCCTGTTCTTCCTGAGACTGAAAGAAATTCTCCATAGCTTTCTCATAACCTTTCCGCACCGCCTTAATATTAGATACCCTTGAGGGCAGCCAAAAGCAAAGACCTGCAAAAAGCGCAAGGCCACAGCCTATCGGAAAGTGAACCCGCATAATGTACGCGATATCATATCCCGCCACAAAACCAATGGCTACCATGCCGATTAGACATGCCGCCATCCATAATGGCGCCTTGTTTTTCTGTTTCTTTTTGAATGTCTGGAGTATACCGGAAAACTCCTTCATTTCCTCTTCCAACCATGCTGCTAATTTTGCGTTCATAAGCTTATCCTTCCACTGATTCCTTTGGTTTCAAACACTTTTAATAATATCAAGCGGCTCCTCTGTTGTCAAGAAATCAGTTATACAATCCTAAATCTTATTGCCCGTATAGAGCTGATAATAGCGCCCGTGTTCTTCAATCAACTGTTCATGTGTCCCTCTTTCAATAATCCGTCCCTGCTCCAATACCATGATGCAATCAGCATTGCGAACCGTAGAAAGCCTATGGGCAATCACGAAAGTAGTACGCCCCTGCATCAGCCGATCCATACCGTCCTGCACTAATGACTCCGTCCGTGTATCAATAGAGGAAGTCGCTTCATCCAAAATCAGCACCGGCGGATCGGCTACCGCTGCACGGGCAATGGAAAGCAGCTGCCGCTGTCCCTGGCTTAATCCTGCCCCATTTCCAGTCAGTACAGTCTGATAACCGTCAGGCAGACGTTTAATGAATCCGTGTGCATTTGCCAGCTTCGCGGCGGCAATACATTCTTCATCCGTCGCCTCAAGGCGCCCATAGCGGAGGTTATCCAGCACGGTTCCTGTAAATAGATTGGTATCCTGCAATACCATCCCCAGAGAACGCCGTAAATCCGGCTTTTTTATTTTAGAAATATTGATCCCGTCATAACGGATTTTACCATCCGAAATATCATAAAAGCGGTTAATTAAATTGGTGATTGTTGTTTTTCCTGCACCCGTACTTCCCACAAAAGCAATTTTCTGTCCCGGCTTTGCATAAATACATATGTCATGAAGAATCATCTTATCGCTGGTATAGCCAAAATCCACATCTTCAAATACCACATCACCCATAAGCCAGGAATAGGTAACACTTCCTTCTGCCCTATGGGGATGCTTCCATGCCCACAGCCCTGTCCTATTGCTCGTTTCTTTTAATTCCCCATCCTTATCTATTTTTGCATGGACAAGTTCCACATACCCCTCATCTTCCTCCGGCTTTTCATCCATCATTTGAAAAACCCTCTCAGCGCCTGCCATCGCCATAATCATGCTGTTAAGCTGCTGGCTAATCTGCGTTACCGGACGCAAAGCATTTTTATTCAAAGTCAGGAAAGATACGACTGTCCCCAATGTAGTCCCCGCATATCCCTGCAGGGCAAGTACCGCGCCGGCAACTGCACAAAGCACATAACTAACATTACCCAGATTGGCGTTGATAGGCAGCATCATATTGGTGATACTGTTTGCCTTCATTGCACTGTCCCGCAAGGTATGATTCACTTCCCTGAATTTTGAGACTGCTTTTTCCTCATGGCAAAATACCTTTACTACTTTCTGTCCTTCCATCATCTCTTCAATATAGCCGTTCAGATTCCCAATGTCCTGCTGCTGCTTTACAAAATACTGCCCAGCCTTATGGCTGAATTTAGAAGTCACAAACAGCATAAGAAGCAGCATCACTACCGTAATAACCGTCAACGGCAGGTTGAGTACGACCATGCTGATAAATGTCATGACCACCGTAAATGCAGAATTGACAACCTCTGGAAGACTCTGGCTGATAAGCTGGCGCAGCGTATCCACATCATTGGTATAGACCGACATAATGTTTCCGTGGGTGTGCGTATCAAAATACTTGATAGGCAGAGATTCCATATGCTCAAATAATTCAATACGGATATTCCGCATGGTTCCCTGTGCCACTGTAACCATAATACGATTGTAGCCATAAGAACAAATAATCCCACATAAAAAAATGAATGCCATTTGGAGCAGTGCCTGGGCAAGATTTGAATAATCCGGTAATTCCGCATGAAGCAAGGGGGTAATATAATCGTCCACAAGACTTTTCATAAAGAGCGTCCCCTTCAGTGTCGCATATGCCGATCCCACAATACAAAGGACAACAAAAATAATATGCAGTGTATAATCTTTCATCATATACCGTAAAATCCGCAACATTGTATGGCCCGGATTTGTTTTTGTCTTTTTTTCCATTATTCCGTCACCTCCATCCCATGCGAAACGTGTTCATCAAAATCTCCGCCGCCCTTCATCTGTGTTTCGTATATCTCTTGATAAATTGTATTGTTTTCCAGCAGACGCTCATGGGTGTCAAACCCGCTGATCTTCCCATCCTCTAAAACAAGAATACGGTCTGCATCCTGGACACTGGAAATACGCTGTGCAATGATAATCTTTGTAGTTCCTGGAATATGAGTTGCAAAAGCCTCCCGAATAGCCGCATCTGTGGCTGTATCCACTGCACTGGTAGAATCATCCAGGATCAGAATCTTAGGCTTCTTTAAAAGCCCCCTTGCGATACACAGCCGCTGCTTCTGTCCCCCTGAAAAATTAGCGCCTCCCTGCTCTACCCATGTATCATAACCCTCTGGGAATCGTTTAATAAAGTCATCCGCACAGGCCAGCCTGCAGGCTGCCTCACATTCCTGCTTTGTGGCGTCTTCCTTGCCCCAGCGCAGGTTCTCCAAAATTGTCCCGGAAAACAGCACATTCTTTTGTAATACTACAGCCACTTCATTCCGCAGCGTTTCCAAATCAAACTTACGCACATCCCGTTTCCCCACAAGTACAGCGCCCTCACTGACATCGTAAAGACGGCAGATCAAGTTTACCAAGCTGGTTTTTCCGCTGCCTGTTCCCCCGATAATGCCGATGGTTTCCCCAGCGGAAACAGTAAAGTCCATATCATGTAATGTTTCTTCACCACTCCCATGTTTGTAAGAAAAAGAAACATGACGGAATTTGATGCTCCCATCCATGACCTCCCTCTCTGCATCTTCCGGATTCTCCAGATCCGGTTTTTCCTGTATAACTTCCGCAATCCGCTGACCACTGGCAAAACTGAGCGTCATCATAACAAAAAACATAGAAAACATCATCAGTGACATCATAATCGACATAATATAAGTAAACATGGATGTCAGGTTTCCAGTGGACATATCCCCTATCACAATGTACTGTGCACCGAACCACGACAGCACGATCATGCATCCATAAACCACCAACAGCATCACCGGATTATTTATGGCAGTACGTCCTTCGGCTTTGGAAAACAAACGATAAAGATACTCTGCTGCCTTACGGAATTTATCCTTCTCATGATCCTCCCGCACAAAAGCCTTCACCACCCGTATAGCAGACGCATTTTCCTGTACTGTCGCATTTACGTCATCATACTGCCGGAATACTTTTTGGAAAATCGGATAAGCCGAGTGTATGACGGCAAACAGAACAACTGCCAATATACAGCCTGCTACAAGAAACACCATGCTCAATTTGACATTAATCGTAAAACACATAATCAAACTGAATAAAATCATTAGTGGTGCACGTACGGCAATACGCAGCGTCATCTGGAAAGCATTCTGGACATTCGTCACATCCGTTGTCATCCGTGTCACAAGCCCTGCCGTGCTATATTTGTCGATATTTGAAAAAGCAAATGTCTGTATATTTTCATACATTGTATCACGCAGATTGCAGGCAAGCCCCGCAGAAGCAACCGCTGAAAATCTGCCTGCAAATGCCCCGACCAGAAGGCTGCAAAGTGCCAGAGCCAGCATTATACCCCCATAGAAATAAACCTGTGAAAGATTCCCGGCATTAATCCCTTTGTCAATAATGGATGCCGTAACATAAGGTATTAAAACCTCTAAAAAAACCTCCAATGCCGTAAACAGCGGAGTGATCAATGCAGCTTTTTTGTACTCCCCAATCTGCCCCAGTAATGTCCTCACCATAATCATCATCTCCTAATGTTTTTTATTTGGAATTGCGCCGTTCCATCTAACTAATATTATAAGCGCCCAAAAGTTGAAATTGAATTCAAAATATGTTATTATCAATAAAAGAATTTTATCAATCCACACTATGTTCAAAGGAGTGCATCCTATGAATACTTTTCAGTTAACCTGTTTTGTAATGGTTTCCCAGACACTGAACTTTGCCAGGGCTGCGGAAGAGCTCAATATTACACAGCCAGCCGTCACACACCAAATCCATTCCCTCGAATCCGAACTTGGCACAAAATTATTCCATCGGACTACAAGAGCAGTGGAGTTGACCACCGATGGCTTTTTATTCTTGGATGATGCAAGGAAAATACTTGCCATCTCTGACCGGGCAAAAGCAAGGCTTATCAATCATGAGCAGCACGACGAACAGATATTTTCCATTGGGAGCTATAATTATACCGCTCTGCTCCCGCTTCCAGACATTCTCCGGCGCATGCGGACGGAGTACCCTAACATCCACCCGCGACTTCAAATTGTCCCACCCTCCATGTCAAACCGTCTTCTGGATGAAGACCAAATTGACGTATTTCTTGGTTTCCAGAACATTATCAGCCCTAAATTTAACGGGACTTATAAAGAACTTGGGAAAGTCCCCATTTTATGTATTTGTCTAAAAGACCATCCCCTTGCCGAACAAAAATCTGTCCACATAAATGATTTAAGGAAGGAAATTTTATTATTGGAAAGTCCTTTTATTGGCCCCTCCAATCTTTCAGAGCTGCGGTCTTCTATATTAAAGGAACGGACTGCCTCCGACTTCCGGATCTGTGATTCACCGGAAGCTGCCGCAATCCTTGTAAAAGCTGGATATGGCATAGCTATCCAGACTGGATTAGCCATTCCTACTGATGACTCTTTAACCTGTATTCCTGTAAAAGGACTGCCGATGCTATCCGTTGGGGCTTATTACAAAACCCTGAAGGGAAATCCTCTGCTAAAACGATTTCTTGAATTGTTGAAAGAACATCTCTATAAAAAATAAAAAGCAGGCGTTGGAAATTTTGCTTCAACGCCCGCCCCTACATATCAAAAATTATTGAATTATTTGTCTCATGATTTCTTCGGTTGGCCCTGAATCCTCAAAGCCAGAGGCTGCGCCGCCGGACCAGCCCACAGTACGCCTTCCACTCCCATAAAGCATGGAAAGAACATTACCAATTTTCAAAGCGTTCATCGGAAATCTTGCCAAGTGCGTTCTGCTCAAAGAGTTTCATAATCATTAACTGACTATTCTAAAGCTATAAATTGGTGGCTCTCAAGCATTAGAATCACCACTTAATAGGAAGCGCTGATATATTCTTCGAGACAAACCCCTTGTTCATAGATTTCGGCGGCAGCATCTTTTCCTATATATCGGTAGTGCCAAGGTTCATAATTTATGTGTGTTTGTGCAGTTTTATCTGCCGGGTATCGTAAAATAAACCCATATTCCCAAGCATTATCTGCGAGCCACGCATAAACTTGCTCTCCGGTAGAATTGACACCATCCGCATTAATATCAACCGCTAAACCCGTCTGATGTTCACTGTATCCTGCCTCGGCCACCCATTTACGGGCTTCTTTTTTTGCATCTGAACGAGAGTAACCCTGCAATAAAAAACTATCTTCTTTTTCTGACATCAATTCCCGCTGTCTTTTTGCAGTCCGATAACCTGACGCTACCGTGGGATAAATCCCTTGTTCCTGCATATCGTTAAACATCTGCTGAAGAGATGGATAAATACGTGAATCAACGCTTTGACCGTTGGAAAGTTCCGTCAATTCCACAGGATAGTTTCCCGGAACCCCATTTTCCCAGTTTACCAGTTTACCAGTATCAGATTCCATTCCTGACTTGTATTGGTATTGTTTTCAGCAAATGAAACTGAGTTTACCAGAAAAATAGCCGAAAATATAAGTGCAAAAACAACAGGCAGGAATAAAATTTTATATTTTTTTCGTTTTATAGTTCTGTATCCCATTTCTTTATTCTCCACATTTTAATCGTTCAACAATACTATCTTTATTGATCTTTTGATATGTTATATAAGGAAGCATCATGCTGACCGCAAAGAGAAAATAATCACTAATGGCCAAATGTTCATTGGATAGGTTACAATAAACTGGACAGATTTTTTAAGGTCATATAATATAACAACAATAAGTAAAGGAGAAGTTCATATGACCGAAACAAAGCAGAAAAGGAAACCCCGTAAATATACCAATGAATTCAAACAGCAGTTAGTGGATTTATATCATTCTGGCAAGCGCAGATGTGACATCTGCAGGGAATATGATATTGCCCATTCTTTATTCGACAAGTGGGGGAAACAGGCGGAAATTTCCGGCTCTTTCCATGAAAAAGATAACCGTACACCAGAGCAGGAAGAATTGATAAAGCTCAGAAAAGAAAACCAGCAGCTTAAGATGGAGAACGACATTTTAAAACAAGCGGCGCTGATCTTAGGACGAAAGTAAATGTGATTAAGGCAAATGCCCACAAATACTCTGTATCAGCAATGTGCCGCGTCCTGCAGGTAAACAGAAGTCTTATTATTATAAGACAAAGCAAAAGCCCGATGAGTCAGAGCTTTCATCTGAAATCACAGAAATATTTAAAGCAAGCCGTAATAATTATGGCACACGCAAGATAAAGAAGGAGTTGATGAAAACAGGAAAACAGGTGTCCAGACGCCGGATTGGACGAATTATGAAGCGGAATGCACTGGTGTCCAATTACACAACCGCACAATTCAAGCCGAATAAAAACACCTGCAACGAATCCAAAGCAGAAAATATCCTTAACCGTCAGTTCCATGACCGGAAATACAGGGACGCTGTGATAAGCGATTTAACATATGTAAGAGTAGGAAGACAGTGGAATTACATATGTGTGCATGTTGACCTCTTTAACAGGGAAATCATAGGTTACAGTGCAGGGGAACATAAAACAGCGGAACTCGTCAAAGAAGCCTTCCAGCGAGTGGAAGGAAAACTGCCGGATATTCGTCTGTTCCGTACAGACCGTGGAAACGAATTCAAAAACCAGATAATTGAGGAACTGTTGGAGGCATATAACATAGAACGTTGGCTGAGCCATAAAGGATGCCCTTATGATAATGCAGTGGCAGAAGCGACATTCAAGATCATAAAAACAGAATTCATATGGAACAAAACATTTGCAGATCTGATGGAATTAAAATTGAAGTTATGGGATTATGTGAACTGGTATAACAATCACAGAATACATTCCTCACTGGGATATCAAACGCCAGTACAATACAGAGAAAACAACCTTAAAAAAATTGTCTAAAAAAGTGTTGACAATTCAATCAATTACCTCTTTTCGTTTTGTTTTATTGTATTTGCCCTTAAAAAATCTGTCCAGTTTATTATAACCTATCCAGTCTTTAAAAAGGTTATACGCATATACAATGAGACACACGAGGATAAATTGCCAGAAATCACACTGCATGGCCTGCGGCACCCGTATGTCAAGCCCACGACAAAAAAATTTACAACTTTTTTTGAGGATTTCCGGGCAGCCGCATAGCTGCCCGTAGCTACTTAATCCCAAAGAGGGTTTAATTCCCCGCAGCTTGCTGCGCAACAAACTAATGACGAACGAAGTGAGTCTCGGGCTGATACCCCGCAGCTTGCTGCGGGGAGTTTCATTTACGGTATTCATGGCTCACGCCTCCTTTCCTGATTCGCTTATCCCTAAGAAATCCTGTGTCACATATTCAATCTCGATCCGGTCTCCCGGAAAGATATAGACCTTACTGATAAGCCGGTCAATCAGGGCTTGCGTCAGTGTGTCGGCGCTGCCTACTTCCTGAACGATCTCACGCTGTTTCAGCTTTGCTTCATAATCGCTCTGTATCTGCCTGGTCTGTGCGGTAATGGCGGCATGGACATTCCTTGCCTGCACCAGATCCGCATCATATACCGCCTTGCGCTCCTGGTAGGTTTCCAGGTCAATCTCTCCAAGTGCATACTGTTCATAAAGCTGCCGTTTGCTGTCCTGGATAGAGCGCAGCTTATCTTCATGCTCGGCCTGCTGGACCGTCTGCAAATTCAGCTTATCCTTGCTGCTGTCAATCCCCAGCGCCGGACACATCTGTGCCCGGATTGTTTCAAGGACCGCCTGCTCCAGATCAGCCATTTTCACCCTTACCCCATGGCAGGGAAGGGTTTCTGCCACTTCGGAGTGACGGCAGTAAAACCACGTTCCATTTCTAAGTGACATAGCATGGTCGCAGCAGCCGCAGAATACTTTCCCGCGGAGAAGGTAGTCGCGCTGTTTTTTATTCGGAAGGGAGAAACGCCTGATCGAAGCGTTGGCTTTCTCAAACAGCTCCATGCTTACGATTGCCGGGTGGTGGTCCGGTATTTTGAACCATTCGCTTTCATCCTTTAGCTTCATGCGGCGGCTGCCGATTTCCTGTACCTTACGCTTGCCGATCACATAAGTGCCGATATACCGCTGGTCCTCCAGCATCCGCAGGACTGTTGAGCTGCTCCAGACGCCGTGTGTCCTGGACACATTATAGTGGTCTTTCCCTTTATCCCTCCGGTATTCCCCAGGTGTGGGGATATTCATGGCATACAGTTTCCGCGTGATCCCGGCGGCAGTATTGCCGTCAGCCGCCCATTCAAATATCTGCCGAACAATCCCTGCGACATCCCCGTCCGGTTCCATGCGCCCGTCTGCGCTCTTGCGGTAGCCATAGGGACAGATGACGCTCTGGTATTCGCCCCGGCGCATCTTTGCGTATTTGGCGCTTTTCGTTTTCATGGACATATCCCGGCTGTAACATTCGCTGATAAGATACTTAAAGGCAACGTCAATCCCTCCGGTATCTCCTTTAAAATTGGCGGTGTCAAAATCATCACTGACCGAGATAAACCGGGTATGGTAGAGCGGAAACACCCGCTCAATGAAATAGCCGGTCTCAATGCTGTTACGGCCAAACCGGGAGAGGTCTTTTACGATGATACAGTCGATCTTCCCGGCCTGGACCATCGTCAAAAGCTCCTGTACCGCAGGGCGCTCAAAATTCGTGCCCGTATGGCCGTTATCAACAAATTCCAGCACTTCGCCGTTATCCCATTCCGGCAGCGACATGGCCTTTTCCCGGAGGATCAGCTTTTGGTTGGGAATACTCAAACTCTCGGTCTTAAAGTCCTCCACGGACAGACGGATATAAAGGGCAATTACATATTTTTTGTGCATGGTTCCACCGCCTTTCCCTGGAATTCACTCTTGAAGCGGAAAGTTACATGGATATTCCGCTCATGGTCGATTTCGATCCGCTCAATCAGCCGGTCAATCAGTTCTGCCGTAAGCGCATGGTCTTGTGTCAGCGATTTCGCATCCTTTTCCATTGCCCGGTAGCGCACAAGCCGGCTGTCCAGGGCGTCCATATCTTTTTCAAGCGCCTCAATCTCGCCGGACAGTGTACGGATGGATTCCTCATAATCCGCTTTCAGCTCAAAGTATTCCTCGTTTGTTAAGATACCCTGGACGAAGTTCTCATACAGTCCGCGGATCAGCCGGCGTTTCTTTTCGGTTTCCTGCCGCCTGGCCGACATCTGGGTTTTCAGCCTGTCTTTGTCCTTTTTCTGTTTTGCCTCCAACTGAAAGAGGGGGAGGGACATTCCCAGGGCAACAGACAGCTCTTTTTCCAGAATAGCTGTGACCGTGGCGATAAGCTCCGTCTCCTGCATCATCACGCCTTTACAGCTATCCTTTGCCACACGGCTGTTGGTGAGGCAGTGGAACCAGTAAACATCCGGCCCTTTCTTGCGCTCGGCGCGCTGCCGGTGGAGGCTCCTGCCGCAGTCGGCACAGAACACCTTCCCCTTGAAAATGTTTGGGGTGTAGGGCCGCTTTGGGACCGCCCGGCTTTCCTCACAGATTTGTTTCCGGTATTCCTGCACCGCTGTAAAGAGCTCATAACTGATGATTGGTTCATGGGTGCGTCTTGCAATAATCAGGTTGTCCTCCCCGGCCTTAACCTGCTGATGGTCCACGATCTTTGTCTTTCCCTGTACCAGATCGCCGGTGTAGACCTCGCTTTCCAGAATCTTCATTACGGTGCGTGTCTGCCATTTCCCGCTCCCGATCAGGCTGGGGCTGGTGATCTCTCCGGTGGATTTTTTGTAATGGCTGGGCGCTGTGATCCCCATTTCATTCAGGTTACGGACGATACGGTTCAAAGCCACATGCCCATGCGCCCACTCAAAAATCTGCCTCACAACAGGGGCGGTATCTTCATCGATCAGCAGTTTATGGCAGTTGTCCGGGTCTTTGCGGTAGCCGTAGGGCGCCCGTGCGCCGATATAATCGCCGTCTTTCATGGCCTGCCTTGCCTGGGCCTTGATCTTCCTGCCAATGTCCAATGCGTAAGCCTCGTTTATCATATTTTTCAGGGGAAGCATAATACCGCTGTGGAGGCTGCCGGGGTCTGCCGTGTCAAACTGGTCCGTGACCGCAATAAAACGGACGTTGTGGGTATGGAAATACTGTTCGATATAATAACCGGTATCAATGGAATTCCGTCCCAACCGGGAGAGGTCCTTGACAATCACACAGTCAATATGGCCCGCCTCAATATCAGAAAGCATCTGCTGGAAGCCGGGGCGGTGGAAGTTCGTGCCTGTCGCCCCATTGTCGATATAGGTATCATAGACAACGAAATCCGGCTTGTCCGCAAGGAAATCATCCAGCACCAGCTTCTGGTTTTCTACGGAACAGCCCCGCTTTTTATTATCCTCCACAGAAAGACGGATATAGAGCGCCACATACACATATAAGGACGGGGCCGGCATGGGAGCCAACCTCTGTTTCCTGCTCTTTCTTGCCATTTAGCCCACCTTCCTTTCTTTGCCCTGTATGGCAATCTGTTCCGCCAGGGAAACCGCTTTCTGATATTCATCCTGGTAATTAAATTCAATGTGCAGCTCGTCTTTCCCCATTACCCGTATGCTGCGGATAAGCTGCATGACCGCCCTCCGGTCAATTTCCTCCATTGTGGAGAATTGCATGAAGTGGTTGATCCAGCGGTTCCGCTCGCTGCGGTTCTCCAGTACGTCCGTCAGCTTTTCGTTCCACTCGGCAACCGCTTTCTGCAGCAGTTCAATATCCGCATTGTATTTCCGCTTATAGGAGAGGAATTCTTCTTTGGTGAGAATCCCGCCCACCAGGTTTTCATAGAGTTTTGCCTTGAAACCCTCAACCTGCGCCATACGTTTCTCATTTGCTTTGATCTGCCCGGCGTATTCCTGGGCCAGTTCCCGGTTGATCCGCTCCTGGCTGATACTGGACAGCAGCGCATCCAGGGAAGCCACATTTTCAATATGCCCTTTCAGGCTGCCCTGCACGCACTCGATCAGGTCGGATTCTTTCAGCATGACGGAAGATTTACACCCGTTCTTTTTGCCGGTAGGACAATAATAGTAGTGGTATTCCTTATCCTTATAGCGGTTGGTCTTGCGCGTCATACGGCAGCCGCAGCAGCCGCAGATCAAAATGCCGGAGAACAGGTAGACTTTATCCGATTTTGGGGAGGTTCTGGTATCAATCCTGCGGAGGCGCTGCACCAGGTCAAAATCATGTTTCTGGATGATCGCCTCATGGGCGCCCTCCACACGGACCCATTCAGAGGAAGGCCTGTCCTCACGTTCTTTCAGCTTGAAGTGGGGCGTGGTCTGTTTTCCCTGCACCAGCGTTCCGGTATAGGTTTCATCCTGCAAAATACGGATGATCGTAGTGGCAGACCATTTACAGTCCTTGCGGTCCGTATAGCCGCCTTTGGCGTGGGGCATCCCGTGGTTGCGCTTATAGGCCAGAGGGGAGAGAATACCCATCCGGTTCAGCTCGTCCGCAATATGGGAAGCGCTGAACCCCTCCAGGCGCTTTCTGAAAATATCCCGCACTACATTGGCAGCGTACCCGTCAACCTCCAGGCTCTTGTGTTTGTCGCCAACTTTGATATAGCCGTAGATGGTAAAGGCTCCTACAAAATCCCCGCTGCGCCGCTTCACTTCCAGGGCGCTCCGGGTCTTGACGGAAATGTCCCGGCTGTATGCCTCGTTCATAATGTTTTTTACCGATACGGTAAGGTCATCGGCAGCGTCATTCTCCGTGTCCACGTTATCATTGATGGCGATAAAGCGGACGCCGTAGGCGGGAAATACCCGGCGCATATAGCGTCCGGTTTCTATGTACTCACGCCCCAGGCGGGAGAGGTCCTTGACGATCACACAGTTGGCCTCACCCTGCTCGATCATCCGCATCATTTCCTGGAATGCCGGGCGGTCAAAGAGAACCCCGCTGTAACCGTCGTCAATCTTTTCCGCCACGACTTCAATCTCCGGGTGCCGGGCAATGTAATCATCGATCAGCCGCCGCTGGTTGGCGACGCTGTCGCTTTCCACCGTCTTATCATCGGTATAAGAAAGACGGATGTACTTAATGGCTTTGTAAACCTGCATAAAAAAACACTCCTTTCGTTGCGCAGAAAAATCCCCGCAATCCAAGAAGTGTGGCTGTGCCGTATTCGATTCCTTTTCCAATTTCTATTGTACCACGACCCTGCGGGAAAGTCAGCCCTTTTCCTAAAATAATCCGGCTCACCGTAAGATTCCCTTGATACATTCTTCCAGGGTGGCGCCGCCTGCGGCAAAGCTGGCCTGTACGGTGAACCGCCCGCATTTGAAGCGGTAAGGGTCTTTGATCTGCCGTACAAATTCGGCGATCCGTTCCTCACGGGAAAGCTCCTTATCAACGGCAACCTCCCGGATGTCCACCAGTGCGCCGGTTCTGCCGGCAACAACCGTATTTTCCATAATACCAACTCCTTCCTGAAAATTTCTGGCTATCGAAACCACATGAATAAGTCGGGCCTGCGCTCATACACTCACAGACCCGGCCCATTGTATCTGATTTCGATCAGCTGCCGTATTTGCCACGCCCCCCGGCAGGCCCTGAACGAACAGGGCGGGGCTGTTACAGGCTGCGGATAGCGTTGCCGCATCATAGCCCCGCATACGCCGCCGCTTTGCCAGAGCAGGCGCACGCCGCAGGAACTCTCCCCAAGTCTTTAGGGAGCCGTGAGGAAGTACCATTATGATCTGTGCCGTTGTCGCGTCCGGCCTGCCACAGCCGGTTTTGTGGGTTGCGTTTACCGCTCGGACAGCCTGGATTCATCACCTCCTTAGGCCGCCTGTCACCGCGCCGCCCCATCTGCCGCTCGGAACACAGAATGAAGTACCTGTAACAGCGTGTATTCGGTTGTCAAGGAGCAAGCGAGGGGCGTGGCAGTTATGACAGTTTTTCAGTTGGGGCGGGCGGTTGCATGTGCGCCGCCACACCCGCCAGGCTTGTCCCGCCGGATAAATATGTCCCTCTATTATTCATTTCATTTTTGAGGGTTATTTTCGGGGGCAGGATTAAATTTCTTCCAGAATTTTTTTCAGGTGCCGGAGCCCCCGCTGGATTCCCTCATGCACGGAGCTTACCGCCGAGTGTTCGCTTTTGGCAATTTCGGAAAGGCTCATACCCAGCAGATAGTGCGAGCATATCCGGTTCCGCTGCTTTTCAGGCAAAAGGGTAATGGCCTGGTACAGCCGTCCACGTTCTTCCTCTTGGATCAGAATATCTTCCGGCGCAAGCACAATCACAAGGGCATCCCGTTCAACATTCACGTCATAATCCAGAGAAAAATAGGCTTTGTGCCGATATGTACGCAGGAAATAGGCGGCCTCCGCCAGCTTATATTCCCGGAGCAGATCAGCCACCTCGTCCGGTACTTCAACAACAGTATCTTTCGTATAAAACGGGTAATAGTCCCGCAGGTTAATTTCTTTCATGGGTAATTCCTCCGATTTCGATTTTTTTAGTTGATAGGCAAAATCGAAATCAGAGGGCGGGGAGCGACACCCCGGACTATCACCTGCAGCAGAGGCAGCAGGAAAGTTTGAATGTTTTGTAGATAAGAAAAGAGCGCGTACCCGTTTTGTTACAGGCGCGCGCTTAATGGAACATTTTGCTGATTGCTGGGAGAAAAAATAAAAATATGTCGATACAAAAAGTGCCGCAGCTTTTTGAACTGCGGCACTAAAATACATTTGGCTATTTTTTTGTCGTTTCCTGTGAAAATATAGGACTTTTCTAATGTGCATGTCTGCCCCCATATCTGGGGGAGTATAAATGGATTTGTCACTATACTTTGATATATCCCCCAACCTGTTACATGGGGGATATTATACAGGGGCATATTCGCTTTTTATCGCCAGCCTTTCCCGGTAATGTCCTAAAAATGCCCTAAATTTATCTGTCATATTCCAGCATCGAATTTATAACCGACGCCCCGCACACTGATAACATATTCAGGTGCTTCAGGTGCAATTTGAAGTTTCTGGCGAAGGCGGCTCAACAGATTATGGATTGTTTTCGGTGTAACGTCAATATATTCTTCGCCCCAAACATGGTAAGCTATGGTCTCAAAGGTCAATACCCGTTTCTTGTTGACAATCAGTAAGTGGAGTGCATCGAATTCTTTAGCTGTTAATTCTATCTCCTGACCGCCGACACACACCGTTCTTTCTTCCAGGCAAAAATACAGATCACCTTCCCGGATTTCCAATAATGGTTGAACTGAACCATTCTGGAAACCGTGACATTTAGAAACAGTACATAGGAAAATATCGGGAAAATCACTCAGATTTTCTCTATTAAGAATATACTGCAATAAATCTTTCTGCTGCTCTGTATCAAGCAAAGCAAACAATTTTTTTCCAATTTGTCTGCCGGATTCAGATATATCCAATACGGCTAATTTCCCATGTCACCACCTCCTTCAAATCAACTTTATTTCAAGATTTTTACCATTATTTTGAATCTTCAACAAAATACATAATTCTCCGTATCAGCTCCGGGATATTTACCGGGGCGGTGATATAGTCGTTCACGCCCTCATGCCGGTATTCATATTCCGTGGCAAGGTCGCCGTTCTCGGTGAGGATAAAGAACGGCAGAAGCCGGACAGTGGGATTCTTCATTTGGAACATCCCCGCCACCCGCCGCAGCGCATGAAACAACTCCATTGCTGTACCGTCCGGCAGTTCCACATCACACAAAATCAGTTCTATTTCCTTATCCTCAAAAATCCGGCGCTTGGCCTCTGCAATCGAGGAAACCAGAATCAGGTCAAAGCCTTTTTGCAGCATAGCCGCTCGCAGCACTCCGGCGCTGGTATCTTCCGCATGGACAAAGAGCAGCGTATGAAAAGTTGGGGCCTTTTCACCGGATAGCTGCCGGTAGGCGTATTCCACCAGCATATCCTGTAGCAGCATCCCTTTCATTTTGTCCATACACAGCGTCGCGCCCCGTTGCTTGGCCTCCTGTTCGTAGTCCTCTTTATCATGGCAGGACACCAGAATAAAAGGCAGCTCCTTGTCTGCGGCCCGCACCTCGTCCAGAAAGTCCATGCCGGAACCGTCCGGCAGGTCGAGATCACAGCAGATTACCAGAGGCATTTCCTCTTGGATAGCTGTCCGAGCTTCTTTCAGTGTGGAAGCCGTTTCTGCCGGGTAGCCTCGCCGTTGTAAATATTTTTGCAGGCACCATATATAGGTGTCGCTGTCGTCGATCAGCAGTATCTTTTTCATGTGTCCTCACCCCACGGTGATTTCCTTTTTCTCCGCTGCATACACAATCCCACTCATAGCCTGCGCCACGGTATCAAAAAGACAGCCAGGTTTCTTATCCAACTGGATCACGCCCGTTTCCAGCCGGGATGTTTTCACAAGGGCCTGAAAGAGAAAATCCAGCTTATCCGTCTGGCTGCGGATTCCCCTTGTAAATTGTTTTACAGTTTCCCTATGGGCTATTGTAAAACCCAAATGTCCGCGAAATGTTACAGCGGACAAAAAATTTTTTTAAGCTATTCCATTTGCCCACTTGATAATCCTCTTGTTCCTATTTATATTTATCTCCACGTTTTATCCTATAAAAAACTTCCACACAAAAAACAGTTATGAAAACAAAAAGCACTATATCTGCGATATACATTAACTTTTCCCCATCTGATGTTATCAACGAAAGTTGACTGCCAAACAAAATATTTAACATACTGGATATGGGATGTGTCCCTGCCAAGTGTGAAACTCCGATTGTTCCTGCCAGCGAATAGATAAAGCAAACTGTACTTGAAAAAATCGTGTTTCCCGATGTCAGAGCAGTTATCAGAAACACAGGAAACATTGCAAATGGCATAGACAACGCAATAGTCAGAAAGAATCTTATCAGCATTAAAGTCTGATAAGCACTTATGTCTGTAACCTTGCATATGACAGCACTTATTATAATGAGCAGACAGTTCAGCAGCATAATGATAACCGCAGTCAAAAACAAAAACAGAATTTTTGCATAAAATAACTGGCTCATTGAAATGGGGATTTGAAGCAATTCTTTCAACGTATCATTTTGGTATTCTGCATGGTATATCTTAATAAACAATAACCCTAGCAGAAATGGAAGGAGCATGGCTATATAGCTGCCATATTTCATATAGAAATCTTCAAAACTCTTTTGCGGGACATGATAATTCCAAAATGTCATGCCCACCCAAAACAAAAGCAGCACTCCCATAATGGTAAATATAGTTTTCTGCCTCTTGAGTTTTGAAAACTCAGTTTGTATTAAATTAATCATCACGTTTCCTCCGTATAACAGATATAATAAACAAAGAAATAAACAGACAGATTGCAAGTACAAATATTGATACTGATATCTGGTAATTTGCGGAATTAGGTGCATATTTTATGATACTTAACCCAGTTGTGGTTGGATACCAGCTTGTAAAATGTGTATTTGCCACAAAAATACCACAAAATCCATAGACAAATGCCACGCAGGTTCCTGCCAAAAAAAGATTTCTTTTCAAAGAAAAAAAAGCGATAATCGGCATAACTGCTATTAGACAGGAGATACCTGTGACTAACAGTTTCCAGAAAGCCATCCCGATATCTGCCAAGTTAAAAGGATATTGTAAAACCAAAGCAAACACTATACTGCATAGAAAACTAACTGCAATAAATAGGAAAGTCGCAAATACGGTAATTGCAATTTTGGCAAATTTTAATTTACTATAAGAAACTGGCACGATAAGGTTGTTTTTCAATGTGTCCTCTGAATACTCCCGGTTCATTAAATAACTGCCAAAAAAAGTTATCAAAAATGGAAATGTAAGGGTTATATTGTTCCAAAGGATTCCATCTGTCAGTGGAAGATAGCCAACTACGGAATTTGCCGCCCCTGTCAGCTGGAATAATGCCAGAAGACTTGACAGTACGACAACTCCTATTGAAAGAGGCAAAAGATAATGTCTTTTTAATTTTTTTAACTCTGCCCAAATCATCGCATTACACCTCCTGTTTCCGATAAATATATGCCGACAATACCATGCACACAGTTCCCATCCCAATAAGAGAAAGGATACAGGGAAATACTGGCAGTACCCAATTCTGCACATTCTCCACCATTTCCATGCGTTCTGGATTTGCCGTTATAAAAGGCAGACTGCATCGAAACAATAAAGTCAATGGGGCTGGAACTTTCAACAGCATAACAGAAAATGCAAAACTGGCAACTGCATAAATAACAGAACATAGTATCGGCAATATGAAATTTTTCTGAAATACAACAGCAGCCGCTATCATGGGCAGAGATGCGGTAGCTATCAGTACGGACATACTGAGCGAAATTGCTAATTTTAATGGAATATCCGAAATGGTTCCCGTAAATAGTCCTCCAATCATGGTAGCGCCGATTGCGGCAACACCATAAAATATCGCCAAAATGTAAATGATAATCACCTTTGCGCCAAGTAGCTTCCATCTGGGAACAGGGATTACTGAAAGGGTTTTCAGCGTCCCATTTTCATTTTCCATTCGGAACAGTATTGACGCAATAATGCCCAAAACTATGGGAAGAACCAAAAAGAATCCAAATTCCATAACAAACATAAGAAGCGTATCATAATTCAGTTTTGAATGGACAATTACGATAGTGAGCGGAATCGGAAAAAGGCAAGCGGCAAGTACGGTAAGCAGGATAAACTTCTGCCGCTTTATCTTTTTAAACTCTGCCTCTAACATTTTAAGCAATGCCAACACCTCCCGTAATCTCTTTGAAATAATCCTCAAGGCTTTCGTCGCAAACGCTGCTTTCATAAACACCAATGTTATTCGTAATAAACGCTTGATTTACCATGCTCAAATCAATGTCCATATCATAAATCCGCATAACATTATCATCTTCAATACGATATTTTACCCCGCCGCATTTCTGCTCCAGAATCCGGGCTGCGGTTGCCGTAGAGGATACACGGAATAAAACATATTTCTGGTTCTTTTTTCTTAATTCGTCCATACTGCTTTCTTCCAATAGGTTTCCTTCATGAATAATTCCTATATCATCTGCAAGCAAGTCAATCTCTGACAGGATATGGCTGGAAATCAAGATGGTTTTCCCCCGTTCTTTGCTTAAATCCTGCAAGAATTTTCTGATTTCCGCTATGCCAATCGGGTCAAGACCATTAATCGGTTCATCAAGAATCAAAAGTTCGGGGTCATGCATGATAGCATTTGCGATTCCAAGCCGTTGCTTCATGCCAAGGGAATACTTGCTGAACAGCTTTTTATCTTTGTAGGGAAGACCAACTACTTCCAACGCATTTTTTACGGCATCCGGGCGGGATGTCCCACGTAGCTTTGCAAAAATCTCCAAATTTTCTGTTCCAGTCAGATTCGGATAAAACCCAGGCGTTTCGATGATTGCGCCAATACGAGGGTATATCCGTTTTTCCTGTCCTCTGATATTTTTTCCAAACAGCTGCACTTCTCCTGATGTAATGGAAGTCAGTCCTAAAACCATCTTCATAATCGTTGTCTTTCCTGCGCCGTTACGTCCGAGCAGCCCATAGATACGCCCTTTTTTCACATGCACGTTTACGGACTTGACAGCTTCCTGTTCTCCGTAGACCTTTGTTAAATTCTCTGTTCTAATCACCAAATCATTCATAGTTTTTTCCTTTCTCACATAATTGCGGTAGAAAACATTGATACTTTTGTGTAAAATCCATTATACGTCATAAACCTTGCCAAAACCTTGCCGAAACCTTGTTTTTTTCATGTTTTGCAAAGAAAGCCCTGTGTGGTCACAGGGCTTTCCGAAACGTAATTGTAAATGTTACGCCTGCACTAGGGGCGCTTTCCGCCTTTATTTTCCCTTTGTGCGCGCTTACCAGTTCCTTTACAATGGCTAATCCTAATCCGTTCCCGTCTGCCAGACGGGAATCATCGCACTGATACATCCGTTCAAAAATATGTGGAAGACTGGACGGCAAAATTCCAATGCCGTTGTCCGAAACCTCAATCTGAGCCAGCGATTCTTCCTCTGTAATTCGCAGGGTCAGTCTGTTTCCATCGCTGTGTTTTAGGATATTTTGAAAGAGATTGTTAAGGATACGGGTATAAGCATGGATATCGATATCCATCCAATATTCCGTTTCCGGAATCTCAATCTCATATTTAAAATGGCTGTTTTCCCATGTAGGTATCCAATCTGCTATAATGCTACGGGTCAGTTCATTCAAGTCCAGTTGCTCAAAATGGTATGTTTGTTCCCCTGCATCCAACTTTACCCATTCAAATAACGACTCTATAAATCCTTTTAATTGATGTGCTTTCTCTGAAGCAATAAGAATATAAGCCTCCTTTTCCTCTCCAGTGACAAGTCCGCCTGTAACTGCTTCCAGATAGCCGACAAGAGAAGCTAACGGTGTTTTTGCATCATGGGAAAGACTTGTCATAAGACGTTTATATGACGCTTCCGACTGTTGCTGACGGATAAACTGTGTCTGATTATTTAGCGTAATCATATTGATGTCATGGCAAATCTGTTTTGTCCTATCATTTTCTTTTGCCAGTACACGGCGGTTCAGATTACCCGCCTTTATATCTTCCAGAGCTTCTTTTATAACGGACAGGCTTTGTTTTGTCTGCCACAATTTCACTGCGAAAAAAAGAGCGCATATCATGGATAGGCAGAGCAATGCAAACAGAAATAAATTACAATTCATCTTATGCCTCCCCGCTAAAACGATAGCCGATGCCCCGGATTGTCAGAATGTAAAAAGGATGTTCCGGGTCTGGCTCTATTTTTTTACGCAGTTTACTGATAAAGGACATAATATTGCTGTCATCAAAAGCGTATTCTTCATCCCATACCTGCGTATAAATCTGTTTTTTGGTGAAAATTTTTCCTTTATTGGATGCAAGAAAGGAAAGTAAATCAAATTCCTTTCCAGTTAATTCTATCTGTTGGTTGTTTACCATGACGATACGATTTATCTTGTCAATCAGTATTCCCTTAAAATTTAGAATGTCTCTATCATCGTCCGAAACAGAATTAAACTGCGTATATCGTCTGATAAGTGAGTGGACACGAGCCATCAGCTCATTGATGCTGAAAGGCTTAGTCAGATAATCATCTGCGCCCATCCGTAAGCCCGAAACTTTGTCTTCTTCATCACTCTTTGCCGTCAGCATGAGAACAGGTACGTTGCTTGTCTGACGGATTTTTTGCAGAACTTGGAAGCCGTCTAAATCTGGCATCATAATGTCGAGGATGACAAGAGAGCATGTATCTTTGTTTTCTTCTATCAGCCGTAAACCTTCGGCACCTCCTCCTGCAACAGCCGCCGTATATGTTTCCTGCTCCATACATTTCTTCATAAGAAGTCTCAATTCTTTGTCGTCATCTATAATAATTATTTTATCCATTTTTATTTTCCTTTCCATCGTGTGTTCTGCGGTCAATCGGCTTTTTTGCATTTTGGGGAATTAGCCATATCCGATTGATATTCAAAACACCCTTGATTCGTTTTTCCTTGCATAACCGTTGTACCCATCTAAGCGATACGTTCCATTTTCCTGCGGCTTCCTGTGCTGTCATGTAGTCAAGCATGATAGACCTCCTTATATTCACTCTATATAGTATAGCCGTTTAAGCGAACTGTATCAATTATGCAAATATGAACTTTTATCCCTCGCCTGTGGAAATTAAATCTCTTAATTGTAGAGATTTCACATCGTTTAAGTGGAACTCCCATTTCAGTACAATATAAGGGAACAAAATCTATCCGTACAGGTGGAAAAATTTCATTGAAAACCGGGGTGAAATGTTACAACGCTCGGACATTTCAAAAAAATTTACGGCGGGCAGCCGGAACTGGTCGTCCGCCGCGTTCTATTTTGTCGGCAGCATAATGGAAAATTCCGAACCCCTGCCCGGCTCCGAAACCACTCTGATATAGCCGCCCTGCCGCGTTATGATCTCGCGGGCCAGATACAGGCCAATGCCAACGCCCTGCTGTTCGTGTACTTCTTCCTCACGATAGAAGCGCCGGAAGATGGCGGCCTGATTGCTTTCAGAAATGCCCTTGCCGGTGTCGGCTACTTTGATCTCCACATACATTTCCCACAGCACCACTGACACAGCGATTTTCCCGCCTGCCAGGGTGTACTTCACCGCATTGTCCAGCAGGTTAAAAAGGGCTTCGGATGTCCATTTGCTGTCATGGGAAACGGCCAAATCCTCCGGGCAGTCCACAGACACGGCGATTTCTTTTTTCTCCGCTGCATATACAATCCCACTCATAGCCTGCGCCACGGTATCAAAAAGGTGGCCAGGTTTCTTATCCAACTGGATCACGCCCGTTTCCAGCCGGGAGGTTTTCACAAGGGCCTGAAAGAGAAAGTCCAGCTTATCCGTCTGGCTGCGGATTCCCAGGATAAAGTCAGTGCGCTCCGCCTCGGTCATGGGCTTTTCCAGCAGGGTGTCCGCCGCCATTTTCAGATTGCTTACCGGCGTTTTTACCTGATGGGAAATATCCGATACAAAGGTCTGTAACTCCTGCCGTTCCTCGTCCACAAGACGGCGGTTCTCCTGCATGATCTGATAAAGCCTTGCCAGCCGGTGTCCGATTCTGGCAAGCTGGGTTTCGCTGTCCTCCGGACGTTTTGGCGCTTCATTTCCGGCGATCATGTGGTCTAAGGTCTGGCATAGGTCAGCGGTAAACTGCGACAGCCGCTTTCCAAACACCTGCGTCAGTACAAAAATCCCCACAAGGGCGCACAGCAGCAGCGCCCCGCCAGTCAGCAGCGCCGCCGTTTGTTTTGTCACAAAAAACAGGGCTATGGTAATCCCGGACATAGAGAGGGCAAGCCCTATTGCCACCCGGCCAAACAGCCGCTTTACAGATAGGTTTTGAAACTTCATTTCGCCTCGCCTCCCGTCCACTGATAGCCCATGCCGTAAACGGTCTTGATGTAGGGCGTGCCGCCGTCGGATTCAATCTTGCTGCGAATCCGGCTGATGGAGGTTGTCAGGGTGTGTTCATCCACAAACTTCTCGTCTATATCCCACAGCTTTTCCAAAAGCTGCCCACGGGTCAGCACTTGCCGGGGATTTTTGCGGAACAGGTTCAGCATTTTGTATTCCATCGGGGATAGGGTCAGGGGCTTGCCGTTTAGGGAAGCCGCCTGCTCCGAGAAGTCCAGAAACAGCCGCCCGTCGTCGTAAATGTCCTTGGCCGGTTTGTGGTGTTCCAGCATGGCGAACATGGCTTTGATTTTCCGCTGCAAGGCCCCGATCACAAAGGGCTTTGTGATGTAGTCCACCGCGCCCACCTCATAGCCCCGTATCTGGTCACTTTCCTGATCGTTGGCGGTCAGGAAGATTACAATGGTGTCCGGGTGCTGGGGCTTTATCAGCTTGCACAGTTCAAAACCATTCCCATCCGGCAGGTTGATGTCCAGCAGCACTAAATCAAATTCCCGCTGGCGCAGGACATCAGCTGCGGTCCTGGCATTCAGGGCAGAAGTCACGCCGTACCCGTCTGCGGTCAGGTTATAGGCCAACATCTTATTCAAAAAACTGTCGTCCTCGACAATTAAAATCTGCTTCATATCCTCACTTCCTTTGCTTTTTGCAGATAGTATAACAGGCAAATGTCCGCGAAATGTTACAGCGGACAAAAAATTTAATTTTTGCATTTCTCTGTTATAGCAGTTCAAAATAATAAATCTATTATAGGCAGTTATCAAAGGTTTATCAATGCGGCAACTGTAAACAGATTCAACTACCGGTTATACCGAAAGTCAGATTATCCCGAATACATCAAAGAAAGCCAGTAATAGCGGCATTTCTTAGAGAAATATTCGGGATAACTTTTTGTGTCTGTCTAAGCTGTCAAATAGAATCCATATATGAAAAGCCGAAAAATTCGGGATAATTTTATGGTGTCCATAGAGGCATTTGCTGATAATGGTGTCAGCAGGGATTTCCCTGACTATACCAAAGGAGGCATCTGCCATGAATGAAAAGAAAGTAACCATCAACGAAATGATTGCCCGGATGGTCGCAGAAGCCAGGAGGCTCGGCTACAGTGAATCCAGCATATGGACAAACATCCAGCCGGGGCTGCGGGCCTTTGCAATCTACTACGGCAAAAAGGGCATCTCCCTCTACGATCCCGAAATCACAAGTGAATATGTAGGGTTCCAGAAGGAACGGCTGTCCAGAAATGAAATCTCAGACTATTACTACAGGAATATCCGCTCTGCCGCGAACCGGCTGAATGAGTTTTATCTGACAGGGACGATCCACCTCAAAATGCCGAAACACGGAACAAAATATCTGCTCAAAGCTGAAAACGAGCGGCTGATCGACCGTTTCCTGGATTATAAGGAGTATGGTCCGAATACCCGTGACGATGTGGTCTGGGTGATCCGCAGATACCTTTATCACTTTGAAGCCCTCGGCCATGAATCGTTAGAACTTGTCTCTGTCGATGATGTGAGGGAGTTTATATTAAAAACTGCGGAAGAGGTCAGGACATCCAGCCTGCACAACATCCTTCTCTATCTTAAATATTTCCATATCTTCCTGAAAGAGACAGGGGTTCCGGCTCCGGACTGTGCCGGCCTGTTCTCCTATAAGGTCTACCGTGACATGCCGATACAGGGCTATGTGACGGATGAAGAGCTGGACCGCATCCTTGCGGTGATCGATACAGAAAGCGACATGGGAAAAAGGGACCGCGCCATCATCCTGACGGCTGCGACAACCGGCCTGCGCGCCTGCGACCTTATCCGTCTGAAACTGTCCGACATCGACTGGAGGAAGGGAGAGATCCGGCTGTGCCAGAAAAAGACCGGCAGGACGGTCTATGTCCCTCTGGTAAAACAGACCGGAGCTGCCCTACAGGATTATATCCTGAATGCACGCCCTGCTTCTGACTGCCCGGAAGTGTTCCTGAGGGCCGTGGCTCCCAAAACAGCCATCGCCAATGCGGTCTGCATCGGAAGTATGTTCCAGCAGTACCAGAAGAAAGCCGGTATTGCCAGGCATGCATTTGACGGGAAAGGATTCCACGGCCTCCGCAGGCGTCTTGCCAAGAAGCTGCTCGTTACAGGCACGCCCCTCACAACGATTGCCCAGATCCTCGGACATGACGACCTGAAATCTTCACGCCAGTACCTTTCGCTTGACACCGGGAACCTGAAAGAGTGTGCACTTGATTTCAGAGGAATCCCGTTGGAAAGGAGGGAGCTGCTATGAGCCGGGGATTTACCAGCATATTTGCAGACGACCTGGACAACCTGATCAGCCTGAAAGTATCGCTCGGCTATTCAGAGAGCACTTATCTTGGGAGGGCACGCCAGTTTGACAGGTACTGTTCTATGAAATACGAAAAAGCAGACGAGCTGACAGAAGGCATCGTCCTGAACTGGCTGAAACCTGAGCCGGGAGAAGCCGGAAGCGTGATCCATGGCAGGGCCGCTTTCATTAGGGGATTCGGCACTTATCTGAAATCCGTTGGAAAGAACGCCTTCATCCTGCCGGATAAGTTTACTGCTGGAGGAACAGTTTTTGTTCCGTACCTGTTTGGGGACGATGAACTGGCGGCGCTTTTCCGGGAGATTGATACATACAGATATCCCAAAGAGCCATTCCGTCCGCTCCTGCTCAGCGCTTACTTCCGCATGACTTATACCTGCGGGCTGCGTCCGAATGAGGGCAGGAACCTTAAGAGAAATGAAGTGGACCTGAATACCGGGGAGCTGCGTATCATTGAAACGAAGAAGCATAAAAGCCGCAACATCGTCATGTCAGATGAAATGAATTTTCTGGCAAAATCCTATGCGGCTGTCCGTGATGCGGCGTTTCCCGAAAGCGAACTTTTCTTCCCCTCGCCATCCGGCGGCCCCTACTCCGCCGGATGGATGCAGGGAAAGTTTAAGAGATTTTTTGCCTTATCGAAACCGGATGTTCCAAAAGACCTTCTTCCCTCAGTAAGAGTATACGATCTCAGGCACCGATTTGCCACTGCTGTTTTGAACCGGTGGCTTGACGAAAAGAAAGACCTCGGTTCCCGTTTGCCTTACTTACAGACATACATGGGACACAGGGATCTGGAAGCGACGGCTTATTACATCCATCTTCTCCCGGAAAATCTGATAAAATCGGCAGGGATTGACTGGGAAGGCATGAACCATCTGATTCCACGGGTGGAACTATGGGAAAAGTAAAAGACGAGCAGTTATTCACACTTTTGCGTGATTTCCTGTTGGTCTACCTGCCGAACCAACGGAAAGCGAGCAGCAATACCGTAAAGGCTTACAGGACAACCCTGAACCAGTTCCTTAAATATACAGCCGAGCAAAAAAATATCTCTGTACTGTCCGTCACCTCCGGGATGGTCACATATGAAATGGTGAACTCGTATCTTGACTGGCTTTCAGCAGAGAAGAACGCCGCTCCGGCTACGCGCAACAACAGGCTGGCGGCCATCCGGGCATTTATTTCCTATGCCGCAGCCTGCCGCCCGGAATATATCAGCATTGCAAGCGGGCTGGCAGCTATCGGAATCCAAAAAAATGACCGGTTTGCGAAAGTGGATTATATGTCGGAAGAAGCAGTAAAAACGCTTCTTGCAGAGCCGGACACCAGGACGGAGATCGGAGTGCGGGATCAGTTCCTGATGATCTTTCTGTATGATACCGGGGCGCGTATCCAGGAAGTTCTGGATGTGAAAATCTGCGACATTAAAGTTGACAGGACGCCGACTGTGACGCTTCATGGGAAAGGGAAGAAAACCAGGATAGTCCCCTTGATGAAAGATACTGTAAAACATCTGCAGAATTATATGAAGGTGTTCCATCCGGGCGAAACATGGATGTCATCGGAATGGCTCTTTTATGTGGAGCGCAAAGGAATCCGTAACGCCATGTGCGATGATACGGCAAGGCTCCGGATTCAGAAATACGCCGCATCTGCAAGGGAGAAATGCCCGGATGTCCCCCTGAATGTCCACCCCCATTTGTGGAGACATACGAGGGCCATGCATTTATACCAACACGGCATGGATTTAACTTTAATCTCGCAATGGCTTGGACACAAACAGCTTGAAACCACGCTGATTTACGCACACGCAGATACAGAAGCGAAAAGGAAAGCAATCACGGAGGCAATGGCTTCTGATCCTTTCCTTGAAGCGGAGCCTGTTAATTATACCGTCAGTGATGAGGAAATCCTCAAACGTCTTTACGGTCTATGATGGACCTAAGATTATCCCGAATTATTCTCCCTAAGCGAGAGATTTAGGAAAGCTGACCGTGTAAATGACTAAAAAGTTATCCCGAATATTTCTCTAAGAAATGCCGCTATTACTGGCTTTCTTTGATGTATTCGGGATAATCTGACTTTCGGTATAACCAGTAGTTTTGAGAACCTTTATTTAGGTATTGTCTGCATGCACATAGACAAGCACCATGTCCATAATCACATCATCGTGAGTGCGGTAAATCTGGAGTCTACCAGGAAATTCCGCAACTTTTGGGGTTCCTCCTGGGCTTTGCGCCGGATCAGCGATAAGCTGTGTCTGGAGCATGGCCTTTCTATTGTCGAAGATCCCAAGCCCAGCCGCGGCCACTATGGAAAATGGCTGGGTGATGGAAACAAACCGCTTTCCTTTCAGAATCAGATCCGTCAGGCCATTGACGCCGCCCTGGAGCAGCACCCCTCCACCTTTGAGGATTTCCTGAAAATTCTGGAAGCGTCCGGTGTGGAAGTCACCCGGCGCGGGAAATCTATCAATTTCCGTGTTCCAGGGCAAAAGAGCCGAACCCGCTGCAATACGCTAAAAGGAGATTATACTGAACAGGCAATACGGGAAAGGATCGCCGGAACCTATATTCCCTCTGTTCAGTCCAAACGGTCCAATTCTTCGGTGAGGATGCTGATTGATATTGACGCCGCAATGCGGGCCGGTAAAGGTGCCGGTTATGAGCGTTGTGCCAAAGTGTTCAATGTGAAGCAGCTTGCGAAAGCTGTGGCTTACCTGAAAGAGCATGGGGATATGAGCTATGAGGACCTTCAAGCAAAGGCCCAGGCTACGACTTCCCGGTTTAATGAGCTTTCCACGCAGATCAAGGATATGGAAAGCCGTTTATCTCAAAATGGAGAATTGCAGAAACAGATCGTCAATTACTCTAAGACGAGATCTGTCTACATTGCGTATCGAAAAGCCGGTTACAGCAAAAAATTCCGGGCCGAGCATGAGGCTGACATCCTGATCCACCAGGCAGCGAAGAAATATTTTGACAGCCTGGGAGTGGAGAAGCTGCCTACCGTAAAGACTCTGCGGGAAGAATATGCCGAAGTGCTGGAGGCCAAGAGAAAAGCCTATGCGGAATATAAGCAGGTACGGGAAGAAATGCGGGAGCTGCAGAATGTGAAGGCCAATATTGACTATCTGCTGGGACCGTCTGCGGAAAGGACACAGGAAAAAGAACATTCATAAGCATATATGGAAATTATTCAGAAAATTTGATATACTTATTGGCGTGTCTGTGTGGAGTCTACTGCCTTACTTGACAAAGTTTCTCGTTATCCATGGAAAATTCATATACATGACACATTGGAATGCTAATATCTAAATAAAAAAGGGTGATGAAATGGCAAACTTATTGATAGTAGAAGATGATGTCCTGACAAACGAATCTGTTTGTGAGTATTTGCAGGATATGGGCCACATCGTGTTTTCAGCATACGATGGAGAACAGGCTTTAGAGTTGTTCAATAGCAAAGAGATAGACCTGGTTGTTTTGGACATCATGCTTCCCCAAATAAACGGTCTGAATGTTTTGAAAAAGATTCGTCAGGCAAGCAGCATACCAATTCTTATGCTCACAGCGATGGACGACATGGATACACAGATTATGAGTTTTGACAATCTGGCAGATGATTATGTAACGAAACCGTTTTCCATCGTTTTACTGGGAAAAAGGATTACGGCGCTTCTTCGGCGTATTGGAAAAACGGGACCAGCAAATATTTGGAGTTATAAAGATATTATAGTGGACTTCTCCGGCTTTTCAGCAGAAAAGGCAGGAAAGCTGATTGATATTTCACCCAAAGAAGTGCAGTTGCTGAAAATTCTGGTGGATCATACAGGAGTTGTGTTGACCAGAGATCAAATTCTCGATTCTATTTGGGGGACAGATGTTCCATTGAATGATAGGACGATTGACACATATATCGGCAGACTTCGTAAAAAGTTAGGATTGGACTGTATTGTAACAGTGAAGGGAATCGGCTATAAATTTGAGGATGTGCGATGAAACTATTTCCAAAAACTTTTTGTTATACCCTTATGTTAATGATTATCATTACGTTAATTGGGCATGGGTTGATGTATTTTCTGATACCTGCTTTTTATACAAACCAAAAAGAAAGTCTTGCGGAAAGCATAGGGGAGGAAATAATACAGCAGCTTCAACAATCCTCAGAATTATCGGAAGATAAGGTTTTGGAGCGGTATGCTAAGAATAAGGCATTTGTGAACTTGACCTGCGGAGATAAACAGTATGTCTATGGTTCTTTTTATATTGAAGATGCCCTGAATGGAAACGGGAAAGATTATTCTTTTCAAGCCTCTCCCGGAGATCAAGCGAATGATGCTCAGTCTAATGTTACGGGCGCTGAACAAGGGATTGATGGCCTGGCTCCCTACTTAACAGCACAATTTGTAAAGCGGGAATTTTCGTTTCAAAATGCAGATAACGAAGATTGTACGTTGCTTATTCTTGTTACATTGCAGCCGGTAAATGAAACAAAAGGCATTGTTCTTGAGATCCTTCCTATTAACTTGTTGATTTGCTTTATTATTTCTGCTATTGTGGCGTTTTTGTATTCCAGACGGCTTTCTACACCAATCAAGAAAATATCAGAAACTACAGAGCAAATGAGGTTATTAAAGAGAAATGCTGTCTGTGAAATTCGCACAAAGGATGAGATCGGACAGTTATCTCAAAATATCAACGCACTTTATAAGGAACTTTTGACATCAATAGATCATCTGCACGCAGAAATCGCCCATGTTAGCGAAGTGGAGCAATCAAAAATAGACTTCATGCGAGCTGCTTCGCATGAGTTGAAAACGCCTGTATCGGCAGTTTGCACTATGCTGGACAGCATGATTTTAGGTGTGGGGAAATTTGAAGATACAGATACTTATCTCCCTGTATGCAAAGAAAAAATGCTGCAGCTTTCTTCTATGATCCAAGAGGTGCTTGACGCCTCTAAATTGACTGGACAGCCAGAAGAACCTATCAAGAAAGTCCAGCTTTCTGAGTTGCTCCATGAGGTCTGTAATTCCTACCGCTTGATTGCAGATTCAAAGGGAATTGTATTTTATATTGAAACAGAAAAAGCCGGGGTGGTTCATATTCCGGTCAAAGCTGTAAAGCGGGCAATCTCCAATGTTATCTCTAATGCTGTGAATTATACAAACAGTGGTGGAAAAGTCTCTGTTATCTGTTCAGAAGGCACGATCATAGTAGAAAATGAATGCGTCCCGATTTCAGAGAAAGACCTAAATCATTTGTTTGAAGCGTTTTACCGGCCTGATTATTCTCGCAGCAGGGAAACTGGTGGAAATGGCCTTGGATTATATATCACCCATAAACTTTTGGATACTTACAAAATCCCTTACTCCTTTATGCCGTATGAGCATGGAATGAGATTTACAATAAACTGCCCCACAAATAACCGCTTCGTAAAATGAAGTTATCTCAACGTACCAATACAAAGAGGACTTCATTAAACAAGATAGGGTTGACCCATTGATAAAATGGAGGTGTATGGTGTATTTATCCGCTATACAGAAGTTCTAATATAAAATAAGGAGAGATTACATTGAGATACACAAAAACATCATTAAACTATTCTGTTTGACTTTGGTTTTTACATTGGTATTATCTGCCTGTGGAAATTCCTCATATAATGACTGCAATTCCATCCTTTCTAACGAGGACAGCTATACCTATCAAAAATGTGTGGACACCGGAAGTACGGACGCTTCTCTGAAAAGAGAATTTCAAGGGTTCAATGGAAAAGATACCATCTGGATGCTCGATGTCCAAGAAGATGCTTCTATTTCCCTTGACCTTTCGACAAATCTGTCCAGCGGAAAATTCAAAGTGCTGCTTGTCTCCGAGGAGAACGAAATTACCACTCTTTTAGAAGGTGATGGTACACAGAATACATCCATTGATTTGGAGAAAGGTACGGCAAGAATCATACTTGTTGGGGATGGCACAAGCGGATCGTGTGAAATCACTTTAAGCGATATAAGCAATGTAAGTGTGGATTCACCCTCTGATGGCTTAGATTCCGAAGAATGGATGGATGATTTTTATAATGATTGGACGTAAAATAGAACGACCCATGGAGTGTTTTGACTTCCTGATTTGAATATTCATGAGACAATCAGGCTATAAGTGATTAGCTACCGCACGATGGCAAAAAAGCTGTCGTACAGCAGCTATACTGACACGCTTATTTGAGCTGGCGGTGGCTTTTTAGAGCCGCCGCCTTTTTTGCCGAAAGACCAAGAAAACGAAAAATCTGTTTATCAATATACAGACAGTGTTTTGACAACTCCATGACAACTATGTTCCATACCCATGAGAAATATGCCTGCTAAAATACTGAAAAACAAAGCAAAGGAGGCACTTCTATGAATGTGGGAAAAAGGACAATTTTGTATCTTGTCCGAAAATGGAGCAAGACGCTCTTGCTGTTTATGATTTTCTTAGTCGTAGGTACACTTGTAATTTCCGGGGTATCTATTCGCAAGGCCGCTGACCAGGCGGCTGCAAATGTGCGTCAGTCTTTAGGCGGTGGATTTGTCATGAAAGAAGATCACAGCGACCAGAGCAAATATGAACGCCGTGATCTTGGGAACGGTTCCTATGCGATGGCGTATGTGGGAGAATCCCTGACAAAAGAAATTGCGGATAAAGTGGCAGAGGTTCCCGGCGTAAGCGGATATAATGCAGAGAATATTGGCCCCGCAAATCTGAAAACGATGGATGGCGAGTATTTGAAGTTAAAGAGTATTGAAGGAAGTATGTTTGCCAATGAGCCGGTACTGAGTAAACAGGCAAATATTTATGGCTACACCAATACAGCGGAAGCTGATATGTTTACTGGTGGCAGCCTTGAGTTGATTGAAGGACGCCAGATTACCAGCGAGGATCACAACGCTGTGCTGATCCATAAAGAGTTGGCGGAATCAAACAATCTGAAATTAGGCGACCAATTTGTAATCGCTATGAATCCACAAATTACAGGCGGAGATGAAGAAGCTGGAAAATTGCAAGAAACAGTTACCATTGTCGGTATCTTTGATTCTAGGATAACACAACAAGTTTCCATGTTTTCAACACCGGGAGATTTGCTGGAAAATACAGTTTTGATGGATGTGGAAACAAGCGTAGAACTGTTATCCTGGTCATCTGAGGGCTATTACAAAGTTCATTATCAGGTAGATGATCCGGCTAAGTTGGACAATATTATGGAAGATGTAAGAAATCTGGATTCCATAGATTGGGATTGTTTTACGTTGGCCGAAGAAAATAAATCCTACGAATCTGCAGCTTTGCCGCTGGACAATCTGGGAGGTTTGATTACGACGCTTATTGTGATTACTACAGCCATAAGCGTTGCCATATTAGTTTTGCTTCTGACCATGTGGACAAAGAGCCGTACTCATGAAACCGGAATCTTACTTTCTATTGGTATTAGTAAGGCAAAGATTTTAATGCAACATCTGGCCGAGGTTCTTATTGTTGCCGTATTAGCGTTCAGCCTTTCTTTTTTTGCCAGTACAGCAGTTGCACAAGGAATGGGAAATGCTCTCTTGGACACCGATACCACTAATTCTGTTACACAAGAACCGGAGATTGGTGAGGATGGTTCCTTTGGTTATACGTTGCCTGAAATCCCTACAAACACAACATCTGTCACTGAATTGACAGTCACAGTTGTGCCACAAACACTGTTTTGGGTGTTTGGTATTGGTGGGGTGCTGATTATAGCCTCCGTAACGGTAGCTTCTATTCCGATTTTCCGTTTGAAGCCCAAAGAGCTGCTTGGAAAGATGGATTAGGAGGTCACATAATGAACACTTTAAGCAGAGCCTTTTTATCAGTACACCGTAAAAAGGGAAAAAGCATTGTGTTGTTCATGGTGCTGCTTGTCGTTTCAACCTTTGTTTTGGTAGGGCTTTCGATTAAATATTCTGCCGATACAGCAGCACAAGAACTAAGGCACTCTCTTGGTGGTAGTTTTGGGTTAGTGGTGGACAAATCTAAATCTGAAAACTTTATAGCCAGTGAAAATCAAAGCAGTGGTGTTCAATATGTCGGTGCGCCGTTAGATGATTCTGTGATTGAAGAAGTCTTAAAAACTCCTAATATTGAAAGCTACAATGCTTCTCAAATTGGAGAGGCAATACTGACCAATGCCAATGGAGAATATCTGGAACTGGTAGAGACCAATAATCAATACGATGATGATGAAACATTACTTCATACTGTTACCAGTGAAATGAATACGGACTCTGAAAAAAGCATGTTTTTTTCAAAAGGAACCTTTCAGATCACTGAAGGGCGTCACATTCTGCCGACAGATGAAAATGTTGTTCTCATAAGTAAAGAACTTGCAGGACTTAACAATTTAGAAGTTGGAGATCAAATCTGGCTTCAATCTTCGCAAGAAAAAACATCCAGCCCCTTCTCTATTGTAGGTATCTACGAAATCAAGGAACCACAACTTAATGCGGGGCTTGTACCGCCACCCTCTCTTTATCAGAACCGAATTTTCATTGACGATTCCAATGGGGAATCAGGAGAATATCAACGACTGGAATTTTATGTGAAAGATCCGGCTCAGCTTAGTAATACCATTGAATCTGCAAAAGAAAACGCCAATATTGCATGGGATGATTTTGCGGTAGAAACTGCCGATGAAGAATATCAGCGAACAGCGGCACCTTTGGAAAATATGTCTGCCCTGGTATCGTCCTTGTTGACCTGCTTAATTATTGGCAGTGCCCTGGTGTTGTCTTTAATTCTAAGTCTTTGGATTAAGGGCCGTATTCATGAAACAGGTATATTGCTGGCTATGGGATACCGAAAGACGCAGATATTTCTGCAACATTTTGCAGAGGTCATGATGATCGCTGTGCTGGCATTTGGCATTTCTTTCTTTGCTGGCCAAGTCGTTGCGGATGTAACGGGTGATCTTCTCCTGCAAAATGTCTCCGCGCAAACCGAAACAATCGCCAGCGATACCGCCTCTTCTCTGGAAGTGGAAATAACTGTTCGTAACTTTGCGGCTGTTTGTGGAATTGGAACCTTAGTTGTAGCCTTCTCTGTGGGAATGTCTAACATCCCAGTGTTTCGCTTACAGCCCAAAGAGATATTAAGCAAAATGAGCTAAATGGAGGATTTAAGATTATGAGCATTTCGGAATTACCAGAATTGTCAAATTCATTTGATAAAAAAAGCAGCTCCCAAATCGGAGCGGGAAAAAGGTATGCCGTTTCCGGCCTTTCTGGATGTGGAAAGACTACTATGAAGCGCACAAGAAGAATAGTTATGCTGCTTTGTTCGGCTCTGATTTTCACATTGATCTTATCTGCCTGTGGAAATTCCTCATATAATGATCGCAACTTGATCCTTTCTAATGAGGATAGTTATACCTACCAAAAATGTGTAGACACCGGAAGTACGGACACTTCTCTGAAAAGAGAATTTCAAGGGTTCAACGGAAAAGACACCATTTGGATGCTCAATGCAGCAGAAGATACATCTATTTCTATTGACCTTTCGGCAGATTTGTCCAGCGGTAAATTCAAAGTCCTGCTTGTTTCCGAGGACAATAAAATTACCACCCTTTTAGAAGGTGATGATACGCAAAGCACTTCCGTCGATTTGAAAAAGGGTACAGTAAGAATCATACTTGTTGAGGATGGCACAAGCGGATCGTGTGAAATCACTTTAAGCGATATAAACAATGTAAGCGTGGATTCTCCTTCTGGGGGCTTAGATTCCGAAGAATGGATGAACGATTTTTTTGATGACTGGATGTAAGGAGATGTATGTTGATATGAGCATTTTAGAATTTTCCAATTTGAAATATAGTTATGACGGCAAGCAGCCTGTCCTTCGGGGCGTGAGCGGACAACTGGAACAGGGCAAACTCTACGCAATCCTGGGGCCTTCCGGCTGCGGTAAGACCACCCTGCTCTCCCTGATCGGTGGTCTGGATAGTCCCAGCAACGGCCAAATTTGTTTTGAAGGACAAGATATTGCCAAAACCGGTTTGTCTAATCATCGGAAAAACCATGTGGCATTTATCTTTCAGGCGTATAACCTGATCGACTATCTGACCCCCGCAGAGAATGTATCGCTGACCTCCAAGCTGCCGCCGTTGCCCATTCTGGAGCGCCTGGGCCTGACGAAAGAAGAAGCCAAGCGAAATGTGCTGAAACTCTCCGGCGGCCAGCAGCAGCGTGTAGCCATCGCCCGTGCCTTGGCAAGCGAGGCTCCGGTGATCCTGGCCGATGAGCCTACCGGCAATCTGGACGAGGACACTGCCCAGGACATCACGGAAATTCTCAAAGAGAGCGCCCACAAGATGAACAAGTGTGTGGTGGTCGTTACCCACTCCAATGAGCTGGCGAAGCAGGCCGATGTGGTGTTCCGGCTGAAAAAAGGTGAGCTGCAGGTGCTGGAGCGTACTCAGGATGGAAACGCCCAACCCCAATGCCGCAGAAACAATGCTCCCCGCAACGAGAGGAGGGCAAGATGATGGACGAGTTTTCTAAGCCCTCCAAAAAGGGCAGCATCCTCGCTGTGGCCTGCTACGTTTTTGCTGTGGTGCTGTTGATTACGGCCTTTATTTCCTTGGCGGCTTGTCATCAAAACATTTCCCGGCAGCTTGAGCAGGGCGTCCCTGTGCAGGGAAATGAACTGGCCATTGTGAATCTCTACTTAACAAGCTGTGTGCAGTATTTTGCCTTTGCCGCCGCCATGGTGTTTTGCGGCAAGGCTGCCCGCAGGGGGCTGGCAATCCAGAGCGAAGCGCTGGTACAGGTCACGCCCTATATGCTCAACGCCTCGGCAGAGGCCATCGGTCCCGATTATGCCGAGGAAGTTAAGCCGGAGGATGAAGATACGGATTTTGAGGCTTGGGGATTTCGGGAAAAGGAAGAATAAAAATCGACTGTAAAGAAGGATAGCTCAGATTCTTTTTGATTGACACTGAGGAACAGGGGGTGATAGTATGGGGCATTTCGCAGTATTTGATTTAACAGAATCCGGTGAAAAAATAGGCAGGAAACTATAAATGAGCAAATATAGAAATTTGCACAAAACTACCCTACCAATTTCAAAACAGCTTCAAGTGACGCACCATTTTTTATGAGCGAGTCAAAATGAAGTTTAAGAACCTCTCGGTAAAGTGGCTGTTTGGCTGAGTGACAATATCTTTTGGAAAACGGCGATTACCTGTATATCCAGACATCGGAAACCAGCTATGATTACACGCTGTACGGCCCCGACTACAAGGAACTGGACGGAGGCCAGCTTGACAATCCCGACCTGTCCCTTGCGGAAGCCGGAAAAGAAATCCTTGCCGCCTATGAACTGTCGGCTGGGAAAATGGAACCCCTGGCCGGCGACAGGCTGGATGATTTTCTGGAAGCAACCGAACAGGCCAATGCCATTTCCCAGCCGCAGGCGTGGAACGGGATCAACGGCCTTTTGAATTTAGAACCCCGTTTTGAGGGGAACAGGATAACTTTATCCACCGCCTGCCGACCATGCGGAAAAACCCTTGATTTCCGTGGACTTTTACCACCCTAAATGCGTAGACGGATACAAATTATTTATGTGATATGGCTGTCTACCATATTGACAACTGTTTTTGCGTGTGTTATACTGTATTTGTAATAGCAATACAGTATAACACAGAAATGGCGGTGAGAATTTGGAAATAGTTGTAAGCAATAAAGCAAGCCGACCACTGTATGAGCAAATTTCTTCACAGATCAAAGCGGCTATTATGAGTGGAGAACTGAAAGCTGGTGAAGCAATTCCATCTGTGCGTTCATTGGCAAAATCGTTGCACATCAGTATTCTTACAGTACAAAAGGCTTATGCAACTTTGCAGGAAGATGGTTTTATTGAAACAACTGCTGGAAAAGGCTGCTATGTGTCGGCACAAAACCAGGACTTCTATCTTGAAGAACAACAAAAGAAGATAGAGGAAAAATTTGCAGAGGCAATCGAAATCGCACGCACAAGCGGAATATCTCTCAATAAGTTGACCGATTTACTAACCCTTATGTATCAGGAGGATGATGGAGAATGAATGATGCTTTAATTATTTCAGGTCTAACCAAGACATATAAAGATTTTATGTTGAATGGAGTTTCATTTTCTGTTCCATGTGGTTCTATTGTAGGGCTGATTGGTGAAAATGGAGCTGGAAAAAGTACAACTATCAATGCAGTGTTGGGACTTATTCAGAAAGAGGCTGGCAGCATTTGTGTTTTAGGTAAAGAGCAACCAGATAACGAAATCAAGGAACAGATTGGTGTCGTATTTGACGGCAACAACTATCCTGAAATCTTTTCTACCCGAAAACTCAACCGGGTTATGAAAGACATTTATCATTCATGGGAAGAACACACATTCCTGAACCTTTTGAAAAAATTTTCTTTACCTACCGATAAACCGATTAAGCAATTTTCAAAAGGAATGAAAATGAAATTGGCAATCGCAGTCGCCTTGTCCCATAATTCTAAACTACTGATTTTGGATGAAGCCACCAGTGGACTTGATCCCGTCATACGAGATGATATATTAGACATCTTATTGGACTTTGCACAGGACGAAACTCATTCTATTTTGATTTCTTCGCACATCACTACTGACCTTGAAAAAATTGCTGACTACATTGTTTTTATTCACGAGGGGCAAGTAGTATTCTCAAAGCTGAAGGATGAGCTGATAGAGCAGTATGGTATCATTAAGTGTGGAGCCGCACAGTTCGAGGCATTGGATAAATCGGACATCATCGTATACCGCAAGATGGATTATGAATGGCAGGTGTTGGTTGCTGATCGGGCTGCCATGAAGAAAAAATATCCAAAAACACTGATTGATTCTGTTTCGATTGACGAAATTATGCTTCTCTATGTAAAAGGAGAAAGGGGGAAATAAAATGAAAGGCTTATTACTTAAAGATTATTATTTAATCAAGTCTGTGCTATATATCATACTTGTAGTTTTTGCAGTGGTTGGAATAGGAATGTCTTTTTTGACTTCCACATGGGTTTTAACTGTAATTGCAACTGTTATGCTCGGAATGATCTCTGTAACGACGATAAATATGGACAGAAACTCTGGTTGGAAAAAAGTTTCGCTTGTTTTACCTGTATCCAGAACGGCTGTTTTAGACTGTAAATATATCTTGTATTTACTACTTAGTGGGATCGGTTTGCTTTTAGGTGTCATTCTGGGTGTTGTGGCATCCATTATAAAAGGTCAAATTGACTATCAATCTATGATGCTATTTGTTGGTATCAGCATTGCTATGGCATTATTTTCTGGAAGCATGACAATACCACTCACATTCCTGCTTAGTGAAGAAAAAAGTATGTTGGCTTTAATCATTGCGTACCCTCTTTCCGCTTTCGTATTTGTAGGAGCTGCGCTACTAATTGACAACAAGTTGCTCGCTTGTGGTCTTGTAACTATTGTAGGTGTATTACTTTATTCGATTTCGTGGCTGATTTCGAGAAAACAAATTATAAATAAGGATATGACTTAAAAAGGAGAATGAATATGGTAAACAAAGAAAAGCGGTTTGAAACGATTTATACACAAGGAACTTCGTGGAGCATAGTCATTGATAATGAAACAGGCGTTAATTATCTTGTCCATGATACAAGTATAACCCCCTTATTGAATAAAGATGGGAGTATCGTTATTACTGATGTCAATAAGTAACTAATCTGGGGTCATCCTAAAAGGGCAGCCTACGAGAAAACGCCGGGCGCGGAGGTGTCAAAATCTCTGCGTCCAGCTTTTTATACTCGGTTTTGAGGGCGTACAGGTTGGGGAGCTTTGTGGTTCCCGCCTCTTTGAGCGCCTTTGCCGCCGCGTCGTTTGCCGCGCTAATCTCGGCCAGTCTGCTTTCCAAGCCCTCGGAAAAGCACTTTTTTGAAAAAATCTGTTTGTTGTAACATTTCGCGGACATTTGGGGTTTATAATGGCCCTATCAAATATGGAGGTGATACAACTATGACATGGCCTTTTGAAAATGACACCAGCGCCATTGTAAAAAAATTAGCAGATCGAAGCATGAAAGCGGATAAAAGACGCAATGCGTTTATCGTTATAACGATTGCTTTTGCAGTTAGTTTGATGATGATATTAGCATTATATAACCTCGGAACAGACCGTGAATACAGGCTTTATCTGCAAGGACGTTATCAAGGCAGCTTTATTAACAGTACCAGTGCCGTCTTTGAAAAACTGGAACATAACAACCAGATCGAAGTAGTCGGCAAAGAGGCTGCAATGGGAACGAGCCGTATCAATGACTATACTTTGGATGTGTATTATAGAGATCAAAATGCACTTGAACTGAAAGGCGTTACCGACTTGCTGGGAAAAATGCCGGAGGCAGAAAATGAAATCATTGTGGAACAGTCCTATTTGGAGCATTTAGGGCTGTCGGTTCAACTGGATCAGACCGTTACACTGGATATGCCTTTTGGAGAAAAGCAGACATATCATGTTTGCGGCATTATTCAAAGCAGTAATGCATCCCGCATTTATCAAATCATTGTATCGGATGGTTTGTATAGCCGGTATGGAGAAGCGAACTGTTACGATCTTTTGGTCCGCTTAAAAAATACCGAAAATATGGACAGCGAAACTTTGAAGCTGTCGATAGACGAAATTGCGGAACAAAGCGGTGTACCTGAACAGTATGTTATGTATAGCTCTACTTACTTTGGGTTGGCAGAAGAAAAATCTACGCAGGAGCTATTAGTGATTATCGGAGCAAGCAGTTTAATTGTACTGGCCTGTTCTTTGGTTATTTACAGCCTGTTCTACATTTCCGTTATTGGGAAAATACATGAATATGGCAGGCTGCGTGTGCTGGGGGCTACATCGGTTCAGATCAAGCGTATCGTACGAAAAGAAAGTTTTTTGTTATCCTGTGCCGCAATTCCTATCGGCGTTGTATTAGGAAGTGTTTTGGGCTATTGTTTCGTCCCGGACGGCTGGCATTGGATGACTACACTGAAATGCGCCGTTGTGATTGCCATTGTTACAGAAATTGCCTTAAAAATTGCTGTCCATACCCCTGTAAAGAAAGCCTCTATGGTATCGCCTATTGAGGCGCTGCGAATCAATACTGCTGATACATCGGCGACAGAAAAAACGCGGATCGAACATCGAAAAATCACGCCATCTTCGCTTGCCCGAATGAGCTTTGCCCGGAACAAGAAAAAAGCTATTCTAACCGTATTGTCTTTGGGATTTGCGGGAGTTTTACTGATGTGTGCAGCCACCTACCTTAATTCAAATGATGTAGAAAGCATGGCAAAACAGCAATTTACAAATGGCGACATTGCACTTTCCCTCGATCCCGCCAACACAAATGCGGAAGACCGTCCCGCCGGGATCAATGCACTTCAAACGGAAAATCCATTGGATGAAGTTTTGGAAGAAACAATTTCAGATATGGATGGCGTAAAGAATATTGAATTTATACAGGGCTGTGTTTCAAATATGGAATTTCCCACTCCTTTCAAGGATGGTAACAGCCATTTCTTTACCCAAATTGGAATTCCTGAAAATCAGTACGAGGACTTTTCACAAGGACTGATAGAGGGAACCGCAGACCACCAGAAACTTATCAATGGAAAAGGAGTTATCGTTGATAATTCAACCAGGCTGTTAAGCGACTATTATAATTACACCCCTCAAATTGGCGATATAGTCAAAGTGGAAACAACGGATGGACAATGGGAAGAATTTATTGTAATGGGGATTGGAAAAGCCCCTGATCTCGGTGGGGATTCAGCATTTTTCTATTTTCCGCAGGAACTCTTATCTATGATGAAAGAAAATGTTTCCAACTTCAATATGACCTGCATTGTAGATGTGGAAAGGGATCAGCTTACAGAAGTTGAGAATAAGATATTCCAGTTGGCAGAAAATCATGGAGGTATAGAAGTTTTCAGTATCAGCGATATTATTACTTATCTGCAAGAGGAAATGGATAACATAAAAATGCCGTTATATGGATTGGTATTTTTCATTGCTGTTTTTGGGCTAATCAGCCTTATCAATACGCTGATGACAAACATTATATCAAGGCAGCAGGAATTTGGTATTTTACAGTCTGTGGGATTGAGCAGTAGGCAATTCTCTAAAATGCTGCAAACCGAATGTTTTTATTATGTTGCTGGTACGGCTATTCTAACTTTAACGATTGGAACTTTAGCAGGATTTATACTCTGCAAAGTTTTCAATCAGGTTGGGACATTCGGGACATTGACTTATCATTTTCCAGTTTTAGAAATAAGTATATATTTTGCAGTGCTTTTCTTCATACTGGTAGTTTATTCCGTTTTCTCTGTACGATACAGCAAAAGGCATCCTGTGATTGAGCGTATTAAAACAATGGAGTAAATTTTCCTTTATCAGAAAATTATGTTTTCCGCAACATGGGATAATTTGCCTGTTATATCATCTGCAAAAAGCAAAGGAAGTGAGGATATGAAGCAGATTTTAATTGTCGAGGACGACAGTTTTTTAAGTAAGATGTTGGCCTATAACCTGACCGCAGACGGCTACGGCGTGACTTCTGCCCTGAATGCCAGAACCGCAGCCGCAGCCATCCGCCAGCGGGAATTTGATTTAGTGCTGCTGGACATCAATCTGCCGGACGGCAACGGTTTTGAGCTGTGCAAGCTGATCAAGCCCCAGCACCCGGACACTATCGTAATTTTCCTAACCGCCAACGATCAGGAGAGCGACCAGATACGGGGCTATGAGGTGGGTGCGGTGGACTACATCACAAAGCCCTTTGTGATCGGGGCCTTGCAGCGGAAAATCAAAGCCATGTTCGCCATGCTGGAACACCACAAACCGGCTAAGGACATTTACGACGACGGGCGGCTGTTTCTGGACTTCTCGGAGCAGACGGCTTCCTTAAATGGCAAGCCCCTGACCCTATCCCCGATGGAGTACAAAATGCTGAACCTGTTCCGTAAAAATCCCCGGCAAGTGCTGACCCGTGGGCAGCTTTTGGAAAAGCTGTGGGATATAGACGAAAGGTTTGTGGACGAACACACCCTGACAACCTCCATCAGCCGGATTCGCGGCAAGATCGAATCCGACGGCGGCGCGCCCTACATCAAGACCGTTTACGGCATGGGCTATCAATGGACGGGAGGCGAGGCAAAATGAAGTTTCAAAACCTCTCGGTAAAGCGGCTGTTTGGCCGGGTGGCAATAGGGCTTGCCCTCTCCATGTCCGGGATCACCATAGCCCTGTTTTTTGTGACGAAACAAATTGCGGTGCTGCTGACGGGCGGGGCGCTGCTGCTGTGCGCCCTTGTGGGGATTTTCGTACTGACGCAGGCGTTTGGAAAGCGGCTGTCACAGTTTACCGCTGACCTGTGCCAGACCTTAGACCACATGATCGCCGGGAATGAAGCGCCAAAACGCCCGGAGGACAGCGAAACCCAGCTTGCCAGAATCGGACACCGGCTGGCAAGGCTTTACCAGATCATGCAGGAGAACCGCCGCCGGGTGGACGAGGAACGGCAGGAGTTACAGACCCTTGTATCAGATATTTCCCATCAGGTGAAAACGCCGGTAAGCAATCTGAAAATGGCGACGGACACCCTGCTGGAAAAGCCTATGGCCGAGGCGGAGCGCACCGACTTTATCCGGGGAATCCGCAGCCAGACGGATAAGCTGGACTTTCTCTTTCAGGCCCTTGTAAAAACCTCCCGGCTGGAAACAGGCGTGATCCAGTTGGACAAGAAACCGGGTCGCCTTTTTGATACTGTGGCGCAGGCTATGAGTGGGATCGTGTATGCAGCGGAGAAAAAGGAAATCGCCGTGTCCGTGGATTGCCCGGAGGATTTGACCGTTTCCCATGACAGCAAGTGGACATCGGAAGCCCTCTTTAACCTGCTGGACAATGCGGTGAAGTACACCCCGGCAGGCGGGAAAATCGCTGTGTCGGTGGTGCTGTGGGAAATGTATGTGGAGATCAAAGTGACCGACACTGGCAAGGGCATTTCCGAAAGCAATCAGGCCGCCATCTTCCGGCGCTTTTATCGTGAGGAAGAAGTACACGAACAGCAGGGCGTGGGCATTGGCCTATATCTGGCCCGCGAGATCGTAACGCGGCAGGGCGGCTATATCAAAGTGGTTTCGGAGCCGGGCAAGGGTTCGGAATTTTCCATTATGCTGCCTACAAAATAGAACGCGGCGGACGGCCATTTCCGGCTGCCCGCCGTAAATTTTTTTGAAATGTCCGAGCGCTGTAACATTTCACCCCGATTTTCAATGAAATTTTTTGGCCGCTGTAACATTTCGCGGACATTTGGGTTTTACAATAGCTTTATCAAATATGGAGGTGATACAACTATGACATGGCCTTTTGAAAACGATACAAGCGCCATTACAAAAAAGTTGGCAAAACGCAATGTATCTTCAAATCGTATTTTTTGCTTTTTTAATATTTTGACCATTGCGCTGGCAATTAGTTTGATTGTGGGAATCTCCTTATTCCAACAAGGCAGCAAAATCAGCGAACAAAAGATTTTGAATCAAATGCAGCAAGTTACCATCGGAGGGCTTACAGCAGAACAGATAGAAATTCTGAAAAAAGAACCTGAACTTGAAGATATTGTACCCTATAAGCATAGTAATAGTTTTCTGATGGATGGGATCAAATTTGAAGCGGTTTATATGCCGACTGGTTTTGGAATTATAAAATCTTATGAATTAGTCAGTGGAACCCGTCCAGAACAGTACAATGAAATTGTAATTGATAAAAATGTTCAATTAGAGCTGGGCTATCAGCTAAATATAGGAGATACCATCACTTTACCAACGGCGGGGAGTAAAACAGAGGATTTCATCATTACTGGTTTTACTGATAATGTGGAAACAGGAACATTTTACTTTTATGTCTCCCCAGCGTATGCAGAACAGGGTGTGTTATTATCTGATATTCCATATAGTGCCTTGATTCGTGTAAATGGTGCCACGGAAATGGGACTTATTGATTTTGAGAATACAGTATATCGTCTGGCTTTATCCCAAGACATAAGCAGGAACCAACTTTATTTTAATAGCAAATTCTGTTCCTCACTTATTAGTGGATCAGGAATGGGAGGTGTTCTTTTAGCTACTCTTTTTATTGCATTTTCAAGCGGAATTGTCATATACAGTGTGTTCTACCTTTCGGTATCAAATCAAGTGTCGCAGATTGGACAGCTCAAAACTATTGGCATGACAGAAAAACAGATTAAGCGGATGATTCGTAAAGAGGGGTATCGTTTCTGCCTGTTCGGAATACCTGCCGGTATTACAGTAGGTATCATATTTGCATATTTATTAGAGCCGAATGGGATAACGATTATCAATGCCATAGCCACAAGTATTTTTGCAATAATATTAGGCATTATCATCGTACAAATTTCCGTATACAAGCCCGCACAAATAGCTTCAAATATTTCCCCTATTGAAGCAACAAAATATGTTGGAAACGATCCAGAACTAAAAGAAAGTAGAGTGCGCAACAGGAAAAATCATATTCGTCTCTCACCGTATTCTTTAGCCGTATTGAGCGAAAAGCAGAATCGAAAAAAACACAATCTGACGATTGCCTCGCTTGCAATCGGCGGGATTTTATTTATGGTTGGAGCCACTTTTATATCATCATGGAATCCAGATTCCTTTGCGAGAATGGGGAATTTGGAAGATGGAGAATATTATATTACGATTAACCACAATACATTAGTCAACCCCAAACCGTATGGTATTTCGGAGTATCAAGTTGATACGCCTTTTTCACAGGAACTCATGGAAGAATTGCAACAAATCCCGGAAGTTAAAGAGATTTATGCTACGGAGAGAACCGCAGCCATTATTGAGTATCACAATGAACAATTAGAAATTCCCATTATTCCGATTACGCCTGATAATCAGAAGGAAATTTTGAAAACGCTTCCTGTTGATTGGACATACGAAACATTGGTGGAACAAGACGCTATGGTTATATTGGGAACAAGCGTACAGAAAGAAGTCTATCATACTTGCCCGTCAATAGGAGAAAAAGTGACATTACGATGGTTTGATGGAACTGAACACAGCATAGATGTTTTAATTGCCGGTACTTCCGAAAAAAGTATGAATGAGGGCTTTTATCTTCCAAAAGAAACCATAGAAAAGTTGTGGGGCGATATGGATTTAACAGCTTCCTTAACTTTGTCCGTACCTGAATATGAAAAAGTGGGTAAATCAGTAGAAAGCAAATTAAATAAAATACTGTCCCGACACCCTGATTTGGTAATGGAAACCTTACAAGAGGTAAAAGCATCTTCGGCAAATACGATTCATAATACCAGCGTACAAGTTTATGGGGTATCTGCCTTTGTCATTATGTTTAGCATTTTTAATCTGACAAACACCTTGATTAGTCGTATCAGTACAAGGAGAAAAGAATTTGGAATATTGGAGTCTATCGGTATGACAAAAAAACAGATAAAGAAAATGCTGCTGCATGAAAGTGTCTTACTGATTATTCCATGCTTGATTATTACGGTTGTGGCAGGAACCTTGATGGGTTATTTGTTAGTACGGATATTGTCTGCGAATGGATTAACTTATTTTCAATATGCTTTTCCTTTTATTCCATTACTGATTTACGGTGTCTGCTTAATAATAACACCTATTATAATTTCTGCTATCTGTCTAAAAATTCAATGCAGAAATTCGTTGGTGGAACGGATCAAAATGGCAGACTGATTTTGAAATGTCCGAGCGTTGTAACATTTCACCCCGATTTTCAATGAAATTTTTTGGGCCGCTGTAACATTTCGCGGACATTTGGGTTTTACAATACCCTTATCAACAGGCAGAAAGCCTTGAAAGGAGTTTTGAATATGAGCATTTTACAGACGATTGACCTAAAAAAGCATTACGGTGCAGAGCCGAACATTACCCGCGCCCTTGACGGCGTGAACTTTTCCGTAGACGAGGGCGAATTTGTGGCCGTTGTGGGAACCTCCGGCAGCGGCAAGTCCACCCTGCTTCACATGATGGGTGGGCTGGACACTCCCACCAGCGGAACCGTGATTGTCCGTGGCGAAGAACTGGCAAAGAAGAATGACGAACAGCTCACCATCTTCCGCCGCCGCAACATCGGTTTTATCTTCCAGAACTATAACCTTGTTCCCATCCTGAATGTGTATGAGAACATCGTCCTGCCGGTGGAGCTGGACGGGGACACGGTGGATCAGAAATTTTTGGACGAGATCGTTCACCTGCTGGGGCTGGAAGATAAATTGAAAAATATGCCGAACAATCTTTCCGGCGGCCAGCAGCAGCGTGTGGCGATTGCCCGCGCCCTAATTACCAAACCGGCTATCGTGCTGGCCGACGAGCCGACCGGCAACCTTGACAGCAAGACCAGCGCCGAGGTGCTGGGGCTTATCAAACGCACCAGCGCGGAGTTCCGGCAAACTGTCGTGATGATTACCCACAACAATGACATTGCCCGCCTTGCAGATCGGATTGTCCGCATTGAGGACGGAAAGATTGTAGAGTAAGGAGGTGGCAGGCTATGACATGGCCTTTTGAGAATGATACCAGCGCCATTACAAAGAAGCTGGCAAAGAAAAGTTTGCAAAGCGAGAAGCGCCGGAATCTGATGGTGGTGATCGCCGTTGCGCTGGCGGCGTTTCTGATCTGCTTTACGGGAATTGTGTCTACTTCCCTGACACAAATGCAGCGCAATCAGGTTGTCGATACTTATGAGGCGGTTTGGCTGGGTGTAGAGGAAAACGACATTGAAACCCTGAAAGGAGTGCCGGAGTTTGAGCGCGTAGGCGGCTACTATCTGCTGGGTGAGGAACTTTCAGAACAGGGCTATCATGCCTCTTATGTATATAATGACGCAGAAATGATGGAGATTGGGCGCGACCAAATGAAGCTATTGGAGGGGAATCTGCCCCAAAAGGCAAATGAAGTTGTCGTAAGCGAATACTTTCTTTCCACCTATGGACACAATGCCAAGATCGGGGACACTGTGACCTTAGATACAGAGAGTTTTCATGGCGATTATGTCGTTACCGGCATTCTGGACAGCGTAAATGAAAAAGAAGCGAATACCTGTGCCATCATTCTTTCCAAAGCTGCCCTGAAAGAATGGGATGGGTTTAACCCCGCTGGGTATCGCGCCTATGCCCATTTCAAAAACAGCGTTCAGTTGGACGAAGAACTGATGACCTCTTATTGCAGGGAGGTTGCGGAGGAATATCAGCTTTCTATGCCCAAAATGAACAGCAAATATTTTGCTTATGCTTCTAAATCCTTTGATTTTTTACCGATTGTTGGTGTGATTGCTATTGTTCTGATCGGCGGCTATATTGTGATCCAGAGTATCTTCCGTATCTCCATCAATGACAAAATCCAGAGCTACGGGCAGCTTCGGACGATTGGCGCGACGCCAAAGCAAATCAAGCGGATTGTAAAACAGGAGGGACACAAACTCGGCAGTATCGGGATTCTGATTGGTACAGTGCTGGGCGTATGCGGCGGTTTTCTCCTGTTTTCCAAGGGATTTAACGCTGTTTCCTATGTGACAACGGTTATTTTGACACTCATAAGCAGTTGGATCATGGTATCTGTTTCCATCCGTAAGCCAGTAAAGATTGCAGCAGGGATTTCCCCGATTGAAGCCGTCCGTTTTACCCCGGCGCAAAAGGACATCCGCAGTCGGAAAAAGAATATTAAGCTCAATCCTGTTTCAATGGGAATTGCGAATTTTAAGCGTGACCGCAAAAAGACAATCTCTATTATAGCGTCTTTGAGTTTGGGTGGAATTATCCTGCTTGTGGTATCCTCCGTTGTTTTGCTGCGCTCCCCAGAGACGCTTGCAAGACAGTTTTTCCCAGACGGTGACTATAAAATTTATTTGGATTCCGAAGTAACAGAAGAAAAAACTATGGCAGCGGGAAATCCTTTGAATGAGGAATTAAAGCAGGAAATCTTATCTATTGATGGCATTACTGATATAATTCCAAGCAGGCAATCTCTCCATGCAACTTATAAAACGGAGATTCATCAAGCTGGTGGTATGTGTGATATGCTGACCGACCAGAATTATGCGACCGTTGAAGCAGCTCTGACAGCGGGAACCATGCCAACAGATTCTCGTAGTATTGTAATTGACTATAATGTGGTAAAGAAGAATGAAGATATGGGGGTTGGCTCAATGGTTGAAATTTCTTTTGGAGAGGGACAGCCATCTGTTTCTGTTACTATATCGGGGTTATATGCTCCCGCAAAGGCATATTCAGGACATGGCAGGATGCACTTAGATGGAGCGACTCTTTTTGCACCAGAAGCGTTGTTCCATGAACTGCACCCGGAAATCGCTTCTTTCGATTATTCATGGAGCATCGTGAACGACCCGAAAAAAACGGACTATGTGGGGGCTGAATTGAAAAATATTGTTGCCAGCCATAGTAATATTGCCTTAGATGAAATCAATACAGTGATTGAATATGAAGAAATGACAAATTCCTTTGCATTTGGCAGCATGGAGGTACTTTCATGGCTGGTATTCCTCTTTGGCGTTATCAACCTGATTAACACGACACTCTCTAACCAGATAGCCCGAAAGCAAGAAAACAGTGTTTTGCGTTCCATCGGTCTGACCCAAAAGCAGCTATGTAAAATGAACATCTGCGAGGGGCTGTGCTATGCGCTCTTTGCAACATTGGCGACGCTGATCGTTGGGCTTCCGGCTTCCATCTTTGCTTGCAGAAAAATGAGCATAGGTGCTTTTGCAGGAAATGTAGTACCTTACAAATTCCCTGTTTTGGAAATGGGCCTGTTCATTCTGGTGTTGTTCGGAATGGAGATAATCTTGTCTGTATGGACAATTCGCAGACAGAAAAAGCAATCCCTGATTGAACAAATGCGGGCGATGGAATAAGCGTATAAAATTTGGAGGAATTTTGTAGTTTTTGAGAAATCGGAACAAATTGTGGAATAAGGAGGTGGCAGGCTATGACTTGGCCTTTTGAAAATGATACCAGTGGCATAGTAAAGCGCATATCAAATCGCAGTATATCGGCGAATCGAAAAAGAAATATCTTTATAGTTTTGACGATTGCACTTGCCAGCGCATTGCTGTCTGCTATTGTCCTCTATGGCTTTGGGGTTATGCAGGAAACGCAGAACCGCAACCAAAAAACAGCGCAGATTATGTATCATGCGATTTCTGAGGAGCAGGGACAGGAACTATACAAGCAAGAAGAAATTGCGTGGGTTGGGGAATTTTTTAACGCATTTTCTGAACAGGTAAACCATTCAACCGTGAATTTTACTTATGCAAATGCAGATATGCTAACATCCCAAAGTATGCCCTATTCGGGAGATTTACCAGCTTCGGAGAATGAAATTGTAGTACAGGAATCCTTTTTGGATAGTTTGGGCTATTCAAATGAATTGGGACAGACAATTCAAATCCCCTTTTCTGACGGCACTACCCATGATTTCAAATTGACGGGAATCTTAAATGTGAAAACCGGCGATATTGGACGCTATACAGCTATTATATCGAAAGAATTAGTAAGACAGCAGTATGGCGACGAGGGCATGATTGATTTTTACATTGGGCTGAAAGGCGCTCAAAATATGAGCGAGGAAGAAGCCGCCAACTATGCAAATACTCTGGCACAGCAATTAGAAATTTCCGATGATAATGTGATTGTCCGTTCCACTTATTTCAACTTAAAGGACGAAAATCGTGGAAGTGATATGCTGTTCTACTTCTTGATCGGTTTTATAACTTTCATTGGTTCCGGCATTGTGATCTATTCGATTTTTTATATTTCAGTAGCAAGCAGTATCCGTAACTATGGACAGCTTCGCACAATCGGAACAACAAAACGACAGATCAAAAAGATGGTTTACCGCGAGGGAAAATTACTTGCTGCCATTGCTATCCCGATTGGTCTGGTTATTGGAAATGTGATTGGGTACTTTCTGGTTCCTGCCGGTTGGTACTGGCTGACTGCTTTATGTGTGACGGCCGGGGTTGGCCTTTTTGCATTTATTATTGTGATGATTGCTATTCATACTCCTGTAAAAAGAGCTGCGGCAGTATCTCCGCTGGAAGCATTGCGATATTCCGATTATCAGGGGAAAATGAAAGAAAGTTCCGTGTTGCACCGTAAAATAACGCCTGCTTCACTTGCTAAAATGAATCTGTCCAGACAAAAGGTAAAGTCCACTTTAACAATACTTTCTCTTTCACTCGGCGGAGTATTGGTTGTATTGATTTCGACAATGTTAGTTTCCTATGATGGCGTTTCAGAGGCGCGAGGCAGGGCTTTTCCTGTCGGTGAATTTAACATCCAGCTCAACGCAAATCAATCGTGGGACACTGCCGGTATTTCTTTGTCTGGATTACAGCAAAAGAATTTTCTAAATGCCGATTTTGTAAATGCAGTAGAATCTATTGATGGCGTTACAGAAATCAAGCGCTGGTATTACACAGACGCAGAATATCTTGTAAATGGCAATTCTGGAAAATGGATTCAGGGCTTTTGCCGGGATGAGCAGCAGAATTTGGAGAAAGAGCGAATTGCGGGAACAATTGATTATGATGAACTGGTGGCAGGCAATGGAATTGTCTTGCTTCAAGAGCGTGCCGATCTCTATGATATTGAGGCTTCGTTGGGTGATACCGTCGAAGTGGACTATAAAACCGAATCCGGGCAAATTCGCACAAAGACCTATACAGTCATGGGCATTGTAAACGAATATTCTTACTCCGGCTTCTCAAAGTGCTTTACGCTTCCAGAGCAGCTTATGAATGAAGCGACCGGGATAGATTGCACAGGTACGATTTCCGTAATTACCGATATGGAAAAATTTGATACGGTTGAAGCCGCATTAAATCAACGGATAGACGGAAATAGCGATTTGGTTATGGAAACCATAAAAGAAAGTATCACTTATTATAGCGGGCTTCAACAATTTTCTTTCGGGGTAATGTTGATCGTGGCTGTTATTGTTGTATGCTTTTCTTTCATCAACCTTGTCAATACGACAATCACAAACTTTCTGTCCCGCAGGCAGGAAATTGGAATGTTACAGGCGATTGGTTTGAGTAAAAAGCAACTGATCAAAATGCTGTGTTATGAGGGATCGATTTATTCAGTTTTTGCTACGCTTGTAACAGTGGTTTTGGGAACTGGATTGGGCTTCCTATCCGTACAGGTAGTTGTGAAAACGATGAATCCATACTTTTATTATTCATTTCCGTGGCTGATCGTATTGATATATTTAGCAATCCTGCTGATTGTGCAGTTTACCTTGATTTCTTACACAACTGGAAATCTGAAAAAGCAATCTCTTGTTGAGCAAATCAGGGAAATGGAATAAGCGTATAAAATTTGGAGGAATTATCTATGGCTGACGATAAAAAATTAACAGAAAAAGAATTGAAACGTAAAAGTGACTTTGAAAAATTCAATTCTGAAATGCAGCAAAAAGGATATAAAATAAAGAATATAATTATCAATACTCAACAAGCAAAACCGTTATGTCTTTTAATTATGCCGCCATTTATGGCTTTAGCATTTTGGATATACTATAAGGTGAATGGTTTTGATTTAGATTGTCTTTCGTGGGGATTTCTTGTAGCATTACTTATGCTTATTTTATGTTTATCCATTCTGCATGAGTTAATACATGGAATTACCTGGAGCCTTTTTGCAAAAAATCATTTTCACTCTCGGACATTTGTGTAACATTTGTAGTTTATGCTTGTAGTAAATCAATATTGGGGGTGAGGACATATGAAAAAGATACTGCTGATCGATGACAGCGACACCTATATATGGTGCCTGCAAAAATATTTACAACGGCGAGACTACCCAGTAGAAACGGCTTCCACACTGAAAGAAGCTCGGACAGCCATCCAAGAGGAAATGCCTCTGGTAATCTGCTGTGATCTCGACCTGCCGGACGGTTCCGGCATGGACTTTCTGGACGAGGTGCGGGCCGCAGACAAGGAGCTGCCTTTTATTCTGGTGTCCTGCCATGATAAAGAGGACTACGAACAGGAGGCCAAGCAACGGGGCGCGACGCTGTGTATGGACAAAATGAAAGGGATGCTGCTACAGGATATGCTGGTGGAATACGCCTACCGGCAGCTATCCGGTGAAAAGGCCCCGGCTTTTCATACGCTGCTCTTTGTCCATGCGGAAGATACCAGCGCCGGAGTGCTGCGGGCTGCCATGCTGCAAAAGGGCTTTGACCTGATTCTGATTCCCTCGATTGGGGAGGCCAAGCGCCGGATTTTTGAGGATAAGGAAATAGAACTGATTTTGTGTGATGTGGAACTGCCGGACGGTACAGCAATGGAGTTGTTTCATGCGCTGCGGCGGGTGGCGGGGATATTCCAAATGAAGAATCCCCCTGTCCGGCTTCTGCCATTCTTTATCCTCACCGAGAACAGCGACCTTGCCACGGAATATGAATACCGGCATGAGGGCGTGAACGACTATATCACCGCCCCGGTCAATATTCCGGAGCTGATACGGAGAATTATGTATTTTGTTGAAGATTCAAAATAATGGTAAAAATCTTGAAATAAAGTTGATTTGAAGGAGGCGGTGACATGGGAAATTAGCCGTATTGGATATATCTGAATCCGGCAGACAAATTGGAGAAAAATTGTTTGCTTTGCTTGATACAGAGCAGCAGAAAGATTTATTGCAGTATATTCTTAATAGAGAAAATCTGAGTGATTTTCCCGATA
>CAJTCY010000002.1:222889-232946 GCA_910575075.1 Lachnospiraceae bacterium
CATAATCTGTTGAGCCGCCTTCGCCAGAAACTTCAAATTGCACCTGAAGCACCTGAATATGTTATCAGTGTGCGAGGCGTCGGTTATAAATTCGATGCTGGAATATGACAGATAAATTTAGGGCATTTTTAGGACATTACCGGGAAAGGCTGGCGATAAAAAGCGAATATGCCCCTGTATAATATCCCCCATGTAACAGGTTGGGGGATATATCAAAGTATAGTGACAAATCCATTTATACTCCCCCAGATATGGGGGCAGACATGCACATTAGAAAAGTCCTATATTTTCACAGGAAACGACAAAAAAATAGCCAAATATATTTTAGTGCCGCAGTTCAAAAAGCTGCGGCACTTTTTGTATCGACATATTTTTATTTTTTCTCCCAGCAATCAGCAAAATGTTCCATTAAGCGCGCGCCTGTAACAAAACGGGTACGCGCTCTTTTCTTATCTACAAAACAGACAAACTTTCCTGCTGCCTCTGTTGCAGGTGATAGTCCGGGGTGTCGCTCCCCACCCTCTGATTTCGATTTTGCCTATCAACTAAAAAAATCGAAATCGGAGGAATTACACATGAAAGAAATCAATCTGCGGGACTATTACCCGTTCTATACGAAAGATACTGTTGTTGAAGTGCCGGACGAGGTGGCCGACCTGCTCCGGGAATATAAATTAAGCGAGGCAGCCCATTTCCTGCGTACATACCGGCATAAGGCATATTTTTCTCTGGACTATGACAAGAATGTTGAACGTGATGCCCTTGTGGTCGTTCTTGCGCCGGAAGATATTCTGATCCATGAGGAAGAACATGGGCGGCTGTACCGGGCCATTACCCTGTTGCCTGAAAAGCAGCGGAACCGGATATGCTCGCACTATCTGTTGGGAATGAGCCTTTCCGAAATTGCCAAAAGCGAACACTCGGCGGTAAGCTCCGTGCATGAAGGAATCCAGCGCGGGCTCCGACGCCTGAAAAAAATTCTGGAAGAAATTTAATCCTGCCCCCGAAAATAACCCTCAAAAATGAAATGAATAATAGAGGGACATATTTATCCGGCGGGACAAGCCTGGCGGGTGTGGCCGTACAGCATATGCTCCGGCCCGCCCCAACTGAAAAACTGTCATAACTGCCACGCCCCTCGCTTGCTCCTTGACAACCGAATACACGCTGTTACAGGTACTTCATTCTGTGTTCCGAGCGGCAGATGGGGCGGCGCGGTGACAGGCGGCCTAAGGAGGTGATGAATCCAGGCTGTCCGAGCGGTAAACGCAACCCACGAAACCGGCTGTGGCAGGCCGGACGCGACAACGGCACAGATCATAATGGTACTTCCTCACGGCTCCCTAAAGACTTGGGGAGAGTTCCTGCGGCGTGCGCCTGCTCTGGCAAAGCGGCGGCGTATGCGGGGCTATGATGCGGCAACGCTATCCGCAGCCTGTAACAGCCCTGCCCTGTTCGTTCAGGGCCTGCCGGGGGGCGTGGCAAATACGGCAGCTGATCGAAATCAGATACAATGGGCCGGGTCTGTGAGTGTATGAGCGCAGGCCCGACTTATTCATGTGGTTTCGATAGCCAGAAATTTTCAGGAAGGAGTTGGTATTATGGAAAATACGGTTGTTGCCGGCAGAACCGGCGCACTGGTGGACATCCGGGAGGTTGCCGTTGATAAGGAGCTTTCCCGTGAGGAACGGATCGCCGAATTTGTACGGCAGATCAAAGACCCTTACCGCTTCAAATGCGGGCGGTTCACCGTACAGGCCAGCTTTGCCGCAGGCGGCGCCACCCTGGAAGAATGTATCAAGGGAATCTTACGGTGAGCCGGATTATTTTAGGAAAAGGGCTGACTTTCCCGCAGGGGCGTGGTACAATAGAAATTGGAAAAGGAATTGAATACGGCACAGCCACACTTCTTGGATTGCGGGGATTTTTCTGCGCAACGAAAGGAGTGTTTTTTTATGCAGGTTTACAAAGCCATTAAGTACATCCGTCTTTCTTATACCGATGATAAGACGGTGGAAAGCGACAGCGTCGCCAACCAGCGGCGGCTGATCGATGATTACATTGCCCGGCACCCGGAGATTGAAGTCGTGGCGGAAAAGATTGACGACGGTTACAGCGGGGTTCTCTTTGACCGCCCGGCATTCCAGGAAATGATGCGGATGATCGAGCAGGGTGAGGCCAACTGTGTGATCGTCAAGGACCTCTCCCGCCTGGGGCGTGAGTACATAGAGACCGGACGCTATATGCGCCGGGTATTTCCCGCCTACGGCGTCCGCTTTATCGCCATCAATGATAACGTGGACACAGAGAATGACGCTGCCGACGATCTCACGGTTTCGGTAAAAAACATTATGAACGAGGCATACAGCCGGGACATTTCCGTTAAGACCCGGAGCGCCCTGGATGTGAAACGGCGCAGCGGTGATTTTGTGGGTGCGTTTCCCATCTACGGATATATAAAAGCCGGTGATAAGCACAAGAGCCTGGAAATTGACGAATACGCCGCTAACGTGGTGCGGGATATTTTCAGAAAGCGGCTGGAGGGGTTCAGCGCTTCCCATATTGCGGACGAACTGAACCGCATGGGCATTCTCTCACCGCTGGCTTATAAGCGCAACAATGGGATGCCCCACGCCAAAGGCGGCTATACGGACCGTAAAGATTGTAAATGGTCTGCCACAACGATCATCCGCATTTTGCAGGATGAAACCTATACCGGAACGCTGGTACAGGGAAAACAGACCACGCCCCACTTCAAGCTGAAAGAACGTGAGGACAGACCTTCCTCTGAATGGGTCCGTGTAGAGGGTACCCATGAGGCGATCATCCAGAAACATGATTTTGACCTAGTGCAGCGCCTCCGCAGGATTGATACCCGGACATCTCCAAAATCGGATAAAGTCTACCTGTTCTCCGGCATTTTGATCTGCGGCTGCTGCGGCTGCCGTATGACGCGCAAGACCAACCGCTATAAGGATAAGGAATACCACTACTACTATTGTCCTACCGGCAAAAAGAACGGGTGTAAATCTTCTGTCATGTTGAAAGAGTCCGACCTGATCGAGTGCGTGCAGGGCAGCCTGAAAGGGCATATTGAAAATGTGGCTTCCCTGGATGCGCTGCTGTCCAGTATCAGCCAGGAGCGGATCAACCGGGAACTGGCCCAGGAATACGCCGGGCAGATCAAGGCGAATGAAAAGCGTATGGCGCAGGCTGAGGGCTTCAAGGCAAAGCTCTATGAAAATCTGGTGAGCGGGATTCTTACCAAAGAAGAATTCCTCTCCTATAAGCGGAAATACAATGCAGATATTGAACTGCTGCAGAAAGCGGTTGCCGAGTGGAACGAAAAGCTGTCGGACGTACTGGAGAACCGCAGCGAGCGGAACCGCTGGATCAACCACTTTATGCAATTCTCCACGATGGAGGAAATTGACCGGAGGGCGGTCATGCAGCTTATCCGCAGCATACGGGTAATGGGGAAAGACGAGCTGCACATTGAATTTAATTACCAGGATGAATACCAGAAGGCGGTCTCCCTAGCGGAACAGATTGCCGTACAGGGCAAAGAAAGGAAGGTGGGCTAAATGGCAAGAAAGAGCAGGAAACAGACGGCGGCTCCCATGCCGGCGCCGTCCTTATATGTGCATGTGGCACTGTATATCCGTCTTTCTGTGGAAGATAACAAAAAGCGGGGCTGTTCGGTGGAAAACCAAAAGCTGGTGCTGAATGATTTCCTTGCGGACAAACCGGATTTCGTTGTCTATGATACCTATATCGACAATGGAGCGACAGGTACAAACTTCCACCGCCCCGGTTTCCAACAGATGCTTTCCGATATTGAGGCGGGCCATATTGACTGTGTGATTGTCAAGGACCTCTCCCGGCTGGGGCGGAATTCCATTGATACCGGTTATTATATCGAACAGTATTTCCATACCCACAACGTCCGTTTTATTGCGGTCACGGATCAGTTTGACACGGCAGACCCCGGCAGCCTCCACAGCGGCATTATGCTTCCCCTGAAAAATATGATAAACGAGGCTTACGCGCTGGACATTGGCAGGAAGATCAAGGCCCAGGCAAGGCAGGCCATGAAAGACGGCGATTATATCGGCGCACGGGCGCCATACGGATACCGCAAAGACCCGGACAACTGCCATAAACTGCTGATTGATGAAGATACCGCCCCTGTTGTGAGGCAGATTTTTGAGTGGGCGCATGAGCATGTGGCGCTGAACCGTATCGTCCGCAACTTGAATGAAATGGGGATCACAGCGCCCAGCCACTATAAAAAATCCACCGGAGAGATCACCAGCCCCGGCTTGATCGGGAGCGGGAAATGGCAGACACGCACCGTAATGAAGATTCTGGAAAGCGAGGTCTACACCGGCGATCTGGTGCAGGGAAAAACAAAGATTGTGGACCATCAGCAGGTTAAGGCAGGGGAGGACAACCTGATTATTGCCAAATGCACCCATGAGCCGATCATCAGTTATGAGCTCTTTACAGCGGTGCAGGAATATCGGAAACAAATCTGCGAGGAAAGCCGGGCGGTCCCAAAGCGGCCCTACACCCCAAACATTTTCAAGGGGAAGGTATTCTGTGCTGACTGCGGCAGGAGCCTCCACCGGCAGCGTGCCGAGCGAAAGAAAGGGCCGGACGTGTACTGGTTCCACTGCCTCACCAACAGCCGTGTGGCAAAGGATAGCTGTAAAGGCGTGATGATGCAGGAAACGGAGCTTATCGCCACGGTCACAGCTATTCTGGAAAAAGAGCTGTCTGTTGCCCTGGGAATGTCCCTCCCCCTCTTTCAGCTGGAGGCAAAACAGAAAAAGGACAAAGACAGGCTGAAAACCCAGATGTCGGCCAGGCGGCAGGAAACCGAAAAGAAACGCCGGCTGATCCGCGGCCTGTATGAGAACTTCGTCCAGGGCATCTTAACAAACGAGGAATACTTTGAGCTGAAAGCGGATTATGAGGAATCCATCCGTACACTGTCCGGCGAGATTGAGGCGCTTGAAAAAGATATGGACGCCCTGGACAGCCGGCTTGTGCGCTGCCGGTCAATGGAAAAGGATGCGAAATCGCTGACACAAGACCATGCGCTTACGGCAGAACTGATTGACCGGCTGATTGAGCGGATTGAAATCGACCATGAGCGGAATATCCATGTAACTTTCCGCTTCAAGAGTGAATTCCAGGGAAAGGCGGTGGAACCATGCACAAAAAATATGTGATCGCCCTTTATATCCGTCTGTCCGTGGAGGACTTTAAGACCGAGAGTTTGAGTATTCCCAACCAAAAGCTGATCCTCCGGGAAAAGGCCATGTCGCTGCCGGAATGGGATAACGGCGAAGTGCTGGAATTTGTTGATAACGGCCATACGGGCACGAATTTTGAGCGCCCTGCGGTACAGGAGCTTTTGACGATGGTCCAGGCCGGGAAGATCGACTGTATCATCGTAAAAGACCTCTCCCGGTTTGGCCGTAACAGCATTGAGACCGGCTATTTCATAGAGCGGGTATTTCCGCTCTACCATACCCGGTTTATCTCAGTCAGTGATGATTTTGACACCGCCAATTTCAAAGGAGATACCGGAGGGATTGACGTTGCCTTTAAGTATCTTATCAGCGAATGTTACAGCCGGGATATGTCCATGAAAACGAAAAGCGCCAAATACGCAAAGATGCGCCGGGGCGAATACCAGAGCGTCATCTGTCCCTATGGCTACCGCAAGAGCGCAGACGGGCGCATGGAACCGGACGGGGATGTCGCAGGGATTGTCCGGCAGGTATTTGAATGGGCGGCTGACGGCAATACGGCCGCCGAGATCACGCGGAAACTGTATGCCATGAATATCCCTACCCCTGGGGAATACCGGAGGGATAAAGGGAAAGACCACTATAATGTGTCCAGGACACACGGCGTCTGGAGTAGCTCAACAGTCCTGCGGATGCTAGAGGATCAGCGGTATATCGGCACTTATGTGATCGGCAAGCGTAAGGTACAGGAAATCGGCAGCCGCCGCATGAAGCTAAAGGATGAAAGCGAATGGTTCAAAATACCGGACCACCACCCGGCAATCGTAAGCATGGAGCTGTTTGAGAAAGCCAACGCTTCGATCAGGCGTTTCTCCCTTCCGAATAAAAAACGGCGCGACTACCTTCTCCGCGGGAAAGTATTCTGCGGATGCTGCGACCATGCTATGTCACTTAGAAATGGAACGTGGTTTTACTGCCGTCACTCCGAAGTGGCAGAAACCCTCCCCTGCCATGGGGTGCGAGTGAAAATGGCTGATCTGGAGCAGGCGGTCCTTGAAACAATCCGGGCACAGATGTGTCCGGCGCTGGGGATTGACAGCAGCAAGGATAAGCTGAATTTGCAGACGGTCCAGCAGGCCGAGCACGAAGAAAAGCTGCGCTCTATTCAGGACAGCAAACGGCAGCTTTATGAACAGTATGCACTTGGAGAGATTGACCTGGAAACCTATCAGGAGCGCAAGGCGGTATATGATGCGGAACTGGTGCAAGCAAGGAATGTCCATGCCGCCATTACCGCACAGACCAGGCAGATACAGAGCGATTATGAAGCAAAGCTGAAACAGCGTGAGATCGTTCAGGAAGTAGGCAGCGCCGACACACTGACGCAAGCCCTGATTGACAGGCTTATCAGTAAGGTCTATATCTTTCCGGGAGACCGGATCGAGATTGAATATGTGACACAGGATTTCTTAGGAATAAGCGAACCAGGAAAGGAGGCGTGAGCCATGAATACCGTATTAAGCAACTACGGGCAGCTATGCGGCTGCCCGGAAACCCTCAAAAAAAGTTGTAAATTTTTTTGTCGTGGGCTTGACATACGGGTGCCGCAGGCCATGCAGTGTGATTTCTGGCAATTTATCCTCGTGTGTCTCATTGTATATGCGTATAACCTTTTTAAAGACCTTGTTAGGCGTTGATATGTCCATCTGTTTTCCGTCGTCCTGGATAAACAGATAATTGCCCCCCTTCCAGTAAGTTCCGAGGGATAGGCGGTATCTCTGCTGCTCCGTCTTGTATTTGCGGATGAGGTTCATTGTGTCAACTGGCAGTGTCACAGTGCGGTTAGAAGAAAAGGTTTTAGGCGTTTTGGTGATGATGCCGTCCTTTGTCCGGGCAGATGCTTTATTGATTGTGACTGCATGGATTTTGAAATCAATGTCATCCCAGGTCAGGGCAACCAGTTCCCCGCGACGGAATCCGCCAAAGATTGCAAGATGGAAAAGCACCTTAAACTGCAAGGGAAACTCCTTTGTTTCATAATGCTTTTTGATTTCAGAACCATCCTTTTTTGTACGTCCCCAGTGTGCGACCGTGTAAGGCATGTCCAGTTGGTTAAGGAAAGCCTGTGCCTGTTCTAAGGTAAAATGTTTTATATCTGCCTGCTTTTCCACCTTTGGGGGCTTTACGCGCTGACAGGGATTATTTTCTATCAGTTGCCAGTATACAGCGGTGTTTAGGCTACTGCTGATGATTTGATGTATGCGCTTGATTGTCCGTGCGCTGTAAGGCTTTTGCTTTCCGTTTTGAATATAGCCATGTTCGGCAAGCTCGCTGTATAGTTTGGTTAAGTGTAATGGCTGCACCTCTGATAGTTTTAAGTGCCCGATTGCCGGAAGGATGATGTTGTTCAGGGAACTTTCGCACCGTTCAATGGATGTTTGCTCCATCTGCTTTTCTGCATATTCAGAGAGCCACAATGCAGCATATTCCTGATAGGTCATCTTTTCGCCTTTTAGGTACTTTCCGCTCCGCACTTTATCTTCAAAGTCCATGGCAAAGCGTTCCAATGCTTTCTGGTTCTGCTTTTCTGTCTTATTGGGGTCAGGCGTCCATGTGGCAGTTTCCAAAATCTGCTTATCGTGGATATCTCTGCCGTTGCTTACCGTTATCTGATAGCTTTTTCCTCTTTTCCTAATACTTGCCATAAATTTTACCAATCCTTTCTTAAAAATAGGTGCATTTTATAAAGGACTGTGATATACTTGCTTTGTGAGAGAATGTATATCATAATCCTTTATGGTATCGATCTGAAAGGCTCCGGCGGTGGTGTGTCGGGGCTTTTCAAATTATAGTTGAAAAATCTGCATCCATGGCGTATAATATACTTAACAAGGGAGCCGGTACGATAGAGCACACCTATCCGTTTCCGGCGAAAATATTGGTAAAAATAGCACCTTTACTTTGTCAGAGCGGGGGTGCTATTTTTTATGGTTGACATAGTCTAGAATTGCAACTAACAGTATTCCAAAAGTAAGTAATACCATGAACTCTTCATATGTACTCATAGAAAACGCCTCCTTCCGTTCAAGGCTCGGAACGAAGGTATTCACACCCTATCGGCTCCCCGGTTAAGCATATTATATTGTCATGGTGCAAGGTTTCCCGATTTGAAATCGAAAAACAGGTCGCATTTGAAATGCGGACTGCTAAAATATTAAGTATCTGCACTGGTCAACAAAAATTGGACACAAGCCAGTTCATAATATATGCCTTTTACACGGAATGCCGTCATATCGCTCACAATACACTGCATTGGGCCGTCGATATTAATTCCGGCAAGTATCAGATTTGGATACACTTTCCGCGGTTCGCCCGGTTTTTTATACCGGTAATGCTTCGACCTGCTCTTTATTCCCGCAATTTTACAGCATTTATGCGCATATGTGTCCGAAACTTTCAGCCCTGTGTCCAGCCTTATTTTGGCGCTCAGCCACCGGTATCCATGCGATGGATATTTCAAATGATATTCCCTGAACAGAATGACATTTTCTGCAAGGGCTTTTGTTTTTGGAGACGGATCACAAAGCCGTTTCTTCCAATAATAAAAACTGCTCCTCCGGATGCCCATGGATTCGCATAAAAGCCTGACTGGAAATTCACCGGATAATTCCAGTATTATTTCATATTCCAGTTGTCGAAGATTGTGACCGTCCTCGCTGCACCATCCCCTTTCACTTCGTATCCTTTTTTTAACCGCGCTTCGCTGATCCGGGACTTTACCAGTTCCTTAATCAGCTCCTCTTTTGTCATGGACTCATATTCAGACAGATCCGGTTCAGAAGAATGCATGCTGATTTTTACAATGCTTTCTTCTTTCTGTATTCTGTTTTTTGGCGGAAGGCCGTTTACGTCCCTGTACAGCCTCATATAATCCCTGGCTGTGCCCTCGCTGATACTGTATTTTATGGCCGCATCGGTTTTACTTATTTCATTGTTATAAATCTGTTTTCCGATGTCCAGTCTTTCTTCTCTTGTGTAACTCATTTGGTAAACCTCCTGTTCATTTAATGGGGGAATTATGTTTATGTACAATATAGACAGTGTTAGATATTATCATGTCTGCTGTCCAAAATCTACCCCCTCCGTGTCCAGTTTTAGTATACCACTTCAAGGGGTTGACAGGCTCAATGGCTTTCCTGTGCCTGGCAGGGCTGGAAAAATTGATTGCCGGATAGATTTTTGTGTGCTATAATCGGTGCAAGGAGCAGTCGTGTAGCAGGGTGGGCTGACCTTCCATTTCTTACAGAATGGGGGTGATGCCTATGAAAAATCATTTTGATTTTAAGGATTTGCTGACTTTTGGCATATTCCTTTTGGCATTGCTTACATTTATTTTTAGCTTTTGTAAGTAGCCATACATAGAAAAACCACCCCTAAACTTTGGCACAGTGGCGGGATGGTATTTCTATTCCTTTACTTGGTCAACCCACCTTGTGGGCGGCTGCTCCTTTTCTATACTATAACATTTCTGAATTTGGAAATCAACTGCCTTTTTCAAGTCCGGCAAAATTATCCCTTTCTTTTCTTAAGTAACCTTAAGTGCATATGTCCAGAATCTCCTCTCCATATAGTCAAGTGTTTTTTTCAATAAATTCAATACTTTTTGATACCTGTTAATGAATGATGCTGAGGTTATGGAGTGATCTTTACCTCATACAGGGCAGATATATAGTGTTTGTGGGCACTCCAAATAAAACGTCATCACTTCCCGTTCTAAATGGCCTCGATGTGTACCC
>CAJTCY010000003.1:0-22562 GCA_910575075.1 Lachnospiraceae bacterium
CCAGGAAAGAGAAGTAACGCTAAGATAGCGCTAAGATTTGGAGAAAATTGGAGAATTATGAGGAAGGGTGTGATATTATAGAAAAGAATTATTTAGAAATTTTAGCAAATGAAGGATAATCAGGAGTTATCTGGTGGAAATTAGGAGAGAAATTGCAGGTAATTAACAGTTATCCATTGATTGGTGATAGCTGGAATTATCTTGAGTTTTAATGTGAAGATTAGACAAAAAAATCATCAAGTAAGTTATTTTATATTGTGCATTCCTGTAAGATATTTTAACCAAAATATAAAGAAGAGGTAATTTCGATATGAACAAAGAACATTCTATTTTACAATATAATCCAAATCAAGTACAAAACGCAATGAATGCATTGGGAAAGTATTTATCATTAGTTCAAAATAATAATCGTCTATTTGAGGATGGGAATGATTTAACTCTCACTGGTGAATACAACAATGTTAGTCTAAAACGCAGTAATTTGAAAGATAGTACAATTCAAGAAGTGGACTTTATGAATACAGCATTGGCTGCTTCATACTTTTCTGTAGTAAATATCTTTGACACAACCTTTAATGAAGCCAATTTGCAGCATTGCCAGTTTATACAAACTGAATGGAAAAATGTTAAGATACTTAGTACAAATATGAGTTATTCTAATTTCTATGACTCAAAATTTACTAATACGACAATCAAAGGCTCCTCCGTTACAGAGGTGCTATTTCAGGAATGTATATTTGAAAATTGTGTATTTACAGCTTCTGGAATGGAAAATACCGTTTTTTTAAATTGTACATTTAAAGATGTTAAATTTATGAATTGTAATGTTGAATATATGGAATTAAAAGGTTGCCAATATAAAAACATATTTTTGCCAATGTCTCAAATTCCATATATATTTGGTTTCTTTCAAGATACAAAAAGTATTGAAAATGATATAAAATTATCGACGGATTTCCAGATAATTTCTTTAGAAGAATATGGTAAATTAAAAGAATCCCTAATTATTTATTATGATTCTATACAAGAATTTTTTCCATTAGCAAACATATATCTTGCTTCCTGTGATTTTGAATCAGCATATTATTATATATCTTCAGGAATAAAAAAAGCCATCATTCAGAGAAATTTTAGGATGTTAAAATTCTTTTGCAAATTAGCTAAACAAGGTAATTTGCTTTCTTATGGCAAGCTAAAAGAATTGTATGCATTGATTGAAAGGTATGTATCTGAACTTGACTTAAATATTTACGAACAGAGGAGTTTTATTTATAATATAGGTGAGATCCGCTCAACACTATTAGATAGTATGGATAATTTTCCGACAGTACGAATTACGATGCAAACGAATATTGATTCCTCAGAATCCCAAAAAATTCTTCAGTTTTTGGAATACATAGATACTACCATTAGTGAAATTTGCACACAAAAAATAAGCCATATTGAATTCCGACATAATTCAGATGCAAATTTTGTGGCGTTTATTTCTGCACATTATACTGAAATCATACTTGCATTAAATATTTTTCTGACATTTTCCAATAATATAGTAAATGGGATTCAGGAAAAAATTTTAAATCAGCAGAAAATTAAATTAAATCAATTGGAAATTGAAGAAAAGAAGATAAAATTGCAAAATGCAGAGAGAAGAGGGGAAGTACTCCAAAACAGTGATATTGAGTATACCGTACAGTATATTATTGATAACCCTGAATCGGATGGCAATGATACTGATATGTATCTATGAAAATAATTTATTACTATTTTTATCTATGACACTAAAACCAAAAGCAATGATACATATCCATTGAGCACAATATATGTGCTTGAAAGTTTACCTTAAAACACATATATTTGTGCTGATGTAACTTGAAGAATTTTATCTCAATATCATTTTATGTGTATAACTTTATTATCATAATCCAATGGAATTGATAATGTATTATTTTGACAATAAGTACAAGTTGGCCCTAGAGTCTGTCCGTATTTTAAACAAATAGCTTTTATTTTTTCATATAATTCAAACAAATGGGCAGAGGTCAAAGGAAGCCGGTCTTGCAGTGGCGTTTCAATCATTGGGCGAAATATAGAAATCATTGGTTGTACCCCAATTTGACAAAGTTTTTCGACACCAGCCAGTAATGATGCATCCGGTTCTAATCCAGCAATAACCATGCTACGAACATTTCCACTTTTCCCCCAGAAAGAAACGGCTTTTTTTAAGGCATCAAAATAGTGTTTCCTTGGAATTGCACCCTTTCCTGGCATGTATTTTTGAGCTATGGTATTGTCAAAGATTTCAATGTTAAATGCGATTTCTGTAATACCCACATTGTAAAGTTGCTCAATGATTTCAAGATCATATGGAGGAATGGACATTAAATATAACGGCATTTCAGTTTTACTGCTTAGGTATGATGCCAGTTTAAGAATTTCTGAAAAGTTGCTTCGAGGATAACTAGAACCTCCACCCAATAATATGTGTCGAAAATTTTCATTTTTTAGAAAATCTTCTATAATTTCTGTGATGTCATTAAAGTTATATGAACAATTTTTATCAGGAAGATTGCAGAACTGGCAAGCTTTATTCATCTGTTTATAATAGCAGACTGGATTATAATTAATCCTAAGTCGGTCTGTGGCCAAAAACGCAACCGAACGATAGTGAATACCAGATAATGTTTTCTTTTGATTCAAATTGCTTTCATAGTAAATATCCACTTCTGTAATTTCATGGTCAAAATAATACAACACTAAGTGTTGATCAAAAAAATTTATACGAAAAGGACTGTATTCTGTATGATTCATTTTATATGGGCAGTTAATAATCAAATCATTCCCCAGTAAAATATCAATAGCAGAAAAATTTCCTTCACGTAAAATACCTTTTCTTTTAATAAATTTATGAGCTTCTGGTAAAATTTTAACTCCAAAGTTAATCATCATTATTTTTAGAAGAACTAAATTAACTGGGTTTTTGAATGAATATCCAGAAAATAATTCATTTATGCGTGTTTTTCCATTGCTGATATCCACAAGAGGATGCGAAAATGCTGAACGGAATAAATAGGTTCCATCCTCTGCAATTGTATCAGAGCAGTATCCGTCCTTTAATATTTCAAATTCAGGATATTTTTGAAAATAAACATCAAATATATTTTTGTGAAAATCTTCATAATCTACATTTTTTTCGTATACGTAAAAACTGTATGGTATATCGATTTTAATAAATGTTTCAGAAACTTGATATTGATCCTTGAAAGCACATAAATTTGCTTCGTTTATGGAAGAAAAGTTGTTTTGTTTCAATGCATGATTAAGAATTAATGTTGAAGCTTGAAACCGTGGATTAATTTCACAAAAATATATTTTATTATCAATAAGGATAAAATCGATGCCACATACTCCACGATAATTGATATTACATAGTTTTTGGCATATATTTGCTGCCTGTGTTTCTAATTCATTCTTTAACTTGCCGTCCAATGTATTCACTGCAATAAAGTCGCTACCTTTATAAAGTAAATTTCCGTGTTCCTCCTTTAAAATTTGTATTGAAATAGGATAGAGCTGGAAAGAATTTGAATATATGACACAATGAATATTAAAAGAAGTAGCATTCCGATAATATGGAGTTACAGTATATAGATTATTAGGGCATATTTTACTCTTAAACATTTCTTCATTTTGTGAATTTAATATATAAGTACCAGTTCCGCCAGAAGAAACAGAGGATTGTATTATATAGCCCTGATCATTTCCAAATATAGTATCTAACTGTTTTAAATTGATTTCTATACCTAAAAATTGCCTGCTTTCAAATAATTGTACTTCATCTTTTAGCCAAAGTTTACAGAGGATTTTGTTATCTAATATTTTTAAAATTTCTATGTCATTTAAGCAAATTACTTTCTCTCGTAATTCTTCTTCGAGCATATATGCATAAACTGGATTGTAAAACATAAATTTTGCTTTTGAATCTTCGTTTAGAATATTTAAAATTGAATTTCTATTAAATTCCTCAAATATAGGTAAATTCACATTATGATTTTTACGTGGTATCCCAGTATTAAATAAAGAAATATTTCCATCTTTTCCATCTCCGAAAAAAGTAATGCATCCCTTATATAATGAATTTACTGATAGCAAATCCGATTTCCTTATTCCTATCCAATATAAATGCTCCATTAATTTATAGCTCCTTCATTTTATAAAAAGACAAACATCCTCTAGTGGAAGACGCGATTTCTTGATAGGAAATTCGTTATTACGACCTATACAAATAGCAGATACAACTGCATCCTGCGTCTGCAAAAACTCTACAACTTGGGCATAAGCATAAAATATGTCACATACCCAAAGAGAGCCATATCCAATGTCTGTAGCTTTTAGAATCATATTCTCAATTGCTGCGCCTATCGACAAAAGGTCGCTGACCTCAATATCTCGTGCATTTAAATACCAATCTACATTATCATCGTGGGAAAATATATATTTTTTTCTGCATGTTACAATAATAAGTGCAGAAGCTTGCTCTATGCTATTTAATGTCAAACGGGCACTTTCAATATCGGGTCGCTGAATATTATTCTGCCTATTCTGTTCTAATAAATTATCAAATCCTTTTTGTAACCTCTGTAACAATAATTCTTTTGTTGATTCATCATTAATAACATAAAAGAACCAAGGCTGACGGTTTTTTGCGGATGGGGCCAATATTCCAGCTTTGATAATTTGATTTATATCATCAAGACTAATTGTTTCTTTTTTAAATTTACGGACACTTCTTCTTTTATAAATTGCTTCTGTTAATTCCATATTTATTTATCCAACTTTCTATATCATCACGTGCACTTTTTAAACTTGTTTTTGGGGCATTTTTTTTTCTCAATGTGTTATGTAAATTCTCTCTACATTTACACGAAAAAGGGAACTTATAAATCTGTTGTAGTTTTTGTTTACGATACTTTATATTGTAATTCGCAGAAAAATTATTAAAAAAGGAAAGTAGTTCTGGTTGGCAAACTGGGCAAGAATATGGAACTATTGTTTTCTGTTGCTCTGAATAGGTAATATATCGATTTCCATACCATGAAAGGCAAACTCGTTTCAACTCTTTATCTGTTAAATGAAGCAATAATTCTACTAACATCCATGGCGATATTATTGATATATAACCTTGCAAGTACCACCACTCAAATAATGTAAAAGGTTGAATATTGATTGGAAAAATAACAATATAATCCGCACCATTATCAACAGACCATTCTATGGATTTTATTGTATCTGAGATTTGTTCGTTTAGTGATAAAAATGGTATACCCAATAGTATATTTAGTGATACAAACAAACCTGCATGATGTATTTGTGCAATAGTTTTCTTTAATTCCTCAAGAAGTATTTCTTTGTTAAGGACTTTCTCCTGTAATTCTTTTGTCACAGTTTCTAATCCCATTTCTATATGTACAATCTGATCTGGAAAAAGTTTGTGAATCTTAGTTAGTTTCGCTTGGTTTATACTTTTATAGTGTGTTTCGAGAAATATTTCTTTCTTATCGCTTTGTGAAAGACGCTGCATCATGTAAAACTGGATCTCTTCTGAAACTTCATAATCATCTAAAAAACTTCCTGACGCACCTAACAAAACTTGGTCAGATTCAATAAAATCCCTAGAACTGCAAATTTGATCCATTGCAGTCTTAATATCCTGTACATTCGGTGTTGTACCTTTTCCGTAATTGCACATGCAACATGAACCGGCTTCGCTATATCGACAACCGCTTGTTTGTAATGTTAACTGTAAAAATCTATCCCGGCGAAAAGTAATAATGACGGGAGTCTTGTCCAATGGTCTATTTTTCCTAATAATATGATTTGCTTGCGTTAATAATTGATCCATTATTAATCTCTCCAACTTTTTATTCACCCAAAACGTTTTAAACTACATACAATAAATTATTTTTAATTAAATCAAAACTCAAGATAATTCCAGCTATCACCAATTAATGGATAACTGTTAATTACCTGCAATTTTTCTCCTAATTTCCACCAGATAACTCCTGATTATCCTTCACTCGCTAATTACATTACAAATCCACTATCGTTTTTTATCTCTCATTCACCTCCATCCAATTCCGGGGATGTTTCTCAACTAAAATGGCTTTTTGCTTATGCATAGAAACACTGGTATATATTTCCGTAGTGGTGATGGAACTGTGTCCAAGCATTTTCTGAATATAGCGGATATCCACGTCTGCTTCTAATAGTAGAGTTGCAAAAGAATGCCGGAACATATGAGGGGTGATATGCATGGAGATTCCTGCCTGTTCTACATATTTATTGATCATGAACCGCACAGATTGTTCAGAGAGACGATTGCCAAGCCGGTTAACGAATAGCCAGCTGCTTAGCGTGATTTCTGTCTCAAAAGCACTTATATAAGAAGATAAGGCGGAAATAACCTGGGGATTTCCGATTTGTATCAAGCGTTCTTTGGCTCCCTTTCCCCAAATAAGCACAGAGAAATTTTCCATGTCAATGTCAGGGTATTTCAAATTGCAAAGCTCGGAAATACGCATACCAGTGGCAAATAAGAGTTCAATCACGGCAATATCCCGGAGCACAGATTTTTTTTGATAAGGAGAATCCGTTTGATGGTATGTATGGTAAATCGTATTTAGGAATAACTGGATTGTGTTTGCTGGAATGGTTTTGGGGAGGCGCTTAGGTTCCCGATATGAAAGCCGCATTTTACTAAGGGGATTTTGCAGAAGAAGATCTTCATATTCAAGGTAATGGAAAAAGGCCTTGAGACTGGCGATTTTCCGTTTTGTGGTTTTGGGCTGATATTGTGTATGTAACGCCGCCAGATAAGAAGTCAGGCTTTCTTTGGAAAAGGGATTGTCAAAAGGTGTGACGAAATCTATAAATTGTGTTAAATCAATGCGATATGCTTTAATTGTTTTTGCATTCAATTCTTTTTGAGTTCTGCAGTGTACCAGGTAGTCATCTTTTAAAGTTTCTAATGAATTCATAAGTTCCTCCATTCTGTATGCCTTTTGGCAAAAACAGGTGTTAGCGAAAGAAAAAATTCTTTCACTTTTTCTCTTTTGTGTAAGTTATTACTCCAGCGGTTAAATATCGACATTTAACCGCCGGAGTAATATTCAATATTATAATCAATGTAAAGGGTTTAGGATAAAAAACTGAAAAATCATTCAAATTTTTACACAAATCTATTAGTGTGTCAAATAAAAAATATAAGGAGATTACATATATAGACCATATGTGGACAGAATATGAACAGCATTTTGCAGTTATCAGAAATGATGTAAAGGAGGTGCTGTTGATGAAGCAGAGAACTTATATTTGTATAGATTTGAAATCTTTTTATGCGTCTGTAGAATGTGTGGAGCGGGGATTGGACCCATTGAGCGCAAACCTTGTGGTTGCAGACCCGGAGCGTACAGACAAAACGATTTGTCTCGCAGTTTCTCCTTCTTTGAAAGCATTGGGGGTTCCCGGGCGATGCAGGGTGTTTGAAATTCCAGAAGATATAGATTATATTATGGCACCGCCGAGAATGCAGCTTTATATTGATTATTCGGCAGAAATTTATGGTATCTATTTAAAATACATTTCTAAAGAAGATATTCATCCATATTCTATTGATGAAGTATTTATGGATGTAACAGATTACCTGTCTTTGTATCGAATGGATGGGGCGGAATTGAGTCGTAATATCATGGAAGAGATACTGCAAAAAACAGGTATTATGGCAGCGGCAGGTGTTGGTACCAATCTTTATCTTGCTAAAATTGCATTGGATATTATGGCAAAACATTTAAAGATTTCAAAAGAATTACCACAAAAATACATGTTTCCGGTCAGTGTTTTAGATGAAGAGTCTTATCGAAGAAAATTATGGGATCATAAACCGTTGACAGATTTCTGGCGGATAGGAGCAGGAACGGCAAAAAGGCTGGAGCGTATAGGGATTTTTACTATGGGTGAGATTGCTGAGGCAGATGAGGAAATGTTATATCATATTTTTGGAATTGACGCAGAACTGCTCATTGATCATGCATGGGGGAGAGAAACAACCACAATGGCAGACATCAAAGCATATAAACCAAAAACAAATTCTATTTCCAGTGGACAAGTATTATGGTGTGATTATAATTTTCAGGACGCAAAATTAATTTTAAAGGAGATGACAGACTTATTATGTCTGGAGCTGGTAGGCAGAGGATTGGTGACAGATTCCATTACTCTCCATGTGGGGTATTCGAATCGCGCAGCAAAAAATCCAGCACATGGAACGGTATCGATGCCAATGAAAACAAGTTCCGCCTCTAAAATTATTTCTTATATTTTGAAATTGTATGAGCAGATTGTAGACAAATACAGCCCTATTCGCAGGATAAATTTGAGTTTTAATCGTGTGGCAGATGAAATGTATCAGCAATATGATTTATTTACAAATCCTGCGGATTTAGATCGAGAGTATCAGATGCAGAAAGCAGTTATAGAGATTAAGGATAAATTTGGAAAGAATGCAATTTTAAGAGGAATGAATCTACAGGAAAAAGCGACAACTGTGGAACGCAATAGACAGATTGGAGGGCATAGAAGTGGTACGGACTAAGATGAGCCGTGCAGAGCGGGCAAAACAATTTATCCCCTTTGCAGCGCTAAAAGGTTTTCCAGAAGCATTACGGGAAAAAGAAAAAATAATTGTGCCAAGAGCGGAACTCTCAGAAGAATATCAGGAAGAATTGAACCGAAGGCTTCTTCAGATAAAAAAGAATGATGTAATAAATCTTGTATATTTTCATAATGATGAGTATATGAAAATATCAGGGATAGTTTCTGCAATAGATAAAACATCTAAAGTCTTAAAGATTGTAAATACTGTCATAAAATTTGACGATATTTACGATATTAGCGTAAGTGAAACCGATCTAGAGAAAGGAGGATGAAGGTGAAAAAATTCTGGAAAAAGAAAAAAGTAATGATCCCAACGGTGATGATATTCATATTATCAGCTATATGTTTTCTGTATGTAAATGACTATTATCATGCTGACAAGAATGTACAAGATTATTTTCAAGATGGTGGGCTGACAAAAACACAGGAAATAACAGAAGGGTTCTATTTGGATGGCCCAGGCAAAGATACTGCAGTCATTTTTTATCCAGGTGCGAAAGTAGAATATACGGCGTATTTGCCTCTGCTACATAAACTGACGAATGAGGGGATTGATTGTTTTCTGGTTAAAATGCCATGTAATCTTGCGTTTTTAGGAATGAACAAGGCGGATAAAATTATCAGTTCATATGAATATGAACATTGGTATATAGCGGGACATTCTTTGGGAGGGGCTATGGCAGCATCCTATGCCTCAGATCATCTTGATAAACTGGAAGGTTTGATACTTCTTGCTTCATATTCCATCAAAGAATTGAAATCAGAATCTTTTTCTGTCATTTCTATCTATGGAAATAAAGATGGTTTATTAAGCATGGATAAACTGGAAGAGGGACGGAAATTGATGCCTTCCAATTACAGTGAAATCTGTATAGAAGGAGGAAATCATGCTGGTTTTGGAAATTATGGAAGCCAGAAGGGAGATCTTAAAGCAGATATCAGCACTGAACAACAGCAGGCTCAGACAGTGGACGCTATATTGAAAATGGTAGGGAAGCAAAAAGAAAATTGAAATAGTTAATAGAACATATCGAGGGAAAGTCCTGGGGATTGTGTGTGAAAACTCAATTATCCTCCATCCAATTACCTTATTCTCAGCATATCCCTCCAAATGCAAGCACTGCAGTTACCATTGAAATAAAGATCAAATCTATTACCGTCTGCCTCTGAAAAACGATACACAAATAGTTAAACAACATCTCCATTCCTGCCGATATAAATATCATAGGTATAGGCTTTGCCCGTATATTTCAGAATACAGGCAATTGGAACGGAAAATGATTGAAAAGGAATTCAATCAAAGCACAGAGTCAAGGAGGAGATAAAATGTCATTAACGGTAAGAGCAGAGCAGAATGGCAGGAATGGTTTAGAAATGACTGCCAATACAGTGGGAGTGAAGCAGAGAGGTGAAAATGGGAAATCTGTATTTGCTGGAACACTTATGGTACCATCCCAGACAGACAGCCTCGTGGAACAAAAACGTCAGAGCGCTAAAAATCAGGCGAAGAAGCTTGTAAATGAAGCCTGGGGGAAAGACCAGAAATTGCTTCAGAAAATTGACGAAAAGTGGGGATTATGGGAAGACAAAATGTCTCAAATTAAGAAGTCAGAAGGTATTATCAGCGATATAGAAGAAGCAAAAGCAAGGCTAAAGGAACAATATGAGATTGATCCAGAATCACAGGAGCAGAAAGACCTTGATTTATTGGAAAAATATCAGGATTGGCGTAATGGAGTGAACGAGCTGGAATTTTCAAAAGAGGAACGCAGCCGTTTAAAAGAACTTCAGGACTTACCAATGACTGAATATCAGATGGAATCCCTGAAAATAAATGATGATTCCGGTAAGGAAAAGGCAAATATTCAAAAGCTTCAGTGGGAAGCAGGCATTGTGAAAGGTTCGATTTCAGACGACAAGCTAAAGCAGGCAATCTCACAGGATATGTTAAAAGCACAGGAAACTGCAGATCAAATCGAGGATGCAGCCGGGAAAGAGGTTATGAATCTTCTGATTCAGGAGATCAAGGATAAGATGGATCAGGAGACAGAGGAAGAAAAGGAAAAGGCAGAAGAAATTCAGGAGAAGAAAGAAGAACAACAGGAACAGATTGACAAAATAAAGGAAAATAAAAAAGAACAGGAAGAACTTGTTGAGGGAGATTTGAAAGCTGATCAGCTGCAGCAGGAATTTTCGCTCAAACAAAAAAATTACAGTAACATGGAGAGTACGCAGAATACGATTCGCAGGATGATGAAAGACAATAATCTTGTGGATGAAGACCTTAAGGGAATTGAAATTGATTTTCTATTTACTGACACGGAAAAAATAAAAAATAATGTTAGAAGATTTTAATTTACAAAGAATAGTAGAACCCTTATTAAAATGGTTTCAGGATAATGCCAGAGTGCTGCCCTGGCGGGAAGAACCTGCGCCATATCGGGTATGGGTGTCTGAAATCATGCTGCAGCAGACACGCGTAGAGGCAGTAAAACCATATTTTCAGCGTTTTACAGAAGCATTGCCAAATGTGCAGGCTCTGGCAGAATGTGAAGAAGAGAAATTGTTAAAGCTTTGGGAAGGATTGGGGTATTACAACAGGGTGCGTAATATGCAGGCGGCAGCCCGGACCATGATGGAGAAATATCAGGGACAGCTGCCGGCAGATTATGAGGAACTTTTGAAATTAAAAGGAATTGGGCATTATACAGCAGGAGCGATTGCATCGATTGCTTATAAAATTCCGGTTCCCGCAGTAGATGGAAATGTGCTGCGTGTGATTGCAAGGGTGTCCAATGACAACTCTGATATAATGAAGCAGTCAGTACGTACCAGAGTGGAGGAGGCTTTGCAGACCATTATGCCAGAACATGCGGCAAGCGAGTTTAATCAGGCATTGATGGAGCTGGGAGCTACTGTCTGTGTGCCCAATGGCGCTCCGCAATGTGAGAAATGTCCCTGGCAGAATTTTTGTGAGGCAAAACGATTGGACTGCTGGCAGTTTCTTCCGGTAAAGAGCAAGGCAAAGCCCAGGAAGATTGAGGAGAAGACAGTGTTCATTATTCGTGATGGAGATAAAATTGTGCTCCATAAACGACCGCAGAAGGGATTGCTGGCAGGTCTATATGAATTTCCCAATACGGCAGGACATTTGTCTGAGGAAGAGGCATTGCTGTGGGTCAGAGAACAGAGACTACAGCCGATCCGAATCCAGAAACTGGAATCTGCAAAACATGTCTTTTCACATGTGGAATGGCATATGACAGGGTACGTGGTACGAGTAGATGAGCTTACAGAAAATAAGAGCGGTATGCTATTTGTGGAAATATCAGATTCAGAAGAAAGATATCCAATTCCAGCAGCATTTGCAGCATATACGAAATATATGAATATCAGGCTTGGAAATGAAAAATTTGAAAGAGAAAACTAAAAAGGAGAGACCGGCGTATTTTGCGCCGGCCTTCATATGAAAAAGATTTATATAAAAAAGTGAGGATACACTGATTTAACGGGAGGACCTTGCGGTAAAGCAAGGTTTATGAAAAACAAAGTGAAAAACGAATATTTCATTAAGTCTTTTTGTTTATGATGATAGTATATCTGTTAAATGTGACTTTGGTGTGTTCATAATATGAGAAATGTGTAAAGAAAATATGAACAAATGTAGATCAGATATATTTTTGGATTCGGGTGTCAAAAGGTAGTTTTATAAATGCTTATTGGCAATTTGCACAAATAAGTACAAACGTTGTTCCAACTGTCCCAGACAGAAGAATTTCTAAGCGTTCCAGCAAAAAATATAGAAACTTTACGCAACCGGCTTATATTCGCCATCCCTGGCTCAGATAAGCCTTTTCCAAACATCCTGTTTGGAAATTGCTGGTTCTTAGATTGAACACTAAGAAATTCTAACCGTCAGGACAAGTCACAACTTTTTGCACCTATTTGTGCAAATTGCCAACATCATTTTTGACCACCTTTTGACATCCGAATCATTTTAGGTGATTGCGAAACAACGAAATAAAATTTGCGAAATAGGGAAAAATGTGTATAATAAAGAAGAGGTATGTCATAATTTTGCTTGTATTTTGTTGCAGAAGAAAAAATGGAGGAACAAATGAAGTTATTATCAATTGCAATTCCCTGTTACAATTCTCAGGATTATATGGAACATTGTATTGAATCTCTGCTGGTTGGCGGCGAGGATGTGGAAATTCTTATCGTGGATGATGGATCGAAAGATGGAACGGCCCAGATCGCAGATACTTATGCAGAAAAATATCCAACAATTGTCAAAGCGGTTCATCAGGAAAACGGTGGACATGGAGAGGCGGTAAATGCTGGGATTCGTAATGCCACCGGGCTTTATTTTAAAGTGGTGGACAGTGATGACTGGGTAAATGCAGAAGCTTATCATAAGATTTTGTCTGTGCTGAAAGAGTTGTCTGGAGGAAGTAAAGTTCTGGATATGTTAATCAGCAATTTTGTATACGAAAAGGAAGGTGCAAAACGTAAAAAAGTTATGAAATATACGGGAACTCTGCCAGAAAACCGCATTTTTGGCTGGGATGAGGCAAGACATTTCCGGAAGGGGCAGTATATTTTGATGCATTCAGTAATTTACCGTACGCAGCTGCTGCGGGAATGCGGTCTGGAATTACCCAGACATACTTTTTATGTAGACAATCTTTTTGTCTATGTGCCATTGCCTTATGTGAAAAACATGTATTATCTAAACGTGGATTTCTATCGTTATTTTATTGGAAGAGAAGATCAGTCTGTGAATGAGAAAGTAATGATACAGCGGATTGACCAGCAGATCAGGGTGAATAAGTTAATGGTTGAGAATGTGGATCTGTGGAAGCTGCCAAACCGAAAACTGCGCAGATATATGTTTAATTATCTTGAGATAATCACCGTAGTTTCCACTATAATGTTGATTCGTTCCGGGACAAAAGAAAATCTGGAGAAGAAAAGAGAACTTTGGAAATATCTGAAGGAATATGATCTTCGCCTGTTTTGGCATTTGAGGAAAGGGATTATGGGGCAGGCGATGAACCTGCCAGGTAAGAGCGGCAGGAAAATTTCAGTGGCGGCATATAAGATCTCTCAAAAAGTGGTGGGATTCAATTAGCCAAACGAGAGTGGTATCAGAAAACAGTGTAAAGCAGACAATGAGAAAAGAGAATGGTTTATGCAAAAGATCATCAGAAAAGCAGCTTTGCTGATAGGTATTTCCTTACTGCTGGCGGGAGACTCTTTCATAGCAGAGGCAAATCAAAACTTTGTAATAAATGTGCCGGCAGAGCATAGAGCGCATCAACGAAAAATGGGAAGAAAAAGCAGGGAACGTATTCATCTTGCGCTTGAAGGCTGTAGCAACGATGGAGCTGAGTCAGCCAAATGTCTGAACCAGATTAGGAATCAGCGCGAATTTGAAATCGGTGTGCGGAAAGTCCTGAATAAGTATTATTCTATGGACAAATCACAGAGAGGCGAGTTGGAGGCTTTTGTAAAAGAGCTGGATGATTCGGCGTCAGAGATCGTGGAACATTATGAGGAAGCAGCTCAGGAGAGAGAAAATGGTGAGAAGCTTAGCTATCAGGCGGGAGAGGTCATGGTGACATTCTCTTATGGGACCAGCAAAGAGAAAATTGAAAAGGTTATTCAGGAAACGGCAGCAAGTTATGAAGTGGTAGATTGCGGTGATATCCATATTGATGACGCGCTTCCGGATTATAAGAAGAAAAGACTGGAAAAGATCAAAGATTATAAGACAGATATTGTCGTATTGGCAAAAATTAATCTGGAAGATACCGTAAAACGTGCAGAGGAAAAATTTATAAATTATGATTGTGTAATAGACGTATCAGAAAATACTTTTTTAGAGGCGGATGGTACCATTGGGTCATTCTCAGGATCTGTCACGTCAGATGATCCGCTTTTTAATGAAAATGATCAGTGGAATATGAGAAATATTGATATTGCAGGGGCACATCAGAAATTAAAAAGAGCACATTCCGTAACAGAGATATGGGTTGCAGTCATAGACTGCGGCGTACAGATCAATCATCCGGACTTGAAAAATAAAATTCTTACCAAATATTCTGTGGATGTTACCCAGAATAATAAAAAACTGGCAGATTGTCCGGATAAACGTTCTAGATATGGACAATATACAGGAAATCATGGAACTATGATAGCTGGAGTGATTGCGGCAGAAGCCAATAACGGGATATTCGGGGCAGGGGTAACAAGTATCGCAGGAGATACCTCCGAGAGAGAGGTATGTAAAATTATGGCGATCAAGTGTGACAACACGGTAGGTTCTGGTAAACATATAACCAAAAGTTTTTTGGCAAGTGCAGTTAATTATGCAGTTAATCATGGGGCAGAAGTGATCAATATCAGTTATAGCGCACAGAAAAACAGATATAGGCCGGCTGATTTCAAAAATTTGGAGAATGCGATTAAACGAGCAGTTGCAGCAGGAGTCTGTGTGGTTGCTTCAGCTGGAAATGATGGAACAGAAAGGCTGCGTTATCCGGCTGCATTTGACGGGGTCATAGGTGTGGGAGCCACTTTGTCGAACAATGCCATGGCTTCCTATTCAAATCAATCTTCTGCAGTGGACATCGTGGCTCCAGGCGGAGGGCAGGGAATGAAAAAGATATGTTCGGTAAGACCTGTCAGCAGACATAGGAGACGTGGGTATGGTTACGGCAGAGGGACTTCTTATTCAGCACCTCAAGTGGCAGGAACAGTGGCCATGATGAAAAGCATCAATTATAATCTGACACCTGATCAGATCTTGTCAAAATTGAAAAAAAGTTCTACGGTAGTTGTCAGAGGAAAAGTCAATCCCTCTCACAGGTTTCACCTTTTAAATGCCGGAAGAGCCGTTTCTATAACAAGGCAAAGATAGAGCGCAGTATAACGAACCAGAGCTTGACAGTATAGAGTGACTGCGATATAATTTCAAACAGAGTGTGAGGCAAAGACCACACGAAGGGGTACACCACCACGGGTGTAATTCTTTCGTGGTGGTCTTTTTTTATTTTATAGGAAAGGAGATACGAATGAAGATTAATGGTGTACAAAAAGAATATTCTGAAGGACTGACTGTTTCAGAGATGCTGATAAAGGAGGGATTTCAGAAGGAGCGTGTAGCAGTGGAATTGAATGAGGAAATTGTGCCGAAAGATGATTATGAGACAATCGTGCTGCGGGCAGCAGATGTGGTAGAAGTGGTAAGTTTTATGGGAGGAGGTTCCAAATGAAACAAGATGTGTTTATGCTAGGCGGACAGGAATTTCAGTCAAGATTTATTTTAGGCTCTGGAAAATATAATGTGGAGCTGATTCAGGCAGCAGTGGAAAATGCCGGGGCACAGATTATTACACTTGCTGTGCGGCGGGCAAATTCCATGGGAGAGGGAAATATTATGGATTTCATTCCCGAAGGAGTAACGCTGCTGCCCAATACCTCAGGAGCCAGAAATGCAGAGGAAGCGGTGCGGATTGCAAGATTGTCCAGAGAACTGGGGTGTGGAAATTTTGTAAAGGTAGAAATTATGCGGGATTCTAAATACCTTCTGCCTGACAATCAGGAGACTGTCAAGGCAGCAGATCTGCTGACGAAAGAAGGATTTGTGGTGCTCCCTTATATGTATCCTGATTTGAATACCGCGCGGGATTTGGTGAATGCAGGCGCGGCTGCCGTAATGCCGCTGGCCGCGCCAATTGGTTCCAATAAAGGGCTTGCGACCAGAGAGTTTATCAAAATACTGATTGATGAGATAGAACTTCCTGTTATTGTTGACGCAGGAATTGGACGTCCTTCACAGGCATGTGAAGTTATGGAAATGGGAGCTGCCGCAGTAATGGCGAACACGGCCATTGCCACTGCCGGAAATATTCCTCAAATGGCGTCAGCGTTTCGCAAGGCAATTGAAGCGGGAAGAGAAGCTTATTTGTCAGGGCTCGGAAGAGTGAGGGAGAGCGGAGGAGAAGCGTCCTCACCACTGACAGGATTTTTGCGGGATTAAGGGGGATATATAATATGAATGAAAATTTGCAGACATCAGTCAGCCATATGACATATATGGAAGGGATGGAACAGATAGATTCCGATATTCTGGACAGAGTAATAAGCGCCAAAGACAGTTACAGGGCAGAGAACTATACAGAAGAAGAGGTAAGGCGTGCTATAGAAAGTGAGAACCGGACCATGGAAGACTTTGCAGCTCTGCTGTCCCCTGCGGCAGAGCCCCTTCTGGAAGAAATTGCCAGGAGGGCAAAAGGGGAGACAGAGAAACATTTTGGAAATTCTGTCTATATGTTTACACCTATCTATATTTCCAATTATTGTGAAAATCATTGTGTATACTGCGGCTTTAACTGTCATAACAGGATTCACAGAATGAAACTGAATGCAGAAGAGATAGAAAAGGAAATGGCAGCAATCGCCGCTACCGGGCTGGAGGAAATTCTGATACTTACTGGCGAGAGCAGAGCACAGTCGGATGTACAATATATCGGGGAAGCATGCAGGATTGCACGAAAGTATTTCCGCATGGTAGGCTTGGAGGTTTATCCAATGAATTCAGAGGAGTATTCTTATCTGCACAAATGCGGGGCAGATTATGTGACCGTATTTCAGGAGACATATGATTCAGAACGTTATGAGACACTTCATCTGGCTGGCCACAAACGAATCTTCCCTTATCGTTTTCACGCGCAGGAGCGCGCACTTCGCGGCGGAATGCGTGGTGTGGCGTTCGCAGCGCTGCTTGGGCTTTCCGATTTTCGTAAGGATGCCTTTGCTACAGGGCTCCATGCTTATTATATTCAGCGAAAATACCCCTATGCAGAAATATCGTTTTCCTGTCCCCGGCTGCGACCGATTGTGACTATGTCAGGCGCTGGCCAGAACAGTCAGGAGGCAGAGACAGCAGATGCAGCAGAAAATAAGGAAGTGATTGCTGCAGCGGGATCTCTGGGAAGAAATGCAGTAAGTGAACGGGAACTTATGCAGATTATGTGCGCTTACCGGCTGTTTATGCCATATGCGGGAATGACTATTTCTACCAGAGAACGTGCAGACTTCCGCAATCATGTGATTGGTGTGGCAGCAACAAAGATTTCTGCCGGAGTGAGCACAGGGATTGGAAGCCATTCTGAGGAAGTGGAGGAGCAGGGGGATAATCAGTTCGAAATTGCTGATAACCGGGATGTATCCCAGGTATTTCAGGCAATCAAAGACCAGGGACTGCAGCCTGTGATGAATGATTATGTGTATGTATAGACGGATGAAATCTTCTGGACAGTCGCGTTTGCTGCGGCATATTGCCGTATCCAACTGGGAACTGTACTGTTCTGGAGATCAGGCAGAGAATAAAAATTTGGAAGGCTATGCTGATTTCCTGGCAGGGCTTGCACTTGGTGATCATAAGCGCCTTCATGGAAAAGAAAAACCGGATGTGTTACTTGTACGGGAAAAGCAGTTGTCGCAGTCTCAGTATTTGCAATTGTTTGCCAGTGTGTGGAAAAAGGTAAAGACATACGATCAGAAAAAAGAGGGAAAGGCAGCGCTGCTTATCCCTCATACTTTTCTGGAGGCGGCTTGGCAGACAGGCTGTGGCTGGCTGCATCTTCCGCTGCCTGTGTTCGAGAAATATCAGGAGCAGAACATACTTTCTGGCTTGCAGGTGGGAACCTCCGTTCATTCTGTAGAGGAAGCCAGAGAGGCGCAGAAGAGGGGGGCAGCGTATATTTTGGCAGGCCATATTTTCAGTACACAGTGCAAACAAGGAGTTTCGCCCAGAGGATTGGAATTCTTGGAACAGGTTTGTGCCAGCGTTACCATTCCCGTATATGCCATCGGAGGAATCCATCGGGACAATCTTCCTCTAATACAGAGGACAAAAGCAGCAGGAGTATGTCAAATGTCAGAATATATGCTGCATAATGAAAACAACAAGTGAGATAAAAGCATGAAAATCAGAATAAGAAATATCAGGATGACTTTTTGGATTTAAACGACGGCAGAGGAATAAGTTATGCAGCAAAATATTTACCCAAAATATTTACTAAATATATTGACTGTTTACTAAAGAACATTTATAATGTCCGTATAGGGCAATGCCCATAGAAAGGCAGAGGAAAATGTTCAGAAGTTACCAGCAGTAATTTGTGTCAGCAGTCAGAGTTCTGAGCATTTGACTGTCGAATAAATTCAAGTAAAGGCGGGGCAAATATGAAGAATACAAAAGTATGGACAGAAGAACTGAAATCACAGGGGTGTCAGGAGCGCCTCAGAGAAATTTATGTGGATGAAGGGGTTATTGCATATCAGACCAGACGATATCAGGAAGCTCTTCACAAATTTGAAGAATTGTTTGGAGAACAGGATGTAGAGATTTACAGTGCGCCAGGAAGAAGTGAAGTGGGCGGCAACCATACAGACCATCAGCATGGCGAAGTGCTGGCGGCTTCCATCAATCTGGATGCGATAGCGGTAGTGAGCAAATCCAAAGAGAAGGTAATTAAATTATTGTCAGATGGATATCCAATGATTTCAGTGGATTTAAAAGATTTGGAAATGAGAAAAGGTGAAACGGGAACTTCTGCGGGCCTGATTCGGGGAATGGCTTATGGGCTTAAGAAAAATGGTCATCAGATAGGCGGATTTTGTGCATATGTTACCAGTGATGTGCTGAATGGCGCTGGAATGTCCAGTTCTGCGGCTTTTGAGGTACTGGTGGGAACGATACTTTCCGGGCTTTATAACGATATGAGCATCAGCCCTGTGGAAATTGCACAGGTGGCACAGTATTCAGAAAATGTATATTTCGGAAAACCCTGCGGTCTTATGGATCAGATGGCATGTTCAGTAGGCGGATTGATACATATTGATTTTGCAGATCCCAAGAATCCAGTCGTTGAGAAAGTGGACGTAGATTTCAGCGCCTATCATCATAGTCTTTGCATTACAGACACCAAAGGCTCTCATGCCGATTTGACAGATGATTATGCTTTGATTCCTCAGGAAATGAAAAAAGTGGCAAAGTTTTTTGGAAAGGATTTCTTAAGGGAAATAGAGGTAGAGGAATTCTATCAGAAAATTCCCAAGATTCGTGAAGCCTGTGGGGATCGTCCGGTTTTGCGTGCCCTGCACTTCTTTGAGGAAGATAAACGTGTGGAATTAGAAGTAGCTGCTTTGCGGGAGGGAAATTTTCAGGGATTTTTGAAAACTGTTCAGGAATCTGGAGATTCTTCCTTTAAGTATCTGCAGAACATTTACACCAACAAGGACGTGCAGAACCAGAGTGTTTCTATGGGGCTTGCAGTAAGCGACAGTATTTTGTCCGCACACGGTGTCAGCCGGGTTCATGGAGGCGGTTTTGCAGGAACCATTCAGGCGTTTGTGTCAGATGATTTTGTGGAGACCTATCGTGATAAGTTAGATCACTTGTATGGAAAAGGCTCCTGTCACGTGCTGAAAGTAAGACCTTTTGGCGGTATTCAGTTTTGACATGAGGAGGAGAGTCATTATGATAAATGAAGCTGTTAAAAAATTAGTATGTTATGGTTTGGAAAATCATTTGATTGATGAAGAAGATGTGATTTATACAACCAATCAGTTGTTGGAGACGCTGCAGATTGAGGAATATGAGGAGCCAGATGATACTTATGAGAATGTAGAATTGGAGCCTGTATTAAAAGAACTTTTGGATTATGCTTACGAGACAGGTGTTTTGCAGGAAAACGGCGTGGTGTACCGTGATCTGTTGGATACAAAATTGATGGCGAAGCTGATGCCGCGTCCCAGCCAGGTGATTGCGAAGTTCTGGCAGATCTATGAGGAAAAGGGAGCGAAAGCAGCTACGGATTATTATTATAAGCTGAGCCAGGACAGTGATTATATCCGGCGTTACCGGATTGCGAAAGATGTAAAATGGAAATCCCAGACGCCATATGGAGAGATGGATATTACAATTAATTTGTCCAAGCCAGAGAAAGATCCGAAAGCAATTGCAGCGGCAAAAAACGCAAAACAGAGCGGATATCCCAAATGTCTTCTCTGTATGGAAAATGAGGGATATGCAGGACGCATCAATCATCCGGCAAGACAGAATCACCGAATTATCCCAGTGACCATTCAGGACAGTAAATGGGGATTCCAATATTCTCCGTATGTATATTACAATGAACATTGCATTGTGTTTAATTCCCAGCATATTCCTATGAAAATAGAACATGGGACTTTCTGTAAACTTTTTGATTTTGTAAAACAGTTTCCGCACTATATCGTTGGTTCCAATGCAGACCTTCCCATTGTGGGCGGCTCTATTTTAAGCCATGACCATTTTCAGGGTGGAAGTTATGAATTTGCCATGGCAAAGGCGCCTGTAGAGCGGGAATTTACCGTGGCAGGCTTTGAGGATGTAAAAGCAGGCATTGTGAAATGGCCGATGTCTGTGATTCGGATTTCAGGTGCGGACAGTGAACGCCTGATTACCCTTGCAGATAAGATTTTGACGTCATGGCGCGGATATACAGATGAAGACGCATTTATTTTTGCAGAGACAGATGGTGAGCCCCATAATACAATAACGCCAATTGCCAGAAAACGGGGCGAGTTCTTTGAGCTCGATCTGGTGCTGCGCAATAATATTACCACAGAAGAGCACCCGCTGGGCGTGTACCATCCTCATGCAGAACTTCATCATATCAAGAAAGAAAATATAGGTCTTATTGAAGTGATGGGGCTTGCTGTGCTTCCGGCAAGACTGAAGACGGAAATGGAGACGCTTGCAGATTTTATCGTCAATAACAAGGATATCCGCGCAGATGAGACGATTCAGAAACATGCGGATTGGGTGGAAGAATTTATATCTAAGTATCCAGAAATTTCCACTGATAATGTTATGGATATACTTCACAGTGAGATTGCACTGGTGTTCAGCAAAGTATTGGAACATGCAGGCGTTTACAAGAGAAATGAAGAGGGACAGAGAGCATTTGACAGGTTTGTGGAAAGCCTGAATTAAGCATTTGCCAAGATAGCAGGGGTTGCTGCAAAATAGATGAATAATCGTCTATGGAGCAGCAGCCCTCTTTGTTTTTCATAGCAAATAGGTAATTGCGAAACTATCAAATTATCGAAATTTCATATACAATTCATACAATTGTTCTAAAATATTTTATTCATACGAAACGCACAAAATGCAGGGCGCACCAAGCATTACAACGAACCACTTAATACGAAAATCATGTTCCGCAAAGGCTTCCATGATTTTTGTGTTTTTTCCTTAGTAATGTCAGTTTTTTGACATAGAGGGATGCTCTGGAGTACGTTTCCATGGTGCTAGAATGCATTTCTTAGCGTTTTGTATGATAAAATATTTCTTCTTAAATTTTTTGAATTGTATATGAAATTCAAAAATTTACTGAGTTTCGCAATTACCTATTTCATAACAAAGAACAAATTTAATGACAGCTCTCAGAACCGCAGCCATGGTTGCCGCAGCTATGCCCCTCTTCATGAGAATGATGGCTGCACATGGTATCAGGATCATAAGAAAGCTGCCCTTTAAGAAAGGCCTCTACCTGGGCGTCTGCATTTCCAGAAGCACCTGGATAGAGTTCAATTCCTGCTTCTGACAGAGCTGCTCTTGCACCGCCGCCGATGCCGCCGCAGATCAGTACGTCTACACCGCCTCCCAGCAGAAAGCCGGCAAGTGCGCCGTGTCCTTGTCCGTTCGTATCTAAAATTTCTGAGGAAATCACTTTTCCATCTTCTGCATCATACACTTTAAATTGGCTGGTATGGCCAAAATGCTGAAATAC
>CAJTCY010000003.1:22593-226160 GCA_910575075.1 Lachnospiraceae bacterium
TCTCCTAATTTCCACCAGATAACTCCTGATTATCCTTCATTTGCTAAAATTTCTAAATAATTCTTTTCTATAATATCACACCCTTCCTCATAATTCTCCAATTTTCTCCAAATCTTAGCGCTATCTTAGCGTTACTTCTCTTTCCTGGCATAATCGTATATTTCCCTGTTTTTGCAGAAAAAGCCAAACGTTTAAGCTTACACAATCATCATGCCAATGTATCTGTTGCTTTTTTGCAGCACTAAAACATATCTTATCATTCATTTCCGTCAGCCAAATCTCCCTCTACGCATAGCATACATTTTCCGGAAAGCAATTTCAGAAACGCTCTATTCTCTCTCCCTTCCTAAAATTTAGTAAATTTACTAAATTTCATTCCATTTTTCGCTGTTATTTGCTATACTGTTATTATTCAAATATATTCCGTATTGCATTTGGAGGTATTTATGGCAACAATTAAGGATATTGCAGTGACAGCAGGTGTTTCTTCTGCCACCGTTTCAAGAATTTTAAACAATGACAATACATTGAACGTTTCTTCCGAAACCCGGCAGAAAGTTCTGGATACAGCACATACATTAAATTATAAAAAGAAATCCCGTGCCTCTGCCAAATCTGTCTATACCCTGGGTATTTTACAGTGGTTTTCTCCCCAGCAGGAGCTGGAGGACAATTACTATCTGCTGATCCGGCAGGGAATTGAAGATTTCTGTATGCAAAACTGCATTCATGTGGTGAGAACATACAAAGCAGATGTAAACTATATGGATACATTGAAATCCGTAGACGCGCTGGTCTGTGTGGGAAAATTCAGCGCGGAAGAAATAAAACGCTTTCGTGAAATTACTTCCAGCATTATTTTTCTAGATATGCCAATCGATGATATAACTGTTTCCACTATCACCCTGGATTTCGAACACGCAGTTAAAACCTGTATGGATTATCTCACTTCCCTGGGACACCGTAAAATCGGATTCCTGGGCGGAAAAGAATACCTGGCTGACCACCAGCTATTTCCTGATATGCGTAAAACACTGTTTATGGAATACTGCAGGAAACATCATATTATCTGCGAGCCCTATATTGTGGAAGAAGAATTCACGGTTGAATCCGGATATCTGATGATGAACCAACTGTTGAAATCTGACGATCTTCCTACTGCGATTGTGGCTTCCAGCGATCCGATTGCCATCGGTGCGCTGCGGGCACTAAATGACCGTGGCATACGTGTTCCCGATGATATTTCCGTGATGGGCTTTGACGATACCAGCCTGTCATCCTTTACCACACCGCCACTGACCACGATTCATGCACCTGCCTATGATATGGGCAGCTTCGGTGCAAATATTGTATTTAACATTTTAAAACTTCAGCCGGCCACAGCCATGAAGATTCAACTGCCCTGCCAGTTGATGGAGCGGCAGTCATGCCGGAAATTAGAGCTGTAGCAGAAATCCTATACGAATAAGACATACCGTTCCACAAATATGCCAAAAGCTGAAAGATATGCAGAAATCTGAAAGACATGTCAAAAGCCGGAAGAGAAAAAACTGATCTCTCCCGGCTTTTCTTAATCTGCCTGTTTTATGCGAATATTTTCTGTATGAAACCCCTGGCGCAGCAAAGTCTCCAAATCTGCAATGTATTCCTGAATGCGTTTACCGTTATCTGTGTCACGTACCATCACCCTGGATTTTTCTGTTTCTATCAGCTGAGAGTCCGATTCAATATCTTTATTTTCCCGCAGTGCCTGATACACGCTCTCAAACGGCTGATGTGCCTTAATCCGCAGGCCATGTGAATTATAAATCAGGGTATATCCTGCAATTCCTGTGGTTTTATGATAAGTTTCACAGAATCCTCCGTCAATTACCAACAGCTTGCCATTGGCACGGATCGGCTGTTCTCCTTCTCCTGTCCTCACTGGAGTATGGCCATTGATAATATGCGACATCGCCGTATACAGACCAAAATCCCTCAGAATCATATTGCAGGTCTTTTCCTCATGATAAAACTCATAATATGCGTTCGTCTCTTCCTTCCAGGTATTCTGATCATCCAAAAAAGTCCGTTCAAAGGTCTTAATATTCCTGCCAGACAGCGGCGATTTCCGTCCGCACCAAAGATACCACATAAAATCAAGAGCATTCCGGTCATGTTTTTCAAAATATGCCCGTCTGGCAGCCTGGTCTGCATAATCCAAATAAGACTTGCCTTGATACGTCTGCCCTTCAAAAGATACTCCCTCAAAATTACCGCTGTCATCCATAGGAATACATCCGTGAAATAATAAATTCTCATTAAAAATACGGTACATACTGCCTCTCTCATACATGAATTGAATGTGCTTCTGCAGACGCACGCTGTTGAGAAATGCCGTTTTCAGCTCATCCATAATCGCACGTTCTTCCTTTGACAATTCATACGGTTCACTTCCCAACGTAGGGAATACGGAATCATTCATCTGATACAACTGTCCATCAATGGTAACGGTTCCCTTTTCTACATCAATTTTATCCAAAAGCAGCCGGTCACTCATATTGTATTCTGGATGATTCTGAATAATCTGCCCTTCCAGCTTAAACATCATAACAGATACTGCCTTCACTGCTGCTTCCATCGGATTTTCATCCGGATACGTATTTACTGCAAACAGTGTGAGGGAGCGCAGGCTGATTCCATATCCGCTCTCCAATATTTCCGTATGCTCGTATTTGAGATTATTGCGGATAACATTGGCAATACAGGCCTCATTTCCTGCTGCTGCTCCCATCCAGAGGATGTCATGATTTCCCCACTCAATATCCAGGGAATGATGCTGTAACAGCAGATCCAGAATCTTATCCGCATAAGGTCCTCTGTCGAAGATGTCTCCCACAATATGCAGATGATCCACGGCAAGCTGCTTAATCAGCGCAGACAAAGCGATGATAAATTCATCCGCATTGTTAATATCCAGAATGGTATCAATAATCTTCTTGTGGTACAATACCTGATTGTCATCCTCATCTTTCTGCACATGCAGCAGCTCGTCAATAATATAGGCAAATTCCTCTGGCATTGCTTTACGCACCTTAGATCTCGTATATTTAGAAGAAAGCAGCTTTGCAATCTCAATCAACTGATTTAATATCATCCGATACCATTCCTGGGAAAGCTTTCCTTCTTTCTGCAGCATATCAAGCTTTTCCCTTGGATAATAAATCAGCGTACAGATTTCCTGTATTTCCTGATTTGTCAAAATATCTCCAAACAAAAGGTTAACTTTTTCACGAATGACCCCGGAACAATTATTTAAAATATGGTAAAACGCCTCATACTCTCCATGCAGGTCACTCATAAAATGTTCTGTTCCTTTGGGGAGATTTAAAATTGCATTCAAATTAATGATCTCCCGGCAGACTGCCTGTCGGTTGGGATATTTTTCCGACAGCAGTTTTAAATATTTCTCATCCTTTACTTCCATCGGCTGTCCTCCTTGCTGTTTTTTGAACTTCTCTGTTATTAACGGCGAAATGCATTGTATACCGCTCCTTTGGCCATACCGCCCCTGCAGTCTGCAAGTTCGCTGACTGTGACAAGCTGATATCCTCTTCTTACCAGTTCCGGAATAATCACTCTGGACGCCTCTGCTGTGGGATTATATAAATCATGCATCAGAATAATGTCTCCATCCTTGACATGATTCAGCACTGCCGCCTGAGTGGAAGAAGCATTTTTCGTCTTCCAGTCCAGAGTATCGATAGACCACAAAATCACCGGCATCCCTACCGCGCTTCTGACAACTGGATTATGCCCTCCTCCCGGCGGACGCATTACAATTGGAGAAGCCCCAGTCACATTCTGCACAGCTGCATTGGTGGAATTAACCTGACTTTGTATGGATGGCACTCCTACCTTTGTCAATACCTGATGGCTGTAGGTATGGTTTCCAATCTCACATCCCATATTATAAGCGCTTCTTATCGTATCTGCATATGATGATACTCTCTGACCAACCACAAAGAACGTTGCCACACCCCCATGCTGCCTGAGAATCTCCAAAATTGCAGGCGTATACTGAGAAGGGCCGTCATCATAGGTCAGAGCTACCATCTGCCCATTCATATCAATTTTTCTTCTCAAACTGCCATCACTATTATAATAACATATAAAGTTTCCTTCCTGTACCTTACAGTTTGTAATTTTTCCTTCCCAAATTTCATAGGACAGCACCTGACCTGAGATCTCTTTGATAACTCTGCCTTTTTCATCTGCATAAATAAGCTGTCCGGAACTGGTAAGATACATTCCCGCTGAGTTGCCTCTCACGCCTTTTATATCAAAATAATATTTCGTTTTGTTGATCTGCCTTATATTATTTTTCACCAATACCATTTTTCCTTTTATCACATCGTAGCATTTCCTGGTGACAGTATTGTAGATTCTGGTACAATTTCCAGAAGCATTAAAATAATACTGGCTTCTTCTTACATGCTTCCAGACACTTTTCTGTATCTTCCATTTTCCGGCACGATAACTATAATATCTCCATATTCCTCTCTTTTTTTCCATTTTGGAAGTTATGTAACCTTTTTTTCCTACCTCCACATACCTGGTATCAGAAATCACTTTCCATCCCTTTTTATCGGTACGAATTCCTCTGGAATTAAAGTAATACAGTTTTCCGTTACGAAGCTGAACTGTTTTATTTCTGACAGACTGCATCCTGCCTTTCTTATATTCTAAACATTTCCTGGTACTTGGCGTATAAATCCTAGTGCTTATTCCCGTCTTATTGAAATAGTATTCTTTTCCGTCTATTATTTTCCAGGTATTTTTCTGCCGCTGCCATTTCGATTTGGCATAATTGTATTTATCATACTTCCATACTGCTTCCAGTCTTTTTATTCTTGAAACGACATACCCTTTTTTCCCAATATTCACATACTCTTTTGCAGAAACTTTCTGCCAGCCTTTTTGGACTACACAAATACCCTTTGTATCAAAATAATACATTCTGCCGTCACTAAGCCTGCATACTTCTCTCTTCACAGCGCTCATTTCACCGTTTCTATACTGCTGGCATGTCCGCTGCGCTGTATCGTAGATTAAGATCCCCTTTCCTTCCTCGTCAAAATAGTATTCCTTTTCACCTACGGTTTTCCATAGATTCTGCTGCATTTCCCACTGAGCAGTACGATAACTGTAACTATAATATCTCCAAACCCCCTGTGCCTGCTCCAGTTTAGAAGCCACACTTCCGCTGTCATCCACATAATACAGCTCTGTAGAATTAATTTCCTTCCAGCCTTTTATTGTGTCACGAATACCCCTTGCGTCAAAATAATACATCTTTCCGTCATGCAGCCGACAGACCAGGTTTTTCTGCTGCTGCCATTCTGCCGTACCAGATTGAAGATAATACAAGTTCCAGTTTCCCTGCACAGCTTCCATCTTTGCTGTCACAAACCCGTTGCTGTCAATATAAAATATTCCTATGGAAAGCTCTTTCCATCCTTCTGCTGTTACCTGGGCGCCTCCTTCATAGAGTACATAGTGATCTTCCTGCCACACCAGTCCCTCTGTTACCGGGGAAACTTCCCCCTCCTGAAGTGCAGATTCTGCCTCCTTTTCCTGCGCCTGGTTCTCTCTTGCAAATTCTGCCTCTTCTTCCTGTACAGGAGCAAGTTCTGCCGCTTTTCCCTGTGCACTCATTGTCATCCAAAGCATGACGGACAGAAACAATAATCTGAGAAATTTATTTGTGCTTTTTTTCATAGTATTCGTACCTCATTTTACTCTTCTGTAACCTTGATCCTTCAATCTTCTGCACTTTATCTCGTCTGCAGAAAAACATGCTCCCGCTGTGCTTCCTTGTCCTCTGGAAAATCCTTTATATAAGATGCCATCTTCTCCTTTGCCGCTGCAAAATCTAAAAGATTTTCATAACATATAATTTCATTGCGCCGAAGCTGCTTTTCGTTCTCTATATTGTCTGCTTTGAGAGCTGTCTGGAACATCTCTAATGCTTTCTGATATTTCCCAGCTTCCATCTGCATTTCAGCAAGATTTGTCATGACCGCCACGTCTGAACCATTTTTCTTCAGATAACTCTCATAAAGAGAACTCGCTTTTTTAGCATCATTCTGCGCATCATAGACCTGCGCCAAATACAGCAGCGCTTTGGTATCTCCTTTGTTGATCGCCTGATCCAGTTCTTTTCTGGCATTATCGTAATCACCTCGTATCAGGTAGATATGCCCCCGCTCCCTATAATCTTCTGGCTGATCCCCTTTCAGTTTCAGCCCCTTGGCCATGAGCTCTTCCGCTTCCTGAGTAAATCCTGCGCCTGCCAGGTTTTCGTAGACGGACAGATACAATGCATAATTATTACCACAGAAATCTAATGCTTTGTCGAAATCTTTTTTGGCTTTGTCACTGTCTCCTTCTTTCAGATATATACAGCCCCGGATAAAATATGCCCTGCTGTCCTTCTTATTATAATCCACAAGAGCATTGCATGTGGTAACAGCCCCCTTCGTATCACCGCTGTTATACTGCGCCGTAGCCTTATAATAACAGATGTCCAGTTCCATTTCCCCCACTTCTGCCTGAGACAAATCCAGTGCTTTCTGAAAAGCATCCACTGCCGCTGCATAATCTCCCTCATTCATCTTATTGATTCCCACCTGACGGTAAGCTTTCTGATTCTCTAACACTTTCTCATCCTGACACCCTGTTATGCCAAAACTGCAGGCCAGTATAACGGCCAGCAGCGATACTGCTTTTCTATGACATGTTTTTTTTACTCGCTTTGATTTCATACATTATGCCTTTCTCACTCAATACTCTCACTTTTCTTCAATTCCTCTTTTTCCCTCTTGCCTGGAAGCTGAGCCAGAATAATCGCAAAAAACATCAGTACACAGCCAAATACTTCTCTGCCGCTAAGTCTCTGAGACAGCAATATCATTCCTGCCAGCACAGATATTACAGATTCCAGACTGAGAATCAGAGATGCCACTGTGGGATTCATTCCCTTCTGCCCTACAATCTGCAAAGTGTATGCCACACCGCAGGACATAACTCCTGCATACAAAATCGGCTGCCATGCCCGAAAGACAGCCGCTAATTGAGGCTCTTCCGTCAAAATCATGCCCACACCGGATATGATACCGCACACAAAAAACTGAATGCAGGACATTTTCACGCCGTCTGCGCGAGCTGTAAAATAGTCTATCACCAGAATATGCAGTGAAAATGCCAATGCTCCTATGAGAAGCAACAATTCTCCCTTTCCCACAGGAAGCCAGGGAATTAACCGCTCTGCCTCTCCCTGTACAGCTGTGTCTGTAATACATAAAAAGTACAGTCCTGCCAATGCAGACAGTACTCCCAGCCAGACAGTTATCCTGCATCTGCGGTGAAGAAACAGCCCTAAAATCGGAACAATAATAATGTAAAATGCCGTAATAAAACCTGCTTTTCCCACTGTGGTATACCGTATTCCAAATTGCTGCAGATTACTGCCCAGGCAAAGCAGGATTCCGCAAAAAATCCCTCCCAAAACAAGTGTTTTCAATTCCTGTTTTCCGTAATCTGGCTCTGATGTCTCTCGGCTCTCTCCCTGTGCGTTCAGTCTGTTCAAAAACCAGATACAGGGAATTAAAACGATACCCCCCAGCAAGGAACGAACACAGTTAAACGTAAAAGGTCCAACAAATTCCATCCCCACGCTCTGCGCTACAAAAGCTACTCCCCAAATCGTAGCGGTCAACAGCAGCAGCAGAGAATTTCTAATCTTTATTCTACTCATTTTCTATCATCTTTCGTCACCTGAATCTTGTCAAATGGGGCTGCCGCAAAATGTCTCAGGCACAATCCTCACCTTTCGATAATATTTTGCAGCAGCCCCTTCCGTTATCACTTCAACTTATGATTCTGGCATTTCTACTTTCACTTTATCCAAATGCCAAATGTCGTCTACATATTCCTGGATGGTCCGGTCTGAGGTAAATTTACCAGCATGTGCCGTATTCAGCATTGCCATTTTTGCCCAGCCTTTCTCATCTCTGTATGCTTTCTCTACTCTCTCCTGTGCTTCTGCATAGGAACGGAAATCTTTGAGAATAAAATAAGTATCTGCATACTGTGTACTAAGCGTATTCAGCAGAGAATTATACAATGGACGGAACAATTCAGAATCATTTCTGGAATACATTCCGTTAATCAGCTGCATCAGCACCTGACGAATATCCTGGTCATTGTTAAAAATCTGCATAGGATCATAATCACGTTTCTGCTCGTGATCAATTACCTCCTGAGAGCTCATGCCGAAAATAAATGCATTTTCCTCTCCTACCTCTTCTACAATCTCCACATTGGCTCCGTCCATGGTTCCAAGCGTCACCGCGCCATTGAGCATAAACTTCATATTTCCAGTACCGGACGCCTCCTTACTTGCTGTGGAAATCTGCTCAGACACATCTGCCGCAGCAAAAATCCACTCAGCCGTAGATACTTTATAGTCTTCTATAAATACGACTTTCAGCTTGCCGCCTATGGATGGATCATTGTTTACCACCTCTGCCACACTGTTAATCAGTTTGATTGTAAGCTTTGCAATGCGGTATCCTGCCGCAGCCTTGGCGCCGAAAATAAAGGTCCTGGGATAAAATTCCATCTCTGGATGTTGTTTAATCTTATTATACAAATACATTACATGCAGAATGTTCAGCAACTGACGTTTATATTCATGGAGACGTTTTACCTGCACATCAAAAATAGAACGAGGATCTACATCAATTCCATTGTGCTCTGAAATATACCGTGCCAGACGCAGTTTGTTCTGATACTTGATATTCATAAATTCCTGCTGTGCCTTCTCATCATCTGCATATACTGCAAGCTTCTCCAGATGAGGAAGATTTGTTACCCAGTCATCTCCAATATATTTATTAATCCACTCTGACAGCAAGGGATTTCCGTGATACAAAAATCTCCTCTGTGTAATTCCGTTGGTCTTATTATTAAATTTTTCAGGGAACATCTGATAAAATTCTTTCAGCTCCTGGTTTTTTAAAATTTCTGTATGCAGCCTTGCCACACCGTTGACGGAACATCCTGCCGCAATCGCAAGATGCGCCATCTTTACCTGTCCATCGTAAATAATTGCCATCTTCTGTACCTTATGGTTGTCCCCTGGGAACTTCTTCTGAATATCCAGAATAAAACGGCGATTAATCTCTTCTACAATCTGATAAATTCTGGGCAGCAGTCTTGAGAATATCTCAATCGGCCACTTTTCCAATGCTTCAGACATAATCGTATGGTTAGTATATGCACATGTATGGGTCGTAATTTCCCATGCCTCATCCCATTCCATTCCTTCCTCATCCAGCAGAATCCGCATCAACTCTGCCACTGCTACGGTAGGATGCGTATCATTCAGCTGAATTGCCACCTTCTCCGGAAGCTTATGAAGATCTGTATGATGTTTTTTATAACGGGCAATCGCACGCTGTACACTTGCCGATACGAAGAAATACTGCTGTTTTAAGCGAAGTTCTTTTCCCTGAATATGATTATCATTAGGATATAATACCTCCACCAGGTTCCTGGCAAGATTTTCCTGCTCTACTGCCTTTCTGTAATCACCTTTGTCAAAAGCATCCAGCTCAAAATATTCTTCTGGTTCTGCATCCCAGGCAATCAGCACATTTACCATGTTGTTATTATAACCGATAACTGGCATATCATATGGCACGGCGCGTACAGACTGATACCCCTCATGAATAAAACGGGGTTTTCCATACCCATCCATTTCCGAACGCACATAACCGCCGAATTTTACCTGAAAGGTATGTTCTGGACGGCGCAGTTCAAATGGATATCCATCCTTTAACCAGTTATCCGGCACTTCCACCTGGAAGCCATCTTCAATTTTCTGGCGGAACAAGCCATAACGATAACGAATTCCACATCCGTACGCAGGATATCCCAGCGTAGACAGTGATTCCATAAAGCATGCCGCAAGTCTTCCCAGACCTCCATTTCCCAATGCAGGGTCCGGCTCCTGGTCTTCTATGACATTCAAATCAAATCCAATTTCTTCTAAAGCTTCTTTTACCTCTTTGTATGCGGTCATGTTGATCAGGTTATTGCCCAATGCTCTTCCCATAAGAAATTCCATAGACATATAATATAAAATCTTGGGATCTTCCTTATCGAAAGTTTTCTGCGTAGCAAGCCACTGATCAATCACTACATTTTTTACTGCGTTAGATACTGCCTGATATACCTCCTGCTGAGAAGCCTCCTCCAGCGTTTTACGATAAAGATTCTTCACATTGTTTTTAATCTCCTGGATGAACTTCTCTTTTTCAAACATCTTATTTTTCATAGCTGCCTCCTTTTTCTCTGGTACATGCCTCTTAACATATCTTTTCTACACCCAGCAATACATGCTCTCCATTGATATTCCATTCCTTCTCAAATCCTCTCACAACAGGACTGTCAATCTCCTGGGCAAGCACTTCGGATTGTATCTGAGCGCCATGTGACTCAAAGATCCCAGAAATTTTATCCTCCGCCTGGTAAGAAACCACAATTTTGTCCATCACCTCAAAGCCTGCTTCCTTACGCATCGTCTGAATTTTACTGATCAGCTCACGCACAAAGCCTTCTTCAATCAGTTCTGGTGTCAGATTCGTGTCAAGTACCACTGTCACTTCATTATCACTATCTGTCACATATCCTTCTTGCTGCGTCATCGTGATAAGTAAGTCCTCTTCACATAATACAACTTCTGCATTTACGCTGTCAAGGGAAATACTTCCTTTACTCTTTAGCTCTGCCATAGCTGCATTACCGTCAAGTTCACTCAGCGCCTTTTGGATCTGCCCCAGGAATTTTCCATATTTCGGTCCTACTGTGCGAAGCTGCGGCTTAAACGTATAATCCGTAAAACTGCTGACATCCTCGGTAAACGTCACTTTTTTCACATTCAGTTCTTCCTCAATAATTTCCTGGAAAAACTCTGGAAGCTCATACGGCGCTTTGACAAACATGTTTCCAATAGGCTGGCGGTTCTTGATATTGGCGCTGTTGCGGCAGGCACGCCCCATCACCACAATCTTCAATACCGCATCCATATGCTTCTCCAGCTCTTTGTCCACCATTGACAAGTCTGCCGCAGGGAAATCACAAAGATGGACACTCTCAGGCGCGTTTTTATCAATGCTGCACACCAGGTTGCGGTAGATATCTTCTGTCATAAAAGGAATCATCGGCGCAGCCGCCTTGCTCACGGTTACCAGAGCTGTATATAAAGTCATATAAGCATTTATCTTATCCTGTTCCATGCCCTTTGCCCAGAAACGTTCCCGGCTTCTTCTCACGTACCAGTTGCTCATATCGTCTGTAAATTCCTGCAGCGCCCTTGCTGCCTCTGGAATCCGGTAATTTCCCAGGTCATTGTCCACTTCCGTTACCAGAGTATTCAGCTTGGACAGCAGCCATTTATCCATCACAGACAATTTGTCATATTCCAGCTTATATTTTGTGGCATCAAATTGATCAATATTTGCATACAAAATAAAGAACGCATAGGTGTTCCACAGTGTCCCCATAAATTTGCGCTGTCCTTCCTGCACGGCTTTTCCATGGAAACGATTCGGCAGCCAGGGAGCTGAGTTCACATAAAAATACCAACGGATAGCATCTGCACCGTATGTTTTCAGGGCGTCAAAGGGATCTACTGCATTTCCCTTGGATTTACTCATCTTCTGCCCGTTTTCATCCTGCACATGTCCCAGTACAATTACATTTTCATAAGGAGCCTTGTTGAACAGCAGCGTAGATTCTGCAAGCAGAGAATAGAACCATCCGCGGGTCTGGTCCACGGCCTCCGAGATAAACTGTGCCGGAAACTGCTGTTCAAATATTTCTTTATTTTCAAAAGGATAATGATGCTGCGCAAAGGGCATTGCCCCAGAGTCAAACCAGCAGTCGATTACTTCCGGAACCCGGTGCATTTCTTTTTTGCACTTCGGACATTTGATGGTCACCGCATCAATATAAGGGCGGTGCAGCTCAATTTCTTCCGGACAATTATCGGACAATTCTTTTAACTCTGCGATACTTCCTATAGAATGCATATGACCACATTCGCACTCCCAGATATTCAGCGGTGTTCCCCAGTAACGGTTCCTGGAAATTCCCCAGTCCTGGACATTTTCCAGCCAGTCGCCGAAACGCCCCTTACCGATGCTTTCTGGAATCCAGTTGATCGTATTATTATTGCGGATCAGGTCTTCTTTAACTTCTGTCATTTTGATAAACCAGGATTCTCTCGCATAATAAATCAACGGCGTATCGCAGCGCCAGCAATGAGGATATTCATGTTCAAACTTAGGTGCGTCGAACAAGAGCTTCTGATCCTCCAGATCCTGCAGAATCTGAGGATCTGCCTTCTTACAGAAAATACCCGCATAAGGCGTTCCCTCTGTCAGTTCTCCTTTTCCATTTACAAACTGTACGAATGGAAGATCATATTTCCTTCCTACCTTGGAGTCGTCCTCACCAAATGCCGGAGCAATGTGTACAATACCAGTACCATCCGTCATGGTGACATATTCGTCACAGGTGAGAAAATGCGCTTTCTTGTGCTGCTTTGCTGCCGCTTCCCCTGCACAGGCAAACAACGGCTCATATTCTCTGTATTCTAAATCCGTTCCTTTATAAGTTTCTAAAACCTCATATGCCTTCTCTCCCGCAGCAAGCTGTTCCTTATCCAGCAGTGTGGACATCACCTTATCCAGCAATGCTTCCGCCATATAATAGGTATATCCGTCTTTTGCCTTCACCTTACAGTAAGTCTCCTGCGGGTTTACACAGAGCGCCAGGTTGGAAGGCAGCGTCCAGGGTGTGGTAGTCCATGCCAGGAAATAAGCGTCTTCTCCCACTGCTTTGAAACGGACAATGGCGGAACGCTCTTTTACAGTCTTATATCCCTGCGCCACTTCCTGTGCAGACAAAGGGGTCCCGCAGCGCGGACAATAGGGCACAATTTTGAAACCTTTGTACAATAATTTTCGATTCCAGATTTCTTTCAACGCCCACCACTCTGACTCGATAAAATCATTGTGATAGGTGACATAGGGGTTATCCATGTCCGCCCAAAATCCAACCGTGCCAGAGAAATCTTCCCACATGCCCTTGTATTTCCAGACACTTTCTTTGCACTTATCAATAAAAGGCTCTAAACCGTATTCCTCGATCTGTTCCTTGCCATCCAGGCCCAGAAGCTTCTCCACTTCCAGTTCCACCGGGAGACCGTGAGTGTCCCATCCTGCTTTTCTGGGCACCATTTTTCCCTTCATGGTCTGATATCTCGGAATCATATCTTTAATGACACGTGTCAGGACATGCCCGATATGCGGCTTTCCATTTGCAGTTGGCGGTCCGTCATAAAAGGTATACGTTTCACCTTCTTTGCGGTTTTCCATACTTTTACGAAAAATATCATTGTCTTTCCAGAACTGTTCTGTCTGTTTCTCTCTCTCTACAAAGTTCAGATTCGTCTCGACTTTGTTATACATTGTGATTCTCCTTTCTTAAAGCAAAATAGGCAAGCCACCTCTTGTTTCCCTAAAGCTTGTTTGAAAATGGGGACTTTGACGATTTGCTGCGCCGCGCAAAATTGCATAGCAGCCATTACCCTGTTTGCGCGTGACAAGGTCTTTCCTATAGAATTAAAGAAAGCTTCGTCCCGTAAAAGGACGAAGCCCGCAAATGCATCGTTTACCACCTGTTACCCTGTACTTTGACACACTATATTCTTTCAAAGATGCTGTCAGCATACATGATTCCATTAACGGAGGAATAGTCCGTCCCTGCCTACTCTTTTCATATCTGACATATAAAATGTTCAGCGGGCAACTTGGAAGTGATATTCAGACAGCTTCTACTTGTACCGGCTTCCACCTCCCCGGCTCGCTGTGACGTTGGATCTGCTGTCTTACTGTCTTCGTCATTGTCTTTTCATATTCTGGTTTATTATAAAGCCTGCCATCTCATTTTGTCAAGAGATGACAGGTTTGAGTTTCCCCATTTTTTGATTTTATAGTACCAAAAGGTTTCCAGCACAAAGTGATGGAAACACTTTGCACAGAAAAATGCTTTGGAAAGCTAGCTTTCCAGACACTTTTTGTGCAAGATGTCTATGCTGCCAAAGGCAGCAAGACCTTTTGGTACTAAAATATCGGTTGTTGTTAAAAATGGGGAAACTCAAAATGACAGGCCGTTTCAACCGAAAATATTTTACTTCACCGTAATTCTTATCTTCGCTTTTTTACCATTAAATGTTTTCGCTGTAATGACAGCTTTTCCTTTTCTCTTCGCTGTTATTCTTCCTTTCGCATTTACAGAAGCTACTGACTTCCTGTTAGAAGAATACGTAATTCTATGACTTGCTGTATTCCTGGAAAATCTTACTTTTACTGTAAAATGTCTCCCTCGCTTTAAAGTCTTTTTTGCAGCGTTCAAGGTTATTTTTTTCGGTGCTTTTTTCACACTCACTATAACTTTTGCACTCTTCCCACTTGCAGCTCTCACAGTTATTCTGCAGGTTCCTGTCTTCTTTGCCTTTATTTTTCCATCAGCGCTGACAGTCACCTTATTGTTAGAAGTCTCATAGACAAGTGTCTGGTCCGTTGCATTCTGCGGCAGAACAAAAGCCCCCAGCTTACAGCTTTCCCCTGCGCCCAAAGTCAGCTTTTTCACCGGAATCCGGACTTCATTTACCGCAATTTCGCTCTTAACCGTAACCTGCAGCTCTGCTTTCTTCCCATTAAATGTTTCCACCGTGATAACTGCCTTTCCTTCTTTGCCTGCCGTCACCATTCCCTGCTTGGAAACAGACGCAACAGAAACATCATTAGAAGAATACGCAACACGATTGCTGGCTGTATCTTCTGGCAGATTCAGTTCAATTTGAAAATGTTCTCCCGGATTCAGCTTTTTCTCCCTTGCATTCAAGGTAACGGTTTCTGGAGCCTTCTTAACTGTCACCGTGACAATTTCCTGCTTCTGACTGGCAGATTTTACAAGGATATAAGAAATCCCAGGTTTTTTTGCTGTTATGATTCCTTCTTCCGAAATTTCTACCCTGTCATTCATTGCCTGGAAATGCAAGTTCCTATTGGTTGCATTCCCCGGAAAAGCGACAGCCTCCAGTGCAAAGTTCTCTCCTACACCCAAAGTCAGATTCTTTTTATTTATCTTAATCTGAGTTACCGGAATATCTGGTGTCGGATCTGGGTCTTCCGGGTCTGGTGTCGGATCTGGGTCTTCTGGGCCTGGTGTTGGATCTGGGTCTTCTGGACCTGGCGTCGGATCTGGGTCTTCCGGGCCTGGCGTCGGATCTGGGTCTTCTGGGCCTGGTGTTGGGTCTGGATCTTCCGGGCCTGGTGTCGGGTCTGGCTTCTGCTCCTGTTTGGTAAGAAGAACTATAAAATCTCCCAATTTGAAAGTAAAGCTGTCCCCCTCTTGCGGAAGAATCTCTATTTCACAGGTTAACTCCTCTTCCCCTTCCTGCTTTGCAAAAGAAGTTTCCAGTTCATCAAGAGACATTGTAATATAATTCCGTCCAGGATTCAAAACGGCATTCTGCGTATAAGAAGCAATTTTCTCTCCCTCATGGTCAACGAAAGAAGCTGTCAGTGCAGCATTTTTTTGCGTCCTGTCCCCGGAAATGATTGCAAAGCTTATTGTTCCATTGAGCTTGTTTTTTGTATCACAGCTTACATTAATTTCACTGTCTTTGACTTTAAATGGATTTTCTTCCTTGGAAACTGCAAAAGAAGCTTCTGCTTTACCGTCTGCCAGTTTTAGTTCCTGTCCATCCACAGATATCTTCTCCTGCTCCGGTGCCTGAACCGTAATCGTATCATCCGAGGCTACCGTTACAGAGGCATTGCTGCCCTCTATCTCTATCGTTCGCTCCATTCCTTCTTCATTCATCACCGTAAACTGCGCCGTTTCCTCTTCTGTGGATTTCGATTTCAAAACCAGCTCCAACTTTTCCTCTTCTGTCTCAGGCTGATTTACCTCTAATACTGCCTGTTCATCTGAAGAAGTAATTTCCGCAAAATTTTCTTCTGATGCGGCATAAAAAGTAACCGCATCTTCTGTGCTGTCAGAACTCTCCTGCCCTGCTGCAAGCTGATAGCTGCCTTTTGGCAGGACGAAACTGCGGATTCCTGAAAAAATGTCTTCCTCCTCTGACTCAAACAATTTCTGTTCATAGGCGCCTTCTATTTCCTCTATGCCTTTTCCGTCCTTATCCTCTACAGTTCCATCTTCTTTATCAATGGAGAGATAAAGAGACTCTTCGGCCGTTTCACTTTGAAGTTCGACACCCGACATTGCAGCGGCAACTACCGAATAATCCAGATAAGACGCGTAATTGTAAAATTTATAGGAGATTTCGCTGAAATCCTTTTTTATGGTAAGCGTCTGCATGGCCGAAGGCTGATTGGGATCATAAACTTTCATCTCAAAATCACCATTCTCCACTTGCTCCACAGAAACAGGAATTACTACATGCGCTCCATAGGCAGAATATACGGTCATTAAAATAGGTTCTGCCTGGGAATCTACCTGTAGACCTCCAGAACGCTCAAATTCTTCTACTTTCAGAATCATTTCCAGATACTTTCCCCGGTTCCTGCTTAACAGACCTCCGCAGCCGGCAATAGCGCCTTTGCACTGTGAAATCTGGTAAGCTTCAATCAGCTTTGTCAAAGCGGCGTCTTTATGTCCAGGGGCCGCCAGATCAAAAAGGCTATCTGCTTCTGCATCATAATCTGCCGCCTGGAAATTCTGATTTTCATAAAATTCCAGGGCGGTTCCAGCCATTCCATAACAGGAGCCGTTCCAATTCCCGTCGACAGCATAATAGTAGCTGCCAGAAATAATGCTATTCAGAATATCTACATACCGTTGTCTTGGAATACGGTAATTCGCCGGATAGCCAAAAGAAGCTGCACTGTTGTTAAAAGAATAGTGGTCTCTTCTCTCTGTATAGAATCTGTCCAGACCCATGAGAGGAATCCCGTTCCAGGAATCACCCAGACCAGCCCATTCATTCCAGAGCTTACGATAGCAAATCGTAAGTTTGCCGCATTCCTGGAAACTGTCCTCCGCCCAGTTTTCGGGAATTCCTCCATAAAAATAAACTTTTTCCAACGCTGCATTGCCCTGAAAGGCCTGCGCCTCAATCGTATGTACACTGGCAGGAAGATTGATCGTACGAAGCCCGCTTCCCGAAAAAGCTTCCGATTTTATTACGGACACGCTTTCTGGCACCATAAATTCCGCCATGGATGCGCAGCCTGCAAAAGCTCTTTCTTCTATTGTCTGTATCTGGCTGCCCAGCACTACTGTTGTCACGGATGCGCAGCCCTCAAATGCACCTGCTCCTATGGAAGATATCTCTTTGAGCACAAGCTCTCCCTGTATAGTACTGTCATTTTGAAACGCCCCTGCTTCTATGGTTTCCGTTCCTTCGACATCTATAAACAATAATTCTCCGCAATCTGCAAAAGCATACGCCCCAACTCTCTTTAAGCCTGCCGTTTCAAAACGGAGCAGTTTCTCTGCACCACAAAAAGCATAGGCTCCGATTTCTGTGATCCCCTCTGACTCAATCGTCTGTATCATGCCCATATACGCATTCCAGGGCGCCGGATCTTCCTGCGAAAAATCAGGTATCTTTCCTGCCCCAGTAAACTGTATGCGTCCAATGTCTCCCTGATACTTCCAGGAAACTCCTTCAAAACTGCCCTCGTCAAGCGCAGGGTTATCCGGATCCCAAAGCACCAGATTATAAGATTGCCAATAGGAACTGTCAAAACCACTGGCAGAAGCAGTATGATAAATCAGCAGCTTGTTTCCATTTTCTCTTATGCTCTCAAAAGCTAACTGAGGCGCATTTCCCTGAAAATAAATAGAATTTAGATTGTAATTCCACAGAAGCGATCCCTGACCAAGGCGGACAAGGTTTTTGGGCATATACAATTCTTTCAGCGCATTCGCCTTTTCGATACAATAATCTGCCAGGCTCTCCACAGTATCCAGGACATGATATTCATTATCCGGTTTTGCCGCTGGATAGAAATAGAAAATGGTATGTTCCTTATTATAAACCACATTGTCTATGGCTTCCAGATACGGGTTTTCTTCCGAGATAATCACAGTTGCCAATTTCGTACAATTCTCAAAAATAGCTCCTGGCATGGCTCTTAGCCCCTTGCCCACAGTTACTTTCGTCATGCCGCAGCCCCAAAACCCATCATCTGCTATGGTTTCCACACTATCAGGGATATTAAGTTCTCTCAGGCCCTGGCACGATGAAAACGCGTCTTCCTTAATCTCCTTTAGCGTAGAGGGCAGGGAGAGACTTGTAAGATAATGAGCATAGGCAAACGCCCATTCATCAATGATCTGCGTCCCCTCCTGAATCTGGGCTGCCGTTGAAGTCGAAGCCGCCGCATAGGCAATTGCCCTGTATGGCTTTCCCTCCTTCAATTCGTATAAAACATTGTCCACGGCCTGGAAATTCACATTTCCTTCCGCACACTGAAGACTCTGCACGGTCTTGGTTCCCCTTAGAAAAGCGCCTGCTACAGCAGACATATTCTTTGAAATTGTCAGACTGGTAATGGCTGTCTGCCGAAAACAATCTATCCCCAAAGAAGTAAGACTGTCAGGAAGCGGGATATCCCTCAGCTTCTCACAATCTGCAAATGCATACTCTCCGATACTTTCCAATCCTTCCTGAAATTGGACGGAAACCAGTGACACGTCATTATAAAACGCGCTATTTCCAATTGTTTTTAAGCCTGTGCCGCAGACTACTGTCTCCAGCAGGCTGCAAGAGCCAAAAGCCGATTCCCCAATCTCCGTAATACTGTCCGGCAGCGCAATGGATTTTAAGCTGACGCAATAGTAAAACGCGTAAGGGGAAATAGAGGTAATTCCTTCTGCTATGGACACAGAAGTAATCGTTTGGTGATAACCATTCAAATACCAGGGCGGCGCAACATCCTCACCAAAGTCCATCTCTCCTGTTCCCGTCAGGATCAGTTTGTACGGCGTACCCTCTTCTAAATCCCACTCAGCCTCCGTATCTTCTGTCACCTCCCATTGGACGTTCTCACCGCACGTTCCGGAAACAGGTTTTTCTGCGGACTCTTCCGCAAATACAAAAGGAATTTCACCAAATTGGACTGGCAAAAAATTAAATATCAATATTGGAACCAAAAATACACAAACAACTATTCGGAACTTTTTCATAGACATTCCCTTTCCTTCCATTTCTTATCTCAGACTGTCTCAAAGTTTACATGTGATGCCTATAATTCATATACTGCAACTCCCGCATAATATCATAATATGCAGGAGAACTCTGGATAAAAACCCCTACAATCGTCAGAATCAACAGCAAAATCAAGGCAATGGAAGAACAAATAATACCGGCAATCGCCATGCCTTTTGCGGTTCCTTTACTAAGCTGAAGGATACCCAGTACAATGGAAACGATTGCCAATGGGATACAGGTGCACCACAGACAGCAGGTGATCAGCGCGATAATACCGCAGATCATTGACGCAATGCCAAACCCGCCGCTTTCTGCTGAAACAGTGCTCTGGCTCTCCTGCTGGTATACTGGTTCTGCATAACCAGAAGTGGGGGGATACTGATTCTGTCCTCCATATGGCTGCTGATTATAACCTGGCTGCTGAAGCTGCTGGCTAGATTCCGGCTGCTGAGGCTGCCCTCCATATGCCTGCTGACCGGATTCCGGCTGCTGGGACTGCCCTCCATATACCTGTTGTACTTCCCCCTCATTCTGAGACTGCTGATTCTTATCCAGTCTCACAGGCTCTCCTGTGCCATTCGCCTTGTTATCATACGGGGGCTGATTCCCGGACTGCATTTCCCGGGCATTACTGTCAAATACGTTGTTTTCATCATTCATACAGAAATCCTCCTGTGCTTTCATAAACTAAATTCATCATTGTTTCAGAACTCTTATTTTCTTTATAAATGCTACTTTTATTATAACAAAAACCGCAAATATATCAACGTCTTTTGCCTGTTTTGCTTATAAGATGCCTGAATCTGATCTTCTTTCGAAAATAAAGGATCAGAAGAAAGAGCACAATGCCAATGCCTCCCCCTGCAGTATCTATGCACACATCTGTCATTCTTCCTGCCCGCCCTGGCACAAACAACTGATGAATCTCATCAGAAGCTGCATAACATGCAGTAAGCCCCAATGACAGCAAAACTGCTTTTCTTCTGTTCACGTCATAACAGCTCAAATGAACGCACAGAAGAAAAGCAAGAAACGCATACTCTCCCATATGTGCCCCTTTCCGAATTATAAACTGCATGGACTCAGCCTGCGCAGCCAGTTGTTCTTCTGTCTTTTCCTGTCCAAATAATCGGTTCTGCCATTCTGCAATCTTATATGATACAGAATGGCTGGCCTCAGAAGACTGCAGAGCAGGCTGCGCAGAAAATGCAAATATCACTGCCATCCAGACAATTACTGTAATACCTGTAATCCTTTTTGTCATGTTATCCTTCCTCTAATAGTTTTTATGTTTCATCCAGATCTCAACACCTGAAAAAAATATGTACTATTTATATCATATCATAAATATAGACATATATCCAGAACTTTTCGAACTTTTGTTTGCATCCAGTGATCTGTCTGCTGCATCATTTATAAAAATCCAACATAAAACTTGCCAAATCCCCTTATGGGCGGTATAATATTACTCCAGCGGTTAAATATCAATTTTTTGTAATTTACCCAATTTGAGAAAGAAGGATTATTTTTATGAAAATGAAACGTGAGGACATTCGTAACATCGCTATCATCGCCCATGTAGACCACGGCAAAACCACTCTGGTGGACGAGCTTCTGAAACAAAGCGGCGTATTCCGTGCCAACCAGGAAGTCCAGGAGCGCGTTATGGATTCTAATGATATTGAGCGGGAAAGGGGTATTACAATCCTCTCTAAAAATACCGCTGTTTTTTATAAGGATACAAAAATTAACATTATTGACACTCCCGGACATGCCGATTTCGGCGGCGAAGTAGAACGTGTTCTGAAAATGGTAAATGGTGTGGTCCTGGTGGTGGACGCGTTTGAAGGCGCCATGCCTCAGACCAAATTTGTTCTTATGAAGGCTCTTGCTCTGGATCTGCCGGTAATTGTATGTATCAACAAAATTGACCGTCCTGAAGCACGCCCTGACGAAGTAATCGACGAAGTACTGGAGCTGTTTATGGATCTGGACGCCTCTGACGAACAGCTTGACTGCCCCTTCCTCTACGCTTCCGCAAGAGAAGGATATGCTGTCAAAGACCTGAACGATGAAAAGAAAGACATGACTGCCCTTTTTGAAACGATTCTGGAATATATACCTGCGCCAGAAGGAGATCCAAATGCAAATACTCAGGTATTGATCAGCACCATTGACTATAATGAATACGTCGGGCGCATCGGTGTCGGCAAAGTGGACAACGGCTGCCTGAAAGTCAATCAGGATGCCGTTGTGGTAAATCACCATGAGCCAGACAAGCTGCAGAAAGTGCGCATCAGCAAATTATATGAATTTGACGGATTGAATAAAGTAGATGTCACAGAGGCAAAGATCGGGTCTATTGTTGCCATTTCCGGTATTGCCGACATCCACATCGGAGACACCATCTGTTCACCTGAAAATCCGCAGGCGATTGATTTTCAGAAAATTTCTGAACCAACCATTTCTATGAATTTTATTGTAAACGACAGTCCTCTTGCCGGCCAGGAAGGAAAATTTGTCACTTCAAGACATATCCGGGACCGTCTGTTCCGGGAATTGAATACTGACGTCTCTCTGCGGGTAGAGGAAACAGACAGCCCGGACAGCTTAAAAGTCTCTGGCAGAGGCGAACTTCATTTATCCGTATTGATTGAAAATATGCGTCGGGAAGGATACGAATTTGCTGTCAGCAAGGCTGAGGTTTTATACCACACTGACGAAAAAGGCAAAAAATTGGAGCCTATGGAACTGGCCTATGTGGACGTGCCAGATGAATTTACGGGAGCAGTCATTGAAAAATTAAGCCAGCGCAAAGGGGAACTGCGCAATATGGGACCCATCAGCGGCGGCTACACCCGTCTGGAATTTAATATTCCATCCCGCGGACTTATCGGCTACCGAAGTGAATTCATGACTGATACTAAGGGAAATGGTATTATCAACACTATTTTTAACGGATATGAACCTTACAAGGGAGATATCGCTTACCGCAAGCAGGGTTCTTTGATTGCCTTTGAATCCGGAGAATCTGTAACCTACGGACTGTTCAGTGCGCAGGACCGCGGTACCCTGTTTATCGGCGCAGGAGCAAAAGTTTACTCCGGCATGGTAATCGGGCAGAGTGCGAAACCAGAAGATATTGAAATCAACGTCTGTAAGAAAAAACATCTTACAAATACCCGTTCTTCGAGCGCTGATGAAGCTCTGACTTTAACACCGCCCAGAATCTTAAGCCTGGAACAGGCACTGGAATTCATTGATTCCGATGAACTTCTGGAGGTCACTCCTGAGAGCCTGCGCATCCGCAAACGAATTTTAGATCCTACGCTGCGCAAACGGGCAGGATTTAAAAAGTAATACAGAAAAGAGACTGCCGTAATCAGCAAAAAGCATACAATCTGCCGCCGTTTTAGAAATTGTATCTATCTGCACATTGTAAACTTCAGCTTTCATACGACAGTCTCTTCGTCCATCATATTCAGAAATACTGACATTATTCTTCTTCACTTTCTGGAATAAATTCTAAATGCTCCAATGCATAACGAAGCGCCCTGCACATAAGCTCATTTCTCGACCGATCGCTCTTGGCTGATAACCTGTCAAATTTTTCCTGAAGTTCTTTATCCATTCTCAAAGTCATTACCACCGATTTATCCTCTTTTTTATCGGCTTTTTTCGGTCGTATAACAAATCTGTCTTCCATTTCTCACACCTCTGCACTACTTTTCTGTAATTTATTATATTACCGGTATATTGACTTTTATATATTAGATATTTATAATACATAATTATAATACATTTACAATTACAGAAAGGATGATGAAATGAGTACCATATTGCAGCAGCTTTACAGCGGCAAAATCTGCCCCGCCGAACAATATCGGCCTTTACAGGAATCCTATCGGAAAATGCGCAGCGAACATTGCAGCCACTACACAGATTTTATTAAAAGACTGGAACAATTGGATCCTCCTTTAGACAAACGTTTTATTGAAATCATGGATGAACAGCTTGACACCATACCGCTGGACTTTTCTTCTATGTTTATTGACGGATTCTGTCTGGGGGCGCAAATGATGATTGAAATTCTAAGTGTTGACCGCATCTCTGATGCAGAAGACCGCAGATAATCCAATCAACCCCTCCGCAGCAAACGAATCGCTTATCTAGCCGAAATGCTTGTCATAAATTATATCCGTCCAATTTAAATTCCACTACGTCTGCAATATCGCATTCCAGTATTTCACAGATATCATGCAATGTATTCAAGGTTATACTTCTGTTTTTCCTCAGAGCATCTAAAGTCCCTGTACTGAAGCCATATTCTTTAATCAATTTATACTGACTGATGTCTTTCTGTTTTAGGGTTTTCCACAAAGGTTCATAGCTTATAATAATAATCACTTCCTTAATTACAAATTTATATTGTAATTATAGGAAAATAGTAACTGTAATACATTGCCGGATATTCGGCTATTTCTGAGGGGGACATCTTAAAAACTTAAAAAACGGATAACAAAATTGCGCTGCCAAAAAGAAATCTGCTCTGTAAATTAAGATGACGTTTCTTTCTGGCAGCACAAAACATCTATCCATGTATGGCCCCTGCCGCTTATTCTTCCTCCGCGCTCTCAGGAATGAATTCCAGGTGCTCTAAAGCATAACGCAGTGCCCTGCACATAAGCTCATTCCTTGAACGATCGCTCTTTGCCGATAAAATGTCAAATTCTTCCTGCAGCTCCTTATCCATTCTCAAGGTCATAACAACCGATTTGTCCTCTTTTTTATCAGTTTTCTTTGGCCTTACTACAAATCTGTCTTCCATTTTCCCACACCTCTGCACTACTTTTCTGTAATTTATTATATTACCGTCATATTGACATTCATATAATATATATTTATAATACATTTATATAATACAATTTTAATTACAAAAATCCTTTTTAAACCGCATTACTCGATTTTAAATTCCACTACGTCTGCAATATTGCAATTCAGCATCACGCAAATATCATGCAGCGTATTCAACGTTATACTTTTATTTTTTCGCAGTGCATCTAAAGTGCCTGTGCTAAAACCGTATTCTTTGATCAATTTATACTGGCTGATGTCTTTCTGTTTTAAGGTTTTCCACAAAGGTTCATAACTTATAATAGCAATCACTTCCTTAACTACAAATCTATATTGTAATTATAGGAAAATACGGTTTGTAATACATTGCCGAATAAACGGCAATAAATGGTCTTTTCATAAGTTTTTGTCACTTGATTATAGCCAGATATTCGGCTATAATCTGCATAAGGAGTTACCAAATATCTGGCTATATTGAAGAGAGGGAGAATTATTGAGCGCACATGATTTTGACAAAGAGACAGAAAAAGAACAAACCTTGTTTTATTCACTATGCTGCCGGGAGGACAGACAGAAATTAACCAGAGAAATACCCATGACTTTCAATGACTTTCTGCGGATTAGCTGTATTCTGTTTCATATGGACTTTACGTTTTACGAAACTCATTTAAATGAATTGTTTCCAGAATTTTATCAGCAAAAAGAACACATGCTGACACGCCATCATGATATTCTGCTGGAATACCCTGACTATTACGAAGATGAATGTTTTGAAGAAAAAATCAGAATCTGGCTTACTGAATTCTGTGACCAGATTACAGACAAATCAATGCAGACTGACTGCCGCAAAAGACTGAAAATAGACTTTAAACATAACGGCAAACCTTTTATTCTTTAAATATAAAACAAAGTGTGCAAGCCCACCTCAGCCCCCTTGCCTCCAATCTTGTGAGAATAGGCTTGCACACTTTGCCGCACCGGATGCTTATTGCGAAGCAATGAAATTCCTCTTGCACCCGTGAGGAAGCCCGGCAATGGTTTCAGGATTTGCAGAGTATTTTGAGAAACGGCCATTTTAACTGCCGCTTTCTTACTGCATCCTGATTACAATTCCTGGCACTGCTTGTGTCAGATACGCTGTCAATTCCCCTCCGTCATCATAATATTTTTTCAAAAAAGACGCCAGCGCATGTGACAGCTTATCACTGATATTTTTCACGCTGTCCTGCTGCAGTATTTCCTGTATCTTAATGAGATCTTCCCTGTTTAAATCCTGCTCCCCAAACGGTTTTCCTGCCAGAATATGCCGGATAACAGCCCGCAAAACTATTTCACAGAGATTATCAGCCAGATCCTGATAGCCTCTGTGGTAATCTGCCAATAATTTCTTCACATATGTTTCTGAAAACTTATGCAAGAATCTCTGTTCCAGGCAGATACAGCAAATATATTCATAAATCTTGTCCACTCCTGTATATCCTGAGAGATCACTCAACACGGGATAATCCAATGTTAAAATTGTATTTTGCGGCTCAAATCGGATATCATACCATTTAAAAAATTCCGGCATTGCTGTCACAAAGGTATCGTGGAGGCAACGGTTTTCATACCAGTGAAAATCCGGCAGCAGCTCATTATACATTTTAAGTGTCTTTTTCGCCTTTTCCTCCACACAGGCAATCCCCATTTCATACGCCTGCTGTGCCGGCATCTTCTGTACCGAAGCCAGTGTTTTTTCTTCTGGCTGTTCCATTTCCCGGATACAATATAAAACCGCCCCCATCAATTGTTCCGCCTTTTCATAAGTCATAGAAGTATTCTCAAATGAAGTATACTTTTCCGCCAGTCTGCCCACCACAGGCAGTAGTTCTTCCATTTCATAATTCATTCTTTATCACCTTCCCCAAAGATTGTCCAATGCCTCCAGATACAATTGATAATCCCATCTTTTGACCTCATCAAATTCTGCATATTCTCTATATCCCTGGGAAGTTTTGTACTTACGGTACCCTGCACGGATTGCCTGAGCAAAAATATTAAGACATGTCCCTTCCAGATATTCCAAATCCCCAAAACAAATATTCTCAAATTGTTCTCTCATAAAATGCAGCAGCTCTGCATCCGTAATCTCATCCTGCATCTCATTTTTATACAAATAAAATATTTCCTGCAGCCGGATGATCGTGTTGACATAATTATTCTGGTCAATAAAACTAGAATCACAAAACTCATAAATGATTCTCGGCGTAATCCCCTCTCCAAATTCTACTCTCTTCTGTTCCTTCAGCGTACTGCATCGTTCTTCCAGAATCAATCCCGCTTCCTCTTCATTTAGTACAAGCCCATACTTTTTGGCCGCCTGATTTGTCTCAATAATTTCAGCCAGTTGATTCTCCCGCTGTAATAAAACCATCCAATCCTGATTCAAGAGCACTCCTCCTTGTATAGCATGATCGTAAACAGTAACGTGAGAATGATTATAACACCATGCATGAACGCTTACCAGCCTTGAATTTTCGGGATTTTTGTGGTATAATTAATGCAAAGGAAGGGTACTGAGTACTGAGATTTTATCGGGAAAGCAATGTATAGCAGGTAATCAAAGAATTCCTGCCATGTGCAGAAGATAGCGGGCGTTTGTCGTTGTACAGCGTCCTTTTTTTAACTTATAATCAAAGTAAATCTTATTGTCTTTATAACATTCTGCAAAATGATAATTTTCTGCATCCGTCTTTAAATCACTTTCCAAATCACATAATTCAAAATCGTGGGTGGTCAAGAGGGTAAACGCATACGTATGCGACAGCTTTCTCACGGTTTCCTTCGCCGCATAGATTCTGTCTTGGGAATTTGTCCCCCGGTAGATCTCATCAATCAGGGAGATCATCGGCACGCCTTCGCCGCTGGCCTCAATCATCCTTTTTATTCGGAGCAATTCTGCATAGAAAGTCGAAATGCCCTCATTCACATTATCTTCCACACGCATGGACGTATATATTTTCATCACAGAAATACACAGATTGGAAGCTGTGCAAAAACCTCCTGCATAGGCGAGAACCAGATTAACGCCTATGCTACGCATAAAGGTTGTTTTTCCTGACATATTGGAGCCTGTTATGATACAGGTATTATGCTGCATATTTATATCATTCCCCACTGCCGACGGCTCTTTTATCAGCGGATGCCTGATTTCCTCGGCAAACAAGTACGGACGCGGCATATCCTGTATTTGGGGCAATGTGTGAACCTCTCTTGTATGGCTGATGACGCCCAGGCTGATTAACACTTCTATTTCTCCAATTGCCTCCAGCCAGACCTTAATATCGCTTTGATAACACGCTTTCCACTCTGCATACCTTTCTACACAATGGTAGTCATATAAGAACAAACCATTGCAGAACAGGAAAGCGTAAAGATTGTGGCGTGTTTTTACAGCATCTGCGATTGATTCCAGTTCCTTAAGTCCGCTCAGCGCAGACGGTTTCTGGAAAAGCCGTTCCTTCAGTGTACCAAGATACAAACTGTCGAACGATTCTTGCTGCAGATATTCTAATAATTTCCGGTAGGGAATAATTGCCTGATACATTTTGTATACGGGTGCCAAAACCTTTTGATTCCAATACGTGCCTGCAAAAGCTGACAATAACTGTCCCCAAAAAGCGAATATAAAACAGGACATTGTAATCTGCCTGCTGATACCAAATAACGCAGCGAACAAAAATGACAGCGTAATTACAGGACAGATCCAGATAACTGCCTTTCTCACTTTAGACGGTTTGCTGCTTTGTTCAAGAGTACAGAAAAAATCCTCCATGATCTTTTTAGATTCCTTATACTCTTTCTCTCGTAAACTTCTTGCAGCAGCCTCAAAATTCATAGAAAAAGAATGGCTTTCTGCCAATTCTGCCGCCGCCTGCTGGCGTCTTCTCATTTCATTCAGGTCTCTGCCTGGTTTTTTCAGCCACACTGCAAGCTGATCCTGCCCCCATACTGTACTCGCTGTACAAATATACTGATAAAGCGAATTTTTGCCAAAGATATCTAAATCTTTGGCCTCTGGAAAATCATCAATCAGATACCGTTCCCCATTTACTGTAAAATTTCTCCATCCATCGCCAAAACGCAGAATATAATCTCTGGCAACAGACTGATAATTTCTCAGAAATCTCTGTTCTTCCTCCAGCTTATTGTGATACCGGATCAAAAAAATAAAAATGACCAAAGCTGCAGCCCCCGGCAGACAAAACACTATATTTTTCTGACGATATCCAAGATAAAAAAACAATCCCGCTGCCAGAAAAGTGGTGACGCGCCAAAAGGAAATCCGGCTGCATAAAGCAGCCATCTGATTCAGCTTTTTCTGGCATTCCTCCTCATGCTTCTGATATATGGCTAGCTGCATAATTTCACCTCTCTGTTTTCTCAAAAATATATTATATGGAAACTATTTTCGTAGCTACTGCGTCCTGAAACGTCCTGTCATGTTCCACCAGCAGCATAGTGGGAGAAAACGCTCGGATAAGCTGTTCGATCTGCATTCGGGAATACACGTCTATATAATTTAGCGGTTCGTCCCATACATACAGATGCGCCTTTTGGCAGAGGCTTCTCGCAAGCAGCACCTTTTTCTTCTGACCGCCAGAGAAATCTTTCATATCTTTTTCAAACTGTACCCGCTCAAAATCCAGCTTTCGCAAAACTGTTTTAAACAATGTTTCATCAATTTGATATTCCTCAGCAAAGTCAGATAATGATCCGTTTAAAAAGGAGGCATCCTGGGGAACATAAGAGATTACAAGCCCGCTTCCTATTGTAACCGCACCTGTATACTCTATCGATTCTCCCGCCAAAATCTTAAGCAGGCTGCTCTTGCCGCTTCCGTTTCTGCCTTCCAGCACAATCCGTTCTCCCTGCCGCAGGGTAAAAGACACCGGACCGCATACCATATTACCGTCATACCAGACGGCTGTATCCAAAAACGAAACCAATGTATCTGTATGATAAGATAATGGCAGAATTTTGAGTTCTTCTGCCGTTTCCATATTTTTCAACAGCCCTGATTTCTCCTCAATCGCCTGTTTCTGTCTCGCTTCTATAGACTTCGCGCGTTTCATCATCTTTGCTGCTTTATGCCCCACAAACCCTTTATCAGCTGCACCGATTTTAGACGCCTCCACCTTGTCTGACCATACGGAAGAACGTTTTGCAGACTGCCGCAGACGGCTGATATCCTTTTTTAAACGCTTATTCTGTGCCTGCTCAGACTCCTGCTTCTGCCAGAAGTTATCCATCCAGGAAGAAAAATTTCCACTCTGCACTTCAATATTCGCTCTGTTCAGCGAAAGAATGTGATCCACGCAGCCATCCAGAAAATGACGGTCATGAGAAACCAGTATAAACCCCTTTTTCTTTCTCAAATAGGACGACACCAATTCTCTCGCCTTTGTATCCAGATGGTTCGTCGGCTCGTCAATCAGCAGAAAATGACCTTCGTTGAGAAAAAGAGCCGCCAGCAATATTTTGGTCTGTTCTCCATTCGACAACGTTTCAAATGGTCTCCAGAGCACATCCTGCCCTATTTCCAGATAAGACAATTCACGTATCAGCTCCCACTCTTGCGCAAGAGGACAGATTTCCGGCAGGATATCCCCTGTCAGCAGGCTTCTGTCAGCCACAAAATAAGGAAAATAATCAAACTCAGCAGAACTGATAATTTTACCGCTGTATTCATATTTCCCCTGGAGAAGATTTAAAAGCGTTGTCTTACCCCTCCCGTTCCTTCCTACAAATCCAAGCTTCCAGTCTGTATCAATCTGAACATTTGCATTCTCAAATATATTATCATAACTGGATGGATAGGAAAATGTAAGATTTTCTATTTTTATCATCGACATAAATTCAGCTCCTTTCCTAAGAACAAAGTGGGCAAGCCCACTTCAACTCCCCTACCCCCTCATTCTTGAGTGGCTGCACACTTTGCCTCGCCGAGTGCAGTCGCTTCAGCGACATATTTCTTCTTGCACGAGTACCCTCGCTTCGCTGGGGCAGACCCTGCGCATAATTGTTATTTCTCTTATAGAAAAGATACTTTCACGTTTTAGCGTGGCAAAGTCTTTCCTATAAGAAAATAAAAGCCGCAAGAAAGTAAATTCCTGCAGCTCGCCATAACAAAAATACCACTTACAGAGTGGAAATGAATTTATGCAAAGACGGACAGACTTATAACTTTCTTGCAATAAAAACAGTACTGAAATACCAGCACCTCTGTTTTTTACCATTATCTGCAAGAAAAGTTAAACATCCTTCCACCTCTTTCTCTTTTCAATATAGTTAACAGCATAACACAATTTTCAAAAAAATCAAGTTTTTTTTCATGATAATTTTCTTTTCCAAAGTATTGACATAAGTCCAAATGAAGGCGTAATGTTATATTAAATATATTGTTAAAAGCGCACATAAGGAACTGCAGAAAAATAAGTGACACGGATTGTGCAGGATATTTCTTCAAGAGTGTAATACAAAAAACATGAGCGCAGCGCGTTGCGGCAAGGCTTTTTGTCATTTACTTTAGCAATGTGCTATCGGAAAAATAGACAAGTCAAGAAGTGACAGTTATTCTCTTACCGTTCCTAAATTCGAATCATACAAGGGAGTTGATAAAAATGAACGGCGAGGCACTATTTTATGAGCTGATGAAAATTCATAAAAATGATAGAAATTTTAACCTGCTTGCGGCGGATTTTAAGGCAAGGCAGATTGTTCCATTTATTGGAGCCGGCTTTTCTCGTCCTCAATTTCCGTCATGGATAAACCTTCTGAAAGAGAATTCAAAAATATACGGAATTGAAGATGAAATAAATAAGGAAATACGTATCGGTAATATGGAAAAGGCTGCTTCCCTGCTTGAGAATAAAATGGGAAGCTTAGAATTTAAGGACTATTTCCTTGAAACTTTTGACAAAAAGAATATTGATTCATTTACTGATAACCAGTTATGGCTTCCGAAACTTTTTCAATCTAGTATGATTACCACAAATTATGACCATTTGTTAGAAACACTTTACAGAGAACAATTAGAATATGACTTTGAGCTGTTGATGCCGCGTTACGAAAAGGATGAGGCAGCTATTGACCGTATACTTCGCCAAGATAAACCATATCTTCTTAAACTCCATGGAGATGTCTCCCGTTATGAATACTGCATTTTGACAGAGGAACAATACCAGGAAATATACACTGGAGAATCTGCCTATGAAAAACTGATAGGAAGAATCTTTGAAAATAAAATTATGCTATTTTTAGGATGCAGTCTGATTTCTGATAGAACTCTGACATTATTAAACAAACTAACCCGTCATCGTGATATCTATCATTACGCTATTATTCCGCTTCCAAAAGCAACGCACAATTTGAATGAGCCTCATAAACCGAATTTATATAGTTTTGGAGAAGCATCTGCCTATAAAGGGGAATTCCTTGATAGAATTCAGCATCTCTCTTCTCTTGGTATTCGCCCTATCTTCTATCCTTATGAAAGGCATGATATGATTTCGCCTTTGCTTGAGAAACTGTTTCAGTCAGGCGCTGATCCACAGCCCGTAAAAAAAAAATCTTACCCGACGGATTCCATGTGATTTCCGCTAAAGATATCCATGAAAAACAAATCTTGACAGCGGATAAGATACAATATAGTGAATCCTTATATTATCGGATTAACAGTAATTGGGATTGTATGTACACTATTGTATGCAATGCGAAAGATATTCAAGATGAAGATTTAATAAAATTGGCGACAGACCTTATAAATAAAAAGAAATCCTTGATTATTACTGGAAACGGAGGACAAGGCAAGACCAGCCTAATGATGCGTCTGGCAGTGAATTTCGCCTTAAGCAAAAAAGAAACCTCCATCATATGGATATCTATGGATATCATTTCTTCCAAACATATAGAAAATTTCTGGAACATGTTAGAAACTGGAAAAAATTATATTATCTGTGTGGATAGTCCATTTTATAATGAAAAACTGTTAAAAAAGCTAAAAAATACTTTCCCGATACAGCAAAAAGAAAATATTCAGATTATCTTCGCTGAACGTATTCAGCGGATTGAAGAACTTTTGGAAGAAGAGCCGCTATTTACTGGATGGATTGAACCAATCACCGCGATATGCTGTATGGGAAACTCCAGTGAAAAAGAAGTTTTCCAAATACTTGAAAATTATAATATTACAACTCATTATTATGAGTTAAAAAAGAATTGGAAACATCTTGTTATAGAAAAGGCTGTTGCGGTTAATTATGGCAAGAATATGGCTGAAACGTCTATGGATAAGATTGAAAGCCAGCTTCCTGAGAGCATCACTTCCATCGCAGAGCAAGTGTATCATATTTTTTTCATCATGAATAAAACGTATCCAAGTATATCTGGGATCAATCTTGACTGGAAAGAGTGGAAAGAACATTTGCGCAAGTGGTTTCATAATATGTCCATAGATGAGTATTATTATGAACCAATTGCGGCATGTTCTGTCTTTTCTTTGGACTTAGACCTAGATACCTATGCAAAAATGATGCATCTTCCAGAGGAACTATGGAATAAGATGAATTATATGATCGGCGAACATACCGAACCTGTCAGATATAACAGGGAGCGTAACACAATTCAGCCAAAACATGATGTTTGCGCAGAAATGTTCTTTTATTCCCATCCAAAAGCAAATATCATAAGGTGTTTGATTCAGTATTTAACGGTTACAAAAAATACACAGGCGATATTTGATAATGTCTTACGCAAGGGAAAGATATGCAACAATATTGTTTTGCCATTTGGAGAGACACTTAATTACCTGCCTTTAATAAATCATATTAAAAAAATTGGTTTTGCCTCAGAGAATCAGTCACGTTTGATGTTATCAGAACTTTGGAATTGCCGTTCGCTGCAAGAAAAGGTGTGCTATATTGAAAAAAATCTAATAGACGATAAACTTGAAAAACTTACAGATTACGAAAGTAAAAAAGTCTTTGCAGAAATAGCAATAATCTATAGAAAGGCAAAAAAATATCAGCCGGCAGAAAAAATGCTTTGGAAGGCTTTGGAAATTGATACAGATGATCTGCCAAGTTATAATGAATTAGGACGCCTTTATGTAGATCAAAACAAATATGATGAGGCGGAGAAAATTTTTCGTAAGGCTTCGGAAATGGGTCATCTGCCAAGTTATAATGAATTAGGACGCCTTTATGTAAAGCAAAACAAGTATGATCAGGCGGAGGAAATTTTTCGTAAGGCTTTGGAAATGGGTAATCTCCCAAGTTATAATGAATTAGGACGCCTTTATGTAAAGCAAAACAAGTATGATCAGGCGGAGGAAATTTTTCGTAAGGCTCTGGAAATTGATACAGATGATCTGCCAAGTTATAATGAGTTAGGACGCCTTTATGTAGATCAAAACAAATATGATCAGGCGGAGGAAATTTTTTGTAAGGCTTCGGAAATGGGTCATCTGCCAAGTTATAATGAATTAGGACGCCTTTATGTAAAGCAAAACAAGTATGATCAGGCGGAGGAAATTTTTCGTAAGGCTTTGGAAATTGATGCAGATGCTCTACCAATCTATAATGAATTAGGATGCCTTTATGTTAAACAAAACAAATTTGATGAGGCGGAGAAAATTTTTCGTAAGGCTTTGGAAATGGGTGAAAATGCTAGATATATTCTTACTTCATTAATAAAATTATATAGTAAAACAAAGAATAGTAAAAAAGCGGACGGATTAATTAAACACTATACCAACAAAACAACCGCATTTTATAATTCTTATTGTAAACACTGTTATATCTACATAAAAAATGAGAAAGGATTAAAGAATGCAATAAAATACAAAAAATATATTCAGAAATTTAATAAAACGTTCTATATATAGATTTCATTTTATGAAAAGCTTTGATAGGCATATTTCTTTACTTCTTTATTATAGCCTTTTATATCTCTGCGTGGAATTTGAAAAACATTCACAAAAAAACACTGCAAAAACACATCCTTGGGGCACCCTTTTTAAGGAATGTCCATAGCTTTATAATTTCATAATAAAAGATACTGAGGGAATCGTGCAACGTCCATTGCGCAATTCCCCCAAGTTGTCAAATCTTTCCAAAATAACCTATATTCTAATTCCATCTCTATTAATATCTTTTATATATGTCTCCACGATTGTCTATGTCAATAACATATACAATTAGTTTCCCATTATCCACTGTATAAACAATGCGATAATTACCAACACGCAGCCTTAACAAATCATCATATCCTTTTAATTTCTTTATATCCTCACCACTTGGCAGTTGTTGTATTGCAGTTACAACACGTTTCTTTTCATTTATGGGCAGTTTGTCAATAAATTTCTTTGCTTTCTTTTTGATGATAATTTGATACATCAACCAAGCCCCCATTCTTTTAAACATTCCTCAAGTGGTAGTTCCTCCTTGTCTTCATCTGGTGCATTTTCATAGTTTTCTATCATTCTTTGACAAAAGATATCGTCTGCTTCTTCATCAGCTGCCATACCCTGAACATATGCTAACACATAACCGATTTTATAATCTGGTATAACGTCCAATAATTCAACTATTCTTTCTCTATTACTCATATATAACACCTCTTTCCTATTGATGTATGATTTCTGTGAGTTTTCTTCTATTCAAAAGAGCATGTTTTTCAGCATCTTCTATTTTTCTTAATTCAACCAAAACAGGTACGTATTTTCCAATATGTTGCGTATTTACAAAATTTTTTAGATATACTCGAAATGCATTTCCGATAGCTACACAAGCCTTTCCATATTTACCTCTATTAAAATCTAATATACCGTCTACAGCTCTTTGGGCAATATTTTCAGCAACTTTGTTCATACCACCTTGACCAATTTCCACATACGAAATTTTATCATTTGTCTTTGATATATTTCTGCTCCCATCAAATATATTATCCATGTACTATCCTATTCCTGTTTGTGACCTCATCTTATCATTATTCTGCCTCAAAATCAAGTATCCATAAGCATTTAAAACTATTTGAATTTTCCCTAGAATCCAATCATTCCGGCTGTCTACATAGCAAAAAGGAAACAACTTTTCGATCTTTCCTGATTAAATTTATATAGAATCACATATATCGTATAACATTTTCAATATGCTTTGAATCCTGTATACCTGCGCTGGATTCAAAGATTCCAAAACACATATAATTTTTTCTCCTCTGCAGTTTTCCGTATTTTCTCCAAACATGATGTAATCACAGCTCACGGATAATGCCCTGGATATTCTGCTAAGGGTATCTGCAGAAAAACCCTTTTTTCCGGTCTCAATTTCATATAAAAATTTAGATGAAATTTCAACCTTTTCAGCAAATGCTTCTCTTGTAAAATTCTGTATCTCACGTAACTCTCTGATTCTTTCTCCTATACGTATATCTGACATACCTCTCCTCCATATGTCAAAATTTTACGCCTTTTGACAAATGGCAATAAACCCGCAATCGTTCCATAATTGTCTAACAAAAGTTCCTTTTTCAAAAATACCACAATTTCCTCACTATCATTCACTTAATTTCTAAAATATAGGATTTTTTAACTAAATCTTTACCGTACCTGGGTTATTGCGCTATTTTTCTACTTGAGTATAAAATTCATGCTGTCTGCTCAAATATTCTATCTCTTTGCAGATTCTCTGATATTCTGAATCTATTAAAAGTGAGGTGATTACCCATGCAGGCAGTAAAACAAGCATTAGTGGAAAAATATGATTTAAGCGCTTATCAAGCTGCACAACTGCTATTTTTGCTGAAAACACTTTCCTCAGAAATCAGCAAAATAATCATTCTGGCAGTTATATTTCATGAGAATCTGTTACTTTTTTTCTTTGCCCTGATGATTTTACTGATCCTTCGCTGCCCCACTGGAGGAATACATTTCTATACTTATACGAAATGCCTGGCTGGAAGCATCTTATATTTTACTTTTGCAATCACACTTTTACCACATATTTTTCTCCCCAGCCCTCTGAGGATCATACTTTGTGTACTCTGTACTTTGATTTGTTACCGTGTGGGGCCGGTTCCTTCACAGTACCGACCTCCATATACTGAACTATTTATAAAACGATGCAAAACTATCATTACAGGTTTTCTTTTATTTTATACTGCTCTTATATATGTAATTCCAGAATCACATTTTATAATTGTAGGGTTTTGGATCATTATATTGCATACCCTGCAGCTAATAGCTGCAAAATATACCAGAAAGGAGAATTCATAAAATGGCGTCACATTTTTTAGCGGCTTGTATCACTTTTTCCTGGTGGATCAAAAATTCCATAGCCAGTGTCTTTTTATTTGGAGAATACCCCTATCCAAAAGAAGAAGACTACGAATAAAATTTTCACTACTCGATTGGATTATGGCTAAAAGGGCAGGCAATCACTTCTGACTGTCTGCCTTTTTTACTATCAGCGTAAATTGAATCCAATTTTTTTGACTTATTTCTATATTTTCACAGTGTATATCCATCTTCCATTCACTGCACAATGTTTTGACATAGTACAATCCCAGCCCCCTTCCCTTACCCTTGCTGCTGGCATCCATTTGAAACCACTGCTCCATCTTTGAATAGGGAACATATTCAGACCGGTTACGAATCGTAAAGCAATAATAATTTTCCTCTTGAACAATGGATAACGAAACCGTTTTAGGCTGTTTTGAACCCTGATATGCCTCTGCTGCATTATCCAGAAGAATACCAAGAATTTCAATTAAATAGTAATCTGGTACTTCTATCTCTTCCAGATTCGCATGTATACCGTATTCGATTTGCACTCCACACTCTTCCATTTCCTGAAATTTTCCATACAAAAATCCTGCAAGAACATCATCTCCAATCAGCAATAAACTATTATACTTATTCTCCCCTAACAATTTATTGCAATATTCTTTCTGGACTTCTACCAACTGCTCATAGGTTTTATATGTATAATGTGTTGAGAAGATTGCAGTCAAATGATTTTTAAATTCATGCTGCCGCAGCCTTACTTTCTGCAAAAGTTCACTGTATTTCTCCTGTTGGTGAATATGGCTGTCCATCTCTTCTTCAATTTTCTTGATTCTTTCCTGTGACTCCGCCCACTTGCCAATTGATAATGTAAGCACAAAAACTGCCGGAACTGCAAATATAAAAAATTCTGCCTGTATTCCTTCTAACATTTTATCTTGTACCAGTAAAATTACCATTACAATTCCTACAAATCCAAATACACCTGTTGAGTATTTGCTTCTCAGCCATGCGTTTTTCCTCAATTTGTCCACTTTGAATCTGGGCAGAAGGACTACACAGAAAAACAATACGGCAGCATCAGCAATCATCACCCTCAGTCCTTCATTATCTAACATAACAACACTCGTCAGCAGCAGACAGATAAACTGCAGCGCTGTTACAATAATACTCAAAAAAAACACACTTACCGCACATGAAACAAATTTCACTTTAAACTGAATTTTACAATAGATAAAAATAAATACAAATGTAAATCCCGCCGCTCCTTTGCCTAATCCCCAATAATTAACCAGCGACAAAATACACACCTGAAAAATTATCAAAGAAATAGTTCTTCTATCAAATTTGATTTTTCGCCCAAATATCCTGTGAATACAGACAATAATCGACAATTCTTCCATAAACAGAGAAATTATCGTAAACATACTTATTGAAATAATTCTTTGAGAGATTTTTATACATAATGCCCATTTCTATCCTGCCCATATTATCTTTCAATTGAATTATCTGGTTTGGAATATCAACATTGTGTATAAAATTCTTATTAACCGCCGTATTCCGGCTGCATTGTATGATAGATGTATTGTCTGCTTCTTCTAAAAACTTCTTCAATGTTACATATGGAATATTTAATTGGTCTCCCTGCCTTGTATAAATATTCAAAATATGTTTTTGGCAGTTTGCATAGACAATATCCTCTCTGTTCACTGACAGGATAATCCCATCTTTGCGGAAATATAAATTTTGGGGCGTATCATTACAATTGAAATATTTCAAGCACTGCCTTATCAGCTCCTTCAGTCTTTGAGAATCAAAAGGTTTTTCTACAAAACTATAGCAATGCAGTTTTTCATATGTATATAATTTCGCATCTTCCAATGAAGTCACAACAATCACTGGAGTAAACATATATTTGTCAATGCTACGTAGCCTCTCAACAAATTTTAACCCTGATGAATCCCCTGGGTTATGCGGCTCTAAAATAACGTCGACAATAAACAAATCTATATCACGTTCCATGGTATACAGGTACGCATCTTTTATATTATCACATTGAAACAGAGTATTTGGAATCTCTATTTCATTGATCAGTGATACAAGATGACTCAACGCCGTACAATTATCTTCTAATACTAAAATCTTCTTCAAAAAAATCTCCCCCATTTTTAATTTAAATACCCTTACCCAAAAATTTCATGATAAGTTTTGAAGTGGTCGAATATTTTCCTCCTCTCATTATCTCCCAGTAACTCCAATAAGTAGGAAACTTCTTCACCCAGTCCATTCAAATCATTTACAATCAAAGAAAACGGTACGCCTGCTTTCACTGACATCTTCCAAATAATTTCACTATCTGGCAATACACTGCCGTTTTCCAAATTACGCAACTTTTTTATATCTATTTCCAATAGATCCGCCATCTTTTTCTGACTGCAGTCCATTCCCCGCCTGAGCAGGTAAAAAATTGTTTTATTATCACTGCACGGAAGCAAAACATACTGTATAAACTGTATTTTCCGATAAATTTCCCTATCTAATTCTAATAGCCGAATGGTATATAAGTGCTCTGCCATAGAACACAATATCCCCAGATAAAACTTTAATTCTCCATACGTGCATTTTGAAAAAACTCTCTGTATTCCGGCTTACAGCGATACCCGGTAAAAATATAATAAATATCAAGATTCAATTCACATAAGCACTTTATTTCATAGTAAGTGAAGCGCCGGCTGCCCCTCTCAGCCTTACTGTAATGGCTTTGAGTCATTCTCATCTTCTGTCCGATCTGCTGCTGGGACCATTGCCTGGATATACGTTCTTCTCTGAGTCTTTCTAAAAAATCTTGATATTTTATACACATAGGTAATTTTCCTCGAACTATGATTCTTTAATATATCATTTTAAGACATTTTATTTCCCATTAATACACCTATTTAGGACTAAAGTCAAATTGATTTTAGCTGCTAAATTTATGGGGGCGCAAAATCATCAAATTAGACAATTGAGCGGCGCCCCCCTTTTCTGTTTATTTGAACACAAAAAAGGAGCTATTGCTCCAGTAGATGATCCATCTACTTTTGCAATAGCCCCATTAAATTATCTATTATCCTGCCTCACCTAAAGACTGTAAATAAACCAATTCAACCGATATATCCTCTGGGTTAATATTACAATGCAGCTTGTCTGATGGTAAAATTTTTGAACTAATTAAACAATCATATTTATACAACGCAATTAATGCTTTATGCATTCCTATTCCACTAAATAGTAGTAAATTATCCGTAACACAATCTCTTGTCTTAAAAATGTTTGACGGCTGATTTTCAAATTTTTCATATATTGTAACTAATGACTTATATAAATACTCTGACATTTTCTTTGGAAATCTATGTAATTTTGTCGGCATTGTCATCGCATGATAAATTTCCTCATATGGAATATTTGCTATATCTTTATCGACTGATAATCTTTCGAATAAAATAGATATGTTAGCAATGATAGCTTTACTGTTTTGAGATTGATTCATAATGGTAATCCACAATAATGCTAATGATTGTTTGGAATTTATTTTTTCCACCTTCTTTCAACATTTAATTTTTCTTTGTCATATATAGCTTCAAAGAGATCAAGTTAAACAATCTTACTGCTTACATTTCCCCCAGTAAAAAACTCTGTATATTCACATCCGCCTTAACACTTATTGCATATCATAATAGCAGCATCTCCAGTCAATCTTTCCCTGGCATATTACCTGCTTATTCCCTTCACAAATCACTCCTATTTCATAACAATTAAGTCCCTTTTCTTCTAAATAATCCATAACAGCAGACTTTTTGTCTTCTGATGTAACTAATGCCATCCCCACTCCTAAATTAAATGTACGGACCATCTCATTATCATCTATCTTTCCGTAGTCTTTCAACAACTTAAAAATCTCAAGAACCTGATATTTCGACAAATCTATTTTGGCATCAAGGTCGTCTGGTAAAATTCGATTCAAATTCTCTCGAATTCCTCCCCCAGTTATATGAGCCAAACCATGTATTAAATTTTTGCCAAATAGCCCCTTAAGATCATTATAATAACATCTATGTGGAGTGAGTATTGTGTCAATAAAACTATGTTCTCCTATCTTTTCATTTAAAATTTCTGGATTTTCTTTCATAATTCTTCTTACCAAAGTGTATCCATTTGTATGCACTCCACTTGATTCCAATGAAAGAACTACATCGCCATTTTTGATTTTTGAACCATCGATAATATGTTCTTTTTCAACAATCCCAACAATACTAGATGTCAAAATATATGTATCATCACTTAAAACGCCTGGCTGTTCAGATGTTTCCCCTCCGGTCAGTGCACATCCATTTGTTTTACACGTTTCTGCTATCGCTTTTACAATGCGCGTAACAATTTTTTTATCCATTTTTCCACATATTATTGCATCTTGCACTGTCAGTGGTTTTGCTCCCATTACAATGCAATCATTGATCAGATGATTAATCATGTCATAACAAACATTTTCTATTTTATCATATTTCATTGCTATCATCTGCTTAGAACCAGGCTCTTCAGTTTTCAACACCAAAACAGGATCTCTATACCCAGACAAACTAATATCATATAAACTGGCAAAGGCCCCAACCTTATTTAAAATATGCTTATCTTCATCATTCAATATCTGTGCCATTTCTTTTTTCGTCTCATTTGCTAAATCAATGTTAACATCATATTTTGCCATAACTTTTTCCTTTCTTGAAAATAATATTTTAGGCGTTTGCAAAACGCCACTGTGACAATACCTGCACCACATGCAAATGCACAACATTGAACTGTTCCTATTCAGATTATTTTAACCATCTAAAGACATATCTTTAACAACTTGTTCTGGAATAACAATGCCTACTGCATAGCAAAAAGCTACAATTTGACCCACATGCATCATTTCATGATCAATCATTGCACATAAATGTTCATGAATATCTTTTTTTTCTCCAAACCATGATATGCACTCTTCCCCAACCAAAGATTCCAATTGCTTTTTCAATTCTATATCAAGTTTTTTCATTTTTTGTACTAATTCTTCTGCTGAATCTATATACAAATTATGCTTAACAAATTCCATAGAATGCGTTCTAATAGCCTCTAAATAATTTTGCTGAATATCATACAATTCATTACATTGTAATAATATTGTATTTAGTTCATTACGTGGAAACTTCTTATGCAGATCCACATCACTTAACTTTTCTAGAAAACATAAAGTTATTCCTCTGACGTACTCCCATTCGTTTTTTAGTGCTTCAATTGATTTTAACATTTTTTCTCCTTTCCTTTTTTAGAAATATAGGTAACTGCGAAACTCAATAATTTGATGAATTTCATATACAATTCAAAAAATTTAAGAATTAATATTTTATCATACAAAACCCTAAGAAATGCATTTAATTTTCTGCATTTTTTGCATTTATATGAATAAAATATTTAAGCATAATTGTATAAATTGTATATGAAATTTGGATAATTTAGTTGTTTCGCAATTGCCTATTTAAAAATACAACACAAATTGAAATAAGGTTAAAACAATTTCTTCTTTATGTTATTATACTCGATATCTATACTAATCATTTCTGTCTCCTTCCTGTATTATATTTCTAAAATACACCCGCATCTTTTTTACAAGATCTCCGCAAACCGCATTGAGTTTTACACTTTCCAAATATTTTTCAACATATTTTCAAGTTCTAAAAAGCTTGAGATACTTTGCACCCCACGTAATCGTGCAGAATCATCATCACGCAAGAATCTAATCACTTTCATTCCCAGGTCCATGGCAGGAATCAAATTTTTATCTCTATCATCTATAAATACGCAGTCTGCCGCATTTACTTTCGCTTTGTTGACCGCAAGCTGATAAATCTCTATATCAGGCTTACGGCATTTTACATCACCACTTATAATAGAAAATTCTATTACATCATCTATTGCAAATTTTTCTCTTAGATATGCAGACCACTCACTAACATCATTTGATAATACAGCTAAATTGTATCCATTCTTAAGACGTCTTGCAATCTGCATAAAATTCTCGTCTATTTTCAAACAGGTATCCAAATATTCTTTACAGACTTCCTGCTCATCCCCCCGCTGGCAGATACCTGTTCTTCTCCAAAACTCTTCCGATGTAATTTTGCCAAGACTGGCATCCATATATGTATTATTTAATTCTTCTCTCGTGATAAACTTATTTCTTTGTTGTACAAAGGGAAAGAGCAAATCGTTAGTATCATCACCTACTGTAAAAATAACTCCCATTACATCGAATATAATCCACTTTTTCATATCAATATCTCCCTAGGACGTGTCTAGAAAACTCATTTCCTCGGCTTGCAGGCTCAATCATATCTCATAATTCTGCCAAATCAGCAAAAGTACCATCTCACTAACTAAATCATAGTTCTGAGATGGTACCCTTTTCAAATCATCTGAAGCCTGACACCTCTTATTTTAACTCAGACTTTTCAAAAATTAAGGTTGCTGACACCAGCGCAATAATAAATGTTGCCGCCATAACCATTAGAAACAGACCTGGTGAAAATTTTTCTCCCCCAAAATTCAACTGTCTAATCTGATAGGTATATAGATATTTTACAAAAGGCAACGGATTATCATAAAATGTAGTTTCCATCCACAACAAAACATACGTACACCCAATACCAACGCCAAAAGTAATAATGCTTTTTTTTGCAACTGCTGCAACAAAAATTATAACAGCTCCTATTGTGAGACATCCTATCAAACCAAAGCATAACAGTCTCAACATAATTATCACATTGTCCAGATTAAATCCCATACCAAAACCATTCCCTGCTGAAAAAAAGATAGTTTCAAGCCCTACAGCTTCAAAATAAAGCAGAACCATTCCCTGAAAAAAAACTATAACTTTTGACAAAAATACCTGCTTTCTGGAATATCCACATAATAAACTCATAGCAAAGGTACGGTTGGAAAATTCGCTGCAGCAAAAGATAGCTGCAAACAAATACCCTATGTATGCATGATAAAGAACCAGAGCCAGACTGCTCTTCATGATCCGATATCCTGTAAACTCAGAATCCAGTACAAATATGTACAAAATTACCATTAGAAGCGTAATGATTATATTTCCCAAAAGCAATATTTTAAATCCTAATGACTTTTTGAGCTTAAACCATTCTGCATTAATTAAACATCTCATAAACTCCCCCCTTTTATTACTGACATATAATATTCTTCCAGGCTAGAGCTTTCAGGCTTAATTTCCTTCACATTTATTTCTCCCATAACCAACGCCTTTATAACCTCCCCGGTATTTCCAGAAAAGTCATAAAGATGCACCCTGTTCTCTGTGATAATCTCCGTTTCAAGTTTCGGAAACTGCTTTTGAAGAATTGCAGCCGTTTTATGCACATCACTTACACGGATACTCAAATATTTTCTGCATTTTCTCTTAAGCTTCTCCGCTGAAATCTGCTCCACCATTTTCCCTTTATGAATAAAGCCATAGCAAGTAGCCAATTGATTTAATTCTCCCAGCAGATGGCTAGATATCAATATCGTAATACCCCGCTCTTTGTTTAACTTCATCAACAATTCACGAAGTTCTATGATGCCTTCAGGGTCCAGACCGTTCACCGGCTCATCCAATACCAAAAACTCCCGATTTCCCAAAAGCGCCATGGCCAGTCCTAGCCGCTGCTTCATTCCCAGGGAAAAATCTTTAACCTTTTTTGGCGCCATATCGGCAAGTCCAACCGTTTCCAATACCTCGGAAATACATCTTCTCCCTGCTAAACCACGCTGCAGGCGAAGCACCTCCAGATTGTCCTCTGCTGTCATACCAGGATATAATGCCGGAGCCTCAATTAATGCGCCAATCCGCCCTCGTTGCGTACACAGTTCCGGTAAGCTGCTTTTTCCAAAAAGAGTGATTTCACCGCTTGTCTGCTGGACCCGGCCTGTCATAATCCGCATTAACGTAGTTTTACCAGCACCATTTTCACCTGCAAATCCGTAAATATCTCCCCGGTGAATTTCCATATCCAATCCATCCAGCGCCTGACATCTTTCAAAGGTTTTGATTTTCCAATACTGTTTCTCAAGGCTCTTGGCCGTAAAAATAATTTCCTCCATATACATCTCCCCTTTTTTATTTAATAATTATTCTATTTCCCTAACAATTAACCTATTTGTTGACCTGCCAGGCGTATTTCCCACTATTTTATACCACTTATTTCTCATATTTTCCATATTATTTTGAGTTTCAGAGTAAACAGGTATCATAGGGTATCACATGGTATCATTCAATTTATAACCCAAATGTACGATAAAGCCATGCTTTACTATCAACTAACATATGCAAAATCTAAATCTTCCTCTGCCAACTCTGTAATCCTAATTTGATATTGCCTCATCTCTGTATTTCTTCTCCAATCTGTCACATACAGTATTAAAGTCTTTCGTCTTCCCCTCTTTTATCTGTTCCAAGCCAGCCATTACAAGCTCCCGGACTTCTTGTTTCTGTTCGTCTAAAGCTCGTTGGTAATCTTCTTTTAATGCCACAGCCATATAATCAGTCCTTTCTGCTTTTATTATTAGCGTTTTTTAACAGAAATCTTACTCTAACTACCTATATGATACTACAATCAAATTAAATTTACAATGAAAGCATCACAAATAAAATTCCATAAATCATTAAGCTACATATATACTTATTAATCAGTAATCAATAGTAAACGCTCCGCTTTCTCATCTTCCTCCGCCGTCTCTGGCGATTGGCATTGCTGAACTTCTGTTTCAAATACGCATTGACATGAAACTTGTACGTGTGCCATCCCCAGCAAGCTCAGGAAAAAACCTGCTGCTGTGAGCAAAAACCCCAGCCAGTCACGAATCACTGTAATGGTATTTTTATGCCCTGACTTTCCTCTCTGCACCTCATTTTTTCTGCTTTTTGATTTCATCCTAGTCCCTGCCTTTCCGCCTTATGGCTCAACCGCACAAATATGCATTTATTATGGAAACAAACTGGCGAGGATGATATAATATACCTTAAGAAAGCAGCATTTTAACCTGCAGGCTTCTTCGTGGAAAAAGTGTTTCCATCACTTTGTGCTGAAAACCTTTTGGCACTATAAAATCACAAAATGGGGAAACTCAAAATAACCATCCTCTTTCCAGGTACAGATTATCAAAAACACCGACATTTCTCGGTAACCATAAGGGGTACAAAAAGGTAACAAAGGAGGACTTTTTATGGAACTTCATTCCGTATTAAATATAATGGCATGCCATAGTGATGATTTAGGACTGAAACAATCCGACTTGTACATGCTTCTATTTGAAGAAAATGGTATTGACCATGAGCTGGATATCACCCAGACCGCAAAAAACATTTTCAGCAAAGGCAAACACAGGCGTGCACTGGCACAAAACATCATGGAACATATTATATTTGAAGAGGGCGACGCCAGACTTCGCGAACGCATCAAGACAAAATGGCTTTCCAAAATTGGGGGTCATGAAGCTATTTATCAAGAATTGTGTGAACAGATCGAAGCAGATAAATTTCTGCCCGAAGATTTAAAACAGATTTTAATTTCCAGTTGTGATCCCTCTGACGAAGACCAGCTTTCACATTTTATCACACTCTGCATTATCTGTGGAAACTACAATACCCTTCAGCAAAAATCTAAACAGCCGAAAATACTTGACAATTACGGCGTCAATCTGCAAAAACTTGCCAAAGCCTCTGCTTCTGTCTATGAAGAACAGCTATTGTGGGAATGTTCAAAAAAAGAGTTTCTCGCCTCCTGCAGCGAAGGAGGACGGTTCGCTTCTCTCAATATCATTCAGTCAATTCTGCCCAAAGGGTATGTGGCAGAACCAGACTTTCCTGCCCGCTATCGCGAGACAGACGACAGCGTCGTACCTGTTATGGATATTAGCAAGTCGGGAACGGAAAATATCGCCATTGTCGGCGAAGGGGGAATTGGCAAAACTACTTTTCTGCACCAATTGATGAAGGAAGCATTTTTGAATGAGAACGGAAAAGAAAAAAAATACAAATCCGGGTATCCAGTTCCATTCTTTATTGAGCTGAACCGCTGCCCGGTACAGATCAAAGACTGGTATGACGACAGCCTGGGAAAAACTAACTTCATTACCCGCTACATTGGCCAGTTATTTGAAAACCACCGTTCGATTCACTCCGTCGATGAGCAGATTCTTAATATGGTAGAAAAAGAATTTCAGCGGATTCCGGAAAACAATCTTCCCCGCTATCTGCTTCTTTTAGACGGCTTTAACGAAGTAAAATCAAATGAGAATCTCTCTGTACGCACGATGCTCAGCAATGAAATCTCCGTACTGAACACTTATCCAAATGTCCGTATTATTACTACCAGCCGTGAGACACAGGCTGCTTATTATGCTGCCGATTTTAAAAATGTACAATTGATTGGTTTAGAAGATGAAGATATCCGCTGCTATTTTGAGCAAAACAATATCAGTGAGGTTTACATTGGGCTTTACATGTCCAACAGATCATTGATCAACTGCCTGCGTATTCCGCTCTTTCTGTGTATGTTCACTGCTGAAAAAGCTACGGATCTGATCCCGGAAACCCCTGGTGAAATCCTTTATCATTTTTTTCACCGAAATTCCTGTTTTTATAATATACGTAAACATGCCGCTGATACCCGCACAAACCCTCTGAATACCAGACAAACCTCTTTTGTTTTGGATTTTGTCCTGCCTTATATTGGTTGGCAGTTTGAGCAAAATGACAGTTTCTCCGTAAATGATACAGATTTTGAATCACTGATCTGTGATTCTGTCTCTTGCCTTCAGTCTTTATGCACTGGTGTCGACGTCATTCCTTTCCGTGATTTTGACTACAAAGCGCAGACTCTGCTTCTGACAGCCAACTCCTTGTATGTAGAAGGCAGAGTGAATACAACGGATATTATCAATTGCATTCATGGCTATCTTGGCATTATATATCAATATCAGAACCATACGGGAGATTTTTATGATAGAAACCGCTGTTCTTTTATTCATCACCATTTCCGGGACTATTTTTCTGCCATCTGGGATGTACAGCTTCTCTCACTGCTCCAATGCATCAATACGCGGCAATTTTTCCAAAACAGCAGAGAAAAAGAAGCTCCTTTCAGCTTTCATGACTTTTTAAATACTCATTACTGGCATCACCATAAAACGGAATTTATCAGCCAGATTTTGATGGAACACCGAAACCGTCCTCAATTAGATCCTTGTACTGAAAACTGGTTTCTTCCAGAAGCAAAGACAGACGAGCAGAAAGTATTAGAACATGCCATCTGTTACTGCAGACGTCTGTGTGCAGTAAAATATGACGTTCATCATCTGCTGCAAAATATTCTCTCGGCAGTTCTTTATGGCAGAAAAGAATTATCCGGCATGGATTTAAGCAGCCTGGACTTTCAGCACTGCAGTTTTTTTAACGTTACCTGCAGTAAAAAAGGCTCCACAAAAACGCTTGCCGCCATCTTTGACAACGCGCATTTATATAAAGAAAACTTTCGGCCGCAGGATCATGAAGATTCTGTAATTGACTATGTATACCACAATATGCAGTGCTTTACCTTAGATATGGAAGGATGTATCAAATGCTGGGATGTGCTGTCTGGAAAACTGGAATATGAACTTTTTTCCAAAGAACCTACAGGAATTTCCGATTTCTCTGAGGCAGGCTTTCTGAAAATATCACCTAATGGAAAATTTCTTGCCGTAAAACAGCAGGAACCTCTTGCCGACGGCATCCATATCTGCGTCATACTGTACGACCTTTCACAGCCAGAAAAAAACGGTGTTCTGCTCAATCCCTCCGAGAAGCATAAAAACTTAAACTATTTCTCCTTTACTGGCGATTCGAAAGGGCTTCTCATGGTATGTGACTGCAAAACTGTCTACTGTTTTTCTTTAGAGCATCAGTGTATCTGCTACTGCCGCACTTACGGCAGTCTGCTGTCTGAAACACAACTATACGCAGAGACCATGGAGTCGGAAATCTATGGTTTCACAGCAGAATACAATGTGTATGATTGGGAAGTTGAAGAGTTCTATTATGAAGACGCAGAGGGCGAAGAAATCAGCGAATTGGCAGAGGATGAAGAACAGGAGAATGACGCTCTGCCTGTTCCCTGCATGCTGATAAAACTGTCAGCAGAGAATAATACCTGTGAAACTTTGTATTTCTTTACCGGAATGCCGCAGACCATGCCCACTGTCAAATATATACCTGCCTCTAAGAGCTTTCTGCTGTTTAATTACAAATCCATGCAGATAGAACAGTTCTTCTGCGAGAATGGTAACATCCGCTTCCTGTTTGAAGCGCTTACCAGAGAAAATGACATGCCGCCCAATGCGATCCATATTCATCCGAATCATCCGGAAGAATTTTACTTTATGTATCCTGAAAACTGTTATCTCACCAGCATCACTGCATCCCGTTTTTCTGTGTTAATGAAGTATCCCATTCGCGGCATAAACAAACTGCTCTCTGATTCTGCACAGGAGCGTGACCTCACATTTAAAACTTTTGTAGTTCCCGCAAACAATCGTTTCATTGTCGGTACAGATACAAATGTTTATGAATGGAATTCAGAAGAAGACACCCTGATTTTAAAATACAATCTGGCATATTATAACTGTACCGACTTGATTTACGACTCCGAACAGGAACGTATTTTTTTGATACATATGTTTAACGGTGTTTCTGTTTTCAGCGGATCTCCTTTAACATTGACAGATTCTTACTGTTTTAATGACCGTGATTATTTTATCGGCATCTGCTGTTTTGAACCACGGCTGCAGCTCCTGGCATTGAATTTTTCCAGGGAGGACCATGAAAAAATTGTTCTCCTGAACATGCGGACAGGGGAACAGACTGTATGCTTTTCCACCATCAATAAAAATGAAAGCATCTGCAATATGTGTTTTGATCACTTGGGAGAATGGCTCTTAATCTCAACCCAGTACCGCTGTATGGAATATCATCTTTCTTCCGGCATCTGCCATTTAATTCTGGAAGCATCGGAAAACGAACGTGTGGCCAATGCCGATTATTTCGGCAAATACATTGAGATTGCCCTTGTACAAGACTGGGTCAACGGTTCCTGCCATGTAGACAGCCGCTGCGAATTCTGCGAGAGAAAAAAGCTCAAACAAGAAATATATTATACATTCACCTGGGGATATATTCTGCCAGAGCTGACAGATGAAATTTCTCCCTATTTTATTCCCCGGCATGGGGATCTGGGGATTACAGGCGCCAAATACGACAACGGATTTCAGTCCTACTGGGTGACGCAGGGATTCTTTTTGGAAACGGAACGCCTGAACATCCCGCTTCCAAAATGTTATGAGATCAAAAATAATAAGCGAATTGCATGTTCCGCCCCGCCAGCTGCCCTTGACTTTCTATTTTATAAACATGTCCATACCACATCAAAATATAAAAATGATGATGTAAGATTTAGTTATGTATACCTGTCGGATACTGAAAAGAGAGCAATTTTTCTGAAAAATTCCTGCAGTTTATTTCTTCATAATGACTATCATCATTGTACTTATGAGGAAATATCCTGTGGCTTTGAGAAAAAACTGGGCAGTTATAACAGCAATGCCTGTTGGGAATTCGCTGTTCCATGGAAAAGCTCTGACATTGTTGCCTGTTATGAAAATTATCACCTTCTGTGCCTGAATGCTGATACCGGCGCCGAAATTCAGCAGCTTGATTATACGCCGGGACTGGCAATTTGCGGCTGCAGTTTCTGCGGTATAACTGCTGATCCTGAATTAGAAAGCGAACTTGCGGCAAACGGCGGCATATTATGATCCTATGCTAACAGCGCCTCTGCCACTTTCCCCAGATTTTCTCTGATGGCTATATGCTGCGGACATGCTTTCTCACATTTACCGCATTTAACGCATTGATTTGCATGTTTCAGTCCATGACCGCCTACCAGCCATTCCTCCTGATGCTTTGCCAGGCCAATATCACGATAGAGGGTCAGATAATTCATGGCAGTAAAAGAACCGGAAATCCCAATATTCTCAGGGCACACTTTTGCACAATAATTACAGGTAGTACATGGAATCAGAGGAATCTTCTTTAATTCTTCCTGCGCCTGTTTTAAGTTTTCTTTCTGACCCTCTGTAAATCCCATAAAATGTTCCATATAGGAAAGATTATCTTTCATCTGTTCTATATTGCTCATTCCAGAAAGAACAGTAATAATCCCTTCCAAATCAGCTGCGAATCGGACCGCCCATGATGCCACCGAGCTTTCTGGCTCCGCCGCTTTGAGAATCTTTTGTACTGTCTCAGGCGGCGTAGCAAGCATTCCGCCCTTTACCGGCTCCATAATAATAATTGGCTTGCCATGTTTTCTTGCCACTTCATAGCATCGTCTGGACTGCACCGCAGGATTTTCCCAATCTGCATAATTGATCTGAAGCTGAACAAACTCTGTTTCGGGATGCGCGTTTAAAATCTCTTCCAACTCTTCTGGAGTGGAATGAAACGAAAATCCCACATGATGGATAAGTCCTTCTTTTTTCTTCTCCTGGACCCAATTCCACATATCATAATCGTCAAAATAATGAGTTCTGCTCTCTCCCAGGTTATGAAGCAGATAAAAATCAAAATATCCTGCCCCTGTCTGTTCCAGCGAGGTTTCAAACTGTGCATATGCCTCTTCCTTTGTCTTACAGTTAATCCACGCCGCATTTTTGGTGGCAAGCTGATAGCTTTCCCTGGGATAACGCTCCACCAGCGCCTGGCGGATTGCAGCCTCACTTCCGGCATATGCCCATGCCGTGTCAAAATAAGTAAATCCTGCCGCCATAAACAAATCCACCATTTCCTTTACCTGTTCCACATCAATTGTTCCATTTTTCTGGGGCAGACGCATCAATCCAAACCCTAATTTTCTGATGTCTTCACCTAAATATCCCATACTTTGCTCTCCTTCCATTATGTAAAATCAAACTGGATTCCATGGGGCAGGACTATGTCAGCCCCCTTACCGCCAAACGTAAGCTGCTTTATCATAACAAATATACCTATAACTTTTCTCGCTCACACTGCATTAAGAAATAAGATCTTTGTTATTCATTCCATCAAACATTTTCTTCACAGTAGGCGCATTTTTTGTTAACTTCTTAATACTTAAATCTTCTGCCTTATTATTAGCCAAGCGAAGTTGGTTTTCAGACGAAAGAAGCGCTTCCCTCGTTTTTTGCAAGTGCGAAATTGTTTTATCAATCTCGTCAATAGCAGTCTTAAATTTATCGCTGGCGATTCTATAGTTGCGTGCAAATCCCTCTTTAAAAGTATTCATGTTGTCTTCAAAATGCATAATATCTATCTGCTGATGCTTCGCCAATTCTAATTCCTGCCGATATTTTAATGAATTCAATGCGGCATTTCGCAGCAACGTAATAAGCGGAATAAAAAATTGAGGGCGTATTACATACATTTTTTCATATCTGTATGAAACGTCTACAATACCATTGTTATACAATTCATTATCAATTTCCAGCAAAGAAACCAATACCGCGTACTCACATCCCTTTTCACGTCTATCTCTATCAAGTTCTTTAAAAAAATCTTCATTCTTGTGTTTAGTCGCTGTTTCGTCCATCTCATTTTTCATCTCAAACATAATGGAGATAAACTCTATTCCTTCTGCTGCTTCTCTGAAAATAAAATCCCCCTTACTCCCTGTTTTCGTGTCATTATCTTTTTCAAAATATGCTGTTGGAAATGCCGTCATTCTTAATGAATTAAATTGATTCAGACAATGCTGCTCAAGGCTTTCTCCTACCATCTTAGTAGATTGTTTAGCTTTAAAATCTTTATAATACTCAATCAACTCATCTTTTGATTTAAGCTTGTCTCCATATTCTCTATGCAAAGATTGTTCTTTTAATTGGCTTTCTGTATCTTTATTCGACAGTTGACTTTTTAGTTCCGTAATTTCTGTTAATTTTTGAGAAAGTTCCTTTTCTTTCTCCTGAACTGCCTCTGAAACTGCCAGTTTCTTCTCTGTTTCGCTATTTCCAAGTTTCGCTTTTAATTCTTCAATAATACGATTTTTTTCTGTCAGTTCCTCGCTTTTTCTTTCCAGCGCCTCTTGCTTCTCCCTATCCTTTTTATTAACAGCTTCACTAACTGCTAACTGTTTTTCAGTTTCACTCCCAGACATTTGAGCTTTTAGCTGCTCAATGACTTTATCCTTTTCTCTGTCCTCAGCAGAAAACTTTTCCTTCAGCACATTAATTTCTTCTATTTTCTTTGAAATTTCTTTTTCTTTTCCACTAACAGCCTCTGAAATAGCCAGTTTTCTTTCATTTTCACTATTTTCTATTTGAGCTTTTAGCTGCGCTATTATATGATCCTTGTCCGCTAATTCATCATTTTTCTTTTCAACTACAAGTTCTCGTTCTTTCTCCTTTTCATTAATAGCTTCACTTATTGCAAGCTGTTTCTCAGTCTCCTTCCCAGATACTTGTGTCTTTAATTGTTCAATCATTTTGTCCTTCTCCACAAGTTCTGCTTCTTTTGAAGAAAATAATTTATCAAACTCCTCTTTCTGCTTCATCTTAGCTAGCTCTAAATCTTTTTCTTTCATTTCTTCAAAATCTTTTTCTCTTTGTTTGATTTCTCTATCAAATTCTTTATCTCTAACTTGTTGAACAATCTGTGCATAACCAGATTCATCAACCACGAAAACTTCTCCACAATTAGGACATTTAATCTCCTGCATAGTCTTACGTCCTCTCCATATAGTCAAGTGTTTTTTTCAATAAATTCAATACTTTTTGATACCTGTTAATGAATGATGCTGAGGTTATGGAGTGATCTTTACCTCATACAGGGCAGATATATAGTGTTTGTGGGCACTCCAAATAAAACGTCATCACTTCCCGTTCTAAATGGCCTCGATGTGTACCCTTCCCTATATGGCAGCTCACCTCTCATGTCCAACAGGATCATCCCCCTTCCGGAGGGTCCTCACTTCCTTCGTTCTGCCTGTCCATAACCAGAGTGCCGGCTTAGCTTTCTATCAGGGTCTTGCCCTCTGGAGATAATTCCTGCCAGCTACCAGCTCATTCTTTGTACTTTCATTACTGTTCCATACACTTTTGCTCTATTGCAGCACCTTTCGGCGGACGCTTCCTGCAACATCTTCAGTTATGTTTGGGAAACCTATGCAGCTTTCGNGTTGCTGCAAAATAGATGAATAATCGTCTATGGAGCAGCAGCCCTCTTTGTTTTTCATAGCAAATAGGTAATTGCGAAACTATCAAATTATCGAAATTTCATATACAATTCATACAATTGTTCTAAAATATTTTATTCATACGAAACGCACAAAATGCAGGGCGCACCAAGCATTACAACGAACCACTTAATACGAAAATCATGTTCCGCAAAGGCTTCCATGATTTTTGTGTTTTTTCCTTAGTAATGTCAGTTTTTTGACATAGAGGGATGCTCTGGAGTACGTTTCCATGGTGCTAGAATGCATTTCTTAGCGTTTTGTATGATAAAATATTTCTTCTTAAATTTTTTGAATTGTATATGAAATTCAAAAATTTACTGAGTTTCGCAATTACCTATTTCATAACAAAGAACAAATTTAATGACAGCTCTCAGAACCGCAGCCATGGTTGCCGCAGCTATGCCCCTCTTCATGAGAATGATGGCTGCACATGGTATCAGGATCATAAGAAAGCTGCCCTTTAAGAAAGGCCTCTACCTGGGCGTCTGCATTTCCAGAAGCACCTGGATAGAGTTCAATTCCTGCTTCTGACAGAGCTGCTCTTGCACCGCCGCCGATGCCGCCGCAGATCAGTACGTCTACACCGCCTCCCAGCAGAAAGCCGGCAAGTGCGCCGTGTCCTTGTCCGTTCGTATCTAAAATTTCTGAGGAAATCACTTTTCCATCTTCTGCATCATACACTTTAAATTGGCTGGTATGGCCAAAATGCTGAAATACTTCTCCGTTTTCATAAGTAACTGCGATTTTCATAGAGGTTCTCCTTTCATATTCTGCCGGCAGTATCTTTCTGCCTAGCATATCTGTTTGACTTTAGTATAGAATAATTATTATAATATAGCAATAGCAAAATATTTTTGAGTTTTCCCATTTTTTGGTTTTATAGTACCAAAAGGTTTCCAGCACAAAGTGATGGAAACACTTTTTGTGCAAGATGTCTACGCTGCCAAAGGCAGCAAGACCTTTTGGTACTAAAATATTGGTTGTTGTTAAAAATGGGAAAACTCAAACAAAATATTGAAGGAGGGATTGCATGACAGAAGCATTTCACGTGGAAGAGTTGGAGGAAAAGGTGATCCTTGTGGGCGTCAGTTTCCAGGAAGGGGATGATACCTGCGATTCTTTGACAGAACTGGGAGAACTGGTACAGACTGCCGGAGCAGAGGTGGTGGGGACTGCTGTACAGAACCGGGAAAACATTCATCCGGGAACTTATGTGGGGACGGGAAAGCTGCAGGAAATCAGGCAGATGATCACAGAACTTCATGCTACAGGAATTGTCTGTGATGATGAGCTGTCTCCGGCACAGCTTCGAAACATGGAGGAAGCCTTAGAGTGTAAAGTGATGGACCGGACATTGATCATCCTGGATATCTTTGCCGCCAGAGCTTCTACCAGTGAGGGGAAGATTCAGGTGGAACTGGCTCAGCTGCGATATCGTCTCAGCCGCCTGACAGGATTGGGAACGTCTTTGTCAAGGCTGGGCGGCGGAATTGGTACCAGAGGACCGGGAGAAAAAAAGCTGGAAATGGACAGGCGTTTGATCAAGGCCAGGCTGTCTCAGTTAAAAAGAGAGCTGGAAGAGGTAAGACAGCATCGGGAAATTACCAGAGGCCAGCGAAGCCGTAACCGGGTCAGGGTAGCGGCAATTGTTGGCTATACCAATGCTGGAAAGTCCACGCTTCTGAACCGTCTTACCAATGCGGATGTATTAGAAGAGGACAAGCTGTTTGCGACGCTGGACCCTACCACCCGTAATTGGAAGCTGGACAGTGGGCAGGAAATTCTGCTTACAGATACGGTAGGATTTATCCGTAAACTTCCGCATCATCTTGTCGAGGCGTTCCGCAGTACCCTGGAAGAAGCAAAATATGCAGATTTTATCATCCATGTGGTGGATGCTTCTAATCCTCAGCGGGAGAAACAGATGCATATTGTGTACGAGACGCTGCAAAACCTGGGAATCACCGGCAAAAAAGTTATAACATTATTCAATAAACAAGACAAGATCATGGAAAATGAGGATTTGAGAGATTTTCAGGCAGATAGAACGTTGAAGATTTCTGCCGTGACAGGTCAGGGATTGGAGGAATTGAAAACTGTCCTGGAGGAAATGCTTCGTGAAGACAAAAAGTTTTTGGAAGGAGTATTTTCCTATGACCAGGGTGGGCAGCTTCCTTTGGTGCGGAAATACGGAGAACTCATTGAGGAAGAGTACCGGGATAATGGAATTTATGTACGGGCATTTGTTCCGGTGGAGATGTACCGTAATCTGGAAGATAAGATGATAAAATAAGGGATGTAAACAGCAGCGCAACCTGTGGTTGACACATTGCAAGGAGCTGGTTGGTAGCATGCAGCCGAAGAAAAATATATAATTTATGCAGAACGGCAGATGACGTTTGAAATTTAATGATCAGAAGGAGGAAGAAGTATATGATTTTTGCAGATAAGCTGATACAGCTTCGAAAAAAAAGCGGGTGGTCTCAGGAAGAGCTTGCAAATCAAATGAATGTTACCAGGCAGTCAGTTTCAAAATGGGAGAGCGCTCAGGCAATTCCGGAACTGGAAAAAATAATAAAGCTTTCAGATTTGTTTGGCGTCAGTATTGACTATTTGCTGAAGGATGAGGTGGAGGAAAGAGAATCAATGTCTGGAAAGGGCGCTGTCACGGAAATGGAGGCAGTGAGAAGAGTGTCCATGGCAGAGGCGTCGGAATTTCTTCTTATAAAAGAAAATACTGCGAAATCCATATCATATGCAGTATTTTTATGTATTATTTCACCGATATGCCTGCTGCTTTTAGGAGCAGTCAGTGAGGTAAGAGGTTACTTATCTGAAAATGCGGCAGGAGGAATTGGTATAATCGTTCTGCTGGCGCTGGTAGCTGTTGCCGTTGCAGTTTTTATTTCCTGTGACAGTAAGACGGCGCCCTATGAATATTTGGAAAAAGAAATATTTGAGACGGAATACGGTGTGGCAGAAATGGCAAAAGAGAGAAAAAAGCAATTTAAAGACATTTATAACAGAAATAATATCATAGGAACCTGCATTTGTATCTTATCTCTTATTCCGCTTTTTGCTGGGATGAGCATCAATGAAGAGGATGATTTATTTCTGGTGAGTATGCTTTGCCTGACGATCGTTTTTGTTGGCATCGGAGTTGTGTTCTTTACAGGCAGCGGCATTCTTTGGGAAAGCTTTGAGAAACTTCTGCAGGAAGGGGAGTATTCGAGAAAGAAAAAAGAGAGCAGATCCGTGATAACTGCTGTTTCAACCGTATACTGGCTGGTAGCTACCGCAGTTTTTCTTGGGTATAGTCTTGTCACGAATCAGTGGGGATACAGCTGGGTGATTTGGGTGATTGCAGGAGTGCTGTATCCAGCGGTGCTCGCCGTTCTTAATGTTTTCGTAAGTAAAAAATAAAAGATCAATGATCCCAAAGAGCATACAACATATGGCAGTTTTCTTGAAGAAAATATCCGTATGTTGTATGCTCTTTGATGTCAGGCTTTGGTTCTTGATAATTTCAGGATGAATCCCATAGAATCTCCTATGTGAATGCAATTACCATCTGAGCAAGGCGGCTCCCCATGTAAGTCCGGCGCCAAAACCGGACAGCAGGATAAGATCACCCTGGGTTAGCATTCCGGACCTGTGGATTTCGTCTAACAGAATAGGGATGCTGGCAGCGGAGGTATTGCCGCAGTGTCCCACATTAGAAGGAAATTTGTCTAAAGGAAGTTTTAATTTTCGGGCAATGGAATTGATAATACGCTGATTTGCCTGATGGAGCAGATACCAGGACACATCAGAGGGGACAAGCCCTGCTTGTGACAAAAGTTCCTGGATGCATTCCGTTTCTTTTTTTACAGCAAACTTAAAAACTTCCTGTCCGTCCATATACAGGTAATCCGGGCAGGTGTCTGTGGTTATAAAAGGATTATTGTTGGTGCGGTTTTTACACATCAATACATGACCGCCCTCCCCATTAGAGCCCTGCAGATTTGCAATGATCCCTTCTGGGTCTGCATGAAGAACGGCAGCGCCTGCTCCGTCGCCAAATAGCACACAGGTGGAGCGGTCTTTCCAGTCTATAATTTTTGACAGTGTTTCTACACCGATTATCAGTGCGTTTTGATAAATGCCAGCCTGAAAATAGGCATCAGCCGTGTTCAGGGCAAAGAGAAAACCAGAACATGCTGCATTGACGTCAAAGGCGGCAGCGTGGACAGCGCCCAGCTCTTTTTGCACCATACACGCTGTGCTGGGGGTAATAAAATCAGAAGATACGGTTGCAACGATAATGAGTTCAATATCCTCCGGCAGAAGGCCAGAATCTGTAAGGGCTGATTTCCCGGCATTTACTGCCATAGATAATGTGGTTTCTGTCTCAGAAGATACCAGGTGGCGTTCAGAGATGCCAGTGCGGCTTTTAATCCATTCATCGCTGGTATCCATAAGTGCAGATAAATCCAAATTTGTTATAGTTTTTTCTGGAAGATAACTTCCAGTTCCAATAATTTTTGCTCTCATACTATTATCCTGTTCTTGAATTGTTTGACAATCAAAATAATTACATGTATTACTATAAATGCAGACAGGAAATTTGTCAATGGAAACTGGGGAAACTTTTTGTTTTTTCGTGCATAGTATAAAAGAAAAAATATGGAGGAGCTATGGCGGAAACAATTATTTTAGATGCTGGGCACGGGGGATGTTAGCTGCGCAAATAAAAAAGATGGTTAGAAATTTCAGATGTGGACAAGGCAGTTTTGCTGATGCGTTTCTTATCGTAAAGTTATTGCCTGCAAGGAAGTTTGATTGTAAAAGTACTTCCGCCGCCTTTTGTATCGCTTACAGAGATTTTACCGCCGTGTGTATGGCAGATTTCTTTGGCAATGGAAAGCCCTAATCCGAAATGTTCTTTATGGTTTCTGGAAGAATCAACTTGGTAGAACTTGTCAAATATTTTTTCCTTGTATGAATCAGAGATGCCTGTTCCGGTGTCAATTACTTGTATATAGTATTTTTTATGTGAACAGTAAAGATTCAATGAAATACTTTGTCCGGCGGGGGTATAGGACAGAGCGTTATCTAATAGGATAACAATTGCCTGTTCCATTCTTTGGCGGTCGCAAAGGCAGCCATAATTACAATCGGTGGATATTGATAGAGAAAGAGTAAGGTTTTTTTGTTTGGCGATGGCAGCATATTTTTCATATATGGATTTTAACAAGTCGCTGAGTCTGACATTTTCAAAATGGAAACTCAGTTCAGCATTTTCAACTTTGGCCAGGCATAAAAGATCTTGTATCAGCCGCTCCATCCTGGACATCTCATGTTCCATCAGTGAAAAAATGCGCTCGGTTTTTGGGGCATCAGGTTTGTTTTTTAACACGGACAGCCCAGTTTTAAATACAGCCAGCGGTGAACGCAGTTCATGTGAGGCGAAGGCAATAAAATGCCGTTGTTTTTCATCGTTTTGAACTACAGGCTTTAATGCGTTTGAAGTAAAGATGTATGAAAATAAATATAGAATGAGTATGGCAAAAAGCCAGATGCCTAAAAAGAGGAGGCGTTGTTTTTTCACATTGTGGTAAAAATCGCCTAAGCTATATAAATAAAGATAGTTTATTTCCTGTTCATTTTTATATAATTTTGTGTTCATAACCAGAAATTTGCGATGACCGGATGCATATTCAAAGTAGTTCTGGTTGATATTGGATGAATCAGAGGGGGTATTAGGGATCATATTTTTATGTTTCATGTCATTTTTTATATCAAAGATAACAGAGCGATCTTTATCAGACAGTATGAGAGAAGAAAGCGTAGCAGGCGAACCATTTACTTCAATATAAAGGATATTTTTATCTGCAGTAAAATTTCTCATATACCAATTAATATCGATGCTTTCAGATGAATGTAAATCGGAGGAAATGGTGTTTGTTTTCAGAAAGAAAAGAGCTTTTTCCTGACCATACATATTTTTTTCAGATGCATTGAGACAGCATAAAATAATAATGAGTACGATCAATGCGGTGGAAAGACAACATATAAAGGAAAGTTTGATTTGAATTTTGTGAAACATATGATTCTCCGTTCTCTCGTTAGATTCATTGGCACTAAAAGCTTTTGTGAAATTTTCAAACAAGTCATTTCAGCATCAGGCAATATCCCTGACGGTGTATTGTTACAATATGCACATTCGTATTCAAGCTGCTTAGTTTTTTGCGGATTAAATAAATATAGTTATCTAAATTGCCGTCTTCTATTTCAGTGTCCGGTCCCCATACGTTTCCTATGATTTGCGAACGGGTCAGAACCCGGTTTGGATTTCGAAAGAAGTAAGACATAAGTTCTCCTTCTCTTTTGGGCAGTATGAAAATGTTGTTCATATGAATTAATTTTGATTCTTTTTCGCAGAAACGGATATCCCCAAATTCAAGGGCGGAAGATGAGGAATGCCGAAAGGTTCTGCGCGTGATACAACGTATACGTGCCAGAAGTTCACCGATGTCGAACGGTTTTACCAGATAATCATCGGCGCCAAGATCTAATCCACTAATTTTTTCTAAGGATTCCCCAAGGGCGGTTATAAATATTACAGGCGTATCCACCGCATTATGCCGTATTCGCTTTAAGATTTCTTCTCCGGGCAGGCTGGGCAGCATTCTGTCCAGTAAAATGATGTCATGTACATTTTGTAATGCCAGAGTCAGTCCTTCCAATCCATCATGGCAGATATCAACAGAAAGTCCATCTTCTTCTAAGCCGTAACTTAGTAGTTCTGTCAGGCTTGTATCATCTTCAATAATCAAAATCCTCATAAATGATCCTCCAGGTATCGTTTTTCCCGCTGCGAGGCGTCGGGGATTATCCCGATTGTGCTGAGTTTCTTATTGTGTCAAATTCATATCAAATTATACCATAAAAGTTCTCTAAAAGTCCTCTAAATTGGGAGGGCTGTTTAGAGAACTTTTAGAGGACTTTTTAAATCTGGATGTGATAACATGAAGAAAATTTAATGTATTCTCGGTGTCTCACCGTGCCTGATTTTGTGAGATTCCGAGAGTACATTTTAAAGCAAAGGAGGAAAGTATTTATGAAAAGGAGAGCCTTTTTATGGATTATTATTTTGCTGAGCCTTATTTCTATATTTGCCGCGGGATGCTATTCTTATAAGGACAGTAAGCAGGAGATAGGGGAGGGAGCCGTTATGCAGGAAGACGGAACAGATGTCCAGACTGGCATAAAGACTGCCAAGGGCAGATACCGGGAGGAAAAGGTATCTTTTCCACGGGCGATAAAAAGCATATTTGACGTAGCGTGTAAAGAAAATGGCAACGTGAAAGTGTTGTTTGAGAGTGAGCCAGGCAGTTTCTTTTTTTATGAGAGTATGGATTATGGTCTTTCCTGGGAGCAGAAGGAAATGGGGAAAGAATGGCTGCCGGAATATTATCGGGTGGTTTCAGCCTGTTTTGGAGCAGAGGGGGACATTGCCGTATCTGCCGGGAAAATGTCAGAAGATCCTTTGGATGAAAAACATCCCGTTGGAGAATATTCCTACTTTAAAATCGATGATGCGGAAGGTGATGCAAAGGCTGAACAATTATCGTTACAGCTTCCAGAACCTACAGAGACAAATTTGGAGTCGGGATACGGATTGAAGCAGATTCTGCTTGCTGATGATGGGAAACTCTATGGAATGATGACAGCAGCAGAAGGGGAACAGATCAGCTTTCAGATTATTTGTTTTGAGACGGACAATGGCAAAGTTTTATGGGATTTGGATACGGGTGCTGCGGAAATCAGCCTGTTTGGAGATAAAGTTTATCTAAATGAATACAAGGGGAAGATTAAGACATTAGATGCGAAAACGGGAGCTCAATTGGGAGAATTATCCATTCCTCTGGGAAATAACTTTTTATGGTGTATGGATATAGATGCCAAGAAAGACAAGATATTTTACTGCAATGAAACTGGAATCTATGGAACAGACAGTAAAGAGGCTCTTTCCGAACTTTTGGTGGACGGAAAATTGAGCAGATTTTCGGATGAAACTTATAACGTAAAAGGTTTTTTCAGCGTCAGTGAGAGCGTATTTCTTGTGTTTGTACAGGCATTTCCGGGAGCGGCAATGGAAGTGTTAAGGTACGAGTATGATGCTGATTTGCCTACCATGCCGGAACATGAATTAGTTGTTTATTCTTTGAAAGAAAACTCTGTCATAGAAAAAATAATCTCTGATTTTCAGTTGGCTCACCCGCAGGTATTTGTGCGCTATGAAGTTGGTATGAGCGATTCTTCTGTAAAAGACGAAACGGATGCAATAAGCAGCCTGAATACGGAGATTATGGCAGGGAATGGCCCTGATGTCTTAATCCTAAATGGACTCCCATGGGATTCATATCAGAAAAAAGGAATGCTTGAAAACTTAAGAGGCGGTTTGGACGCCTATATAGAACAAGATAAGGTTTTTGAAAATCTTTTTTCAGCGTATCAGTCAGACGGTTCTCAGTATGTAATTCCAATTTCTTTTAAGTTTCCAGTTTTAATTGGAAAAGAAGAGGCGGTATCTGATGTTAATTCCAGTGAGGAATTATTAAAAACTGCAGAAGATACTGGAGATCTGCCGCCTTTTTTCAGAAAAAATCAAGCTCTTTTGCGCTACATGTTCAGTATCTATTGGCAAAGGATAGAAAAAGAAGGACAGATTTCGGAACAAGAATTGAAGGCGGTATTAGAACATGTAAAACAAATAAATGATGTTTTACAAAGAAAGGAGAACGAGGTTTCCCAATTTTTTACTGGGGATGAAGAAAGAGACAAAAATTATGATCTGTTTGCAAAAGATAATTGGTTGGATGTATGGAATATAAAATATGGAAATGTTGCAATGGATTTAGGGTATTTAAGCTGCTTGAAGGATTTTGCTGATATTTGTAGCCAGAATCTGTCATACCAGACCATTTCAGATGGAGTATTTAGCGCCCTTATTGCAGGGATTAATAAAGAATCAAAGAAGATAGAAATTGCAGAGAAATTCCTTACATTTGCCCTCAGTGATGAAGAACAGAAAATATTTATGGATGGAATGTATATGGTTATTATGGGATTTCCGGTAAATAAGACTGCTTTTGAGAACATGGTTACGCAGGCTTTGCAAAGTGAAACACAAGAGCAGGGGAAAGGGGCCGTAAATTTGGAAGAGAATTTTGTATGGCCGGAACATGAAGATTTTGAACAGTTAGAAAAGAAGATTGTAAGTCTGGATACGCCTGCAATGGAAGATAATATTATCATGAATACAATATTGGAAAATGCCGTTCCCTATTTGTCAGGTGAAAAAGAAATTGACGTAACCGTAAATGAAATTATCCAGTCAATAGAATTGTATCTTCTTGAACGTTAATTTCGTGAGGCGCCTTTATGGAGGAAAGAATGAAGAAAATTTATTGCAGTTTGAAAGATTTTGCGTTTATTCTGCCCAGTTTGGCAGGGGTATCTATCTTTGTATTTGTTCCCTTTGCGGATGTGGTAAAAAGGTCCTTCACGAATGTTGCAGGGGAGATGTTTGTGGGATTCCAAAATTATAAAACAGTGTTTGAGAACGAAGCATTTCATTTGGCAATGAAAAATACGATAAGATTTATTCTTATATGTGTGCCGCTGTTGTTGATTTCTTCCTTAGTATTGGCAAATATTGTTTATTTTGGAACCGCAAAATTCTATAAAAATGTTTGCCTTCTGCCAATGGCAGTGCCTGTGGTTTCACTTGTTTTTGTATGGAAAATGGTCTTTCACAGAAATGGGCTTATCAATAGCTGTTTGGGGATCGGGACGGATTGGCTGAATTCATCTTATGCATTTTGGGTTTTGGCCGCTACTTTTTTGTGGAAGAATATGGGGTATTATGTGGTCTTATGGCTGGCGGGGCTTAATGGAATCCCCCAAAGCCTCTATGAAGCAGCGGCTGTGGATGGTGCAGGTTCTGGAAGGGTACTATGGCATATTACCCTTCCAGGACTGAAACCTATGTTTTCTGCAACACTTATATTGGCAATCACGGGCTCGTTGAAATCTTACCGTGAATGTTATCTGCTGGCAGGTGAGTATCCAGATAAAAGTATTTATATGATTCAGCATTTGTTCCACAATTGGTTTCGCGATATGTCGGTTGAAAAGATGTCAGCAAGTGCAGTTATGGTTGTATGCGTTTTTACAGTAATTGTGTATCCATTCCTAGGTAATTGCGAAACTTAGTAAATTTTTGAATTTCATATACAATTCAAAAAATTTAAGAAGAAATATTTTATTCATACAAAACGCTAAGAAATGCATTCTAGCACCATGGAAACGAAACACAAAAATCATGGAAGCCTTTGCGGAATATGATTTTCGTATTAAGTGGTTCGTTGTAATGCTTGGTGCGCTCTGCATTTTGTGCGTTTCGTATGAATAAAATATTTTAGTACAATTGTATAAATTGTATATGAAATTTCGATAATTTGATAGTTTCGCAATTACCTAATCCATTCCGAAAAAAAGGAGGAGGAAATCTTGAGTCATTCAATCATTAGGAAGTTCTCTTTTTTTGCAGTTTTAGCAGTATGTGTTCTATCCTGTATTCCGGTTTTCATTTTATTGGTTGGGGCAATAACCGGAAAATATGAATTAATGGAGTGTCTGGAAGGGACATTGAAAGAACAGGGAAATACATTTTTTTTCTTATTTCCATCTTACCCTACCCTGCGGGGATTTATTGAGCTGCTCTTGGATCAACCGGAATTTTATGTTGTATTTTGGAATTCCGTGAAACTGACGTCTCTGATTATTTTTGGACAGATTTTTTTCTCCGTCCCGGCTGCATGGGGCTTTTCAAGATGGCATGGTAAGTTAAGCAGCCTGCTGTTTTACCTCTATACGATTTTAATGCTCCTTCCATTTCAGGTAACAATGCTCTCAAATTATATTGTGATTGATGGCATGGGGGTTCTTGATACGCACGCCGCAGTGATACTGCCGGCAGTGTTCTCAACGTTTCCAGTATTTGTGATATACCGTAGTTTTATTGGGATAAAGGATGAAATATTTGAAGCGTTTTCCTTGGAAAGCAGAAGCAAATGGAAGATGTTCTGGAATATAGGCATTCCTCTGGCGTTGCCGGGAATCAAATCAGCGGTATTGTTAAGTGTGATTGAATATTGGAATATGATAGAACAGCCGCTGCTTTTTTTAAAAACGCCGTCTCTGTGGCCGTTTTCCATATACATACCAGCGATTAGTTATGATAATGTCCAGTATATATTTGTATTTTCGCTGATGGTACTGATTCCTATGATTCTTATTATTTTGGGGTGCAGGGATGATATCAGCAATGGAATTGGAACAGTGGTACTGAAGAAATAGAAAGAGGGGCATATTTATGCAGCTGAAAAAAGAAATTAAAAATATTACTTTCAGAAAGCAGACGAATTTGGTAATTCTGTTTTTTGCAGTAATGGCAGGTTTAACCATGATTTCCAGAATTGCCGATTCCTTCATGATTCCACAAGCAGCAGTCAGTGCGGCGGAAGAAATGGAATTAAAGTATCCGGTAGAAATACAAGGCCGCGTTGGGACAGAAGGAAAACAGGCTGTTTATTGCCGGGAAAACCTTCGCATTGGAGATGTCTTTGTGAAAAAGAATGACATTGTGGGAAAGGGAGACTTGCTTTTCTCTGTTGATCTGGAAGACCTTAGGGCAAAGATTGAGCAGATGGAACTGGAAATTGAAAAATGCGATTTGCAGATTGCAGATATAGAAAGTGCCTATCAAGAGCAGGTTAATCTGCGAGACCAGAATTTAAGCCGGGCAAAGGAAGACTATAGCGCTGCTTTCCATGCGGCAGAAAAAGAGGTTAATACTGCTTATATGGAGCTGGAGAATGTGAAAAATGAATTAGAGCAGTATGATACTTTAAAACCCATGGAAGAGGACTTGGAGAATGACAAAACAAAGGAAAAGAGAGCGTCAGAGGAATGGATACAAAAAAGGGAGGAGTTACAGCAGACATATTATGAAAAACAGAAATTATATGAAGACGCAGCAGCATCCAGAGAGGAAACCCTAAAGACGGCTGCAAGACAGATAGAGGATGCAGGCATGGGAGTAGATAAGGACAATTCTGCCGCATTGCAGCAGATGGAAAAGGAGAGCTTAGAAAATTCATTACGGCAGCTTCATCAACTTTGTCAGGAAAAAGGAAAGGTATATTCTCAATTTGAGGGGCGTATTTTGGAGTGCAGCGTATCTATCGGCAGCATTACCACGTTGGAGCCAGTGATAATCCTCGAAGATTTCAGCCGGCCGTTTCAGTTTGAAGGGGTTATTGATGAAAATGATCATCCATTTATTGAGGAAGGAACGGAATGTACACTGGAGATGGTGCATGATGATGTTCTTGTGGAGGGGATAAAGATCAGTGAAATTGCCGAGGGAGAAGAGGGGGGATATAGAGTAACTGCCAACGTGGATGCAGCTTCTGTCCGCCAAACAGGAAATGCAGTTTTGAGCTTTACGCAAAGCAGCAGAAGGTATCCGAAATGTATCCCATTATCGGCGCTTTATAGTGGGAATTCAGGCTATTATGTCATTGAGGTCAAGGAAGATGAGACCGTTTTGGGAGCTCAGTTAATTGCAGAATATGTTCCGGTAACATTAATTGAAAGTAATGGTGAATATGCAGCTGTCGAAGGAGAGGTATCTGAATACAGCAAAATCGTAGTCAAAGCCAGCAAGATAATAAAGGAAGGTGACAGGGTACGGATAGCGGAAGAATGAATACTAGAAAATACCTGTATGGTGCAGGAGTGTTTGCTCTTGGAATGCTCTTATTATTGAATTACATAAGATTTATTTCATATTACAAAGAATTGAGTGATACAGACGAGAATTTCATATATATTTATACAGATTCGCAGCTGCCTCCGGGAATTGTGGAAGAATGTCATAAATCTCAGATAGGCTGTGAGGTCTGGAAGATAGGTAACGTGGAAGAATTAAGTGCGGTTTCGTCCCAACCGGCATATTCAGTGTTTGGTACAGAAAATATGATAGGAGAAATATCAATCGCAATGGTTAGGGGAACGGGGGTTTTCAGCTACCGCGAGATGGAACATTTATTTTTGGATCGTGATTTCATAATTGATGTAAATTTGTTAAAGTGGATCATGTATATAATAATTTTTGGGGGATTTTTTTGCATCATGGTATTGTGCTTATGTCATAATAAGAAATGGGGCAATAAAAAATGGCTTTATTTTGTTATATTGCTTATTTGGTCTCTATATATAAAAATATTTATATCTGCCAGTATAGAGGATTTTCCGGTGTGGTCTTTGCCTGGAAAATGGTCTGATATAGAAGGGTGGAGAAAGTTAGGGGGAGAAGTGCTAAAGCAGATATCATGTATCATTCATTTTAAAGATTATCCAATTATCTGCAGGTATTATGAAGGGGTCATAAAAAGTATCTTTTATTTGTTTTTATCTCTGATACTAATGCATTTGTTTTTCAAAAGTTTACTGCGGCTTAGGCATTTTGGGCAATATACGTAAAATGGCCCTGATTGCCTTTGCGTTCGTCCAAAAGGTCTGCAAATAGAGCAATGCAGACCTTTTGAATGAATGAAAATATTAGTGCGGCAGTGCCGGAGAAAACGCTTCATTTATTTAATTAAGCTCAAATTTTTGTACCATTTGATTTAATGTTTCAGCTTGAGATGCCAGCTCTTCTGATGTAGCAGATGTTTCCTGTGAAGCAGCAGAATTGTCTTGTATACCATGGGCAATCTCTTCAATTCCTATACGCAGCTGATTCATATTCTCTGCCTGGACAGCTGCATTTTCCGAGGTTTCCTGGATCATTTCGTTTACATGGTCTACAACGGATACAGATTCTTTCAGTGAGTCCATGGCGTGGGCAGCAATATTGTTTCCTTTACGGATCTCTTCCATTGAGACTTCAATCAGTTGTTTGGTCGTATTTGCCGCCTGGGAGCTTTCTAATGCCAGTTTTCCAATTTCATCAGCAACGACAGCGAAACCTTTACCTGCTTCACCAGCACGTGCAGCTTCTATGGAAGCATTCAAGGACAGAAGATTTGTCTGAGACGCAATATCTTCGATGGTCTGAATAATTCCAACTACCTGCTGGGAAGTCTGTTGGATGTTGTCCATGGCATCCATCATCAGCTTCATGTTTTCCTGGTTTTCTTCAATCATTGCGGTGGCTTTTGCAGTCGCCTTTGCAGAAGCCTCAGCCTCTCTGCGGCTGTTCTCTACCTGTTCAGCCACTGTATTAGTTGTTGCCGTGAGCTGTTCAATAGAGGCAGCCTGTTCTTCGGCGCCTTCTGCAAGAACCTGGGAAGCTGTAGCAAGTTCGGAGGCTCCAATTGACACATGTTCTGAACTTTCGTTAATTCCTACCATAACCTCATTCATGGAATCTGAAATATTGAGGAGGGCAGTTTTAATTTTCTGAAATTCACCTACATAATCATTCTTTAAACTAATGCTTAACTTTCCATCAGCAATTTGTGCCAGAGTCTCTGCTGTTTCATCAATATATACAATATATTCTTTCAGACGGTTGACTGTTTTCTGGAATGAAGCGCCTAATTCTCCAATTTCATTTGTACTTGTTATATGAATATTTACATCCAAGTCCCCTGCTGCAAGCTGCTGCGCTGTGTGATTCAGTTCAAGGATCGGTTTGGTCAGGTTTGCGGCGCTCTTTTTGATGCTGATCGTGATCAGTATGATACCAATTGCAAAGATGACAATGAGTGAAATAACCATGACAATCAATATTTCGTAATATTCAGACATGGGCAGGCTGCTGAGCACAATGTATCCAGTATCTCCGGCATGCTGCAATGAACCATATTTTGTGTGACCTTCCGTTTTGTATTTTAAAAATCCGTTGCTTTTTGAAGAAACAGCATCGCTAACATTTTGGGATATGCTGACATCTTTGATATTTTTTTGAATAATATCATTCTGCGGGTGATAAAGGAAAGTTCCATTTTCAGATAATAACAAGATGTAGCCTTTGCGGCCGATTTTATATTCGCTCATGATTTCTGTCATATGGTCCAGGGAAATATCCATACCTACTGCGCCGAGGACAGTTCCGTTAGCTTCATCAAAAACTGGGGATGCAGCGCTTAAGATCATCTTTCCAGTGGAAGAATCAATATATGGCTCTGTGAGGATGGTTTTTTCTGATTCAATACAGCCATACCATCCTCGGCCAGTAATATCCCAGCCTTCTTCACTTGTAAAACCATCAGATTGTGTCAGTACACTTGCGTCCAGGTCGGAAATCCACACGGCCATGACATTTTTTGTATCAGTATTGGCGATATTAACGAGGTTATCCATAACTGTTTTCATTTTTTCTGCCTGCCGTATGTCATCACCGGCTTTTGTTTGCGCCATCACATGTTTAATCTCTGGATTGGCAGCAAGCTGTTCTACGCTTTTGGTATATTGTTCCAGAAATCCTGTCAATTGGTTCGCGGCGGCATTAGACTCTTGTATCAGTTCTGATTTTTTAGAATTAATGCTGATCCATGCTACCATGCAGATTGATACAATTGCTATAAGCAAAAATACCAGAATGACGCTTCTGCCAATTTGATTAAGTATTTCATCTGCAATGCCTTTTTTTGAATTTGACCGTTTTCTTTGTAGCTTCATAAATGTTCCTCCCTGAGTGTCTTTATTTTTATTATATCGCTATTTTTTGTTCAATACAATAAAAAAGTAGACTTTTTATAGCGCTTTTTTGTCTGTTATTCATAAAAAGGAAATATAATATCTGCGCATAACTGACCCTGCACATGGCGGCTATGACAATGGAGCTTCTTTTCAGGGGAGAAAAGAAAAAGATGATACCCTTCGTGTAACCCTTGCGGTTGGACAGAAGTTAAAGGATGCTGGATATAACGTACTCTATACAAGAACTACAGACCGTTACGATTCCCCTTTTGAGAAAGCACAGATTGCAAACCGTTCTGGTGCAGATTATTTCATATCTTTTCACAGAAACTCAGGAACGACCCCGAATACTTACAATGGCACCCAGGCTCTGGTGTATGCGTTAGATACAGAAGCAGAACGTCTGGGAGAGTCGATCAATCAGGAGCTGGTAGATTTTGGATTTCAGGATTTAGGGGTAGTGGAACGTCCAGGGCTTGTAGTTCTGAGGCGGACGCAGATGCCGGCGGTACTGATGGAACTGGGATTTATCAATAATGATATGGATAATCAAATGTTCGACGAGCGGTTCGACGAGATGGTAAATGCCATTGTAACTGGAGTGGAGCGGGCAATTCCCCTCGATAATTCGGTCAGCAAATATGGTGTGCAGATAGGGTTGTTCCGGCATGAATCCAATGCTGAGTATCTCAGAGAACAGTTGGAAAGCCAGGGATATTTTGTGACGGTGAGAAGGGATGATCCTTATTTTGCGGTAATTGTGGGGAGAGAGGATTCTCTGGAAGCTGCGAAAGACCTTCAGGATCAGCTCCGGCAGGAAGGGTATGATACCCTGATTGTGAGAGCTTGATTTGTGATGTGAACGCTTGAGTGCATATACTGCAGAGGCACAAAATAAGAAAATCAGGGAAAAGGCTTTACAAATCAGAGGATGTCCTGTATAATAAGCGCATCTTTTGTCGAATAGAAATGAAATGCCAATGAATTCAGCACAATCTCTGTGCACTCATCCCATTACAAAAGCAAAAAGAATACGAATTTAAAAAATGGTCGAATAGAATTGATCTTCCTCCAGAAATTAAGGAGAGGTATCAATGAAGATAGCATTTTGGAGTGAACAGCCAGAAGCAGGAACCACCTTTAATCTTGCCGTGACTGCATGTACTGCAGTACTGCTGCATCCGTTTTCGGCTGCGGTGGTTTCTGGCGGATATCATAATGAGAATCTGGAGAGAAAATTTTTTAATGACTCAGGCTGGCCTTCATGGACGGAGGAATTAAAATGGAAACCTGAGACAGATTCTGCCCTGGCGGCAGAATCTGAAGAATTCTTTGTGTCAAGAGGGCTGGAGTGCCTGCTTCGCAAGGAATATCCTGAGGAACTGACGGAGAGAGCGGTAAAGGCAAACCTGCGCCAGATTATCAAAGACAGAATGTATTGTATGCCTTCCTGTGTAAAATCAGAACAGGAATGGTGGCATCAGGACAATCTGTTTCTGCGTATGCGCAGGGTAATGAATGCTGTGGAATCATATTTTGATGTGGTATTTATCGACTGCGGAAGCAAACAAGATGACTATACGCAGAGGCTTCTGCGGGAGTCAGACGTTTGTGTACTGAATATGAGACAAGACAGAGAGCATATCGGGGACTTTTATCAAAACCCACCGAAATACCGGGGAGAGACGTTTTTTCTATTGGGAAAATATTTTGAGGATGATCCTTATAACCGGGAAAATCTTCAGCGTCTTTATCGTGTGGAAAGTGACAGGCTTGGAGCGGTGCCATATCATCCTCAGCTACAGGCGGCAGACCAGAGAGGAAAAATTAAAAATGGTGTCAAATACTGTATGGACCAGAAGGTGTCAGGGAATGATGCAGGATTTGCCAAAGAATTGGTGAGAACTACGAATCTGATATTAAAGCTTGCCGGAATGATTGACTGAAAAAGGGTATGGAGCTGCCATACCAAAGAATGGTAAATAGATAAAAAGTTCAAAAAGGGAGTGCCGCACGAACATATTTACTCATGCGGCAGCCCCGGATTGAACGAATATAAACTCTGTAAATTAATTTAATGAAACAGCCTTAAACAGTTAGAAATCAACAGGTTTTTGGTTCCGGATAGGTTTCTCCAAAAGTCTCAACAGTAACTTTTTTCAATATCTGAGGCTCCAGGGGGCGGTCAGAGTAGTCCGTGGCAGTTTCAGCGATTTTATTGACGAATTCCATTCCTTCAGTAACTTTGCCAAAAGCTGCATAGGCGCCGTCCAGATGAGGAGATTTTTCATGCATAATGAAGAATTGAGAACCAGCCGAATCGGGAATCATGGTACGTGCCATAGAAAGTACGCCAGCGCTGTGCTTCAAGTCATTGGTGAAACCGTTTTGTGAGAATTCTCCGGGGATGCAGTAACCAGGTCCGCCGGTTCCGGTGCCATCCGGACAACCGCCCTGAATCATAAACCCACGGATCACACGATGAAAACAGAGACCATCGTAATATCCTTTGCTGATAAGACTGATGAAATTGTTCACTGTGTTTGGGGCAATTTCAGGATAGAGTTCCGCTTTTATGATATCGCCGTTTTGCATTTCAAATGTTACAATTGGATTTTGTGCCATACTAATTTACCTCTTTTCTCTTAGAATCATGCTCTATTATACATGGAACTGTGAATTTCGTAAAGGCAGAATACTGTCGACAGGAATTGCGTATATTCTCGGAGGGTCAATGATATTCTTTTAGAAAAATTTTACTTCATCGATGTGCCATCGATATACGAAAGGGGAACTAACATTCATGGCAGATAAAATATTTGAAAACAATCAGGTTACCATTACAGGAGAAATCGTTTCTGATTTCCAGTATAGCCACGAAGTATTTGGAGAAGGATTTTATATGGTGGAAGTTTCTGTAAACCGCCTGAGCAGCTTCGCAGACATAATTCCTATGATGATTTCGGAACGTCTTATTGATACCCAGTGCAGTTATATTGGGCAATATATCCGGGTAGACGGACAGTTCCGTTCCTATAACCGACACGAGGAAAAGAAGAACCGTCTGGTACTGTCTGTTTTTGTGCGGGAACTGGAATTTGTAGATGAGATTCCAGAGGGAGAAAAGTCCAATCAGATTTTTCTGGACGGTTACATCTGCAAAGAGCCAATTTATCGGAAGACACCGCTGGGACGGGAGATTGCGGATTTACTGATTGCGGTGAACCGTTCTTATGGAAAGTCTGATTACATACCATGCATCTGCTGGGGCAGAAATGCAAGATATGCCTCTGGTTTTGAGGTGGGAGGCCATGTGCAGGTCTATGGAAGAATCCAGAGCAGAGAGTATGTAAAAAAACTGTCCGAGACGGAAGTGGAACACCGGGTTGCCTATGAAGTGTCTGTAAGTAAGATAGAGTATCTGGAATGAAAAAGTAATATTCGTAATTTAGAAAACCGCAATTTCAGGCAGCATTCAGACAAAAATTTGCATTTTCCGAAGGTTTGTGGTATTTTTAAGAAAGGTTTTGTGAAAGAGAAAGGAAAACAGCATGTGTGAAGAAAAGGTTACTGTTTATTGCGGAGAAAAAAAAGGTAAGACAACAGCAGCGTTTGGATGTGCGGTACAATCAGCAAGCCAGGGTGACAGCGTCATCATTATTCAGTTCCTGAAGGGAAAAAGAGAAGAGGAACTGGAATTTTTGCGCAGACTGGAGCCGGAGGTAAAAGTTTTTAGTTTTGCAAGATCTGAAAAGAATTTTACAGATTTGAATAAAGAGGAACAGCAGGAAGAAGAAATGAACATCCGAAATGGATTTAATTTTGCGCGGAAAGTTCTGGTGACAGGAGAATGCAGCCTCCTGATTCTTGACGGATTCCTGGGGCTTTTGGATAATCAAATGATTTCCGGAGAAGAATTGGATACCCTGATGAATGCCAAATCTGAGGACACCAAAATTGTGTTTACCGGCGGAGCGATGAATGATATCCTGCGTAGGTACGCAGATAAGATCTATGAAATTCATGAAGGGTGACCAAGCGCTTGGTTTTTTCTTTTGTATGAATTTTTCAGTATGTAAAGAAATTGAAAGAGTGATTGAATTCTTTCAGTCTTGACTTTGTGTATAGAAAATGCTATATTGAATTTAGTTTAGGAACAAAATGGATAGAGGTTGCGTAAATCATAAGTAATTTACCGGATGCGGCAGGCGCAGAAGATGGTAGAAGAAAGGGAGGAACGCCGAAAGAATTGATTTTCCTGCGAAGAGATTCTTGGGCATAGGGTGAATAGCCATATGACTGTCATCTGGAAAGGATGGGGCGCTATCGAAGATTTGCAGAGCAGATTTGTCTGCTTGTATTCAGAACATTAAGCCGGCTCATTAGTCGGCTTCTTATTATCTTAAAGGAAAAACGTTTTGAAATTTAAGATAAAACTCATAGGCAAGGAGGAAATAATATGGCACTTTTCAAAGGAGCTGGTGTTGCACTGGTAACACCTATGAAAGAAAATCTGGAAGTAGATTTTGATAAACTGGCAGAAATTTTAGAAGACCAGATTAAAAATGAGACAGACAGCATTATTATTACAGGAACTACAGGAGAAGCGTCCACGCTCACAGAAGATGAACATTTAGAAGTGATACGTGCCGCAGTCTCTATTGTAAATAAAAGGATACCGGTTATCGCTGGAACAGGCTCTAATTGTACCAGGACAGCCATTGATTTGTCACGCGGAGCACAGGAAGCCGGCGCAGACGGGCTGCTGGTGGTAACACCATACTATAATAAGGCGACACAGAGCGGCCTGATCAGCCATTATACTCAGATTGCCGGCAGCGTGGATCTTCCGGTTATTTTATATAATGTTCCGGGAAGAACCGGATGTAAGATTGAGGCGAACACAGCGGCAGCTTTGGCAAAGAATGTGGATAATATTGTAGGCATGAAGGATGCAGTAGGAGATATTTCTTATACGCTGAGGCTGATGGAACAGACACAGGGAGATTTTGAGCTGTATTCAGGAGAGGACGGACAGGTAATTCCTCTTTTGGCATGCGGCGGAATCGGAGTTATTTCTGTGCTTTCTAATGTAGCTCCTAAATTTATGCATGATATGGTCATGAATTATCTGGAGGGCAGGCAAAAGGAGGCTTTACAGATGCAGTGGAAAGCAATTTCTATGGTGGATGCACTGTTTTGTGAAGTAAACCCAATTCCGGTAAAGGCAGCAATGAATCTTATGGGATGGCAGGTGGGTTCTCTTCGGGCGCCCCTCAGTGATATGGAGCCAGAGAATGTAAAGCGGCTGGCAAAGGCAATGCAGGAATTTGGCATTTCTGTATCTGTGCCTGTTTAGTCTGCCGTGCGGCGGTTAGATACGTTCAGGAGGAAGAGAACATGGTAAAAATGATTATGCATGGCTGCAATGGAAAAATGGGGCAGGTCATCACAGATATCTGTAAGGAAGACAGTGAAATTGAAATTGTGGCAGGTGTAGATCCTTATATGGGAATTGAAAATAAATATCCGGTATTTGCTGATATCGCGGAATGTGATGTAAAAGCAGATGTCGTGGTGGACTTTGCGGCGTCAGCGGCGGTGGATGGTCTTTTGGATTATTGCGTTGAGCATAAGCTGCCAGTGGTTTTGTGTACGACAGGATTAAGCCAGGAACAGCTTGCGCGAGTGGAAGAAGCCAGCAGGCATACCGCAGTTCTGAAATCTGCAAATATGTCTCTGGGTATCAATATGCTGCTGGATCTTTTGCAGAAGGCGGCAAAGATTTTGGCTCCGGCAGGATTTGATATGGAAATTGTAGAAAAACATCACAATCAGAAGGTGGATGCTCCCAGCGGCACAGCGCTTGCCCTGGCGGATGCGATTAATGAAGCTCTGGAAAATGCATATGCTTATAAGTATGACAGAACTTTGGAGAGAAAGAAACGTGAAAAATATGAAATCGGTATCCAGGCTGTCCGGGGCGGAAGCATTGTGGGAGAGCATGAAGTCATTTTTGCCGGAATGGACGAGGTGATCGAATTTAAACACACGGCATATTCTAAATCTGTTTTTGCCAAGGGTGCAGTGGAAGCGGCAAAATTTCTGGCAGGCAGGGCAGCAGGCAGATATGAAATGAGTGATGTGATTTCAGGAATCTGAAAATTTCGTGTTCGCAATAGAGCGGTATAAAAACAATAGAATTTATTTATGATAAATACGAAGGCGTGGTAAATTAGACATATAAAGGCAGCAATTGCCCACAACGTGGGATGCCGACGGTGAACTGGAAAAACCATTCCATTGCTTGACAAAGCTTTGGGATGGTTTTTCCGTTTTTGTCCTTGAAACAGAGATTTGTGCGTGTTAAAATGGAAGAAAGTGTAAAAATAAGGATGGGGTGTGGTTGCAATTAAAGCGCAATTGAAACACGGTTGGAAAAAAATACTGGCATTTATGCTGGGAATAGCGATAATGTCAGTTATTTTTGGCGGCTTATTGCCAGTTATGACAGAAGCGTCGGACAGACGGACAGTGAAAGTAGCATTTTTTCCTATGGATGGTTATCATATCAAGACCGGCGAACTGGAGTATGACGGTATGGATGTGCAATACCTGAATGCCTTGTGTGAGTATGCGGACTGGGACATAGAGTATATGGAATGTGAAAGCTGGGACGAAGCACTTACGCTTTTATCTGAGAAGAAAGTAGATTTGGTAGGATCTGCGCAGTTTTCAGAAGAACGTTCTAAAACCTATCAGTATGCTTCTCTGCCCAGCGGATATACTTTCGGTGTGATAGCGGCAAAAGGAGACAGTAAATTGGCATATGAGGATTTTGAAGCTATGAAAGAAATTACTTTCGGCATGGTAAAGACTTATGTGCGCAAAGATGAATTTCTCCAGTATCTCAAAGACAATGGCGTGGACAGCCCGAAACTTACCACCTATGATACTACAGCAGAATTACAGGAGGCTTTGGAGAGCGGAGAGATAGATGCTTATATCCATACGTTTACAGAAATCAGAGAAGGGCAGCGTCTGATCGGCCGTTTTGCCCCCATGCCATTTTATTATATTACATATCCTGGAAATGATGATGTGATGCGCGAGCTCAATCAGGCGGTTGCAGATTTGAAAATCAGCCATCCGGAACTGGAAACGGAGCTGATGAATAAGTTTTATCAGAGCAGGCTGGACAAGACAGTGGTATTTACCACAGAGGAAAAGGCGTACATCGCAGATACAGGAACTGCCAGAGTTGGTTATCTTGACGGTTATTATCCTTTTTCCTATGAAGAGGATGGAGACTGCAAGGGTCTGACAAGGGAATTATTGGACAGAGGATTAGAGTCTACGGGTCTGAAATTAAAGTATCAGAAGTTTGAAAGTGAAAAAGAAGCAAGAAAAGCGCTGGAAGACGGAACGGTTGATATTCTTTCCTATTGTACAGAAACAAAAGAGGAACTCAATAATTTTGGATTTACCATGATCAAAGAATATGCAGAGATTCCTCTGATTGTCGCTATGAAAGAGGAAGGGAAGCTCAGTGAGGTGAAGAAGCTTGCGACAGTCTCTTATTTAGCTGGTGAAGCTGGTCTTGCATTTGACCTTGGCAAGGTGAATCTTGAATTATATGATACGCAGCAGGAATGTTTGGACGCTATCGTGAAAGGAGGAGCAGATGCCGCATTGTGCGACGGTTATTTGTCAGAATATCTGATGGGTACAGAACTTTCTTACAGCAAACTGGAAGTCAAAAGCGTATTAAGCGGCGAACATTATATTTCCATAGCAGTCAGGAGCGACCGTATACAGCTTGCGGGAATTTTAAGTAAAATTACGGAGACGATAGATGCCAGGCAGGTCAGCGAATATATGCTGGAGACGAATGTCTACGCGCTTATGAGCTTTGACCGTTTTCTGCGCAGCCACAGTTTGGAAATCAATATTTTTCTGCTGATTGTGATTGCAGTTGTTTTGCTTGTGGCGTATAACATGATCAGGGGAAGCCGGAAAATTCAGAAACTCATGTACAAAGATACCGGAATGGATATCTGGAATCTGAATTACCTGATTTATCAGGGGAAATCCAAACTTCTTCCAGACCGGAAGGAGCAGCAGTATGCGGTGATCTGTGTAAATATTTCACAGTTTCGCCGTTACAATATTATTTATGGATGGAATGCAGGGCAGAAGCTATTAGAAGCAGTTGCAAAATATTTGACAGAGAGTATAGATACGAGGAGTGAAATCTGTGCGAGAAATCAGGGAGACCGGTTTGTGCTGCTTCTCAGGTATCAAACCAGGGAGGAATTTCTTCAGCGGCTGATGCAGATGGAGGCAGAGATAGAAAATCGTATTTATCGGGATACAGAGAACCATATGGCGCTGCAGTTTGGAGTTTATCTGGTGCCTTTGGAAAGCGATGATCTTCATGTGGCAGTGAATTATGCGACACAGGCGCTGGAATTCATGAAAGACAGCCGTCTCAGTGATATCATGATTTATGATGAAACATTGGAACAGATGTTAAAACAGCGTCATGAGCGGGAAAAACTGCTGGAGTCAGTAGATATAGAGGATAATTTTGTCACGTATTATCAGGCAAAAGTCGATATCCGCAGTGAGAAGGTAATTGGTGCGGAAGCTTTGATAAGATTTTTAGACCCTACTGCAGACAGGATGGTCAGGTCGCCGGGATTTTTTGTACCATACTATGAGCAGACAGGCAGAGTGACAGAAATTGATTTCTTTGTACTGAATTGTGTCTGCAGGATGCTGCAGCGGAGGATAAGGGCAGGAAAACCAGTTGTGACCGTATCCTGTAATTTTTCCAGGATACACTTTATCAGGGCAGATTTTCCGGAACGTTTTGAGGAAGTCCTTGAAAGATACCAGATTCCTAAGGAACTGATTGAAGTGGAGATAACGGAAACTATCGTGGTGGAAGAACTGCAGCAGCAAATGGTTAAACAGACGCTGGACACGCTGCGTGACAAGGGCGTACGTCTGTCGATTGATGATTTTGGGTCAGGATATTCCTCATTGGGTATATTTGAACAGATCCCGGCGTCAGTCATCAAACTTGACCGTTCGTTCCTCTTGAATCAAAAGGACAGAAGCCGTCAGGTGAAAATTATGAAAGGAATTGTGAATCTTGCACAGGAGCTGAATGCGCAGATTGTCTGTGAAGGTGTGGAGACTGACAGCGATGTGGAATTGATGCAGGAGATTGGAGCATATGTGGCACAGGGATACCGTTTTGCCAGGCCGGTGCCTGAGGAAGAGTTTGAGAAGAGGCTGGATGAGAGTCTGATGTAAATATTTGTAGAGTGTTGTATTGGAATCTATGTTTTGAAAGAGAAAAGTGATGATTATGTACATCAGAAAATAAAACCCTTGATTACATAGAAGCCGTATTTTTAGAGCAGAACAAAGCAGAAGCTGCACCCATGGTCTGGGATGCAGCTTCTTTAAGTAGGGGGAGAATAAGCGATACTTATTCTATGGAAAATTATAACTTTGTAATTTGGAAAAGTCAATATAAAATATTGTGTCGTATTGTGTAGCATGTTAAAGAGATGAGAACAGATGGTAAAATTGCGTAATTTGAGAGTATGCAAGAGAAAATCTCTTGTTATTTTATACATAATAGTTATAAAAAATTGTTAATTTTTACTAAAAAAAGAAAAAATGGTAAAAAAATTTTTGTAAGTTAATTGAAAGCGGATTAAAAAAATAGTATAATTACTACCAGCTAGGCAAAATGATAAAGCTCCCGAAAGCCCATGAGGGAGCAAGGCAAATACTGCAGGCTCCCGAAAGCCCATGAAGGAGCAAGGCAGATACTGCAGGCTTCCAAAGCCATGAGGGAGCCGAATAGAGCGGTGAGTTCCCAAAGCTCATGGGGAGCGAGCTGAATCATCATCTCTCAAGAGCCCATAGAGAGACAGTGCAGTTTGCAGTTTCCCCAATGATAAATGAAGGGGAGCACAGTCATTTTTGCCAAATTTTTAGCTGCAATTAAAAAGGAGGATATTTATGGGAAGAGGAAAGAAATTTCTATCACTATTCCTGGCTGTCGCAATGACAATTACAGGGATCAATTTTGGTACGCCCTCAGTTGCAGAAGCAGCAGAGAGCGCTGTTACTATGCCCAAAAAGCTGGCACATTTCAGCTTTGATGAGAATGTAACAGATGGAACTGTGGTTTCCGGGGATGACGGAAGCATTTTAGGAGGCGCTGGGACGGAGAAACCGATGACAGTCACAGCGACGCCGACAGGTACTAATGTCAGTGTTGATTCAGAGGATAAGAGAATTGGAGCAGGATCACTACATTTAAATGGGCAGTCTTATTTAACCATTGCAGGTGAAGATGGTGATAATCTGTTAGTTGGGCGGGACCAGTTGACGTTTTCTTTTTGGTGTAAAAATCAGGTGGATGGCAATAATAACTGGGTATTTTTTGCTTCCAAGAATGATGAAAATAATAGCCCTAACCAGGAGCATTACATTGGGTTGACTTTAAGAGATACTATCACATTTGAACGCTGGAATAATTCAGGTACTAGGGCGCCTGTTGTAAGTGCTGCTGGTGTAACAAATACTGCCTGGAATTATGTTACCGTTGTAATGGATGAGAAGTCTTCTCAGCTTTATGTGAATGGTGAAAAAAGAAATGGATTGGATGATCAGGCGAGATTGGCAGACATTTTGACTGCTGGAAGTAAATTGCACCTTGGAAAGGCGAATTGGGGTGGAGGTGAATATTATAAAGGCTGGATTGATGAGTTCACTATTTATGATGGCGCATTGACAGAGGCTCAGGCTAAGGCAGAATATGACGCTTTCTTTGACCCGGTTACTGTAAACTTTAAATGTGACGGCAATATTTTGGAGACAAGGACAGAGCGGTGGTATGACGAGGAGGCTTCGACTTATACCTATGCGTTGAAAGCGGAAGATCAGGTGCTTGTTGTGGGAAGTGACGTCTATGTCCGTGCAGAAAGCCAGAATCTGACAATCAATGATAAAAATACAGCAATCGACGTCATCTATACGAAAGCAGAAATCGAGAGTGTGACAGGCACTTATACAGCCACCACGCGTGTGGGAGTAGCTCCGAAAGACCTCCCCAAAATGGTATCTGTCAAAATTAAAGACCTGGAAGGTGACGTTATGACGCCTGTTACCTGGACAGTGCCAGAAGAAAGTTATGCAGAGACAGGGACGAAAACCATTAATGGCGTGGCTGCAGGAAAACCAGCAACCCTGGCTTTGACTGTCAAAGATAAAGAGGAATATGTGATCGCAGATTATTCTTTTGACGAAACTGATTTCACAAATGGATGGTCAGACAAAAAGGGCAAAGACGCCGCAACAGCAGATGGAAGTGCAAAAGAGGGAATTACATCTGTTCCGGGATTAAAAGGAAATGCGGTAAAACTTCCAGGCGGAAATGCAGATACGGCAGCCGTGAAGCTTCCGGATAATCTGTTATCAGATGCAGAAGGGGCAGTGGATGATTTCACAGTTTCTATGTTTATCAACCGAGAATCCAACGACGCGACTTTTGCCATGTCATTGTTAGGAAGTGACGGTCATACGAGTAATCCAGGACAGTACATCGGTCTGATTAACAGAAACGGTGTCCTGGAAGTTGGCTATAGATTTAATTCTGGCGGACCAACCATCAAGTCTTTGGATCCGGCAGAAACAGAGATTGGAGAATGGGTTCATTTTGCGATTGTAACCAGCGCTTCTACGGATGAGGCTTGGTTATATGTAAATGGGAAAAAGGCTGGTTATATCAATAACATGACATTTACTCCTTCTCAGATGTCACAGAAAAATAACTTCCTGGGACGTTCTGCATGGCCGGATAAAGATTATGCCGGAACGTTTGACGAGTTCAAAGTATATAGTGCGGCATTGACAGAGAATGAGGTCAAGGATATCTGCAACGAGACTTTATATGACGCGCAGATTGAAAAAACAAAAGCAGATTTACAGATTACATACGCTGAGGGAGAAACGCAAAGCAGTGTAACGCAGAATCTTACGCTTCCCACGGTGGGCACAGGTCTTGGAACGAGTGTAGAATGGTCAACCAGTAATGATAAAGTAGTTAAAGCAGATGGTACCGTTATGCGTCCTTCCAAATCCAAAGGAGATACAACTGTCACCTTAACAGCAACGATTAAGGCAAAGGGTTATGAGAAGACGGACAGCAAAGAGTTTGCTGTTACAGTAAAAGCTCTGGAAGGCGTAAGTTTTGAGGCATTAAAGCAGGCGATTAAAGATGGAGAAGCTATTTATAGCAAAGCAGTGACAGATAATATTTATAAAGAGTCTTGTCTGCAAGAATTAAAAGCAGCTATCGATGCAGCCAAACTTGTAGCAGCAAAAGAGGAGCAGACAGGCGTTACTGTTACGGATGAAGAAGTGGATAACGCAACAAGCGCGATGATGGCTGCGGCAGCAAAAGAACTTGTTCTTAAGACATTTGAAGAACTGAATAAAACGACGTTGCTGGCATGGTATCCTTTGACGGAGGATGCAAAAGATAAGACGGGCAATGAGAAGCATGATGGTGTACCAGGACCTAACATAAGCTATAGCAGAGAAATGGGAGCGACCTTTACTGGAGGAGAAGCTTTTGACAGCTGTATTAAACTTCCGGTAGAAAACTTAACGGTGGCACGCCGTATGACATTCTCCTTCTGGGCATATGATGAGAGAGGTGAGAGAAGCAATGCCTTTGGCCTTGGTTCTGGAGACGTCTTTGGCTCGGAACTGCCGGAAGGAAAGGCATATGCACATCTGTTCTATATCAATACCAATGACAGCGGCAAACTGCTGGCAAGCATGAATCCTCAGTATTGGGCAGGCGGAACAACGGTTAATATCAATACCACAGCAGCAGAAGCGAATACCTGGCATCATATTGTCTGCGTGATGGATGATACGGTTATGACTCTCTATGTCAATGGAGAAAAAATTGCTACGAAGGATGTAAAATACAGCCTGACAGATATGTGGAATGCTGATCCCAGTACCCGCTGGGCATATATCGGAAGCTGCGGCTGGGCAAATAATGAGGAAAACAGAGATAAGGACTATAAGGGAAGCATCAAGGATTTCCGTGTTTATAATACAGCACTTGCTGACAGCCAGGTAGCTGAAATCACAGAATATATGAAGGGGCTTCCGCTGGAATACGCGAAGGATGATCTTCTGAAAGCCATGAAGTCCAATACAGTTGATGGTAAGAACCATGTAAATGTTACAAAAGACATAATTACGCTTCCAAGTACCGGACAGCAGGAAGAAACGATTACGTGGGAATCTGACAAAGAGAATATCAATGTGGAGACTGGAGCTGTGACCTTCCCGGCATCAGGAAGCGTAACCGTGAAACTTACGGCAACCATTACATTGAAGGATGGAACGACAGCAGAAGTTGAGTTCGAATGTCTGGTAGCGAAACCGGCAGAAAACGTTGATTTGACAGCACTTGAGAATGCTGTTGCTAAGGGAGAAGCTTTAGAAGATAAGAAAGACGATTATCTGACAGAAGCCTGGAACAATTTTAAGGCGAAATTAGCAGCGGCAAAAAGTGTATTAGAGCTTCCGCTCAGCCAGGATGATGTGGACCGTGCAGCATCAGAATTGGAAGCGGCGATTACAGCATTGAACAGTGCAAAGCGTGGAGATAAGACAGAATTATTGAAGGTAATCCAGAGAGCAAATGTGCTGGCAGATGATACAACGGTTCCTTATCCAGAAGAAGCAAGGGCAGCTTTAAAAGAAGCTCTTCAAATAGCAAGAACCGTTAATACAAATCAGGATGCAACTCAGGCGCAGGTAGATAAGGCTGTGGAAGATCTGGAAAAAGCAATTGAAGCATTTGAAGCTACAGTGCCGCAGGAACAGAGACCGGCAACCAAAGATGATAAAGATAATTTAACAGCAGAAATTACAGAAGCAGAGGGTCTTATTGATCCTGAAAAATATACACAAGCAGCAATCGCAGAATTCCAGGCAGCTTTGGATACATTGAAAGAGGTTGCAGGAAAAGAAGGAGTAACCAAGGGAGAGATTGCTCAGGCGCTTGCTGATTTGCAGGATGCAGTGGATGCCCTGAAAGAGACAGCCAATGCGGCCACAAGTGCAGAGAAGACAGAACTGGTGAACAAAATTGATCAGGCAGCAGCAGACATTGATACATCGAAATATTCAGAAGCTTCTGTTGCGTTGTTCAACAAGGCGCTGGCAGCGCTCAAAGAAGTTGCAGAAAAAGAAGGAGTAACCAAGGGAGAAATTGCTCAGGCGCTTGCTGACCTTGACAAAGCGATCGCTGCACTGGAAGCTTCTAACGATCCGGCAACTGAAGATGATAAAGAAGAATTAACGGCAGAAATTGACAAAGCAGCAGCTATTGATGAAACAAAATATCCTAAGAATGCAGTCGATACATTTAAGGCAGCAATAGAAGCTGTTCGAAAAGTTGCAGAAAAAGAAGGAGTAACCAAGGGAGAGATTGCTCAGGCATTAGCAGATCTGAAAGCGGCAGTCGCTGAACTGGAGAAGAGTGCAGGAACAACAGAAACAGTAGATAAATCAGGATTGGCAGCCGCTATTGCAAATGCAGAAAAACTTGTGCAGGCAAATTATACAGCAGAAAGCTGGGCTCCTTTCCGGACAGCATTGAATACAGCAAAGACTATTAATGCCAAAGCTGATGCAACCCAGCAGGAAGTAAATTCCGCTCTGGCAGCATTAAACGCAGCACAGAACGGACTGAAAACAGTATCCGCACCTGCTCCGGCGCCAGTAAAGGTTAATAAGGTTACTATTACCAACGGAAAGACTCTTAAGATTGCAGCAGGCAAAAAAGTGAAACTGGCAGTTTCCGTAGCGCCCAGCAATGCAGCAAACAAAGCTGTTACCTGGAGTATTGCTAAGAAAGACCAGAAGTATGCAACCGTAAACAGCAAAGGTCAGGTAACTACCAAGAAAGCAGGCGCAGGCAAGAAAGTCACAGTTACTGCAGCTGCAAAAGATGGAAGCGGTAAGAAAGCAACCATTAAGATTACGATTATGAAGAATGCCGTTACCAAGGTTACATTAAAAGCAAAGACCAAGAGTGTAAAGGCGGGCAAGAAACTGACGATCAAGGCAACGGTTAAGACCAACGGCAAGAAAGTCAACAAAGTGCTGGCATGGAGTGTTGATAAGAAGAGCCAGAAGTATGCGTCTGTAAATAAGAAAGGTGTATTAACCACCAAGAAAGCAGGAAAAGGCAAGACAGTTACTGTTACTGCGGCTTCAACAGACGGAAGCAATAAGAAAGCAACCATTAAGATTAAGATTACAAAATAAGTAATAATCTTATAATTACAGGCAGGATTCAGCTATGAATCCTGCCTATTTTATAGAAGAGAGGTTTTCGGTTCTGAAATACAGTATAATATTCAAATCCGCAGCCAGCTAGAATTTCCGGTACTTTTTTAAAATCATATGCCACGTGTTCTGGTTTATGGGCATCTGCTCCTATGGTGATGATTTCACCGCCCAGTTCACGATAGCGTTTCAGAATATCTTCCGTTGGGTTTGGATGACCGAGGCCATATTTGAATCCCCCGGTATTGATTTCAATACCTTTGCCTTTTTGAATCAGAGTTTTAAGAATTTCTTCCAGCACATCAGCGAATTTATCATAGGTATAATGTTGATTTTTGCTGGGGCCATAGCGCACAATGTAATCGAGGTGGCCGTAGACGTCAAAACAGTCAAAGAGTGTCAGATTTTCCAAAATAGATTCAAAATACTCCTGATATGCTTTATCTTCGTCCTTTCCGATAAAAAATTCTGGGTAATAAGGATCTTCTCCGTTTACCATATGAGAAGATCCGATAACAAAATCAAAGGGATAACGGCTGATAATTTCAGGAAGCTGATTTTTCAGGAAAGGCTGCAGACCAATTTCCACACCGATATTTATGGGGAATTTTCTGTGAAACTGGGTCTGTAAGCTGCTGATTTCCGAAAAATAGGATGGTAAATCAAGGGGGAAATCATCTGTTTCGGTATCAGGAACCAAAAGATCCAGATGATCAGTAATACAGATTCCGTCAACATCTGCTTCTATTGCAGCATGTACCATTTCCAGGCTGCCGGCATCACTGTCCACGGAAAAATGAGTATGCATATGTGTGTCCCAGAGCATAGGGAAGCCTCCTTTACATATAAAAATCTTCTTCATAATAAACCAGATAGATAATGTTGTCAAAAGGAAAGTGAAAAAAATAACAAAGTTGAAAAAGCCCCTTGAATTTTTTACCGATATTAGTTAGAATATAACTAGATTGGGTAATATATCCAAAGTAATATAAAATTCATTCAAAATTAGGAGGAATTATCATGTCAGTAAGAGTAGCAATCAATGGTTTCGGCCGTATCGGACGTCTGGCATTCAGACAGATGTTTGGTGCAGAAGGATACGAAGTAGTAGCAATCAATGACTTAACAAGTCCTAAAATGTTAGCACATTTGTTGAAGTATGATTCATCTCAGGGTAAGTATGAATTGGCGGACAAGGTGTCTGCTGGAGAAGACTCCATTACCGTTGATGGAAAAGAAATCAAAATCTACGCTTTCCCAGATGCAAATAATTGTCCTTGGGGTGAATTAAAAGTAGACGTTGTTCTGGAGTGCTCCGGATTCTATACCTCCAAAGACAAAGCACAGGCTCATATCAATGCAGGCGCCCGCAAAGTTGTTATTTCTGCTCCGGCAGGCAACGACCTTCCTACTATTGTTTTCAATACAAACCATACAACTTTAAAGGCAGAAGATACTATTATTTCTGCTGCTTCCTGCACAACCAACTGCCTTGCTCCTATGGCAGACGCTCTGAATAAGTATGCAGCTATCCAGTCTGGTATTATGTGCACGATCCACGCTTATACAGGCGATCAGATGACATTGGACGGACCTCAGAGAAAAGGTGATCTGAGAAGATCTCGTGCAGCAGCAGTTAATATTGTTCCTAACAGCACAGGAGCTGCTAAGGCAATCGGGCTGGTTATTCCTGAATTAAATGGCAAGCTTATTGGTTCTGCACAGCGTGTGCCTACCCCGACTGGTTCCACCACTATCTTAACAGCAGTTGTTAAGGGTGCAGATGTGACTGTTGATGGCATTAACGCAGCTATGAAGGCAGCAGCTAATGAGTCCTTTGGCTATAATGAGGATGAGATCGTTTCTTCTGATATCGTTGGAATGAGATTTGGTTCTCTGTTTGATGCTACTCAGACTATGGTTTCTAAAGTATCTGATGATTTATATGAAGTACAGGTTGTTTCCTGGTATGATAATGAGAACAGCTATACCAGCCAGATGGTTCGTACTATCAAATATTTCAGTGAATTAGCATAACCTGTTAAATACAGATAAGGCTCAGGAAAGGGTCCGGTCTATCAAGGACCGGACCTTTTTTAAAATCTAAAACTCAGGAGGGAAAGAACATGTCTTTAAATAAAGTTTCTGTTGATGATATTAATGTAAGTGGAAAACGCGTACTTTGCAGATGCGATTTCAATGTACCTTTAAAAGATGGCAAGATTACCGATGAGAATCGTCTGGTGGCAGCATTACCGACAATTAAGAAATTAGTGGCAGACGGCGGCAAGGTGATTCTTTGTTCTCATCTTGGTAAACCTAAGGGAGAGCCAAAACCGGAGTTATCCCTTAGCCCAGTGGCAGCAAGACTGACGGAATTATTAGGCCAGGAAGTAAAATTTGCAGCAGATCCAGAGGTAGTAGGACCGAATGCTAAGGCAGCAGTGGAAGCGATGAAGGATGGTGACGTTGTATTATTAGAGAATACCCGTTACAGGGCAGAAGAAACTAAGAATGGAGAGGCTTTCTCCAAAGATCTGGCTTCACTCTGTGATATTTTTGTAAATGACGCATTCGGAACTGCACACAGAGCGCATTGCTCTAATGTAGGCGTTTCTGAGTTAGTGGACACAGCAGCAGTTGGGTACTTAATGCAGAAAGAAATTGATTTCCTTGGAAATGCAGTAGAGAATCCGGTAAGACCTTTTGTTGCGATTTTAGGCGGAGCAAAAGTTGCAGATAAGCTCAACGTTATTTCGAATCTGCTGGAGAAGTGCGATACTCTGATCATTGGCGGCGGCATGGCTTATACGTTCTTAAAGGCGCAGGGAAATGAGATTGGAAAATCCCTGGTAGATGACACCAAACTTGACTATTGTAAAGAAATGCTGGCAAAGGCAGAGAAGCTTGGCAAGAAATTATTGCTGCCAATTGATTCTGCAACGATTACAGACTTCCCTAATCCTATTGACGCGCCAGTGGAAGTGGAGGTATATGACTCTGATAAGATGCCTGCAGACCGTGAGGGATGTGATATTGGGCCAAAGACAGCAGAGATGTTTGCAGAGGCTGTGAAATCAGCAAAGACGGTAGTGTGGAATGGTCCTATGGGTGTATTTGAGAATCCTACACTTGCAGCAGGAACCATTGCCGTAGCCAAAGCTTTGGCAGAAACAGATGCAACCACGATTATTGGAGGCGGAGATTCGGCAGCAGCAGTAAATCAGTTGGGATTCGGCGATAAGATGAGCCATATTTCTACTGGCGGCGGCGCTTCTCTGGAATTCTTAGAAGGCAAAGAGCTTCCCGGAGTAGCGGCAGCAACCAATAAATAGACTGAAAGCAACTGGTATGAAAACAACCAGGGCTGAAAGCGTATACAGAGCGTGTTGAATTTTATTAGATAAGAAAACGAGGATAATAATTATGGCAAGAAAGAAAATTATTGCAGGAAACTGGAAAATGAACAAGACTCCGAGCCAGGCAGTTGCTCTGGTCAATGAATTGAAGCCATTAGTTGCAAATGACGAAGTTGACGTGGTATTCTGTGTTCCTGCTATTGATATTATTCCTGCAATGGAAGCTGCAAAAGGTTCCAATATTAACATCGGCGCAGAGAATATGTATTTTGAGGAAAGCGGTGCGTATACCGGAGAGATTGCCCCTGACATGCTGACGGATGCAGGCGTTAAATATGTTGTTTTAGGACATTCTGAGAGAAGAGAATATTTTGCAGAAACAGATGAAACCGTAAATAAAAAAGTATTAAAAGCATTTGAACATGGAATTACACCGATTATCTGCTGTGGAGAATCTTTAACCCAGCGAAAACAAGGCATTTACATTGACTGGATTCGTATGCAGATTAAGATTGCCTTCCAGAATGTGACGGCAGACCAGGCGAAGACAGCAGTGATTGCTTATGAGCCAATCTGGGCAATCGGAACTGGTGAGACGGCTACATCCGATCAGGCGGAGGAGGTATGCGCGGCAATCCGTGCCTGTATCAAAGAAGTATATGATGAAGCGACAGCAGAAGCAATCCGTATTCAGTATGGCGGTTCTGTGAATGCAGGAAATGCAGCAGAGCTTTTCTCCAAGCCAGATATTGACGGAGGGCTGGTTGGCGGAGCGTCCTTAAAGGCTGACTTTGGCAAGATTGTCAATTATAAATAAGACAAGTTAAACATAAGATAAAATTCCCATTCTATATTATGCAGTGTATAATAGGAGTGGGAATATTTATTTTCTTATAGGAAAGACCTTGTCACGCTAAAGCGTGAAAGTGCCTTTCCTATAAGAGAAATAACAATTATGCGCAGTTCGCGGAGAAGAAGTTGCTGTTTCGCAGCCCGCTCACGCGCGGAGAATGCGTAAAACGCATTCTTTTTCATATTGATGGATCAGTATTAATGTATGATATTATTTACTGATTTGGCGCCCAGATCATTTAATAAATAGTGCAGGCAGACATCATCAGAAAATAATCAAAGAAAGGACGGAAGGATATGATATACCGTGAGTTAGGAAATACAGGATTAGAAGTGAGTGAGATTGGCATGGGCTGCGAGGGATTTTCTGAAAAAAACTGCGAGAACGCCAAGATACTTCTGGATTCAGCAGAACAGTTTGGTATAAATTACTTTGATCTCTATACATCAGATCCCAAAATCCGTACTGCAGTTGGAGATGCATTAGAAGGCAGACGAGATAAATTTATCATTCAGGGGCATATTTGTTCCGTATGGAAGAACGGACAGTATAAGCGGAGCCGTCAGATAGAGGAAGTCAAGGCTGGATTTGAAGAACTGCTGACGCAGCTTCATACTGATTATATTGATGTTGGAATGATACATTATGTGGATTCCATGGAAGATTTGGAAAAAATATGCCAGGGACCTGTTATGGAGTATGCATTAGAATTAAAGAAGAATGGAAAGATCCGTCATATTGGGCTGAGCAGTCATAATCCAGAAGTAGCTTTGAAGGCGGTGAAAAGCGGTCAGGTTGAAGTACTGATGTTTAGCATAAACCCCTGCTATGACCTGCAGCCTGCCACAGAAGATGTGGAAGAACTGTGGAATGAGAAAAATTATAGCAGGCCATTGGTGAACATAGATGCTAAACGGCAGGAACTATATGAGACATGTCAGAGGCAGGGCGTGGGAATTACTGTTATGAAAGCATTTGGAGGCGGAGATTTGTTGGATGCATCCATTTCTCCGGCAAGGAAGTCATTGACTGTGGCGCAGTGCCTGCATTATGCGCTCACCAGACCGGGCGTGGCAACCGTTCTTGCAGGGGCACATTCTCTGGAACAGTTAGAAGAGAGTCTTTCCTATGAGACCGCTTCGGAGGCAGAGAAGGATTACGCACTTACATTTGCGGCATTTCCCAATATAAGCTGGAAGGGGCATTGTATGTATTGCAGCCATTGTGCTCCCTGTGCGAAGAAAATTGATGTGGCTCTTGTTACCAAGTTTTTAAATCTTGCCAGGGCGCAGGGAGAAATACCAGAGACCGTACGGGAACATTATGAGGTATTGGAGCATCATGCAGGAGAATGTATTCAATGCGGCGCCTGTGAAACACGGTGTCCGTTTGAGGTTTCAATTATGGAAAATATGAAACAGGCGCGAGAGCTGTTTGGAAAGTAGTTCGGAGAGACGACCTATGAAAAAGATACTTGTAGTGGATGACGAGGCAGGGATTCGGAGTCTTTTAAAAGAATTTCTGGAGATGGAAAATTATCTGGTCTATACGGCGAAAAGCGGTATGGAGGCGATGCAGGGGTTAAAATATCATCCAGACCTGATTATTCTGGATGTGAACATGCCGGATATGGACGGTTATACGGTATGTGAGAAAATCAGGGACTATGTAGACTGTCCTATTTTATTTCTGACAGCAAGAACACAGGAACAGGACAGAGTCAATGGATTTAAAGCAGGGGGAGATGATTACATCGTAAAACCTTTTGGCATGGATGAAATGCTGGCAAGAGTGGAAGCACATTTGCGGCGGGAGGAACGAAGGACATCAGACAGCAACGTTTATATAAGCGAAGATTTAACAGTGGATTTTTCTGGACATCAAGTATTAACAGAGGGTAAAGATGCGGGACTTACCCGCACAGAATTTTCTATTGTCGAGCTTCTAATCACACACAGCGGACAGGTATTTGAAAAAGAACATATTTATGAACGGGTGCGCGGCTACGAGGGGGAGGGAGACGCCTCTATTATTGCGGAGCATATAAGAAGAATCCGCCAGAAAATAGACAAAAAATCAAAGCATATTGAAACAGTCTGGGGTGTGGGCTATAAATGGATTGGATAGAAGAAAAAATGGAACAGATGCGGGTTTTCCTGCAGGAGAAATCGCTGGTAAAATCATTGGTATGTTATCTTTGCATTGGTATGGTGGGTGTAGGAACACTTTACTGGATAACCAGAAACATGTGCTCGGCGTGGGTGGAGGTGATATCCAGGCGATATCAGGTTTCTCATGTTTTTTTTACTCCAGACATATGGAGAGGAACCAGTATTGGAAAAAAAGAAGAACTGCTGCTTATTTTGGCAAATTTCCTAAACAGATACTGTCTCTATATTTATACTTTGGTATGTTTTGTCGTTGTGGGAAAAATATTTTTAGAGAAGAAGATAAAGCCGGCAATTGAGGAAATTACCAAAGGGATGTGCTATATTAATCTGGGGGATTATGGCCATGAGATTGCCTGGCGCAGTCAGGATGAGATGGGAATGCTCTGCAGAGAGATGGAACAGATGCGAAAAAGTCTTTTGAAGGAAAAAAGAGACAGATGGAGACAGCAGGAAGAGCAGCGCAAAATAAATGCGGCGTTTGCCCATGATATCCGTACCCCTCTGACGGTAATTCGAGGATATACAGAATTTCTTCAGAAATATGTGCCCCAAGGCAGAGTGAATGAGGAAATGCTGCTGCAAAAACTTGCAGATATGCATGAACAAGAAGAGCGGCTGCTTCGGTTTTCGACTACCATGGCTACCATTCAGAAAATTGAGAAGAGGGAGATTTGCGGAAAGTGGCATAGGGTTTCAGAACTTATGGAGCAATTTCATACAGTGATACAGGGAGTCAGCCAGAATACAGATAAGAAAATTTTTCTGCATACAGAGGCACCAGAGCAAAAATTGCTGTTGGACAAAAACTTGTTGATGGAAGTATTTGAAAATTTGCTGAGCAATGCTATACGTTTTGCCTGCAAATGTATTTGGGTGGAAGTAGTTCTCGAAAAAAATGAGTTAACCTTATTTGTCAAAGATGATGGGCAGGGATTTTCTGACAGGGCGCTGCGCAGCGGTATGGATACTTATTTCAGTGAAGAAGAGAACAGCAGAGAACATTTTGGCATTGGACTGTCCATATGCAGAATGCTGTGTGAAAACCATGGAGGCAGTGTTACGCTGCAAAACAGTGTGACACAGGGGGCGATCAGTGCCGCTTCTCTGACTGTCGGGACAGAGATAGAAGGGCATATGTCTTGAGATTCTGTTTTGGCTGCTGCACTAACAGGAAGAGTAATCTATGTTAGTGCAACAGCTCCTATTTTGCCATAGTAAGATTGCAAAAAACGGAAATTCAAGCTCCTTAGTTTGAGTTTCCCCATTTTTTGATTTTATAGTACCAAAAGGTTTCCAGCACAAAGTGATGGAAACACTTTGCACAGAAAAGTGCTTTGGAAAGCTGGCTTTCCAGACACTTTTTGTGCAAGATGTCTATGCTGCCAAAGGCAGCAAGACCTTTTGGTACTAAAATATCCGTTGTTGTTAAAAAGGGGGAAACTCAAAAGCTCCTTAGGGCTTGCAAAATAAAAAAAAATGTGCTAAAATTTTTTCAATTTAGGCAATTACAGAGACCCTTATGAAGAAAAAGAATGTGAACTCTTTTTTTTTTGTAAAAAACAGGCAAATGAAAGAAAGGGCGGTAAGTACATGAAAGCATTTCTAATACTGGAGGATGGAACTATTTTTGAGGGCAGCAGCATTGGTTCTTCCAGAGAAGTTATCAGTGAAATCGTTTTTAACACTTCTATGACAGGTTATCTTGAGGTTTTGACAGATCCTTCTTATGCCGGACAGGCAGTGGTCATGACATACCCATTGATTGGAAATTATGGAATTACAGCAGATATGGAGTCAGAAAAACCATGGCCGGATGGTTATATTGTAAGAGAATTGTCCAGAATGCACAGCAATTTCCGCAGCGAAGGCAGCATTCAGGATTTTCTGGTGAAATATGATATCCCGGGAATTGCAGGGATTGATACCAGGGCGCTGACTAAAATTCTCAGGGAAAAAGGGACTATGAATGGTATGATTACCACCAATGAGAATTTCAGTCTGGAGGAAACTTTTCCCAGATTGAAGAAGTATACTACAGGAAATGTGGTGGATAAAGTAACCGTCGGCAGTTCTTATCAGCTAAAGGGCAAAGGAAAACGGGTGGCATTGATGGATTTTGGGGCTAAAAAGAATATTGCAAAATCCTTAAATGACCGGGGATGCCAGGTTACCGTATATCCGGCGCATACCAGGGCAGAGGAAATTCTGCGGGATAAGCCGGATGGCATTATGCTCAGCAATGGCCCCGGAGACCCCAAAGAATGTGGAGAAATCATAGAAGAAATTAAGAAATTATATCAGTCGGACGTTCCTATATTTGCCATTTGTCTGGGGCATCAGCTTATGGCGCTTGCCAATGGCGCGGATTCTTATAAGATGAAGTATGGACACCGGGGCGGTAATCATCCGGTGAAAGATTTAGAGACGGGAAGAGTGTATATTTCTTCCCAGAACCACGGTTATGTGGTGGATACTGACCGTCTGGATCCGTCAGTGGCAGTTCCGGCATTTATAAATGTTAATGATGGTACCAACGAAGGCTTGAAATATACAGGAAAGAATATTTTTACGGTCCAGTTTCATCCGGAGGCATGTCCGGGACCGCAGGACAGCGGATATCTGTTTGACCGGTTTATCAGTATGATGGGAGGGAATCAGTGATGCCAAAGAGTGCAGAGATCAAGAAAGTATTAGTAATCGGTTCCGGCCCTATTGTAATCGGCCAGGCAGCAGAATTTGATTATGCAGGAACCCAGGCATGCCGTTCTCTGAAGGAAGAAGGCGTGGAAGTTGTGCTGGTGAACTCTAATCCGGCAACAATTATGACAGACAAAGAAATTGCAGATGAGGTTTATATAGAACCTTTGACAGCTAAGGTTTTAGAACAGATTATTTTGAAAGAACAGCCGGACAGCGTGCTGCCCACCCTGGGCGGCCAGGCAGGGCTGAATCTGGGCATGGAATTAGCGGAATCTGGTTTTTTGGAAAAGCATAATGTGAAACTGATTGGAACCACAGCGGAGACTATTTTTAAGGCGGAAGACCGGCAGGCATTTAAAGATACGATGGAGAAAATAGGGGAACCGTGCGCTCCCTCCCTGGTGGTCCGCAATGTGCAGGATGGGATTGCGTTTACTAATACCATCGGTTATCCGGTCGTGCTGCGCCCGGCGTTCACTCTGGGGGGAAGCGGCGGCGGCATCGCTCACAACGAAACAGAACTTGTGGACATACTCACCAACGGGCTTCGTTTAAGCCGTGTAGGAGAAGTTCTGGTAGAGCGCTGTATTGCAGGCTGGAAAGAGATCGAATATGAGGTCATGCGGGATGCGGCCGGGAACTGTATCACAGTATGCAATATGGAAAATATTGATCCGGTGGGGGTACACACGGGAGACAGTATCGTGGTTGCTCCTTCTCAGACATTAGGAGATAAGGAATATCAGATGCTGCGCACTTCTGCCTTAAATATTATTTCCGAACTGAATATTACCGGAGGATGTAATGTGCAATATGCCCTTCATCCGGAGAGTTTTGAGTACTGTGTCATTGAGGTAAATCCCCGTGTCAGCCGTTCTTCTGCCCTGGCCAGCAAAGCGACCGGTTATCCAATCGCCAAGGTAGCGGCAAAGATTGCTCTGGGCTACACGTTGGACGAGATTAAAAATGCGATTACAGGAAAAACGTATGCCAGTTTCGAACCCATGCTCGACTATTGTGTGGTGAAAATTCCACGGCTGCCATTCGATAAATTTATTACGGCAAAACGCAGCTTGACAACTCAGATGAAGGCAACGGGAGAGGTCATGAGCATTTGCACCAATTTTGAAGGGGCGCTGATGAAAGCCATCCGTTCTCTGGAACAGCATGTGGACTGTATGCGGTCTTATGATTTTACGGCTCTTTCTAAAAAGGAGCTGTTAAAGAAGCTGGAAAAAGTGGATGACCGCAGAATCTGGGTGATTGCAGAAGCTTTGAGGAAAGGGATTTCCTATGAGGAAATCCATGATATTACCAGAATTGACCATTGGTTTATTGATAAAATTGCCATTTTGGTGGAAATGGAAGAGCGCCTGGAAAAAGAGGAATTGACGACAGAGCTCTTAAAGGAAGCCAAGAGAATTGAATTTCCAGACAGTGTGATTGCGGAGCTTGCCGGAAAAACCGAGGAAGAAATCCGTGCAACGCGGTATGAACATGGAATTACTGCCTCCTTTAAAATGGTAGATACCTGTGCAGCAGAATTTGCAGCAGAGACGCCGTATTATTATTCTTGTTTCGGCAGTGAAAATGAAGCGGTGAAGACAGAGGGAAAGAAAAAAGTGCTTGTCTTAGGCTCTGGTCCTATCCGTATCGGACAGGGAATAGAATTTGATTACTGTTCGGTACATTGTACCTGGGCGTTTGCCAGGGAAGGTTATGAGACTATCATAGTGAATAATAATCCGGAAACTGTGTCGACAGATTTTGATATTGCAGACAAATTGTATTTTGAGCCCTTGACGCCAGAGGATGTGGAGAGCATTGTGCGCCTGGAGCAGCCAGACGGGGCTGTGGTACAGTTCGGCGGGCAGACAGCGATCAAGCTCACCGAAAGCCTGATGAAAATGGGAGTACCGATTTTGGGTACGAAGGCTGAAGACGTGGACGCGGCGGAGGACCGTGAATTGTTTGACAAGATTCTCGAACAGACCCAGATTCCCCGTGCTGCCGGAGGAACGGTATTTACGGCAGAAGAGGCGAAAGAGGTTGCAAACCGCCTGGGATATCCAGTTCTGGTGCGTCCTTCTTATGTGCTGGGAGGGCAGGGAATGCAGATTGCTTATTCTGACCAGGAAATTGAGGAATTTATGGAAATTATCAACCGCATTGCCCAGGATCATCCCATTCTGGTAGACAAATATCTCCAGGGAAAAGAGATTGAAGTGGATGCGGTATGTGACGGCACAGATATTTTAATACCAGGGATCATGGAGCACATTGAGCGTACCGGAGTCCATTCCGGAGACAGTATTTCTGTCTATCCAGCTCCTACCATCAGCCAGGAGGTAAAGGAAAAGATCGTGGAATATACCAGGAGGCTGGCGCGTGCTTTGCATGTGGTGGGGCTGATTAACATTCAGTTTATTGCCATGGATGATGATGTGTACGTGATTGAGGTAAACCCGCGTTCCTCCCGGACTGTGCCTTATATCAGCAAGGTGACTGGGATTCCGATTGTAGACCTTGCCACCAGGGTGATCATTGGAAATACCCTCAAAGGTATGGGCTATCCCACCGGACTTGCCTCGGAAGCAGAGTATGTGGCGGTTAAAATGCCAGTGTTCTCTTTTGAGAAGCTTCGGGGGGCGGAAATCAGCCTGGGGCCGGAAATGAAATCTACGGGAGAATGCTTAGGAATTGGCAGAAGTTTTGATGAGGCTTTATATAAGGCGTTTGTCGGCGCCGGCGTACAGCTTCCCAAGTATAAGCAGATGATCATGACAGTAAAAGATGCAGATAAGCCGGAAGCAGTGGATGTGGCAAGGCGTTTTGAAGCGCTGGGCTATAAGATTTATGCTACCAGAAGCACTGCAAAATACCTAGAAGCAAGGGGAATAAGGGCGAGACGTATCAATAAAATTTCTCAGGAATCCCCCAACGTGATGGACCTGATTCTCGGGCATAAGATCGACTTGGTGATTGATACGCCTACTCAGGGGCGCGATAAGAGCCGAGACGGGTTCCTGATCCGCCGTAATGCGATTGAGACAGGGGTTTACTGCATTACGGCTATGGACACGGCAAATGCCTTGGCAGAAAGCCTGGAACATGCAGATGAGGATGATAAATTCAATTTGATTGATATTGCCAAGGTGAAGAATATTTGATATGATCCATATATTTCAGATATATGAGAATGTCCCGATGCTGGCAGCAGAGGGCATTCTTTTTTATTCTATAGGAAAGAACTTGTCACGCTAAAGCGTGAAAGTGTCTTTCTATAGAATAAAAAGCCTCCGGGAGGATGCGCACGGATGCAAAAGGAATTTCATTGCTTCGCAATAAGCATCCGGCGCGGCAAACCGTCCAAGTCCCTCATGAATGAGGGATTTAGGGAGTTGAAGCGGACTTGTCCGCTTTGTTCTCTTATAAGAAAGACCTTATCACGCTAAAGCGTGAAAGTATCTTTCCTATAAGAGAAATAACAACTATGCGCAGTTCGCGGAGAAGAAGTTGCTGCTTCGCAGCCCGCTCACGCGCGGAGAATGCGTAAAACGCAATCTTTTTCATGGTGGTATTTAAGGATTTATTAATAATTTCTATGATAGATTGACAGCAGAAAGGAGAGGACTTATGAATATCAGAATATTAAAAAAGGATTTAAAGCGGAAAAAATCCATCAATTTCATTCTGCTGCTGTTTATCTTTTTGTCTGTGACTTTTGTTGCAGGGAGCCTGAACAATTTTTCTGTCATTCAACATGGAGTAGATGTATTTATGGATAGATCTCATCTGGCAGATTATACGGTTTTGACTATGGAGAGAGGAGAGGAAACTTCTGGAACAGGACAAGAGATAGAGAGCTTTTTGAAAAATCATGAGCAGGTTACAGATTATTTTGCAGATGAAGTGCAGTATCTCTCGAGAAAACAGATTATGCGCAGAGATGGGAGCAGTCTGGAGCAGAACGATACTATGATTTTGAACAGTGTTGACATAAAAGGGCAGAAGTTTTTTCATGAAGATAACAGGGAACTTGCCAGAATAGAGGAAGGATGCATTTATGTCAGCAAACAGTGTATGGCAAAGAATCAACTGGAAAAAGGAGAAGAACTGACGATTCGCACGGATAATGGATTTGAAAAGACTTTTAAAGTTGCAGGAAGCTTTAAAGATGCCTTTCTGGGATCAGAGATGATGGGAACGGATCGAATGCTGGTGAGTCAGTCTGACTATGAGAATGTGAATAAAAATGGAGGGCTTCCTTGCGGAAAAATCTATTCTGTCTATTGCAATGACCTGGAAGAATTTGATGTGTCCTATAATGCTCAGAGTTTTCATGTGATTTTTGGCGGAGACAGACAATTGGTGAAGACCACTTATGTCATGGATATGGTGATGGCAGCAGTAATTTTAAGTGTCAGTATCTGTCTGATTGCCATTGCACTGGTGATGCTTAAGTTTACGATTGTGTTTACCGTAAATGAGGATTACAAAGAAATCGGTATTATGAAAGCCATCGGTATGAAAGACAGCGCCATACGGAGATTATATACTGTAAAATATTTTGTGCTGGCGGCCGCAGGTTCAATGTTTGGATTTCTGGCAAGTATTCCTTTCAGTCGGCTTTTAATTCATCAGACGGCTGAGAAACTTATGATAGAAAATGGAAGCACGGAAATTTTGTTTCAGTTTCTGGTCAGCGTAATGATGCTTCTGCTGGTAACGTTTTTTGGCTATTACAGCACTGGAAAAATTAAGAAGATGATGCCTATGGATGCCATCAGAAGAGGTAATAATGGAGAGCGGTTTCATAGGAAAGGCATGTTCCGGCTGCAGGGGAGCCGAAGAAAGGCCACTACCTTTCTGGCATGGAACGATGTGTTGTCAGAGCTGCGGAAATATCTGGTGCTTGCCATAACAGGACTGATAGGCGTGTGGCTGGTAATTATGCCGGTAAATACCATTAACACCTTAAGATCTGATGGACTGCTGGAATGGTTCGGCACTCAGAAATGCGATTTTTTTGTGGTGGATGCTGAAAAAATATCAGAACTTTTACTGGCAGGAGATAAACAAATATATTACGATTATATGGAAGAGACAGAAAACCTTCTGCAAAAAGAAGGCATACCAGTGGAAAAGGTGTTTACGGAGGTGTTTTTCCGTTTAAAGGTACGCAAAGGTGACAAATCGTTCCAATCTTTTTCTCTCCAGGGGTTGAATACCCAGATGGAAGATTATGTTTATGAGCAGGGAACGGCGCCTGTGCATGAGAATGAGATTGCCATGACACATATTGTTGCAAAAAAAATAGGCGCTGTGGTGGGGGATACGGTTTATATTACAAATAAAGGCAGAGAAGAGCCATATCTTTTGACAGCATTGTATCAGAGCATGAATAATATGGGACAGGGGATACGGTTTACGGAAGAGGCAGATCTGGATTACGGTGTTTCTGCCGGTGGATTTGGCATCCAGGTATGTTTGGCAAACAAAAGTGAGGAACAGATCAAAGTCATTGAAAAAGTAAAAAAGGTATTTCCAGAGGCTGAGGTACAGAATGTATCAGAGTTTATTGACCATATGGTAGGAGGGGTCTCCCAGCAGTTAGATTCTTTGAAACTTATGATTCTGACAGTTGTGATTATGATTAATATTTTGGTAGTTGTGCTGATGCAGAAAATGTTCCTGATTCGGGAAGGTGCAGAAATGGGGATGCTCAAGGCAATGGGATTTTCTGACCGGGCGATCATCGCGTGGCAGACCAAAAGAATTATGCTGGTTCTGTTTTTGGGAATTGTGGCAGGAACCATTACGGGAAGTTATTTTTCACAGCTTACATCTGGAAAGGTATTTCAGCTGATGGGAGCTGCCAAAATAAAATTTGTGGTAAATCCCTGGGAAGTATATGTAATGTATCCCTTGGCGCTGTTTGTTGTAACTGTCATTGCCTGCGTTATTACAATGCGCAGAGTGCGCAGGATTTCTGTGCAGGAAGTAAATAATCTGGAGTAAAGATGGAGGAAAATAGAATGGAAGCATTGCGTGTAGTGGATTTATGTAAAACTTATATAACCAATAAAAGACAGAACAATGTATTAAAGAATGTAAATTTTGCCGTTGAGCAGGGGGAAATGACAGCAGTGATGGGTCCTTCCGGTTCTGGCAAGTCAACACTGCTTTACAGTGTGTCTGGCATGGACCGCCCTACGGCTGGACAGGTGATTTTGGGGGGAAAAGCAATCACAGATTTAAGAGAAAAAGAGCTTGCTCAGATGCGGCTCAATGAGATGGGATTTATTTTCCAGCAGATGTATATGTTAAAAAATCTTTCCGTTATGGATAATATTCTTCTTCCGGCATACCAGTCAGATAGAAAAAACCGCAGCCGCAAAGAAATAGATGCGTACGCTTTCAACTTAATGCGCAGGCTGGGTATCAGTGAGATTGCAGGCAATGATATTACGGAAGTTTCAGGCGGACAGCTTCAACGTGCCTGTATATGCCGGAGTATGATCAATTGTCCGCAGATTCTATTTGCAGATGAACCGACGGGAGCCTTGAACCGAGGAGCTTCAGAAGAAGTTATGAAAGAATTGATGAAATTGAATGAAGATGGCACGACCATTCTGCTGGTAACTCATGATATGAAAGTTGCTGCAAAATGCAGCAGGATATTGTATATTGTAGATGGAAATATCAGAGGTGAGTTTATGCCGGGGAAATTGGATGATCAGCAAGCAGAAGGTGTGAAGCAGACAAAAGACCCGGAAGAACTGTGGAGAGAAAGAGAACGCAGACTGAATGCCTGGCTAATTGAAATGGGGTGGTAGGAGCTATCCATGGAAATGCAGGTTAACAGCAGATCGGAGGGCAAAATGGCAGATATCATTGTGGTAGAGGACAACGAAGAAATAGGGGAATTGCTGTCAGATTTTCTTCAGGCAGAAGGATATGACACATATTTGGCAGATTCTGGAGAAGAAGCGCTGGAAATATATGAAACGGAAGGGGCAAAACTGATACTTCTGGATCTTGTACTTCCTCAGATGGATGGTTTTGCTGTCTGCAGTAAGATTCGGAAGAGCGCCAACACGCCGATTATTATCTTGAGCGCCAGAGACAGCAAAGAAGATAAATTGAACGGTTTGCTGTTGGGAGCGGATGATTATATGGAAAAACCATATGACATAGATATATTGCTGGCAAAGGTGAAAGGAATTATGGAGAGAAGATATTCTTCCCGGGAAATTCTGGATGGAGACCTCCGGCTCGATAAAACAGGACGTCAGGTATGGAAAAAGGAAGAAGAAATACCTCTGACGGCCAAAGAATTTGATTTGCTGCTGTATCTAATGGAAAACAAAGGCAAGGTATTGGGAAAGGAAGAATTGTTTTATAAAATATGGGGGTTTGACAGTGAGAGTGAATTTCAGACATTGACGGTGCATATCAAGTGGCTGAGAGAAAAACTGGAGCAGAATCCCAAAAAGCCGCAGCACATCCTGACAGTCTGGGGAGTGGGTTACCGGTATGTGCCAGAGGAGGAGATATAGAGAGAAATGAAGAATATAAATTGGCTTTTGGGAAAACTTTTTCTGCTGTTTCTGGCTTTGCTTATCTGTGTGAATCTGCTGGCATGGAAATATCAAGGGAAAACGGAGAGCAGAATGCATAAAGTTTCTATCAATCGGATATCTCATGATGTACAAAGATTTGAGGAAGAGAAAAAACGTGCTGCAGCAAATCTTTTGGAACTTATGGATTTTGCAGGAGTGGATAATTATGGACAGATAACAGGAATGTTCAGCATAGGACGGGGAGATGGGCCCAAAGAGAAAGAAAGATTCTGGAAAAATTATGGGGCAGACTATGCTGTCGTTGCCACAGATGAATATTATTATAAAATTACTTATGTTTCTGGAAATGAGAATAAAGAACTTTTTTTGTGGATTAATGGTACAGCAGCCATGTTTGTGGCAGCTGTACTCTGTGTGCTTTTGTATATTCGCTTTGAAATTCTGCGTCCATTCCATCAGTTTTCCCAGCTTCCGTATCAACTATCGAAAGGGAACCTGACCGTGCCTTTACAGGAAAATAAGTACCGCCTTTTTGGCAGATTTCTCTGGGGGATGGATTTGCTGCGGGAACATCTGGAAGAACAGAAACAGAGGGAGTTAAAGCTTCAAAGAGAGAAGAAATTGCTGCTGCTTTCTCTGTCTCATGATCTTAAAACACCACTGAGCGCTATTAAGCTGTATGCCCGGGCGCTTGGAAGGAATCTCTATAAGAACGAAGAGAAAAATCAGGAGATTGCAGAGCATATCAATCAGAAGGCAGATGAGATTGAGAAATATATTTCAGAAATTGTCCGTGCTTCCAACGAAGATTTTCTGGATTTTCAGGTGCAGAATCAAGAGATTTACATAGGGAAGGTGTTAGAGGAAATCCGCGCTTATTACCAGGAGAAGATGGTGCTGAACCAGATTGATTTCAGGATGGAAACCAGCAGAAATTGTCTGGTGTACGCGGATTTTGACCGTTTGGTAGAAGTGATTCAGAATGTAGTGGAAAATGCCATCAAATATGGAGACGGAGTGTGGATAGAAATTGATGCCTGTCGGCAGGATGAGGAATATTTTATAAAGATTAGAAATAGTGGAAGCCAGTTAGCTCCAAAAGAGCTGCCTCATATTTTTGACAGTTTTTTTCGAGGGAGTAATGTGGAAAAGCAGGCAGGGAGCGGTCTTGGACTCTATATCTGCCGTCAGTTGATGCATCGGATGGAAGGTGAAATTACTGCGGCAGTAGATGAAAAAGATATAATGACAGTGGTGGTGGCATTGAGGGTTTTATAAAATATGAGAGCGGACAAGATGCCAGTTGTTGGATCTGGCGCTGTTTTGAGAATACTTTAAAAGATTCAGGTGTCAAAAGGTGGTCAAAAAAGATGTTGGCAATTTGCACCTATTTGTGCAAATTGCCAATTAGCATTTGTAAAACTACCTTTTGACATCTGAATCTTTTAAAAAATTTATTAAATAACTGTTGACAAATAATATTATATAGCATATAGTATTGAATATAAAATAGTAATATAAAGTAAATAATATTATATTAAATGTGGGGTCGCCCACTTTGCAAAGAGTTGGCAGAAAGGAGTGGTGGAATGGTATTCAATACAGGTGCGGCTCTTTTAGACGCTATCGTACTTGCGGTGGTATGCAAGGAAAAAGAGGGCACATACGGATATAAGATTACCCAGGATGTGCGGCAGGCAATTGAAGTGTCGGAATCAACCCTGTATCCGGTGCTGCGGAGACTGCAGAAGGATGACTGTCTGGAAGTGTATGATATGGAGTGCGGGGGAAGAAACCGCAGATATTACAAGATTACAGACAAAGGCAGCGCACAGTTAAATCTATATCGGACAGAATGGGTAAATTATTCTTCTAAAATTACAACGTTATTTTCGGGAGGAGAGCTGGCATGAGCAGAGAAGAATTTATGAGGCAGTTGGAAGCACTGCTGACAGATATATCAGAAGAAGAGAAACGTGAAGCGTTATCTTATTATCGAAGTTATTTTGAAGATGCGGGTGAGGAAAATGAGGAACGTATCTTGAAGGAACTGGAGTCTCCTGAGAAGGTGGCGGCAACCATCAAGGCGGATCTTGGAATGGAGCAGAGTCCAGAAAATGGCACATACACAGAACATGGTTATGAAGATGAGAGATTTGAACAAAAACAGACCGTGGACTTGAAGAAGAAAGCAGGTCAGGGTAAACAGAGCAGCCGCTCTGTCTATGATGAAAACAGGACATTGAAAATTATTTTGATTGTGGCAGTTGTGATACTGACCAGCCCTGTTTGGGGAGGACTGTTAACCGGATTTTTGGGAACAGTGGTTGGTATTACGGTTGGAGTGATTGCGGCGGCAGGAGCTCTTTATATTTCTGGCGGGGTACTGCTGGGAATTGGAATTGGGCAATTTGCTGTAGGCAGCGTTGCAGTAGGATTTGCATTGGCAGGAGCGGGAATGATTGTCTGGGCAATTGCTGTTTTACTGACTGTTTTTGGCGTATGGGTCTGCGGAAAAGCGGTTCCCTGGATTTGCAATATACTGGGCAGGCTATGGAGAAGTATTTTTCATACGATGAGAAAGCAGCAGTTATAGCACAGTACCTCCTATGAAAATAAAATATGGACTTTTCCGCTTTGTTTAAGAAAGGAGCAGGCAATATGAAAGGATTTACTAAAATTGCATTGATTTTGTCATTGATATTAGTGGTTTTGGGAAGTATGTTTTGTATGATAGGACTTGGAATCGGCTTTAATTTCGATGAGTTCTGGGAAGAAGTAGAAGATGGAGAGTATGCTATTGGACCTCTGGGCAGCCTCCCGGTCGTATTTCAGCGGAACCGGTCAAACTGGAAAGATGATGGAGAACCTTGGGAAAGCGTTGATTCTGAACAGTATGTGTTTTCAAGGGAAAAGGACGGCATACAGAGAATGGATCTGGATGTCTATTATGGAACTGTTTATATTCAGGAAAATATGGAAAATACAGAAGAATTCAGGGTGGAAGTAGAATATCGCAAAAAGAACCACAGACGTAAGGTAGAAGCATTTATGGATGGAGAAACGCTGAAAATTGAAGAGACAGGGAGCAAACACAGCATTCACAATGACAGTACCAGAATTACGATTCGTGTTCCTTCTGATATGAAAGAAATGAACGAGGTATTCAAAGAAATTTCGTTGAAACAGGATGCAGGTGAAATTATCGTGAATATGCCATTGACAGCAGAGCAAATTAATATTAATGTAAATGCAGGAGAATGCGAGGTGGCGGAAAAGCTGAAAGCATTAGAGAAATTTAAAGCGGATGTAGGCGCAGGTGAGTTAGAACTGGAAGAAGTAGAGACGCGGGAGATTGATTTGAGTGCGAATGTGGGTCAGATTACGGCAGATCAGATTACGGCAGATCTTATTGATATTAACTGCGGTATCGGTTCTATTGAGGCAGAAGCAGTAGGGACAGAACAGGATTATAATTATGAAGTTAAGTGCGATGTGGGTGATGTGACTATTGGAGACAGCAGTTTCAGCGGGCTGGGCAATAAGAGGAAGATTGAGAATAATGCCGGGAAAGAAATCAGGGTGGAATGCAATATTGGAGAGGTAGAGGTTTCTTTTACCGAGAGTTTGTAAGAAAAGGAGAGATGAAAGATGGAGAAAAGGTTATTTAAGTCCAGGAAAAATAGAGTGATTTGCGGTGTGTGCGGTGGCCTTGGAGAATATTTTAATGTAGATCCTACCATTATCCGTCTGTTGGCGGTGCTGTTGGGATGTACCTCCACAGGCATTATCATTTACCTGGTGGCAGCAATTATTATGCCGGAAGAAATGTAACAGAATCATAAAGTTTGTTTGAGGAAGGAGCTGTCGCAGACAGCAGGGGCTGCCGCATTATTTGCGACAGTCTCTTTTATGTGGTATAAAAAATGAAATTGCGAGGATTGATTATTTCCCTGAAAGAATTGAATATTGTACAAGACAACGATCCAGAAAGATTTGTGATGGAAGACGGACTGACGGAGCTTTTGGACAGCTTGTACCGTTATGAGGTGCAGATTATCAATTTGGATCTGTTTCAGGCAGACAGCCAGGAGAGACTTAAACTTGTGCTTGAGCTTCATCAGCTTGTGCCGGAGGAATGCCTGCTTTTAGCGGCTACAGACAGAAGTTTATCACTGGGTAAGAATTTACCTCTTGCCTGTGTGGGATATGCTAATCCCAGAATTCAGGGACAGAAGCTTTCAGAGGCAGAGATGCTTGTGGAAGGTTTTGATGAGGTGGATTTTTATTTTCTGGAACGGATTTATCAGAGAAAACACGGAATACCCTGGACAGTAATGGAAACCAGAAGGTGCATTCTGCGTGAGATTACCCTGGATGACCTGGATGTGCTCTACGAGATATACAGGGGAGAAAGTATTACCAGATATATGGAAGGATTGTATGAAGACCGTCAGAAAGAGGAAGAATATACCAGAGAATATATTCGCAGCATGTATGGTTTTTATGGATATGGCATGTGGATTGCAGAAGAGAAGCTTTCTGGGAAAATTATAGGAAGAGCCGGACTGGATCATCTTCAGTTAGAAGGAGAAATCATTCTGGAATTGGGGTATGTGATAGCGGAGGAGTTTCAGAATCAGGGGTATGCCACAGAGCTTTGCCGGGAAATTCTTGAATTTGCCAGAAAAGCGGCCGGATTCTCTGCTATTTGTTGTCTAATTCATAGAGAGAATGAAATTTCCATTCATTTGGCGGAAAAATTGGGCTTTGTTTGGCAGAAAGAAGTAAAAATGCATGGAAAGCCATTGCAAAAATATATAAAAAAGTTGTATAATGTAGATTAACTCAACTGAAGAAGGTATACCTTATGATACTTCCAATGGTATTAGGGAATGTCTCAAAGAGTAATCTTGTGACATAATGAATGGTATTATGGGGAAGATGTTAGACGGGTAAAATGGAGAAATGCGTATGGAAGATAGGAAGAGAAATCAACAGGAAGAGCAGCAGAATATGGAAATGCAAAATGATCATATTAAACCCACCAAGGAATTTGTGAGTCCGGAAAGCCTGTATGAAGAACTGATTGCAGGAGTGAGAAGGTATCATCCCTCTACAGATATTTCCCTGATTGAAAAGGCATATAAGATTGCAGATGAAGCACATAAGGGACAGGTGCGCAAATCAGGGGAAGCCTACATTATTCATCCCTTGTGCGTGGCGATTATACTTGCAGAACTGGAGCTGGATAAAGAGACGATTGTGGCGGGAATTCTTCATGATGTTGTAGAAGATACGGTAATGACTGATGAAGAGATTGCCCAGGAATTCAGTCAGGAAGTAGCGCTTCTGGTGGACGGTGTAACAAAGCTGGGACAGCTTCCGTATGAGGCAGATAAAGTGGAAGTTCAGGCAGAAAATATGCGTAAAATGTTTCTTGCCATGGCAAAAGATATCCGTGTGATTTTGATTAAACTGGCGGACCGTCTTCATAATATGCGTACTCTGAAATATATGAGGCCGGAGAAGCAGAAGGAAAAAGCACGGGAAACCATGGATATTTATGCTCCGATTGCCCAGCGTCTTGGTATATCGAAAATTAAAATTGAGCTGGATGACCTTTCTTTGAAATATCTGGAGCCGGAAGCTTACTATGATCTGGTGGAGAAGGTAGCTCTGCGAAAAAGTGTGCGGGAAGAATATATCAACCAGCTTGTGGAAGAAGTCAAGAAGCATGTCAAAGGAGCAGGAATCAAAGCGGATATTGATGGACGTGCCAAGCATTTTTTCAGTATCTACAAGAAAATGGTGAACCAGGATAAGACACTGGATCAGATTTTTGATTTGTTTGCCATCCGCATAATTGTTCATTCCGTTAAGGATTGTTATGCAGCATTAGGCGTGATACACGAAATGTACAAACCAATTCCCGGCAGATTTAAAGATTATATTGCCATGCCAAAGCCCAATATGTACCAATCTCTGCATACTACCCTTATCGGTCCTACCGGTCAGCCTTTTGAGATACAGATCAGAACTTTTGAAATGCATCGTACAGCGGAATACGGTATTGCTGCGCACTGGAAATATAAAGAAGCTTCCAATGGAAATAAAAATCTGGAGAAAAATCAGGAAGAAGAAAAATTGAGCTGGCTGCGCCAGATTCTGGAGTGGCAGAAAGATATGTCAGATAACCGTGAGTTTCTGAGTCTTCTGAAAAGTGATCTGGATCTCTTTGCAGATACGGTATTCTGCTTCACACCTTCCGGAGATGTAAAGAACCTTCCAAACGGCTCAAGCCCGATTGATTTTGCCTACAGCATTCATTCAGCGGTGGGAAATAAAATGATTGGCGCCAAAGTGAACGGCAAGCTGGTGAATATTGACTACATCATTCAAAATGGGGACCGCATTGAAATCCTGACTTCCCAGAATTCGAAAGGTCCCAGCCGGGACTGGCTGAATATTGTCAAGAGTACGCAGGCCAAGAATAAGATTAACCAATGGTTCCGCAGTGAATTTAAGGAGGAAAATATTTCTAAGGGAAAAGAAATGATTGCTCAATACTGCAAGACAAAGAATATTCAATGGTCCGATTTGAATCAGTTATCTTATCAGAGCCGTATTATGCGCAAATATGGCTTTCGGGACTGGGAATCTGTATTGGCTGCCATCGGGCACGGTGGTCTCAAGGAAGGCCAGATTATCAATAAGATGATGGAATACTACCAGGAAGAACACAGACTGGCAATTACGGATGAAGACATTTTAAAAAATGCGGAGAGCGCAGGACTTGCAGGCACTGCCTCAGGAGGAAGTAAAAACAGGCGTGTCAATGTGCGCACTAAGAGCGGGATTGTAGTAAAAGGCATTGATGATGTGGCGGTCCGCTTTTCCCGCTGCTGCGCTCCGGTTCCTGGGGATGAGATTGTAGGTTTTGTCACCAGGGGAAGAGGCATTTCCATTCACCGTACAGACTGTATAAATGTCATCAATCTGTCAGAGATAGACCAGGCTCGTCTGCTGGATGCAGAATGGCAGACCAGCGAAGGAGAAGAAAGCCGTTATATGGCGGAAATTAAGATTTACGGCAATAACCGTACGGGGCTTCTGGTGGACATTACCAAAGTTTTGACAGAACGCCAGATAGATATCAGTGCAGTACATTCTACCACCAGCAAGCAGGGGATTGCCACCATTACGATTGCTTTTGGCACCAGAGGAAAAGATGAACTGAACAGTCTTGTGGATAAGATACGGCAGGTCGAGAGTGTGATAGATATAGAGAGGACGAGAGGATAGAAAAGTGAAAGGTGTTTTTTATTTTTTTTAAAAGCAGACAGCCATACCTGCGATTATAATTGCTGGTACGGCTGTCTGCTTTATCTTCTTATAGGAAAGACCTTGTCACGCTAAAGCGTGAAAGTATCTTCCTATGTGAGAAATAACAATAATCGCACTGCGGCGGAAAGGAATATGTCGTTAAAGCCACCCGCCGCAGGCGGTGAATCCTGCGCAGCAGGATTCTTTTTTATATGTGTGGATAAATATGTGTTATTTCTTAAGGCGGAACATGTCGATCAAGTTCTTTAATAAACCGGCTTGTTCACTGAGTTCTTCGCTGGTGGCTGCACTCTGCTCTGCGGTAGCGGAGTTAGTCTGCACCACATTGGAAATCTGTCCGATTCGTTCTTGTACATGTGAAACAGAACTTGCCTGAATCTGTGCAGCATCCGCAATCTGATTGGTAGTTTCTACAATTTCATTGGCATTTGCCACAACCGTTGCAAGCTGCGCAGCAGTTTCATTTGCGATTTTGGTTCCATGCTCTACTGCGATAATGGAACGTTCGATCAGTTCAGAAGTGGTTTTGGAAGCTTCTGAACTTTTACCTGCAAGCTCACGTACCTCTTTGGCAACCACAGCGAAACCTTTGCCGGCTTCTCCTGCCCGGGATGCTTCCACAGCGGAGTTGAGGGCAAGAATATTTGTCTGCAGGGCAATATTTTCAATGGTTTTAATGATATTGCTGATTTCATTGGAACTGTCGTTGATCTCTTGCATAGCAATAATCATTTCCTGCATTTTCTCGTTGCTCTCTGCGATCTGCTCGCTTAAGAATGTTACTTTCTGGCTTGCCTCCTGGGCATTTTCAGCCGTTTGCCCAACATGATGGGAGATGTCCTGAATGCTTCCATCCAGTTCTTCCACAGCGCTGGACTGTTCTACCGCACCCTGGCTCAGCGCCTGTGCGCCAATGGACATCTGGGAGGAACCGTTTGAGACGTAGTGAGAACTCTCAGCAATCTGGGACATAGTGCCGTTAAGTTTAGTGAGAATGCTGTCCAGTGATTCTTTAATGGAAGAGAAGTCTCCTACATAGTCTTGTGAAATATTGGAAGTCAGATTGCCTTTGGCAATTTCCTGCAGTATGGAGGAAATTTCGCCTATGTAACTGCGCAGCCGAAGTATGGTGTTTTCAAAAGCGTTTCCGAGAACGCCAATTTCGTCATTAGAATGTATGTCAACGGTCAATTCTACACCGCGGTTAAGCCCCAGATCTCCATTTTCAATGGTTTTAGCAAGCGTTGTGATCTTTGAAAGCGGCTGTGACACAGAGCGCTTGATAAAAGCAGCCATCAGCAGCGAACTGATGATAATCAGCGCGATTCCAGCAGCACAGGAGAGCTTGATGGTCAAATCAATCTGCATAAAGGCGTCTGCCATAGAAACACCTGCAAAGAGAAGACCGGTGATATTTCCAGAATCATCTTTGATGGGAACATATGAACACAGATAGCTGATACCCAGAATATCTGCTCTTCCCACATAAGTTTTTCCCTGTTTCAGCACAATTTCAGTCAGCTCGTCTGAGAGAGTTGTTCCTACAAGACGTTCTCCTCTCTGTTCAACAGTAGTGTAAGCACGTACATTGCCTTCAAAAATTGTGAATTCACAGCGCATTTGTTCTTTTAGGTCATCCAGCATCTGAGTGACAGCTTCCGGACTTTCCGGATGGTGGTTCTCTATCAGGTACGCCAGCATATTGGTGCCGTTGACGCAGCGGTTTTCCAGCATTCGCATGGTCTGTTTGTAAAACATTCCCACACACAGTACTACCATAATAGAAATACTGACACCCATTAATAGTATTACCAGATTGTTGACTTTACGCCCCAGGCGGCGTGTTCTTTTGTTTTTCTTTTTCATTGTTTGCTCACTCCAGTTTTTTATTAAAATTCTGTTACTTATATACTATATAGTATTTAGAAAAAAAGCAATAACAATTTGAAAAAAGTATAAAAAATATCTGGTCAATTTTCCAGGTAAGAGTTATAATGAAATGACTGTTATTTAGAAAGGAATACGCAAATTATGAAGATTGAGCAATATTGTGTAGGACAGGTTGGGACTAACTGCTATTTTGCGGTCAATGAAGAGACAAAGGAAATGCTGGTTATTGATCCGGGAGATTCTGCGCAGATGCTTGCAGGAAAGATTCAGCAGAAAGGCTTGAAACCTGCTGCGATACTGCTGACACATGGTCATTTTGACCATGCCATGGCAGCGCAGGAACTTGCAGGGCTGCTGGATGTGAAAATATATGCCCATGAGGCGGAAAAGAATACATTGGAACAGCCCAGGCTGAATGTATCAGCGATGATTGGGCGCAGGGACAGTTACCATGCAGATATCTATGTGAAAGACGGTGAGCTGCTGAATTTGGCAGGAACGCAGATTAAGGTATTGCATACACCTGGCCATACAGAAGGAGGCTGCTGCTATTATCTGGAAAAAGAGCAGGTATTGTTCAGCGGAGATACCCTGTTCTGCCAGTCGGTGGGAAGAACAGATTTTCCAGGAGGAAGTATGGCGAAAATTGTACGTTCGATCAAGGAAAAACTGCTGGCGCTTCCAGATCAGGTGAACGTATATCCAGGACATATGGATTTTACTACGATCGGTATGGAGCGGGCACAGAATCCATTCTTGTAGAGAAAGTTTGAAAGAGAACGAATATGATAACGGTATGTTTGAATAGAGCAGATTTTGAATATGATATCCATTCGCTGGTTAAAGCCTTCTATGCCGGCGAAGAGGTAAAAGTATTTGCGGATCAGGAAAAGATCCGCAGTCTGGAGCAGCAGTCGCCTCCTCTGTTCCGGATAGATGTAATTTATCAGGCAGGAGAGCAGGGCGGAAAAGATAACATAGAGATTATCCTCAGCGGTTCGCCGGAGGCAGGGAAAGAAAAAGCCCCGGCAGTTACAAGACGTGAAACAGAAGCGGACTTTTCCGACCGGAAGGATATGAAAAACCGGCTCAAACGCTGCCTGTACCGAATGCTTTCTGATTATACAGGAAAAGTGCTTCCCTGGGGGACGCTCACGGGAATCCGCCCTGTAAAAATTTCCATGTCCATGTTGGAAGAGGGCAGGGGGGAAGCGGAAATCAGAACTTATCTCTCAGATACATATCTGGCTTCAGAGCAGAAGACAGATCTTAGTATTGAGATTGCGAAACGTGAAATGAAACTGCTGGATCAGCTGGATTATGAAGACGGTTTCAGTCTTTATATAGGAATTCCGTTTTGTCCCAGCATCTGTTCTTACTGTTCCTTTTCCTCATCTCCTATTGAAAATTGGAAAGACAGGGTAGACACATACCTGGACGCACTGGAACATGAGATCAGTTTTGTGGCGCAGGAGTGCGCCCATCGGAAATTGAATACGATTTACGTAGGCGGAGGGACTCCTACCACGCTGCTGCCTATGCAGCTTGGGCGGGTGTTAAGAAAAATAAAGCAGTGTTTTGATTTGTCTCATTTGAGCGAATATACGGTGGAAGCCGGAAGACCAGACAGTATTACAAGGGACAAGCTGAGCGTGTTGAAAAAATATGGGGTTTCAAGGATTTCCATCAATCCTCAGACTATGAAGCAGGAGACGCTGGACATTATCGGGCGGCGCCATACCACAGAACAGACCATAGCGGCATTCAGGCTTGCCAGAGAACTTGGATTTGACAACATCAATATGGATCTGATTCTGGGGCTGCCTGGAGAGGGAATACAGGACGTGGAAAATACCATGAAGAGCATCCAGGCATTGTCTCCTGACAGTCTGACCGTTCATTCTCTTGCAATCAAGCGGGCGGCAAGACTTAAAATGTTTTCCGAGGAATATCAGGATTTTTCTATGGAAAACAGCTGGGAGACGGTTGATTTGACAGCAAAATATGCCAGAGAAATGGGACTGCTGCCTTACTATCTCTACCGGCAGAAAAATATGGCTGGAAATTTTGAAAATGTAGGGTATGCAAGACCTTTCAGAGAAGGGATTTATAATATTTTAATGATGGAGGAGAAACAGACCATTATGGCGCTTGGTGCAGGAAGTATCAGTAAGCGTGTATATCAGGACGGACGGATTGAGCGGTGTGAGAACGTAAAAGACGTTTCTCTCTATATAGAAAAAATTGATGAAATGATTGAGAGGAAACGAAAACTGTTTGCCGAAGAATAGACAAAGCTTATTTTTACAGAAGCACACAGCAGACGGAGTGCAGTGAATTCATCGTTTCCGTCTGTTAAAGACAAGTCTGCTGGCAATTAGAACCATTGCCTGCGGGAATAAAAGAGAAAATGGAGGAGACAGTATGTCACTTGCAAAAAAGCCTGTAAACGGCATGAAAGATATTTTACCAGAGGAGATGCAGATTCGGGATTATGTAATAAATGTCATCAAGGAGACATATCGAAGCTTTGGCTTTACGCCCATTGAGACGCCATGCATGGAGAATATTGGAAATCTCAGCAATAAACAAGGCGGAGAAAATGAGAAACTGATTTTTAAAGTGTTAAAACGCGGAGAGAAGTTAAAGCTTGAGACTGCAGAAACAGAAAACGATGTGGTTGATTTTGGAATGCGCTATGACCTCACGGTGCCGCTGGCAAGGTTTTATTCTAATAATTCCAATAACCTGCCGTCTCCGTTTAAAGCGCTTCAAATGGGAAATGTGTGGCGTGCAGACCGCCCTCAGCGGGGCAGATACCGCCAGTTTATGCAGTGTGATATTGATATTTTGGGGGAACCGGGAAACCTTGCGGAAATTGAGCTGATTCTTGCTACTACCACCACTCTTGGCAAATTAGGTTTTCGAAATTTTCAGATTCGCATCAATGAGCGCAGAATTTTAAAAGCAATGGCAAGATACAGTGGGTTTCCAGAAGATTCTTATGATACCGTTTTCATCATTTTGGATAAAATGGACAAGATCGGCATAGACGGCGTGGCAGAAGAACTGGCAAAAAGCGGATTTTCTCAGGAGTCTATCGATAAATATCTGAATCTTTTCCGAAACATGGAAGGAAAAAAGGAAGTGGAAACGTGCATCACTTATCTGACAGAAACATTAAAAGATGCATTGGATGAGGAGGCAGCAGTAAATTTAAAAGAGATTGCCGCAAGTGTTAACGCCACAAAGGAAGCAGAATTTGATCTTGTATTTGATCCTACGCTTGTGCGGGGCATGTCTTATTATACAGGAACTATTTTTGAAATTGCCATGCCAGAGTTCGGCGGAAGCTGCGGCGGAGGCGGCCGTTATGACGAAATGATTGGCAAATTTACCGGACATGATGTTCCAGCCTGCGGATTCTCTATTGGATTTGAGCGTATCATCCTTCTGCTTATGGAAAATGGATTTAAAGTGCCGGGTCAGTCAGAGAAGATTGCATACCTGATTGAGAAAAATTATCCTGGAGACAAGCTGGCGCAGGTTATTGCAAAGGCGCAGGAACAGCGAAGGGCAGGAAAGCAGATTCTGGTAACGAGAATGAATAAAAACCGGAAATTCCAGAAGGAAAAACTCGCAGCAGAAGGATATGGTAAAATTGAAGAATTTTTCAACAGAGATTAAGGAGGAAGAAAATAATGGCTGAATCAATGAAAGGGCTGCGCAGAACCCATAGGTGTACAGAGGTTTCCAGTAGTAATATTGGAGAAACTGTTACTGTGATGGGATGGGTACAGAAAAGAAGAAATCTGGGAAGTCTGATTTTTATAGATTTGAGAGACCGCTCTGGGTTACTGCAGATTGTATTTGACGAACCTAAGGTGGGAAGTGAAGGATTTGCCAAGGCAGAGACTCTGCGGAGTGAGTTTGTGGTAGCAGTGACCGGAAGGGTGGAAAAAAGGTCGGCAGCTGTCAATGAGAATTTAAAGACAGGAGATATTGAAATAATTGCCTCAGATATCAGAATTTTGTCTGAAGCAGAGACACCGCCTTTTCCTGTTGAGGAAAATTCTCAGACCAAAGAAGATATGCGTCTGAGATACCGGTATCTGGATTTGAGAAGACCGGACATCCAGAGAAATCTTATGATGAAAAGCAAGGTGGCTATGCTGCTGCGCAATTTTATGGCAAAGGAAGGGTTTCTGGAGATTGAGACTCCTATATTGACCAAATCCACGCCAGAAGGGGCAAGAGATTATCTGGTGCCAAGCCGTGTGCATCCAGGCAGTTTTTATGCATTGCCTCAGTCTCCCCAATTGTTTAAACAGCTTTTGATGTGCTCAGGTTATGACAGGTATTTCCAGATTGCCCGCTGCTTTCGTGACGAGGATCTGCGTGCGGACCGCCAGCCGGAATTTACGCAGGCAGATATGGAATTATCTTTTGTAGATGTGGATGATGTGATTGATGTAAATGAACGTCTCTTGCAATATGTATTTAAGGAGGCAGTAGGGGTGGAGGTTGAACTTCCTATTCCGCGTATGCCCTGGCAGGAGGCTATGGATCGTTTTGGTTCGGACAAACCAGACACCCGTTTTGGCATGGAACTGGTAAATGTGTCTGAGACCGTGGCAGACTGCGGTTTTGGAGTGTTTACCAGTGCGCTGCAACAGGGGGGATCTGTACGGGGCATTAACGTAAAAGGACAGGGGACGATGCCCAGGAAGAAGATTGACAAGCTGGTGGAGTTTGCGAAAGGTTACGGAGCCAAGGGTCTTGCCTATCTTGCTGTAAATGAAGATGGGAGTTATAAATCTTCCTTTGCAAAATTTATGACGGAAGAAGAACTGAAGGCTCTGTCAGAAAAGATGCAGGGAGAACCGGGGGATCTTCTGCTGTTTGCGGCAGATAAGAATAAGGTGGTCTGGGATGTGCTGGGCGCGCTTCGTCTGGAGCTGGCACGGCAGTTGGATCTTATAGACAAGAACCAGTATAATTTCCTGTGGATTACAGAATTTCCGCTGTTGGAATGGTCAGAAGATGAGAATCGCTTTATGGCAATGCACCATCCTTTTACCATGCCGATGGAGGAAGACTGGGATAAGATTGATTCAGATCCAGGAGCTGTCCGTGCCAAGGCATACGATATTGTGCTGAATGGAACGGAGCTGGGAGGCGGCTCTGTCCGTATTCACCAGGATGACATACAGGAAAAGATGCTGGAAGTGCTGGGATTTACGAAAGAGAGCGCTTATGAACAGTTTGGATTTCTGCTGAACGCATTTAAATATGGAGTGCCGCCTCATGCCGGACTTGCTTATGGATTGGACCGTATGATTATGTTAATGATGCACTGCGATTCCATCCGGGATGTGATCGCATTCCCCAAGGTAAAGGATGCTTCCTGTCTTATGACAGATGCGCCCAGCGTGGTAGATGAGAAGCAGCTGGATGAACTGTCGTTATCTATTGAAGTTTCAGAAGAAAAGGAGCAGTAATGAAAACAGGAGTTCTTTTTGATTTAGACGGCACGTTATGGGATTCTTCCAGAGAAGTCACTATTTCATGGAAAGAAGCATTAGACAAACGGCCGGATGTCCACAAAGAAATTACCACAGAGATGGTGCAGTCAGTTATGGGTAAGAGCATGTATGACATTGCGGATATTTTGTTTGCGGAATATGATCTGGATACCAGACGGGAACTTTTAAATTACTGTTGCCAGGAAGAGAACAAGTATATTCTTTGTCATGGCGGGCAGCTTTTGGAAGGGCTGGAAGAAACCTTAAAACAGCTAAAAGAACAGGGATATCATCTGTTTATCGTCAGTAATTGCCAGGTGGGATATATAGAGGCGTTCTTGGAGTATCATAATTTGTCGTCTTATTTTGATGACTTTGAAAGTTTTGGCGCGACAGGCAGGGAAAAAGGTTATAATATCCGTCTTACGGCAGACAGAAACCATCTGGAACAGGCAGTGTATGTGGGGGACACTCAAGGGGATTACTTGGCTGCCACAGAAGCAGGGATGGATTTTATCCATGCCAGGACAGGTTATGGGGCAGTGGAGGCAGAAGTGAAATTTATCACCAGGCTGCCGGAACTTCCAGAACTGCTGCGGACTTATTTTGCCCAGGGATTTGGGCAGATTACGGCAAAAGATGAATTAGGTAATTGCGAAACTCAGTAAATTTTTGAATTTCATATACAATTCAAAAAATTTAAGAAGAAATATTTTATCATACAAAACGCTAAGAAATGCATTCTAGCACCATGGAAACGAAACACAAAAATCATGGAAGCCTTTGCGGAACATGATTTTCGTATTAAGTGGTTCGTTGTAATGCTTGGTACGCCCTGCATTTTGTGCGTTTCGTATGGATAAAATATTTTAGAACAATTGTATGAATTGTATATGAAATTCTCACAACGATTGAGTTTTGCAATTACCTAAAAAGATAAATAATCGAAAGGAGAATAAATAGATGGAGAAGATTACAAGTTTTACCATTGACCATATCAAACTGGAGCCTGGGATTTATGTGTCCAGAAAGGATCATGTAGGACAGGAGATTATCACCACCTTTGACCTGCGGATGACCTCTCCCAATGATGAGCCGGTAATGAATACGGCAGAGGTTCACACGATTGAACATCTGGCGGCAACTTATCTGAGAAATGATCCGGTCTATCAGGAGAAAGTTATTTATTTTGGCCCTATGGGCTGCAGAACAGGGTTTTATCTGCTGCTTGCCGGTGATTATGAATCCAAAGATGTGGTAGAACTTATTACCAAGATGTACGAATTTATCCGGGATTTTAAAGATGAAGTGCCAGGGGCAAGTCCCAAAGACTGCGGAAATTATCTGGATATGAATCTTGGAATGGCAAATTATCTTGCAGACAGATATCTGACACAGGTATTATATAATATTGATGACTCACATTTGGTGTATCCAAAATAGAAGGAGGAAACGATGAAGAAAATAGGGATAATCGGCGCCATGGAACTGGAAGTAGAGGCGCTAAAAGCAAAAATGGATATCCGCAGGAAGGAAGAAAAAGCCTCCATGGAATTTCTGGAGGGAACCTTGAATGAGACAGAAGTAGTAATTGTGCGGAGCGGCATTGGAAAAGTAAATGCGGCACTGTGCACTCAGATACTCTGTGATTTGTTTGATGTGAGCCATATTATCAATACAGGTGTTGCTGGATCTCTGAAAAATGAGATCAATATCGGGGATATTGTAGTTTCGACAGATGCTCTTCATCATGATGTGGATGTCCGTATATTTGGATATCCTCTGGGCGAAGTGCCTCAGGTGGGGTGCCTTGCGTTTCCGGCAGATGAGCATCTTGGACAGCTTGCACAATCCTGTTGTAATGAGGTGAATCCCGATATCAGTGTATATCAGGGAAGAATTGTAAGCGGCGATCAATTTATCAGTGAAAAGAAACTAAAAGATAAAATTGCAGAAAATTTTCAGGGCTTTTGTGTGGAAATGGAAGGAGCTTCTATTGCACATGCAGCGTACCTGAATCATGTGCCGTTTGTAATTATCCGTGCTATTTCTGATAAGGCGGACGACAGTGCGGAAATGGATTATCCTTCCTTTGAAAGAGCGGCAGCCGCGCATTCGGCGGCGCTGGTAGAACATATGCTGCCCTTTATTTAAACGTCAATTCTGCCGGTTAGGACAGAAACGTTACGGAGATTATTGATATTTAACCGCCAAAAAATAAGATTAATTGGCAGAGGCTGCCGCAGAATACGATTCAGACAGGTATACGGATATATTCCACCTGAGATAAATTCTGCAGCAGCCCCTTATGTATTCTGTAAAGCTTTTCTAATACTTAGAAATCAATTTCTTCGTCATAGAAACATGCTTTCAACAGCTTTTCCATTTCTTCCGGAGTGGGGATTCTGGGGTTTGAACCGGTGCATGCATCGGAGATTGCCAGTTTTGCCACTTCTGGAAGCTTATCCATAAATTCTTTTTCATCAATGATTCCGCCTTCATAATCTTTAATGCAGGAAGGAATTTCCAGAGAAGCATTCATGGATTTTAATTCTGCGATAAGAGCGTCGGTCAGCTCTTCATTGCTGCCGCCTTTTAAGCCAATAAAGGAAGCGATTTCAGCATAGCGCTCAGCAGCATCTGAATTCTTCGCATTATATTTGATAACTTTTGGAAGATACATTGCATTGGCACAGCCATGAACGATATGTCCGCCGCTGTAAGCAGCGCCCGTTTTATGAGCCATGGAGTGGACAATTCCCAGTAATGCATTTGAAAATGCCATGCCGGCCAGACACTGTGCATTATGCATACGGTCACGGGCTTCCATATTGCCGTCAAAGGAAGCTTTTAAATCACGGTGAATCATTTTAATTGCGTGAAGCGCCAGAGGATCCGTATAGTCACAGTGGAGTGTGGAAACATAGGCCTCAATGGCATGGGTCATAGCATCCATACCTGTGTGCGCAGTAAGCTTTTTCGGCATGGTTTCTGCGAGATCCGGGTCCACAATGGCAACATCTGGTGTGATATTAAAATCTGCGAGAGGGTATTTGATACCTTTGGCATAATCAGTGATAACAGAAAATGCGGTAACCTCTGTGGCAGTACCGGATGTTGAAGGAATAGCACAGAATTTGGCTTTGGTTCTCAGTGTGGGGAAATTGAATGGCGTGATCAGATCCTCAAAGGTTGTCTCGGGATATTCATAAAATGCCCACATTGCTTTAGCGGCGTCAATGGGGGAACCGCCGCCCATAGAGATAATCCAGTCAGGTTTAAATTCACGCATTTTTTCTGCGCCTTTCATTACAGTTTCTACACTGGGATCAGGCTCTACATTTTCAAACAGCGCAACTTCCATACCGGCTTCTTCCAGATAAGCAACAGCACGGTCCAGAAAACCGAAGCGTCGCATGGAACCACCGCCAACTACAATAATTGCTTTTTTTCCAATCAGGTTTTTCAGTTCTTCCAAAGAACCTTTCCCGTGATATAAATCTCTTGGTAATGTAAAACGTGCCATAAAGACCTCCTTAAACATAAATATTCTTAAATTCCTTTAACGCAATATTATCATCAAATTGCATAAAAGTCAATGAAAAATCATGTGAATTATAAGTAAATTAAACAAAAAAATAAAAGAATTTTTTTAATAATTTCTTAAATAAGGGGAAATTCCATTGTTTCTCTGCATTTCCTGTGCTATAATGCACTTTATTAACGCGTATAATAAGAAAATAAAGTATCAGCAGAAGGTGAATGGTTAATTATGAAAGTAAAATTAAAAGAATTTTTATATCGTTATCGGCATGGATGGATATTGTCATATTTTCTGATTTATGTTCTCTGGTTTGCATATCTGGAACAGACAGTAACCAGACGGTTTCATGTAATTCATATGGCAATAGACGACTATATACCTTTTGTTGAAATTTTTATCATACCATATCTTATGTGGTTTGGATATGTTGCGCTTGCCGTTGCCTGGTTCTTTTTCAAAAATGTACAGGATTATTATAAACTGTGCATTTTCCTTTTTGCAGGCATGACCATATTTTTGGTGGTTTCCACCGTCTATCCGCACGGACATTATCTTCGCCCGAGAGTTTTTGAAAGAGACAATATTTTTATTACCATGGTACAGGGATTGTACATGGTAGATACACCTACGAATTTGTTTCCGAGCATTCATGTATATAATTCTATTGGCGTCCATTTGGCGGTGATGCACAGTGAACAGCTTAGGGAGAAAAAATGGGTCAAAAGAGTTTCTTTCCTTTTAATGTGTTCTATTATTGCCTCCACGATGTTCTTAAAGCAGCATTCTGTGTTTGATGTGATTACTGGATGCATTACGGCTGTTGTAGTGTATACACTGGTGTATGCAAGAGAGTGGCAGACCAGCAGAAGAGGTATTTATAGAAGAAGAGAAGGGATGTCAGGGATCAGATAAGATGGGGTGGTGTGAAGGTACGGTTTCGAAAAAGTACTTTTGCGGTCAGTAGAAAGGGGGGTGCCGCACCGACATAAAATACAAAGCCTAGATTCGTTCAAAAGGTTTACATTGATCTGTAATGTAAACAAAATGCACAAAAATTAACTTGGGAAGCTAGCTTCCCAGAGTGATTTTTGTGCATTCTGTCTTTGCCGCTCTAAAGTCAAAACTTTTTGAAAAAATAAATAGATCGTGCGGCAGCCCTTTCTTATGATTAAAAAATATTTTTTAATCACGCGCTAATGTACAAACAAAAATAAAAAAATCGGGGTAACAGGATTCGAACCTGCGACCTCACGGCCCCCAGCCGTGCGCTCTAGCCAAGCTGAGCCATACCCCGAAACAAATGATATTCTATCACAGAAAAATGAGAATGTCAACTGTAAAATATTGATAGTTATAAATAATTTGACTTTACGTGAAATAGAATTATAATAATAGAGAACTACAGAAAAAGAAGGGTAAAATTAAAGGATGGATACGGCAAAGATGACAGAGAATAAGAAGCTGAAGAATTGGATGATTGCGGGGGGTATTCTGGGGCTTTTTGTGCTATATTTCGGATTAGCGTTTTATTTCAGTTTTCATTTTTTTCCGGGAACCAAAATCAATGGAGTGGATGTATCGGGAAAAAATGTGGAGGCAGTGAAAAAGTATGTTACACAGGAGGTAAAAAAATATAGGATTAAAGTGGAAGCGCGGGAAGATAAAGTAGAGGTTCTATCAGGAAATGATATTAAGTTAAAACCGATATTTGATGGAACCCTCCAAAAAGAGCTGCAGAAACAGAACTGCTTTGCATGGCCGAAAGGGCTGTTCCGCAAAAAAGAAATTGAGATGGGGACCATGGTTTACTACGATAAAGAAGCTTTGAAGAAAAAGGTGAAGAAATGGGATATTTTAGATGAAGACCAAATGAAAAAGCCCCAGAATGCGGTTATATCTGATTACATAAAGGGAGAAGGATATAAGATTATACCGGAACAGGAAGGAACTACAGTTAAAGTAGAGAAATTTTTAGGTCTGCTGCGAAGGGCAGTCTTAAAACTGGAGAATTCTATTTCTCTGGAGGAAGAAGGATGTTATGCAAAGCCCAGCCGGACCCAAAATTCCAAGAAATTGAAGAAACTGGTGAAGAGCATGAATAAGTATGCCGGGGCATCGATTACATATCAGTTTGGTGAAGAACAAGTAGTTCTGGATGGAGAGACAATCAGCCAGTGGATTTCTGTGAATAAGAAAAAAGAGGCGGAGCTGTCTCTGGAACAGATTTCAGCGTATGTGAGCAAGATGGCAGAGACATGGGATACCATAGGCAAGCCTAAAAAGCTCAATACTTCATATCAGGTAGAAGTTACTGTCAATGGCGGTGATTACGGATGGCGTATGGATCAGGAAAAAGAGACGGAGATTCTTACAAAACTGATTCAGGATGGAGAGACTGTTATCAGGGAACCGGAATATTCCAAGTCTGCAAGCAGCCATGGTGAGACTGATTATGGAAATACTTATGTGGAAGTGAACCTGGGCCTGCAGCATTTGTTTTACTATAAAGATGGGAAAATGATTTTGGAAACGGATTTTGTGTCTGGAAATGAGGCTAAAAATTGGGATACCCCAGAGGGAGCCTATGGATTGTACTATAAAGAACGTAACCGTACCTTAAGAGGGGAGGGATATGCTACGCCGGTTTCTTACTGGATGCCTTTTAACGGCGGTGTGGGATTTCATGACGCTAAATGGCGTGGAAGTTTCGGCGGAAGCCGTTATAAGAGAAATGGTTCACATGGCTGTGTCAATCTTCCATACAGTGCAGCAAAAACATTGTATGAGAATATTGAGGCCGGATGTCCTGTTCTGGTGTATAACCTGCCGGAGGCAGAGATTGCAGCGGCACAGACAAAAGCAGGGGAGAAAAAAGATTCTGCTGTCGGGAACGGAGGTTAAGTGAAACAATGGATCAGTCAAACGAAAAAAAGCTGACAATCTCAGATGTGGCGGAGGCTCTTGGTGTCTCCAAATCTACGGTGTCCAGAGCGATATCTGGAAAAGGAAGGATCGGAAAATCCACCAGAGAAAGGGTGATGGATTATATAGACAAGCATAACTATAAGCCCAATGTACTGGCAAAAGGCCTGGCGCAGTTAAAGACATATAATATTGGAGTGATGCTGCCGGAGGACTATACCGTGGTAGACCTCCCTTTTTTTCAAACTTGTTTGATTGGAATTGAAGAGACCGCGGTCAGTATGGATTACGATATTCTTCTCACCACAAGCAGAGAAAGTGAATGCGTGCGGCTGGAACGGATGGTTGAAAACCATAAGGTGGACGGGGTAGTTCTGATGAGGACTTTTACCAAAGACATTCATATTGAATATCTGAAGTCTCAGGGCATTCCCTTTGTCACAGTGGGGAGTACTCATTATAAGGACGTGGTTCAGGTGGACAATGACCATCAGAGCGCCTGCCGAGAGCTGATTTCTATTCTATTGATGAAAAAAATGAAGCGTATCGGACTGATTGGAGGCATTGAGTCTCATGTGGTGACACAGAACCGTCTGCAGGGATATCTTGAAGCACACCAACAGGCAGGGATTCTGGCCAATCAGGATATTATCTTTATTAATATGGAAAAAGAAGTGATGATTGAACGTGCGGTAGAGAAGCTTCTGGAAGAACAGGTGGACTGCATTGCCTGTTTGGATGATGCTGTCTGTATGCATGTTCTTAATAAACTAAAGAAAGAACGGATTTCCATTCCAGAACAGATAAAAGTAGTATCATTTTATGACAGTTCTGTATTGGAGCATAACCTTCCAACCATAACGTCTCTGTCGTTTAATGCCAGAGAACTCGGAACTGTCGCCTGCAAAACATTGATGGAACTTATTGAAGGAAGTGCGGTAAAAGAAAAAACGTTGCTCGGCTATGAAGTGGTTCTGAAACAATCTACCAAATAGAAATAGGAATATCATGTAGAATTTAGCAGACAGAATGATAAAAAGCGGAGAGACCTGTACAAAATGTTTTGAATTTTATCAGACAATGAAAAATATAAATTTAGTAAAATGATGCAGTAAAACACAAAGAAAAATATTGGTAAAAATACCGATAAATTCAGTAAAATTATAAAAATATATGAATATGCTGAATTTGCAGGGGTGTCAAGAGTTAAAATTGAAAAAAAGATCGGATAAAAATGTTTTTTTCTGTGAGAATAGAGGAGAGCAACCGATTGTGCAAATAAAAATTATAGTAATAATGACGAAAAGTTATTAGATAGAATATACAAAAAAGAGAATAAAAAACTAGAAAGTGTTGACATTGACATCAAATCCTTTATTTGGTAAACTAGATGTATAGAACAACCGATTGCGCAAAGATGCGCATCCGTTGTTCTAAATAAAAGTTTTTCACGGGAGGGAAACGAAGATGAAAAGAAAAATCTTAAGCGCATTGCTCTGCGTGGCAATGACAGCAACCATGTTGGCTGGATGTGGAGACAAAGCAGATGACAGCAAAAATTCCGACAGCGACACACAGCAGGAAGCAGATAACAATGCAGGTGATGACAAGCAGGAAGCAGCCGATGATGCAGGCGACAGCGAAGGCGGCGGAAATAAGCTGACCGTATGGTGCTGGGATCCAGCGTTCAATATCAATGCGATGGAGAAGGCTGGAGAGGTCTATCAGAAAGAACATCCGGATTTCACAGTGGACGTAGTTGAGACTCCTTGGGATGATATCCAGAAAAAACTGACCACAGCGGCAACCAGTGGTGCGCTTGATACATTGCCAGATATCATACTGATGCAGGATAATGCATTCCAGAAGAATGTTATTTCTTATCCCGAAGCATTCGTTGATCTGACAGACAGCGGAATTGATTTCAGCCAGTTCGGCGAAGCTAAGACGGCTTATTCTGTTATTGATGGCAAGAACTATGGCGTTCCCTTTGATAATGGCGCTGTAATCGCTGCTTACAGAACAGATGTTTTAGAAGAGGCTGGATTTAAGATTGATGATTTTACAGATATTACATGGGATGAATATCTTGAGAAAGGCAAAACCGTTCTCGAGAAAACCGGCAAACCTTTACTTTCCTGCCAGGCTGGCGAGTCTGACGTTATCATGATGATGCTGCAGTCCTGCGGTTCTTCTCTGTTTGATGACGATGGAAATCCTGCAATGGTTGACAATGCGGCATTGAAGAAAGTTATGGAAACATATAACGCATTGAAAGAAGCTGGTGTATTAGTAGAAGTAAATGACTGGGATCAGTACATTTCCACAATGACTACTGAGACAGTTGCAGGAACTATCAATGGATGCTGGATTATGGCTTCTATTAAGACAGCAAATGACCAGAGCGGTAAATGGGCTATTACCAATATGCCGAAACTGGTTGATGTAGAGAATGCTACGAATTTCTCTAACAATGGCGGTTCTTCCTGGGCAATCACAAGTAATTGCCAAAATGTAGACTTGGCAAAAGATTTCCTGGCCAGCACATTTGCAGGAAGCGTGGAACTTTATGAAAACATAATTGAATCTGGTGCTATCGCTACTTACCTGCCGGCTGGTGATTCTGACGTATACGGTAAGGCTGATGAGTTCTTTGGCGGCGACGCTGTATCTGCTAAGATTGTAGAATATGCTGGAAAATGCCCAAGCAATAACACAGGCGTATACTACTATGAAGCAAGAAATGCTGTAGCAATCGCTATGCAGAATGTAGTACAGGGAGCTAATGTTGATGATGAGCTTAAGGCTGCACAGGAGACTGTAGAATTCAATATGGAATAAGCAAGAAAGATTATATTATTAAAAACAGTGCGGGGGACAGCGCGGACGCTGGCCCCCGACTGAATATAAAGGGGGCACGGATGTGAGCCAGACAAAGGGAGCCAAAAAAAGAAAATTATCGTTGGAAAAAAAGCATAACCTGACAGGCTGGATATTTCTGACACCTGCAACTATTATGATTGCGGTTATGAGTTTTTGGCCGATGATTCAGGCGTTTATCTTGTCATTTCAGACTGGTAAAGCCAACAAATTAAAATTTGGTGGGTTTACGAACTATATCCGAATGTTTCAGGATAAGGACTTTATGCAGTCCTTGAGCAATACTTTTTTCTATTTGATTATACAAGTGCCGGTTATGCTGATACTTGCATTGATTCTGGCATCTATGCTGAATAATAAAAACCTTCGGTTTAAAGGACTATTTCGTACCGCGATATTCCTGCCATGTGCAACATCGCTGGTTTCTTATGCGATTATCTTCCGTTCTTTGTTTGGAGTAGATGGATTTATTAATTCAGTTTTAATAAAATTAGGGATTCTCAATACAGGATATAATTTCTTAGGCAATGCCACCAGTGCAAAAATTGTAATTATTATTGCATTGATTTGGAGATGGACTGGGTATAATATGGTATTTTATCTGTCCGGTTTACAAAATATAGAATATTCTGTGTATGAGGCAGCGAAAATTGACGGGGCCAGCCCCATGCAGACTTTCTTTAAAATTACAGTGCCGCTGCTCAAGCCGACAATTCTTTTGACAACGATTATGTCTACGAACGGAACACTGCAGCTGTTTGATGAGTCTGTGAACTTGACAAAGGGCGGACCTTCCAATGCAACCATTACAATGTCTCATTACATTTATGATCAATCATTTAAATATGTGCCTAAATTCGGGTACGCGGCAGCGATGTCTTTCCTGATCTTTATTCTGGTAGCCATCCTGGCATTTATTCAGATGAAAGTAGGTGACAAGCGTGACTAAGACAAAAAGAGCCAATGCATTGATGTATGTTGTTTTGACTATCGTATCACTGATTTCTGTGTTTCCTCTTTATTGGATGTTAATCAGCTCTACGAATAAGAGTGTGGATGTCAGCAGAGGGACTATGCTTCCAGGAACTGCATTTTTTGATAACTGGAAAGTATTATTTGAAAATTCGCCTGTACCGAGTGCAATGTGGAATTCTTTTAAATATGCATTGATTTTGACCTTTTGTGCACTGTTAATCTGTTCTCTTGCAGGGTATGGATTTGAAATTTACCATGATAAAGGAAAAGATACGGTAATGTCTATTTTGCTTCTGGCAATGATGGTGCCTTTTGTGGCTACTTTGATTCCGCTGTTCCGGATGTTTTCAGCAGCAAAATTGTTAGACACCACAGTGGCATTTATTTTACCTACAATATCTACACCGTTTCTGATTATGATGTTCCGGCAGAGCGCCAGGAGTTTTCCGCATGATATTATTGAAGCGGCCAGAATTGATGGTTTGAATGAAATACAGATATTTTTCCGTATGTTTTTTCCGACAATGCGTTCTACTTATGCAGCAGCAATGACAATAACATTTATGAATGCATGGAACAACTATTTGTGGCCAAAAGTAATCATGACGTCGGATGAAAGCATTACTATGCCTATGCTGGTAGCAAACCTGACAGAAGGTTATGTTACGGATTACGGTGTATTGATGTTAGCCGTTTTGTTATGCAGCCTTCCTACTGTAATCATCTTCTTCTTATTGCAGAAGAGCTTTGCAGAAGGTATTACGGGAGCAGTAAAATAGTGAATGCAATTTTTATGAAGTGGCAGCGCTTTTATGAGTGCTGCCATACTAGTTGTACAGAAAAGCAAAGTTCAGCCTGTATGGTTGTCATTTCATGTATGACGGAATTGTTAAAAATAATCTCTGGAGGTAATATATGACAAAATTTGATTATGAAAAGGTGAAAGACCCTCTTATATTTGCAGAAAACCGTGTGGAAGCCCATTCTGACCACGTTTGTTATGCATCTGAGGAGGAATTGGAGGAAGGGAACACCAGCTTCCGATATTCTCTGGATGGACTTTGGAAGTTTTCTTATGGAAGGAATTACCAGTCTGCTGTCCAGGGATTCGAAGCAATAGAGTATGACTGCAGATCCTGGGAAGATATCAGAGTTCCGGCGCATATCCAGATGGAGGGATATGACGTTCCGCAATATGCCAATACACAGTATCCCTGGGATGGCCGCGAGGACATTGAGCCAGGGGAAATTCCATCTTTTTTTAACCCTGTGGCGAGTTACGTTAAATATTTTTCCGTGCCAGATCATATGCGGGACAAGCCCTTGTTTATTTCTTTTCAGGGTGTGGAGAGCGGAATGGCATTATGGCTGAATGGAAATTATGTGGGTTACAGTGAGGATAGTTTTACTCCTTCTGAATTTGAATTAACCCCCTACATTCGGGAGGGTGAGAATAAATTAGCTGTTCAGGTGTTCAAGTGGACAGCTTCAAGCTGGTGCGAGGATCAGGATTTTTACCGTTTTTCTGGTATTTACCGGGAGGTATATCTGTATACAGTGCCTAAAGTTCATGTGCAGGATATACAGGTTCGGACTCTGCTGGATGACAAATATGAAAATGCAGAATTAAACATTCAATTAAAAGGAGCTGGAAACGGAAAAGTTTGTATGAAGCTTCGAGATAGTGAGGGTGTTGCAGCACAAGTGCAGAAGAATTTTGATGCAGAAGTTGTGGCATCTATTCCAGTGCAAAAACCTATGCTCTGGAGTGCGGAAGAACCAAATTTGTATGAGCTTTTGGTGGAGGTTACAGATGAATCTGGTGAAGTGCAGGAGATATTTTCACAGACAGTAGGATTTCGCCGTTTTGAAATGATTGGCAATCTTATGTGTATCAATGGAAAGCGCATTGTGTTTAAAGGTGTCAACCGCCATGAATTCAGTTCCAAACGGGGACGTGTGATAGATGAAGAAGAACTTCTCAAAGATATTCTTACTATGAAACGAAATAATATCAATGCAGTCCGTACCTGTCATTACCCAGACGATACCAGAATCTATGACCTCTGTGACAGATTTGGGCTTTATATGATTGCGGAATGCAACATGGAGAGCCATGGCAGCTGGGAGCCTATTCTTCGAGGGGAAATTGAGAAAGAGACAATTGTTCCAGGGAACCGCAGAGAATGGCAGCCTATGATGCTGGACCGTGTGAATTCCTGTTATCAGAGAGATAAAAACCATCCGGCGATTGTGATCTGGTCCTGCGGAAATGAATCTTATGGCGGAGATGTGATTTTTGAGATGTCTCAGTTGTTCCGCAAATTGGATGATACCCGGCTGGTGCATTATGAAGGTGTGTTCCATGACAGAACTCACAATGATACCAGCGATATGGAGAGTCAGATGTATCCCTCGGTAAAGAGTATTCAGGAATTTTTAGAGAAAGACAGAAGTAAACCGTTTATCTGCTGTGAATATACGCATGCCATGGGAAATTCCTGCGGCGCTATGCATAAATACACAGATCTGACGGATACGGAGCCTTTGTACCAGGGTGGATTTATCTGGGACTATATTGATCAATCTATTGAGAAGAAAGACCGGTACGGGAGAATATTTCAGGCATATGGCGGGGATTTTGGTGAGCGCCCAACAGATTATAATTTCAGCGGCAATGGGATTGTTTATGGCGGCGAACGTGATGAATCGCCCAAAATGCAGGAAGTAAAATTTAATTATCAGAATATTACATCAGAGATATCCGAAGATAAAGTGCTCATTAAAAATAAAAATTTGTTTGTCAATACCGATCTGTATGAATGTGTGGTATTATTAGATAAGAATGGAACATGTGTGGAAGAGAGCAGGCTGGTTACCAGTGTGGAGCCTTTAAGTGAAAAAGAATATGATTTGCCTGTTCGGATTCCTGAAAAGCCAGGGGAGTATGCAGTGACAGTATCTTTCCGCTTGAAAGAAGATACAGAATGGGCGCCTGCCGGACATGAGGTTGCTTTTGGACAGGAAGTGTTTGAAGTGAAAGGAGAATCGAAGCCTGTCACAGAGGAATTTACACTTATTGAGGGAAAATGGAATATAGGTGTCCGCGGTATGCATTTTGAATGTATGTTCAGCAAACTGAAATCAGGACTGGTATCATATCGTTACGGAGGCAGAGAACTGATTGAAAAAATACCAATGCCTAATTTCTGGCGTGCCCCGGTTGATAATGATGATGGAAATAAGATGCAGTTTCGGTATGCTCAGTGGAAGATTGCCAGTATGTATATAGGCAAAGATGAGGAACAGGAAGAGAATCCCAAAGTGGAACAGAAAGAACATAGTGTGGTAATTACTTATTATTATGTGATGGCAACAACTCCAGCCAGCAGATGCAGTCTTGCCTATGAAGTGTTCGGGGATGGAACTATTTCCACAACTCTCAGCTATGAACCTGTCAAGGAGCTAAAAGATATGCCGGAATTTGGTGTCCTTTTTAAATTCAATGCAGATTTTGAAAATGTGGAATGGTATGGTGACGGAATAGCAGAGACTTATGAAGACCGCAGGCATGGTGCGAGGGTTGGCATTTACCGTAATAAAGTGGCGGATAATATGGCAAAATACCTGGTGCCTCAGGAGTGCGGAAATAAGACAGGAGTGCGTTGGGCACAGATTACAGACAGCACAGGAAAAGGTATCAGGTTTATTGGAGATAAAATGAATTTTTCTGCTTTGCCCTATACGCCTCATGAACTGGAGAATGCCATGCATCCTTATGAACTGCCAGAAGTTCATTATACGGTTGTCCGTGTGTCTATGCAGCAGATGGGTGTAGGCGGGGACGACAGTTGGATGTCGCAGGTTCATCCAGAATATCTGATTGATGTAAATAAACCTTTGAAATTTACATTCAGTTTCAAAGGAGTGGTGTAATTTTGACAAATAGTAGAGTCGTATAAGGAGGAGACAAATGGATAAATTTGTAGTGAATATTATCCACCGTCCGGAGATGGTGCCGGAATATGCAGAGAAAGTAACTGGACATGGCAAAGCGGAGGATATTGGAAGGAAAGCGCTGCTGACAGAATCGCTTGATATTTTTAAGACACAGCAGCGCCTTGCGCATGAAAATGGTTTAAAAACTACGATACAGATGACGTATGCCAGTTTATTTAATGATGAAGCTGTGGAGCTTGCGAAAGCTGATCATGAAAAATACGGAGATGAGATTGCTCTTTCATTGTTAGGACTGCCATGTAAGGAGTTTCGGGAAAAATATAAGACTAAGGATTTTTGTATCTGGATGTTTTCCATGGAAGATAAGAAATCTATTGTGGATGATATTTTTGCTAAGTTTCATGATATTTTTGGCTTTTATCCAGAATCTACAGGGTCTTATTATATGGATGCGGATTTAACCAACTATATCAAACAGAAGTACCCTTCCGTAAAATGTGCGGTAGCGACTTGCTGGGAGGAAGGCCCTAAAGCATACCATACTTGTAATAATTCCTGGTACACGTTGTTTGATGGTGGTCCATGGGCGCCTTGGATTCCTTCAAAACAGAATACTCATGCACCGGCGGCGAACGAGGATGAGGACAGTGGGATTGTGGCGATTCCACATTTGTCCAGAGATTTGATTGCCTGTTATGATGGCAATGGCTCTAATTTCGGTACTCATCCGCAAAATGTGCTTCGGGGCATGATTTATGACAGTGAAACATGGGAATATCCCTATTTGTATAATTTGATAGACCAATACCGTTCTCTGGAAAAATATAATAATGGCTATGCATATAACATGATGTTTGTAGGTCCTGCATGGATGAATAAAATGGGGCGCTGGGAAGCTCCTTATGAGTTGCTGGAAAAATCTTATTCTGATGGCTGTGCGTATTATGGAAAATTGAAAAAAGAGGGTAAGCTGGTGGATATGACCATGTCAGAGTTTGCAGATTATTACCGTAAAAAGAAAAGCTATACAGAACCAGAGTGTGCTTTATGGAGAGATATTCTGTACGGTTCGGACAAACAGCTTTTTTGGTACTGCGACCCTTATATGAGAGCTTGTGTTAATATGGATCAGGGAGGAGCTATTGTAGATTTAAGGCCTTATGCGGCAAAGTTAGAGTGGCCGGTGGGAATTGGAACAAAACATGTGCAGGATGCTTCTTATCCATTCTTGATTCAAGAGAAATACCGTGCGGGTTATTTTACGCATTACGCAGGAGAGGGAACGGTAAGAAGTGCGAAGCTGTCCTACAATGGAGAAGAGGTGGATCTCTGTCTGTGCCGCACGAAAGCACATTTTTCACAGGAGGAAAAAACCAGAATCCTTACATTGGATCCAGTAGATATTGAGTTCTATGATCTTACGGTAAAATTACAGACTAAGATCTATTTTGAAGAGGGGAGCTCAAATATCAAAGTTGAAAGAAATATTCTTGAGATGAGTAATCCAGAGGCAAAGGTAGAACTGAATGAATATATGGTAGCATGTTATGGCACTACGGAGTATCCGGAGGATATGACAGGAATTATTCTGAAATGCGAAGGCACAGAAGAAAAGAGAATTTCCTATGAATACCGCTGTCGTGAAGAGCAGCTTGCAGGGGCGGATGCAGTCAGTGCTGTGGTTCCTGCTATTGAGACAAGAGTATCTATGACAGCTTCTGATAAGGATGCAGTTGGATATATCAGGGAAGGTTATGCATTCTCACCTATGTTTACGTTAGGTTATACAAAAACAATCTCAGATAAGGAGGTATTTGCAACATGGCTCAATCTGGAAAAGGCAAATTAAATTACAGGTGTCCGTCCTGCTTTATGCGGGACTTAGATATTGACATGTTTTATGATAAAGAGAAAGATGAGTTTTACTGTATACGCTGTCAGTATACAGGAGACGAGAAGGATGTTCTTGAGAAAAACGAAATGGTTCGTTTCCGTTATGGTGCCATGGCAAAACGTATTACCAAATTTGATTTTGACTAAGGGCAAAATCACATTCAAAGGAAAAAGAGGTAGAGAGTTATGGGAAAGATATCAGAAAAAATAAAATTCATTAAGGGAATGGATGTCTCCACGCTTCTGGAGCTGGAAGCGTTGGGAGCGAAATTCCAGGATGCAGATGGTGACGAGAGAGATGTGCTGTCCATTTTGCAGGAATACGGTACGAATGCTATAAGAATTCGATTGTGGAATCATCCATATTCCCAGGAGGGAGAACCTTATGGCGGCGGCACCAACGATATGGATTCTGTGATTACTCTGGCAAAAAGGGTTCGAGAGCGTGGAATGTATATTCTGCTGGATGTACATTACAGTGATTTCTGGGCAGATCCTGGTAAACAGATCAAACCAAAGGCATGGGCGGATTTTACTGGAAAAAGGTTAGAATATGCAGTGTATGACTATACTCTTGCTATGCTGAGAAATTTCAGGACAGAGGGTGTATTTCCTGATATGATTCAAGTAGGCAACGAATTGTCAAATGGGTTATTATGGCCTGATGGAAAGCGTCCGAATTATGAAAATATTGCCTGGTTTGTCAGCGCAGGAATCCGCGCTGTGCGGGCAGTAGACCAGGATATGCCTATCATGATTCATCTGGATAATGGCGGAAATAATGCCTTGTATCGGGAATGGTTTGACAGCTATTTTGAAAATGACGGTCTGGATTTTGACATTATCGGGTTATCGTATTATCCTTTCTGGCATGGTTCTATGAAGGATCTGGAAAATAACATGCGGGATCTGGCAGAGCGTTATGGCAAAGAGCTGATTGTAGCAGAGGTTTCTATGGGCTATACCATGGAGGATTATGCCAAATATGAAAATTTAAAGCAGGGAGAACGCAAGGGCATGGCAACTAAGCCGTCTCTGGTAAAGAAAGTTGAATATCCAATGACAAAGAAAGGTCAGGCAGACTTTATGGAGGATCTGATGAAACGGATTGCCAGAGTGCCTAAAGGACTGGGCAGAGGATTTTTCTATTGGGAGCCAGCATGGATTCCGGTGCCAGGCAGCGGTTGGGCGACAGAAGCGTCCCTGAAATATATGAAAGACCCAGGACCTTGCGGCAATGAATGGGCTAATCAGGCATTATTTGATTATGATGGCAGGCCATTGCCGGCATTGGATGTGATTAAAAAATTTAAGGGCTGATAAAAATTAAAAGATTCATGGAATGGCAAGGTTGTTGCCAATAAAGTGGGAAGTTTGAATAAAAGAATCAGGTGTTGCAATCAAACTATATTGAGGGCGTCAAAAGAGCAGTCAGGATTATGTTCTTTTGGCGTCTTTTATTTTCAAAAGGTGTGCTATTATAATGGCAAGAATTCATGTTGCTTTAGGACTTCAAGAACTGTTTCCATTTGGTCATTGAGCTTGTGAATATCTCGTCTGATGTCTCTTTCAAATATTTTTACATCAAGACTCAAATCATCAAGTTTTTTTGCTGTAATATCTTGTTTCATGTCTATTACATCCAGTCTGGTGTCCATCTTGTTGAGCCTGTCGTCCATCTTGTCCAGTCTGTCGTCCATCTTGTCAAACCTAAGGTCCATCTTGTTGAGCCTGTCGTCCATTTTGTCCAGTCTGTCGTCCATTTTGTCAAGCCTAAGGTCCATTTGGTTGAGCCTGTCGTCCATTTTGTCAAGCCTAAGGTCCATCTTGTCCAGTCTGTCGTCCATCTTGTCAAGCCTGTCGTCCATCTTGTCCAGTCTGTCGTCCATCTTGTCAAGCCTAAGGTCCATTTGGTTGAGCCTGTCGTCCATTTTGTCAAGCCTAAGGTCCATTTGGTTGAGCCTGTCGTCCATCTTGTCAAGCCTGTCGTCCATCTTGTCCAGTCTGTCATCCATTTTGTCGAATCTGTCGTCCATTTTGTCCAGTCTGATGTTGATAGGTTGTAAACTGTTGACAAGCAGCTGGCTGATTGCTTTTAAGTCATCACTTGTTAATGCCATTTGAATTTCCTCCTTTCAAAGGTGATTATAATTAGGCAATTGCGAAACTATCAAATTATCGAAATTTCATATACAATTCATACAATTGTTCTAAAATATTTCTTCATAAATTTTTTGAATTGTATATGAAATTCTCAAAACCATTGAGTTTCGCAATTGTCTATTGATTATAATAGGGGATTGTCAAACTGAATAATTTGATGAATTTGATATAGAATTCAAAGAATTTGAGAATAATTACATAAATCGTATATGAAATTTAGATAATTCAATTAATTTGCAATTATCCATTATGATTAAGGTGTCAAAAGGTAGTTTTACAAATGCTTATTGCCAATTTACACAAATAAATCCAAACGTTGTTCCAACTGTCCCAGACAGAAGAATTTCTAAGTGTTCCAACAAAAAAATATGAAAATTTTACGCAACCGGCTTATATTCGCCATCCCTAGCTCAAATAAGCCTTTTCCAAACAGGATGTTTGGAAATTGCTGGTTCTAAGATCGAACACTAAGAAATTCTAACAGTCAGGGCAAGTCACAACTTTTTGCACCTATTTGTGCAAATTGCCAACGTCATTTTTGACCACCTTTTGTCAACTTAATCCTGTTATTTTATAATTATTAAAAGCAGTATATCATATTCGGAGAGTGAAGTCCATAAAATTATTATACTGCTTTGGCGTTTCAATTCGATATTTTACATGACTAAGGAAGCTCCGTTCTTTATTCGGGGAATGTACCTCTTTTTTTTTTTAATTATTCGTGATAAAATGAAACAGTATTGTTTGAAAAACGACAGAAAGAGGATGATGAGATGATATCTAAGAAAATGCAGGAGGCAGTGGCAAATAGCTCAGCAATTCGTGCTATGTTTCTGGAAGGGAAAGAAATGGCAGCGAAAGTCGGGGTGGAGAACGTATATGATTTCAGCCTGGGAAATCCTATGACGCCAGTTCCGGCAGCATACAACCAGGCAATTATAGATGCAGTAGAAAATGAGAATTCTCTGGAACTTCATGGTTATATGGATAATGCAGGATATCCGGAAACCAGGAAGACAGTAGCAGATAATCTCAATAAACGGTTTGGGACAGAGTTTGAAGGGAAACATATCGTAATGACGGTAGGTGCTGCAGGAGCGCTGAATGTAGTTTTCAAGACGATCCTGGATCCGGGAGATGAGGTGCTGGCATTAGCACCCTATTTCGGGGAATACCGGGGGTATGTGGCAAACCATCAGGGGATTTTAAAGGAAGTAACGCCGGACATTGAGACATTTCAGCCGGATTTTCATGATTTTGAGCAGAAAATTACAGAAAAGACCCGCGCTGTAATCATTAATAATCCAGTCAATCCCACAGGGGTTATCTATTCGGAAGAAACGATTCAGAAAATGGCGGCAATTTTAGAGAAAAAGGAGAAAGAATATGGACGAGAGATATTCATGGTATCTGACGAGCCTTACCGTGAGCTTGTTTATGATGGAAATCAAGTTCCGTTTCTGACAAAATATTATGATAATACTTTTGTGACATATTCTTTCAGTAAGTCCCTTTCCATTCCGGGAGAGAGAATCGGTTATATTGCAGTCTGCCCGCAGATGGCGGACTGTGAGCAGGTATGCAGCGGTCTGTCTGTGGCAAACCGAATGCTGGGATTTGTCAATGCTCCGTCACTGATGCAGAAAGCTTTGGTGAAAGCCATTGATTCCACCACAGATGTAGCATATTATGACAGAAACCGGAAACTGATTTATGATAAATTGACGGCGCTTGGTTTTGAATGCGTGAAACCCCAGGGAGCTTTTTATCTGTTTATAAAATCTCCGGATGCTGAAGAGAAAAAGTTTGTGGAAGAGGCTAAAAAGTACCATATTCTTATGGTAGGAGGCACTACCTTTGCATGTCCGGGTTTTGTCCGTCTTGCCTATTGTGTTTCCTATGAAATGATAGAACGTTCTCTGCCGGCTTTTGAGAAATTGGCAAAAGCATATGGGCTGGCAGGAGAAAAATAGTTAGACAGCCAGGAGGATTATATGGCAGCATGGGAAGAAAATGTGCGGAAGGTGATTCCCTATATACCAGGGGAACAGCCTGTTCGTACAGATATAATTAAATTAAACACCAATGAAAATCCATATCCGCCGTCGCCGAAAGCATTGGAAATTTTGCAGAATATAGACGGGCGGATTTTGAGAAAGTATCCAGATCCTGAGGCGAAGGAGCTTGTACAGGAACTTGCAGGATATTACAGTGTCAATCCAGAACAGATTTTTGTGGGAGTCGGTTCTGACGATGTGCTGGCGATGAGCTTTCTTACTTTTTTCAATGGGAGAAAACCGATTCTGTTTCCGGATATTACGTATTCTTTTTATGATGTGTGGGCAGATTTGTATCGGATTCCCTATGAGCGTCAGCCGCTGGATGATAAGTTTGAGATTCGGACAGAAGATTATAAAAAGGAGTGCGGAGGTATCGTGCTTCCCAATCCCAATGCGCCCACCGGAGTGGAAAAGCGTTTGATGGAATTGGAAGAGATCATTGCTGCAAATCGGGATGTAATTGTGATTATTGATGAGGCATATATTGATTTTGGAGGGGAATCAGCAGTAAGGCTGCTGCCCAGGTATGACAACCTGCTTGTGGTGCAGACTTTTTCAAAATCCAGAAGTCTTGCAGGTATGAGAATTGGTTACGCATTTGGAAACGAGAAGCTGATAAAATACTTAAATGATGCGAAGTATTCTTTTAATTCTTATACTATGAACACAGTTACCACCGCCATGGGAGCAGCGGCTGTGAGAGACGACGTATATTTCAGAGAAACCATTGATAAAATCATTTCCACAAGGGAGTGGACAAAGAAGGAGCTTATCCGGCTGGGTTTTGCCTTTCCGGATTCCAAAAGCAATTTTATTTTCGCAAGCCATGCCAAATGCCCGGCGTCAAAAATGTTTGAGGCATTGAAGGCACATGGAATCTATGTAAGGTATTTCGATAAACCGAGAATAAATAACTATCTTCGGATTACTATTGGAACAGATCAGGAAATGAAATCATTGATTGAATTTTTAGAACAATTTTTAGGAGAAAATGTATGATTAAAATGATTTTAAAGGGCGTGATGATGGGAGTGGCAAATATTATTCCCGGAGTCAGCGGCGGTACGATGGCAGTCTCTATGGGTATCTATGATAAAATGATTCATGCGGCAACTCATTTGCTTTCTGAATTTAAAAAGAGCATGAAGATACTGATTCCAATTGTCATAGGGATGGGGATTGGAATTGTGGCTTTGGCGCGTATTATTGAGTTTATGTTTGCAAAAGTACCATTTCAGACAAACCTGCTGTTTATCGGATTGATTGTGGGAGGACTTCCGGCGATCACGGGAAAAGTGAAAGGAAAAACCATTCGCCTCAGTCATATCCTCGCTTTCTTGCTTTTTTTTGCATTAGTGGCAGGGCTTGCCCTGTTGGGAGAACAAGAGGGGTCAGCAGCTGATTTGAGTTTTAATCTGGTAAATGTCCTGAAAATATTCGGCGTGGGGATTGTAGCGTCCGCCACGATGGTAATTCCCGGAGTCAGCGGCTCTATGATGCTGATGCTGATGGGATATTATAATCCAGTGCTGAGTGAAATTAACGAATTCATTGATAATCTGATTTCTTTTAATGTACCGGGGCTTTTGGAAGGATGTAAGATGCTGGTGCCTTTTGGAATTGGCGTTGTTGTGGGGATTTTTGCCATTGCCAAGGCAATTGAGATTATTTTCGAGAAATTTCCAGAGATTGCCTACTGGGCAATTATCGGCCTGATTGTGGCATCTCCAGTGGCAATTCTATTGATGAACAGTTTTGGAACGATTACGTTTATAACCATTGTTACAGGAATTGCAGCGTTGGCTGTGGGGGTGATTATTTCCCTGAAATTGGGGGAAGAGTAAAAAATGACAATATTTCAGATAGATGTGAAATATTTATGTCTGGGATATGTATGCCTGATAAATGCAGCAGGATTTCTGCTCATGGGACTGGATAAATGGAAGGCGAAACATAAGAAATGGCGGATTGCAGAGAAAACATTTTTTCTGGTCAGTATACTGGGAGGAAGCCTGGGAACCTGGGCAGGGATGTATGTGTTCCGCCATAAGACCAGGCATTGGTATTTTGTGATTGGAATGCCGCTGATCATAGGGATTCAGATTATGTTATATTATATTTTGTGATTGACATTCAAAATGTATCATTATATCATTAATGCGAAATATACGGTTATTATAAAAGTACAAAAATATGCAGAGACGAAAGGAAAAGGAACAATGTATTCATTTGATGAAATTAAGAAGGCAGATACAGCGGTGGCAGATGCCATTACAGCAGAGATGGAGCGTCAGAACAGCCATATTGAGCTGATTGCCTCTGAGAACTGGGTGAGCAAGGCGGTTATGGCAGCTATGGGAAGTCCAATGACGAACAAATATGCAGAAGGATATCCTGGAAAAAGATATTATGGAGGCTGCGAGTGCGTGGATGTTGTAGAGAACCTTGCCATTGAACGTGCCAAAGAGCTGTTTGACTGCGATTATGCTAATGTGCAGCCTCATTCTGGAGCTCAGGCAAATATGGCAGTGCAGTTTGCCATGCTAGAGCCGGGAGATATTGTGATGGGAATGAACCTGGATCACGGCGGACATCTGACACACGGAAGCCCTGTGAATTTTTCCGGTTCTTATTTTAAGATCGTACCCTATGGCGTAAACGATGATGGTTTTATTGACTATGATAAGGTAAGGGAGATTGCGTTAGAGTGCAGACCTAAAATGATTATTGCCGGAGCCAGTGCTTATGCAAGGACGATTGATTTTAAGAAATTCCGTGAAATTGCTGATGAAGCAGGCGCGTACTTGATGGTAGATATGGCACATATAGCAGGGCTTATCGCTGCAGGGCTTCATCCAAGCCCCATTCCTTATGCGCATGTTGTGACTACGACTACCCATAAGACGCTTCGCGGACCAAGAGGTGGAATGATTCTGGCAAATCAGGAAATGGCGGACAAATTTAATTTTAATAAAGCAGTATTTCCGGGAATTCAGGGAGGTCCCCTGATGCATGTAATCGCAGCAAAGGCAGTTTGCTTTAAGGAAGCTTTGGAGGAAAGCTTTAAAACTTATCAGCAGAATATCATAGACAATGCCCAGGCATTGGCCAAAGGACTGATGGACAGGAATATTAAACTGGTGTCCGGCGGAACGGACAACCATTTGATGCTTGTGGATCTGACGCCTTACGATTTGACTGGTAAAGCAGTGGAAAAGCTGTTGGATTCTGTCAATATAACCTGTAACAAGAATACAATTCCCAATGATCCTAAATCTCCTTTTGTCACCAGCGGCATCCGTCTTGGAACACCGGCAATTACTTCCAGAGGTTTTACAGGAGCAGATATGGATAAGGTGGCAGAGTGTATTGCAAAGATGATCAAAGAGGGAGAAGCTGCTTCTGAATCAGTGCGTGGAATGGTGAAAGAGCTGACGGATAAATATCCATTATAATATGAAAAGAGAATTGTTATATTAATAGATTCATCTGTTCAGAAGGTCTTGCTGCTTAAAGTGCCAAAGACAGAATATATAAAAACACTCTGGGAAGCTGGCTTCCCAGAGTGTTTTTGTGCATATTGTTTGCATCACTCTGTGGTGTAAACCTTTTGAATGACTCTATGCTTTATAATTTCTGGCCGCACGGAACACTAGCGGCAGTCCTTAAAAATTCTCTGTAAATGCTTTATTTGCGCAGCTGGAATTTGTTTACAGAAACTTTCAGGTCTTTAGACTGTTTATAGAGTTCCTGAGCAGAAGCGGCAGATTTCTCCGCTGTACTGGCATTGGTTTGTACCACTTCCGCAATCTGCTCCATACCCATGGTCAGCTGATGAAGTGACTGGGACTGCTGAGTTGCAGATTCTGCAATCTGTTCAATCAATTCTGTAGCCTGTTTTGCGCCCACCACTACTAAAGCAAGAGCCTCTGTAGTTTCTGTGGATAATGTGGAACCGTTATGGATCATCTTGATAGAATTTTCGATAAGCTCTGTAATGTGCTGTGCAGAAACAGAACTCTTATTTGCAAGATTCTGAACTTCATCTGCTACAACAGCAAAGCCTTTTCCAGCTTCTCCGGCGCGCGCGGCTTCTACCGCCGCATTTAATGCGAGAATATTTGTCTGGAAAGAGATATCTTCAATGGTTTTGATGATTCCGCCAATTTCCCGGGAGGCGTTGGAGATATCTTCCATAGCGGAAGTCAGCAGCGCCATCTTATCATTGGCAACGAGCAGCTGTTTGGCTGCTTCAGTAGAACATTTCCAGGCAGTGTCTGCGTCACTGGAGGTACGGTCTACCTGACCAGACAATTCCTGAATGCTGGAAGATAATTCCTCAACGGCAGATGCCTGCTGAACTGCACCGTCAGAAAGAAGTCTGGCATCTGATGCCATTTTGCTGGATTCTTCAGAGACATTTTCTGCTGTTACGTTAATTTGGGCAAGCGCACGGTTCAAGGCCTCAAGAATCTGACGCATTGCGTTCTGAATCGGCAGAAACTCACCGCGGTAATTGCTGCCGATGGAAAGATCCATATTTCCTTCTGCCATGTCAGCAAGCTTGGAATCAATGTCCTTTATGTATTTCTTGAGTTCCCGTTTGGTCTCATGAATGGATTCCACCAGCATACCGATTTCAGACGTATCAGACCGCATAGCAAAATCAGCGGAAAGATTTCCCTGAGAAATTTCCCCCATTTGGTCGCGTACTTTCATGACCGGACCAATAATCCGAAGTCTGGTGATAATCATGATAAATATCTGCATGATACCGACGATGATAAATGCGGCAATCATGGAGAATTCAATAGATTCTGCCTTTTTTGCCAAAATCTGTACCTCAGAAGAGGTTCTGCTATCCAAATCAGCAAGAAATTGTTCTTTGATAGAATTAATCTTTGCGATGGAGGTACTGTATTCTTCTCCATATACATAGTTAAGGGCATCTTCCATATTTCCAGCCTGTACATTTTTCATGGCCTCATCTTCCAAAGGTACCAGATTATTGGAAAGTCCGGACATTTCATCAATCATATTCTGTTCTTCTGCGGTTATACCGATTTCCTGCATGGCGGCAACACCTTTGTCCCTGTTTTTCAGGTTATCGACTTCATTCCAGTAATTATCATAGTGTTCCTGTTCACCGGTAGATGCAAAGGCACGGACTTCGTTGGTGAGGTATGCAGAACCGTTCATGAAACGGTTGGCATTGTAAGTTAGCATAAAACGGTCTTCATTTGCTTCGCTGAGCTGCCGGTTTACGCTGGTAAATGACAGCAGAGAGTAGATCAGAAACAGGAGCGAAGCAAGAGAAATACCATTTAGAATATACATTAGTGTAGATTGTTTAATAGATTTTTTCATAGTTTTTCCTCCAGGCTTTTGTCAAACATACTTCCTCTGTTGAAAGATGCACAGATTTCAACCATCTGAAAAAGTATGGTGTAATTGTATGTATTTAGTTTACAGAAAATAACAGTGAAATTCAACCCATAAGTTGAATTTTGTCGTGGAAATGTCTGTAATAATGCATTTAAGAAAATATTAATAAAATTCGTTAGGAATTATGAGTGATTTGTGATAAGATGATTGTGAGATAGCAGGATATGCGAAAATGTCAGGAGGATAATGATGAGTAAGAAAAAAATTGGCATTATCATCGTTGTGGCAGCAGTGCTTGTGGCGGCAGCAGGTGGAGGTGCATGGTATTTAAAAGAAAACAGCGGCGGAAACAGTGCAGATAAGGTATATGTGGAGAGTGTGGCGTCACTCACATCTTCTGCTTCTGGAGTGCAGAACCGATATTCTGGAGTGGTGGAAGCACAGGAAAGCTGGAAGGTGAATAAGGAGGCAGAGCGTGAGATAAAAGAAGTTTTTGTGGAAGAAGGCGACATGGTCGAGGAAGGTGATCCGCTGTTTGAGTATGATATGGACGATGTGAAGGCAGAATTGAAACAGGCAGAGCTTGACTTGGAGGGCATGCAGAATGAGATTACAGATGCCCAGACACAGATCACCCAGCTGACCAAAGAGAGAAATTCTGCGTCGTCTGATGAGAAATATCAATATACAGCAGATATACAGGAAAAAGAAAACAGTATCAAGCAGACCGAATATAACATTGAGAGCAAGAAAGCAGAGATGGAGAAAAAGCAGGAAACTATTGATAATGCAGTGGTGACCAGTAAACTGGCGGGTGTCGTAAAATCCATCAATAATAATTCCAGCAATGATATTATGTCAGGAGAGGACTCTTCTTATATGACTGTGCTGGCAGTGGGAGATTTCCGCATTAAGGGAACGGTGAGTGAGACCAATGTGCAGATGCTGTCAGAGGAACAGCCTGTGCTTTTGCGTTCCAGAGTTGATGAAGAGCAGACCTGGACTGGAACAATCAGTAAGATAGATACACAGAATGAGGAATCAGGTAATAATGAAGAAGGCGGAGTGTACTATGAGTCTGGAAGCGGTATGGAGAAAGCGACAAAATATCCCTTTTATGTGACACTGGATTCCACAGAAGGACTGATGATGGGACAGCATTTGTTTATTGAACTGGACCAGGGACAAACAGCAGAGAAAGAGGGAATATGGCTGTTTGAAGGATATATTGTACAGGAAGAAGAGACATCTTATGTCTGGACAGCAGATGCCGGAAACAAGCTTGAGAAACGTATTGTGGAATTAGGTGAATATGATGAGAATATGGGGCAGTATGAAATTTTGTCAGGGCTTACAGAAGAAGACCTCATTGCATTTCCTATGGAAGGGCTGTATGAAGGAGTGACAGCAGTTACCAATGCAGAAGAAGTAGATTATACTTCTCCATTGTATAATCAGGAAGGCGAAGAAGGTGGAGAAGAAGGCATGGACTCTGAAGAAGGAGAAGAGGCACAGATGTTTGAGGACGGAGAAGTTCCAAGTGATGGAGAAGTTCCAAGTGATGGAGAAATGCCGATAGAAGATGAGTTCAGTGGAGAAGAGGATTCCAGCAGCGAAGATGAGTTCAGTGAAGAAGAGGATTCCAGCATTGATGATGAAAGCCAGGGAGATAACGGCGGAGGGAAACTCGCACAATAGAAGCCGGAGGGAAGAACAGCTATGATATTAGATTTACAGAATATATATAAGGACTATCAGCAGGATAAGCTGGTGGTTCCGGTATTGAAAGATGTTTCCCTTCAGGTTGAGGAAGGGGAATATGTGGCAGTTATGGGACCGTCCGGATCAGGAAAGACGACATTGATGAATATTATCGGATGTCTGGACCGTCCAACTTCTGGAACGTATCTGCTTGCGGGAGAGAATGTTCAGCAGTGTAAAGACAGAGAAATGTCGGATCTGAGGCTTAGAAGCATTGGATTTGTGTTTCAGAGTTTTCAGCTTCTTTCCAGACAGTCAGCATTAGAGAATGTGGCGCTGCCTTTAAGCTATGCCGGTGTCAAGAAAAAGGAGCGCAGAGAGCGGGCTGTCCAGGCTCTGGAGCGTGTAGGGCTGGGAGACCGGGTCATGTTTAAACCAACCCAGTTATCTGGTGGACAGAAACAGAGAGTTGCTATTGCCCGGGCAATGGTAAATAATCCCAAAATACTGCTTGCTGATGAACCGACAGGAGCTTTGGATTCCAAATCAGGCCAGCAGATTATGGAACTGTTCCAGCAGCTTAATGACGAAGGTGTCACAATCGTAATGATTACCCATGACAGAAATATTGCTTCAAAGGCAAAAAGGATAGTTCATATTATTGACGGTATGATTACGGAAGGAGAGAACAGCCAGCCGGGAAATGAAAATACTGAGATAATGGAAGAAGAGAATAGTCAGCCGGGAAATAACAGAGATGATCCGGTGGTGGAAGAAGGCAGCGAGGAGGCAGAGAATGAGTAAGAAAGCAGTTATTATTACAGTAGTATCTCTGGCTGTTGCGGGTGCAGGTATCTTTGGCGGGATTATGGCATATAGGAATTATCAGAATAATAATCTCACAGCAGAGACGCAGGTTGTATCAAATCTGAACTCGTATTTCGGGGAAAATGGAATGAGCAGTTCGGGAATTCTTACAAACGATTTTTCGCAGGAAGTATATGCACTCGAGGATAAAAAGATACTGGAAGTGTTTGTGGAGGAAGGACAAACAGTGTCGGCAGGTGATCCGTTGATTTCCTATGATATGACCATGTCTCAGCTGGAATTGGAAATGAAGGAACTGGATGTATCCACCAGTAACAGTAAGATAGAAGCTGCGAAAAAACAGCTGGAAAAGCTGAAAAGAACGAAACCGGTATCACCAAGACCGGCAGCGCCTCCGGAACCGGAACCGCCAGAGGTACCAGAAGAGCCGGAAGAGCCGCAGGTACCGGAAAAAACAGGCGAAGCTTATAACTTTATTCAAAGAGGTGCAAAACCGAATGATGGCAAGGGAACCGAAGATGATCCCTATGTGTATTTGTGTACGCCAGAATGTTATGTATTGGGAGAATTTATTAACGATCTTTCAGCAAATAAAAAGAGACCGATTTATGTCAGTCTTGAAATTCATAAAGACAATAAACTGACAGATCGGCTGCTCAGCGCCTGGGAAATCGGCGGGGATAATGGTTTTCCTCAGATGGCAGAGGATTCACGCTGGTCTGTGAAAACGAAATCTCAGCTTATTGAAGTGGAAGAACCAGAGGTACCGGATGTGCCGGAACCAGAGGTGCCGGATGTGCCGGAACCAGAAGAACCAGAAGGATATACGTCAGAAGAACTTTCCAAGATGATTAAAGAGAAGGAGCAGGAAATACGGGATCTGGATTTGCAGAAACGGAAAGAAGAGCTGGAGTTAGAACAGATGAAGAAAGTGTCTGACGACGGTGTGGTAAAGGCTGAGATTAATGGGGTAATAAAGAACCTGGGAGAGCAGGATAACCTTCCTACAGACGGTTCACCGTTTCTCACTGTAGCGGGTTCAGAAGGATTGTATGTCAGCGGAGCTTTAAGTGAATTACAGTTAGGTGAAATCAAAGTTGGACAGACCGTGTATGCGAATTCCTGGGAGAGCGGCAAGAGTTTTGAGGCTACGATCACAGAGATTTCCAGTTATCCGGAGGAAAACAGCAGCGCCTGGGGGGAAGGAAACCCCAATGTGTCATATTATCCTTACACTGCTTATATAGAAGATACAGAAGGGCTGAGAAATGGAGAATATGTAGATTTGACTATGACGGCCACTATGGGTGAAAACAGGCAGGATCAAATATATATTGAGAAGGCATATATCAGAGAGGAAGATGGTAAGAAATATGTATTGAAGGCAGACGAGAATAACCGTCTGGTGAAACAGTATGTTAAGACAGGAAAAACCCTCTGGCAGTCAGTAGAAATACAGGCTGGCCTGACTATGGAGGATCGAATTGCGTTTCCTTATGGAAAAGCAGCAAAGGAAGGCGTAAAAGTGAAAGAGGCTGAATAAATCAAGGCGCACACAGAATGGAGGAAACTATGTTAGAAAATATCAGACTGTCTTTTCAGGGACTGTGGTCACATAAAATGCGTTCCTTTCTCACTATGCTGGGTATCATTATCGGTATTGCCGCAATTATAGCGATTGTTTCAACGATTAAAGGAACCAATGAGCAGATTAAGGAAAACCTCATCGGATCAGGAGAGAATACGGTGAATATACGGCTCTACCAGGGAGACAATACGTATGAAATGGAGTATAACGGAATTCCTGACGGCGTTCCTGTCATCTCAGAAGAGACCAGAACAAAAATGATGGATTTAAAACATGTGGAAGGTGCAGCTCTCTATACATCAAGAGACGCTTATAATGTGATATATTATAAAAATACAGGATTGTCTGGGGGAAAGATATATGGAGTTGACCAGAATTATCTGAATGCCTGTAATTATATTATCAGACAAGGGCGGGGATTTACGGAATCCGATTTCAAGAAATTCCGTAAAGTAGCGCTGCTGGATGAGAACTCATCAGAGACCCTGTTTCAGGGGGAAGAACCTGTGGGAAAGACAGTGGAGATTCAAAGAGAGCCTTATACGGTGATCGGTATTGTGTCAAAATCTTCGAAGTTTGAGCCTGTGATAAATAGTATAGAAGATTATTATACTTATGCGGAAAATAATACTGGGGCAGTGTATGTTCCGGATACCACCTGGCCGCTGCTTTATGGCTATGACGAGCCGCAGTCGCTGGTACTGAAGCTGGACAGCGTAGATAACATGACAGTGGCAGGAAAGGAAGCGTCAGCCGTTTTAAACAGCAGCTTATCTGTGACGGATGAGACTATGAAATATAAGGCAGATGATCTGCTTAAGCAGGCAGAAGACTTGCAGAAACTTGGGCAGTCTACCAATACTATGCTGATCTGGATTGCCGGAATTTCCCTGCTGGTAGGAGGTATCGGCGTAATGAATATTATGCTGGTGTCTGTCACGGAGCGTACGCAGGAGATCGGTCTGAAAAAGGCAATTGGCGCCCGCAAAGGCAAGGTACTGGGGCAGTTCCTGACGGAGGCGGCAGTGTTGACCAGCCTGGGCGGACTAGTGGGAGTGATTGTAGGTATCATATTGGCAGAAGTAATTTCAAGAGTAACTGGGACATTGGTGGCAATCAGTATCCCGGCGGCAGTGCTTGCAGTGGTATTTTCTATGGTTATTGGGATTGTATTTGGACTGCTGCCTTCCTATAAAGCAGCGAACCTTGATCCGATTGAGGCGTTGCGGCACGAATAAACTGGCAGAAAATTTTTATAGTATCTCAGGAGGAAAATCATGATTGATTTAAAATTTTTAAGAGAAAATCCGGAAGTGGTGAAACAGAATATACGAAATAAATTTCAGGACAGTAAATTGCCTCTGGTAGACGAAGTTATCGAACTGGATGCACAGGCAAGGAAGACACAGCAGGAGGCAGATGCGCTGCGTGCCGACAGAAAGAAAATGTCTAAGCAGATCGGCGCATTGATGGGGCAGGGCAGGAGAGACGAGGCAGAAGCCATGAAGGCCCAGGTAAATGCAGAAGCCAGCCGTTTGGCAGAACTGGAACAGAGAGAAACAGAACTTCAGGAAAAGGTCACAAAGATTATGATGACAATTCCTAATATTATTGATCCTTCTGTACCAATCGGAAAAGATGACAGTGAAAATGTGGAGGTACAAAAATACGGAGAACCGGTGACCCCGGATTTTGAGATTCCTTATCATTCAGAGATTATGGAGCGCTTTCAGGGATTAGATTTAGACAGCGCCAGAAAAGTGGCTGGGAATGGTTTTTATTATCTGATGGGTGATATCGCAAGACTTCATTCGGCAGTGATTTCTTATGCAAGAGACTTTATGATTAGCAGAGGGTTTACTTATTGCGTACCGCCGTTCATGATTCGCAGCAATGTAGTTACCGGAGTAATGAGTTTTGCTGAAATGGATGCCATGATGTATAAAATAGAAGGCGAAGACCTGTATTTGATTGGAACCAGTGAGCATTCCATGATAGGTAAGTTTATTGACACTATTTTGAAGGAAGAGCAGCTTCCTCAAACTCTTACCAGCTACTCACCCTGTTTTCGCAAGGAGAAAGGCGCTCATGGCATAGAAGAAAGAGGTGTATACCGCATCCATCAGTTTGAGAAACAGGAAATGATTGTGGTCTGCCGCCCAGAGGAATCTAAAATGTGGTTCGAAAAATTGTGGCAGAATACGGTAGATTTGTTCCGTTCTATGGATATTCCTGTGCGTACTTTAGAATGCTGTTCTGGAGATTTAGCTGACCTGAAAGTAAAATCCATTGATGTGGAGGCATGGTCACCAAGGCAGCAGAAATATTTTGAAGTGGGAAGCTGTTCTAATCTGGGAGATGCACAGGCTCGCCGCTTGAAGATTCGAGTTACAGGAAAAGAAGGCAAATATTTTGCGCATACATTAAACAATACAGTTGTAGCGCCGCCGCGTATGCTTATTGCGTTTTTAGAGAATAATCTGTGCGAGGACGGAAGCGTGAAGATACCAGAGGCGCTTCGTCCGTATATGGGAGGACAGGAGAAGATGGTTCCTTCAGAGCAGAAAAAATAAAAAGATGAAACAGGTTTGCAGTATCAGTAACAGCACAGGAGAGAATAAAACACGGATTGCCATAGCTATAGCGTGGTAATCCGTGCTTTTATCATGTTATTATGAAAGACTTTATCACACTGAAGAGTGAATAGATCAGTGCGACAGCCCTTTTTGTAAATTGGAAGATTTTGTCTTTGCACTGCTTTGTCCATTATGGTAAAATTAATTTTCAAGATATAAGGAGAAGCTGATGAAAAAAAGATATTTTGTAATTGGTGTTATTATTGTGGCTGTTGCAACTGCAGGTGTCTGGAGTTTTCCGCTGTGGCATACAGCGTATCTTCTGCAGAATTTGGCAAAGTCGGAGAGTCTGGAGTGTCAGATACAAGTGACACTGAATCAGGAAGGATTGTTTAAAGGGCAGAAGCAATTGCTTCATCTCTTGTCCAGAATATTGAAAACAGAAGAAACAGACTGCCTCAACTGGCAGGCTGTGGGATATACAGCTGGGCGGAAAGGCTATGTGAGGATTTACTGTGATGTACTGCAGGAACCTGTAACAGAGATTTATTTCAGCAAAGATGACACACTGGTAAATGTCAGGATGCTGTATGAAGTTTTACAAAGAAATTTTGTGAAAGAATATCCAATTCTTGGATATATGCTTCCAGAGTGGAAATATGGAACTTATATTTCTCTGGATCAGGTTCAGGATATTTTCCAGGTAGACATAAAAGAAATTTTTCAGCAGAATTCTTTCGGGAATTTGACAGGACAAGGTTTTTGGAAAAGCTTGATACTGCTGAACCGTATGGAACGGCACAGAACGAAAGATGGAGGATGGAAGTTTGAAACTGTCTGGAATGATTATCATACGGTTTTATTAATTGAAAGAGAGAAGCAGGAAACAGGCTTTAAGATCGAAGGTACTGACAGAGAAAAAACTCAGAAAATTGCAGAATTTTCTTTTTCTCTTTCTCCAGGAGAAGAAGAAGCCGTAATTTTTCCAGAATCATTGATGAAGACGGAAGAAATTGCCCAGTTTCAAAAGCTGTGGCAGGCTTTGAGTGAGTTTACAGAAGGGAGATAGCAGGTTTGGACGAAAGAAAAAAGCCCATAATCGTGAGAAATAATTATATGATGCTGGTAGTGCTCATTTTCTTGTGTGCTTATGGGGCGATAATGGTATTTTCAGCTACAGCATATCAGTGCAGTATCAGTGAAGAATACAACAACGATTCTTTTTTTCTGTTAAAAAGCCAGGGGAAATTTATGCTGGCAGGGTTTGCGATTATGCTGCTTGTACAGCGATTCAGTTACCGGCTGCTGAATAATTTCCTCGCAGTGATGCTGTATCTGTCGGGAATTGCATCTATTTTTTTATTGAAAACTTCTCTTGGCGTGTCTGCCAACGGTGCTACCCGCTGGGTAAAGCTGGGAAATCTTGGGCAGTTTCAGGTAAGTGAATGGGTAAAGATCTGTGTGATTGTATTTCTGGCGTATTTGATTGAACAGAACAAGAAACATCTCAGTTCTGTAAAGCTTACCGTATACCTTTGGATTGCAGGCGGAATTCCAGCAGCCCTGCTGTTTCAGCTCAGCAATGATTTGAGCAGTTCTGCGGTGGTGCTGGGAATATGTTTTGTGATGACCTTTATCAGTACGAAGACAGAAAAACTGCATATAGCTGTGTTTCTTGCCGTTTTTGCACTGGTGGCAATGTATGTGTGGAGCATTTGGTCAAATATGCCTTCGCCAGAAGAAATAAGTGAAATGCCCTTCCGTGTAAGGAGAATTGCAGCCTGGCTGGACCCTGACCGTTATGCTGCGACACAGGGATACCAGACTCTTCAGGGACTGTATGCAATAGGGAGAGGCGGGGTATTCGGCAAAGGACTGGGGGCTTCCATACAGAAGATGGGTCCGATTCCGGAGGCAGAGAATGATATGATTTTTTCGGTAATCTGTGAGGAACTGGGGATTATAGGGGCGTTAGTATTAATTTATCTGTTCGGCTATCTTCTCTACCAGATCTCCAGAGTTATGATGTCAGCCCCTGACTTGTTTGGAGGAATGTTAAGCCTTGGAGTGTTTGCTCATCTTACGTTTCAGACTATATTTAACATATGTGTCAATTTGGCAATTCTGCCTAACACGGGCCTGCCGCTGCCTTTTATTTCCTATGGAGGAACTTCTGTATTTCTCTTGCTGGCAGGAGAGATGGCGATTGTTTTTTCAGTGGAACGCAGAATCGGGCAGTAAGGCGGTATCTGAAATGGATCTTTAGGAACCTTCGGGAGCTGCTGTGCGAATCTAATGCAGCAGCCCTTTTTGTTCTTATCAAACTTCTATTAAAAAATTTAAAATTCTATTATAAAGTTCAAAATTCTATTATAAAGTTCAAAATTCTATTATAATACTCAAATTTTCATCACAATACTCAAATTTCCATCACAATACTCAAATTTTCATCACAATTGGCTGTTAAAGTAGGGAACTGGTTATATTATTTTTTTCGACAATCAGAAAATAAAGAGGTAATGATATGTTTGAGTCAATTGTGGAAGTGGTGGCAAATCATGCAGCTAAAAATCCGGACAGGCTCTGTGTGGCAGATAAATCAGGTGCGAGTACGTATGGAGACATCTGGAGGCAGGCAAAGATAGCAGCGCAGAAATTAGAGGCATTAAATATAAAGAAAAAAGACTGTGTGATGGTTGAATGTACTCAGGATGCAGAGTTTCTTATATGTGACCTGGCATGTGAGCTGGCAGGTGCCGTTTTTGTACCAGTAGAACACAGGGCGTCAGAAGACCGGGTGAAGACAATTCTGGAAGAAACAGAGGCGAGGATTTTTTTATGCAGCAGCAGATATGAGGTGCCTGTTGCCATGATGGCGGCAAAATCCCTGCTGGAAGATCAGGAAGATGCACAGACGGCAGAGATTGGTTTGGAGAAACTGGTTTTTCCGAAAGCAGAGGAAACAGCTGAGATCTTATATACGACTGGAACAACCGGAACCTCAAAAGGAATTGAGGTGACACATGGCAATAATATTGCTCTCGCTGAAAATGTAAAATTTGGAACGGAGATGAAAGAGGACAATATTGAATTGATACCGCTGCCTCTGAGTCATTCGCATGGACTGAGGTGCTGCTATGCGAACCTTCTCAATGGAAGCGCTGTGGCATTGATCGAAGGCGTATCGTGGGCGAAACGTGTGTTTCGATTGATTGAAAAGTATAAGGTGACAGCAATGGATATATCTCCAAGTGCTTTGACAGTTCTTCATAAACTTGCAGGAGAGAAATTGTCAGAGATCAGCGGTCAGATTGATTATATTCAGGTGGGAACGGAAGCACTGCCGGAGGATGTGAAAGAGATATTGATATCTTATTTCCCATCAGCACGCCTGTATAATTTTTATGGTTCTACAGAATCAGGAAGAACCTGCGTGCTGGATTTCAACAAGGACAGAGGCAGGAAAGGGTGTATCGGAAAACCCACAAAGAATGCATCGTTTCTTGTTACTGATGAGAAAAGAGAACCCATTGAGTCGTCTGCTGAGAACATGGGACTGCTTGCGACAGCAGGCGCCATGAATATGAAAGGCTATTGGAAACAGCCAGAGCTGACAGATAAGATTATGCAGAACGGCTATATTTATACAAATGACCTAGGATATATTGATGAAGACGGCTATGTGTATATGCAGGGAAGAAAAGATGATATCATCAATTATAAGGGAATTAAGATCGCGCCTCAGGAAATAGAAGAGAGCGTCAGGAAATATGAAAAAATTGCGGACTGTGCCTGCGTACCGAAAGAGGATAAACTTTCAGGACAGGTGCCTAAATTGTATGTTGTATTGAATGACAAAGAGAATTTTCAGAAAAAGGAATTATTTGACTTTTTGAAGAAATATATTGATGCTAATAAAATGCCCAAGGAAATAGAGGTTATAGATGAAATTCCACGCACCTACAACGGGAAGATTCACAGGATGAAGCTGATAGAAAGAGAATAATCGTCAACCATGTTAACAGATCTGAATTCATTAAGAAAGCAAAGAAAGGGGAACATATGAAGAACAAAATTTTAAAAACAATGGCAGTGTGTATGATGGCAGTTTTGCTGGCAGGATGCGGGAGCAGCGATCAGGCCAAGGAGACGTCGGGCGGACAGAAAGAAGCAGGACAGGAGCAAAATGCAGATGGGGAAGCAGCCACATTAAATCTTGCATATCAGTATGGTGTGGCATATGCGCCTTTAAGCATTGTGAAGGAACAGGAACTGATTGAAAAAGCATATGAAGAAGCGACAGGAAAGAAAGTTACAGTCACATGGAATCAGATGAGTTCTGGCGCTGATATAAATACGGGGATATCTGCTGGAAGCATAGACGCAGGATTTATGGGTGCGGCGCCAGCGATTACCGGAGTTACAAAAGGTGTGGGTTATAAGATTTTTACAAATTTGTCCGGGCAGGAACATGGTCTTATGACAAATGATGCGAATATTAAATCTTTTGACGACCTGATTGGAAGCAGCAATCAGATTGCCCTTGTAAATATAGGTTCTATTCAGCATATTTTACTGGCAATGGCATTGGAGAACGCAGGGTATGATCCTCATGCACTGGATGCCAATATTGTTGCAATGGCACATCCGGACGGAATGGCAGCTCTGGAGAGTGGAAACGCGTCTTGCCACCTTACTTCTAATCCATATATTTTCAAAGAGCGGCAGGAAGAGAATCTTCATGAAATTATGGATGTTACGCAGGCATGGGGTATTGATGATTCCTTTATTGTAGGAGTGGCGTCAGAAACGATGCACGATAATGATCCTGATTTATATCAGGCATTGTGCAGTGCAATTGAGAAAGCCGTAAATTATATCAATGACAATCAGGAAGAAGCAGCAAAAATCACATGTGAATTTGATGGTAACAGTGAACAGGAAGAACTCGAGTATATCCAGAAGAGCAAATATACCATTGAGACAAGCAATCTGTTTGAACTGGCGTCCTTTATGGCACGGACAGAATTTATCGAGTCTGCACCGGAGTCCTATGAAGCTCTGGTATTTGACAATGTTTCCGGCAACTAGGGGAGAGAATTTTTATGAATGATAAGAATAGGCAGATACATGCTTTCGCTGCAAGAGCAGTCTTTGTGATTGTGCTGTTACTCATCTGGGAATATGTTGCCAAATCAGGGATGATGGGAGAAAAATCAGAATTGATTTTTCCTTCCCTGGAGGCAATCGGAGATGCGTTTATCAGAAATTTCATTCAGGGATATGCCGGCATATCCCTGTGGGTATACATAGGCAACTCCATGAAGCTTCTTTTAGAAGGGCTTTTGATTGGGGTTGTCCTGGCATTTTTACTGTCAGGCTTATCCATGGTAAGCAAAATATTTTATGACATTTGTAATCTGGTAATTTCGGTATTTGATCTGCTGCCAGGTGTTGCACTGCTTCCGGTGGTGATTATTATATTCGGTGTAAAACCAGGTGTTATTGTATTTCTTGTGGTTCATGCGGTGCTGTGGCCTATGTCAAGAAATGTGCTGGACGGTTTTCTTGCTGTTCCGCAAATTTATGTGGAAGCAGGGATGAATATGGGATTGAAAGGCGCTTCCTTGTTGTGGGGGGTCTATTTTCCGGCAGCAACTTCCTATATCGTATCAGGACTTAAAGTTGGATGGGCAAGGGCATGGAGAGGTCTGCTCAGTGCAGAAATGATTTTCGGTGTTGCATCCTGCCCAGGAATCGGACTGTTTATCAATCAGATGCGCACAAATATGAACAATGCAGAAATGTACGCCACACTGGTTGTGATTATTATGATCGGTTTGGTGGTACAGTATGGGGTGCTTTCACCTATCGAAAAATGCACAGTGAAAAAATGGGGAATGTCGAGATGACAAAAGAGAAGAATTATATTTTAGAGGTTAATAATTTATCAAAGATTTTTGATGCAGATACAGAACAAGAGAAGGACGTTTTAAAAGATGTAAGCCTGAAAGTGGACAGAAATGAATTTTTGTGCATGTTAGGGCCGTCCGGCTGCGGCAAAACCACGCTGCTTCGCTGCATTGCAGGATTTGAAAGCTATAAGGGCAGCGTGACGGTAAACGGAGTAGAGCGGACAAAGCCTGGAACGGACCGTATTATGGTTTTCCAGGATTTTAATCAGCTTTTTCCCTGGAAGACAGTGGAAAAGAATATACAATATCCATTAAAACTGCAGGGAATTCGTGATAAGCAAGAGTTAAAGCAGAGAACGGAAGAAGTACTGCAGAAGGTAAAATTATCGGGGCAGGAGAAATATTATCCTTATCAGCTGTCTGGCGGTATGAAACAGAGGGTTGCAATTGCCAAAGCTCTTGCCTTGAAGCCAGAAATAATATTGATGGATGAACCTTTTGCCGCACTGGATGCTATGACCAGAAACGAGCTGCAGAGCGAGCTTCTGCGCATATCCATGGAGGAGAAGTGTACGTTTATTTTTATTACCCACAATATTCAGGAGGCAATTGTACTGGGAACCAGAATTGTTGTTCTGGCGGAAGGAGGCAGGATTGTTGTGGATGAGAAAAATGCCATTGCAAGACCTGTTACGCCGGCCTCGGAGGGATACGGGGAAACATGGGAGCGGCTGCACAGCGCGCTGTATCAGTAGTTAGAAACAAACAGATAAAAGTGTTTCCATCACTTTGTGCTGGAAACCTTTTGGTACTATAAAATCAAAATATGGGGAAACTCAAAAGATAAAATTCTTGTAAATTATCTTTATATGTGCTAAATTATTAACGAACGGTATTCTGGAAAGAAACTGTATCGGTTGATAAATGACATATGCCTTTCCATTTTAAAGGATGGAGGCGGTTATGAAGATTGGAATTATAGGTGCCGGAAAAGTTGGGACTACAATGGGGAAATACATTGCAGACCATGGCGGAACTGTAATTGGATTCTGTTCAAGAACCGAAAGCAGCGGGCAGGAGGCGGCACAATTTACAGGTACAAAGTATTTTAGAGCATTAGATTCACTGCTTGAAGGAAGCGATACCCTTTTTATTACTACCACAGACGGAGCAATTAAAACTGTATGGGATTGTATTACTACAAGAAATGTGAAAGGAAAAGTCATTTGCCATTTTAGCGGCTCTTTATCAAGTGATATTTTTTCAGACTGGAAAGAGACAGGCGCGGAAGTCTGTTCTATCCATCCAATTTACGCGTTCAGTAATAAATTCACAGCTTATAAAAATTTAACAACAGCAAAATTTGCCGTGGAGGGAAGCCGCAGAGCTCTGGAACATATGCAGGCTTTATTTGCGTTGCTGCCCAATGAGGTAGTGCAGATTCCCACAGAACAAAAAGCAAAATACCATGCGGCTGCAAGCCTTGCCAGCAACCATGTGACAGGGCTTATTTATCTTGCAGTGGAGCTGCTTAAAGAATCTGGCATTCAGGAACAGGCAGCGTATGGTCTTATAAAGCCTTTGGTAGAAAAGAATGTAGAAGCAGTATTTTCACAGGGTGCGGGTCCTGACGGAGGGGCCTTTGCGGGCTGCTCACAAACGCTTACCGGACCAATTGAGCGCAATGATATTTGGACAGTGGAGCAGCATTTACATAAGCTGGAAAGACCTGAATGGGAGGCGGTGTATCGTGCCGTTGGAATTCAGGTGACGGAAGCTGCCATGAAAAAGCATCCAGAACGCAGTTACGAGAAAATGAAACAGATATTGGCGCAGTAAATGGGCCGGAAAGGTGGTTTAATGAAGAATACAGTTATTACAATTCAGCAGGCAAAGGAGCGGGGAGAAAAAATTACCATGCTCACTGCTTATGATTATTCTATGGCGAAGCTGATAGACCAGGCAGGAGTTAATATGATTCTGGTAGGAGATTCTCTGGGCATGGTGATGCTTGGATATGAAGATACCCTGTCTGTGACTATGGAGGATATGATTCATCATACAAGGGCGGTTGCAAGAGGTGTAAAAGATACCATGGTAGTTGCAGATATGCCTTTTATGTCTTATCAGACGTCCGTTTATGACGCTGTCTGCAATGCAGGACGGCTGATGAAGGAAGGCAGGGCAAACGCCGTGAAACTGGAAGGGGGAAGAGAATTTGCAGAACATATCCGTGCCATTACCGCAGCATCTGTCCCGGTGGTGGCGCATCTTGGACTGACGCCTCAGTCTCTCAATGCCTTTGGAGGCTTTAAGGTTCAGGGGAAGACAGAAGAGGCCGCGCGCAAACTTTTAGAAGATGCCAGAGCAGTTGAAGCTGCGGGAGCGGTGGCAGCAGTGTTGGAGTGTGTTCCTGCAAAGCTTGCAAAGGTTGTGACAGAACAGCTTCACATTCCCACGATAGGAATAGGAGCTGGGGCAGGATGTGACGGACAGGTTCTGGTATATCAGGATATGCTCGCCATGTTTGGGGATTTCAAACCTAAATTTGTGAAACAGTTTGGGGAGATTGGCACGATGATGAAAGAGGCTTTTCAGAGATATATTGAAGAAGTGAAGTCTGGAGTATTCCCGGCAGAAGAACACACTTTTAAAATAGATGATGAGATTATTGAGAAATTATATTAAAAGGCAATTGCGAAACTATGAAATTCTCAAGACTATTGAGTTTCGCAATTACCTAAATTATATTAATGCGGGAGGAAAGGCATGCAGATTATAAAAAATATAGAAGAATTACGCTCCATAATCAGAGAGTGGAGAAAAGAGGGATTCAGCGTGGGGCTGGTGCCCACCATGGGATATCTTCATGAGGGACACAAAAGCCTGATAGTGAAAGCCGTTAGTGAAAATGACCGGGTGGTAGTCAGTGATTTTGTAAATCCGACCCAGTTTGGGGTAAACGAAGATCTTTCCAGTTATCCCAGGGATATTGACAGGGATGCTGCGCTCTGCCAAAAAGCAGGTGCATCTTTGATTTTCCATCCGGAGCCGGAGGAAATGTATTTTAAGGACAACTGCACATTTGTGGATATGGACAGTCTTACCAAAGGATTGTGCGGCAGGACCAGGCCTACGCATTTCAGAGGAGTCTGCACAGTGGTTTCCAAGCTTTTCCATATTGTGACGCCAGACAGGGCATACTTTGGGGAAAAAGATGCTCAGCAGCTTGCTGTCATCCGCCGCATGGTGCGGGATTTAAATTTTGCAATTACCATTGTAGGCTGTCCTATTGTCAGAGAGCCAGACGGGCTTGCCATGAGTTCCCGAAATACCTATTTGAACAAAGAAGAACGTAAAGCAGCGCTGATTCTTCATAAATCCCTGGTTATCGGAGAAGAGATGATGAAGGCAGGAGAGCGTGATGCGGCAGCTGTGAAAGAAGCGATTACGGCAAATATAGAATCTGAGCCTCTTGCCAGAATTGATTATGTGGAGATTGTAGATGCTGAAACATTGGAAAATACAGCAAGGATTGAGAGATCTGTGCTTACGGCTGCGGCAGTATACATTGGCAGTACCAGGCTGATTGACAATTTTACCTTTCAGCCACAGGGATAAGCGGCTGTTAGCAAGCGGAAAGGAGTACAGGCATGTATTTAAAAATGTTAAAAGGAAAAATTCACCGTGCCGTGGTGAAACAGGCAGAGTTAAATTATGTGGGAAGCATCACGGTTGACCCGGAACTGATGAAGGCAGCAGGAATATTGGAATATGAAAATGTCCAGATCGTGGATATTGAGAATGGAAACCGTTTTGAGACATACACCATTGCAGGAGAGCCGGGAAGCGGTATGATTTGTCTCAATGGAGCGGCAGCCAGGCAGGTTTTGGCAGGAGATCATGTAATTATTATGGCATATGCTCAGATGACGCCAGAAGAAGCCGCCGATTTTAAACCGCAGGTAGTATTTGTGGACGAGGAAAATAAGATTTCCAGAATTACCACATATGAGAAACATGGACAGATCGGGTAAATTGACACCGACAGAGCATGTTAGGTAATTGCGAAACTATGAAATTCTCAAAACGATTGAGTTTTGCAATTACCTAACAGAGCGTTTACAGAAAGGAAATAGAAAGATGCTGCAAGGAAAAACAGTGCTGCTGGCAGTGACAGGAGGGATTGCCGCCTATAAAATGCCGAATGTGGCGAGGATGCTGAAAAAAATGCATTGTCAGGTTCACGTATTGATGACAGAGAATGCTGCGAATTTTATCACGGCCACCACTTTCGAGACTCTTACTGGCAATAAATGCCTGATAGATACCTTTGACCGAAATTTTGAATTCTCTGTAGAACATGTGGCACTGGCAAAACAAGCTGATCTTGTGCTGATTGCTCCTGCAACCGCCAATATGATCGGAAAGATTGCAGGAGGAATTGCAGACGATATGCTGAGCACTACAGTCATGGCATGCACATGCAGGGTTTTGATTGCTCCTGCAATGAATCATAACATGTACCACAATCCCATTGTTCAGGATAATCTGCAGAAATTGGAAAGGTATGGCTATCTTATGATACCGCCTGATAACGGAATGCTTGCCAATGGAGATATGGGAGATGGAAAACTTCCGGCGGAAGAAGTGCTGGTGGAGTATATTCTGCGTGAACTGGCTCATGAGAAAGATTTGAAAGGCAGAAAGGTACTGGTGACAGCCGGAGCCACTCAGGAGGCGGTGGACCCAGTGCGCTATATTACGAACCATTCTACAGGAAAAATGGGATATGCTCTGGCAAAATGCGCTATGCTGCGGGGGGCAGAAGTGACGCTGGTGACGGGTGTGACAGCATTGCATCCGCCTATGTTTACAGAGGTAGTACATGTGGTGACCGCGGAAGAGATGTATCAGGCGGTGATGGAACGCGCACCTTTTGCAGATATTATAATTAAGGCTGCGGCGGTAGCAGATTATCGTCCTGCCGAAATTGCAGAGGATAAAATTAAGAAATCAGAGGGGATGGCAAGTATTGCGTTAGAGCGCACCAGGGATATTCTGGGGGAACTTGGGGAGAAAAAACAAAGGGGAGAGATTTATGCCTGTCTGTGCGGATTTTCCATGGAAACACGTGATCTGCAGGAGAATTCCAGGGCAAAACTTAAGAAAAAGCATCTGGATCTCATAGCGGCAAATAATTTAAAGGTAGAAGGAGCAGGATTTGGGACAGATACCAATGTGCTTACGTTGATTACAGACTCAGAAATCATACCTCTGGAAAAGATGAGCAAAGAGGAAGCGGCAGACAGAGTTCTGGATCTTATTTTAAAATTACTGTTATCAAAATGACAGTAAAACATATTTACCCGTTCAAAAGTATTTTTGGCAATTAAATTACAATAGGAAAAATTATCCATAAAATTGTTTACAATTTATACATTTATTGTTAATGCTGTCTATAAAAATATTGGTTATACTAGTGATAACGATAGAAAAATTGTTAAAATGTTACAAAGGCGGCGCGAATATGAGAAAAATGTGTAATAAAAATGTAATATTAAAGTGTGGGATAATGATGTATATGATAACGGCTGTGTGGAGTTTTCTGATAGCAGAAGACAGGTTTCATGCGGTCGTTTCTTTTTTCCATAAAGTAGAAAAAGAAGCAGATATCAATCGTGTTACCAGTACGGAATACCGTTATGAAAAACAATTCCAAAATACGCTCAGACGATACCGCCGGTTTGCGTCTCTTTACCAGCCAGAAGTCTCTACAGCAGTGCCGGGTCTGGAGGTTACGGATGTACTGGGAGATTCCTGCAGTCAGATGGTGCCTCAGGGAATCTGTGTGGCGGGAGAGTATATGCTGATTACAGCTTATGATAATGGAGAAATTTTCAGGAAAGAGAATGATTATAAAGCGAGCAGGTCCGTATTATATGTCCTGTCCAACCAAAATCCACAAAAACGCAGGCTTTTGACCACAATAGTTCTGCCAGACATTAATCATGTGGGAGGCATTGCATTTGACGGCAGAAATGTTTGGATTGCCAAGAGCACTACCAATATGTGCAGTGTGATTTCTTATGATGTTATTAAACATGCCGCAGATTTGGGGCTGAGCAGCTATGATCTGACCGAATATGACCAGAATGTTGACTGCGGGTGTGTGGCATCTTTTCTGGCATTTCATAGAGGAAAGCTCTGGGTAGGAACTTATTCCAACAGGATCAGCAGAAAAGGTACTCTGAGAGGCTTTGAGATTTTAAGGGAAGAGACGGGAGAGGGCAGCAGGTATAGACTGAAAAAGCAAGAACAGATATCAATTCCCGAATATGCTAATGGAGCAGCATTTCTGGAGAACGGCGGTAAAACGTATATGGCGGTGACGACCTCCAAGGGAAGATATTTTGATTCGAGAATTTATCTGTATGAAATCATCCAGGACCAGAATACTGGAAAAAATTTATATTATCAATATGATTCCAGCAGATTCCCTCCTATGGCGGAAGAATTAGTCTGCGATGGGGAGAATACCTATTTTCTCTTTGAATCATCTGCTACTTGTTACAGCACCAGCATTTATCAGAAATGCAGTTATCCGATAGACCGTATCTGCGGAGTATCTACGCTGGAATTGTTTTATCAGAATGACAGGGCAGGTTACCGCAGCAGCGCAAAAAAACTTCCTGCCGTTCAGATGATTTGTGTTTATGATGAAATGTATCAGGAGAAGAGGTACTTGCAGCAGTATCAAGGGCAGAAAGGTTGACTTTCTGCTCCTGACGGGCTAAAATTATGATAACAATATGGGATAGTCAATTGCGAAACTATCAAGTTGTCAAAATTTCATATACAATTCATACAATTATTCTAAAATATTTTATTCATAATAAACGCACAAAATACAGGGCGCACCAAGTATTACAACGAACCACTTAATACGAAAATCATGTTCCGCAAAGGCTTCCATGATTTTTGTGTTTCGTTTTCATGGTGCTAGAATGTATTTCTTAGCGTTTATATGATAAAATATTTCTTCTTACATTTTTTGAATTGTATATGAAATTCGAAAAATTACTGAGTTTCGCAATTACCTAAACAATATGGGAAATGGCAAGGAGGGGCAGTTATGGGAAAAGATACAAGACTGGTAAATATTTATATCAAGATACATAACAAGCGCACATTGACCATGGAAGATCTGAAATATCTTTCCAAATATGATCCAGAATGTTTTGAGAAGACATGCAAAAATATCGTCTATAAAATACCGGAGACAAAAGAGGTTCTGCAGCCTGAGAAAAAGCAGGATCAGAAACCTTTTGTGCCTCTGCGGCCAGTGCCTATTATGGAGAAACCGGTACCGGATCAACAGAAGATCGAAGCAGTACTTGCAAATCTTGGGAAACTGGAGAAGGAGGAGCTTCCAATTCCAGAAGTGGACACAGAGACTGTAAAAGAGCTTTTGGGTAATCTGTATATGGAAATGCTGTTTCCGCATAATGACCGAGAGAAATTTTTTAGTGTGGAAGAAAGTGAAAATCTATCTGTATTTAATAAGAAAGTGTAAGATTAGAGTGTGTTTGAAGGATTATTTCTACTATCCGCATTCCCTGATAAGCGGGAATGCATTTTTCAAACACACTCTAATCTTTTGTAGGGAAAATATAGATAAATTCTTTTTATACTGTGTGCAAAGCAGAAGCATATCTGCGTAGTTTGCAGATATACGGAAATAGGAAAGAGAGGATTTTGATATGGACACGACAATTGAAATTGAGAATTTATCTAAAAATTTTGGGAAAAAGCAGGCGTTAAGGCATGTGAATCTGGAAATTAAACAAGGAATGTTTGGATTGCTGGGACCGAATGGAGCAGGTAAGACTACCCTAATGAAGATTCTTACCACCCTGACGAAAAAAACCAGCGGAGATATCAGGTTATGCGGGATTCCTGTAGAGAGGTACAGAGAAATCCGGCAGATGATCGGATATCTGCCGCAGGATTTTTCTATGTATGGAAATATGGGCGCCTATGAGGCGTTAGACTATCTCGCAGTATTGTCTGGCATGAATAGGAAGGAGCGGGCACAGAAGGTGCCTAAGATGCTGGAAAAAGTAAATTTGGGAGAGCAGCATAAGACCAGGGTAAAAGCAATGTCTGGAGGTATGAGACGCAGGCTTGGCATTGCTCAGGCGATTATACATGATCCCAAAATCATTGTGGTGGATGAACCCACGGCAGGACTGGACCCAGAAGAGCGGGTGCGCTTCCGCAATCTGCTCTGTGAGATCGCGCGCGACCGCATTGTTATCCTGTCAACACACATTGTGGGAGATATTGAGGCCACCTGTGAAAACATTGCAGTTTTGAATCAGGGGGAAATTCTGTTTCAGGGAACGGTTTCTAAGTTATTGGAGGCAGTAAAAGGGAAGGTGTATACGATGGAAGTCTCCGCCATGGAGCTTCCGCTGATACAGGAACAATTCCTGGTTACAGGAATTCTTACAAACGGCAGCATGGCAAATATTAAAATCATTGCTGAAGAACTTCCGGTAAAAGGAGCCAAACCTGGGCATGCAGATGTAGAAGACGCTTATATGTATCTGATGAATCATGCTTCTGCCTCAGCGGGCAGTGTTTAGGGGGTGGAAGTATGTTTGGAACATTATTTTTAAAAGAATGCAAACAGATATTAAAAAGTATGGTATATTATATTTATGTGGTAGTTTTTGTCATGTTTCTGACCAGCCAGTTAAGTGGTGAAATAACACAGAAGCTGGAAAAACCTCAACCGGGACAGGAGAGTTATGGAACAATAAACAGCCAGGATGAATCTGATGTTATGGAAAAAGAGTTGGCGGAACTGGTGCTGGAAACATACCATAATTCTTATACCACTTATCCTTTGGGATTTTATAAGGGAGTGGTCCTGAATGAAGAAGAAATTGCCAGAGTGACGTCCATTATAGAAAATTGTACAGGGAAGAGCTGGGATCAGCTGATAAAGGAAATGGAAACCCATTATTCTGATTATGAGCAGAACAGCATTCAGGGAGCTATGCAGGCACAGATCGCTTATTCTGTTGCTCCTGCACAAAATTTAAGTTATGATGAGTTCTTAAGAAATATGGAAGAAGTCTGCCGTGTGGTAGGGGCAGGCAGTTCTTATCAAAGGGAATCCCTGCAGGCAGGAGTTTCCGTACCTATGACTTATGAGCAGGCAGTGGAAGAATATGAGGCTCTTTGTTCCAAAGACAGAGTTACCGGAGCTACAGCAAGGCTGTTCTGTGATTATGCAGGAATTGTTCTGTCTGTGCTGCCTGTTTTTCTGGGGGTTACACGCTGTCTCAGAGATAAGCGAGCACAGGTGTCACAGGTGGTGTTTACCCACCGAATCTCAGCTTTCTGGATTATTGGCAGCAGGTATTGTGCCAATGTGTGTATGGCGTATCTGCCGGTAGCCGTGACAGCCTTTGTCATGCAGATGCCGTATCAGTATCATGCGAAAACCATAGGAGTTGCTCCGGATGTGTTAGCGTTTTTGAAGTACAGCGTAATCTGGCTGCTGCCGGAAATCATGATTGTTCTTGCAGTATCATTTCTGATTACAGAACTTACAGAAAATGTAATTTCCATTTTCATTCAGGTATTCTGGGCGATTGTAAGTCTCTTCTCTATGGTAAATCTTAAGGGCGGTTTTGGTTTTCATCTTATTGCACGGTGGAATACCTTGGGGAGTACCACACAGTTCTGGCAGCAGAGACAGCAGCTTCTGCTCAACAGAGGATTTTATTTTGCTCTCTCACTGGCATTAGCAGCGCTTACAGTTGTGGTTTATGAGAAGAAACGCAGGGAAGGAGGTACTGTCTATGGAAAGATATTTAAAGGCAGGAAGTAGTTTTGTCCGCAGACAGTATATGCCTCATTTACTGTTGGCTTTTCTGTTTTGCTTAATGTCAGGTTTTTTTGTGAGTTTTCAGAATTTGGAGGCTTCACAGGCTGCAAAGGTGATGGAAATGTATTTTACGTTTACAGGAATTATTCTGCTGACACCGCTGTTTTTACCGGAGCAGAATAAGGAAATCTGGCTTCTGGAGCGGTCGAAGGCAATGCCGCTCTGGCGGCTCTATCTGATTCGGATTTTGCTGGCGGTGATTTTGCTGGCGGCGGTGGTAACGTTTTTTACACAGCTCATGCAGGGCAGCGGCAGTGTCTTTCCATGGGGACAGTTGTGGTGGGGGTCTTTTACGGAGATTGTATTTTTGGGGAGCATTGGATGCTTTGTGAGCGCAGTCACCAATCAGGTGATATTAGGCTATATGGTATCTGTATTTTATTTTATGGCTAACATAGGGGCTTCCAAGTATCTGGGAAAATTTGCGTTGTTTCAGATGATGAAGGGTGAATATGGTTTTGTGCCGGTCATGTTTGCGGCGGCTCTGGTGCTTTTGGCAGGAGGAATATTACTGAGGGAGAGGGTAAAATAGAGAGGATTATGCAGGGGTGGCAAGAGTTCATGGAAGAATTGAGGGATTGTATATTCTGCATCCCAACAATGTGGGACGATGCGGACATCAGGCAAACGCCAGCTATGCAGTGCGTTCACAGACAAGAGGACTGAAAATTGGAGAAAAACTGGTAGAAGATTCTCTTGCAAGAGCAGGAGAGCTTGGCTACAGACTCTTGATTTTCAATGCTGTTGTAAAAGGCAATGAAAGGGCAGTGAGGCTTTATGACAGGCTTGGATTTGTAAAAATCCTCGAGGTTCCAGGTGGATTTTTAATGAAAGACGGAAATTATCAGGATACCATCATGTTTTATCATACTGTGTAACAGGCAGGATTTTAGATAGCTAAACGGTTCTAAAGAGGCTGCTGCAAAATAGCCGTTATATACATATATGGCGTTTGGATGCTGTGAGTTTTGGCCATATATTGTGTATACACTGCATTTTGCACCAGCCTTTTTGTATTCTTGATAGGACCAAAGGCAGTAAGACCTTTTGGTACTAAATATTGGTTGCTGTTAAAAATGGGGAAACTCAAGAATGTACAAAACTTGCCAAAACCTCAGATATATCATATAATATAATAATATGCATATTAGAAAAGAGGAATGGCAATGGAGCATTTAGAAAAATTGTTGGAACGTCTGCAATACCAGGTGTTGCAGGGCAATACAGATATAGAGATTACAGAGCTGGTATATGATTCCAGAAAAGTAGTGCCAGGCTGTCTGTTTGTATGCATGAAAGGTATGGCAGTGGATGGACATATTTTTGTGAAGGAGGCGGCAGAGAAAGGTGCGGCAGCGGTGCTGGTGCAGGAAGAAGTGGAAGCGCCGGGGCATCTCACTGTAATCAAAGTGGAAGATACCAGGTATGCGCTTGCCCTCACATCCTGCGCCTGGTTCCATCATCCGGCAGAAGAGCTGAAAGTGATCGGTATCACTGGAACCAAAGGGAAGACTACTACCACCTACATGGTGAAATCAATTCTTGAGAGTGCAGGTTATAAGACAGGGTTGATCGGTACGATTGAGGCAATTATAGGAGAACAGGTGATTCCGGCAAATAATACTACGCCGGAGTCTTATATTGTCCAAAAATATTTCCGCCAGATGGTGGAAGAGGGCTGTACGTGTGTAGTCATGGAAGTGTCTTCTCAGGGCTTGATGATGCATCGGACGGCTGGATTTATGTTTGAAATGGGTATTTTTACTAATATTGAGCCGGACCATATCGGACCAGGGGAACATTCTTCTTTTGAAGAATATATGTCGTGTAAAGGATTGTTGTTCCGTCAGTGCAGAACCGGAATCGTCAATATAGATGACAAACACTGGAAACAGGTGCTGGAAGGGCATACCTGTACCCTGGAGACATTTGGTTTTTCCAAAGAAGCAGATCTTCGGGCAGTAAATCCCCAGCTTGTCAAGAAGCCAGGCTATCTGGGAGTTTCCTATACGGCAGAAGGACTGGTAAATACCCAGATAGAGGTGGATGTGCCCGGGAAGTTCAGCATTTATAATTCTTTGACGGCGATTGCCGTCTGCCGTCATTTCAAGACAGGGCTTGAGGATATGAAACAGGCGTTAAAGGAAGCAAAGGTGAAAGGCAGAATTGAGATGGTCAGGGTATCAGATGATTTTACCCTGATGATTGATTATGCGCATAACGCGATGAGCCTTGAGAGTCTGTTGACTACGTTAAAAGAGTATCAGCCTGCCAGACTGGTCTGCCTGTTCGGATGCGGGGGCAACCGCTCCAAGCTCCGCCGCTATGAGATGGGAGAGGTATCCGGGAAGCTTGCAGACTTGACAGTGATCACTTCTGATAATCCCAGATTTGAAGAGCCGCAGGACATTATTGACGATATTAAAACCGGCATCTCCAAAACCAGCGGCAGATATGTGGAAATTCCAGACAGGAAAGAAGCGATCCGGTATGTGATTGCCAATGGGCGGCCGGGAGACATTATCGTGCTGGCAGGAAAAGGGCATGAAGATTATCAGGAAATCAAAGGAAAGAAGTACCCTATGGATGAGCGGGTACTGATCCAGGAAATTTTAAAGGAATTATAATGTAAGTATGATATAGTAAGCAGGTGGTAGATTTTATGGCAAAGTATGCCAATGTTATCATTGACATTTCACATGAGAAATTAGATAAAACGTTTCAGTATAAAATACCTGCAGAACAGCAGGATGAGCTTGCGGTGGGAATGCAGGTGGAAGTGCCTTTTGGAAACGGTAACCGCAGAAGCACAGCTTATGTGGTGGAGCTTACAGATACACCGGAGTATGATGTTTCTAAATTAAAAGAAATCAAGGGGATAGTGAAAGAAAGCATTCCGATAGAATCACAGCTCATTGCTCTGGCAGGCTGGATGCGCAAGAATTACGGCGGTACCATGAACCATGCTTTAAGAACTGTATTGCCGGTAAAACAGAAATCCAGAGAGAAAAAACAGCGTTTTATCTGGCTTGCGTTAAGCCATAAAAAAGCCAGAGAATGGCTGGCTGTTTTTGAGAAAAAGCATAATACGGCAAGAGCGAAGCTTTTATCACAGCTCCTGGAGCAAAATCCGCTGCCTTATGAAGTAGTAACCAGGAAACTGAATATAACAGCGGCAGTGATCCGGGCTATGGAAAATATGGGAATCCTGAAAGTAGAAGAGAAGCGTGCCTACCGCAATCCTTTAAAAGAGATGAAACAGAGCAGAAAGCAGCTGGTTCTCAATGATGAGCAAAGACGGGCGGTGGAACGTATCTGGAAAGATTTTTCTGGCGGAAGACATCAGACATATCTGCTTTGGGGGGTTACCGGAAGCGGCAAGACGGCCGTTTACATAGAATTAATTGAACAGGCGGTGAAGAGTGCGAGACAGGCAATTGTGCTGATTCCGGAAATTGCCCTGACCTATCAGACGGTACTGCGGTTTTATCAGCGGTTTGGAGACAGGGTATCTATATTGAATTCGAAAATGTCTCAGGGAGAGCGGTATGATCAGTTTGAGCGGGCAAAAAATGGGGAACTGGATGTAATGATAGGACCTCGTTCCGCACTGTTCACACCATTTTCAAATTTAGGGATTATTATTATAGACGAAGAGCATGAGAACAGCTATAAGAGTGAAACGCTGCCCCGCTATCATGCCAGAGAGACGGCAATTGAGCGGGCGAGAATGGTCGGGGCAAGCGTGGTATTAGGTTCCGCAACGCCTTCTATGGACAGCTATTATCAGGCAAAAACAGGGAACTATGTGTTGCTGACGTTGGAAAAAAGAATTGAAGAAAAACCGCTGCCCAGGTGTTATATTGTGGATTTACGGGAAGAATTAAGAAAGGGAAACCGTTCCATTCTCAGTGAAAAACTGCAGGAACTGATGGAACAGCGGTTAAAAAAGCGCCAGCAGATTATGCTGTTTCTCAATCGCAGAGGATTGGCAGGCTTTGTCTCCTGCCGGGCCTGCGGACATGTGATGAAATGCCCTCATTGTGATGTCTCATTGAGCCAGCACAATAATGGCAGGCTGATGTGCCATTACTGCGGTTATACAAGTAATATGCCAAAAAAATGCCCGGAATGCGGATCTGCCTATATAGGAGGATTTAAAGCCGGGACACAGAAAATAGAAGAAATTGTTAAAAAACGTTTTCCTGGTGCAGGTGTGCTGCGGATGGATTTGGATACTACCCGTAATAAAGACGGGTACGAGAAAATTTTATCGGCGTTTGCCAGTCAGCAGGCAGATATTTTGATTGGAACGCAGATGATTGTAAAGGGGCATGATTTTCCAAATGTGACCCTGGTGGGGGTTCTGGCAGCAGATCTGTCTCTTCATGTCAGCGATTTTCATGGTCCAGAACGGACGTTTCAGCTTATTACCCAGGCTGCTGGGCGGGCCGGAAGAGGAAAATTGGCAGGAGAGGTTGTGATTCAGACGTACAGCCCGGATCATTACGCAATTGAATTGGCACAGAAACATGACTATGAGAAATTTTATGAGACAGAGATCAGTTATCGGGAATTGATGCATTATCCGCCGATCGGGCATATGTTGATGATGCTTGCAGCATCCGAGGATGAGATGACAGCAATTTTAAGTTCAGAACTTCTGGCAGCGAAGATCCGGCAGGCGCAGGAAAAGGGAAAGCTTTTGGGACTTTCCATGATTGGCCCTTCGGACGCCGGCGTTGCAAAAGTAAAGGACGTATACCGGAAGGTTCTGTATTTTAAGCATCAGGATTATTCTGTGCTGATACAAATCAAGGATGTTCTGGAACAATTTATAAGCCGCCACAAGGAATTTGCAAATGTAATGATACAGTTTGATTTTGATCCAATGAACGGGTTTTAAAAGAGGAGGAAAGATAATGGCAGTGAGAAATATACGTCAGATAGGAGACGGAATGCTGAAAAAAAAGTGCAGGGAAATTAAAGAAATAACACCTAGAATAAAAGAATTAATTGAAGATATGAAAGAGACGATGTATGAGGCGAACGGAGTAGGACTGGCAGCGCCTCAGGTAGGCGTCCTAAAGCGCGTGGTTGTGATAGATGTGGGAGAAGGTCCGCTTGTGCTGATAAATCCCAGGCTGCTGGAAACTGCCGGTGAACAGACGGGAGAGGAAGGATGCCTGAGCGTTCCCGGAAAATATGGGATCGTAAGCCGGCCCATGTATGTAAAATTTGAAGCATGGAATGAAAATATGGAACATGTGGTGCTGGAAGGGGAAGAGCTGTTTGCACGGGCTGTCTGCCATGAGATTGATCATTTGGAAGGACAAATGTATGTGGAAAAGACAGTGGATGGCTTACATGATGTGGAGTACGAGGAGGATGATGAATGAAGGTGATTTTTATGGGTACACCGGATTTTTCTGTGGGGACCCTGGAGGCTCTGATACAGGCAGGGCATGAGATTACGCTTGTGGTCACTCAGCCGGATAAGCCCAAAGGAAGAGGAAAAAATCTTCAGTTTCCTCCGGTAAAAGAGGCTGCTCTTGCGCATGGCATAGAAATATACCAGCCCCGCCGGGTGCGGGAACCAGAATGTATCGAATATCTGCAAAACTATCAGGCAGACATTATTGTGGTGGTGGCATTCGGGCAGATTCTGCCCAGGGAGATTCTTGATATGCCGAAATTTGGCTGCGTCAATGTTCATGCTTCCCTGCTGCCAAAATACCGGGGTGCCGCACCCATCCAGTGGGCTGTGATCAATGGTGAGAGAGTAACGGGAGTTACTACCATGCGCATGGATGAAGGGCTGGACACAGGTGATATGATTCTAAAGGAGGAGGTGGCGCTGGCGCCAGAGGAAACCGGGGGCAGCCTTTTTGACCGGCTGGCACAGACTGGGGCGGAGCTCTGTGTTCGAACTCTGACAGCCATAGAAGAGGGAACGGCTGCTTATACCCCACAGAATCATGAAGCGGCCACTCATACCAGCATGATAAAGAAACAATTAGGAGAAATTGACTGGAACAAATCCGCGCAGGAGCTGGAATGCCTGATTCGGGGACTGAATCCCTGGCCGAGCGCTTATACGTATTGGAAGGGGAAGACGTTAAAGATCTGGAAGGCATCTGTGCAAGAGCAGAGCATGCAGCCAGTAGATTTTGAACCAGGAAGGATTGTTACAGTGAACAAAGATGGCATCATGGTCCAGACTGGACAGGGAATGCTGAATCTTCTGGAGATTCAGTTAGAAGGCAAGAAACGGATGAAGACAGATGCGTTTCTGCGGGGATACCAGATAGAGACAGGGACCAGATTAGGAAAGGAGTGATTGTATGCCATATTATGGATTTTATTTTGACCCAACTTATATTTTAGTGATTATCGGAGCGGTGATCTGCCTGATTGCTTCAGCGAGAGTGAAATCTACGTTCCGCAAATATGACAAGGTGCGGAGCATGTCAGGAATGACCGGGGCCCAGGCGGCAGAACGCATCCTGCAGGCGGCAGGAATCCGGGATGTGAGCATTCAGCATATTTCCGGGGAACTGACAGATCACTATGATCCTCGAAATAAAGTGTTGCGATTATCTGACAGCACCTATGGATCGGCTTCTGTGGCGGCAGTCGGCGTGGCGGCACATGAATGCGGCCATGCTATCCAGCATCAGAAAAGTTATGCGCCGCTCTCCGTCCGCAGCGCTATTGTTCCCGTGGCAAATATCGGTTCCACGCTGGCGTGGCCGTTGATTGTCATTGGTATGTTTATCACCAGCAATACCGGAACGCTTCTGATCAATATCGGAATCTTATGCTTTTCTCTGGCAGTGCTGTTTCAGCTTGTCACGCTTCCGGTAGAGTTCAATGCTTCCGGACGGGCGCTCCGCATTCTGGGTGATACCGGAATCTTAGGAGCCGATGAGCTGACGAAAACACGTAAGGTTTTAAAAGCTGCCGCACTGACTTATGTGGCAGGAGCTGCCGCTTCGATTCTGCAGTTGCTGCGTCTGTTGTTTTTGTCCAGCGGAAGAAGAAACGATTAAGGGTAAGGAGAGAAGATATGCAGGATAGCAGGGTGAATCTGCGGGAACTGGTGTTAGAAGCGCTGCTTGCTGTTACAAGAGACCGAGAGTACAGCCATATTGTGATTCGTAATATTCTGGATAAATATCAATATCTGGATAAGCAGGAGCGAAGCTTTTTCAAACGTGTATGCCAGGGAACACTGGAACATATGATATGGATTGATTATGTATTGAACCAGTTTTCAAAGGTAAAAGTAAATAAAATGAAACCCCAGATCCGCTGCATATTAAGGATGGGAGTCTATGAGCTGAGGTTTATGGATGCCGTCCCAGCTTCCGCCACCTGCAACGAGGCGGTGAAGCTGGCCCAGAAGAAAGGATTTCAGAATCTGAAAGGATTTGTCAATGGCGTGCTGCGCAGTATCAGCCGCAATCTTGATAAGATTGTTCTGCCAGATAAGAATCAGGATATGTTAAACTATCTGTCTGTGGCATATTCTATGCCGGAATGGATTTTGGAGCTTTGGAAGAGTACTTACTCTTGGGATCAGATCGAAGAAATTCTGCAGTCATTTTTAGTGGATGCGCCCGTTTCCATACGGGTAAATCCACTTAAAACCACCAGGAAAGCCTTGAAAAAAGAATTGCAGGACCAGCAGATAGAGGTGTGGGAGCATGAGCAGCTGCCAGGCGTCCTCTATCTGAAAAATTACGACTCTCTGGCACGGATTTCTGCTTTTTCCCAGGGGAAATTTTATGTTCAGGATGTAAGTTCTATGCAGGTGGCTATTTCGGCAGATCCCCGGCCTGGTGATTATGTGCTGGATGTATGTGCGGCTCCCGGTGGAAAAAGCATTCATATGGCGGAACTTCTGCTGGAGGCAGAAAAACGCCAAAGAAGCGATTTAAAAGGGATGGTGGAGGCAAGGGACCTTACGGAATATAAGGTGTCTCTGATTCAGGAAAATATAGAGCGCTGCGGACTTCCCAATATTCGTACAGCACAGGCGGACGCCAGGATTCTGGACAAAGGACAGGTGGAGAGGGCAGATATTGTGATTGCAGATCTGCCTTGTTCCGGCTTAGGCGTTTTGGGAAGGAAAGCAGATATCAAATACCGGATCACCAGAGAAGATATCAAGCAGCTCTGCAGGCTTCAGAGAGAAATTTTACATACCGTGCAGCAGTATGTGAAGGCAGGGGGAATACTAATGTACAGTACCTGTACGATTAATCCAGAGGAAAATGAAAACCATGTGAGTTGGTTTTTGCAGGAACATCCTCAGTTTCAATTGGAAACACAGCAGCAGATTCTTCCGGGCAAAGGCCGGAATGACGGGTTTTTCCTGGCAAAACTGCGAAAGGAATCAAAGATATGTCAGAAGATATAAAGTCATTCAATCAAAAGGAGCTGGAAGCGTTTTTAGTTTCTCTGGGAGAAAAACCGTTTCGGGCAAAACAGATTTATCCGTGGCTGCATGTGAAGCATGTGGAAAATTTTGAGGAAATGACAGATATTTCAAATAAATTAAAAGAGAAACTGAAGGAGAGCAGTGTGCTGACAGTGCTGAAACAGGTGCAGGTACAGTGCTCCAAATTGGACGGAACCAGAAAATATCTTTTTGCATTGGCAGACGGCAATATGGTAGAGAGTGTGCTGATGCGGTATAAACATGGCAGCAGTGTCTGCATTTCTTCCCAGGCAGGCTGCCGTATGGGCTGCCGTTTTTGTGCTTCTACTTTGGACGGCCTGGTACGGAATCTGACGCCAGGAGAAATGCTGGATCAGATTTACCGTATTCAGAAAGATATTGGAGAACGGGTCTCTCATGTGGTAGTTATGGGCACGGGAGAGCCGCTGGATAATTACGATAATTTTCTTAAATTTATTGAGTTGATATCAGATGAACATGGGCTGAACATCAGCCAGAGAAACATAACCGTCTCCACTTGTGGAATTGTACCGAATATTTATAAGCTTGCAGAAAAAAAGCTTCAGATCACGCTGGCGCTATCCCTGCATGCTTCTTCTCAGGAAAAGCGGCTTGCGCTGATGCCGGTGGCAAAGAAATATGACATTCATCAGGTGATAGAAGCCTGCGAATATTATTTCAGACAGACGGGAAGACGGATTACCTTTGAATACAGTCTGGTGGGCGGCGTAAATGACAGTAGAGAGGAGGCGCGTCTTCTGGCAGGGCTTATTAAGGGCCAAAACTGTCATGTAAACCTTATCCCTGTAAACCCTGTCAGGGAACGGGATTATGTACAGCCTGATCCGCAGGCAGTTGTAAATTTCAAAAATGAACTTGAAAAATATGGAATAAATGTTACTATAAGAAGAGAAATGGGCAGAGATATTGACGGTGCCTGCGGACAATTGCGGAAACGATTTATGGATTTATAGGATTGTAGAGTATTAGAGTTGCAGAATTGTAGACTAGTAGATTTGTAGATTTGTAGATTTGTAGAAAGGCAGGGAGAGACATGAAGGCTTTTTCCAAAACGGATACAGGGAGAAGACGGGAAATGAATCAGGACTATATGTATACTTCTGAATCGCCAGTTGGAAATCTGCCCAATTTGTATATCCTGGCAGACGGCATGGGAGGACATAATGCGGGAGATTATGCCTCACGGTATACGGTGGAAACAATTGTAAAGTCGGTACAGAACAGTCTGGAAACTGCTCCAATTGCTATTCTGCGGACAGCGATCAGGAGGGCGAATCTTGCAGTGCTGGAAAAGGCAGAGACGGACATCGACCTGGAAGGCATGGGAACCACAGTTGTAGCTGCAACCTACGCAGGCGGAGAGCTGTGTGTAGCGAATGTGGGAGACAGCCGGTTATATATCGCAGGAGAGGATTTCAGACAGATTACCAGAGATCATTCTTATGTGCAGGAAATGGTTCGCAGAGGCGAACTGCGCCCGGAGATTGCAAGAACACATCCGGACAGAAATATCATTACCCGGGCAGTAGGGGGAGGACCAGAAATAAATGTAGATTTTTTTGAGGTAGAATTAAGAGCGAAAGACCGAATCCTGATGTGCTCCGACGGTCTGACTGATATGTTGGAGGACAGAGAGATTTTTAAAATAATAGAGGACAGAACAGAGACACAGGATATCATAGATGAGTTGGTCATGATGGCAAATGAATATGGCGGTAATGATAATATTACGGTGATATTGACGGATCCATTTGCAGCAGATGTGGACTGGAGGTAAAGATGTTAAAAGCAGGGTTTTATATTGCAGATCGATATGAGATAGTAGGAAAAGCAGGGGCCGGAGGCATGGCAGACGTCTATAAGGCCAAAGATCATACGCTGGGCAGGTTTGTGGGCATCAAGGTATTAAAGCAGGAGTTTTCAGAGGATGTGAATTTTGTTACAAAATTCCGTACAGAAGCACAGTCAGCAGCAGGTCTTGAGCATCCCAATATTGTAAATATTTATGATGTTGGAAGTGAAAATGCCATGCATTACATTGTGATGGAATATGTGGAAGGAATTACCCTGAAAACATATATCGAGAAAAAGGGACAGCTCTCCTTTAAGGAAGCTGTGAGTATCGCTATTCAGGTAGGGCGTGGAATAGAGGCTGCACATAACAAGCATATCATTCATCGGGATATTAAGCCTCAGAACATTATAATTTCCACCGAAGGCAAGGTTAAGGTAACGGATTTCGGCATTGCCAGAGCGGCAAGCGCCAATACCATCAATTCTGAGGTTATGGGGTCTGTGCATTATGCGTCTCCAGAACAGGCACGGAACGGTTTTGTAGATGGGAAGAGTGATATTTATTCTCTGGGTATTGTCATGTATGAAATGGTTACCGGACGCGTGCCCTTTGATGGAGAATCTACTGTGGCAATTGCCATTCAGCATCTTCAGGAGGAAATGGTAAATCCCAGTTCTTATGCGCCGGATCTGCCGATCAGTTTAGAAAAGATCATATTGAAATGTACCCAGAAAAGCCCTGACCGCAGGTATGACACAATCAGCGATCTCCTTCTGGATCTGAAAAAGGCGCTGATCAGCCCAGATGAGGATTTTGTGGTGATGGTTCCGGTGGGACAGCAGGATAAGACACGGGTTATGAAGCGTGAAGAAGTGGAGAGCATTAAGGAGCAGACGCGAAATATTTATTACGAAGAAGCAGCTCAAGGTACAGAGGACGAGGAGGAAGAGGACGAGGAAGACGAAGAAGAGGATGATGGTTTTTTAAATCCTAAGATGGAAAAAGCAGTAACCATCATGGGTATCGTTGCGGCTGTAATTATTGTGATCATTATTGTTTATATCGGCGGAAGTTTCCTGGGATTGTTCCGGTTTGGAGGCGGAAAAAGTGAAGACGACAAGAAACAGGACCCAGTGCAGACGGAAGAAGAGCAAGACGAACCGGAACAGGAAGAGGAAAAAGAGGAAGAGACAGTAGAGATGATCGAGCTCAGAGGCAAGACCTTTGAGGAAGCAAGCGAAGCGTTAAGAGGCATAGGACTTGGCATAGAAAAGGCAGGCGAAGAATCTTCAGACCAGTATCAGCCAGGCCAGATTGTGACGCAGAGTGAAGCGGTGGGAACAAAAGTCAAAAAAAATACTACGGTCCGTGTCACAGTCAGCAGCGGAACAGGAGAATTTGAAGTGCCGAGCGTTATGGAGCTTGACAAGGAGTCAGCAGAAGCAAAATTAAGAGAGTATGAGTTGAATCCGGACGTTCATTTTGAGTACAGCGACACGGTGCCAAGCGGAAATGTGATGTCCCAGAGCCCGGAAGCAGGAGCAAAAGCGAAGAAGGGAGATACGGTTACTCTTATTGTCAGCAGGGGTCCGCAGCCTATTGTTATGCCAGATGTGCGGAACAAGCCGGAAACGGCTGCCAGAGAGGAGCTTGCGGCATTGGGAATCAATGCGACGACCAATTCGGATTATAATGATGAGGTACCAGAAGGAAATGTTATCAGCCAGAGCGTGCTGCCGGGCAAGAATGTGGAGAAAGGAATCACGGTAACGCTGACTATCAGCATGGGAAGAAAAAATGTTTATTACTCACTGAATAATTATACCATTGAAAAGCTGCCCAAAATTCCGGAAGACGCAGTCAGCATAGAAGCAGTGATTACGTTATACAAAGCCGGAGGCGGGGAAAAGATTAACAGCTGGACCGTAACTTCTTTCCCGTACAGCATAAATCAGAGCAATATAGAGGACTGCGCGCAGGGGTCGATCCGTATTGAATGGACCTGGATCTATCTGAGCGAGGATGGCGTAGAGATTACAGACAGAGCAACTTCTGAGATTGAAAATGTTAACTTTACCCAAGACTAAGGAAATAAGTGTGTATGCAGGGAAAAATTATGAAAGGGATTGCCGGTTTCTACTATGTGCATGTGGCAGAAGCCGGAACCTTTGAATGTAAGGCAAAAGGAATTTTCAGAAAAGAAAAAGTGAAGCCTCTGGTGGGTGATAATGTTGAAATAGAGCTGTTGGACCCTAGGGAAAAGACAGGAAATATCACAGAGATTCTGGCCAGAAAGAACACATTGATCCGTCCGGCTGTGGCAAATATTGACCAGGCGCTGGTGATTTTTGCGGCAGATAAGCCCAGACCCAATTTTAACCTTTTGGACCGTTTTCTGATTATGATGGAGCATCAGCAGGTAGAAACGGTGATTTGTTTTAACAAACAGGATTTGGTTGAATCAGAGGAACTGGATAAACTGAGATCCATTTATGAAGAATGCGGGTACCGCATTTTATTTGCCAGTGCCATGGAACAGAAAGGGCTGCAGGATATTCATACTATATTAGATGGAAAGACCACGACAGTGGCAGGTCCTTCCGGAGTTGGGAAATCTTCTCTTATCAATCTGCTGTGTCCAGGAGCAGAGATGGAGACAGGGGGGCTCAGTGAAAAAATTGACAGGGGAAAGCATACGACCCGTCATTCACAGCTTCTGCATATGGGAGGACACACTTATATTGTAGATACACCTGGATTCAGCTCTCTTTATCTTATGGGGTTTGAAAAGGAAGAGCTGAAAGGTTATTTTCGGGAATTTACGGCATATGAGCCTTTCTGTCGCTTTCAGGGATGCAGTCACATCCATGAGCCGGATTGCGGGGTTAAAACGGCATTGGCAGAAGGAAAAATCAGTGCGGTACGTTATGAAGATTACAAGATGCTTTATGAAGAATTAAAAAGCGTCAAAAAATATTAACATGCAAAAGGAGAAGGAAAATGAATTGTTTATCACCGTCTATACTGGCAGCGGATATTTCTCGTCTGGGCGAAGAAATAAAGCTGATTGACGAAGCAGGTGCACAGTATGTGCACATTGATATTATGGATGGGCATTTTGTCCCTACTATTTCTTTTGGGGCGCCGTTGATGAAATCCATCCGGGGACTTACGGAACGGATTTTTGATGTACATCTGATGGTGAAAGAGCCAGCACATCTGGTGGAAGAAATGGTAGAATGCGGAGCGGATATCATTACCGTACATGCAGAAGGCTGTGTTCATCTTGACCGAACTATTGATAAAATCAAGGAAAAAGGGGTACTTGCTTCTGTGGCGCTGAATCCGGCAACAGACCTCAGCTGCCTGGAATATATTCTGCCCAAATTAGACATGGTTCTGCTGATGACAGTAAATCCAGGTTACGGAGGACAGAAGTATATTCCGTATGCCACACAGAAGATACGCGATCTGCGTCAGATGATCGAAGAAAGAGAGCTTAAGATCGATATAGAGGTGGATGGAGGAATCAACCTTTATAATGTCCAGGAAGTGTTAAATGCCGGGGCAAATATTATTGTGGCCGGTTCTGCCGTATTTCGGGGAGATACCATAGCCAATGTAGAAGAATTCCTCAAAGTGATGAAATAATGGGCACAGCGCTCAGGAAAGCGGGAAGAGAAGCGTGGAATCATTGATAATAAGCGGTGGAAACCTGGAAAAAGAATTTATCTGTTCTTATATCAGCCAGCATCCCGTTGAATTTACCATCGCGGTGGATGCTGGCATGAAGTTTTTTTATGAAGAGCATATGATACCGGATTATATTGTAGGTGATTTTGATTCGGTGGAACCAGATATTCTGCATAGTTTTCAGAATCTAAGGGGGAAGAAAAAGCCTGTAATTCTTCAGTTTCAGCCGGAAAAGGACGAGACAGATACAGAGCTTGCTATCCGCACAGCAGTCAAACAGGGCAGTGATGTTATTCATCTCTTAGGCGCTACAGGAAGCCGTATGGATCACATCATGGGAAATTTTCACTTGCTGGGCGCGGCCATGAAACAGGGCGTGGACTGTCATATGGCAGACCAGCATAACCGTATTCGGATGATATGCGAGGGAATGGTAATAAAAAGAGAAAACCAGTATGGAAAGTATGTATCGCTGTTTCCCTTTACGCCTCAGGTAAAAGGGCTGACACTGAAAGGGTTTAAATACCCTCTGCATAATTATACGCTGGAATGTTATCACTCCCTCGGTGTCAGCAATGAGATTGTGGAAACACAGGCAGAGATTTCTTTTGAGGAAGGCGTGTTGCTTGTAATTGAATCCAGAGATTAAAAATTAATGGGCAGTCTGCACATTATTGTTAAGTGCATCCAGCAGATGATTCACGATAGAGAGCAAGGGTTGAAATACCTGGTCAAACAGCCATGTATAAACGGAGCCAAACAGATTATTGAAAATTCGAAGTAAAACAGCGTATGGAAGACCGAAAACTGGTACTGCGACAGCGAGAGAGCTAAAGGCGTTGAAAACAGTCTGCCATCCATAACTGGCAGATAATCCTGTGCCGATACCTCCGAGAATTCCCAGGCAGGGAATAAAGCTGTCCGGTAAAAGGAAGTAGGCTGCCAAAAACAGGATGCTTCCCAGCACGTTTCCCGGGGCGCGGTATTTTATGCGGTCTGACATATCATTTCGAAATGGCACGCATACGGACATGGCAGCAATACTTATCCACATAGCTTTTGGAACACCCAGAAGGGAGGCAAACAGCATAATGCTGGAGAGTGTCAGCGTGAGACGAAGCTGCCATTGGGTGCGGGCAGAGGATAAATCAAATTCCTGAAAAAGATTTCTGAAGGTGCGTTTATAAGATTTTTTTCGATGGTTATGGTAAAATACCGCTGCTGTCATAATCGCACCGATAAGGAGTCCTGACAGCCGTTTGGTGTACATCTCCCCGCTTACGTCATATCCTTGAAGCAAAAGGTAGGCAAGTACCAGAGTAGAGTGGTTGTACATGATTACATTATGGCAGCCAAGAAGCATTAAAAGCATAATGCAAATGGTATTTGTGGCAAAAGCCCATCCGGCAGGAAGCAGATTAGACAGTTTAGGTCCGGCTGCCAATATTGCAAATACGATAAAAATGTTCAATGTGCCGTGAGAGGTGCGAATACCGAAATCGGCATACCGGAATACCATAATGCTGAGAAGTACGGCAAGTCCGGCGGAACTGTTTTCCGTACCAAATAATGTGCAGAACAAAGCAATAAAAGCAGTACAAAAAGCAATATTTAAAATGATCTTGAATAAATAAATTCCGGTATGTTTCCATCTGTCTTTTGGATTTTCAAAACTTGAGATATAAGATTTTGATCCAGCCTGATTAAGCTGAAGTTCCTGATAAAAAGTCATTTGATTCCCTCCTTATTTTGCAGCATAGCATTTGCTTCTTTGATTTGCGTCAGTAAAGATTCAAATCGTTCTTCTCCAAGAGTTCTGCGAAGATGATAGATTGGCTTTAAGTAGTGCTCATATGTCTGCAGCAGTTCCCGGTTTCCTTCTTCCGTAATGTGAAGGGTATAGCTTCGTTTGTCTGTTTCTTTGTATTGTTTTACAAGAAACTCTTTATTTTCCAGATGTTCTACCAGGCGGCTTACTGCGGATTTGCTTAATCCTGTGAGAGCAGTCAAATCCATAGGAGTCAGCGGTACGTCAGACAATACAATACGTGACAGCACATCCACTTCCTGAGGCGATGTGGCGCCATTTCTTTTCCCTCTTATATGAAGACTTGAAAAAAGTCTGATCTCCTGCATGTATTCCATCATTTCAATCCAGTCGAAATTTTCCATAAGTATTAACCTAACCCTTTTCTTAGAGGCTTTGCAGCTGCTATTTCTATAATTAGTTTACGTTGTGAACTATATATTATGCGAAAAAGGGACGATTGTCAAGTGTGTAAATGAATTTGAGTTTCCCCATTTTTTGATTTTATAGTATCAAAAGGTTTCCAGCACAAAGTGATGGAAACACTTTGCACAGCAAAGTGCTATGGAAAGCTAGCTTTCCAGACACTTTTTGTGCAAGATGTCTATGCTGCCAAAGGCAGCAAGACCTTTTGCTACTAAAATATCAGTTGTTGTTAAAAATGGGGAAACTTAAATGTAAATGAATTTTTGTAAAAATTGAGAAAAATTGTGTTGCTGTGTGAGGTGAAAAAGATGCATTTTGTGAAAGTGAAAGGGATTTTATCCGCAAAAAACGGAATGAACTTATATCGTGGCTGTTCTCATGGGTGCATATATTGTGATTCCAGAAGTAAGTGCTATCATATGGAACATGCTTTTGAAGATATTGAAGTCAAAGAAAACGCAATTGATTTATTAGAGTATGCCCTTATGCACAAACGAAAAAAATGTATGATAGGCACTGGCTCTATGACAGATCCTTATATTCCTTTGGAGATGGAAATCAAAAATGTGAGAAAAGCTCTGAATTTGATATATGAGCATGGGTTTGGATTCACTGTTATTACAAAATCAAGCCGAATTTTACGGGATTTAGAGCTTTTGCAGAAAATAAACGGAAAGACAAAATGTGTTGTGCAAATGACTTTAACTACTTATGATGAGGATTTATGCAAAAAAATCGAACCCAATGTAAGTACAACAAAAGAGCGTTTTGAAACTCTAAAGAAGCTGCGGGATGCAGGAATACCCACCGTTGTGTGGCTTTCGCCGATTCTGCCATTTATTAACGATACAGAAGAGAATATATCTGGCATTTTGGACATGTGTATTGAGGCAAAAGTATATGGCATTATCTGTTTCGGCATGGGAGTGACACTTCGTGAAGGTAACAGAGAATACTTTTATGAGAGACTGGATCATTTATTCCCACAGTTAAAAGAAAAGTATATACAGACGTATGGAAATCAGTATATGATTGAAAGTACACACAGCAGACAATTAATGAACTTGTTTTATCAGAAGTGCAACAAGGCGGGCATTGTTTATAACAATGAGCAGATATTTCAGTATTTACATACTTTCGAGGAAAAAGGCGCAGCGAAACAGTTAAGCCTTTGGGATCTGGAGATGAAATGATTACATTGATTGCAAAAAGGTGGAATGCTGCCCAAATTAGCAGTTGATAAACTACTGGTATTAGTTTATAATATGACTACTGGCAGTAGTTTGGAGGTGATTTTATGGCGAGAAAAGGATTGAACACCAATTGTATCGTAGAAGCCGCTGCAGAATTGATTGCAGAAAGGGGATTTGACCAATTTTCACTTCAGGAACTGGCGGACAGATTGGGAGTGAAGAAAGCATCTCTTTATAACCATATCGACAGTCTGTCAGAATTGACTGCTCATATAGGCAGGCTGGTTTTTGAGAGAATGGCCGAGCAACTATACAGCGGAGCAGAAACAAATTCCCCTGCTGAGCAACTTTACCATATTGCAATGGGATATCGTAAATTTGCAAAGGAAAATGCAGAACTGTATAAGACAATTGTTAAAATGCCTGCGTCTGGAAGTCCCGATTTGATTGAAAAGGGGCAGGAGATCGTTCATAGTTTATATCCGGTGTTGGAAGCCTGTGGTCTTTCAGAACAGGAAGTTATTCATTTCAGCCGGACAATGCGCGGAGCCATGCACGGCTTTATTACATTAGAGGAAGCTGGATTTTTTGGAAATGCTGCGGATGTTGATGAAAGTTATTTTTATATGGTAAAATCGTTGATTCAGCCATTAAGGGATAAAGATGGAGAGCGGAGCTGATTGAGGAAGGCAGAAATGTCAATCGGTATCTATGGATGATGATGTTTAGGCAGACAACCGGTGGGATAAACGGGTTATCTTAAAGACTGATTCACGGAGGAAATTATGAATAATGACATTTTAGAATTTAAGTGTATAGGCATGGATAATGGAGGAAAGTTTCCTATTGAGCATACTGGACGGGGGCAGGATGTGTCGCCGGAGTTTGTGATAAAAAACTTATCACCAGATGCGAAAACCCTAGCTGTCACATTAGAAGATTTATCTCATCCGATTAAAAATTTTACACATTGGATTATTTGGAATATCCCTGCGGCTGACAGGATAGAGAGAAAGATTCCAGCAGGGAAGACTGTGCCAAAGCTGAGGAATGCCTGCCAAGGCATAGGGTATGGGATGCACCGTTATGCAGGGCCGAAGCCGCCAACAGGGAAAAAGCATACATACCGTTTTACAATCTATTCCTTGGATTGTGAAATGGACTTAAGTGTTAATTCCATGAAATGGAGCTTTCTGAGAAAGGCAGGAAAGCATATCATCCAAAAAGGAAGTATCGTAGGTGAATTTTCGTATGAATCCTCATCTTAGATAGTTTTTGCTGAATAATTTTTCGATTATTCAGAGCTGGGTACAGTAGATGGTTTCATTGGAGTGACGGTGTGTATTGAAGCAGAAGATCATAGTAATATTCTCACAATAAAGATGAAGCAGAGGCTGGAAGAGACACAGATGGCGCCGCTGCTTGGAAATGTTGCCTAAGGTCTTCCAAGGTTTGCGGAAGGGGCTGTCGGGAAATAGATCGCCCTAAAGAATTTTTATTGATGGTACGAAGCTGGAAGCCAATGTGAACGTTATACGTTTGTCTGGCGTGGGAGCATCAATTACCATCCCGAAGGTCTTTGCAAATTTGAAGGAACTGAAATTGAAATTATGGGATTATGTGAACTGGTATAACAATCACAAAATACATTCCTCGTTAGGATATCAAACGCCAGTACAATACAGAGAAAACAACCTTAAAAAGTTGCCTAAAAAGTGTTGGCAATCCAAGTACTAAGTTCATTTTATTTAGATATGAATAAAAGTGGTGGATATTGCACAGGGTCTTTTTTAATGGTATAATAGTTTCAGAAAGAAACTAACACAAAAGGATGGGACACATATGAAAAAAATTGTATGTAGCCTGCTTTTAGGCATTCTATGTGCTGCATCGTTTACGGGCTGTGGCAGGGATCCCGAAACGGATTCCGTGGATGCAAGCCCCCAGAAGATTGAAATGGTAGTTTGGGGCGCTGAGGAAGATGCCGAGCTAATGAAGCGAATTATCCAGGATTTTCAGGATAAGTACCAGGATCAGGCAGAGTTTAGGATATCATTTGAGGTGCAAGGAGAATCCCAGTGTAAGGACGTGCTGCTTGGAGGGTTGGAAGACGGTGCAGATGTATTTACTTTTGCAGACGACCAGCTGAATGCGCTGGCTGCTGCCGGGGCATTGGATCCCATTGAGAATGCAGACGAGATCATAAGCGAGAACCTGCCGAGCGCAGCAGAAGCCGCCACGGTAAATCATCAGCTGTACGCCTATCCGCTGACTGCCGATAACGGATATTTCTTGTATTATAACAAGCGGTATATTTCAGAAAAACAGGTGGAGACCTTAGACGGTATATTAGAGGCTGCGGCGGCAGAGGGAAAACTATTTGCCATGGATTGGTCCTCGGCCTGGTATGTATATTCATTCTTTGGAAATACGGGACTTACGGTTGGGCTTAATGATGATGGGATCACCAACTACTGTACATGGAACCAGACGGACGGCAGCATAAGGGGCATTGACGTGGCGCAGGCAATGCTTCGTATCGCTGCAAGCCCTGGATTTTCCAGCAAGACAGATGAAGAATTTCTTGATGGAGTTAGGGACGGCTCTGTGGTTGCGGGGATCAGCGGGGTGTGGAATTCCGTTGCAGTGGAAGAGGCCTGGGGAGACGATGCCGGAGCCGTGAAGCTGCCGACTTATACCTGCCGTGGCCAACAGATACAGATGGCCTCTTTCTCCGGCTGCAAACTGATCGGGGTAAATGCTTATTCCAAGTACCCGGAATGGGCGTCCAGGCTTGCTGAATGGATTACGAACGAAGAAAACCAGCAGCTTCGCTTTGAAATGCGCGGCCAGGGACCGTCCAACACAGCAGTTGCGGGTTCTGCCGAAATCCAGCAGTCGTCGGCAATCGCCGCTCTCATAGAGCAGTCGGAATATTCCCAGCTGCAGCGGATCGGGGGTAAATTCTGGGATCCTGTTTCAAATTTTGCTGTAAACATGGCATCAGGAAATTCTTCCGGCCAGGATCTGCAGGAGCAGTTAGATGAAATGGCAGAAGGTGTTTCTGCACGCTGATGTGGGTATGCGCCAGGTGACCCTGCCGGCATATGCGTTGCCCGCAGAAACCAGACAAACTCATAAGTACGCTTATAATATGTCGAAAGGATCTGTGATCATAAGATGAAGAAGAAATTCACCATACAACAACGTCTGATACTTCCGATCATCCTTTTGGGAATCGTGGCATTACTATCGAATGCCCTGTCGGTTTTCAGCATCAATAATGTCAATTCCAATGCTTCCAAAATTGTAGATGAATATATGGTCGGATCGGAAACACTGCAGAACATCCGCCACGCTACCACCAATATCCATAAGATGGCGCTGTCCCACATTGTTGCGGCGGATTATAACACAATGATTACCATCGTGGCACAGATCAAAGAAGAAGAAAAAGTTCTGGAAACATTTCTGGAAGAGTATAAAGACTATGTAACGGAGGAGGAAGAAGGCGTCTATGCACAGCTCCTTCAGAACTACGATTCCTTCAGGCATGCGCTGGTCTATCTCGTGTGTGCAAGCGCAGACAGCAAGACAGCGGATGCCTATGCCTATGCGAATGGTGACGTAGCGCATTTCGGTTCTGCCATTGCGGAGAACACGAACGAATTATATTCCGCCGTCAGCGAGAGAACTGACCGTGCAAGGCACAAGCTCCTGATGGTCTATATTATTTCACTGGTTATTGCCGCAGCAGCGATTGTCACATGCGGTGTATTAGTATTTGCCGCTGTCCGGATCATTAAAAAATACGTGATCACGCCGATTAAAGGCACAGTAGATATGCTTCAGGATAGTTCAGAGAAACTTGACGAGGTGACAGGAAACGTACTGGGGCGCACCCGCACATCGGGAAAAAGCGCCAGGAAGCTCTCTTCTCTGGCGGATTCTCTGTCTACGGCCATTCAGAAGGTAGCGAACAATGCATCGATTATCAACAACAGCGCGTCAGGAATCAGAGGAGATGTCCATGATATGGCAAAAGAATGCGATGCAATCACAGACTACTCTTCTGCAATGAAGATGCGGGCAAATGAAATGGAAGCGTCGGCACAGGCAAATACGGAAGTGATCCAGAAGAAAGCCGCCGACATCCTGGACGTCCTGGAAGAAGCAATTGAGAACAGCAAGAGTGTGAACCAGGTGGATAGCCTCACCAAGGATATTGTTACAATTTCATCCACGACAAATCTGATCGCCCTTAATGCTTCCGTAGAAGCCATGCGGGCCGGTGAAGCGGGAAAGGGCTTCGCCGTCGTTGCAAGCGAGATCAAAGCCCTGGCCAATTCCTGCAGCGAAACTGCCGGACGCATTCAAGAGGTTAATCAGGTTGTTACGAGTGCGGTACATAACCTTTCCAGGCATTCCCAAGATATGGCAGATTACCTGAACGGAACGATCCTTATGGAATTTCAGGAATTTGTCCGCTCCGGCAGGCAGTACAAGGAGGATGCTGACTATGTGAAGGACATGATTGATGCATTCAGTAGCAGGACAGACAGGCTTCGGAATTCCATGTCTGAGATTGCCGATTCGATTGAAAGTATTACCAAAGCGATTGATGAGGGCGCAGAAGGAATCAACGGAGTTGCCGGCAGTACCCGGAACCTCGTCAACGATTTGGCAGATATCACGGGTCGGATGGATACAAACCGTGAGATTGTGGACGACTTGAAAGAACAGATGGGGGTATTTTCAGATTTCTGATATACATGATCCTTTGCTGTGGCTCAGGTCAGACCGTCCCATCCCTGCGTCAAAACGGTTTCGTTATCTTTCCCGACAACGCTGGCATCTGGGATAAATTGGAGCAAGGAATAGTTCTGTTCCTCTCCCGCTGGCGTAAACAGATAATAAGGATATTAGGGGTCATAGCGATATAGGAGTAACACTGAATACTTATATTCATGTGCAGTATGAGGATGCAAAAAAGAGAAGGGTGAGATATGTGAGATAAAACCGAGATGCAAATCTGCCATATGATATTGTCGGTCTGCTGTGGTGATTTTTCCTGATGTACAAATTTTGAATTTATCTCAATTTATACATCAAATTCACACAAAACAATGATAATTTATGATAAGATATGAGGAAAATAAGAAAACAGAAAATAACATAGAGTGCGTAGAAACGCCGAAAATACAGTATTTACGGAGGTTTTTAATCTATGATAAAAATATTATTCGTCTGCCACGGCAGTATCTTGAAATGTTTCGGAAAAGCCTGAAAAATCAACGATTTTGCTGCATGAAAAGGTGCTCACTACACCACTACTACACCATTTTTGAAAGAGCCTTGAAATGACGGAGATAGAATCAAATAGATACGTTGGACTATATTACAATAAAAAATTTATTTTTGTTGAATGACAAAACAGAGGTGAAAAATGAAATGCTTATTTTGCAAACAGAACAGTGCAGATACAAAAAGTGTTGACCATATCGTTTCTGAATCGTTAGGAAATTGTAGATGAATATTTATCATCTTAAATTTCTATAAAGATTGAAGATATATAGTGATATATTACTAAGTTTAATATAATGGGAACTAATAAGATTGTAGAAAAAGGAAGGTGTATTTATGGCATTTAAAACACGAAAGAAAGAGGAGTTTTCCTATTCTTCACCGCAAGAAATGTATCAAGATAATAAGTTTAAGAAAATTATGGGGCCCTTGGATTATCAAGCAGCTATGTTGGATTTGTATATAGAAAATGCGGATAAAAAAACGGTGGCATTAGAGTTACCTACCGGAAGTGGAAAAACATTAGTGGGATTATTGATAGGAGAATATAGACGAAGAAAAAACAAAGAAAAAGTATTATTTTTATGTCCAACAAATCAATTAGTGCATCAGGTTGTTGAGCAGGCAAATTCAAAATATGGGTTAAGAGCTATTGCTTTTTGTGGAAAGCAGAAAGATTATTTACCAAAAGAAAAAAGTAGTTTTTTAATGGCGGAAGCTATAGGAGTAACGACATATAGTTCTTTTTTTTGCATTGCATTCTTTTTTTGATGATGTGGATATTTTAATCATGGATGATGTGCATTCGTGTGAAGATTATATAATATCAAATTGGACTATTCAGATTGACAGCAGAAATAATGCATTTTTCGAAATAGCAGAATTGTTAAAGTCTTTTATCAGTGAAACAGATTATAAATACTTGTTAGAAGAGGAGTATATACCAGAGGTGGTATCATGGTGTAATATGTTACCGATGCCATTGATAATGGAAAAGCTTGATGAACTTCAGACAATTTTGCAACAAGGATTAGAAGCAGGATCATCCAATTATTATGCGTACTCAAGAATATCGGAGAATTTACAAGAATGTAATATTTATATTGCAAATAGAAAACTTCTTATACGTCCATGGATTGCACCAACTATGTCTTTTGCGCCTTTTGCAGGTGCAAAACAGAGAGTATTGATGTCTGCAACGTTAGGAAGAAGTGGGGAGTTAGAACGGATTACTGGTATAGAGAAGGTATGTCGTTTGCCAATAGTAAATGATTGGGATAAAAAGGGATTGGGTAGAAAATTTTTTACTTTTCCTGATTTGTCTTTGGGAGAAGACAAGCAAGGTAATGTAGTTATGGCACTTCAAAGTTTATGTAAAAAAAGTGTTTTTCTTGTTCCTGATTCTCAATCGGCAGAAGTGATTAGACAATTTTATGCGGAACATATAGGAGGTACAACAGTTTTTGAAGCAAAAGATATAGAAGAGTCTAAACAATTGTTTTTGGATGCACCGGAAGCAACGGTTATCTTAGCAAATCGTTTTGATGGAATAGATTTTTCGGATGATGAGAGTAGATTACTATTTATTTGGAATCTTCCTAAAACAACAAATTTGCAAGAAAGATTTTTGATTATAAGAATGGGGGCTTCCAAATTATATGCGGAAAGAATACGAACAAGAATAATTCAGGCTGTGGGTAGATGTTCTAGAAATCCAAGTGATTATTCTATTGTTTGTGTAATTGGAGATACTATTCAAAATGACCTGACAAAACAGGAAAAAATCAAACAATTTGCTCCGGAATTAAGAGCTGAAATTCAATTTGGACTAGAAAATTCAATGGATTATTCAAATGTAGATGATGTGATAGAACAGGCTAGAGATTTTTTGAACAGAAACGAAGTATGGCAAGAAGCAGAAGAATATATTGTAGATTTAAGAAATGGATATTGGAATGAAGAAAATAAAGTGGAACAGCAGATAAATGATAAATTACAACGGTCAGCAATCTTGGAGTTGAATTTTCAATATGCATTATGGAAAAAAGACTATAAAGATGCCTTTGATTATGCTTGCAATATTGTTGGAATTTTAAATGCGCCAGCTTTAAATGGCTATAAATGTTATTGGAATTATATGGCTGGTTGTATGGCGTATTTTTTATTTCAAAAAGGACAAATAGAATACAAAACATCTGGCATACAATATTTTTCAGAGGCCTTAAACGAAAACATAAGTATAAGGTGGTTGTCAGGACTTCCAGAAAAATTATTTTCTGTTGAAAGTAAAACTGTTGAGGAAGATGATCTTTTCTTTGACTGTATAGGACGAATAGAAAGTATGTTTACATTGATACCAACAGCACAGAAATTGGAGAAAAGAATTAAAGGTATTTTGGATGATTTAAATTCACTAGATGGAAAAGTGTTTGAAAGGGGACATAAAGCATTAGGTGAATTATTGGGTTTTATTTCAGAAAATCCTGATACTACTGGCGCACCAGACCCATATTGGGTAATTAATGAAAATAATGTTATTGTCTCAGAAGATAAAATATATGAAGACAAAGCTAAAATAAAAGATGTTCCGATATCTGATGTAAGTGAAGCAGGAAGACATCAAGCATGGATTGTAGAAAATGAGAAAAGAATATCTAAAGATGCTAATGTTTATACCATTCTAATTACTAATTCAACAAGTATTGAGGAGAATGCTCGTATATATGCTGGCAATATATATTATGTGCATAGAGAAGAATATGTTAGTTGGGCAGTTAAAGCGCTTACAGTTATTAGAAGTGCGTGGAATAGGTTTATAGATAAAGGTGATATGGAGTGGAGGGAATCAGTTCATCAAGAATTTATAAAAGCAGGCATAACACCTAAGGATTATTTAAATTTTGTACGTAAATGCTATCTTAAAGATATAGAGTAGCGTTCTTTGCACCACGGTGCTTGAAGCAATAAAGAAGCAAATTATGGATGAAGCCGCCGGTGGCATTTCCGGATTATACGAAATACCATCTGACTCAGGCTATGCTCTCTTACATCAACCGTTCGGATTCCTTTAATGACGGGCTCCATTTCGTGAACGAGAGCATTGATTGCAATTAGTATAGGAGCGTGTTCTATTCCATCTTCGATGTGATGAATTAAGGACAGCATTTCAGGTACATGATGGAGGAATTGGAATAATTCCTGATTACAGGATAGATGATATTGAAAAATGAAAAGTGAGGTAAAAGCGATGGCAACGAACAATCAATACATTACATCAGCTGATAGTCTTGTAACGACACATGAAGAAACGAGGGCGGGTTTTCTGAGTATCGCTCTTGAAAAAAACAGGGTTGGAGATCCATTTGTGAAGAATGCACTTGCATTTAAAGCAATGGTGGCTCACACACGTACACCAGAGGAATTGCTAACAATACCGAAGGTGCGCCCTTTCCTTATTTCTGCATCTGGTCTTTCTGATAAGTCGTTGGCCTATTTGGATGAAGATGATCAGACAATGGCTATTCAAGAGCTTATCGATAAATTCTTAAAACCTGCTGGTGATGATTATATCGATGAGGCCACCTTCCGCTATCTTTTGATAAAAGGGGATACTGTTGGCGGTAGTATGAGAAATAAAATTGGAGCATTAGGTCAGGAACGTCTAGTAAGAGCTATCCTATCCAGCATGAATGTGAGCGGAATAGTTTGTGATCGAATCACAACTGATTCAAAACGTTGGAGCAGAATTAATGGAAATGAAACAGGAGTAGAGTCAAATGTTAAAGCACTTCACTGGAGAAACAGCAAAGGCCATCGCCTGCTCGTATTTAATGCGAAGATTCCCACCGTTAATAAAAATGTTGATATTTGTCTCTTTATGGGTAGTATAGAAGACTATGCTCAGGGTAAAATCGTGCGTCATGACGATAAGGCGATTATGTTTGGCGAGTTAAAAGGTGGGATTGATCCAGCAGGTGCGGACGAGCATTGGAAGACAGGCAATTCTGCATTGAACAGGATAAGATCAAGTTTCGCAGACGCAGGCTACCCGGATATGAAGACATCTTTTATAGGTGCGGCTATTGAGCGTTCAATGGCAGAAGAAATATATGGACAGCTAGAAGATGGAACTCTTACAAACGCGTCAAATCTAACAAATAACAATCAGTTAGTTGCGTACTGCAATTGGCTTATTGAATTATAAGGAGACAAGCAAAACATGTTGGAACAACTGACCCTTAACGATATGTTAGGAATCCCAGAAGAGGTCGCGGACAAGTCAGAATATATCATCGACAAATTTTCTGCTGATGATTTCTGCAGCGAGACCGAGCGTGTCACACTTGAAAAGAAGTACGAACCGATTCTTGAGGTTACGAAAAAGTTTGACAGAAGAAGTGTCAGCTATCAATTAAGTAAAAAGGATGCACTACACAGCTGGCTTAAATACAAAGAAGGCTTCTCTGCTGATTTAGTTAATATTCTGCTTGATGACATGAGAGCGCAACCGGGTGATACCATAATGGACCCGTTTATGGGATCTGGCACGACAGCACTCGTTTGTCAAATGAGAGGTATAAATAGCATAGGCTATGATATTATGCCAATTTCAGCCGTTTCTATCAAAGCTAAAGCAGATATTCTTCGGTATGATATAAATGAATTAAAGCGGCTCGTTGATGAATTTTCGGAGATCGAGCTACCAAAGGGATATACGAAAACTACACCGTATATCACGATAACAAATACAGCTTATCCGGAATATAACGAGAAAATGATCCAGTTTGTTACGGACTGGATAGAGGTCAGTGATTTTTCAGATGAAGCTAAAAACTTGTTTAAGCTGTGCATCATCAATTCTTTAGAAAGATGTAGCTACACATCAAAAAGTGGTCAATATTTAAGTTGGGATTCACGGTCTAAAAAGGTAATTCAAGCAAATATTGAACGTGAGAAGAAGGGCCAGCGGTTGCTTCCACAGCACCATTGTCGAGAGATTGTCGAAAATATCAAAGAGGCCGTTCTCGAAGAGTTAAGACACGTCCTTGATGATATTAGAACGATTCAATCAAACGGAGCAACCGAGACTGACGCTAAGATAGAATTTAAGCAGAATAGTGTGCTTTTCGAATTGCCAGAGATTGATAGCGATATCTTAAAGGGGGTTATAACCTCACCTCCGTATTGCAACAGGTATGATTATACAAGAACTTATGCTCTTGAACTTGTATATTTAGGACTTGAAGAAGAGACTATCAAGGAGATGAGACAAGCATTGCTTTCTTGTACAGTTGAAAGCAAGTCTAAAATCATAGCCCTCAAGGAATATTATCAGAAGATAGGCGCATCAGATAGGTTTGATTATATATATGGGGCCATTCAGTCAAATGCTGCCTTTAAGGAAATACTTGCATCTTTGGAAAAAAGAAAAGCAAATGGAGACTTAAATAATAACGGTGTACTTCGTATGGTTGAGGGATATTTTACTGAACTCGCCTTTATTTATGCGGAGCTATACCGTACATGTAAAAAAGGAGCAATGGTTGCTTTCGTAAATGACAATGTTCGGTATGGTGGAGAAGTAATCCCTGTAGACTATCTTTCTACCAGCTTTGCAGAGCAGTTTGGATTTAAATCGGTAAAGGTTTATTGCCTCAAACAGCAAAAAGGAAACAGCAGTCAGCAGATGAAAAAATTTGGTAGAGTTGCTCTTCGAAAAAGCGTGACTATTTGGGAAAAGTAACCGGGACAAAGTAGGAAAAGGAGGAATCATGCTATGACAAATGAGCTGTAGCCGCTGCCATTGCTTTTCCAAAATAGATTATTCCGGATATTGGACTAGCAGCGAGGCTGGTAACAGTGGTTAAGAGGTCAAAACCATTATTAAGTATTGAGTTATATAAAATAATTATGGACAAGAGGTCTGATAAATGAATTATTTTAGCTTAATATGTTTTCTATACAGTATTATCGAAAAATATGTTTTTTAGGGGGGGGGTAGGGTTCCCTCCTATGTAAGCCAATTTTTACAGATGTTCCGCAGGAAAATATCTGTGAAAATTCTGCCTGTGGACGTCCACAGGCAGTGCTTGCTATTCCAGTATTGGAATACAAGCGGTTTTAATCTGCATAGGCAGATTGATAAAAAAATTCTGAAAAAATTTTTTAAATGGGAAGGTTTTTTACCTATTTACCAGTTACTATAATATTGGAGCTGTTTGAAAGGAGGGGCAGCATGAACGCCGCATATCGCAGAATGGAGATTGTCAGTATTCTTGTGGTCAGCGGTCACATTACGGCTAGGGAGCTGGCACAGGAATTTGGTGTCTGTACTCGTACCATACAGCATGATGTTTCAATCCTCTCCTACGGTTATCCTATCTACACAAAGCCGGGCGCAGGAGGGGAATTTTCATCATGGACGGTTACAGACTATACAACAACACACTCACTCCCTACGAACAGGATAAACTCAAAAAAATGCATGATGTAGCAGAGGGTGAGGATAAAGAAGTCCTGAAACGTGTCCTCAAAAAATATGGGGCGTACAAGCTGGAACTTCAGGACAGTCATATTAAAAACTGAATACATAATCCAACATATATTTCTGCAATTCTTCCCAACTGTTTGCAGAAGATTTTTAAGGGATTTTTATTAAACTGGGTGCGGATAGCACTTAGGATTAACCATAGCAATTTGCTATTACACAGCGCAAGGGCAGTCACAGACTTATGGGAAAAGTCTGGGCTGTCCTTTTTGTGCTTTTAAGGAGGGATTTTATGGCAAAAAGATATTACTGGCTGAAGTTGAAAGCGGACTGGTTTTCAGACAAGCGCATCAAGAAATTACGCTCCATAGCGGGCGGCGACACGCATACGATTATTTACCTGAAAATGATGCTGCTTTCGCTAAAAGACGAGGGGAAACTTTACTTTGAGGGCGTGGAGGATAACTTCGCTTTAGAGATTGCCCTTGCGCTTGATGAGGATGCGGAGAACGTGAAACTGACGCTTGCTTTTTTACAGCGGCATGGGCTGATAGAAATCGGCGATGATGACGAGTACCAGCTTACGGAAGTGCCGGAAATTATCGGCTCGGAAACAGCGTCCACCATACGTTCAAGGGAGTGCAGGGAACGGAAAAAACAGCTTACTTTAGAACAGAAAGCGTTGCAATGCAACGCAGATGAAACAGGCTGCAACAATCCGCAACAGGTTTGCCGCGTAGAGAGAGAGTTAGAGATAGAGAGAGATAAAGAGATAGAGGGAGAGGGAAAGAAAGAAACACCCGCCCACGCACTTTTGGGGAAATTTCATAATATCCTTCTCTCTGATGCGGAGCTTGACGGACTGAAAAAGGAACTGCCCGGCAAATGGGAATATTATATTGACCGCTTATCCGTACATATCGCTTCAAGCGGGAAGAAATATAATAACCATGCCGCCACGATTTACAAATGGGCGCAGGAGGATAAGGCAAAGGAAACAGGCGCAGGAAATGCGTTGAAAAAGGGGATACCTGATTATTCATACAGTGGGGAGGACAGCTTATGAGTGGGAATTTAATGGATACGGTTTTACAGATGGCAGGCACTGATGCGGAGCCGGAGGATTATACAGGCGGGGACGGTTTACTGTACTGTGGGAAATGCCACAAGCCGAAAGAAGCCTATTTTCCGCATGGTAAGGCGTTGTTCGGGCGTGACCGCCACCCGTCTGAATGTGACTGCCGCAGGGCAGAACGTGAAAAACGTGAGAAAAGAGATGCGGACGAAAAGCACAGCGCCGAAGTGGAACGCCTGAAACAGGAAGGTTTTTCCAATCCGGCGATGCGGAACTGGACTTTTGAAAACGACAACGGGAAATGCCCGCAGATAGGGAAAGCGCACTCCTATGTAGAAAAATGGGAAACGGTGCGGTCTGAAAACCTCGGCTATCTTCTGTGGGGGAATGTCGGATCGGGGAAAAGCTATTTTGCGGGCTGTATCGCAAATGCCCTCATGGAGAGGGAAATACCCGTCTGCATGACGAACTTTGCAACGATACTGAACAACCTTTTTTACGGCTCGGAAAACAGGAATGCGTACATCGTAAGGTTATGTTCCTATCCCCTGCTCATTCTTGATGATTTCGGCATGGAAAGGGGTACGGAATACGGGCTTGAACAGGTCTACAACGTGATTGACAGTCGCTATATCAGCAAAAAGCCGTTGATTGCAACGACGAACCTCACGCCGGAGCAGCTAAAGAACCCGGAGGACGTGGCACACGCACGAATTTATGGCAGGCTGCTTGAGATGTGTACGCCTGTGCGGTTTACGGGAGATGATTTCCGCAAAGCGGCGGCGCAGCAGAAAATGGAACGCCTGAAAAAGCTGATGGATGGAGGTGAAAGCCAATGAAAGAAGTTCCAATTTGGGAAAAGAGCAATTTAAGTCTCGAAGAAGCGGCGGCATATTCAGGGATTGGCGTTAATAAGCTGCGTGAGCTTACCAATGAGAAAAACTGTCGGTTTGTTTTGTGGGTTGGCAATAAGCGGTTAATCAAACGCCGTCTATTCGATCAGTATATTGAACAGGAATACTCTATCTGACATAGTTTGGTTTGCGATATAACTTTTATAATATTCCATTGTCAGAACCTAAATTATCTGTTTTGCAGTTTTTGTGAATCTTGTGGTGTAAAATCGGCTTTGATATGGTACAATGAAAATACGGCGCACGTCAGCTCGAAACGTTGTTTCTCGCTGTCGTTGCACTCACATAAAAATACAATGCCAACAATATGACAGCAAGCTGTCATTGTTGCCCTTGCATTTTTACGTTCGCCGCATATCGTCATATCAAGGCTCTTTCCACTACGGAAAGGAGTTTGAAAATGTCTGAAAAACGGAAAGACAATAAAGGACGAATCTTAAAAACAGGAGAGAGCCAGAGAAAAGACCTGATTTATCAATACCGCTATACCGATAGGCATGGAAAGCGGCAGACCATTTACTCCGCTGATTTGAAAGAATTGCGGGAAAAGGAAAAGACAATTCAGAGACAGCTTGATGACGGGATTGACTATGCCGCCGGAAAAGTTACTGTGATTGCTCTTTTAGAGCGCTATATCAGTTTGAAGCAGGGTGTACGCTATAATACCAAAGTCGGTTACAATTTTGTGCTGAATCTGATTAAGAAAGAAGATTTCGGCTATCGGCAGATTGGCGATATTAAGGTATCTGATGCACAGCAATGGATTATGAAACTTCACAATGACGGTAAAGGCTACAGCACGATTACCAGTGTGCGGGGAGTTGTAAAGCCCGCATTTCAAATGGCATACAATGAGGATATTATCCGCAGGAATCCATTTGATTTTAAGCTGACCGATGTAGTGCCGAATGATTCGCAAAAACGGATTGCCATGACAGAGGAACAGCAGCAGATCTGGATGGACTTCATAAGGGAAGATAAAACTTATGCCAAATACTATGATGAGTTCGTTGTCCTGTTGGGAACAGGTATGCGGGTTAGCGAATTTTGCGGCTTGACAAAAAGTGACCTTGATTTCTCCAATCGGAGAATCCGTGTTGACAAACAGCTTGTCAGGGAACGGGGCGGAAAATACTATGTGGAGAAAACCAAGACAGAGTGTGGATGCCGATTTATCCCAATGACAGAGGAAGTGTATTGCAGCTTGAAAAATATCCTTGCCAACCGTCCAAAACTGAAAACAGAGGCAATCATAGACGGTTACAGCGGTTTTCTTCTGATTGACAAAGACAATCACCCGAAGGTGGCATTACATATCGAGAATGAGATGCGGTGGGCAATGAAGAAGTACAAAAAATTGCACCCGGACAATCTGTTGCCGCATATCACGCCTCATGTGTTTCGTCATACATTCTGTACCAATATGGCAAATGCGGGTATGGACATTAAGACCTTGCAGTATGTAATGGGACATTCTGATGTGGGCGTTACGCTGAATGTCTACACTCATGCCAGCTATGATCGGGCGGCTGAACAAATGGCTAAAATTTTGGACTTCAAGGAAACGGATATACAAGGCAAACAGAGAAAATCAGGTTAAGATTTATACCAATCTACTACACCAATTACTACACCATTTGCCCGTGAATTTGCGTAGATTTACATAGATTTGCGTGAGTTTGGAGCAAAAAACAAAAAATGAAAAAAGCGTCAGAAAGCCAGTAATATCAAGGTTTGAAGGCTTATGAAGGGATATAAAAGATATGATAAAAATCTTATTTATTTGCCACGGCAGGATTTGTCGGGCGCGATGAAATGCTTATAAATCAAAGATTTTCTGTGTTACTTGCTCAATTTTACTAATGATTTACCAATATTTTTGGAGAGCTTGACTTGCAAAGACAACAGAACCAGAATGAGGAGATTAAAAATATGAGCGAATTAAAGAAACATATTTATGACGACGAGAATGGACTGCATTACACTCTGATTAGAGATTACTACATTGAGGACTTGAAGTTATTCGAGGATAAAAACTGTATGAATGATTTGCTGTCCTGTGAATTTAGTATTGACACCGGATGTGTGGAGCTTCGTTACGCTGAGGATCGTAGGATTTCCATCAATTGTACTGCTGTGAAAACAAAGTAACGGACAATATGTATCAGTGGTCTGAGTTGGATTGGTTGATTTACAATGCACCTATGGAATATGCAAATTTGATTCTGAATGATGATCTGGAGAAATATCTGAAGGCTGTGACCGTGTTTAGAGTTTTTGAAAGCTAATTATACTACCGTTCGTGGGAGAAATCCTGTGGGCGGTTTCTTTTAGAATAAAAAGCCCTCCGGGCAGGATGCAAAGGGAATTTTATTGCTTTGCAATAAGCATTCGGCGCGTCAAAGTGTGCAAGCCAATTCCCCCAAGATTGGGGTTAAAGGGGGTGATGTGGGCTTGTCCGCTTTGTTCTTAGGTTGAGGACTTATCTCCATTGTAAAGTTTCTTTTGCTGTATTGACAAATTACGCTTAAACGAATATGATTATACTGGATTTTTATATCTATGATCTGTGAGGTGTTAGAGTATGAATGGTTATATTACAGCTCAAGAAGCTGCTGATAAATGGGGGATTACTCCACGTCAAGTGCAAATTTTATGTAAGGCAAACTGTGTTGTCGGGGCTATTCGTTTGGGTCGCATTTGGATTATTCCAGAAGATGCTGAAAAGGCGACAAACAATAGAAGAAAGGAGGAGTATTGTAATGACTAACGTGTTTGATTTGCAGATTCTCATAGATCGTTTTCAGGCAAATATAGAATTTTATAAAGATACGAAAAACGCATATAATGAACATTCTTGCAGAATTGAATATATTGATCGTTTTTTAAAATTCTTGGGATGGGACGTTGCAAACGAAAAAGGCTTGGCACCGCAATATAGGGAAGTTGTTGCTGAAAATTACTCTACTCGTACCGATCGCCCTGATTATACTATTACGCTTAGAGGCGTTCCTAAGTTTTTTATAGAGGCAAAAAAGCCGGCTGTTGATATCACAAGAGATGCATCTCCAGCTATTCAGACGAGAAAGTATGGATGGAATGCAAAGCATAGATTGGCAGTGCTAACAAATTTTGAATATCTTGCGATTTATGATACTTGCCATGTTGCTAAGGAAGGCGATAATTGTGCAGTAGCTAGATATCGCTTATATCATTATACGGAATATGTTAAGAAGTTCGCGGAAATTAGTAATTTAATTTCAAGGAATGCCGTATATTCAGGTGAATTTGATTCATATTTAGATGATAATTTTCCAGCATCAGGCGGACATATACAACAGGTAGATACTTTATTTCTTTCGCATATAAATGAATGGCGTACGGCACTTAGTAATGAACTATATGCAAAGGGCGGCCGCTATGTGTCTTTGGAGGTATTGAACGATGTTGTTCAAGAATTTATTAATCAGATAGTATTCCTGAGAATTTGCGAAGACAAAAATTTGCCGTTGTATCATAAACTGAAAGATACGATTACTGATCCGACTCAATTGAAAGATAAATTAGAGGAATTGTTCCGCTCCGCAGATCGACGCTACAATTCCGGAATGTTTTCTGGGGAAGATATTATTTTTGATCTTTCTTGTGAAGTGATAAAAGATATGATTGCAGGATTGTATTATCCTCAAAGCCCATATCTGTTTAATATCATTGAGCCGAATTTGCTGGGAAAAATTTATGAAATGTTTTTAACGGAGCAATTAGTGTTGCTTGATGATAATACGATTGGTCTTGGTCAAAAGAAAGATTGTCAGAATAGATCTGTTGTAACAACACCTACAGAAATTGTTAAGTATATGGTCGAAAAAACGCTTTCCAAAGTTTGTGAAGGAAAAACACCTGTAGAAATTTTAGATATTAGAGTTGCGGATATTGCTTGTGGTTCCGGCATTTTCTTGGAAGAAGCATTTGCATTTTTGCAGAATTATTGTGTACAGTGGTATGTAAGCCACGGTCAGACTGATCATTTAGTGGAAATTGGTGTTGATTTATATAAATTGCTACTCCAAGAGAAGAAAGAGATTCTTTGCTCTTGTATTTATGGTATTGATATTGATATTCATGCAGTTGAAGTTGCTAAATTCTCTTTATTAATAAAGCTGATTGAGGATGAAACTGCACCATCTGTTGCAGAAGTCGTACCTATCCTTCCTGATTTAAGTAATAATATTCATTTTGGTAATTCACTTGTGAGTCATACAGATATGGCTGGAATTTCTGGTGCTACTCATCAGATGATAGACATTGTTCCGTTTGATTGGAATGAAATTAACGAAGGTAATAGTTTTGATGCAATTATTGGGAATCCACCCTATGTAAATACAGAGGGAATGCATATGCTATTGCCAAGTGCTGAGTTTAAAATTTACAAGAAGAAATATAGAAGTGCTTATAAACAATTTGATAAGTACTTTATTTTTATTGAGAGAGCAATTGACAAAGTTAAAGATAATGGATTTATTTGCTATATTGTTCCAAACAAGTTTTTCAAAATTGGTGCAGGTGAAAACTTACGTGACCTGATTACCAAAGGGAAAATGCTTGTAAGTTTGGATGACTTTGGAGATGCACAGTTATTTGAGGACAAAACGATTTATAGTTCTATTGTACTTCTTTGCAAAGCTGAACAAGCAACATTCGTTTACAATAGTATTGATTCTGCAAATAAGTTATGGGCAGGCGAAGCAATCGATTTAGTGGAGTTTTCTGCTGCTGTGTTGAATAAATTTCCGTGGAGGCTTACAACGGATTTGGATTTTCTAAAGATGCTCCAGAAATTGGATATGGTAGCAGTTCCAATTACAAAATATACCGATATTTTTACGGGGATACAGACCAGTGCAGAGCAGAAGCGTACTTATTGGTTTACTGATGAGGAAATTATTGATGAAACAGAGGAGTGTTATACATTTCAGCGAGATGGTATGACATTTTCTATCGAAAAATCGATTCTTCGTCCATACTTTAAGCCGGTAAAAAAATCAGAAAAGAAGCAAAATACATATAGCTATTTAACAACCAATAAGCACATCATTTTCCCTTATGATAGTAATGGCAAGATTATACCTTTAGAGGAATTGAAAACTAATTATCCAGGAACATATGAGTATCTTTTGGCTAATTATGATGTTTTAGCACCAAAGGATATTGTTCCCGGTGGGAAAAGAGACGTTAATTATGCAACGGCAGACACATGGTATCGCTATGGACGTCATCAGGCGTTATCAGCATTTAATAATAGAAAGAAACTTATTGTGGGGATTCTAAGTAAAGACCCTATGTATGTTCTCGATACAAATGATTTTTTAATTGCATCAGGTGATACTGCTGGATATTGTGCTGTTTGTAAACAAGATGGAAGTCCATACGAATTAGAATATATTCAAGCATGGTTGACGAACGATTACACAGAAAGAATTTTGCAAATTATCGGGAGTGATTTTGAAAATGACTTTTATTCCAGAGGACGCTCTGTACTTGTTACGTTACCATTTGTAGAACTGGACTTCGATGATCCGGGTCAGAAGGCAATTTATGATAAAGTAGTGGCAGCGACCAGAACAATTTATCAAATCAACGAAAAACTGGCTGAGCACCCAGCAAAACGAATCGCCAATACATTGCAAAGACAAAAAGAAAGTTTAATATATGAGATTCAAGGGTTGATTGCACGAGTATATCGCCTTGAATTTTAGAGAGGTAAAACAATGAGACTCAAGAAGAACAGTTCAGAACAGAAGTTAAGAGGAGCATATTATACTCCATGGCAGCTTGCAGATGCTATGGTGGGGCTTTTTGCGTCTCAAAATATCGCCACTGTGTTAGAGCCGAGTTGTGGCGATGGGGTGTTTCTTGACAGCCTTAAAAATCTGAAACTTTTGGAGAAAGTAAGAAGGGTAACGGCTGTGGAAATTGAGCCAGAGGAAGCTGAAAAAGTACGAAATCGATATTTGGGTTTTAGTCAGATTGAAGTCTGTACTGAAGATTTTTTTGATTATTATTATCGTGTACTCGGCAAAGAAAGTTTCGACTTGATTTTAGGAAATCCGCCATATATTCGTTACCAATACCTGAAAGAAAGTCAGAGAGAAATGCAGTCTGAAATCCTGACTTCTCATGGAATGAAAGCTAATAAGTTAATAAATGCATGGGTTGCATTTATTGTAGCATGTGTGCAGCTACTTTCTGAAAATGGGAAAATAGCATTTGTTATTCCGGCAGAAATTCTTCAGGTAGCCTATGCTGAGGACCTGCGTCTGTATTTGGCAAATAATCTTGCAAAAATTACTTTGATTACATTTGAGCAATTGGTTTTTCCTGATATAGAACAGGAAGTAGTCGTTTTTACTGGTGAAAAAGGTAAAGAAGAAAAAGGTATTCGTATCATTGAGATGAATAATCTTGATAGTTTTGCCCGACTCAAGTTAGAAGAGAATGGTTTTCAGAAATTGCAGCATGTTAAGGAGAAATGGACGAAATATTTTGTGACTCCAGATGAAATGTCTCTTATTCAGGAACTCCGCAATGATGACCGATTTGCGAAGTTCTCTGAGTATGGCTTAATCAATGTTGGTATTACAACTGGAAATAATGGTTATTTTTCAGTTACTGAAGAAACCACAGAGCAATATGGCTTGGCGGATGTTACTCTTCCTCTGATTGGCAGGAGTTCCCATGCACATGGAATATATTTCACACAAGAGGATTGGGAAAAAAATAAGGCTACAGGAAAACGTGCAAGATTAATTAGTTTTCCTGAGATTCCGTATGAGGAATATCCTGATGGACATAAGAAATACATTTCGCTTGGTGAAAAAAATGGTGAACACGAAGGATATAAATGTTCTATTAGAGATAGATGGTATATTGTTCCGTCTGTATGGGTACCAGATGCTTTTTTCTTGAGGAGAAACAACTTGTATCCTAAATTTGTTTTGAATAGATGTGGTGCTGTATCAACGGATACAATGCACAGAATGAAGTTCAATGAAGGGGTTATACCGGAAAACATTCTTCTTGCTTACTATAATAGTATCTCCTTTGCTTTTACGGAGATTTGTGGACGAAGCTATGGAGGTGGTGTACTTGAAGTGCTTCCCGGCGAAATGGGAAACATTTTGCTTCCTAAGGTAGAGGCTGTTAATCCAAAGCTTAGAGAAATGCTTTTAGCTCATATTGATTCCGTTGTGCGAAATAGTGAAGATATTGAAAGGGCTTTGAATATTGTTGACGAGGAACTTCTTGTTAAAACGTTAGGTATCGATTCTGAAATATGCCGCAAGTGTCGTGCTATTTGGAAGAAAATGCAGCGACGTAGATTAGGACGAGGATAAATAGTCCAGCTAATAAATGTCAATAGCAAAAATGAAAGAAGTTGATATTTATTGCTGGCTTAAAAAAGGGCGCACTTATCCCTTGGTGAAAATATCATTTTTAAAAAGAT
>CAJTCY010000004.1 GCA_910575075.1 Lachnospiraceae bacterium
CAAAAGTTAACTGGCATTTTAGGACAGGTGACGCCAGAATAAAACTTAAATCTTTATACCCCAGTTTTACTACCGCCTCTTAAAAGGTGGTAGTAAAACTAAATATCATCATGTCACCACACTAGGTTATGGCAGATACTCGCAAAGCCCGGGTTCCGATGGCGGAACAGATCAGGCTTATCAATGAATGCCGCTGTAGCGGCATGACAGATGCTGACTGGTGCCGAGAGAACGACATTGCAGTAAGCACCTTTTACAACTGGGTCAGCCGGTGCCGGAAAGCGGCAGCGGATCAGATTCCGGCTGCGGATTACGGTCATCTTGAGGTTCCTCGTCCGAAACAGGACGTGGTTCCCATTGACATTGTTCCGGATCACGTTTCAAAACAGCATACAGCATCACAGATGCAAAACTCGTGCCTTGACAATTCACATACGATTGAAATTGCTATGAAGCATATCATTGTCCGCATCAGTAATGATGCAGATCCTCTCCTGCTCACCAGGACATTCCGCATGCTAAAGGAGCTCTCATATTAGGTGACATCTCCGGACTTGAAAAGATATACATTGTCTGCGGCTATACCGGTATACGCAAGTCCATTGACGGGCTTTGTGCTGTGACCTAGGATCAGCTTAAGATGGATCCCTCGTCCAGTGCCCTCTTCCTTTTCTGTGGAAGAAGACGGGACAGGATGAAAGCTTTGTTCCGTGAATCGGACGGCTTCGTTCTGATCTACAAGCGGTTGTCTGTCCGCGGTGGCTATCAATGGCCAAGGAAGCAGTCGGAAGTTCACAATCTTTCCTGGCGGGAGTTTGACTGGCTGATGTCCGGGATTGACATTGACCAGCCCAAAGCTCTCAAAGCAGAGTGAAAAACCATCTGGATTCCAGCAGAAATCCTGCACAGAAAAATCCAAAAATCCCCTGTAGATTCGACATTTTTCAGAAGCCATTTTCTTTAGTAAATGACCTGTTTCTGGTATAATAAAGGTATCAAATCCGAGGAGAGAACCAATGGCTTCCAGCGCAAAAGATATCCCGCTTCGAGAGCTGAAAGATACGATACCACAATTGAAAACAATGGTATCTGAACAGACTGGGCTGATCAAATCCCTCCGTCTTATGATTGACCAAAAGTCCAGTCATGAGAAAGCACTCCAGGAACAGGTTGACTATCTGACAAAAAAACTCTTTGGCACATCCAGCGAAAGAAGGGCCGATGATATCCGGGGCAGCAGAATCTCTTCGATGAAGCGGAAGTGGGACAGGATCCGTCTTTGCTTTAAGAAAAGACTGTGTTCCGGGAACATGCCCGTAAAAAGAAGGCAGCCCATGAGGAACTCTTCAAAGGTCTAAAGGTTGAAAAAGTAGTGGTCCCGCTTCCGGAAAAAGAGCAGGTCTGTCCGGTATGTGGTACGCAGATGGTCCTGACCTGTGAGAAGTATGTCCGCCGGGAACTGGAATTCATTCCTGGCACATGCAGGGTGATCGAATACTACAGCCAGAGTTACGGATGCCCATCCTGCAAGGAAGGACCCGGCGATACTAAAAAGCCTGTGATCATAAAGTCTCAGGTGCCAGATGCTCTGGCAGGGAAAGGTCCTGCCTCTGCTTCCACTGTCGCATGGACCATGTATCAAAAGTATGCCAACGGGCTTCCCTTATACCGGCAGGAGAAAAACTGGAAACAGTATGGGGCTCAGATTAGCCGTACCACTCTTGCCAACTGGACCATCTACTGTTCCCGGAATTATTTTCAGCCAATGTATGATTACTTCCACCGTGAGTTGCTCAAACGCAGCTTTGCAATGGCAGATGAAACCCGAGTTCAGGTATTGAACGAGGAAGGGCGCAGGGCTAAGACCCAGTCATTCATGTGGCTGTTCCGAAACGGCAAGGATGGGCTTCCCGCGATCATTCTGTATGGCTATTCCCCGGCCAGGGACAGCAGCCACGCAAGGGAGTTTCTGGAAGGCTACAGCGGATACCTGGAAACGGATGGATATCAGGGGTACAACAATCTTCCGGGGATCAGCCGCTGCTCCTGTTGGGCGCACATCCGTCGATACTTTATCGATGCCGTTCTCAAAGGAAAACAGTATGACTACAGTCAGCCGGCGGTGCAGGGAGTCCAGTACTGTAACCGATTATTCGCTATTGAGGACTCCATTAACAAAAAGTATCCGGATGATTATGAAAAGCGGAAGCAGCTTCGTCTCGAGAAGGAAAAACCTGTTCTGGAAGCTTTCTGGTTGTGGCTCGATCATCAGAAGCCTGTATGGAACACCCGGATGGATAAAGCAGTAAACTATGTCCTTAACCGGCGTAATACAGCGGAGACCTATTTAGAGGATGGGCGCTGCAGTTTTACTAACAATCTCAGCGAAAATGCAATCCGCCCATTCGCAGTTGACCGTAAGAACTGGCTGTTCAGCCGTTCCGTTGATGGTGCGAACGCCAGCGCAGTCGTTTAGACAATGGTTGAAATGGTCAAGGCGCACGGATTGAATATTTACGGATATCTTAAATTCCTGCTGGAACATCGGCCATACAAAGATATGACCGATGAGCAGTTAGCCGATCTGGCACCTTGGAGTGAAAAACTCCAATCTATCAAAAATCGCATGTGAATTATAGTGAATTACTCCAACTCGCAAAGGGCTGGAGTAATTTTAAATTTTACCGCAGTATTATTTGGCGGTTACACTCAAAATACGGTGATTTACGATAATTTGTGGACCTCTCCTTAGAACGCAAAAAAAACCCTGAAAATGCCCATTCTATGGGATTTTCAGGGGTTCGTAAATCAATTTCATTCAGAAGTTTACTGATTCATCTGCGCTGCAACCTCAGCCGCAAAGTCTTCCTGTTTCTTCTCAAGACCTTCGCCAGTTTCAAAGCGGACAAATCTTTTTACTGAAACTGTTCCGCCAACTTCTTTGGAAACTGCCTCCAAATATTTGCCAACTGTCTGCTTTCCGTCCTCAGCCTTAACATATACCTGATCCACAAGGCAGATCTCTTTTAATTCTTTGTTGACACGTCCTTCAATCATTCCATTAATCACTTTTTCAGGCTTCTGTGATTCCTTCGGATCATTCATAATCTGAGCAAGGAGAATTTCTTTCTCATGTGCAATATACTCTTCGCTGATCTCACCTCTGGAAACATATTTCGGAGAAAGCGCCGCAATCTGCATTGCAATATTAGTAAGAGCTTCCTTTACCGTATCATTGACAACTGCAGTATCTGCTTCTACAATTACACCAATTCTTCCACCGCCGTGAATATAAGAAACAACACATCCATTTTCAGCAACAACTTTTTCAAATCGTCTGATATTCAGATTCTCCCCAATTACTGCCACTTTTTCTACCAATGCATCCTTTACAGTTTTACTTGCATCTTCATTCCATGCCTCAGCCATAAATGCATCCAGATCAGCCGCATCAGAGTTGACTGCCTGCGTTGCAACTGCCTCTACAAAAGTTTTAAAAGTATCATTCTTTGCTACGAAATCTGTCTCTGAATTCACCTCTACCACTGCTGCTGTTTTTTCGTCCTTCACCACTACAGTACAAAGCCCCTCTGCTGCAATTCTTCCTGCTTTCTTTTCTGCTTTCGCCTGTCCATTCTTTCTTAAAAATTCTACTGCTTCATCCATATTACCGTTTGTTTCATTTAAAGCCTTCTTGCAGTCCATCATTCCTGCACCGGTCATTTCTCTTAGTTCTTTTACCATTGCTGCTGTAATAGCCATTTTTATTCCCTCCATACTATAATTACTTATTATCAACATTATTCTGTTTTATACTTTAATTGAGGACAGGCAATATTGTCTGTCCTCTCATATCACTATAAACTCAAACTAAAAAATCTGTTTCAATAAAATATATTTATTCTTCCGCTGCATCAGCAGTCTCTTCTGCTGCCTCTTCCTCAATTGTTCCCTGATTTGCCTCTACAACCGCATCTGCCATTTTAGAAACAATCAATTTTACAGCTCTGATGGCATCATCATTACCAGGAATTACATAGTCTAACTCTTCTGGGTCACAGTTCGTATCACAAATACCAATCAGAGGAATTCCCAGAGTATGAGCCTCCTGTACACAAATCCTTTCCTTTTTAGGATCAACTACAAAAATTGCATCCGGAACTCTCGTCATCTCCTTGATTCCGCCAAGGTTCTTCTCTAATTTTTCCCATTCCTTCTTCAATGCAATAACTTCCTTTTTAGGAAGAACATCAAATGTTCCGTCTTCTGCCATTGCTTCAATTGCTTTTAATCTGCCAATACGGCTCTGGATGGTCTTAAAGTTTGTCAGCATACCGCCTAACCATCTCTCGTTTACATAGAACATTCCACAACGATCTGCTTCTGCTTTGATAGCATCCTGTGCCTGTTTCTTTGTTCCCACAAAGAGAATCGTACCACCTTCTGCAACAATGTTTGCAACCGCCTTATAAGCTTCATCTACTTTTCCTACAGATTTCTGCAGGTCAATGATATAAATTCCATTTCTCTCTGTGTAGATGTACGGAGCCATTTTCGGGTTCCATCTTCTTGTCTGATGTCCAAAATGAACACCTGCTTCTAATAACTGTTTCATTGAAATAACGCCCATGATTCTACCTCCATTTGGTTATAATCTTCCATATGCTTCTTCCCGAAAGACCACCGACAGGGCACCTGTCTTCCGATCTGCATATGTGTAATCTATCATCTGTTTTTAACGAAAATTCTTAACAGCAGCACTATTTCCTTCACTGCCGCATTCATTTTCATTAAAAACCATGACAAATTGTGCATCAGCACAATCTGTTACCTATTTTAGCACAGAACTTTTTCACTTGCAAGTCCTAACCCATCTATTTTTGTAAAATTTGGATAATCTCATCCTCAGTGGCTCCCTTTGGGATCTCAAAAACTCCAACCCTTAAAGAATCATCTGCACCTTTCTTAGTCAAATAACTGTTAAATGCCTCTGCATCCTCAATTAAACCAGCCTCAAAAAGCTTACGACTGATAACATCTGAATATTCTCCCGTCTTAATTTCAATCTTAACTACTTCCTGCGTGCCTTCTGCTTTAGTCTGTGTACTTTCCTGAGACTGAACCCCATTTTCACTCTCAGATTTCTCATCTTCGGAAGGCTCTTCTTCAGAAGGACTGTTTTCTTTTTCATCAGGCTTGTCCCCCTGATTATTCTTCTGATCCTCCGCTTTATCATCTTTGGTACTATCATTCAATTTGCTGTTTTCCGATTCTTTCTCTTTGTCTTCCTTCGTATTGTTTATTGGATTCCGTACCTCTGAGGATTGTGCACCATCCGATTCCCCTGCCTCATCTTCCATAACCATACCAAGAAGTCTGGCACGTTCTATAATCTCTGCATCGGTCAGAGTTTCTTTCTTATTTCCTGAGAGGGCAATTCCCATAATAATTGCGGTACATATAATTCCAATTCCCAATCCACGCAAATAGTATTTTAATTTCATAAACTATATTTCTTCCTCTCTGAATAATCCAATTACAAGCTTTACTTCCCCGACGCCTAATCCCAGCTCTTTGGCAATTTCTATGGCCGTCTTTCCTTCTCGGTATTTCTCCAATATCATTTGGTTATGATTCACCAGCGCCTCTTCATCCTGGGAAATCTCCTGCTCTTCCTGTGGAAATGCTTCCTCCTGATATGTAACAGAAGGATCTGGTTCAGGAAGATGGGCTTCCTGAACCTTCTGAAGAATCTCATCCGATTCATCTACTGTTTTCTGTACATTTTCCTGCAGTTCTTCCAGGTGAATTGCAAGCTGCGCAAGATTGCCAGCATATTTTGTCAATTCTGAATGTTTATCATTCAGCATACTATATAAAAACATAACTTCATTGTGTGTCTTATTGATAGATTCCAGTACAGTATCTGAATATTCCGTAAGTACCCTCATCTTTTCATTCGTTTCTTTATCCAGAGCACGTTCTACAATTTCCATAGATTTCTCAATAGAATGATCAATCACCTGATCTACCATATTGTTTACTTTCGTCTGTGCATCATTCAGATTGCGTTCCAGAATCTTTTTCATCTCGTCAGTACTCAACTCAGCAATTTTATCAAGTTCCCGATTTGACAGCTTCTCTGTAATAAAAAAACTGGCAATCATCAGAACTATTCCAATGACTAATAAAACAATTTCTAACACACTCATTTTTGAACCTATACCTTCATGTCAAATCCTCTTGCAGAAGCTTTGACATTCACCTTTCCGCTATTCTCTTCCTTTTTCTTTTTTTTCTTCGTCCGATGATCTTCATATTCATTGCTCCCTTTTTCACGGGCATCAAATTTTTTCTCTGGATTATCGGAATCATTCGCATGATTTACCTGATGCATATGTTGTATCGTCTCTTTTGCAAATTGTGACTGCACATTTTGCTGCTGCAGCATAGGTTTATTATCCTCATTTTGTTTCAAGGTACTCATATCCTGGCTTCTCTGTACTATTCCGCTGAACTCAACCGGCCTGATTGCCATATTTCTCACTCCTCTTTTTTCGATATGTCCACAAATACTACAAGGGACGTGCAACAATCTCTCCTTTTTCTTTCAAATACCTAGTAAAGGAACGCTCCTGTTTTATATTTAAACTCACATCCGAAATAGTAATATTCACTCCTGGATAAATAGTCCCTTTTATTTTTACTTTGGCATTGGTAGCAATACGTATTCTTTCCTGCAGAGATTTCATTTCTTCCTTCTGTTTGGCAAGAAGCTGTTTCTTCTCACGGAAATTCTGCGCAATCTGCTGTACCTGCTTCATCCGCTCCGGGGTGATTTTTTCTTTCTTTTGCAGCTTCTCATTAAAGTTTACCAGAATCGGCTTCATTTTATCAATCTCTTTTACAGTATCAGCCACACTCTCCTGAAGTTTTCCATAGCGCTCTTTCACAGACGGCTGCACACCTACCTCGATATTCGTAATTGTTCCCATCTCCGAACCAATGGTCTGAGCCTCTATCACGTTTCCGGCACGGATAACACCGCCGCTCACAAAACCCTTTTTTCCGCTGACACGGATATCAGCGCCAGCAGACACCTGGCTGTGCAGAATACATCCTGTCTCAATAAAACCACCAGAAACAACTGTTGCATTCTCGATGAATTTGGCGATCAAGCTGTCTTCAGCTTCCACTCTGCCCTTTCCCATGCCATTAATGCCTCGTTTTACGATAATCTGTCCGCCAGCTGATAAAAAGGCTGCTTCTACCACGCCTTCAATAATAATATCTCCCTTCGCCTTGACAGAAAAACCACTTTTTACATTTCCCTTAATTGACACATTGCCATCATAAACAATATTTCCTGTAGTATTATCCACATCTGCCGGCACTTCAAATACATCGGCTACAAAAACCTTATGGTTAACCAGACTGGCATGACCTGTAACATTGGAATAAATCTCTGTCTTATCTTCTGACAAAGTAATATTATTACCATATTCCAATTTCAGATTCTTTTCCTGCCTGCCATTTATAAACCCTCCATATACATCTTTTCCTGGTTTCCCAGGAACTGCCGGATGCAATTTTGCAAGCATCTGCCCTTTTTCTACATGGCTAATGGTATTTAATTCCCGATAATCGACCGTTCCATCTTCGTTTCTCTTAGGTCTTAAATTATGATTGGTATTAAAAAAGTACTCGATCCAGGCGTCTGTTCCATTTACCGGCGGAGTTCCTTTAACAAGAATCAGATCTGTACAATATTGACGGTTTTTGAGGAATTTTTTAATTTCATCCTGACGAATTCCTTCTTTGATATTATTGGAGGCAAAGCTTTTCATAATATCTTCTTCAGACAATAAGCTTCCTTTATCAGAAGGCGGATAGAAACGGCAGAATACCAACATTTTGTCTCCAGAAACGATAATTTCCATTTCTTCATTTTCCTGAAACCCTGTTCCCTCACCCACGTATACTTCTCTTGGTTCTTTTCCTTCGCAAATCAGAGCATCATTTAATTCTCTTAAGTTAAATCCAGAATAACCTTTCCGTTCCAAATATTGAAGAATTTCTTTAATCTCCGGCCGCTTTCCGCCATCCTCTGGTGGAAAAATCCGGAGAAACGCCCCCATTTCTCTGATATTTAATTTAAAATACCCATTTCTATTTGCCATGAAAGATTCCGTCCCTCCTCTCAATCCACTAATATATTCATATATGGCCCCATAGTTCTCTTCATCTTTGTTAATGCTTTTGTGTGCAGCTGGGAAACTCTGGATTCTGATACCTCCAATACGTTGCTTATTTCCTTCAAAGTCAGATCTTCATAATAATACAACGTTATAACTTTCCGTTCCTTGTCCGTAAGAATCTCTAACGACGCTCCCAGTACTTTTTTTAATTCTTCCTCTGCAACCGCATCTTCTGGCTGAATGAAATGAGAATTTCCCTTGGCATCCATTACCGGTTCCATTCCCTGTTCCACATACTCGTTTAGGGAAACCATATTGGTAATTTTAAGCTGGGACTGCCAATTTAACAGCTCATCACTGCTGACTTTCAATTCCTCTGCAATCTCTTCATCCAATGCCGTCCGTCCGGTTTTTGCTTCTATCTTTTTAATCGCTGTCTCAATTTTCTTCTGTTTTTGCCTTACTGTCCTGGGAATCCAGTCCATTTTCCGTATCTGGTCCAAAATAGATCCCCGAATTCTGAGACTGGCATATGTCTCAAATTTCACATCTTTATTAATATCAAACTTATCAATGGCATCAATTAATCCAAAAATACCATATCCAACTAAATCATCATATTCTACATTATATCCAAGATACATGCTGAGCCTCCCTGCCACAATTTTAACCAGGGGTGCATATTCTACTATAATCTGTTCTCTCAATTCTGGTGTAGGTTTCTTTAAAAATTCAGCCCACAAATGTTCTCTCTCTGCCGCGTTCATCCAAAGCCCCCAGACTACGGAATTATCCTTTATAGATTTCCGTGTTATTTATTATTCTTCTGTGGATTCTTCAACTGTTTCCTCTGCTTCCGCATCCGATTCTTCAGTTTCTTCTTCCTCCACTGCCTCATCCGTGGCTTCTTCAGTCTCTTCCTTGAAATTTTTATCTAGCACTAATTTTGCAATACTTCCCAGAATATAAAAAGATACTAAAACAATTACCAATACCTTAATAAATTCCGCTGCCTTCATCTGCATTACAAATCCTATCAAACAGGTGACTAAGCCTGCAACCAGCGTAATCATCACTGGTACCTGTTTTGTTTTCATATCTCATCACCTTTTAAATAATTTTTAATGTCTTTCCCACTGCCTTAATATAAAATTCTCCAGTCTCCGGATAAAGTTCAACTGTGCGTCCATAATTCAACCCCGTATCTTCGGCTATCAGCGGAATTCCAAGCTGTTTCAGCTTTGCTCTGGAAGCAGCCGCATTCCGTTCACCTACATTCCCGATACCTGATAATCCCTTAACCTCAAACATCTTTGCGCCGCCTGCAATCTTTGCAACAAGACGCCTTTTGTTGGCGCCTGCTGCAATAACCCTTTTCAGTAACTCTTCAATCCCTGTGTCCGCAAATTTTGCAATATTTGAATTATTTCGCATTTGTGTACTGTCCGGAAGCATAATATGTGCCAGCCCACCAACTTTTGTGACTGGATCATACATTGCTATTCCGATGCAGGACCCCAATCCCAGTGTGGTAATCATATTTGGCGCCTTGCATATATTCAAATCTGCCATTCCAACCTTAATTGTTGCCATAACCATGCTCCTCTTATAGTGCAATCCCCAATGACGTAAGAATCTTATCATAAGACTCCACATCCGGCATCAAAATAAAAAATCCCTGTATTTTTACTTCGTCGCCAAATTCCGTCTGTATTAGAAGTGCATTATCTCCATACTGCCCAAACTGAATTGCCGGAACACTCAAAATCGCTGCCGCCATATCAATTGCAAGGTACGGCACAGACGCCGTAATCACCATGTTCGTCATGCTCGACAATGCCGACAAATAAGAACCGGAAATAATATTTCCTATTTCTTTAATTGCCGATAGGTCCATTTCATTAAATTCTTCCGCATAATCATCTGGTCTTCCCATCAACCGATTTACCAGATAATGTGCTGACTCCATTTTCAGCAGAAACATCATGCTTCCACCTATGTCGCTCTCTACTTCCAGATAAATTCCCACGACAGTCTCTTCCTCTGCTGAAATTGCCATAGGAAGTTCCTGAAAGGTTAAAAATGCTACTTTGGGCACATCCATATTAACCTTAAGGTTTAATAAGTTAGAAATTGCTGTGGTAGCATTTCCTGCACCAATATTTCCAATTTCCTTCAGCACATCAAAATACATGTCGTTAACCTGATCCAAACTAAATTTAGCCATGTGTGTTATTCTCTCCATTCCAGCCTTATTTCACTAATTACAAACAGGCTGTTGCATAGCACCCAGCTTGCTACAACAGCCTTTTTCATTCTGCCTATACCATTTCCGGCTCATCTATGATGCTGTTGGTGTCAAACAGAGAAATTAATTCCTCTCCATGCTTTCCAACTCCATTAATAAAATTACTCTTGCTGTTTTTAGCATCATAAGCAACTTTATCAATCTCATCAGGAGCAAGCGTTACCACTTCTTTCACTTCATCTACCACAATCCCAAGGACGCCGTGCTCTTCCAGTTTCAAAATGATGATTCGGGTAACATCTGTAAATTCATCCGGTTCCAAATCCATTTTGGTACGGATACTCATAACAGGAACAATCTCTCCACGAAGATTGATGATTCCCTTAAAATATGGCTGCACTTTGGGAACCCTGGTAATCTTCTGCATCCTGACAATATTGTCAACATAACTGATATCTATTCCATACTGCTCACTGCCAATTTTCACTACTATAAATTGTTTTCTGGTATTATCTGCTGCTACAAGATTGTTTGCCATCTCATCACCCCCTAAAATAGTGTATTCACATCCAGAATCAATGCAACTTCACCGTCACCCAAGACTGTTGCGCCGCTGATAATCTTACTGCTGTTATTGATATACTTGCCGAGGGATTTGATAACAATCTCCTGCTGCCCATTCAGTTCATCTACAATTAAGCCTGCCACCTTATCACCTTTGCGGACAATAATTACAGTCAGGCTCTCACGTTCCTTATCTTCCGGCTCGCAGTCCAGAAGCTGGTCAAGACGAATCAACGGTATCACAATGCCGCGGATGTGGATAACTTCTTTTGCCTGAACAAACTTGATTTCATCTGGCGAAATCTCTTCGATCGTTTCGATAGAACCAAGAGAAATCGCATATTTTTCTCCTCTCACCTCAACCATCAATGCCTGAATAATCGCAAGCGTCAATGGAAGCCTTACGATAAATTTCGAACCTTCGCCGAGTACACTCTTTACTTCCACATCACCGCCTAATGCTTCAATATTAGACTTCACTACGTCAAGTCCAACACCCCTGCCGGAAATATCTGAAATCTTCTTTGCCATAGAAAAACTTGGCATAAAAAGGAAATCAATAATCTCCTTCTGTGTCATTGTCTCACCCTGTTCCGGAGTAATCAATCCCCTCTCAATTGCTTTCTCCTTAACAGTTTCGGTGTCAATACCGTTACCATCGTCGCTGACTTCAATAATGACATTATTTCCTTCCTGAAAGGCATTAAGATGGATGCTTCCTACTTCTGGCTTACCTCTCTTCCTGCGGACTTCCGTGCTTTCCAGTCCATGATCCGCTGAATTGCGCAGAAGATGCTGCAATGGATCACCAATCTGGTCTACTACTGTTCTGTCCAGTTCTGTATCCTCACCTGTCATGAACAATTCCATTTTCTTATCCAGTTTCTTTGACAGATCACGAATCATACGGGGGAATTTCTGAACAACACTTTCAATAGGCACCATTCGAACCTTCATTACAGACTCATGAAGTCCTGTGGTAATTCTCTCCAGATATTCAATCTGTTCATGAAATGCCTGAGAACTTGCGCCGCCAGTCCCGCCGTCAGAACTGGAGCCAATGGAAACCAAAGAATTTTTTGCAATAATAAGCTCACTAACCTGGTTCATCAACGCATCCAGTTTTTCAATATCCACACGAACGGTACGATTTGTCACTGGTTTGCCGCCATTCGTCTTCTTTGCTGCTGCCGGAGCCTGTTTTGTCTGGGCTGGCGCCGCCGGAACTGCTTTCTCTTCTGTCTTTGCCTCTGCTGCTTTTGCTTCCTGCTCTGCCGCCTGAGCTGCTTCTTTTTTCTCTGCTGCCGCGGTTAATTCGCTATATTTTAATTTCTCACCAACTACCTCTTCAATCTCAGAAACTGCTCTGGAAACCTCCAGAATCTTCTCCAAACCTTCTTCACTTACTAAGTAAAAACTAAAGTCAATGCCAAACTTTTCATCTTCAATATCCTGAGAGCTTGGATTATAAGCTATAATATTCCCATAATCTTCCACTGCTTTAAATACCAGAAATGCACGAGCTGCTTTCAGAAGGCACTCTTCCTGAATAAAGACCGTAATTCCGTAAATATTCATGCCCTTGCTCTCTGCTTCCCTAAGCTCTTCTTTTTCCTTTTCAGAAAACTCAATATCAAGATATTTTTTAGGATGTTTCTCATCTCCCGGCTGTTTTACAGGCACTTTTTCTGTTTTCTCAGGCAAAGTATTTCCTGTACCGGCAGCCAGAATCTCATTCAACTCCTGAATAATCGCTTCGTTGTCGTCAGTTCCCTCATCGGAACTTTCTTTAACATTATCCAGATACGCCTCTATAGCATCCAGACACTGAAACAGCACGTCTACCAATCCGCTGGTAACACTCATATTCCCGCTGCGGACTTCCTGAAACACGTTTTCCATATCATGTGTCAAACGCTGCATGCGTTTAAATCCCATAGTTCCTGCCATCCCCTTCAGGGAATGGGCTGCCCGGAAAATTTCGTTTATGGTATCCATATTTTCCGGTTCTTTCTCAAGAGTCATAATACAATCTGATAAATTCTGTAAATGCCCATTAGTCTCATCAATAAAAATTTCAAGGTATTGGCTTACATCCATATCACTGTACCCCCACATTCTTTATTATTGTGCCGGCAACATCAGTCAGTGGAACTACTTCATTTACAACACCTGCATCTGCAATTGCTTTGGGCATGCCATATACCACACAGCTGGCAGCATCCTGAGAAATCACATATATCTTCTTCCTCTCTTTTAGCGAGAGAATTCCTTCTGTGCCATCTGCCCCCATACCAGTAAGAACTACACAGACAATCTCATCATATCCGCTGGTTCTCAATGACTGATATGTAATATTAGCACAAGGGCGGAGTCCGCCGATTGCCGGTTTGTCATTCAGCCGTACTACATGTGATCCGTCTGGTTTCTTCTGTATTTCCATATGATTTCCGCCTGGCGCAATATAGACACATCCTTTTTTCAGAACATCTCCCTCCTGCGCTTCCCTGACTTCAATCTTACTGGTCTCATTCAGACGGTCTGCCATAGACTTTGTAAATCCTTTCGGCATATGCTGTACCAGAACCATAGGAGCATTCAAATCAGCCGGAAGATATGGTATCACACTCTGCAATGCTTTGGGGCCGCCAGTAGAACAGGCAAGCGCGATCAACTTGTTTTTACCGCTTCCTCCTGTCCGCTCAACCGCATTAGGTACCTTTACCAGAATGCGTTCCTTCGTTCCCAATGTTCTGACCGGCGCACCCGATGCACTTTTCCCATCGTCTGTCTTTATCACTGCCTTGAGGATTCCAAGAAGTCCGTTTTTGAAATCATTTCCCTTCGCCTCGATAAGGTTTCCTGGCTTTGTAACAAAATCAACAGCGCCCAGTTCCATTGCACGAATAGTTACATCCGCATCTCTGGTAGTCAGCGTGCTTACCATTATAATTGTGGCTTTGATTCCATCCTGTTGTAATTTTTCCAGTAATTCCAGTCCGTCCATCCGAGGCATATTTACATCTAATACCACAGCGTCATAGGCTTTTATTTTTAATTTCTCATATGCCTCCAGTCCGTCCCTGCAAACTTCCGTTACCTGAAATGTACTATCTGAATTGATTATATCACAAATGACCCTTCTCATGAGTGCAGAGTCATCAACAACTAAAATATTTTTTTTCATATCAATCACCCTTTTTGCCGGTATTTACGTTCTTGTTCAAAAATATATTTAATAATTCGTTCCCGTTCTTTGGAATTTATTGCAAATTGTATTCGATATTCATATTTCTTCTGATTCTCCTTTTTATCACTAGGCTTATTTTCAACCTTCTGACAAAACAGAACTTCTCCCAGCACTTCCATATAATTATCTATACCTTGGCTGTCCAGACTCATGGATATTACAAGATAATCGCCTCGTTCTCCCGGTCTGTCTGCCACAATCCTGATTCCCCCTCCGCTGATATCGACTGCAATAGCATTTCTGGGAATTTCCTGTGGATAAAGCATTCTGTGATATGATTTCAGTTCCTCTATTGGCACTTGCTGTATCTCATCCTTTAAAACCGGATAATAAAGTATTTCCATAAGACATTCGTGTCTGTAATATTCTCTGCGCTGGAACTTCTCCCATGCCGTCTTTCTCTCTATCAGAAGTAAAAACATATTATCTTTTTTATAACGATCCTTGATATACCCAAGACATCGGTACATACCATTTTTCGTATAAAACAAAAATTCCAGCCGGACTCCCGATGGAAGAAATATTGATCTGCTTTTCTCCGTGGGAACTTCTATTTCAATATCTCCATTTTCCATAATATCCTGTATCTTACTGCGATATGTCTTCGGACGTTCACTTTTTTCTATTTCCCCTCCTGACTTTTCTTTCTCCACTTTCTGCAAAATTCGAACATCAACTTTGTCTCCGATTTTCACAACTTCAGAACCCATACTGCACCTCTGCCTTTAATCTTTTTTATAAATAAAACGAGATAATAACTGTACAATCCCTTTTTTTACATGTATTGGCGCCGCCGTCCCTTCGATCAGGCAATTCGTCAGCATGTCAAATGCTTTTGACGATTTTGACTCCGGATACAGAAGAGTTACCGGCTGCTGCTGGCGTACTGCCTTTTCCATTGCTGCGTCCTGTGGAATCATTCCCAGATATTCCAGGTTTCCATTTAAAAACTGACCCACAACTGCGTTTAATTTTTCATATATCCCTGTCCCCTCTTCCTCCGATGTTACCCGGTTGGAAATCACCTTGATCTTTGTTTCTGCCTGACGAAATTCTTCATTGCGGTGCAATGCCTTTAAAAGAGAATATGCATCTGTCAGAGAGCTGGGCTCTGAGGTAGCAAGCAGCAATATTTCCGGGCTTGCCATCACAAATTCCAGTACATTATCAGAAATTCCTGCTCCAGTATCTATAATAATTACATCTGCAAGTTCATCCAGCTTTGACAAATTACCCACCAGGAATTTCAATTGTTCCTTTGATAAATTATTTACTCCCATAACGCCTGAGCCACCCGATATAAATCCAATCCCCAGAGGTCCAGGGGTAATAATCTCCTGTATGGTTTTTCCTCTGTAAATTAAGTCGCTGAGATTAAATTTCGGGATCGCTCCAAACATGATCTCTACATTTGCAAGCCCAAAATCTGCATCGAAAATAATTACCTTTTTTCCACGCCTCTGCATCTGAACTGCCAGATTCACTACAACATTAGATTTTCCTACGCCGCCTTTTCCGCTGGTGACTGTAAAAATCTGCGCTTTAGGGGTATTTCTTTGGTTCTTTTTTACAATATTCCTTAATTTTTCTGCCTGGTCCATAAACTATTTTCCTCCAAGCAGAAGCTTTACAATATTCTGGGTATTGAAAATCTCAATATCCTCCGGCACATTCTGCCCATAAGTAGTATATGACAAACTCGCGCCTGTGTACAGCTTCATGTTCAGTATATTCCCAAAACAACTTGTTTCATCTAATTTTGTAAATATCATTTTAAACTGAAAATTTTCTTTATAGATATCCGCTATGTCCAAAAGATCTCTGTATTTCGTGGTAGCACTTAATACCAGATAAATTTCTTTCTCAAACTCTTTTGGCACTCTGTTTATCAGCTCCCTGGTCTCATTGAGCTGATCTTGATTCTTGTGTGAAAAACCTGCGGTATCTATCAAAACAAGATCGTACTCTCCTGCCTTCGCAAGTTCTCCGTTTAATTCCTCCGAAGAATATACAATATTCAAAGGAGTATCTAAAATATTTGCATAAGTGCGAAGCTGGTCGGCTGCCGCGATACGATAAGTATCCGCCGTATACAATGCAACTTTTTGTCCTTTTTCCACTTTAAATCGTGAGGCAATTTTCGCAATTGTAGTCGTTTTCCCTACGCCGGTAGGACCAATAAAAAATACCACTTTGGGTTTACGCCCTGCAAGTTCAATCGGCTGAGGCTGTCCAAATTTTAAAATCATCTTCTGATATATGCTGGAGAGAATGTAATCTACACTTATGCCGCTTTTCATTACCTTCTCCACCTCATCCATAATCTGGTTGACATACTTTTCATCCACTTCATTATCCAGCAGAATACTGTAAATCATTTTTATAAATTTAAGATTTTCATCTGCCAGCGACTCTTTTGGAAGTTCCTCTCTTGACTGATCTGAAGGCGGCGCCAGCTTTTTCTCCAAAAGAGACTGCAGGCTCTCCAGCTTCTCTTCCAGATTATTCTCAGGCAGAGCTTCTTTTCTCCCCTCTGGTGTTAGCTCCTTCTCCATAGAAGATGTCCATGTATTCTCCACTGTCGCAAATACTTCTTTAATGGAATCAGGCCTTGCAGTTTCTTCGGAACGTGGAATAGAAATAGGCTCATCTGCCGCAACATTAATATTTTTTGCCGCTGGCATTGATACTTGCGGCATTTGCTGCGCTTGCGGCACCGGCTGTACTGGCTGCACCGGCTGCACTGGAACTGTCTGTCTCGCAATATGAGCAGCATCCACCTCTTCTATGGCAGCCGTCACTTCCACAATAGAATTCTTAAATGAACGAAATAATCCTTTGGGCCTTATTTCTTTTACATTCATTATCACCGTATTTTCCCCGAATTCCTCCCTGGCTTTCATCGTCGCTTCTTCTTCTGTTCTCCCCTGAAATTTCTTTATTGTCATGAAAGGCTCACCATCCCAACCGATTGTAATTCAATATTGGATTCCACTTCATTGTATGATACCACAATCAAATCCCTGAAGTAATCCTCTGTCAATTTCTTAAAATACATCCGCACAATTGGGGATGTTATGATAATTGGACTTTTGCCCAGTTCTTCCAGTTTCTTGATCTCCGACTCAAGCGCAGACATAATACCTTTTGTTTTCTCCGGATCTAAAGTCAAATACGCTCCTTGCTCTGTCTGTTTTACAGAACCCATAATTTCCTGTTCCACTTTGGGATCTAAAGTAATTACACTGGTCACCTCATTTGCCGGGAAATATTTACTGGAAATTGCTCTCTTTAAGCTCTGTCTTGCATACTCTGTCAAAACATCTGTATCGCGTGTAGTAGCTGCATGATCTGCAAGTGTCTCAAAAATAGTCAGCAGATCCCGAATAGAAATACCTTCTCGCAGCAAATTCTGCAATACTTTCTGAATCTCACCAACACCCAGCAGCTTGGGGATAAGTTCTTCCACCAATGTAGGATGATTCTCTCTAATATTATCAATAAGACTTTGTACATCCTGTCTTGACAGCAATTCATCAATATGAGTCCGAATAACCTCTGTCAAATGAGTGGCAATAATAGAAGGAGGATCTACTACTGTATATCCCAAACTTTCTGCGCGCTCGCGCTGATTTTCAGTAATCCAGAGCGCAGGCAGATGGAACGACGGCTCAAAAGTAGGAATACCTGAGATTTCTTCCTCAACAAACCCAGGATTCATTGCCATATAATGATCGAATAAAATTTCTCCTTCTGTAATCTGAATTCCCTTTATCTTAATAATGTATTGGTTGGGATTCAACTGTATATTATCACGCAAACGAATAATTGGTACTACAGTACCAAGTTCTAATGCAATCTGTCTTCGTATCATAACTACACGGTCTAACAAATCTCCCCCCTGATTAACATCTGCAAGGGGAATAATACCATACCCAAATTCCAATTCGATAGGATCCACCTGAAGAAGCGAGACTACATTTTCCGGACGGCGAATCTCTTCCGCTTGTTCCTCCGCTGCATCTACTTCCTCTTCAATTGCCTCAACGCCAAGGTTATTCTCTACGCTTCTTCCTGCGACAAGAAAACTGATTCCCAGAGGGACAAACAATTTCCACTCCAGCGGTGTAGCCAGTCCCAGGAACACCATTACTGCACCTACAATATACAATACCTTAGGAATGCCAAATAACTGGTGTATTAAAGTTTCTCCAAAGTCTGCCTCTTTCGATGCTTTTGTTACAAGAATACCAGTTGCAAGAGATATCAGAAGGGAAGGGATCTGGCTAACCAGTCCGTCACCAATTGTAAGTACGCCATATTGGTTCAGCGCATCCATTATCTCCATGTCCTGACGAAGCATTCCCATGGCAATACCGCCCACCATATTGATAAGGCTTATTATAATACCTACATTGGCATCTCCTTTTACATACTTGGTAGCACCATCCATTGCTCCGAAAAAGCTGGATTCCTGCTGAATTTTATCACGGCGCTCTCTTGCCTGTTTTTCATCAATTACACCGGTGTTCAGATCAGCGTCGATAGCCATCTGCTTACCTGGCATAGCATCCAGCGTAAATCTTGCTGTTACTTCTGATACTCGCTCAGAACCTTTGTTAATGACAATAAGCTGAATCAAAATCATAACTACGAAGATAATTGCTCCGATAATCAGGTCATTTCCACCAACAAACTGTCCAAAAGTACGCACCACATTTCCCGGATCCCCGCTGTTTAATATCAATCGCGTAGAAGATACATTCAATGATATACGAAAAATTGTGGTAAACAAAAGCAGTGTGGGAAAGAACGACATATCCAGCACTTCTTTAACAAACAATGCATTCATCAATACGATTAAAGCAATGGACATATTTATAGCAAGCATAATATCCAGTAAAAAAGAAGGAATCGGAATAATAAAGAATATTATTGCTGCCAATAAATATAACGCTATGCCTAAATCTGCCTTCTTCATGCTGTATTCTCCTTTCCTCTCTTTTTTATCTATTCTCTCTCAAACTGTAGACAAAGGCAAGTACCTCTGCCACAGCCTGATACAATTCCGGCGGAACTTCCTGCCCAATGTCTACATTGGCATACAGCATTCGCGCCAGCGGCTTGTTTTCTACTATTTCAATATGATGTTCTTTCGCTGCCTCCCGGATTTTCTGTGCCAGAAAATCCTCTCCCTTCGCTACCACGATAGGCGCAGAATTCTGCTGGGCATCGTATTTAATTGCCACAGCATAATGCGTAGGATTGGTAATAACCACGTCTGCACTGGGCAGGCTCTGCATCATACGCCGTTGAGAAGCTTCCCTCATTCTGGAACGCTGCCGCCCCTTAATTTCAGGATTTCCCTCCGTATTTTTAAATTCATCTTTGACCTCTTGTTTGGTCATCTTCATATCTTCTTTAAACTTATGCTTCTGATAAGCAAAATCCGCAATCCCTATTACAAAATAAAGAAGGCTGATTTTAAGTCCGGTATCAATCACAATGCTTCCCACCAGCAAAATCACCTGTAGAAGTGGAATATCATAAAGTAAAAACAATTCATTCTGATGATCCTTAATGGAGGTATATGCCACATATATTATCAATATAATTTTAACAATAGATTTTAAAAGCTCAAAGAGGGAATCTTTGGAAAAAATCCGTTTAAACCCACTGAGCGGATTAATTTTACTGAATTTAGGCATGATAGATTTGGTAGTTACCTTCCATTTTACCTGCCAGACATTGATTGCTACGGACAAACTAAAGCCAATGATAAAGAACGGCGCTAAAATCAGTAATATCGTACCCATTACATTTTGTATAACAGTATGTATCGTCATTACGGACAACCCGCCAATGCTCTCATTGATTATGTCTGGTATCTTATTATACAAAGAAAAACCACTCAAAAGCTTTTCTCCCACAAAAGAGATAAATATTTTCATCATAAGAAACAATGCAATTAAACCCACTGCATGATTCAGCTCCTGGCTCTTTGCCACCTGTCCGTTATTTCTGGCATCCTGCAGTTTCTTAGCTGTGGCCGGCTCTGTTTTCTCTCCTCCATCGCCATCTTTTGCAAACCACTGCAGGTCATATCTCAGCAAAAAATAAGGTTCTTCTCTCACGTCAATACATTCCTTCAATCATAGAAACAATCATTTTCTTCATCTCAGTAAATATAAAACTTGAAATATCGGGAAGCAGTACAATGGTAAGGAACATAATTCCAAATCCCATTAAAATTTTAATCTGCATTCCCACTGCAAACATATTCATCTGCGGCGCAACCTTTGCCATAATTCCTAAAATGCAGCTCAAAATCATATTGCATGCAAAAACAGGAAGCACAATTCGAAAGCCAATAACCATTAAATCTGTCACAAACATGGTCATAGTTCCCATAAGATGATTCCAGTCAAAAACAGTGCCGCTGACTGGAATAACTTGAAAAGTATCAACCAGGGCTCTCAAAATATAGTGATGCATATTGGTTACAATCAAAAGCATCATTATAAAATAGTTATACATAGTACCTGTAAGTCCTGAAGGAGACTTTGTAGTAGGGTCAAACATATTTGCCATGGCAAGACCAATTTCCATATCAATGACTTTTCCTGAAAACACAATAATGGAATTACAAATATTTGCTGCAAAACCAATGAGCAATCCTGTAATTCCTTCTTTCAGGGCGATGATGGCAAACTCAATCACTCCAGAATATACCAGAGTCTCTTTCGGCTGAATTATCTGATATAAAATAATAGCCAGAAACGCTGAAAATCCTATCTTAACTCGCCCCGGCGTATTATTCATTCCAAAAAAAGGAGCAATATATACAAAGGATGCAACCCTTACCAATATCATCAAAAAATATTCAAATGTGTACAATGAAAACTCATAGTTTACCATACTGTCCCAACCTACCGCAGATACAGACCAAAATTATTCCAAAGCTGCGTCATAAAACTGGACAACTCATTCAGTATCCAGCCGCCTATCAGCATCATACCCAAAAATACTGCAACAATTTTAGGCACAAAAGTTAATGTCTGCTCCTGAATAGAAGTAACAGTCTGAAAAATACTTACGGTAAGACCTATAATCAGAGAAATCAGCAATAAAGGCGCTGATACCTTAATAATCAGAAATAATGCATCTCTTGCAATATCCATTACCTGGCCTTCTGTTATCATATGTTCACCTCACTCTGCCGTCAATAAAATGTTTTTACAAGATTCCCTATTACCAGATTCCAGCCATCCGCAAGCACAAACAGCAAAACCTTAAAGGGCATGGAAATTGTTGTAGGTGGCAGCATCATCATACCCATAGACATAAGCACCGACGCCACAACCATATCAATCACAATAAATGGAATATAAATCAAAAATCCAATAATAAAAGCTGTCCTCAGTTCGCTGACAATAAAGCTGGGAATTACCACATACATCGGGATCGACTCTAATGTCTCCGGTTCCTGCAGGTCCATACCGGTCATATCAATCTCTGCAATATCACAGAATAACTGTAAATCTTTCCGCTGCATTTCCTTAAACATAAACCTGCGTATTGGCTGTTCTGCAAGTTCTAATGCCTCTTCCTGATTAATCTCACCTGCGTCTAAAGGCTTGACTACCGTCTCATTCAATTCCGAAAAAATTGGATTCATAATAAATAATGTCAAAAACAGTGCAAGCCCTACAAGCACCTGATTAGGAGGCGCTGTCTGAGTTCCTACTGCTGTTCTCACGAAATGCAGTACCACAATAATTCTCGTAAAGGACGTAAGCATAATCAGAATAGCAGGCGCCAGTGAAATAATTGTCAGCACCAGTAAAATCTTGATATTTGCAGACAAATTTCCATCTTCATTATTCCACATAACAGAAAGCCCTGTGTTATCTGAGCGATCTATTCCAGAGTAAGGCCTGGCACTTTGTGTTCCACTATTCGCCGCCGGATTATTGACATCAGCCGCATACGCACTCTGTCCGAAAAATGCAAACATTGTCAGCAACAACATAAGCAGACCAAAGGCAAAGGAAGTTCCGCAATATATTTTCTTCAGTTTCTTCATAATGTCCTGCCTACTTCCTGGGAATTTTATCTTTCAGTCTGTTTAATACATCCTGAAAAGTCTCATTCATTTTCACTCCCTGAAATTCTTCTTCTGAAGGCTTCCAGGTTAATTCGTTCTCGGTCAGCTCTGTCAGGACATTTATAGTATCCTTACAGACAGAAATAACCAGATACTTTTGTCCAACCTGAATAATCTGAATAAATTTATTATTCGTCACACGAAAAGTTTCAACAATCTGAACATTTCTGTTCTTCATCATACCCTGCTGATATCCTGCAATCCATCTGGTAGTAAAATATGTAATTACCAGCACAAACAGAAAAATCAACAATATTCCGATTAGTTGGAAAAAGCTGCCCCATCCCGAGAAAACTTCCATTACAAACATGTTAACCAACTACTTTTTTCACAGCTTCTAATACACGCTCTGCCTGGAATGGCTTCACAATAAAATCCTTTGCCCCAGACTGAATAGCCTCAATAACCATCGCCTGCTGTCCCATTGCAGAACACATAATAATATTTGCAGAAGGATCTGATGCTTTAATCTGTTTCAAAGCCTGAATTCCATCCATCTCCGGCATGGTAATATCCATAAGTACCAGATCCGGCTTTGTTTCATTGTACTTTTCTACTGCTTTCAGGCCATTTTCAGCTTCACCGGCAACATCATAGCCATTCTTGGTAAGAATGTCCTTGATCATCATTCTCATAAATGCTGCGTCATCACAAATTAAAATATTCTTTGCCATATCTTCTTCTCCTTGATATCACTTTTATTTTAGTTATTTATAATTTCAGTAATACGTACGCCAAAGCTCTCTTCCAATACAACTACCTCGCCTTTCGCCACGTATTTACCGTTTACTAACACATCTATGGGCTCACCCGCAATCTTATTCAGCTCGATAATTGTACCTGGAGCAAATTCCAGAATATCCTGAATTGATTTGCTGGTTCTTCCCAATTCTACAGTAACATCCAGCGGAACATCCATGATCAATCCAATATTTTCCTGCTGGGTAATAGGATTAAAATCTCCGGCAAACGCCTGGAATTGCGCAGGCTGTACGTTAACCGGCTGTTGTGCATACATTTGTGACATATCATTCATAGGCATTCCCATCATTGGCTGCCCCATCATTGGCTGCATCTGCGGCATAGGCTGTTGCTGCATAGGCTGTGCCTGCTGTGGAACAGTCTGTGGTGCCGGCGCTGCCTGTGGTGCCGGAGCAGTGTTAGCCATCGCCGAACTATCGGCTTCCATATTTTCAGAAACACCGCTGCACATCTCCTTTGCAAAAGAAATTGGATACAATTGCATAATATTACTTTTTACTAAATCGCCAATTTCCATCAAAAAAGAAATTTTTACAAACTGCCCTCCCAGAAATTCATCAATCTCTGTTCCGTCAATGGTATCCTTCAAATCAACCAAATCCGCTGACGGCGGGCTGATATCAATCATTTTATTTAACATGGAGGATAAGGAGGTCGCTGAGCTTCCCATCATCTGATTCATAGCCTCACAGATTGCGCTTAAATGCAGTTCACCAAGCTCAACATCTGTATTTGTACCGTCTCCACCCATCATTAAATCTGTTATTATTTTTACATCTTGTTCCCGTAATACCAAAAGATTACTGCCATCCAAGCCTACGGTGTAGGCAATTCGAATAAACACACATGGTCTCTCATATTCTTCAACAATATCATCCCATGTAGCAAAGGTCACTACTGGTGTGGAAATTTCCACCTTTCGGTTTACCAGCGAGAACAAAGTTGTAGCTGCTGTTCCCATACTGATATTGGAAATTTCACCTATTGCATCAATCTCGTCTGGTGTCAGCGCCTCTTCTGCGTTTTCACTGGCTGTCTCTGCTCCGGTATCACCGCTCAGCAGAGCGCTAATTTCTTCCTGTGACAGAACTCCATCCATAACTTCACTGCTCCTCTCTGATTACTGATGTAACTCTTACTGCATACTGATCCCCAGATGCTCCAGGCAAAGCAGTAAATTTCTTTATATTTCCAACATATACATTCAGTTCCTGATCCACTTTTGTATCCACACGGATAATATCCCCAACCTGAAGATTGATAAAATCACTGACAGAAATGGTACTCTTGCCCAAAACTGCCTTTACAGGCATCGGTGCCTTGGAAAGCAATGATTCCAAAATCTCTGTATATTCCTGCTCTCCCCGCGCCTGCATGCTGGTGAACCAGTACTTTGTATTCAGTCTGTCCATAACATCTTCCAATGTCATATATGGCAGACATACATTCATACGTCCCTCGACATCCCCAACTTTGATATTAATTGTGATAATTGCTATCATCTCACTGGGGGAAATAAACTGAGCAAATTGAGAATTCGTCTCAATTCGTTCCAATCTGGGATGAATCTCAGCAACATTCTTCCATGGCTCACTCATCAGGTTGATACATGCATTCATAATCCGTTCAATTATCAAAATCTCAATCTCTGAAAATTCCCGGCTTTTTTCTATTGGCTCTCCTAATCCTCCCAGCATGCGGTCAACCATGGCATACCCCAGGTTTGTTGCCAGCTCAATAATAATGCTGCCGGGCATTGGGTCAAAATTAACTACTCCAAGAAGTACCGGATTTGACAAAGAATTAGAAAATTCTGAATATGTAACTGCCTCTGAATTCTCCACCTCAACCTGAACTGTCTTTCGCAGGTAAGCCGGAAGATTTGTTGACAATAATCGTCCATAATGCTCAAATATAAACTCCATGGTTCTGAGATGTTCTTTGGAAAACTTTGCAGGCCTTGCGAAATCATAATTCTTAACCTGTTTCTCAGCAGCATTCTCCTTCATCTCTTCTGCATCAAATTCACCGCTGTTCAGCGCATTCAGCAGACTGTCTATCTCATTCTGCGATAAGACCTCGCCCATTTTCTCTCACCACCTGACATTTTTGCTGCAAATTACTTGCTCTCCTCATAAGTATAGGTCGGGAACGCTACGCTTACAATAAAGTCAGAATCAAACAGTTTGCGGAGGCGTTTTAAAATTTCATCCTGCACATCTCCCTGCTTGTTTCTCATATCTTCTATGGTATGGCTGGATACAATCTTTATGATCTCATCCTTGATAATAGCTTCATTCTTTGTAATAGCTTCGGAACCCTTTTTATACCCTTTATTCTTCGTATCCAGTGCCAGAGATACAGAAATCACCGCATAGCTCTTCTTATCTCCGTCGCTTTTCAAATTGATGGTAAGACTTTCTCCGCTGGAAATCGCTACGGTTTCCACATTTTCCATTGGGATATCAATAGAAGAATTCTCCTTACCGCCTTCCAGCTCCAGATCAATCGCAGAACAAACTTTATTGATCAGCTCATTTGCCTTTTTGGTCTGCGGAACAATAGATATCATCAGAATCGCTGTTAAAATCAGATTTGCAAGTACCAGTGCCAGAATCAAGACACTCATTAAATTCTTTTTCATGGTGTTTTTCCTTTCTAATTAGAATTATACGAGTTATATATTTTAATCTCTACCCTTCGGTTTCTTGCACGTCCTTCTGGCGTAGAGTTATCTGCAACCGGATTATATTCGCCGCAGCCCGTAGCCCGAATCCTGCCGGCATCCAATGCTGTAACTTCTATAATATAATCTTTCACTGCAAATGCCCGATAAGCAGATAACAAATCATTACTCTCGTATTTCGCATTACTGATCGGAACATTATCTGTATGTCCTTCTATATAGATGAGATTATCGCTGTACTGTTGCAAAATCATGGACAGCTTGTCAACTAACGGAAGAGCATCCTCCCGAATCTGCGATTGCGCTGAATCAAACAGCAGCGCCCCATTTAAGGTAAGTTTTACAAACTGTGCATCCACATCAATTTCCACTTGCTCTGCAATCTGCTGTTGTGCCAATTCCTGCTCTATCTGCTGCGCCATCTCTTCTGACTCTTTTAATCCCGCCTCTTCCAATTCTTCCTTCAATTCTTCCGAAGGCTCTGATTCCGGCTGATTGGATTCCATCTCATCCATAGGCTCCTGCTCCTCAGCCTCAGAGGAATTCGTATCTTCTTTAAAATACTCATCCAGCAGTTCCAACTGACTGATTCCAGAAGCAATCATCATTCCCTCTCCCACTGTATTACCGCCTGAGGATAAAATACTGAAACTGTTCTGCATGGAGTTGATAAGCTGATCCCACTTATCTGCATCCACCGTAGACATGGCAAACAGCAGTACGAAAAAGCACAACAGAAGATTCATCAGGTCTGCAAAGGTATTCAGCCACGACGCTTCTCCTCCGCCTGACTCTTCTACTTTTCTTTTTGCCACTATTCTTCACCTCCGCCTTGCTCCAGCATACTCTCACGCATCTTCGGTGAAAGGAAGGATTTCAGTTTCTCTTCTATAACACGTGGATTCTCTCCTGCCTGAATAGATAAAAGACCTTCCACCGTTACTTCCTTAATCATGACCTCAGTATCATTATTCACTTTCAGCTTTGCCGCAGTAGGAGTACAAAGCCAGTTAGCAATAATAGAACCGTACAAAGTAGTAATCAGCGCAATCGCCATACTGGGACCAACCGTTGAAGGGTCATCCATCAATTTCAGCATGTTGATCAAACCAATCAGGGTACCAATCATACCCCAGGCAGGACCTAACGCCGCCCATTTTTCCCAGAATCCAATGGTTGTTCTGTGACGGGATTCCACACACATCAAATCAGCTTCCATAATGCCTCTTACAAGCTCCGGATCTGTACCGTCAACCACCAGCATGATTCCTTTTTTCAAAAACTCATCTTCAATTCCGTTTGCTGCTTCCTCCAAAGCAAGAAGACCTTCTTTTCTCGCTATGTTGGATAAATCAATAATGTGTTTGATTACCTCTCCCACATCTGCCTTAGGAGTCTTAAACACCAGTGTAAAGCTCTTTAACCCATTCAGGAAATCCGATATGGTATGGGAAGCGAGAACACCTGCCAGAGAACCTCCAATCGTAATGTACACAGAGTTCAAATCCAAAAAGTTCCCTAACGCTGACACTCCCTGGTCACCACTGATAATACCAAATATCATCAATCCAAAACCAAGTATAATTCCAAGTAAAGACGCTAAATCCAATTTTTCCACCTGCCCTTTTCATCCATGAAGTGTATTCTATCCATATTTATTCCTTTTCCAACCAGGGAAGACCAGTTGTCATAAAATCTCTCTTATACAATATTACTAAATTTTTGACCTCTTGTCTACTTTCTTTTACAATTATTTTCTTCCCTGTTACAAAAGAAATGACAGTGTCCGGTGTTTCCTCCACTGTTTCAATTAATTCCGCATTAATCAATAATTTCGTATCATTTAACTTTGTTACTTCTATCATTGTTAAATACCTCTAAACCTCAGGTTTTTCCCCGTTTTGCCAAATCCCCTCCAAAACGTCCAGCCCTTTCTATGCCTTCCTTTTAGTTGCTCCAGACGGCATAGAACTCATTCTGCTCTGCGAGTCTTGATTCATACTTAATGAAACATCCATGCTAGATTATATCATATCTTGAGGAACTATGAAACACAGTTCCCCAAGATAAATTAATTTTATTGTCAGACTATGCCAGTTTCACATTAGATCAGCCCAAAATTAACGTTTCAGATTGACCAATTCCTCCAGCAGACTATCAGAAGTCGTAATAATTCTGGAATTTGCCTGGAAACCTCTTTGAGTCGTAATCATTTCTGTAAACTCATTGGCAAGATCCACATTGGACATTTCCAGAACACCGCTGGACATTTTGCCACCGTCTGCGGTAATATCCTGACCGATTCCATCAAACTCACCAGAGTTCAATGTCTGCTGATAGCAGTTCTCTCCCAGTTTCTCAAGACCAGCCGGATTTGCAAATGTAGTCACTGCAATTTGTCCCAGAAGCTTTTTAGTACCATTATCATAACTTCCGTAAATCTCTCCGTTCTCCTGAACCTCCAAACCAGTCATTCTTCCCAAACGCCTGCCAAGTCCGTTGAGTCCCTGGACATCACCTTTATCAACTCCAAGCGTACACTTTTTGCCATTATCATAACATCCCGCCGTAGAAAAATCAACATTGATATTCCGGAACTCTCCACCCAAAGCTGACATTTTCAGCAGTACGGATTCTGCACCTTCCTGTCCAACCCACTGGAATATTCCGGCATTCGGCTCCTCTTCTTTAAAATCCAACTGATAACCATACACCGTTTCTGTAAAACTGTAAACGGCAGAGTTTCCATTCTGTGTCACATTAGCAAGGCTAAAGTTCTGCGCCTGATTATCGGAAATTCCAAACATAGAGGTGACAGAGTACTCAATAGTAGCATCATCATTCGCTACAAATTTCTTATTCGCATCATCATATGTAAGTGCATGGCCATCTGCATCCCGGAAGGTTGTTCCGTCATACGTAAATCCGCCTGCCAGGTTAAATGAACGCTGTACATTGGTCGGCTCACCAAATACATTGGTCATCGTATTATTTGGATCCGCTGCAAGATAATCCTGAAGAATCGAATGATTGTTAGAATCAAGGACATCCGACAGCTCCACCGTATAAGTAAGTGTATCTACATTTGCAGTCTTCACAGCAAATTTTGCAGAATAACTGTAACCCAGGGCATCATAGAAATTCAGGCTCATAATATAACCGTCATCACTGTTTAACTGTACATTATTCTTATCCAGAATACCTGCACAAGTAGCTTCCGTGGTTGCTTCCGGCGCAGATGTCAGATTTGCCTCCTGCATGATACGCAGCGGAGAAACAGTATCTTTCCTGATTGTTCCAGTAGTCGGATCTACCTGCCATCCCATGACATTATAACCATTTGCCTTGGTGGTCAATGTACCGGAACCGTCAATATAAAAAGCTCCTGCCTTGGTAAAAAGGTTCTCAGAACCGTTGTTGACGATAAAAAAGCTGTCTCCGGTAATTCTTAAATCCCATCCATCTCCGGTCGTCTGAGTGGAACCTGGTGAAGTAATATTTACAGATGTGGAACCAGTGGTAACACCGAGACCGATCTGTTTTGCATTGACACCGCCCTTATTAGCCGTAGCGCCAGATGCATTTGAAATATTCTGATACATAATATCACTGAATGTTGTACTGGACGATTTGAATGCTACCGTATTTACGTTAGCAATATTATTACCAATTACATCCATCTTTGTCTGGTGTGTTTTTAATCCTGATACACCAGAATACAATGCTCTCATCATAATGAATTGACCTCCTGATTTTTCTGCCGTATGGTCTTTTCTGTCATTCAAAGACCGCCCGCCTCCTATATTTAGGTCCAGCTTATATAATTACGGCTCCATCTATATTTGTGTATATATTTTCTTTCGACTCTGTCTGATCCATTGCTGTTACCACTGTTTTATTTGGTACATTCACAATGAAAGAATACGAGTCTACAATCACAAGGGATTCTTTCATTCCCTTTGCCTCTGCTTTTTCCGCCCCTGTCTCCAGCCGTTCTTTCTGCTCACTGGAAAGCTCTATATTCCTGCTCTGCAGCCGCATAGAGGCATGCTTGGAAAATTTTAATTCTGAATTTTCGTCTACAGACTGCCTGCGCCTTAATATATCCTCAAAGGACAGTTCTGACACGGATGACGCAGAATCTGTACTTCCATGTTTCAGATACTGGTCTGTTATCTGTTCAATAGAAGAGAATTGATTTGAAATTTTATTCATATGCTCTCTCCATTCTAAGCATCCCTGCTTATTTTCAACTATGACTTTGGATTATCTTCTTTGTTATCTCCGCTCCCTGCACCTTCTGTCTCATTTTTATCATCCGCAGAATCATTGTCACCTTCCGTTGTTTTATCTAATTCATTCATCTTAGCAACCAGTTCCTGCAGTTTCTTCAAAGAGGACGGATAATATTTCTCAATCATCTGCTGCTGATATGTGGTAAGACTATTGTATGCCTTTCTAACAATCTCAAGATCACTTTTGTCTTTCAGTGTCAGTTTGTTAGGATCTGGCAGCTCATCCACAACCTTTTTGAAATCTTCGGCAATGGATACTGCGTCCAGGTAATCATCATCAATCACTCTGTCCAGGTCATCCAATGAATATAAATTATCATCAATAGAAAGATAAAGCTTTCCTCTTTCTTTTACAATGTAATCTACCCTGCCCTGCACAACATTTGATGCGCCTGTGGTACTGGTCACCTTCATAATCACTGTCTTGCCAATCAAATTTGCAGCCTGCTGTGACTCCATAGAAGCATTCAGATTCTGCATTTCCTCAAGAGATGAGAAAGTAGCAAGCTGGGAAATATATTCTGTATTAGAAGTTGGCTCCAATGGATCCTGGTATTTCATCTGCGCTACCAAAAGCTGAAGAAAAGCTTCTTTATCCAATGCACTGTTGCTTGACTTTGTTGCCTGTGACAAGGAATTGGCAGAAGCTGTTTCATCTACAACTTTACCGTCTTTTACTGGTACAATAATGCTCATACTATCTCTCCTTTCCCTATTATTTTATTTCATTAAATAGTTACATCCATACGATTGCCTTGTTCTGTCATAATCTTTGCCGCAAGGCTTTCCTCCTCTGTCATCAGCCCTTCCAGTTCATCCAGACTGTCAATATTCAGATCTCTCCTTCCAGACTTTCGCGATTCCTCTTCCTGTTTCTGGGCATTGTTCCGCTGATTCTCTTCCAGATTCCGTTCAAACTCATGGCTGGCAATAGTTACTTCAATTGCCTCCACCTTCATGCCCTGCTGGTTCATATTTTCCTTGAGTACTACGAGCTGGCTCTCTAATGCTTCTTTTACAGCCTCATTCTGCGCGGCAAGCTGTGCAGTAATAACTCCTTCTCTGGAAATTACCTGCAGATACACTTTGCCCAGATTCGCCGGATTAAGCTGCATTTCAATAGAAGACTCTGCCTGATTTACAATTACCCTCGTCATCTGGCTGACCTGCCTTAGAATATCATCCACATTAACTTTTGTCTGAACAACCGTCTGTGTCACCTCTATGGTCTGTCCCTGATTCACTGTCTGAGTCGTAGTCTGATACGTAACATGAGGCTGGCGATTGTCTGTCTTGTCATTTCCTTTGATATCCTGTGTCAGCTTACTGTAAGAATCTTCCTCTGTACCGCCGCTTGTATCTGAAGCATCTTCTTCTGCTCCCTGTTCACCTTCCAGACTCCTCGTGCTGATCTCTGCTGTCTGTTCTTCTCTGGATGTGTCAGACACTTCCTGAGACACTTCTCTATGTATTCCTGTTTCCTCGGCTGTACTCTGAACCGTACTATTCAGCGTTTCCGCCGATTGCTCTCCGGCTTCTGAAACGGTTTCCTCAATTACAGAATCTGGCAGTTCTGCCCCTGCATCTCCAACATTTTCTGTCACAGTTTCTGGTGCCTGTTCTGCCATCATCTTCTCCAATTCAGGCAGAATTTGCTTCATCTCTTCTGGTGTCAGATTCATCTGCTGAGCGAAATTCTGAGATAATTCGCTGATTTCTCCTAACAATTGCTGAAAATTCTCACTTAACAGCAAACCTCCAATATCTTCACTTCCGGTAAGCTCCATCACAAGACCTGCAAGTTTGGAAGGGTCCATAAGGTCCAAAACCGTAAGCCCTAATGCCTCCATCTGCTGTGTCAGCTCTTCCTGAGAAATTCCCAGCTCTTCTGCCACCGTTTCTTTGATCTGTTCACCGAAAACTTCCAGCTTATCTTTGGCATCTTCTGGCAATTTACTGTTCCCATCGGCATTCTCACTGCGTGAAATTGAACTCTCCCGATAGCTGGATTTTACAGATTCTTTTTCAAAAGCAGTCTGATTCACAGCATCCGGTTTGGCAGACTGATCTGCATTCACACCGGAAAATAGATTTGCCGTACTTCCTCCAGACGAAGCTGTATAATTTAAAAATGAACCAAAAGCAACGTCTGTTACCTGAGATTGTTTCTGCATCTGCAATAAGTCAGGATTATTCAGCATGGATGCTATCTGCGCTATTTTGCTGGTCGTCATCAATTTTCCTCCTTTCTCTTATATTATTATCTATATTCGTTCAGGGTTACAAAAAAACCATTTCTGACCTCTGAACTATATTATAAAATCCCTGAAAGGACCTTATAACCATCTTAATAAAATACCATAGCTGCAAATTTCCGGCACTTAACAATTCAATTACCGATAAACTTAAGGTTCCATAATCTTAGTCACTCTTGCAGCAACCTGAGAATCCATAGCATCTAATATTTTAGCTCTTGCATCCGTTTCCATATTCTGCAATATTTTTGCCACCAGTTTCAAGTCATCTGTCATGGCTTCCATCAGCGCTGCAGCCTGCTTCGGCTTCATAGATGCATATGTATTAACATATTCCGTGATCTCATCATCTGCCTGCTGCTGTTGGATGACCTGTTTATACAACACCTCTGCATTTGCGGGATCAATGCTTTCATAATATGCCTTATATTCTGATATATCGGGTGCCTTTTCGTTAAACACAACCTCTTTATAAAAATCATTTTTCTGCTGTTCGAAGGCTGCCTGCTGGTTCTCAAATTCTTTCAGTCTCTCTATTTCAGCCTGAAGCTGAGCCACATTATCTGAGCTTCCTTTTGATTTAGACTGGGCGTCTGATAATTCTACTTCCAATTCCTTAATACGTTTGATCGCCTCATCTAAAGTTGTATAAGGATACTGAGCATCTACTGTAGGTTCTTCTTTAGCTCCCTCAGGTAAAATCTTATTGATGTAAGGAACATCCTTTAATATAGGCTGCAGTACAGTAGAACCAAATCCGCCAATATCCATTTTTATTACCAGCAGAAGAATAGCAAGCCAAATAATTATAAAAATAATTGTTGCAAAAACAACTGCCAGTTTACTTCCACTTTCCTCTTCCTCCGGCATTTCTTCCTGTTCCTGCTTTTGTTTCTTTTTTTCCTCTTTTTTTCTGGCTTTTTCTGCTTTTTTCTGCGCTTTTTTATCTAACGCTCCTGCTTCTTCCTCTAACATTGGGTCTGCCATATCTTTCACCGCCTATCCTTCTATTGCATGATTGTGAGTGAAGCTAACCAGTTCATCCACAGCCTTGCTCTCTTCCTTTTCCAGTTCTTTCTTAAATTCTTCAAAAGCTTTATCTTTCAGTATTTCATGCGTTTTTCGTTCTGTCATAACCTCCTGCAAATGTTTCCTGGCGCTTTCCAGATTCCGCTCCGCCACATGGACGGCAAGGGTCTGGTTACGAATTTGCCCTTTCATATTTTCTATGGCCGTACGGTTTACTTTAATTTCCAGAAAATCCAGACGATCCTCCATCAACTCTCTCGCCTGCTTTTCATAGCCTTTCTTCCTCTGCCGCAGCCTCTCCAGTTTTTCTTCCTCTTTGTTCAAATTAGCAGCTGCTATGGAAAAAGAAGTCTTAGCCTGTGTTTCCAGCTTGTATTTAATATCCAGAATATTCTGCATTTTATATGTAAACTTCGCCATAAATACCTCTATTCTATCTATGCAGGTTTTATTATTTTATGGGATAATTGTTAAAAAATCTGTTCCATCATGTCTAATATTTCTTCAAAAGTAAATTTGTCATGGGTTTCCTGCAGTAAAAATCTGTTTACTTCGTCAATTTTCTCGATGGCATAATCAATATTCTTATTGGAACCATTTTTGTAGGCGCCAATATTGATTAAATCTTCTGCTTCCTGATAAGTCGCAAGCACATTTTTCAATTTGCCCGCCGCATCTTTATGCTCTTTTTCCGCTATGGAACTCATAACACGGGAAATACTCTGCAAAACATCAATTGCCGGATAATGATTCCTATGAGCAAGCTTCCTGTCCAGCATTATATGTCCGTCAAGTATACTTCTTGCCGTATCCGTAATAGGTTCGTTAAAATCATCTCCATCTACCAAAACTGTATAGAGTCCGGTAATAGAACCTTTATCTGAATTACCTGCACGTTCCAGAAGTTTGGGCATTTCGGAGTATACACTGGGTGGATAACCTCTGGTCACCGGAGGTTCTCCGGAAGCAAGTCCAATTTCTCTCTGTGCCATGGAAAAACGCGTCAGGGAATCCATCATCAACAGAACATCCTTTCCCTGATCTCTGAAATATTCCGCAATAGCCGTTGCAGTTTTGGCTGCATTTCTGCGAAGAAGCGCCGGACGGTCAGAAGTCGCAACTACCACAACAGAACGCCGCATACCTTCTTCTCCCATATCCCGTTCAATAAATTCCCTTACTTCTCTTCCTCGTTCCCCAATCAGGGCAATTACATTGATATCAGCTCTGGTATTCCTGGCAAACATTCCAAGTAAAGTACTCTTGCCCACGCCAGAACCTGCAAAAATTCCAATTCTCTGTCCTTTTCCTACTGTAATCAATCCATCCACAGCTTTTACTCCCAGCGGAAGCACCTCATCAATAATTTCCCTTGCCATAGGGTCTGGAGGCGCTGCATCTACTGGATATTCTTCTTTCAGAACCAGTTCTTCGACATCAGTAGGCCGTCCCATTCCATCCAGGGTGTGTCCCAGCATTTCATTTCCCACACAAACAGACAAAGGATGTCCCGTATTCTCTACGATACATCCTACGCCAAGCCCTTCCACACTCTCATAAGGCATAAGAAGCAGTCTCTTATCCCGAAATCCCACTACTTCTGCCATAATGGAAATATCCTTGTTCTTGTCAATGATAATCCGGCACAAGTCACTGAGTTTGGCGTTGGGTCCTACCGATTCAATGGTAAGTCCTACAATTTTTACTACTTTTCCCATATGTCGATAATAGTTCTTCTCTGCTAATTCTTCATATTTCTCTAAATTATAGGCCACATCATTTCCCTCACAAACTTAATGACTTCAATGCTTTTATCAGATGATCCAGTTGAACGTCTGCTCCACAGTCAAATATCCCTGAATCTGTTTCTATCATACACTGCCGCTCCTGTAAAGCTGCGTCCGCCATGATTTCTATATGTACAGACGCTCCAACCTGCTGTCTAATCTCATCTTTATGTTCTTCTATATACCCATAATCTTTCAGGCTCACCCTTACCTGAAATTCCTTCGTTCCTTCAGCATTCAAAATTACTTTCTGAATCAGATAAACTAATATTGATTTTTTATCATCAAACTGTACATGAAATACCTTTTCAAATACATCAGCAATCACATCAACCAAATATGGCTCCAGGTCCTGAATCCTCTGTTGATAGTCTTCTTCCATTCTCTGGTGCTCTTGCTCCAGTTCTCTGCTCAGTGCATCCAGCTTCTGCTGAGCCTTAGCATTACCTTCCTGTTGTCCTGCCGCAAAACCTTCATTTCTTGCCTGTTCCCGAATAGCTTCTACCTGATTGCGGGCATCTGCAAGCATAGCTTCTGCCTGGCTGCGGGCATCTGCAAGAACAGTATCTGCTTCCTCCTGTGCCAATTTCCGTATTTCCTCCGGTGTAATCTCCGGTTCCTTTGGTACGGCATCCACCACTTCCATCTGCAGTCCTGCCACAAAACCATCTGAAGATGCCAGCTGTTCAGCATTCTGCTGACGCATGATTTTCTCCAGCTCCTTCATTCTCTCCGCTACCCGGATATTAGAATTGATAACCCTGGTACTTTGGCCATTGGAAATTATATGTCTCTGCTTATATAAATTAGACAACGATCTCGTCACCTCCACCTCTGGAGATTACAATTTCTGCGGAATCTTCCAGTTTACGTATAATACCAACTATCTTCTGCTGGGCTTCTTCTACATCCTTCATACGAACCGGACCCATATATTCCATATCTTCTTTAATCATGGAAGCAAGACGCTTAGACATATTCTTAAAGATTACATTCTGAACATCTTCATTTGCCGCTTTCAGAGCCACACCCAGATCGTTGTTGTCTACATCTCTGAGCACACGCTGAATCGCACGGTCATCCAGAAGAAGGATATCCTCAAATACGAACATCTTCTTACGGATTTCATCTGCCAATTCAGGTTCTTCGATCTCAAGAGATTCCATAATATGCTTTTCTGTGGCACGGTCTACCGTATTCAAAATATTTACAACTGCATCCACGCCGCCCACGATCGTGTAATCCTGATTTACCAAAGATGAAAGCTTGCGTTCCAATACTCGTTCCACTTCCTTTATTACATCCGGAGACGTCCTGTCCATCATAGCAATACGCTTTGCCACATCTGCCTGCTTCTCAGGAATCAGTGAACTGATAATAACAGACGCCTGACCTGCTGACAAATATGACAAAATCATAGCTATAGTCTGCGGATGCTCATCCTGAATAAAATTCAATAATTGCGAAGGATCTGTCTTACGCACAAACTCGAAAGGACGTACCTGAAGAGATGCTGTCAGCTTGGAAATAACGCCCTGAGCTTTTTCCTCGCCCAATGCTTTTTCCAACAGCTCCTTTGCATAACCAATACCACCCTCTGCAATATACTGCTGAGCCAGGCAGACCTGGTAAAACTCATTCAGGACATCTTCCTTCACCTGAGGAGAGATACTTCTGGTATTGGCAATTTCCAGAGTAAGTTCTTCAATTTCTTCTTCTTTTAAATGTTTAAAAATAGAGGCTGATTTCTCCGGTCCCAATGCAATTAACAATATTGCCGCCTTTTGAACACCTGAATATTCTTCTGAACTTGCCATATCACTCCCACTCCTCATTCAACCAGTTTCTAAGCAGCGACGCCACTGCCTCGGGATTTTCGTCAACAAATTTTTCAATTAAAACACGCGTCTCAGATTTCTCGGAAAATCCGATATCTTCCAGATTATCCTGCGCTTCCTTGGTAGACGCCAGCAGAGACTCCACAGAAAGCTCTGGCTCTACTTCTTCTACCTGCTCTCTTCTGGTGCTGCGGAACACTACATATCCCAGCATCAGCATAATCAGAACTGCAATAATAATAGGAAGATAATCAAAGAAATCACGATTTCCGCTGTCTGCATATTCAAAAAATGGTACTTCATACGCAACAATTACAATATTATCCTCTGAAAATCCAGTTGCCTTTGATACCATCTGGATAAAATCCGGATCCACATCCAGTTTTACCTTCTCACGATTAGCTGCCACAAACTCATCAAAAGTCATATCATCCAGCTCTCCGCTGGCGCGAAGGGCACTCTCATTATAATTGCGATATTGATTTGCTACTACTGTAATGGAAGAGTTATCATAATTTACTTCTCCAACTCCGCCTTTGATCGTAGTCACTCTATTACTGGTATTATACTGCCTGTCTTCATCGGAAATCGTCTGGCCGCTGGCCGCTCCGTCCGGCAGAACATAAGTTGTGTCTTCACCGTTCGTATCTGTTCCCGGCACTCCGCCGTCTGTACCTGTACTTTCCTGATTAAAAATACGTTCACTGGCAGTAGGTCCATGATCTGCCCCTTCATCCGTATAATAATTCGTGTCCACTTCCTGTCTGTCATTAAAGCTGACGTCAAGATTCAGTCCAACAGATGCACTGTCATACACTCCGGTTCCCAGAATCACATCCTTAACCTGGCTCTTTACCATATTCTCTGCTTTTGTCTTATAAGAAAGCTGGCTGCTGGCTGCTCCCACAGAGGTGGCAGAATCTCCGCCTGCAAACAAAACATTTCCCGCAGTGTCCATAATAGAGATATCATCCATATTATCATTTCCCACTGCCGTCGCAATCCATCTTGCCAGGCCGCTTGCTGTCTCTTCATCCATATCTTCCGTGAGAGAAAGGGTGACAGCAGCATATGTATTATCTTCCAGAGCAAGCACTGTTCCGTCATCGACAGGCATGCTCAGCTTCACGGTAGCACTTTCCACCGTATCAAGTTTTTCCAGGTGAGCTCCCAGTTCTTCCTGCAGATAAAGCTGATACTTCTTTGTTTTATCTGCCTCTGTGTTGCTGAATCCGCCCTCAAACACATTGCTCAGCTCATATCTGGAAGCCGGAATTCCGTTTTCTCCTAATAAAATCGCCGCATTGGCTTCATCTTCTGATTTTACTGAAAAATTCAATCCGTCATTAGAGACTTCGTAATTGATATTCGATCCTTCTAATAACTCCTTTACCTGTCCCGCTTCTTTGGTATTCTCGCAGCTTCTGATCGGCACCATCGTAGGTGTCGTCAAAATCCTGACAACAATCACCAGCGCAACTATGACTGCCAGCGTAATACTGGCCATTATCGTCTTTTGTTTTACCGAAAATTTATTCCACCATTCTAATATCTGTCCGGGAATATTTCTTATTCTCTCCTGCATGTGACTCTCCTACTATTTCCTGCTGCAAACGACTAAATCTGCATGTTCATAATTTCTTTATAAGCTTCCAGCATCCTGTCTCTGACCGCTGTTGTATAATTCAGAGCAATAGTCGCTTTCTCCTGAATCGCATTCAGATCATGGGTGTTAGTGGCATATCCCAGTGCAAACTGCATGGTTGCCTCTTCCGATTGATTCTGTAAATCATTTGTTTCATTTATCATATCCATAGCCGACTGCAGAACGCTCTCAAAACCCTTGTCCTGCCCGGCAACCTGCCGGGCTGCGTCAACTGTGTTTTTAAGATAATCTGCCGTCACATTATGTAAAGCTGAAATATCCATCTAATTCGCCTCCTGTTTATGCTTTACCAAGCTCTAATCCTTTCAAAGCAATCGCCTTACTGGTCTCAAAGGCCGTAATATTTGCTTCATAAGAACGGCTGGCATCAATCATATTTGTCATTTCTGTAATAATATTCACATTGGGATAAGATACATATCCATTTTCATCTGCATCCGGATGAGCAGGATCATATTTCATAATATAATCACTTTCTGTATCTTCTGAAACCTGGCTGACTTTTACGCCATTCCCAAGATATGCTTCCCGGGTATTGCTCAGTATCTGGCTGAACGGTGTCACCTGCTTCTCCCGAAAGGTCACAATTTTACGGGTATAAGGGGTTCCATCTTCTGTTCTGGTAGTAGTTACATTTGCAACATTCTCAGATATCACATCCATTCGAAACCGCTGTGCAGTCATACCAGATGTACTGATGTTAAACGACTGAAATAATGACATTTCTCTTCCTCCTGCTTCCTGCCTCATAAGGCATTTTTTCTATCATCCCAAAGGGATGGACATTCTACTTAATCACACTCTTAATCCTGGCAAATTCTTTTGTCATACTGTCAATCAAACCATTATATTTAATCCTGTTTGACACCAGTTCTGCCTGTTCCTGTTCCGGATCCACGTTATTTCCGTCCAGGCGGTAAGAATAACTTGCGGAATCTGTATAAATGGATGCATTCAAATGGTTCATATGCAGATTGCTGACCTTATCATCCAAAGATACATACTTAGACCTGCCCAGTTCTCTTTTCAGAACCCCTTCAAAATTCACATCCTGGCGCTTATATCCTGGCGTATCGCTGTTGGAAATATTGTTGACAATCGCAGTGTCCCGCAGCCATGCCGCATCTGCTGCTTTATTCCATACATCAATGTAATCATAAATACCACTGCTTAACATAATACTGCTCCTTCCATCTTCTGTATTCTTCTCTGTATTTCTTTCAAAAACATATACAAATTTATCTTATTATAGATTATCGCAATAGACCTTATATTGCAAGCATTTTTTTGCAATTTTTTATCAAAATTTACTGTATCTTGTGTTTTTTCGTCGAAACATCCACAAATAGCTGGGATTTTTTTCCCTATCCCCAAAAATACGTTATAATTTTTTTCCATAATTATCCATTTGTTTTTTCTTATTATATGGACATTCTGTATAAAATATGATTTAAAAATAAACCGCATCTCTTTTCCAAAACCTTGTTCCGTGAACGCAAAAAAAGGAATCTGTAAGTCCCCCTGCAAATTCCTTTTCTTTTCACCGCTAAATCCGTTTAGCTGTCTTTTATATTCTGTTTCTTAACTTTCTCCAGTTCATCAAACACCACATCATTCAGTACTTTGATATACGTGCCCTTCATGCCGGAAGATCTGGACTCAATTACACCTGCACTTTCAAACTTACGCAGCGCATTGACAATAACGCTCCTTGTGATCCCAACCCTGTCCGCAATTTTGCTCGCAACAAGAATGCCTTCTTTGCCTTCCATCTCATCAAAAATATGAGTAATCGCTTCCAGTTCTGAAAAAGACAAAGTGCTGATAGCAGATTTAACAATCTGCACTTTGCGGTTCTCTTCTGCGCTTTCTTCGTTCACCGAACGCATCATTTCAAGTCCAACCACTGTAGTTCCATATTCGCTCAATATGATATCATCAATATCATACGGCTCTTCCAAGCGATATACAAACAAGGTACCCAGCCGTTCGCCAGCAATATCAATAGGGGTGATGATCGCCTGGTACGTTTTCACTTCCTGCGAAACAAACCCCAGCGTCTCAAGATTCACATTCTCTTTGGTGGACAAAATTCCAAGCAGCCGTTCATTCAGCATAGGATCAATGAATCCTCCCACCTCATCTGCAATCAATTCCCTTATTTCATCCGTTTTCCCGCATCTGCTGGTTCCCAATACCTTCCCTTTCTTACTGATAACCAGGATATTGGAGTCTAAAATTTCAGTCAAGACTTCACAAATGTCATTAAAGACTACTTTCGAGGAATTATTATTATGCAGCAATTTGTTAATTTTTCTTGTTTTGTCTAACAACTGAACACTCATAACATACCTCCTGATTAAAATTTATACTTCTGCTAAAACTACTTAAATTTTATCATATTTTACGCAAAAGTTCAACAACATTCTACTTTTTTCGTAATTTTTATATAATACAGCCATTGTTTTCATCTTGAAAGGATTACTTTCACTTTTGCAAAAAACCAATACAATCCATACACAAAATATATGTTTGCCTGCAATATCATGCTATTTTCTAACAGCAAGGCTGCTGCATAAAATAGCATACTTTTCCATCATCAGGGCTGCACCAGACTCCCGGCAGACGACTGCTTCTGCTGCTCTTTTACAAATCCGCACTGGTTATCTGCACATACCAGTTTATTCCCTTTTTCCAACATATATCCGCCGCATTGCGGGCACTTTTCTTTGGAAGGTTTCTGCCATGACATAAATTCACAATCAGGATTCGCTTCACAGCCATAATATTTTCTGCCTTTTTTTGTCTTCTTCATAACAATTTCTTTCCCGCATTTTGGACATTCTACTCCAATTTTTTCCAGATACGGTTTCGTATTCCGGCAATCTGGAAAACCCGGACATGCCAGAAACCTTCCATGCGGACCATATTTAATCACCATATTTCTGCCGCACAAGTCACAGACTACATCCGTAACCTCATCCTCAATCTTAACTTTTTCCAATTCTTTTTCCGCAATCTGAACAGCATCCTCAAGATCTGGATAAAAATTGCTTACCACTGCTTTCCAACCAATAGAGCCTTCCGCCACCTTATCCAGCAGAGATTCCATATTTGCTGTAAACTGCTGGTCCACGATAGCGGGAAACGCCTCTGTCATGATAGAATTGACCACTTCCCCCAACTCTGTCACATAAAGATTCTTATTTTCTTTGGTAATATAGCGTCTTCCCAGAAGTGTGGTAATCGTAGGCGCATACGTACTGGGCCGTCCGATCCCCAGTTCTTCCAGCGCTTTTACCAGAGACGCTTCTGTAAAATGTGCCGGCGGCTGTGTAAAATGCTGTTTTTCGTCCAGCATTTTCAAATTCAGTTCCGTGTCTGTGTCGATCGCCTTCAACAGCACATTATTTTCTGCTTTTTCTTCATCGTCACTGGTATAAACCGATAAAAAGCCTTCAAATGCAATTTTGGACGCAGATACATGAAAACGGTACTTTCCTGCTTTAATTTTGACAGACGTTGTTTCATACTCAGCACTGCTCATACGGCTTGCTGTAAAACGGTTCCATATCAATTGATACAGCCGGAACTGGTCACGGCTCAGGGATTCTTTAATTATCGCCGGGGTTCTGGCAATATCCGAAGGACGGATAGCCTCATGAGCATCCTGAACATTGGCGCCGCTCTTTTTGTTCTGTGTTGCTGCCGCAGTATATTTCTCTCCATAAGAAGACTGGATATAGTCCCTGGCCGCCGCATCCGCTTCCTCCGAAACGCGAACAGAATCTGTCCTCAGATAAGTGATAATTCCCACGGTGCCCTGCCCTTTAATATCGACTCCTTCATAGAGCTGCTGTGCCAGACGCATGGTTTTCTGTGTGGAAAAATTCAGGCGTTTTGCCGCCTCCTGCTGCAAGGTACTGGTGGTAAATGGAAGCGGTGCTTTTTTCGTCCTGCTTCCCCTTTTTACTTCGAGGACCTTATATTCCTCCTGCTCCAGGTTTTTTAAAATCTCATCCAGCTCTTCTCTGGAATTAATTTCAATTTTACCGCTCTCATCCCCATAAAATTTTGCCAAGAGATGTTTCTTTTCTCCTGGAATCGCAAGCTGCGCGTCTAATGTCCAATACTCTTTGGGAATAAACGCATTGATTTCCTCTTCCCTGTCGCAGATTATGCGCAGTGCCACTGACTGCACACGCCCCGCACTCAGCCCCCGTTTTACTTTAACCCATAAAAGAGGACTGATTCGATAGCCAACCATACGGTCCAGCATACGGCGTGCCTGCTGGGCATCCACCAGGTTCATGTCAATTTCTCTGGCCTGTTTCAAAGAAGCCTTGACCGCATTTTTCGTAATCTCATTAAAACTGATACGGTATACATTTTTCCCTTCCAATTTCAGAGCCTTTGACAGATGCCAGGAAATGGCTTCTCCTTCCCGGTCCGGGTCCGTTGCCAGATAGACTTTATCAGCTTTCTTCACCGCTTTTCGTAAATTGGCAAGAATATCTCCTTTCCCCCGAATTGTAATGTATTTTGGTTCATAGTCATGCTCTACATCTATGCCAAGCTGGCTCTTTGGAAGATCTCTGACATGCCCGTTAGAAGCTTCCACTTCATAATTTTTCCCCAAAAATTTTTTGATCGTCTTCACCTTTGCCGGTGACTCCACAATTACAAGATACTTTGCCATACGCCTGCTCCTTTTTATTTCTTCATCAAATATCACAGCGAATATAGTAATTTTTATATATCTCAGAAACACATCCCTTCCTCTGCAGTGTTTCTAAATTTTCAATCAGCACACCCAGAGAAAGCCCTGTCTTCATAAGAAGTTCCTCCAGGCTTCTGGGATTAAGACCGAGACAACTATACACCAACCTTTCTAAATTTTCAAGAGAAATTTTTTGTTTTAGGGAAGAATTCTCTCCCGTTTTTGCAAAAATATGCAACTCGTTCAAAAAATCTTCCACATTTAAAAAAATACCTGCTCCCTGCTGAATCAAACGGTTTGTCCCCTGACTGAGCACATCTGAAACTCTTCCCGGCACCGCATAGATATCTTTGCCCTGTTCCAGGGCAAAATCTACTGTAATCAAAGACCCGCTCTTTTCTCTCGCTTCCACTACCAGCACACATTCAGACAGTCCGCTGATAATCCGGTTTCTCTGTGGAAAATACATGGCAAGCGGTGCAGTATGCGGCGGATACTCCGACAGTACACCGCCTTCTGCCACAAGCCGTTCATACAGTTCCTGATTCCCTGCCGGGTAACACACATCTATTCCACATCCCAGCACACCACAGCTATAGCCTCCAGACTGCAGGGCGCCTCTCTGTGCTGCGCTGTCAATTCCTGCCGCCATTCCACTGATGACAGCAACTTCTGCCATTGCAAGCTCCCGTCCAATTTTCCCTGCCATAGCCTTGCCATATGGAGAACAGTTTCTGGAGCCTACCACACCTATTGTTCTCTGCTCCCTGCATGGAAGCTTTCCCCTGTAAAACAATCCATATGGCGGATTGTAAATTTCTCTGAGCGCCTGCGGATACCCTCCTTCACACCAAAGGACCAGGCTTATATGCTTTTCTTTGCAATATTCCACTGTCCGTTCTGTTCCTTCTAATTGTTTTTGTGCCTTCTTTAAATAATCTTTTTCCCGTTCTGTCAGAAAAAGAACCTGGTTCAAGGATTCTGCCTCTGCATGGAAGACCCTCTCGGCTTTTCCAAACATCGTTTCCAAGCTGATCTTTTTTCTTCCCGGAAGAAAACTTAAACCGGCAAGCCAGTACTCATATTTACCGCAGCGTTGTTCATGTTCTCTCATTCACAATTCCATACCTTTCTGTCAATGCTGCGGAACAGCAGACTTTCCTGAATATGACAGCGCTTGATCTGTTCTGCCCCCTCCATATCTGCAATCGTACGTGCTACCCGTATGATCCGGTAATACCCTCTGACTGTCAGCTCCAACTGCTCAAAAGCCTCTTTCATCATCTTTTCCCCCTCTGGTTCCAGACTGCACCACCGCTCCATGAAAGCTGCCGGAATCTGACTGTTATATAATATCTCTGTTCCTCTGAACCGTTTCCGCTGTATACGCTGTGTCCGCTCTACACGTACACGGACTTCTGCTGACGTTTCTTCTGTTTCTTTTGCTGTCAGTTCAAAGAGCATCGGACGCTGTACCTCTACGCACAAATCCATTCTGTCTAACAGCGGACGGCTGATTTTACTAAGATGGCGTTCAATCATAGCTTTAGAACAGGTGCAGCGGTTCCTGTCCGGAAAATAGCCGCAGCTGCAGGGATTCATAGCAGCAATCAGCATAATATCAGCCGGATAACAATAAGTACCACTTTTTCTCACCAGCCGTATTTCACGCTCTTCCAAAGGCTGGCGAAGCACTTCCAGAACCGGTTTCTTAAATTCTGTCAGTTCGTCCAAAAAGAGAACTCCCTTATGTGCCAGGCTGATCTCTCCAGGCTTCGGAACTGCCCCTCCCCCTGCAAGGCCTGCTACGCTGACAGTATGATGAGGATTTCGGTATGGGCGTTCCCTGAAATTTTTCTCACGCTGTCCAAACATCCCTGTCACACTATAAACTTTGGCAAGCTCCAAGGCTTCTTCTTGCGTAAGCGGAGGAAGAATCGTGGCAACAGCACGTGCTGCCATAGTTTTTCCTGAACCGGGAGAACCCAGCATCAGCATATTGTGCCTGCCGCTTGCCGCAATTTCACAGGCACGTTTTAAAATCTTCTGCCCATGGATACCTGCAAAATCACAGGCTATATTTTCATGATATGTTTCTGTTTCTTCTATATTACAATTACCGCCGCCTTCCTCGTCATTCCAGCCTCCCTTCGAATAATTTTCAATTAATTTTATCACTTGATTCAAACTTTCCCCTGGCAAAATGGTAATTTCTTCTACAATCCGTGCTTCTTTCACATTTTCTCTTGGAACACATACCACCTCTTTTCCAGCCTCTTTTGCCGCGAGAACCATCGGAAGCACTCCCGCTGCCGGGCGGATCTCTCCATTCAGTCCGATTTCTCCGGCAAAAAGAATCCCTTCCAGATATTTCCGGGGGATTTTGCCATAAGCCGCTAATATTGCAAGAGCGATCGGCAAATCAAAAACTGTTCCCGACTTCCTTATATCTGCCGGATAAAGATTTACTGTTATTTTTTTCGGAGGCAGACAAATGCCGCTATTGCGAATTGCCGCCCGAATTCTTTCTTTTGCTTCTTTTACTTCCGAAGACAGTACGCCCACCATTTCCATCGCAGGCATTCCATCACAAACATCTGCTTCCACCTGAACAAGAATGCTCTGAATACCGCAGACAATTGCTGTTGACACAATACTATACAATATTACCTCCCGTTGTGCTGTTTGGGAATTTATGGGCAGATACGCCCCGAAAAAAGATAAATTTATCGTAACACATTTTCTTTTATTTGAAAAGCTATTTTTGTCAGCGGTCTGAATGTTCAAACCGCCGGCAGATTTTGATCCTATTTTTCAGACTGTCTCAAAACAACATTTTAATTTCTCCAATGCCCGTTTCTCAATTCTGCTTACATAAGAACGGGAAATCCCAAGCTTATCTGCTATTTCCCGCTGTGTTACTGGAATTTGATTATATAATCCATACCTCCATCGGATAATTTCCTGCTCTCTGTCATTAAGGACCTTGGGAATCATTTCGTATATTTTTCTGCTGTTGCCTTTCAGCTCTATTATATCAAAAATATCCCGGTCCGTACTCTCCACCACATCCATCAGGCTGATCTGATTTCCTTCTTTGTCCGTTCCTATAGGCTCATACAGAGATACTTCACGGGAAGTCTTTTTCTTTCCCCTGAAATACATCAAAAGTTCATTATCAATACAACGTGCTGCATAGGTGGCAAGACGGTTTCCCCTCTCATAGTTAAACGTGGAAATTGCTTTGATAAGCCCAATGGTTCCAATAGAAATCAAATCTTCCATATCTTCTTCACCATTTTGGTATTTCCTGGAAATATGCGCTACCAGTCTCAGATTACGCTCAATCAAGGTATGTTTAGCTTCAAGGTCGCCCTCTCTCATTTTTTCCAGATAATATTTTTCTTCCTCTTCTTTCAGCGGCATTAAAAAAGTTTTCAAAAAAGCACCTCTAAGCTGATTTATTACATTCTATGAAAAATCAAGCCTTGAAGTGCCTTTCCATATGGAATTAAATTATAATTCAGCTTGCCACCCTTGCAAAAACAGTCTATAATAGCGATAAAGCCAGATACGCAGCCGTAAGCTGAATAGCTGTAAAGCTTGTCTCACTGCACACAGCCAAATAGCGGAGGTATCTGATCCTCAATTTGCCAAACAACTGCAGGACACTCAGAACATTTTTCTGATATATCGCCTGCATAACCTAAATATCAGGAGGTAATTTATGAATTTCCCCAAAGATCCAATCATGCTGCTCAGCGTAACCAACACTTATCTCAGAGACCACTATCAATCTTTAGCAGATCTGTGCAAAAGCAATCATATTTCTGAGAGTGAACTGACAGAACGGCTGGCAGCTATTTCTTATCACTATGACTCAAAACAAAATCAGTTTATTCAGGATTGAGGCCGGTAGGGTGTACCATAATCTTTTTGTTTCAGCAGAACATGTCTGATATAATAAAAAGTTGCATCTTCTCCCTGCTCCGCCAGCATGTGAAGCAATTTTTCCAACAGTGCCCTGGTTTCTTCATGCAGGATATGATATTCCTTGCCATTCTCATAATAATCCAGTGCACTGCGATCTGTATACTTATCTTTCTGGTAATTCTTTGACGCAGACATCCGGTCAATAAACATTTCCACCACGTATTTCAGCGGCATCTTCATACCTGTTATTCCTTTTTTTTCTACGCCATAATCTATCCAGTACTCCAGATGATGCTTGTTTCTGCCTTTATGGTGCAGCCACGCCAGCGAATAACCTTTTTCTTTTCTCTCAACATTATTAGGGCTTAAATTTCCCTGAAAATATCTGCAGCCTACCAGAAATTCTGTGGGTGTATATTTAGACAGATCATGCAGCAGACCCTGCTTATACAGCCCCACACGAAAACACCCCTTCATCACAAGCATTTTATGGTGGTTTATCGTCTTAAAATGTTGCCAAGCTTTCATATCGTACCTCGCAATCTGTCTTTATTTTCCATACTTTGTCAAAATAATCAAATATAAAATCAACAAATGAACAGGATAAAAAATATAGAAAAAATATTTTAAAGACGGCCCTTTTCTGCCATTATATAACAACATAGGAAATACTGCAAAAGAAGCATATGACTGAATCCCTATCCCGTAAAGTACAAGGTTCTCCAGCAGAAACATCACCTGTTTCAATAGTTTTCTTTGATACAGAAGATAATAACAGACGATAAATACAATTCCCGCCCCACCATAATCTGTATGCAGAATCTCTGCTGCAATAACCGTCAAAATAAGAATTAAATATTTATTTAATTTATTAGCATTATCCCGCATTAAATCAATAGCAGTCACGCCAAGAAACAGTGTAAAAAAAATGTTCTGGTTCTCCCACTGAATCCTGCCGTAAAAAGCAAGATCAAAAGGAATTTCAGAAATTACTGCAAAAATCAAAAGCCTGCTCTCATATTTACGAATATCTTTTGTATGCACGACACCTTCTACCAGCAAAAAACAATAAATAGGAAAAGCAAGGCGCCCAATCATTCGTAGTATCAGATATTGCGGAAAAAGTACTGCCCCAATATGATCAATCAGCATCGAAGCCATAGCAATACACTTTAGCGCACACCCATTCAGCCCATATTTTTTTTCTGTCATTCTTTCCTCCTGCTGCTCCTTGTGCGTTTCTTTTTTGCACTGACAGGCCTGCCTGCCAAAAGACATACCGTCTGCTCTTCTACTTGAATCTCCCGTATTTCACCCAGGCATTTTGGCTCATCTAATATAATAGAATCCTTTGCTGTATTCAACAGCATTTTCCACTCCATACCGCCGGGTAACGCAAATTTCTGAGAAAAATACTGAAAATTATAGGCAATATAAACATTCTCTGATGATCCTGCATAAGCCCCAGAGTAAAACATTCCCACAAACCCACGATTCATATTAAAGTCTATTTTCCAACCATCATCACTATGATAAGAAAGATCCGGATATCCAGCATTTTCATAATCCATCAACCGATACGGCCTGGGACTGCGGAGCATTCCATATTTCTTTCTGATTTGTGCAAGCGTGCGCACGTAATTCACCATTCCTCTGCATAGATCACTGTTCTTCCAGTCTTTCCAGCCAATCTCATTGTCCTGACAATAAGCATTATTATTGCCGTTCTGCGTATTCGCACTTTCATCTCCCATCCAGATCATAGGTACGCCCTGGGCAAAAAACAATACTGCAAGTGCATTCCTTATCCTGCGTTTCCGCAGTTCCATCACCGAATGTTTCCTGCTGAAACCTTCCTGTCCGCAATTACTGCTGTAATTCCAGTAATTTCCATCTTTGTTTCCTTCCCCATTTAATTCATTATGCTTCTGGTCATAAGAAAAGACATCCCAAAGAGTAAAACCATTATTTTCAGCAACAAAATTCACATATCCCTGATGAGACTGCTGTCTGCGCATCTGACATGCAAATTCATAAATGCTGCCGCTGTGATGATTCAGCATTTTTCGTGTTTCATATAGAAATTCATCATTATAGGCATATAACTCAGGGCCAAAACGTTCCGGGTCATTGGCAAGCTCTTCATCAAAACTGCCAAAAAACAGCTTGCACCCAGAGAGCATGTCATCCTGTGCCAGCAGCTGTGCCCCAAGAGAATTTCCAATAATGCGAAATCCATCTACATGATATTCCTTGTACCAGTAATGCAAAATATCAATAATAAAAAGAGGATTTAAATTTTGTGGGAAATAAAATTCCAAAATGCACTCCATATGTTTCTCATGCATTTTCAAAATAAGCTGTTTCAATTCATCCGGATTGTTTTCCGTAAGAAAAGAGGCTTTAGGAGCGAAATAATTTCCTGCCGTATATCCCCAGCAATTGATATGATTCTGAGGATTCTGCTGTTCCTTACTTTCATCCAGCGCAAGAAATTCTTCAAATTCATACAAAGGCATAAACAATATAGTGGTTATACCCATATCCTTCAATGCATCAAGTTTCCTCCAGATAGCTCCTACCGTCCCGCGTTTTTTATTGGTTTTGCGCATTCCCATGGAAAAGCCTCTGACATGAAGTTTATACATTACCATGTCTTCCTTAGGGATTCCTGGATTCTTATCCCTTTTCCAATTAAATCCAGAAAAATAAAATGAACTTTTAATTTTAATCTTTTTCCCTGCTTTTTGGCGTTTCTGGTTTTTCAGATCCTTTATGTCTGTCTGTTGTTTCTGTTCATACTGAGGCACAAATTCTTCTGCACTCTGCAGTACTGGCTTCCGTCTCTCATCTCCCCAGATTTCACGGCCCGTAACTTTCTTTGCATACCGGTCCACTACTTCCTGTCCATTTATTTCAAAATTATAATCATAGTTCTCCCAATCCAGCCCCTTTATTCCCACAGTATATAAAGTTCTGCGGCTTTCTTGTGCTTTCATAGGAATTTTCAGAACCTTCCCATTGTCTCTGGGATACAATAATAACTTGCAGTCAGCACATTCTGGCGCCTGACTGGAAATAAAAATAATATCCCCTTCTATGGTTACGCCTGCTCTTTTTTGAATTCCGGTATAGATTTGAAAATTCATATGCTCCTCCTATGATGTCTGTTAACTTCTGCTCCCTGTCGTTATATTATAACAATTTACACAAGATTTGGAAAGAGATTTTTAAACAAAACATTCTCATTTTTCAGCAAAATGAATATTATATATCATTTTCCCCAAAAATATTGTCAATTTTTTTTGTGATAAACAGCTAAAAATTGTGACAAAATTTTCATTTTGTTTATTGAATAATCCTGCAAATAGGGTATAATAAAATATAAAAGTTGTTATGCAATTTGTCAATCATACATAACTTTATGGAACGTGAGAAAATTGCTTTTTCCACATAAATAAATTTGCCTTTTATTCAGCCAATTTATATTTTAAAAAGATTTAGATGGCAAAAGTACCTGTTGTTCAAAGTAAAATGTCATACTTTTTCAATAACGCCCATATTTTTTGGCAATAGCAATTTTCTCATATCCTAAATTGTAAGGAACTGAAAGGAGTACTTTTAGCAATGAATGAAAAAAAGAACATCGAAAGAAAGCTGACAATTTCTATTTTTAAAGTGTCAACGATTACGGCAGCGGCAGCTCTCCTGGGTCTGATTGCATTGATTATCATATCTGCCAGATATGCTTATGCATTAAACAATTTTGGTTTTGCACAGGGTGATATCGGAAAAGCTATGTTCGAGTTTGCAGATCTCAGATCTTCGCTTCGGGCAGCTATCGGCTATGACAATGCGGACGCTATCCAGGCTGTGGTAGAGCAGCACGAAGAAAACAAAGAAAAATTCGAAACTTATTTCGCTGATATAGAGAATACTATCGTGTCCAAGGACGGCAGAGAAACTTACGATGCCATCAAAGCAGAGCTTGAGAATTACTGGAAGCTGGATACACAGATCATGGAACTTGGAGCAACCACTGACCGGGAGCTCTGTGTTCAGGCACAGGAGATTGCCCTTTCAGAGCTGGCAGATATTTATAATAGTATTTATGCAAAACTGGAAAGCCTTCTGGAAGTAAAAGTAACCGAGGGAAACCGCCTCTCCAAAACATTGGTAATTCTGGTCTGGATTTTTTCCGTTGCTATTATTGCAGTTATCGCAGCCGCAATGGTATTATCTACAAAGATCGGCAAAAAAATGGCAAAGAAAATTGCCAATCCGCTCAGAAAGCTGGGAGAACGCCTCAATACATTCTCCACCGGAGATCTTACTTCTCCTTTCCCAGAAGTACAAACGGAAGATGAAGTAGAGGTAATGGCAAGAGACGCACAAGATATGGCCAACAATCTGGATGAAATTATTTTTGATATTGAAGAAGTTTTGGGGGAAATGGCTGGAGGAAATTACACGGTCAGATCGAAAATCGCAGAAAAGTATACGGGAGATTTTCAGAAATTATATGAGTCCATGCGTGGATTGAGAGATCAGATGACAGAAACACTATTGTCTATTGGAGAAGCATCCAATCAGGTGTCTGCAGGCTCCAATGAACTGGCCAACGCTTCACAGTGTCTTGCACAGGGTGCTACAGAACAGGCAAACGCTGTACAAGAACTGAATGCTACAATCTCTGATATCACTGCCTCCATGGAAAAGGGCGCACAGAGTGCTGAAGAATCTTACGCAAAGGCTCAGGAATATGCCAACGAAGCAGACCACAGCCGAGAAGAAATGAATTCCATGATGGCAGCCATGGAGCGTATCAATGATACCTCCACCAGAATTGGAGATATTATCTCTGAAATTGAATCCATTGCGGCACAGACGAATCTGCTGTCTCTGAACGCTTCCATAGAAGCTGCACGTGCAGGGGAATCCGGACGTGGTTTCGCAGTAGTTGCCGATCAGATTCGGGATCTTGCAGATCAGAGCGCAAAGGCAGCGGTAAATACCAGAGAATTGATAGAAGCTTCAATCCGGGAAGTTTCAGAAGGAAATTCAGCGGCAGACCATGCGGCTACAACCATTGAGGCTGTCATGGAAGGTATCAAACAGATTGCTGATTTCTCCAGAAACCTGAAAGTTATGATGGAAGACCAGGCCGAGTCTATGCGGCAGGCTGAAATAGGTGTTACTCAAATTTCAGGGGTGGTTCAAAGCAATGCTGCTACTGCACAGGAAGCCTCTGCAACCAGCCAGGAGCTGTCTGCACAGGCAGCGATGCTGGATGAGCTGATAGGACAATTTGAATTGACAAAATAAGGTACATAAATGGAGCTGCCGCACTAATCACTTAGTGCGACAGCTCCGCTGCTGTTTTAAACTCTTCCATAATCTCGGAAACATGCTCCAGCTTCTTCGCCCGCCAGGCATTGGTTCCGCAGAAAATCAAACCTTTATCAAGATTTCCCTTTACCGCATTTACCAGAGCGTCTGTAATACAATAAGGAATTTTCTCTGGATTGCATTTTGCCAGGCACTGGTGACATTTCCAGTCTTTAGGTTTATCTTTTTTTCCAAGGATAAATGCATTTTTCACTGCCCGTCCCGGCATTCCCACTGGACTTTGTACCAGAACGATATCTTTTTCTTCTGCATCAATATATGCCTGCTTATATTCCTCACTGGCATCGCACTCATAAGTGGTTACAAACCTGGTCGCCACCTGCACGCCGTCCGCGCCAAGTTCTAACGCATGTTCCATGTCTTTTCCATCATAAATTCCGCCGGCAACCACCACAGGGATCTGATACCCATATTTTGTTCCATATTCTTTTGAAACTGCTATGATCCCCTGTATTTCTTTTTCATATTCTGTATCTGTAACTCTTTCCAGCTCTTCTCTGGCAAATCCCAGATGTCCGCCCGCTTTCGGTCCCTCAATCACCATCAGATCCGGACACCGTTTATACTTTCTGTCCCAAAGCCTGCAAATGACAGATGCAGATTTTATGGAAGACACGACAGGAGCTATCCTGGTCCTGGATTTTTCCACCAGCGACGGCAAAACAGTTGGAAGGCCGGCTCCAGATATGATCAAATCAGCTCCTGCCTTTACAGCTGCCTTCACATAATCTTCATACCGTCTGGTAGCCACCATGATATTAACTCCTACTGCGCCTCTGCCCCCGGCAATCTCCTTTGCCCGGCAGATATGCTTTGCAATAGCCCTTAAATTTGTTTCGATAGGATGTTCCTCAAATCCTGATTCCTGATACCCAATCTGTGCAGTGGAAATAATTCCAACCCCTCCGCATTTTGCTACATTTCCGGCGAGCCCGGACAGGCTGACCCCAACCCCCATACCGCCCTGTATCACCGGCACAGGCACTGTCAGTCCATTTATCATTAATGCTCTGCTCATAGCTGTCTCTCCTACATTTTCCGAAATCTCTCATAACGTAACTGTGCCAGTGTTTCTCCATCCAAAGCCAGATATTTATGAAGAAACCTACGTATCTCTTCCGCCATATGCGCCGCTAGTTTTCCTGTATTCTGTACATTTGCCGGTTCTGGTTCGCGGATAATCCGCTCGATAATGCCAAGCTCTTTTAATTCTGCCGCTGTCACACGCATCTGCTCTGCTGCCAAAGGCGCTTTGGAAGAATCTTTCCATAAAATAGAAGCAAAACCTTCTGGTGATAAAATCGTATAAGTGGCATTTTCCATCATCCAGACTTCATTTCCCACTGCAAGAGCGAGAGCGCCTCCGCTGCCTCCTTCTCCGATTACAATGCTTAACACTGGAACCGTTAAATCTGACATCTCAAATAAATTTCGCGCGATAGCTTCTCCCTGTCCACGTTCTTCTGCCTCCATGCCGCAGAAAGCTCCCGGCGTATCCACAAAACAAATTATAGGGCGGTGAAACTTTTCTGCCTGTTCCATAAGACGCAGCGCTTTCCGATACCCCTCTGGAGAAGGCATTCCAAAATTGCGTGTGATATTTTCCTTCGTCGTCCTGCCCTTCTGCTGTCCAATTACAGTCACCGGACATCCGTCAAAATAGGCAATCCCGCCAACCACAGCTCCGTCATCAGAAAAATGGCGGTCTCCATGCAATTCCATAAAATCAGTAAAAATTTCCTGAATATAGTCCATCGCATTGGGGCGTTCCTGATCTCTGGCACGCTGCACGCGCTCCCAGGCTGTTACCTGCTCTCTTCTCTTTCTCGTTTCCTGTACTCTCTCTTTTCTGCGGTTCGGAATCAGCGCCTCCTTTACGTCAACCTGTCTGTGCATAACAATCAGCTTTGCCAGCGTTTCCTTTAAGTCTTCTCGTTCCACAATGCCGTCAATCAAACCATGCTCCAGCAGAAATTCCGCCCGCTGGAATCCTTCTGGAAGTTTCTGCCGTATGGTCTGTTCAATCACTCGCGGACCTGCAAACCCCACCAGCGCTCCAGGCTCTGCAAGAATAATATCTCCCAGCATAGCAAAACTTGCTGTTACACCTCCCGTCGTAGGGTCTGTCAGAACAGAAATATACAACAGCCCTGCATTCGAATGACGCTTCAATGCAGCGGAAGTCTTCGCCATCTGCATTAAGGACACCATCCCTTCCTGCATTCTGGCCCCTCCGGAACAAGTAAATATAATGACCGGAAGTTTTAATTCTGTGGCTCGCTCCACAGCTCTTGCAATCTTCTCACCCACTACATATCCCATGCTTCCCATAAGAAATCTGCCGTCACAGACACAGACAACCGCTTCTTCTCCATGAATGGTGCATTTTCCACAGGTAACAGCCTCATCTATGCCAAGCCGTTCCTTTAATGCTGTAATTTTTTCTGGATAATCAGGATAATCCAACGGGTTTTCATTTGTCAGGCCTTCGTCCCATTTTTCATAGCTCCCCTTATCTGCAACCATTCTCAGACGTTTCCTTGTGGTGATGCGGAAATACTTGCCGCACTTATAACATATATAATGATTCTGCTTGACATCCTCTTTGTACAGCAGTTCTCCGCATCCATCACACTTTATCCATAATCCCTCCGGCACCTGAGGTTCCTTTCCCTGTACCGGAATATAACTGGTTTTTTTAAATTTCAGCATTTATTTCCCTACTTTCTGTCACTAACTATTATTTTTCAAAATAATCCGGTATAAAATGCGTGTTGACGTCGCCTGACAGAAATACCGGATGGTTCAAAATCTCATACTGGAAATCCAAATTCGTGATAATCCCATCCACGACCACTTCTCCTAAAGCGCTTCGCATCTTCCTTATGGCATCCATTCTGTCTTCTCCATGGACAATCACCTTTGCCACCATGGAATCATAATACGCTGGAATCGTATAACCATTATACAGTGCAGATTCGATGCGTACACCGTTGCCGCCAGGAAAATGAAGATCCTCAATGGTTCCCGGACAGGGCATAAAATTCTTTTCAGGATTCTCTGCATTGATACGGCATTCAATGGCATGGCCTTTAAGCTGAATATCCTCCTGATGGATTTTCAGTTTCTCACCCGCCGCAATCCGAATCTGCTGCTTTACCAGATCAATGCCTGTCACCATTTCCGTAACCGGATGTTCCACCTGAATCCTGGTATTCATTTCCATAAAATAAAAATTCTTATCTTTATCCAGCAGAAATTCTATGGTTCCTGCATTTTCATAATGTACTGCCTTCGCTGCCCGGACCGCAGTTTCTCCCATGCGCTGCCGAAGCTGATCGTCAATCACCGCACAGGGGGATTCTTCCAGCATCTTCTGATGGCGTCTCTGTACAGAGCAGTCACGTTCTCCCAGCCACAGCGTATTTCCATATTTATCTGCAAGAATCTGTATCTCAATATGCCTGGGCTTCTCTATATATTTCTCAATATACATCGTATCATCACCAAAGGAATTGACAGATTCCTGCTGTGCCAAATGGAAATGGTTTTCAAATTCTTCATGGCTTTCTGCAATCCGCATACCTTTTCCGCCGCCTCCGGAAGATGCTTTGATCATAACTGGATATCCCATATCATCTGCAATCTGCAGTCCGCGTTCTGCCTCATAAACTGGCTCTTTGGTCCCCGGAACTACCGGAATGCCTGCTTCCATCATCGTAGCTCTTGCCTGAGATTTATTTCCCATCTTATTAATCAGTTCACCAGAAGGACCGATAAATGCAATTCCACTTTTCACACACATATCCGCAAAATGTTCATTTTCTGACAAAAAGCCAAATCCCGGATGAATTGCCTGCGCTTTTGTAGCAATGGCTGCACTCATAATACGTTCCATATTCAGGTAACTCTCTGCGCTCTGTGCCGGACCAATACACACTGCCTCATCTGCAAGCTGTGTGTGAAGCGCCTCTTTATCTGCCTCCGAATATACAGCAACAGACAAGATTCCCATTTCCCGGCAGGCACGTATAATACGCACTGCAATCTCTCCCCGGTTGGCAATCAATATTTTTTGAAACATTTTAAATGCTCCTTTAACTTTTATTCTTAAAAATTGCCGTAGTCATTAACTAATGGCAAAGGTCAGTTCTGCAGTAACTGCTGTTTTTCCGTTTACTGTCGCTGTGGCCTTTCCAACTCCTACCGGTCCCTTTTGCTTGATAATTTCAAGTTCTAACATCAACACATCTCCTGGGACCACTTTCTGTTTAAACCTGGCATTGTTAATGGCTCCAAAGTAAGCCGTCCTGCCTTGAAATTCCGGATTACTTAAAATTGCCACTGCCCCTGCCTGTGCCAGCGCTTCCACAATCAAAACTCCCGGCATCACTGGCTCTTTCGGAAAATGTCCGGCAAAAAACGGTTCATTATAGGTGACACATTTCTTTCCCACCGCACGTTTCCCTGGCTCTAACTCTTCTATGGTATCTAACAGCAGAAAAGGCTGTCTGTGGGGAATAATCTCCATGATCTCTTTTGCTCCTAATAAAGACATTGCATCTCCCTCCTGTCTTAACCAATTACAAACAATGGCTGCCCAAATTCAATCACGTCTTCATTTGATACCAGAATCTGTTTCACCACGCCATCATACTCACTTTCAATCTCATTCATCAGCTTCATGGCCTCCACAATCCCCAAAACCTGCCCCTTACTGACCGGATCACCGACCTTGACAAACGGATCATCCTCCGGGGAAGGCGATGCATAGAATGTCCCCACCAACGGAGATTTCACTACATTACCGTCAAACCCTTCCTCTTTGGCTGTTTCCTCCGTTCCAGAAGTTCCATGGAACTCTACTGCGGTTACCTGAGGCGCTGCGGCATTTTCCACTGCTATAAACTTTTCTTTCTTTTCCTTCTTCATGGAGAGAGATACACCATTTTCTTCATAGGAAAACTGTGTCAGTTCTGAATCTGAAACAGTTTGAATCAATGTTACAAGATTTTGAAATTCCATAATCTACTCCTTAAACTTCTTCAATAGCAGACTTGCATTGTGTCCGCCAAATCCAAGTGAATTTGTTAAAGCATAATTAAATTCTTGTTCTATTCCCGTACCTTTCATATAATTCAGATTTAATTCTTCTTCCGACTCCTGTAATCCCACAGTGGCATGAATGTAGTTGTGATTCATCTGCTGAATACATGCAATGACTTCCACCGCCCCTGCTGCTCCCAGCAAATGCCCGATCATGGATTTTGTAGAATTAATCTTCATCTTGTAAGCATGATCTCCAAAGGCAAGCTTAATGGCTCTGGTTTCAAAGAGATCATTATGATGTGTACTGGTTCCATGTGCATTGATATATTCGATATCTTCCAAAGCCACACCAGCATCTTTTACAGCATTTTTCATTGCCATGGCTGCTCCCATGCCATCCTCTGCCGGAGAAGTAATGTGATAGGCATCACTGGTAGCTCCATATCCCACCACTTCCGCAAGAATTGCTGCTCCACGCTTCCTGGCATGTTCCAGTTCTTCTAATATCACTGCTCCTGCGCCTTCACCCATCACGAAACCGCTGCGCTCTTTGTCAAAAGGTATCGAACAACGAGTTACATCATTACTGGAAGACAGAGCTGTCAAGGCTGTAAATCCACCGATTCCAATTGGCGTTATAGAACTTTCCGTTCCACCTGCCACCATCACGTCGGCGTCTCCCACCTGAATAGTCCGATATGCCTCCCCGATGGAATGCGTTCCCGTGGCACATGCGGTCACCACATTCAGGCTCTTTCCCTTTAACCCAAACTGAATGGACACGTTTCCAGCCGCCATATTAGTAATCATCAAAGGCACCAAAAGAGGATTGATTCTGCCAGGGCCTCTGTCCAAAAGCTTCTTATGCTCTCGTTCCATCGCCTGCAGACTGCCGACGCCGGAACCTATGGCACAGCCCACACGATACGGGTCTTCTTCTTCCATATTGATTCCAGACTGCTCCAGAGCCTCTTTTGATGCAGCAACTGCATACTGACAGAACAGCTCCATACGCTTTGCAGATTTCGGGTCCATATAATTTTTTCCGTCAAAGCCCTTGACACTGGCAGCCACCTTCACTTTAAAATTCTCTGTATCAAACTGGGTAATCTCTCCAAATCCTGTTTTTCCAGCTTTCAGGCTTTCCCAAAATTCCTCGGTATTCAGTCCAATGGGAGTAATAGCACCCATACCTGTCACAACAACTCTTTTCATACAATCCTCCTTCTCTACATTCCCATACCGCCGTCTACATGAAGTACCTGGCCAGTAATATAGGAAGCGTCTTCAGAAGCTAAAAAGCAGACTGCTTTTGCCACTTCTTCTGCTTTTCCAAACCTGCCGAACGGAATCTGGCTCTTTCCAGCTTCCACTGCTGCTGATGGCAGTTTATCTGTCATTTCCGTCTCAATAAACCCAGGCGCAACCGCGTTCACACGGATTTCCCTTGAGGCAAGCTCTCTCGCCAGTGACTTGGTAAATCCTATCACACCAGCTTTGGAAGCCGCATAATTGGTCTGGCCTGCATTTCCCATAACACCGGAAATGGAAGAAATATTGACAATACAGCCTGCTTTTTGTTTTAACATCTGACGTGCGGCAAATCTGCAGGTATGAAACACTCCTTTCAGATTCGTATTAAGCACTGCGTCAAAATCCTCTTCTTTCATTTTTAAAATCAAATTGTCCCTGGTAATTCCGGCATTATTCACCAAAATATCAAGCCGCTTGTACTGGGAAAAAATATCTTTCATCATACTTTCTACTGCTTCCGGATCTGCCACACTGCAGCCATAGCTTACTGCCGTTCCTCCTGCTGCCTGAATCTCTGACACCACCTCATCGGCTGCTTCCTTTGAACCATTATAATTTACAATTACCGCTGCGCCCTGGGCAGCCAGAGTTATGGCAATGGCTCTCCCGATCCCTCTGGACGCTCCGGTAACTAACGCTGTCTTTCCTTCTAATCCCATATTTTCCTCCGATTACAATATCTTTAACAGTTCATCCATGTCCTCTACGGTTTCCACATGACAGCACTGAATTTTGGGAGCAATCTTTTTCAAAAACCCGGATAAAGTTTTTTTAGGACCAATTTCAATGAAAAGTTCCACACCGTCTGCAGCCATGCGCTCCACACTCTGCTGCCAGCGTACGGAAGAAGATACCTGACGCCTTAGTAAATCTTTCACATCTTCTTTATCCGTCACATAATCAGCAGTGACATTTGAAATATATGGCGTTGTAATCTCACCAATCTCTATATTTTCAAGGGCGTCCGCAAGTTTTCTTCCCGCTCCTTCCAGCATTTGAGAATGAAACGGACCACTGACTTTCAGAGGTACGCAGCGTTTTGCCCCAGCTTCCTTCAATGCCTGTGCGGCCTTTGTTACCGCTGACTCTTCTCCGCTGATCACGATCTGTCCTGGGCAATTATAGTTTGCAACAGATACAATCCCTTCTGTTTTCTCGCAGATTTTTTCAATCTCAATATGATCCAGTCCCATGACTGCAGTCATAGCGCCGCCTGTCGGGACTGCTTCCTGCATATAAAGCCCCCGCTTTGTCACAAGTGCTAACGCATCATGCACAGAAAGACCTCCAGAAGCAGTCAGCGCCGCGTATTCTCCAAGGCTCAGTCCGGCATTGACAGAAGAAGAAACTCCTTGTTCCTCCAACACCTTCAAAATGGCAAGTTCCACAGCCAGCATTGCCACCTGGGTATATTTTGTAATGTGAAGTTTCTCGTTTTCCTGAAAAATCAATTCTCCCATAGACATGCCAGACACTTTGTCTGCAATGGCAAACACTTCCTTGGCACGATCGTATTTCTCATAAAAATCTTTTCCCATTCCGGTATACTGTGCTCCCTGTCCCGGAAACATAAATGCTATTTTACTCATTTAACGCTCCTTTAATAAATCCGCAGCCTCTTGCATGATCTCTTCTATTATTTCCTGACAGGTCTGTTCTTTGCTGATTAAGCCAGCGATCTGTCCTGCCATAACTGTTCCATGTTTCACATCTCCGTCCACAACAGCATTTCGAAGAGCGCCCACTGTCATCAGCTCCAATTCCTCAAACGGTACGCCTTCCTGCTCTTTTTTCAAATATTCTTTGGTCATCTGATTGCGTAATTGACGAATGGGATGCCCATGGCTTCTTCCTGTAACTGCGGAATCAATGTCTTTGGCTTTGATAATTCTTTCTTTGTAATTCTCATGGCAGATAGATTCTTTTGCCACCACAAACCGGGTTCCTAACTGCACAGCATCTGCTCCCAGCATAAAGGCAGCCGCCATTCCTCTGCCATCGCCGATTCCTCCTGCTGCAATTACCGGCACCTTGACGGCATCTCTAACCTGAGGCACCAATGTCATTGTAGTAGCTGCTCCAATGTGTCCGCCAGACTCTGTGCCCTCTGCAATTACAGCATCCGCGCCGCCGCGCTCCATCATTCTTGCCAACGCTACGCTTGCCACTACCGGAATCACTTTGCTGCCTGCAGACTTCCACATTTCCATATATTTACCAGGATTTCCTGCTCCAGTGGTAATCACAGGCACCCGTTCTTCTACCAGCACCTGTGCCACCTCATCCGCATATGGGCTTAACAACATCACATTTACACCAATTGGATTATCAGTAATCTCCCGTGCTTTACGGATTTCTCCCCGCACCCAATCCGCCGGAGCATTTGCAGCACCTATAATCCCAAGTCCGCCAGCCGCTGACACTGCCGCTGCCAGATGATGTTCTGCTACCCATGCCATGCCTCCCTGAATTATGGGGGCTTCAATATGTAAAAGTTCCGTAATCTCTGTTTTCATCTGTTATTCCACACCTTTTTCTTTTAAATAATTTACAACATCTCCAACTGTGCTCAGTTTTTCCAGATCCTCTGACGGAATTTCTACAGAATACTCATCTTCCAGAGCCATCACCAACTCAAATAAATCCAGAGAATCAGCTCCCAGGTCTTCCTTAAAAGAAGTCTCCAATGTAATTCCATCTGCTTCTGTGCTCAACTGTTCTGCAATAATTTCTTTCATTCTCTCTAACATATCTCTATTCTCCTTTTAATCTTCAAATATTTTGATAATCAAAATATATCACACGGAATCTTTCTTGTCAATAAAAATAGTAGAATTTTTTTGTCAGTTATGATATTCTATAATTAATATAATTTTTATATAAGAAAGGGGAAGCTACTATGAAAAAAACAGCTACAAAAGATTTACTGGCTGGTATGGTTACTGCTATGCCCGTATACAGTAAAAGCGGACAGTTGATTCTTCCTGTCCAAACCCTTCTGACTACACAGCAGATTTCCCGTCTGGAGTTCTATGGCATTGACTGGGTACATATACAGGAAGATGCAAAGGAAGCTTCCAACACAGATACGCCGGCACAGGAAGAATTTATCTCCTATTCCCAAAAAGTACGTAAAAGCAGGGAATTTCACACATTTAAAGTGGATTATAATAAGAAGACGCAGGTTCTGACCTCTTCCATCAACGATCTGATCACCAAGAATACGGCCGTGGATTCCAACAGCCTGATCAAACAGGTCAGCAGCCTGTACAGCAACCATCTGACCTCGCTTTCTGTATTTGACATGCTGCATAATATGCGCCAGATTGATGATTCTACCTTTGCGCACAGCATCAATGTGGCGTTAATTGCACGAATGTTGGGAGAATGGCTTCACTTATCGGAAGAAGATCTGGACGTTTTGACTCTGGCGGGACTTCTCCATGATCTTGGCAAATGTATCATCAATGACAAGATTCTGACAAAACCCAGCACTTTGACTACAGAAGAATTTGATGAAATCAAACGCCATCCTGTGGAAGGAGCAAAGCTTCTTAAATCTCAGAATTTGGACATCCGCATCAAAGAGGCGGCATTGATGCATCATGAACGCTGTGACGGCAGCGGCTACCCTTCCGGTTTACAAGGACCAGAAATCTCTGAGTTTGCCAAGATTATCGCCATTGCCGATGTTTATGACGCTATGACTTCCAACCGCTGCTATCGCAAAGGTTTATGTCCTTTTGAAGTGATTGCTACATTTGAGAGGGAAGGGCTTGAGAAATATGATGCGGAGTATATTCTGACTTTCCTGACCCATATTATTGACACTTACATGGGTAACTCTGTATTACTGAATGACGGTTCCATCGGCAACATCCTTATGATCAATAACCGCAAGCTTTCGCGTCCGCTGGTACGTCTCACTTCCAATGAATACATTGACCTTGGAAAACACCCTGAACTTTATATTCAGGCGATTATATAATATAGAAAGAACGAGGTAATTATTATGAGCGATACTCCAAATTCCATCCCTCTGAGTGATATGGACGATGACGATATGGAAGACGTTCGTGTCACTTTAACCATGGATGATGATTCAGAAGTAGAATGCAGAATTCTCACTATTTTCGATTTGGACGACCAGGATTATATCGTATTACTCCCTTTGGACAACGAAGGCGAGGATAATAAAGAAGGTGAGGTATTTATTTACCGATACTTTGAAGATTCAGAAGGCAATCCCAACCTGGAAGATATCGACAGCGAAGAAGAATATGAAGCAGTCGCTGACCGTTTTGAAGAACTTCTTGATGAAGCGGAATGGGATGCCCTGCTGGACGATGATTGATTATCGTAAGCAAAACATCCGCATTTTAGGAACTGAACATAGAAATAAAAACCAAATAGGAATCATAGTTATGAACTGGCAGGAGCATGGATGTTCTCCTGCCTTTCTCTTAACCAGGCTGCGTTTGTCAAGTAAGGATAAAAAATCATTACATTAATGAAAAGATTGATTTATCTGCATTTTTATGTACCTCAAAGATCTAAAATGCTTTGGCAGTTAAATCTTATCTTTTGCCGGCATCCCCTGCATTTCCGGCACAAACCTGGAAACCTCCAGCTCTCTGCCATTAAATTTTTTCACACTGTGAATGTATAATTCCTGTTTGGCACGTGTGATTCCCACATAAAACATTCGTCTCTCTTCTTGCAGATCGGCATCCAGAAGAGCTTTTTTATACGGCATCAGCTCCTCATTGACATCCAAAATATGTACAACCGGAAATTCCAGTCCTTTTGCGCTGTGCAGGGTGGCAAGAGAAACACAATCTGTCAGCAGTTCCTGCTGACGTTTTTGTTTTAACAGTTCTTGTGTATATTCTTCCATGTGAGAAAACCATGCGTCATAACTGGAAAATGCCTGTGCGCCGTCCTGAAGTTCATCCAGGACTTCCAATAGATTTTCCTGGCTGATTCTGCGATAATCTGCATACTCTTTCAGAAAATCCTCATAGCCGATTCCCATACGGATATAATTCATCGCCGCATAAGGTGAAAGACGGCTGATCACCCGCAAATCTGCCTCCAATTGTTCAATTCGTTCTGCAACCCAGTGCTGATTTTTATCGTAAAAATAATCTGCCCACACATCAAACGCCACCTCCGCCTCATCGAGACTATCCCTGGTTATATAACGGTTGGGACGATTCATAATCTTTAAAATATCTTTACGGCTGCGGCTCCCCAGGGCAAGACGTATATAAGTTAAAATATCTCTGGTAATCCAATGCTCATAGAGGTTGGGAATGTTATCCCTGGTCCGAAAGGGAATGTTATACGCCATAAGCTGAGACATAAAGTACCTGGGCTGGGTATTCGTGCGAAACAATACGGCAATATCATTGTAAGTATATCCTTGCTGGCAGGATTTTAAAATATGTTCTATAATAGCCTTTCCTTCCTCCTGCTGCCCATTCCAGAGATGACACTGGACCCGCCGCTGTGTTGCTTCCGTTTCTGCTGTTGACTCTCTGGGGCGTATTTTCTTCTCAAACCGTTCCGAGTTATGAGAAATCAATCGCAGCGACGCTTCCACAATCTCTTTGGCAGAGCGGTAATTTATATCTAAGAGCACCCTTTTTGCCTTAGGATACGTTTTCTCAAAGCCCAGCATCAGCTCCGGTTTTGCCCCTCGAAACCGATAAATAGACTGGTCGTCATCTCCTACGATAAACAAGTTATTTTCCGGCAGGGCCAGCATTCTCATAATCGCAAACTGAACGCTGTTGATATCCTGAAACTCATCAATCAGTATATACTGAAATTTTTTCTGCCATGCTGACAGAATGTCCTTGCGCTCTCTCAGCAGTTCATAGCAATATACCAGCATATCATCAAAATCAATCAGCCTTTGCCGACGCATTCTCTGATCATATCCCTGGTAAATCTGCTCAAAAACCTCTTTCCCGCAATTTTTAGGATAATAATGCTGCAGAAGAATGCCTGTATTTTTTACTATGCTGATTTCTCCCAGCAAATCACCGATAAATTCATTTTCATCTTCATATTCCAAATGCATTTTCTGAATAATTTCCCGGATAAATTGAAATCTCTGTTCTTCTTTGGCAATATTTCCGCCGTGAAACCCATAGGCATATTTTAAAATCTGAAAAAAAACTGCATGAAAGGTTCCAAAAGTAACGGGTTCTTTCCTGCCCATCAGCACTTGAAAGCGTTCTTTCATCTCTGCTGCGGCCGCTCTGGTAAACGTTATCACAAGAATATGTGATGGTTCTATCCCCTTATTTAAAATCAAATATCTGGTCCGTTCTGTGATAACCCTGGTTTTACCCGCTGCCAGGTCCAGCTATGCATAAGCAGGCTCCTTTAAAGTGCTTAATTGCCTCACTTTGAGACTTATCAAAAATATATTCCATATTTGTGAAGTTCCTCCATTTGTGTTTTTCCGATTTCATTAAGCCTCGATGGATGCTTCCAGTTTTGCCACTGCTGCGCGCAGCCTCGCCAGAGATTCTTCCTTGCCAAGCAGTTCCATAAGCTCGGTCGCGCCTCCCGGCGTCATCTGCTTTCCAGATACTGCCGTGCGCACCGGCCACATCACATATCCGTTTTTGCATCCTTTGTCTGAGACATAGTTGCAAAGAGTTTCATATAATGCATCATTGGAGTAATCCTCTTGCGCTTCCAGAACAGGAATCAGTTCCTTTAGAACCTCAAGAGAAGATTCGGGCGTGGTTTTCATCTTCTTATGGGCATACATTGTGCAGTCATATTCCGGCACTTCCTCCAAAAAATCAATATGCTCTGCAATATCCGGGAAAATTTCAATTCTTGTCTTCACCATTGCTGCAATCTTTTTCAAGTCAAAATCTTTCGTCAGGCATTTTTTGATATAAGGCTCCGCCATCTCATAAAATTCAGCAAAATCCATAGCTTTCAGATATTCGCCATTCATCCATTTCAGCTTTACAATATCAAAGACTGCCGGAGATTTGCTGATTCTGTGATAATCGAACTTCTCTATCAATTCGTCAAGGGTAAAAATCTCTCGGTTTTCTTCTGGACTCCACCCTAACAAAGCAATATAATTTACTACTGCCTCAGTGAGAAACCCCTGTTCTATCAGTTCTTCAAAAGAAGCATGTCCGCTGCGCTTTGACAGTTTTTTGTGATTCTCGTCGGTAATCAGAGGCAGATGAATATAAACCGGAGACTCCCAGCCAAACGCATCATAGAGCCTTTGGTATTTGGGTGCGGAAGACAAATACTCATTCCCTCTTACCACATGGGTGATATTCATAGTATGGTCATCTACCACATTTGCAAAATTATACGTTGGATAACCGTCAGATTTGATCAAAATCATATCATCCAGCTCCGCATTTTCCACACGAATGTCCCCATACAGTTCATCATGGAATGTCGTGCTCCCTTCCATGGGAATATTCTGACGAATGACAAAAGGCTTTCCTGCCGCAAGATTTTCCTCCACTTCCTCTTTCGTCAGAGAAAGGCAATGCTTGTCGTACATCATAATCTCTTTGCCTTCCACAATCTCTGTCTTTAAGGACTCCAGACGTTCTTTATCACAAAAGCAGTAGTAAGCTTCCCCCCGCTCGACAAGCTTTTTGGCATAATCCATATAAATTCCGCTTTTCATACGCTCACTCTGGACATAGGGGCCGAACCCGCCATCCTTATCCGGTCCTTCATCATGCTGTAATCCTGCCTGTTCCAGTGTCCGATAAATAATTTCAGTTGCTCCCTCTACAAAACGCTCCTGGTCTGTATCCTCAATACGGAGCATAAAATCTCCTCCTGCATGTTTCGCAATCAAAAACTCATACAGGGCCGAGCGAAGATTTCCCACGTGCATCTTCCCTGTGGGGCTGGGTGCGTATCTTGTTCGTACTTTATTCATTGTGATTCTCCTTTTTTCTTAGCTGATGCCTATTATATACTACCCTTCCACAATTTACAAGTTTTGAGTTTTCCCTTTTTTTGATTTTATAGTACCAAAAGGTTTCCAGCACAAAGTGTTGGAAACACTTTGCACAGAAAAGTGCTATGGAAAGCTGGCTTTCCAGACACTTTTGGTGCAAGATGTCTATGCTGCTAAAGGCAGCAAGACCTTTTGGCACTAAAATATTGGTTGTTGTTAAAAATGGGGAAACTCAAATTTGCAAGTAAAAGGACCGCCATATCCAGGAAAAACACATAGATACGGCGGTCCAATGCATATTATTACTCCATTTAACCGCTGGAATAATAATGATTACAGCATATTTCTGTGGAAAGCTATCTTCAAACACCTTCTGCCGCAAAACATATGCTGCCCTATTTTGAAAACATCACTTTCTCATTATCAAACATTTTCGCAAGAACAAAAACTCCAATACCTGCATAGCAGATATTTGCAACGACTGTCACAATAATGTTTACAAGATTCGGCTCCATGGAAAAAATACCGTTCATGCTCTGCACACTGTTGTACAGTGGAATCAAATACCAAACCGGCTCTGTCATACAAAGGCTCTCCACCATAGAAGTAACTCCCAGAAGCATGGAAATAATCATAACTGGCGTTACCCAACCGGTAGCTTCCTTTACATTTTTTGCAAATGCTGAAATGATAGAGACAATCGTTATAATTACCAGTACTGTTGACAGAATCACCAGAAGTGTCAGTGCATAATCATCAATTCCATATACACTGGCATTCACATTTTCCTGTTCTCCCATCAGTTTCGGCAGTGAAAGCATCGTACCCAGGAAGCTGGAAAGAGCGCTTAAAATTGCAATCACACTCAGACTGATAATCTTACCAATGGCAAGATGGCTGCGTTTTACAGGGGTAACCAAAAGTGTTGCAATGGTTCCTCTCTCCTTCTCACCTGCGATGGATTCCGGCGCCACCGCCATACAGCCGGTAAACAAAAATATCATCAGAAGCATCGGTACCATCATGGAAAAAACCTGTGCTGACAAATCCTCTTCCGTTGCCATATCATACACTTCCTCACCCGGATTGACATCAAATTTATTGGCAAGTGCCGATTCATAAGTATCCAGCAAATCCCGCATCATATTGTATGCCGACTGAGAATCATTGTCTGTAGAATTATAATAAAGCTTTACTGCTGGCGCTTTGGTTCCTGACGCCACATCATATGCTGCCACCTGCGTATCAAAATCTTCTGGAAATACCGCTACAATATCATAGCCTTCTTCTGTGTTCTGAAGTGCATCCAGCGCCTCTTCTATTTTATCTCCGGAAAGATCATGGAACTCCATGGGCACCCCGCTCTCAGACATGGTTTTTATACTGTCAGGCAGATGTTCTGCATAAATACTGGTAACGTGTTCGTCCGAAGAGCCAAATTGTGAACTTAACCCCGTTCCCATGAAAGAATAGAGGAGATAGATCATTAGTCCCGGCATAAGCAGCGTTGTCAATACCATTCTGCGGTCGGTAAAAAAACGTGTCAATTCTTTCTTCATTACTGTCATTATACTATTTTTCATAAGTCTCACCTGCTCTTTCTGCATAAATATCAAAGAACTTATCTTCCAGAGATTTCTCTATGGTAAGATTATCCAGGGTGTCACAGACTGCCATCTTTCCATCTATAATAACACCTACTCTGTCACAGATTTTCTCAATCAAACTGAAGATATGAGTCGATACAATGATGGTCTTTCCCTGCTCTTTCAGTTCCAGCAGAAAATCTGTCACTACCTTGGCAGTCAGCACATCCAGTCCGTTGGTTGGCTCATCAAAAATAATAATATCTGGATTATGTACAATGGAAATTACCAGCGATACTTTCTGTTTCATTCCAGTGGAAAGGTTGCCCACCTTCACCTCTGCAAATTCAGTGATCCCAAACCGTTCAAACAGTTTCTGTTTTCTTTCCATAGCCTCTGCCTTTTCCACGCCATGAAGCTCTGCAAAAAAAGAAAAGAGATAATTCGGTGTGAAAAACTCTTCCAGTTTCAGTTCACTGGTAAGAAAACCTATCTTACTGCGGACTTCGGCCGGATTTTTCACGACACTGGAACCTTCTACCAGTACATCCCCCTGATCTGGCTTCACCAGCGCCGACATCATTCGCAGCGTGGTAGTCTTACCTGCGCCATTAGGACCCAACAGTCCGAAGACTTCCCCCTCATATGCCGTAAAACTCAGATTATCGACCGCCACTTTTATGCGCTCTTTGGTATTCTGAATCTTCTGCTGTTTTGCCGAAATCTTAAAACTTTTCCTTAAGTTCTGCACTTTTAGTAATTCTCTCATAAGCAATCCTTCCTCTGTGTATCATTGTACTATTTATCTAATACAATAAAACAATCTTCTGTCTTTGTCAAGAACAATTTACTGATAAAGTTTCAATTTATTAATTTTCCTGGTAAATCGGATAACCATGATAATAATGGTTATGGTAAACGCATATGGAAGGCACAGGCCTAGAAACATTACCACATTTTCACCCAAATTAGGTCCCCAGTAATTTGTTACATAATTTATATAATTTGCCGTTTGAAAGATACTGAGAAAGAATTCTATCAGTCCCACTAGCAAAAACAGCCGGCGCAGACGCCCAAACAGCCTGATCTCAGATTCAGGATCTGTGTAAAGCTTAAAGTTCCCTTTACATGTCTCCTTACGGAAAATCATATAAAAAACCCAGGAACATACATATTCAGCGCCTGTTGATTCTACAAACTCTATGTAATCCCGTTTTCTCTGGTCACGGCTGCCTGTTCCTCCCTGAAACTCCGGCAAGTCCACCTGATAAGTATACTGACCGGGAGCACATGGCATGAAGGTGTAAACTCCCATGAAAAAATTCGTCATTCCCCATCCCTGCCGGCACATTTCATTCAGCCATTTTTCTTCTTTTTCTTTATCAAAAAACAACTTAAATTTCCTCATGCTTTTCCTCCTTGCCTGCTTCTGTGCACATAATATTCCTGCCATTTTCCAGCAGTTCTTCCAACCTCTTAATTTCCTGTTCCAGCGCAGTATTTCCCTTCTCTGTTATCAGATACTGCTTCTTCTTCCTGGAATGCTTATCTTCACTATACAGCCGAATCCACCCCCGGTCCAACAAGGTATTGACCGCTCCATAGAGCGTGCCTGCTCCCAGTTCCAGCCTGCCCTTAGTGATCTCTAAGGTATTCTGAATAATTCCATATCCATGATTCGGTGCTTTTAAAGACAGCAAAATATAATATACCGCTTCTGTCATGGCCGTCTGCCTCTCTGCCAAACAATCACCACCTCACCCATATAACTATTATCGCTTTATGATACATCACCTTCCGATATATTTAATATATCAGATGACGATATATTTGTCAATCCTTCCTCTCCTAAATTATGTTTTTGTTGTGTTTACATTTCTAATATGTTATTATAATAACCAATCATGTATAGTGGGGTTTTATTATTTAAATCAAAAATACCCCCAAAATAATTAAAAAGGAGGTCTTTTTATGACAAAAAAAATTTTTGCCAAAAAAAATTTGACACACACATTTATGATTATCTCATTACTGTTCCTGCTTCCCTTCATAAGCATCCTGCCGGGGATAAACACACAGGCGGCGGAACAAACCTCGGTGTTCGATAATCCTGAATACACATTAGTAACCACAAAAAATACCAGCATCTCGACAAAAGCTAATCCTAACGAGACTACAATCCTGATATTTGGCCATACAGGATGCAGTTATACAAGATCCACTCTGAACAGCATCACAGCCTGCAACTGGATAAAACGCTCTGATATCCGGGTGATTTTTGCAGATTGCAACTTTAATGACCAGGAAAATGTTACGGCATACGAGGAAGGATACCAATGCCCTGAAATAACATTTTGTTATTCTGAATCTGATTCCATTCTTCGCATGATGTCTGAATACAAGAAGCTGTATGATGGCACCAGCGGCGGAAAACTTCCAATGATCGTACTGATTGACAAGGACAATAAGGTACAAAACTTATTGTCAGGCACAAAATCTGCTGATGAAGTCCTGACGGAGATCAAGAAATTTACAGATATCAATGAAGATGGTTCCACACCTCCCCCCTCCGGTTCCGAGTCTGGTATTGAAAACTTTGCATATGGCTTAAAAACAATAGACAATGCAACGGTCTCAACAAAAGCCGATCCCAATAAGAATACTGTCCTGCTGTTTGGCAAAACAACCTGCAGCTACACTAAAAGCACATTAAATGAAATATATGGCAGCAGTTGGATTGACCGACAGGATATTCGGGTAATTTTTGCAGATTTGCAAGGCGCTTCCTTAACGGAAACAAAAGAATTCGCACAGAATTATGCGGGGAAAAATATCATATTCTGCCATGATGAATCCATGCTGAATTTTAACTTTGCATTATCTTACCTTGGTCTTTATAACCAAACTGGCGGAACATTCCCCTTTATTATATACATTGATAAAAATAATAAGGTACAGTGTATCACCTTAGGTCCTCAAACGGCAGAGGATATTCTCAAAGAAATAGATAAGCTTCCAATAAATTCTGAGGTTACGCCTCCGACCCCAACAAATCCAGACTCCAATCAAAAACCAGATTCTGCCCGAACTGTTTCCGATGTATCTGGACTGAAAACTGTTTCTTCCACTGCTAAAAATATTAAGCTGACCTGGAAAAAAGTCTCTAATGCAACCGGTTATATCGTTTATCAATATAACAATTCCAGTAAAAAATGGGTTGAAAAAGCAAAAACAAATGCTGTTACATATACCATTAAGGGTTTAACTCCCGGTACTGCTTACCGCTTTGCAGTCAAAGCTTATATTCAGCCTCAAAACGGAAAACAGACAGACAGTAAATCTTATACCTCACTCAAAACCGCAACAGCTCCAAATGCTGTGACATTTAAAGTAACACCTAAGAAGAAAAAAGCAATTATAAAATGGAATAAAATAAAGGGCGCTACTGGCTATACTGTCTACTATAAGACAAAAGCAAAAGATCCCTGGAAAAAATTAAAGAACACAAAGAGCAACAGTTACACGAAAAACAAACTAAAGTCCGGCAAAACTTATTTCTTTACCGTAAAAGCATATAAAACATACAATGGGAAAACTTATACCAGCAGCTTCCAGCCGAAAAAAGTAAAAATTAAGTAAGAAATTGAAAAAGAGACTATCCTGTGGATATTGTGCATTTACAAAAACATGCATCCCGCAGGACAGTCTCTTTTTTAGTATCAGAATTCAAATACTGATATGTTCTGAGCCCTATTTTATCATCTTAAATGACAGAAATCAACTCTTTTATAAAATATTAGTGACGGTGCATAGAAAAGCTGTCCATCTCATAATTGCCTAAGTTCTCAAGAATTCCACGCTCATCTGCCTGTGAAATCAACGCATCACGATTTCGTCTGGATGATGTCTGATCACTGAAAGCACTTGGACCTCCCACACAGCCTCCATCACAAACCATACCTTCGATAAAGTCTTCTGGTAATTTTGCGACTTTCAGAAGCAAAAGAGCTTTCTTACAGTCTGCTGCTCCATTTGCTTTGCAGACTTTAGCATTGATCTCATCTCCGGATTCCTTGAGGCTCTGCAGTACTGCCTCTGTAACCCCGCCAGAATTGGCAAATCTCTTACCATACACAGATGCAATCTGGTCATCATTTGGACAAGGCTCCAAAACTACATCCTTCGCTTTCATAATCGCACGGATTTCACTGTAAGTCAGTACATAATCTGCATTACCTGGAATTTTCTGATCCACAACCTCAGACTTCTTAGCAATGCATGGTCCAATAAACACAGTCACTGCATCCGGATCTTTTGCCTTAATCAGACGTGAAACTGCACACATAGGAGAAACCGTAGTCGAAACACATTCTGCCAGTTCCGGATAATGCTGGCGTACCATATTTACAAATGCCGGACAGCAGGAAGTTACTTTCTTCTTTCCATCCTTATACGCCTCAGCCCACTCTTCTGCTTCATAGGCTGCAGTCATATCTCCGCCAAGCCCAACATCATAAAAATCTTCAAATCCTAATTCTTTCATTGCCTTTTTCCAGCTTGCCATGGTAATATCCGCGCCAAACTGCCCTTCTGTCGCCGGCGCCGCCATCGCGTAAACTTTTCTGCCAGACTTTAATGCTTCCACGACATCCACAATAAATGTCTTAGAACCAATTGCTCCAAAAGGACAACTATGAATACATTTTCCGCAGCGAATGCACTTCTCTTTGTCAATGATAGAAATGCCGTGCTCGTCATATGTAATCGCATCCACAGGGCAGCTGTATTTGCAAGGTCTCTTCAAATGTGCAATCGCATTGTATGGACAAGCCTGTGCACATTTACCGCACTCCTTACATTTAGAGGCATCAATATGGGAACGCTCCCTTCCTGTAGAGATAGCTCCAAACTTACATGCATTGATACATGCCTTTCCAATACAATTCTGGCAATTCTCTGTTACGGTATAACTGGAAATAGGACAGTCTTCACAAGCTGAACTGATTACCTGAATAATATTCCCGTCATCCTTTGAACCAGGCGCTTTGCCCTCAGCAAGACGAACTCTCTGCCTGATAATCTCTCTTTCCTTATAGATACAACAACGGAACTGGGGAGTTGGTCCTGGAATCAATTCCACTGCAATATGATCCCTTTTAGCATCCAATTCTCCTGCGAAGGCAAGTCTTGCCACTTCATGTAGTACATCATGTTTGATTCTGATCACATTTTCATCTGCATACATTGTAATTACCTCTCTCTTCTCTATTTATCAGTATTTTAACACGGTATTGTTCCTTCTTGCAAGACATTCCCTTGTTTTTCATAAAATACATTTTATCCCAATCCATCAGAAAATCAAACTACCGATTTGATATACCACAACTGCCGCTGTCCAGGCAGCTAAAAGCTGAAATGCTATCATTTGCAATGTAAACTTCACGGAACGTGTTTCTTTGCGAATCGTACCAATAGTAGCTGCACATGGAATATACAGCAGACAGAATATCATCATGCAGTAAGCGTTCAAAGGTCCAAATCCATTTTGGGCAAACTGCTCTGTCAGCGCCGCCATCCCTGATGTGGAATTTACATTACTGATGCCAAACAGCACGCAAAAGCTGCTGACTACTACCTCTTTGGCAGAAATGCCAGAAATCAAAGCAACTCCAATCTGCCACATTCCAAGCCCTGCTGGAGCCAGCAGAGGTTCCATCCAATGTCCCAGCACAGCGCCAAAGCTGGCTGACACATCTTCCACCATTCCATGGAGGCCAAAATTCAGCAAAAACCAGATAATAATAGAGGCGATAAAAATAGTTGTTCCTGCTTTGGTAAGATAATCCTTAACTTTCTCCCACACATATATGGCAATTGTCCTTGCATTCGGCGTCTTATATTCTGGCAGCTCAATTAGCAGTGTATGGTGCTCTGTATGCGTCTCAACCCGGTGAATTACAAGCGCTGTCACGATGGCAGTCAGCATTCCCAGAAAATACATGGATAATGCTGCCAGCATGGCATACTTTCCAAAAAACATATCCGCAAACAACACATAGACAGGAAGTCTCGCAGAACAGGACATAAATGGTGTAATCAGGATCGTCCTTCTCCGGTCTGATTCCTTTTCAAGAGTCCGAGACGCCATCACTGCTGGAACCGTGCAGCCAAATCCCAGCACCATTGGCAGAAAAGCTTTGCCAGATAGTCCCAGATGCCCCATAAGCCCATCCATCACATATGCAACTCTCGCCATATAACCACTGTCCTCCAAAAATGCAAGGGCAAGAAACAGAATAAAAATATTTGGCAGAAACGTGAGAATTCCCCCCACTCCTGCAATGATTCCGTCGACGATCAGGGAGATCAGCCAGGGTGCTACCTTGATATATTCCAGAAAATGCTGTGTTCCTCCAGAAATAGTATCCAGAATCACTTCAAATCCACCTTTTAAGGTATCTCCCACAAAAAAAGTAAGAAAGAATACCACTGCCATCACTCCGAAAAAAATAGGCATTCCCCATATGCGGTGAGTCAGCACCTGATCCACCCTGTCTGTAAATGCTGCTTTCTCCGATTTATAAAACAAAGTATCTTCTACAATTTCTTCTATATAATCATATTTCTGATTGATAATATCCTTCTCATAACTTTGATCCAGAATTTCCGGCAAATCTAATGGAAATTTTTCAGTAATTTCCTCATCCTGCTCCAATAATTTGATCGCATGCCAACGAATATTTTCTGTCAGCTGATACTGCTTCTTAAGCGCCTGTTCTACGATTGCAATCTTTTCTTCCATCTCAGCCTGATAATGTACGACGTCTGCCTGATGCTTTTCCTCATAATGGTGAACTGCTGCATGCAGCAGTACATCAAGCCCGCTTCGCTTTCTGGCAGAAACTGGGACCACCGGAATCCCTCCCAGCATTTCTGGCAGACGGTGCAGGTCAATCTCCATTCCACGCTCTTCCACAATATCCATCATGTTCAAAGCCAAGACAACTGGCTTGCCCAATTCCAGAAGCTGCATAGTTAAATAAAGATTCCGTTCCAGGGCTGACGCATCCACAATGTTGATAATTACATCCACCTCATGTTCCATGATACAGCGCCTAGACACTTTTTCTTCTATCGAATAAGACGTAAGACTGTAGATACCTGGCAAGTCAATGAGCTTTAGTTTCTGTCCTTTATAGCTGGCCTCACCTTCCATTTTCTCCACAGTAACTCCTGGCCAGTTTGCCACCTTAAGGTTTGCCCCTGTATAAGCATTAAATAATGTTGTCTTCCCACAGTTGGGATTACCAACAAACCCGACTCTAATTGTCTCCATGAGCGTCCCCCTTATTTTCCTGAACTGCCGGCACTACCTGAATTCCCCCTGCAATGTCTCGTCCGATCGCCCAGCGGGTGCCCCGCACCTTAATAATCACAGTTCCATTTTTCTTCTGGTTCATCATTTGCAGCCTGCTGCCGCTGTTAATTCCCAATGCTTCCAGACGCCGCATAATTGTCTTATCCATCACAATATCTGTCACTATATAGTCATGTCTGATGATTCCTTCTAAAATTGTCATTATGTATTCCTTGCCTTCCTCTGTGGTTCTATATCACTAACTCTGATTATATACCAATTTAACAGGATTATCAATAGTATTAAAATTCGAGTTTCCGTACTTTTTGTTTCAAACGCACCTTTTACTTTTTTTGTCATATTCTATAAAGAACAGAATATATGAGAAAGGAATCAGCAATATGGCAAATTATAATATGGCTCCTGACTGTGGCTGCAGTCAAAGACCTCCCCAGCGCCAAAGCAGCTGTGCGTCCGGCAGATCCCAGAGACCAATGCGAAATCGTCCGCCTATGCCGCATCCCTGTCCAGATAAATCAGATCCTCTGTCTGGTATGGCTATTGCAATGGCTTACGTGCCCTGGCAGTTTATGAGTGAAACATACGAACCGGATAAAGCGCTTCAATACGGCACCATTTTCCCAGAATTAAATAAGCCGTTTTATGGGAAAGGAGGCTGCATGAAATGAAAGGAAATCAGATGGAACAAGTAAAATTATTTCAGTGGATCAATATGGTAAGTTTCGCAGTAAATGATATCGTGCTTTACCTCGATACTCATCCCACGGATCAGAAAGCGCTTTCCTATTTCAATCACTTCCGTGAAGTGCGAATGAACGCTTTGAAAGAATATGAAGAAAACTATGGCCCACTTACCCTGGATACTGCAAAACCAGATCAGATGTGGCTTTGGTCTACTCAGCCAATGCCCTGGGAAGGGGGGTATTGCTAAATGTGGAATTATGAAAAACGATTACAGTATCCTGTAAACATCACACAGACCAATCCTCAAATAGCACAGGTAATTATCAGTCAGTTTGGCGGTCCTGACGGCGAACTATCTGCTTCTATGCGCTATCTGTCACAGCGCTATACCATCCCTTACCGGGAAGTTGCAGGATTATTGACAGATATAGGTACAGAAGAACTGGCACACATGGAAATAATCTGTACCATTATCTATCAGCTTACAAAAAATTTATCTCCAGAGGAAATTAAGGCATCCGGATTTGACAAATACTATGTGGATCATACTTTGGCTCTCTGGCCACAAGCCGCTGGAGGAATTCCCTTCAATGCCTGTGAATTCCAGTCAAAGGGCGATCCTATTACAGATTTGATGGAAGATATGGCTGCAGAACAAAAAGCACGCAGCACCTATGAAAATATTCTGCGTCTTGTAAAAGACCCGGAAGTTGCTGATCCAATCCGTTACCTGCGAGAGCGTGAAGTAGTACACTTCCAGCGGTTTGGCGAAGGGCTTCGTATTACACAAGAGCACTTGGATTCCAAAAATTTCTATGCATTCAATCCAGCTTTCGACTGCCCGCAAAAGTAATGGCACGAAGAGCTGTTTAAAAAATAGGCTTCGCCTATTCAACTCCCCTGGTCCCCTCACTCATGAGGGGAATTAGGGAGATGACCTGTCTGATGACGAGGTTGGTGCAGAAGGTTTTTATATCTTCTAACCGTGTCGTCTTAGCGTCATCCTCATACAAGAGTTTATCTAACATATGTTCGATAGACTCTTGTTTTTTCAATCCTGTAAAAAATCGTAATTTCCTATAAGACAAAAAACATCCAGCAAAGCGCAGCCGCACTGCAATCCGCATTTGTTGTGAAACGCAGTACGCCCGCTAAAATATAAATATATGTATCGCTTTTTTATTTTGTTTTTTTAATGTATTTTCTTCTTACGCCCTCGCGTCAAAACCACTCTGATTCTCCATCCCAGAAACACCAGCATTTATCTCCTGCCTCGCCGCGTGGTACGCATCACAGTAGGCGGCTTTCAGCGCGCCATGCACCTCCGTCTCCGCCCTCGACTCCTTCTCATGCCAGCTCACGCCCGCCGTATACGTCAGCACCTCGTCACCGTTCCCGTCATACACATGGGCGGCTCCCCCGATTTTCCAATCCTCCTCAAACCGGGGATGCCCTCCATGATCTGCGGCTTGTTGGGGATATGGGCCGAACTTTATTGTCTATCACTTCATTCTTTTCCGAATAACCATTTTCATTGCAGTTCCCACTATCAATATAATGAAAGTTACAATGCCATAAATCAAAATACTTGTATACCAAGGAGCTGATTGCGTAGCATATAAATCAGAATGTGCCTTATAATCCCAAAAAACATAAATTGTATATCCAATAAAAACGCCAATGAATGAACCAATAACTATGTTCAGAATAAAATTTATTTTTTTTAACACGGAAAATACCTCCTTTTAGTAGAAGCAGCGAATTGGGCTACTCATTCAAATTCCCCTGTGATACTTCCTTTTTGGAAAATATGTTTTCTGCCTTTTTCAGGGCATTCAGCAGATACACCTTTGCCAAAAGAAACCTTATCATTAATCCAGCAGTTCATCTGTCGGTCAGAGCCACCATGCACCCTCGCAATAAGTCTGGGCATATCCCGCTTTACTCCAAAATGCCCGCTGCCTCCATGATGTTCTGCTAACCGCCTTTTTAGTTACGCTGCCCTTATAACCCCGCTATTATGAGCATGAAGGCTTGATCATGCCGGAAAGAAATGCAAGCAACCGCCGCTGCTATTCCGACAAAGACCTTACATGGATTGAATTTATTAAACGCCTGAAAGATACAGGGATGCCCATTAAGGAAATAAAGCACTATGCCCAGCTCCGTGCAGACGGCAATCCCACTCTTTCTGAAAGAATGGAAATGCTGGTGCAGCACCGCAAGACACTGAATGAACAGATAACACTGTTGCAGGAACACAAAACAAAAATCGCTAAATTTCAACAATATTTGCAAAGTTTTTCTTTTACTATTTCTAAACTCTTCCATCCAGACTCATCTTCCGAAAAACTTTTCACGATGTCTGTCATAGTTTCTGAACTCCAATATATTTTCAAATTTTTCTTTGCGCGAGTAATCGCTGTGTAAAATATTCCGTGAGTTATTTTCTCGGAATTACTTTTTGGAATAATCACTTTTACTGAATCATATTCCAATCCTTGTGCCTTATGAATGGATACTGCATATGCAAGCTGAAATGGGATTATAGACTTCATTCTCAACTCATCATCACCATCATTCTTTTCATCATTATAGGCATACACGGTAAAACGAATTCTTGTAGAATTTTCCTTATTATCAATAAGTTCTATTTCTTCTCTTTTACAATCCCTTTCTGTCAAAACTACGTCTACATCAATCGTAAATGAAATCCTATCAATTTCTTTTTCAATCTTTATAATTCTTCCCTTTAAATTATTATACAACAGTGTAAATCGAACTGTATCATTAAACAGAACAGGATCTCCTTCTTTATAACTCCACTCCTGCCAATATACTGCTTTCTTAGAAGAATTAACATTCTGAAAATAATTATTGATATTATTCAATCCAAATTTTCCATCATAGTTAAGGCACAAAATAACCTCGTCGTCCGATATCTTCCGAAATATACCTGCTCCAATATCTTCTGAAAAAGGACCATCAATAACTAGCTTTTCAGTAATTAAACTCTCCTTATCCCTAACCTCGTTCCAAAGGCTTATTAAGTTTGAATCTTTTGTGCGCCATGTACTCAATAATTCAACATTAGCCCCCTTTGTATCAATAATATCTTTTGCATAGTAAAACCAATTACCAAACTCAATAGATTCAATTTGATAAATGTCCCCTGCAAGCACTAAAAAAGTATCTAAATCAACTTTATCCAAAAATGCTGCCATTGTACGATTATCAATAGTGCTGCATTCATCAATGAATATAATGTCATAATCCTGAATTGTTACTCTTTTAGTAAAACTGTCTATACTTATAAAGTCTGCCGATGCTCCCGGATTTTCAATACGTCTTTGCAGATTTTGTTTTGCAGTATGTGTTTTTGAAAGAAACAATTTCCTGCTATTAGTCATCAAATTTGATATATAGTTAATAAGCGTTGTTTTTCCAGTACCTGCTGCACCATAAATCAAAAGTAAATGAGAATTTACAAAAATTTCCCTTATTGCTTGTTCCTTTAATTTATCAGCAAAATCAATTTTACTCTCCTTTAGAAATTTCTGATTCAGTTCTTTTTGCCCTTTGTTTCCAGCTCTTGATAATTCCAAAAGTTTTCCCAAAACATCCATCGTTGCCTTTTCATAAGAATCAATAGTTACTATTCCATCAGCATTATTAATTTTATATCCTTGTTTTTGTTCCCAAGAATCTAAATGACTATTATAATCTTTAATCTCTTTTTCCGTTGCAATCGTTTTTATATCAAAATAAATCTCACCAGTTCTTTTTATAGCATTTTTTAGTGACAAATATGGACGAACTAATTCTAGCTTATCATTTCCGACCGCACTTACTATCTTTTTCAGATTTCCTTCACTCGTTTTTCCACCAGTAAGATTAGATATATATGGATTCTTCTCAAAAGGAAAACATTTAGATGAAAGATAAAGATTTTCACAAAGTAATCTTTTATTAAATTCGTTGGGTAAAACATTGTTTAATGTTTCTTCTTTTAAATTCAAAAGCAGATATCTTATTACATTTCGCCCACTCTCTTTTGATGTCTTAGAAAATCTGCTTCTTAATACCAAAAGCACTTCTTTAAACACCGAAGTATTAGTACTCGCGGACTAAGATCAATCGAATTAACAACATTTGCTACTAGTCCGTAATACTCTTTGTCTAATTTGTCTATTTTAATTGGAAATTTCTCCAAATTATTTAAAACAGACATTCCATAATTTATTTTCAAGAATTTCCTAATTTGCCACAGAAAATTATAATATTTCAACATTAAACGTTCTGATTGTCCATCATCAGGAATTCGATTATCAATATATTTCAAGCCCTTTAGAAAAGTTCCAAGATATTTAGTTTCAATATTGAGCAATGACCTCTCCCATGCCAATTGAAGATTTGCTTTCTCAAGTCCACTAGCCAGTGCATTCAATAAGAGTGTTGCAGTACACAAGTCATTTAACTGCGTCAAAATTCTTTTTGAGACATCGTCACGTGTAACATTTAAGATATCCATTCTATCAATACTTTCAGTAATCTGCTCATTACGAGCCATAATAATCTTTTCCATATCCCTTCTTGAATAATCATTTTCGCTCAATTTGATTACAAAAGCATGATGGTTCATTATTGTTTCAAGTGTTTTGCAAAATGTATCAATACTCTCATTAGTATTTAAAATCTCCTCATCTGGTGAAAAATTAATAGTAACACTTTCTTTTTCAAAATCAATAGAGTTAAGCAAATCCACAGACATATATTTCCAAAACACTCTTTCGGCATCACGTTTATCCGGATTAAGAACAACAAATAAAATTCCCGGATCAAATGTTTCACGACAATAAATTGTAGCTGGGAAAGCCAGACTTTTTAAAGAATACTTAAATATTCCATTTGTTTCATTACAATGGTGCGTGCCTTTAATTTGAACAACAAAATTTTGTTCTGGTCGTCTTGATATATCAGGATTCGAAACAAATTCGAAAGTTCCATCTATATTGGGCCACTTATCATTACAAGAAAAATTCTTATTTATTTTTCCATCAGATCTCAAAAATGAATTCAAAACGGTAATCGCATCAGAATCCTCTACCGAACGCACAGAATGTGTTTTAATATGCTTTTCTACTATCTCTTTTCTTTGCTCTAACATTTTCTCACCTTTCCTATGTATTTTTAGTTGAACTTCCGATTCATGTTATTTTCTCAATAAATCCCTACAATATCTTGACTCTTGCCACTCAAATTACTTTTCTAACATATATATAAGATACCATAAATTACAAATTTCGCAAACTATTACGCAAAACCCTATACAGGTCATATGTGCTTTCTGTTCGTCGGACCAAGAGTTTGCCTACAGCTTCCTTCAGATTCCACCTCACGAGGGACACCCTTGCTGTTTTGCTATACACTTCCTTGTTGCCCAGGCTTGTTCACGACTTTCACCCGTTAGAGCGCGCCCATGGCGCGTAAACTAAAAAAAACGCCACTTTGCAATAAGTGACGATTCCCTTCCTGATTATTTCGTTATTACCGTATAAGCCATCGGTAATCCTGCCTGCAATCCACTAAATAGTCTGCATAGACAATATCATCCACGATTTGGAAAATAATCATATAGCAATTTTCAAACAGAATAAACCGATAAGCATTTCTGGGAATATACTCTCCTGTGAGCCACGGGCATCTCTGCGGCATGATCTCCAGCGAATCCGCTTTCTTTTCAAATTCTGCGGTCAGTCGTTCCGCCGCGGCGGGGCTGACCTGTGCCAAAAATGCAGCATGGGAAATAAGCATCTGCGTTGCCCGTTCTGACACGATAACACGGTATCTATTCTGCTGTCCCATGATCTGCCGCCTCCTTGATTGCATTACGCATCATTGTGGCTACTTCTTGGGCAGAATAGCCTTTGCTGCCATGCATCCTGTCCTCCTCAACCGCCAAAAGTTCCTCACGGAGCTTTAACATCTTTTCCCTGCGGTTATAAGTCCCAATATCCATAACCACCAAATCCCCCTCACCATTCTTGGTAAGGAAAACCGGCTCTGCTGTCTTTCTGCACTGTTCGGCAATCTCATTGTAATTCTGTCTGATTGCTGCTGATGGACGAATATTCATAGCGACACCTCCTCGAATCAACAGTAGTAATATTCTACCCATATTATAATCTTTTCATGCAATGAAGTCAACATGAGCATGACATTTTAACCTCCGTTCCATTTTCTGTTTATAGCGGGGCTGGATCTGCTTCTGCCGTTCCCTCTGGGGGAGCAAGAACAGCAGATGCCCGGTATTCCTCCAATGCCGTGTTCTGCCCCACCGCCCTTACACTGGTTCTTTGGGGAGAAAAAACCCCTGCCGTATCCGCATTAGCCATCCGGTCTGCAAAAACCCGTCTCCGGATTATTTCTCTGTGACGTTCCTGTTTCCCTCCAAGCGGGGTACCCCCGCTCCTATTCCGTTAATACCCATTTTTCTAGTCCTAAAATTATTTTTAGTCTTACGGCTCATCTGTCGGTCAAAGCCGCATCTGCTCTCCCATAATAAGTCCGGGCATTCCGCAGGGGCGAAAGTTTAGCGCCTCTGCGGAATCGGGTGTAAAGATTATATCTGTATATCTATTGATGCCGCGCCGCCGTATCAGATTTTCACATCCAGCCCTTCCACTGTGCCGGATTTCCCAGACACCATTTCAGCCCCATGTGCGGCAAGTCCTTCCTTGATCTCCTCCGCCGCTTTCGGGGCATCGGCAATATACTTTTCATATTTTGCTGCTGTCGCCGGGTCTGATGCCATTCTCTCGATGATATTGGCGGAAATGGCTAACATTATTGCCGCCACTGCAGCCAACATATAATTAATTTCCTGAAAGCCCGCTGCTCCCCCCTCCAGCTCATCCATAGACGCATAGATTTCGATGGATTTATCCGCCCCAGCGGTATGTATCTCCTGTTTCTTCGCCCTGCTCTCGACATGCAAAATGTGAGACTGGTCAAGCATAAGGTTCCTCGTCTTTAAGAAGATGCACTTCTTCTCCTTCTTTTTCTTCGCCTCCCATGCCGCCTTTTCCAGCACTTCCGCGAATTTCTTCTCATCCAGCGGCTTTAAAAGGTAGTGGAACGCATAGAGGTCACGGGCATCAAACACATATTCCTTGATGCCCGTGATAAATATGAGGACAGCGTCCTCCTGCCGTTCCCCCAGTTCCCCCGCCGTCTCAATGCCATTCATGCCGTCCATCTGTATGTCAAGGAAAACCATATCTAACCGCTTCCCTGATGCAAGAAGCTCCTCTCCCGTGGCACAGGTTTCTATGCGGCTCCCCGGATTCCAAGCGGATAATCCGGCGGAAACGGCAGACTGCTTATGAGGTGAATCTCCCCATAGCGGTTGTTTCTTTTGTACGGTTTCCTTATATGCTTCTTATTCCATCCGATTCCATCTGATTTAAGGTTACTTTTCTTTGTCATATACCCAAATACTCTTTATCTGTGGTTCCAATTCATAAAAATTGACATACATCACAATAAGGAATGCCGCTGAAAAACTGAAAAAACTGCCGGAGCCGGAATGCAGCCGTTTCATAGCAGAGAATAATGCTCATGTACGGTAAGGTAACACACAAGAAGTTGACAGACAGCAGCCAGCTTTCTGTATTTTTTCTGAAATTTCCGCAAAACACTTGCTTGTGACGCAACGTAATGAGATATACTATCCTAGGAGGTGTAAAATGGATAAATATAAAGCGATACCACGCGGGTTTATGACCATTGGTGAAGTTGCAGGAAAAATGGACGTTACTGTACGGACATTACAACATTACGACAGAGAGGGCTTGCTTATCCCATCCGCCATGAGTGAAGGAGGGCGCAGGTTATATACAGATAAAGACATCGTAAAGCTTCATCAGATTTTGTCCCTCAAACATTTAGGCTTCTCTTTGAACGACATAAAGAATCGGCTTATCCCACTTGATACGCCAGCTGAAATTGCTGATATCCTAATGGAACAGGCAGCCACTGTCAAACAAAAAATAGAAAGCCTGTCAGAATCGTTGAGGGAATTGGAAGTGTTGCGGGAGGAAGTCCTTCAAATGCAGTCGGTTGACTTCAAAAAATACGCCGATATTATTGTTAATCTGCAGATGAAAAATGATTTTTATTGGCTGATTAAACATTTTGACGACCAGACTCTTGACCATATCCGCAGCCATTTTGATAAAGACAGCGGAATGGCATTTATGAACACTTTCATGCAGCTTCAAGACGAAGCAATAAGACTTCAAAATGCAGGCGTTCCTGCGGATAGTGATGAGGGACAGAATTTTGCAAAATCCTATTGGGATATGATAATGGATTTCACTGGTGGAGATACAAGTATGCTTCCCAGACTTATTGAATTAGGGCAATTTCAAAATACAAACCCTAAATGGAAAGAGATTCAGGATATTGCAAACGGATATATCGAACAGGCATTAGACATTTATTTTTCCCGCTTAGGCGTTGACCCATTTCAAGGAGGAAACAAGGAGGAAACGGAATGAATGAGGCTATAAAAATCAGTAACTTAACAAAAAGTTATGGAACCCACATTGTACTGAATGGCTTAGATTTTTGCGTTCAACAAGGAGAAATTTTTGCCCTGCTCGGTATAAATGGCGCAGGCAAAACCACATTCCTTGAATGTATTGAGGGTTTAAGAAAATACGACAGCGGAAGCATTACTATCAATGGAATCATGGGTATTCAATTACAGTCGGCTTCTCTGCCGAAGTATATGAAAGCACTGGAAGCTGTAAAGCTGTTTGCTAAATGGAACAGGACACCTCTTGATAAGGCAGCACTTGACGCTCTCGGTATTTATAAACTTGCCAAAAAACCGTATTATCAATTATCAACCGGGCAAAAGCGGCGGCTTCATCTGGCGCTTGCTTTAACACGGAATCCAGATATCCTGTTTCTTGATGAACCAACCGCAGGACTTGATGTTGAGGGACAGATCTCTTTACATGAACAAATCCGCCAGTTAAAAGCAATCGGAAAGACAATCATATTAGCAAGCCATGATATGGCAGAGGTTGAGAATTTATGTGACCGGATTGCCATTCTTTCCGGCGGTAAACTTGCCTATATCGGGACTGTCGAACAGCTGGGCAAAACAATCGGAAAGCATTATAATATCACAATCCAAACTGAAAATGGAACTGAAAAATATGAATCTGAAAATATCGGGGATTCTTTGCTTTCGCTTCTTATGCAGTACAAAGAAAAAGGAGAAACTATCACAGATATTCAGATAAACCGCGGTTCACTTGAACAACACTTTATAAAGATTGCAAAGGGGGAGTAACAATGGGAGCTTTTTTATACGGGGTTTCTTTACAATGGAAATTAGATATACGGAGTAAGACATTACTTATAACCTGCTATTTCGTGCCGCTTTTGTTCTTTGTAATTATGGGCGGTATCTTTACATCCGTCATGCCGGAAACGAGATATACGCTTATTCAGTCAATGACTGTATTTGGTGTGACAATGGGAGCGTTAATTGGTCTGCCCCCATCTCTTGTTGAAATTTATAGCAGCGATATTAAAAAGGTCTACAAAGCAAACGGTGTTCCATTATATCTCGGTCTTGCTTTAACCAATATTTCTGCATATATTCATTTGTTCATTATGAGCATCATTTTATATATTGCTGCACCACTTGTCTTTCATGCTGAAATACCGCAAAATCCGGGAATGTATTTCATCAGCCTTGCTATTTTTATTGCGGTATCACTTAGTATTGCCAGTATCATTGGTCTGGCAGTAAAAGACCAGGCAAAAACTTCCATGTTTTCTATTATTGTTTTTATACCTTCTACCATGCTTTCCGGAATTATGTTCCCTATGGAACTTCTTCCAAAAGCATTCCAAACAATAGGAAAACTATTTCCAGCTTCATGGGGATATCAACTAATGACAGAGAGTGTTATTAAGTTTGAAAATCTTTTACTGTTTCTCTTGATTTTTGTCTTAGCTATTATTGTGTGTAATATCCTGTTACGAAAAATTGATTTTTAACTGCACTTTTGTTTATGCTACGCTTTCTGCTGATTTTACTTCAAATTTATGTAGTTTATCATAAAGAAAACGATGATATTAAAGGATCGATGCAGCGCGCATTTTCCATCCCTTTTATGGTGGCAATTCAAATAGACTTGTGCTATACTGGCAGAGTGCAGATAGGCAAATCAGAATTTGGAGGAACACGCAATGACTATGAAGTGGAATATAGATAAGTTAAAATGGACAAGAAAACCTGCGGACTATGATATTTCCCCAGACAAAATCGTAATCACAACAATGCCCCATACAGATTTATGGCAAAGGACATATTATCATTTCCGCAATGATAATGCCCCGGTGCTGCAAATGGCTACGGATGAAAAATTTTTCTCATTTGCAGTCAAAACGGAATTTACCGAAAGCCACCATCGCTTTGATCAATGCGGCGTGGTTCTATATCTTGACAGCGAAAACTGGTTGAAAGGATCAATCGAGTTTGAAAATGATAAATTCCAGCATCTTGGCAGTGTAGTGACCAATCATGGTTATTCTGACTGGGCAACGACGGAAATACCCGCTACCGTAAAATCTATGTGGTACCGTCTCAGTCGCAGAGAGGACGATTTCTGTATTGAGTGCTCTGAGGATGGTTTAATCTTTCGTCAAATGAGAGTATGCCATCTATTAGAAGCGCAGGAAACAATTAACTTTGGAATCTATGCCTGCAGTCCGGAAGAATCTTCTTTTAGGGCAATTTTTACTAATATGGAAGTAAGTAATTGTAAGTGGATTGCCCATAACGGTCAAAAGCCTGATATGGAATGAAAATGTGAAACGAATATCTTCCTTACTGATAACAGACAAATTTTCTTTTGCCAAAATACAGTATTTATTTATCAATTTTGAAATCATATCCGACAAATCTATTTCCACCATATCAGATTGATTTTTATCTATTCTGAAAAGATACAGTAAACGATTTACCATATCAGACATTTGCCATATCAGACATTTGCCTGTTTTCTTCCATAATTGTATCTAACAATATGCCATCATCTATTCCATCTTTCATTCCATTCGCATATTTTATTTCAAATACTGTTCCAACAGCTTTATGATTTGCGCAAGATCAATCGGTTTCGCTATATGGGCGTTCATACCGCATTCCAGGCAATGTCTGACATCTTCCGGAAAAGCGTCTGCGCTCATAGCAATAATGGGAATTGAAGATGCATTCGGATGATTTGATTTTCGGATTGCCTGCGCAGCCTCATATCCAGTCATATGCGGCATACGAATATCCATCAGTATCAAATCATAAAATCCAGCCGATGATTTTTCAAATTTTTCAAGGCATATCTGGCCGTCTTCCGCCCATTCTAATTCCAGTCCAAGGTCTGACAACAGTTCACTTGCTACCTCCCAGTTCAATTCATTATCCTCGGCAAGCAGGATACGCCCCTCTGATAATTCAGCTTTCTCTGCCTGATTTTGATCACAGTCATCTTCAATCCCCATATATTTGCGGAGATTATAAAACAGAGTGGATTGGAATAATGGTTTGGGCATGAAACCGTTAATACCTGCTTCCCGTGCTTCTGTTTCAAATTCACTCCAGTCATATGCGGAAATCAACAAAATCGGAACATTTTTTCCCAAATGGTCTCGAAGCTTTTTGGCAACCTGAATGCCATTCATGCCGGGCAGCTTCCAATCCAGGAGAATAATCTGATAATCGTTTCTCCTTTGATGCTGCATGATGGCCATTTCTATTGCTTCTTCTCCACTCAGGGCCCATTCCGCATTGATTCCAAATGTCTTTAATATATCTATCGTGGATTTACACAAAAATTCGTCATCATCAACGATCAGCATATTCCATGCAGGAAGAACCATATCGACTTCCACCGAAGAAGCCTTTTCAAAGTCAAATGTAAGATGAAATTCGGTGCCTTTATCCAACTCGCTCTGCACATCAATGGTTCCCTCCATTGCATCAACAATGTATTTTGTAATGCTCATTCCCAAACCGGTTCCCTCGATTTTTTGGATTCTGATGCCATCTGCACGACTGTAAGACTCAAATATCTTTTCTAAAAATTCCGGAGTCATGCCGATTCCATTGTCTTTTACAGTGACATGTATCCGGATATAATGATCACCTTTAGGAGATTCCTCTTCGGACAGAGAGAGTTGTATCCTGCCTCCCTCCGGCGTGTACTTTGTTGCATTTGACAAAAGATTCAGCAGAACCTGATTCAGGCGCACGCTGTCACACCACACATTTTCTGTTGTAACATTTTCAACCTGCACATCAAATATTTGCTTTTTTGTATGGAGCTGCGGCTGCATAATACTGACAATCCCCTCAAATAACTCTTTTAATGAGGTATTTTCTACTGTCAACGTCATTTTTCCACTTTCAATTTTAGACATATCCAAAACATCATTGATGAGACCCAACAATTGTTTGCTTGACAGTGTAATTTTCCGAAGACACCTCTTTACCTGTTCCATATCATCGATATGAGCTGTAGCGATGGCAGTCATTCCCACAATCGCATTCATAGGTGTTCGGATGTCATGACTCATATTTGCCAAAAATTCACTCTTTGCTTTGTTTGCCTCAGCCGCTTCCTGACGGGATTTTGCCAGTCCCTTCATTTGTGAATTGGCCATACGAAAATACCAGATAAAAATCAATATCATAAGACCCAAAACAGACATGCAGGACAGCACTGTGAATCTTGTACGCTGAACGTTTAATGTATCCATTATATTATTTAATTGATTGTAAGACATGATCGATATCAGATTCCACTCGGAGTTGGCCAGAGGAATACTGTGAAGATTTTGCTCCTTGCCATCCAACTCAATAATTGCGTCGTACGATCTGTTATTATTCAGAGCATCGGTAAACGCTTCATCTGAATATTCCACAATGGAAGCATTGCTATACGGTCTAAGCTGATCCGGCAGGCGTTTTGAAGAATCTTCAAAACCGATATGCGCATTGTTTATAACAAAGCTGCCGTCCTTTCTAATAATAGCAAAAGACATCAGTTGATTTTCGTCCTCAAGGGAAAGAAACTCGGTGATATATGCCTGTGGGACTGCCGCCACCAGCCCAGTGCTTATAGTACCATCCGACATCGGATAATCAGCATTGACGCCAAACAATACCACCTTATTTCCGGCAGAATCCATGCCGACAGCAACTCTTCGGTCCCCCTTGATCAATGTCTCTACAAAAGGTTCCAGATTCAAAGGCTGTATCGGTTGTCCATGAAGCATTTCAAAGTGGCCGTCCTTCGAGCAAAGGGCCAGATAATCAAACCCCCTTTTTGTTGCCCCGGAAACCAATTTTTTATATAGTTCTTTTGTATTATCATAATCGTCCGACACGTTAACAGAGACCAGTCCGTTCACCTGATCAAAGCGCAAATTGATGACAGATTCAAAATGTCTTGATATTTGTTCACTCATTCCAGACATATAGATACTTCCTATCTGATGGAACGCCTCATGGCTCTTGCGCGACATATAAATCCCAAGCGAGCCGAAAGAAAAGATGCTGAAAATGATAAGTCCGGCAAAACTATATAATAAAAACCGTGTTTTCGGTATTCTTTTTTTACTATGTTCCATTGTCCTTAATCCTCCATAGTGTGCCCATATTTTTCAACGGCATGAATAATCTGATCACAGTCCTTTGATAATTGCAAAGACATATCGCCCGCTCTGCTTTATTCATTTTCTTTAAGTGCTTTGGTGAGCTTGCTGCTGCTTTCATATAAATCGGTAAAAGAAAGATTTGGGGAAATTCCTTTGAGTATATGGACGGCTCTCAGTGCTGCCTTATAATCTAAAAATATTCCCTGGCGTCAGAGCTTCAGCTGATTCATGACCATGAACATTTTTTTAATATCCACCGGCTTAGCCAAATGCTCATTCATTCCGGCATCCTTCGCCAGCGCTACATCCTCTTCAAATGCGTTAGCCGACACTGCAATGATCGGTACGACTTCCGCATCCAGCCGATCCAGACCACGAATCACGCGGGTCGCTTCATATCCGTTCATGACCGGCATCATCAGATCCATGAGCACACAATCAAATGTTCCTGGATCTGACGCCGCAAATGCATCCACGGCAGCTTTTCCGTTGTTCGCAGTCACGACCTCCGCACCCGCTTCCGTCAGCATAAACTCCATGGCTTCACGGTTGATCTCATTATCCTCCACCAAAAGAACACGCATACCAGCAATGTCGTCCTGCAAATTCGACTCATCATCCACAGACTGCGAACTCTGCGTTCCATCAACTTGTATCGGCAGTATAATCTGAAACACGCTTCCCTTACCAATTTGGCTGTCTATCTCAATGCTCCCCCTCATCTGGTCAACCAGCTCCTTCACGATGGACATGCCAAGCCCAGCGCCATTGTAGTAGGTTCTCGCACCTTGATCTTCCTGTGTAAACGGCTCAAAAATGTGCTTTATAAATTCCTCTCTGATGCCGATTCCAGTATCTTCAATCACGAATCGATAACTGGCAATTCCATTCTCGCAGGACAGCTCCTTTATCTGAATAAATACGGAGCCATGGGGGCGGTTATATTTGAGCGCATTATCGATGATGTTCATTAAAATCTGCTGCACATGCAGCGGATTGCCGATCAGTCTGTTATGCTGCAGGACAACTTCCTTAATCGTCAGCTGAACCTCCTTCTCCTCCGCCTTAGCAGACAGAAGCGAAATGCTGTTTTCCAATATTTCATGAAGATCAAAAGGTTCCTCCACCACCATCTGTTTTCCACTCTGCTGCTTACTGACCTGAAGAATGTCGTTGACAAGAGACAGCAGATGCTCTGTTGACACACGGATTTTCTTCCGGCACTCTCTCTGCCAATCCGGATCATCCTGGTTTTTCTCCATCATAGCCAGTATTCCCAAAATTCCATTGATAGGCGTACGCATATCATGGGACATGTGGGAAAGAAATTCGCTCTTTACCGAGTTTGCCCGTCTGACCTTTTCCAGCAGCTCTATAATAGACTGCTCCTGCTTATTCTTCGCCATCATCGTCTCCGTGATATCCTGATGGTATCCACTCAGGCTGGTACCCTGCTTTTTGAATGACTTATTGGGCACACCGCCGCAACGAACATATATTTTACCCAGTTCCGGATGATTCCAAGGGTAAATCACCTCAGAACGCCCGGTTTCCAATATCTCCCGTACCGCTTCCTGCACCATCTCTACATATTCCGGCTCAATGTTTTGAAACCAGTGGTGATAGCACTCCTCTGGTTCTATCTCATCCGATACTCCCAGCAGTATCCGCATGGTCCGGTCCGCATACATCCTCGGGCGGCAGCCCTCTTCCAGCTCAATCGTCCAGATCCCAGTCCTGGCGCCCTCCAGAATATCTTCCTGACTCTGTCTTACCTCCAGCTTGTATTTTTCTTCCTTCTTCACCACGGCATTGATATCCCGCTGAGCAAAGATCACGCAGTCCTCTTCTGCTGTCTTCTCCAAAGCGGAAAAATGGAGTTCCATATGTTTCAGACCATAAGGATTGTCTTTTACCTGATACCGGACATAGAACTTCTTCTTTGTCCGAAGCTGTGCAAGCACATAGTCCTTTTTCGTCACGGCACGAAGCTTTTTCTGATCCCTGGGAACAACGCACCTGGAAATATACCGCTCCATCGCCGTCTGATAACCGTCTTCAAAATTGACGCCGCAGTCTATGCCCATCTGTTCGCTGTTCCGGTATATCTCGCATTCGCCTGTATCAAAGTTCACCTGATAGATGCCCAAATAATCCACGCTAAGGGCATGGAGAACATTATAACTCCGCTTCTGAAGCTTGCGAAATAAATTGCGCCGTTTTAGGGAAGAAACGATAAAGTATGCTGCGGTCTGGAGCATATTCGATGCATACTCCAGCAGCTTCACAGGCGGATTGTCTACGCCGTAAAAACCGATACACCTTTCACCATCGTGAAGAGGAACCACCACCAGAGAATGTATGCCCTGGCGTTTCAGATTCTCATACTGAAGCGGGTCCGTCTCCTGAATCTCTTCCAAACATTCAATGACGATGTGTTTGCCGATACTGAAATTGCGATACCAGCTCGCACACACTTCTGGAAGAACATTTTGAAGATTTTCCTTCTCCGGCTCTATCCCATCGGCCACCCACTCATAAGTATTATCATCACAACCAGACTCATTTTGTTCAAATATGTAGGTTCGCTCCCCGTTCAGCGCTTTTCCCAGATGCTCCAGCAGCACCTCCAGTGACTGATCCGGGTTTTCCTTCTGCAGGGCAATATGAAGTCCCTCATTGATAACCGTCTCCAGGTTCTGAATGTTCCGCATATCACTATGCTGTTCAAGATTCCCCTCGGTAAACGCACCTTCATCGGCCCGTTCCAAAAACTTCTTTGTATAATCCATATGCGCACCCTCCATGTAGAACGCTTCCAATCATCTGTATTATTTCTGTAAACTTTCGCCGCAAAACCAACAACGCCTGTATCAGAATATCATACACCCCCGGCCGCGTCAATGTGGTAAACAAAGCTTACTCATCCTTCATTCTTGTGGTCTTCAAAATATACACATTTCCACAATGCTGGCGGCGGCTGATTTGCTCACATTTTTTTATTCTCTTACATAACAAAAACCCCTGAGCAGCTTCTTTCAGCGCCCAGAAGTCTTAAAAATCCTGCATCCCAATTGCTGTATAGCCTATATAGCCATATTTATTACACCATCCATAGTAAATTTTCTATTCCATTGCTCCTGCCATTCATCCGCACATAGCCATAATCTGAAAATATTTTACTTAGGATTTTTATATTATTTTATGTTCGCATTATTTCACCCCTGCACCAAACCATGCATAAAATTTTTTAGCACTGATGTATTTTACTACATTATACCATCTGTTATAAGAAAATCAAGCGAAGAAAAACAAACAATTTAATCAAATCTCGTGAATACAATTCTATATATATTTATTGTCCTTTCTGCTTCTCTAACCTCAACAGAATAGAACTTTCCCACATCCCCTGCATTCTCATTTTCATCATATTTCTTAATTCTTTCAAACGTCGAAAAGCTATGTATGAGAAATCCCACCGTATCATGCCTGTCCCCGAATACGGTAAATGGAACATTACCGCTGCTTCTCTGGGTACAGAAGAACTGGCACACATGGAAATAATCTGTACCATTATCTATCAGCTTACAAAAAATTTATCTCCAGAGGAAATTAAGGCATCCGGAAAAGTAATGGCACAAAAAGCTGTTTAAAAACAGAAGAGCTGCTCACAGGGCAGCTCTTCTATAAATCAATCAGCCTGAAAGGCGTTATAAAATACGTACCATCTTTATGCAAAGTAATTAATGTCGCCCCTCTCTGCTCTGTGTCATTCTCAATTCCTGGCATAGCAAGATAATCAATACTGTAGCCATACGTCAAACGGATTCCTTTATATTTCAGAGACTGATTGTTATAATGGTCATGTCCGCAGAATATGGCCTGGGTGCTGCCCAGTTCCACAGCAGTGTCAAACAGGCTGCTTTCATATTTGGAACAGCAAATCTTGTCAATCATTTTCTCACCGAGCACTCCATAATAATATGTCACCTCACTGCTGCCGCTCTCATATAAATCATTAGCCTCCCGATATTCTCTCAGCGGAATATGAGTAAAAATCATGGACGGAATAGTATAACCCTCCTGTTTTGAAAGATTCTGTACAGTTCTTCGATACCATGCCACCTGGTCATCATGGATATAATCGTACTCATTGATGCCGCCAGCCTCCACATAATCATTGGAATCAATTAGAAAAAGCGCCTGCATTAAACTGCCGTCTGAAGCTCTGATTTCAATCATCTGATTGCTTCTTCCATAAACGTCTGGCTGCACATAAGGATAGAGCAGATTTTTGGAAGTCTTATAGGACAGGGATTTCATAAGCAAATCCACTTCTGCCCGGCTCAGCGTCGCCAACGCTTCTGTGTCATGGTTCCCATAAGTAAAAGCCCACGGAATCCCTGTATTGCGCATAAAATTTGCAAACTGCATAATTGGGGCATTATTATTGAAGGAAAACGACATAATTCCCATCGGAAATACAAGGTCCCCTGTCACTACAACAAGATCCGGTTTTGTCTCCTGAATCAACGCATAACATGCTTTCAATGCTTTGGTATCTTCCACAATGGACAGTGTGCTTCCGCCCAGATGGATATCGGTAAGCTGCAGTATTTTAAATCTGTCTTCTTTGGCAGAAATAGTATAAATTCCTGAATCTTCATCATACAAAATATCATTGGCATTCTGTCCTACCTCAGAGACCGTATTAATATAAGGCTGAAGCAGATATAAATCAAGCCTCATGAAACTATAACCTAAAAAGCATACCACACCCAACGTATAGCAGATAATCTTCCGGACATTAAACACAATATTTCTGCCTGTAAAATTACGCCTTCGGGTAAAATTATAAAATACCGCAAAAATTAAATAAACTGCCGTTACAGTCATGGCAATGGAAAAAATATGTTCCGTTTTATTTCGCAGCAAAAGCAGAACTATGTCAAAAAACAGATAATAGCAAACAGACGCCAAACTAATCCGCCGTAATTCACACAAATATTCAACTGTTTTTCTTTTACAGAAAAAGTTTGCATAAATTTTCCGGCAGAAAAAATTTTTTAAGGCCAAAAATAGAAATAAAAGGATAAAAAACATGTAAAAATTGATGGTATTCACCACTTCATTCAGAGAATACCGGAGAGAAGCAAATCCGAGCGATAGGGAAAAAAACAGAATAAATACCATGGAAAACATGCCAAATATTGTATTGGTCAATTTTTTGGTGTAGAAGTCATATTTTTCTTCTGCAATTTTCCTGCACGTATACACAAAAGAAGCATCAAAAAAACGATATTGTTTCACAATATGCTTTTGTTTTTTTAGTATCAAATGCAACAGAATTCCAAAAACAGAGCACTCAACAATTACAATTATAAAGTTCCGAACTGACAGGTTGAGGAAAAAGGCAATTACACAGTTAAGAGCCAGTGCCGTAAACAGCGAAAGCAAAATATAATTTCTCCTAAGCCTCTTCTGCACTCTGCGAAACAGCTGTTCTTCTTCTGCAGTTTCCGCACTGGATGTATCCTTCAAAGTTTTTGCACCCAGATAAGTTCTGATATGTGCAAGCGTATCAGAATGAATTAGAAAATTACCCGCCGCTTCCGCTGGACAGCTTCCTTCTTCCAGATCTCTTTCATATTTTTGCGCTGCAAGATACAATATATTTTCCTTGCATTCCTCATTTTCTTTTGAAAACGGAAGTGACTCAAAGAGCAAATCCACCGCTTTCTCAATCGCCTTCTGCATATTGCTGTGCTCCTCTTTCCTGGTTTCCATGATTACTCTGCCAGAATCCAATCCTCATAAGGCAGCATATGGTATAATTTACGCATCGTAGAACGCTGGCTTTTATAAAGCTTGGCCAATTCTCGTTTCTTATTATAAACTGATTTGTCCATTTCTTTCAGGTCATACGGAACTTGATCATTTACATAATATTTGCCGAACCAGTACAAGTCAGCCTGACAGCCAGTTTGATTAAATTCCTTTTTTACACTCTCATGAGTCATGATGTGGTGCTGATGTCCATATTCTCCTTTTTCATTATGGCTCACCACGAGCTTCCAATCCTTATACTTAAGAACAGCAGCAATATCTGCTTCAATATTTTTTCGCCAAAATTTCCAATCACTGCGTTTTTTACCGATTTTATCCGGGTAAGCCAAAATCAGTCCCTTATCTCCCAAAGCCCTCAGCACGGCTTCAAACTCGGCACGGCGCACCTTGTCATCTCCTCTTGTGATGCAGACTACCAGATAATCATCCTCCAGCAAATGCTTTCCTCCCCAGAGCAGTTCGTCATCTGGATGCGCCACGAACATTACTTTTTCATATCCATCCAGCTGCAATGCATCCAGGTCTTCTGCAGTAACTTTGGGAAGATTGATGTAGGGATAATACTGCCTCGCAGCGTCAATCAGAGCAATCACAAACACTGCCCCAATAATTCCTGACCAAAGACGCCAGTTTATAAATTTCCTCCAAAACTTCACACTGTTTTTCTTAATCATACAATCTTCCTCTAAGCTGTCAACCCACATTCTTTATCCAGGGCATCCAGAATTTCCTTAATTTCTTTCTCATTTCCCGGATGAGCCTTTACCAATTTTTGAATTTGCGCTTTGGCCTTCTGTATATTTGCCACCTGTGCTTCCATACTGGAGCGCAGCTTCTGGCGCCGTACCACAAGCTCATGCTTGACCTCAACCATCTCTTTTTTATCCAGCAGCGCCTGAGGCTGGTAAATCCAAATTTTGGCATCATAGAGATGATAGCTGTGAAGCAGCCGTATCAGCTTATTATTAAAATATTCCAGGTCATCGTTTGTCTTCTCATATTTTTCCCTTTCCTGGGCTGCTTCCAGATACTGTTCCCAGACGTAATTCAGTTCATAAGAATTCTTCACATGATATTTCTCACAGATATAATCTACTGCATTGGTAACATTCACATATTTAAAGGAAATTTTATTCAAAAGCATAATGGCACGATTGATATTTGCATTGGATTTCTTAATATCTGCCATGTCATTCTGCAGACGAACAACCAGCAGGCCTTCCACTGCGCCAGCCACAATTACTGCTGTTAAAAATGGCGTCCGGACATCAAAATGCATCGTATATCCCAGAACAAAAATCAATAGAATAACAGCTATGCCCACACCAGCCAGCCCAACCAGCAGTTTGCGCAGCAAACGGCTCTCCTGCTCCATTGCCTCCTTATAATAACGCCATTCCTCTCTCTCTCCTTCCAGATACTGCATATCTCTTTTAACTGTCGTCTGATAAGCTTCGTTCTCTTTCAATCGTTTAATCACATCTGGAATCTGATCCTGAAGCTGCTCCATCTGGGCATATTGTGAATCGGAGATCGTTTTAGACTTATTTAAGTACGCATCCCTGGATGCATTCAATGTCATAACATGATTTGCAACTTCCTGAATTTCTGCCATCTCTTCTTCTGGAAGATTCTCAATACTCTGTATATCGGTCAGATAATCCGTAACAACACGATAATCCCTTTTAATTTCTCCCAATTCTTTGGAAGCTTTCAGTAGCTGGCTGCAAAATTCCATTGCAGGATTCTTCCGTTTTTGCACCGGATTTTCTGATGCTCGTAAATTCGCCTCCTTCTGTTCTGCTTCATCAAATTCTAATACTTCTTCAACATATTTTGGTTTTCTTTTTTTTCTGAATAATCCCATTTTACTCACTTTTCCTATACTCTGTTTTTAACCGTGAAAGCATCTGTTCTATTTTCTCTTCATAACCAGCACGATTTCCCGACCGCTTGATCTCCCTCAGACTGGCCAGAACTTCCATAACATCTGCATCACGCTGAAGCGAAACCTGGTTATCCTGACAGGAAAGAGCCAGAAGGTATGCCTCACTGCTCTCTGACTGCTGTCCTGTCTCATAAGCAAGCTTATAATATTCTGCGGCACGCATAAATAAAAACTGTCTTGCATAGACGGTCCCCAGATTATGCAGAACACGTCCCTGAAAAAATAAATCTGTTTCCTCTTCCAGCGCGTTATGGTACTCCCGTAATGCATCTCTGTATTTCCCAGACTGAAGAAAACGGTCTCCTCGCAGTTTCGCGCGCTGTGCCGGACTCTTATTCTCCATACTCTCCGCAAGCTGAACAGCCTGTTCCGCCTCCTGGCTGCTCTGAAATCCACCTTCACGCAAAATCTGTTTCATAAACCAGCACCCATTCTTATCCTTTTCCAAGCCCTCATTTATGCGTTCAGCAAGCTTATGCTGTCCCAGCTCATGTTTCAGCCAATGACACAGCATTTCATTATAGAAACTTTCTTCCACAGTCTCTGCATTCTGATACAGATAATAACACAATTCCTCAAAAGAATATAAATTGACGCCTGATTTAATTCTCAGGGGCTGCTTTGCCAGAGGGCCCTGGCATACCCACACTCTACTCATGACTGTCCCTCCCAATTTCATACTCCCACTCTAATCCGGTCCCCCTTCTGATGATTCCAAATCCCAAATCCTGTACATTCAGAATAATATGTCCGTCCTCTCCCGGCGAAACTGTTATCAATAATCTGATTGTCTCTTCTTCCGTCATGGAAAGTCCTGGAAGTTCCAGACTCTCAATCCTTGCCTCTCTGCTCCCAGGCTGCTGCATCCACAGTTCCAATACAGGATCTCCCTTCAGCAAAATACGCAGTTTTTTACCTACTTGATGATGATTGCATCCAGCCTCAGCCAGAGGGCAGAAAAACGTCTCATCTCCTCTGCTCACTTTCAGAAAAATATGTTCTTTTATTTTATATTCACAGAAATATACCGTGTCTGCCTCCTGCTGGTGTTTCTGCAGCATCCCTGCATAGCATGCACCTCTGGTGTACAGATTCTTTCCCTGAAATGCCCTTCTTCCTCTGCATACCATCTGCAGGGAATCTTTCATCCAATTCTCTTCAAATCCAGAACCAATCAGATACACAGAAGACACAATTCTGCCCTGCAATACTTTTCTTAACATGCTAAGAAACGCCTGATCTCTCTCCTGCAATACTTGCGGCAGCTTTCCCAGAAATGCTTCCGATGTTCTGGCAATTTTCGGTTTTGTCTTATTATTGCATGCCAGAAGACGACAGTATACCCCTTCGCCCTCTTCTTCAAAAAGCAATACCTGATGCTGCCACAGCGCAGGCTCCTGAGACACTACATAAGCATAAAAGCTTTCCTTATGATCCTGAATCAGGATCTGTTCCTCCGCAAATCCCAGCCTTTCCGCTAAATTTTGTATAAATTCCGCTGATTCTGCAGTTATCTTTTCCAAAGAAAACACACACTTTGTCACTGCCGCCACTCCCTTCGCCGGAAGCGCCATGCGGAGCAGCTTGCGAAAAAATACCAGAAGCAGTTCCTCAGCCAGATATTCCCTGTCCATAGAAACTGTTTCCTTATAAAAAGCACGTTTCAAAAGATCTGCAGCATAGTAGCCCTCTCCTGCCTCTGCAATCCTTCTGCCCTCCTCGCCAATGCACCACTGTCCTGTCTGTCTGCGTTTGCAGAGCGCCGTAGGAATCTGGTACAGCTCGGTTCCGGCAAGGGTGCTCTTCGTTTCCGGCTCCGACTGTCCTGCGTGATAGCAGCTAATCTGTGTAAAACGCCTGCCTGCCTCTATACCGATATACCATTCCTCTCTGCCTGGTTTCATTCTTCCCTTTCACCTGCCTTAAATCACCGTAAATTCCTGGTTCACCAGTTCATCCATCTGTCCATAAGTCTCCAGGCATTTCATCATGGTCTCCTCGTCTTTCATCTGCCATCCTGCCATCATTTCGTTCACCATCTCATAACGGCTGTCATCACTTCCAGTCTCCAGCTGGTGTCTTTGAATCTGTCCGCTCTGAGTTACCTTCCATTCTTCATTTTGCTTTTCTTTAATGTAGTAAGGGAGACTTTCCCCGAAAAACACCAGAAATTCCTTTGCATATATTTCATCATACATATTTTGCATTTCGCATTCCACATATTCTGTCTCTCCCTGGGGAATATAAGCAATCATTACCAATGCCCCAGAATTCGTGCGGTATTCCAGCACTGTCCTGTCGTGGATCAGGTTTTTCTGTTTCATTTTCTCTGGCAGATCCTGATAAAACTCGAAAAACAATCCTTTTTTCAATGCTTCACTCAATATTCTGTCAGCAAAATCCAAAACCTCATCTGTTGCCTGCTCCAGGCTGGAGCACCATTTCAAGAATCCAAGGCGGCATACAAAATTCAATTTTTGCCCATTCCGCAGCAATCCTGATATTTTCTGAAAAATATATTCTGACACCACAGCATCTCTTATCACATACTGGTGACACATTCTGGTAAGATACGCCAGAATCAGAATATCTTTTCCCTGGCTCCTGGCATAATGCTCAAATACCGTTTCTATTTCTGATGAATAATCTCCTGTGTACAGAAAACGTTCCAGGCAATGTTCCTCCAATTCATACGTATCCAGTTCAAAATTATAGACTGCCTTCCAGAGCTTTAGCATTTCCTCCAGGCATCCATAAAAAAATCTGCTCATATATATAAGAATCTGTTCATTATATTTCCCACGGAGAAATACATTTCGGCACAATCCTAGAAGGAAAATATTGTCTTCCGGCTGCTCTGATTCCTCCAGTTTATGACAGATCACATACACCAGTTTTACAGGAGAAATATGTTCACATCCATACTGCTCCAGCAATTCATAAGCACGCCGGTAATGACGTCTTGCCACCAGCAGATTCATAATTTTCTCTCTGGCCTGCTTTTCAATACCCTCAAAAGAGAGATTCAGAAGAAATTCGTCCAATGCCTCTCCAGTATAATTATCATAAAAATATTCTATCATTTGAGGGCGCAGCTCTCCCCGATAAGCTTCACTGACAGCCTTAGAATCCACAAGCATCTGCAGCCAGGGCAAATCCTCTTTTTCATAAGTCTGCCAGATTTTTTTCTTATCAAAATACTTCAGTAAATAGGGAAGCTTCTCATCCACACAGGCAATTCCCCTCTCTAAAAACTTTTCACTGTCCATAAGAGGTGTTACTTTAAGATCTTCTCCAGGCAGAAATCGTCTGCCGCTGGCATCTTCCATCAAAATTTGCCAGGAACTGCAGTAGATATTCACATATCCTCTTCCATGAACAAAAGGAACAACCTGTTCTCTTTTTAAAGGATGCTGGCAGATCACCAAATTAGACGCCTCCGGGCTGCTGCAGGTCACTTCACAGGCAAACAGCGCCTTTGCCAGATATTTTCCATCTTCCCCATTCAATAATTCTGGCGTCAGCACCTCCTGATAAATCACCGCCAGTACTGCGTTCATTTTTCCATGCCTTAGCTGGCGCAGAGCAAATTCCTGGATGTTTCTTTGATAATGAGGCCAAATGCTTTTCCACTGAGATTTTCCTCTGATCACTGCCGCATACAACATTGCCTGTGGGTCACTGGCAAGATTACTGTAAGACTGAAAGTATAAGACTATCGGCTTTGGCAGCTTATTCATCTGTTTCTCATCTGCCGACAGCACCCATGCTTCATACAGCCCGGCAACTCTCAGCTCTTCTTCTACTCCCTTCTGATACCATTTCCAGTACTCATTTCCATAATTATGTCCCTTAATGCAATAACTGCAGACTGCCTGCAGGCTTTCCTGGCAAGGCGTAACCTGATAACAGGCGGCAAGAATTTTATACCAGATATTATCATACACCGGAATCTCTGGTACCAACCTGATGATCTGTTCTGCCAATTCTTTGGATACAGACTGATATTTTACTGCAAAATTCAGTATCTTACGCTCAAACTCACCGGCCTTACGCAGATGAAACGGCTCTTTTTCAAGTATCCTCCACGCCTCCAGATAAAGAAGGATACTTTCTTTGTTTCTCCTTAAATGCCTGGCAATTACCTCCAGCTTCCTGCCCTTGCTGTAATTCAGCTCTTCATCTAAAAACAGCAGGATCCAAAGAAGCACATCATTTTCCTGATTCTTGTGGTAAATCTTGCGTATCTGACTGGTACATTTGTTGACATACGAAGGTTCTGGCTCTCTCAGCGTACACAAATACAGGTAATAGGCATACATAGGCGAACTCTTGTCCACCTTATTCCGCGGAAACGAATCCATAACCCATTCTGCTTCCTGACGCTGGCGGTTCACCAGAAATGCCTGTGCCTTCACCAACAGATACCAGAGGTTATCAGGCTCCAGATCCATCAATTCTTCCAAGATCTTAACTGCACGCTTCGCCCACACTCCGGTTACCATCTTTCGAAATCCAAAATCCAAATAACTGCGTGCAAGCTCCGCCTGCTTTTTCTGAATCATCCGTGCCATCTGACTTTTTCCAGTGCGTTTTCCCACAGCACATAATTCAATTTCTTCCTTCTGGAAAGGTGTCTGCAGCGTTAGTTTCCCGTAATTCTTCCCCGCATGAAGTTTGTCTGGCACAATCATATACTCCACAAGTCCGCGGCTTCCCACAAAATCTTCATCCGTTATTCTGCGTTTTAAAAGCTGCAGCCATTCTCCCTGTGCAGTTATTTCCAGGGCGAAATGACCCCATTCTTCCTTCTTTAACGCAACATAATGCTTCTGTTCCTCCATGACATTACAAAACTCCCGCTGCGCTTCCTCAATTTCAAACAATACCCGCTTCTTTTTCCGTGCTGCAATCAGGAATTCTTCCACTTGCGCACGGGTACAGGGGCGATGGCAAAGCCCCTGATAAATCAAACGCTCTTCCGTCTCCTGAAGCCCAAAAATCCGTACAAATTCCGGCTGCCCAAAGACCTTCACTGCCTCATCAAAATTCTGCCGTGCCAGATTGGTGAACTCTGTAACGCTTTTGATTATTCCTTGAGAGCTGTCTGGATATTTCTTTGAGACAGACACCGAAAAAGGAAGAATATATTCCCCTTGATCGCTGACAATATGAAGATTTCCTGTCTGGACATCCCCCTCGCATAATCCTTCACTGTGAAATTTGAATTTCTTCGCAATGGACACTCCCTGAAACTTCGGTTCCTGACACTCCATTCTGGGGCTGGAGGAATAGATTATCCCCTGTATAGGAATCTGATTGGTATTCTGTATAGAAAATTCACCTGAATATTCGGTTCCTTCCAACACTTCAAACTCCAGTTTGTCTGGTGTAAATTCAAGTATGGAAGATTGACATTGACATGTTCCTGCTGCCATTTCTTCTATTTTCTTCTGCAAATCGTCACCTGCTTGCTTTTTTATCAATAATCGTTATAATGTAAAGAGTTGTTATTTCATTATAAACGATTTGAACGTCTGTGTAAACAGCCGTAACTATAATTTGGAGGAGAAATATGATTCAGCATAAAGACCATTTTCACGGAAGTGATTTAGAAAAAATTGAACAGATATACGGAATAAAAAAAGAAGAAATTGTAAGTTTCAGTGCTAATGTAAACCCACTTGGAGTCTCCACTCTGCTGCGTGAAACCCTTGCAAGCCATATTGACGCCATTACCACCTATCCCGACAGAGAATACACCTCACTTCGTAAATGTATTGCCAGTTACGCAGGCACCGACTGGGAATCTGTCATTATGGGCAATGGTTCCACCGAATTGATTTCCCTGTTTATCCAAATTCAGCATCCCCAAAAAGCCATGATCATCGGTCCCACCTACTCTGAATATGAACGTGAAATCGCTCTGGGCGGAGGCACTACTTTATACTATCCGCTGAGAGAAGAACAAAATTTCGCACTGGATGTCAATGATTTCACCGCGCACCTTAATGAAAGTATTGACCTTCTTGTAATCTGCAATCCTAATAATCCAACTTCCGGCGCCATCCGCCAGGAAACCATGCGTATCATTCTGGATGTCTGCAAGCAGAACGACATTTTTGTAATGGTTGATGAAACTTACGTAGAATTCGCCGACGATTTTCAACATATTACCTCAATTCCCTTGACAGCATACTACAACAATATCATTATTCTGCGCGGCATTTCCAAATTCTTTGCTGCCCCTGGGCTGCGGCTAGGTTATGCAATAACTGGAAACCGTGACCTGATTAAAGCGATTAATACCAGAAAGAATCCCTGGACCATCAATTCTCTTGCAGTAATTGCAGGAGAAATCATGTTCCGGGATTCTTCCTATATTGTCCAGACCAGGGCATTGATTTCTGAGGAACGGTCCCGCATCTACGAACTGTTCTCCAAAGACAACCGGTTTAAAGCATATCCGCCCAGCGGAAATTTCATGCTGGTGCGCCTGTTAGACGACACCCTGACTTCCGGTCTCCTTTTTGAACGCGCCATCCGCAGACAAATGATGATTCGAGACTGCTCCACCTTTCCATTTTTAAATAACAAATACATCCGCTTCTGTTTTATGTCACCGGAAATGAATGACAAACTCCTGAACTGCCTGCTTGCTTAAATAAAAAACGAAAGCAGAAACTGAACCAACTGTATCAGGTAATTTGTAAACATAATCAATGCAAAAAGTATCAACAGAGGCTTACTTGCTTTCAGAAAATCCTTCAGCAAGTCTTTTAGAAAATCTTTCATGCTCAATATGTTTTACTTACGCTTGTGTAGGTAAGCTGCTCTCCTCCTACATTAAAGAGAGTATATATCCGGTAGGTTCCACGGGTGGTTAATGCAAAAGATCTTTCCATTGTCATACTTCCAATGTCAGTTCCCGCTACCCATGAGCAAACCGTGAACCATTCTGATCCCGTCCACCGCTGCAATCGCATTATTGTGCTAATATGGCATGCTCTTTTTGCAGTAACAGTGGAATATGCATATGCTGTACTTCCAACAATTTTTAAACTAGCTGCGATATTTGCTGTATTCACATACCGAGGCTGAACTTCATTCTCACTTCCCACCTGTGCCGTCTGTGCGGGGGCTGCTGCCAATGCACTGCTGCTGGGCGTTACCGCCAGCATTCCTGCCAGTGCCATTATCATTAGTAATTTTCGTTTCATCATATTTCTCCTTTCTGATTGCCAATCTCTGCCCTCTGGGCAGTCTGGTACTATATAGTAACAATCGAATATGGAAAAATATGACACTTTTTTTCAAATTTTTTATTTAAATATACACTTTTTCTTGTTTACCATCTGGAAAGATTTGAACTCTTCCCGAAGTTTTTATCAGCAACTCTCAAATGCTGATATTTCCTACATTTCAGGCACGAGTATTTCGTAAAATATTGCTCTTTTCACACCGTTTTCAAAATTTTTAGTAGCAAATTAGTAGCAGTACTTACTACCTATATACCATCCATCGGCATGATATAATCTACTTTTTACATTACTCAGAATAAATTTCCTATGGCTATCAGGCTGTACCATAACGCCTGCTGCCACAGCCACATTTAAAACGAAAGGAGCATTACCATGAGCAACAAACACAAAAATCCAACCATCAGTTTCAGAATCAATGACACTGAACGCAAACAAATTGAGGCACGCATTCTTGCCAGCGGAATGATGAAGAAAGATTACTTCGTGCGTTCCTGCATCTATAATCATATCTGCGTTGTCGGCAAAAAGGAAACTATATATCCTTTGGTACAAACCGTGAACGCATTGACTTACAATTACCTGATATGCAAAAAGCATTTACTGTGCCGGACCGAAATCTTGGTATACTCCCATCTTACGATGACATTCATTTGCTTTATTCTTTAAAATATACCTTATTTTTTGTTTTTCCGGCGCCTTTAAGGATATCCAGCTTTTCAGCTTTCAGCAGCAAACGACTTGCCGTCTTTATCTCGACTTCCAACAATTTCGCTGCAGCAGAACTATTTATTTCTTTATTTGTCTTCAAATAGAGCAAAATAATCTGCATTCTAGCCCTTTCTAATTCGGACATTGATTCGGACATTGATTCGGACATTGATTCGGACATTTTTTCTTCTCTTTCAAACCCGTCTCTTATGCGAATAATCGTATTCAAATAGGTTCTTTCCTCATCCATATCAAATTCAGGCTCCGGCGAACCATTTTGTTTCAGTTCTCTTAATATTTTAGGAATGCCTGTTCCCTTTTTTTCAGATAAGTCAATCTCCTTAAACAATTCTCCGATTCTTCTGTTTCGGTATTTTCTGCCTTTCACCTTACCTGATGCAAAACGCTCAAGATTAATCCATTTAGCAAGTCCCGGATAATTTAGTATCTGAATGCTGTCCACATATATACGGATTTCCACTGGTTCCGGCTCTCGATAAGACTTATAAACACCGCATTTACCAATGTCTCTTCCAATGCATTGTACGGATAATTAAAATAGCGTTCTGCTTCTGCCTGACCTTGCACTTTTACAACTTTTTCCTCAATCACTGTTGTCTTTATATAATCCAAAGCATCCTGAACCTGTTTCCATATCGGTCCTGTAAATGTTTTTTCCGTAAAATCATCAGACGCCTCAGCTTCTTTTGAATGAAATCTAATCAACTCAATATACGCCCCCGGAATCAGTTTTTCCGGATGTTCCGTAAACATTAATACACCGATATTTCTAATATCCAATTCCGTATCCGTCTCATTTGCAACTTCCTGTGCAAGTAACAGTTCCTCTAATGAACTGCTATTTAATTCCATTACCAGACTGCTATTGCTCTTCCTGATAAAATCTTCAAGATACCCTCTCCTGATATTATCAATCTTTGCTTTTCTGTTTACACGGTCATCAAACGGAACTGAATTAAATTTATCAAACAATTCAGATATTTCATCCTGTTTCGCATCCGTAGTGAGCGATGCCGGTCTAATCCAGTATTTCAAACTTTTGTCCGCTTTTTCACCATTTTCAACATACACGGATTTGGGTGCTTGATAAGGACCGCTATCACCTGCGGAACACCACAAATATATCAAATATGTTTCTTCATTCTTATAATCAACCACTTCTATTCTTGGAATGTACCGTGGAATAATCTGATTGCAGTACTGAAATATTTCCTGCTGGATAGAATCCAGCTTTTCCTTCGAGACACCTTTTAGTGGAAATATCGGCATACCATTTTTCTCTTCTACTCCTATGACAATGTATCCGCCATTGGTATTATCATAGTCATTTGCAAAGGCACAAATAGAATGAATGATGTCATTTGGATTCCAGCCCGTTTTATACTCTACACGGTCATGCTCAACGACACGCCCTTCTAACAAAGTTTCTATTTTTAATGGAATCATTTAGATGCCTCTCTTTCTGCTATAGATTATTCACAGTAATACTATTTCTTCTCAGATACCTTTCTCTAAACTGACAAGATGTGCATAAAAATCATGTCCATATCTATACACCTGTCTCAACAAAACTGCCCCAGAATCTATATACTGCTTCACTACATTGGGGAAATATTCCTCTTCATAAATATGTCTTTGCTCATTCAATTCTATCAATGCTTTAAATAATGCATCATTTTCACAAGTTATTACAACTTCATTAGCCATCTTTTTTAATTGCAAGTTCTTCTCTTCCCTAATTCGTTCTACCTCTTTTATGCGCAATAATTTTTCATTCCATTCATCATAAGTTACGCAACCAGATAGTTTATACTTTTTATCCAAAGCCCTAATCTCTCCACTAGCAGAATCTATTTCAACTCTGATATTATTCTGTTCAATTATACTATCATCATACTTTTTTCATCCTGTTCCACCTGCTTTTTTGCTTCGACGTAATTGATATCGCATCCCTCAGCAGCTCTTTTTCCAAATTCAAGCCGCTTAAAATTCTTCTTCATTATATCAAATGTGTCATATCCACATAAATTATAAATCGTCCTTCCGGATTAATCTTAGTTTTATCTTCCCCAACACACAAAATAATATAGCCACCTTTTGTATTGGCAAATCCAGAATACGATTCGTAGGCGGATTTCGGTACATTCTTCTCTGCCTTTTTACACTCTACATCTATTTTTTCACCTTGGTAAATGAGTTCTTTTAATTCTTACATGTCCATAGTTCCACCTTCTTTCGCTATATATCATTCAATATCTTCCGAAAATGCATTGTAATATTCAAAAAGCACAACACATAAATCTCTATAAAGTACTTTTAATTCTTCTGCTGGTTTATGTAAAGATTCCCTTTTGTCTATCTCTTGTTTTACGTCTTTTAGTTTAGTATGAACACTCCCCAAATTATAGATCAACTGATGTCGTTGCAAATACAATTTTAGCTCATAATACATATGCTTTCCCAATGTTGTTACATAGTATATCTCTCCATTCTCTTTTCTTTTCAAATGTATTCCATACTCACTCGTACAGGGATCAACAAATCCTTCATTTTCAACAACATTAACTGAACTACTATCACTTGGTCATTTATTTGTCTTTGATACATATGGACAAGCGTATAATAAGTTATCACACTACTTTACAATATTATAGATGATACCCCTGCTTCTGCATCAGTTGTTTTAAGGCATTCATTATAGCAATTCCTGTACACTTTCCGCACGGTATTCTGAAAAAGTTTTACCCAGATATGGAAGCAGTTTCATTGCGCAGTATGTGATGTTAATCAGATTCACCAGCATTTCAATCCCTTTGCGGCTACGTACTATATAGCTGCACAGTGACCAGAATATTTTCTGCTCGTAGTAACTGACTTCTATGTTCCATCTATTCCATCTAAATGAATACAGGAGCAACTGGATAAAATCCATCCATGCACTGCCTGTCTGGTTTAACGGAGCTTTCTCCTGCCACGCGCAGAAAATCTGGAGCTGCTCTGGAATAATGGTACTGAAAATCAGCCTTCTGGAACCAGAATTTTTTCAGGAGAAGTCACATATGCCATGACTGGCCTTTTGCCAAAAAATACTTGTAAGGACACGGCGTGCAGCCGTATAGTAATTTTTCATACTCGTCCACGATGGAAACAAGATTCTTTTTTACATACCAACTGTCACAGAGGATAATAATATTTTTCTTTTCACTTAATTCCGGCATGACCCGGTGGATCATAGATGCTGCCAGCTCCAGTTTGAATTCTGTTTTCTGCCACATGCGGTATGCAAGCGAAACGCAAAGGGAATGGATTCTGTTTTTCTTCCATACGGGGATACAGAGCATCAGGCCTACAAAACAATGTCCGTCCAGGAAATTGGAGCCATGATGAGCTGCATAGTTAAAAAGTTTTGACACATCTTCAAATTTTTTGCCAAACTTTGAAACGATCGTATCATCAATGCACAGAAAGACAGGCTGTGACAGCAGTTTTTCCGGTATCAGTTTCAAAGCTGTGCCTGTGGTGATATTCATAAATCTAGAATAATCAGCTTTGGTATAAGAACAAGCATAATAAAACGCATTCAATGATTTTTCGGTAATCCCGGAGAGAAAATGCCTATATAATGAGCGGATGGAACCGACCGTTTCCATAGCCAGCATGGATAAAACCAACAGAAACAACATTTCTATCGTCGGCGCGGATAAATTTAAAAATAAATATAAAAATAACGGTACAGTCTACCAATGAGATTATTTTCGTTGTATAAGTTTGACGTACAGGGTCACTCTCTTTCGTATAGTTTTGTGGGCAAACTAATTATACATTAGAAAGTGTCCTGTGCGTTATTTTATTTCTCAAAAAGTTGTAAAGTGGTGTTTATAAAACTCTAATTTATCTGTTCCGTATCTATAGATACTATAACTGCTCCTGTTTCAGGTAAACTTTCCGCTCTCTGAAATATATTTTTTCAAAAAAATCTATATTGAAAATAAAATCTATTTATTTAGTGATCAGTCCCTTTAATGGTTAATATTCCACTTTAATGACTACCCTCTTTAATTAAATTTACATTTTATTCTGACAATTCGAGTCCTTCTGCCAGATCAATCAGTTCTTCTTTAGAAAAATTCCCAAAAATTTCAATTAAACAATCTCCATCTGAAAGAATTAAATTTGCCGTATCATAATCTTTCACATAAAATCCTTTAAACCCATTTACTTTTACCTCTTCTAACTCTGCCCTATCAGAAGTAATATTTCCCATTGTAACCTCATCCTGACCATTCTGTCTAAAAAGTAATGTTTCATTGTTTGAGTTTAAATATGTCACCTTATATTCGTTAAACATTTTAATAAATTTCTCTTCCACCAAATTATATCCTTCTGGAATTCTTGTAAGTTTATATTTCCGAAAGCCCTCTTCCGTTACACTTGTCTCATCTCCTGAAATAGCTGATTCATCCTCATTTACTTTCACATGGTCTTCACGCTGTTCTATTGTAATTTGATATAACCAGCAAATTAAAGTCTTTGCTGCAACTACAGTTCCGCCCAGCAGTAACAGTATCAATGCTACTAACAAAATCAGCCGCCTTCTGGAATGAATCGGACGATATAATTCCAGTATAGATGTTCTGTCTCTTATCCCCTTTTCCTCTGTACCGATCTTGCGTATCATGTGATGCATTTTAATCCGAAACTTCAAAGAAAAGCGATGCTCTGGATAATCCAAAAAACGATTTTCATATTCCTGTGTTACCATTTCTTCAAATGCATCTTTCAACAATAAGTCCATATTGTCCATGGTTGTTTCCCCCTTTTATTCTAAGCATACCAAATCCGTTTCCGAAAGACATATGCTTTGCCTGACTCCCCTTATGTTGAAAAAACTGCCGATCTACATAGGTGTTCCAACCTCAATCAAATTGCCATCTGGATCATAGAACCTTACAACTCTCTGTCCCCAAGAATGCTGCATAAGTTTGTTCACATATGCAACTGGCATTTCATAATTATCCAGTTTTTTAACAAATTCATCTATATTTTTTTCTTCAAAATATAGTTCTGAGGCATTATTATTAAAATGCACATCCTGTCCAATGAAAGACTCCCAGATTTTTTTGTCCTGCAGTGCCAAACCTTCCGTTAAAACTACATTTCCATCATTGTCTAAAATGACTTCCAGGCCAAATAAATCTTTATAAAATTTCTTAGAACGTTCCAGATCTTCTGTTACAATTAAAATATTCTTTAACTTCATTTCCTACCTCCGCCAAATTACGCCAATGTGATTGTACAATCATTATATTCTGCGGTTTTGTTCATGTCAACTGTCATTGGACTGCCGGAATAATAAAAACCTTTTCGGGATATCCTGCTCTCCCAAAAAGGCTTTTCTAACTTCTCCTATTCCATTACTTCCATCCTGGTAAATGACACAGAGGCAATCGCTGCTCCTGCAAAAGTAAGAACTCCCATTACTGCTATCATCACAACAAATCCTGTCTCAACCCCCAAAAATAAGCCTGCCAGCACCGCAGCCATAATTCCAATTCCTATAGCAAAACCCTGAAACAGCAATTTTACCATAGAACGGCCAAAATTGCCCAGAACATTTCCAACCAGCGCATCTGCAAGCATATTGTAATAAAGGCGGTTTGCCTGCAGGCAGATATATAAAAGTACCGTCAATACGGTCAGCACCGGACCAATGCCAAATACAACGGCTCCGGGAACCGTCACCAAAATTCCATCCACAATAGCACGGTAATGTTCAATCTTTGTGGCATACCAGACCTTCCTCAAAGGTGTATCTGGTATCAGATACGTATATGGGTTTTCCAGCTCCTTTGACCATTTAGTTGCGTAGCCAGTAAATATAAAAGTTACATACGCCACTACTCCTGGAATAATAAATATCTTGCCTGGTCCAAATTCATTTACTGCATCATTAAAATAGCCTACTGCCGCAATGGCTATCCCAAGCCCAAAGCATAGCAGGCTGTTCCAGCCAAAAATAAAGGTAGGATTCTTCTTATACTCCAAAATCTGCCGAAAATAGATTGCTTTTGCAAAGGTACCTTTATATTCCACTGTGGCTTCACGCAGCTTCTGTTTCCTTTTCCATGGAACATTGGCAATGCCTTTTTTCTGATTCTGCCGGATTTTCTGATAATCGTCTGCAAATTTCATGGCATCCTCATAATAGGCTCCTGTACATTTCATCTTCCTTGCTGCGATAAATACCAGGACAACAGAAAGAAGGTAGAGCACCGTACCAATCAGGCTGATGGTATCTGCCCCCAGAAATAACAGACGTATCAGGGCAATGGTCCAGCCCACAATTGGCACAAGCTGTATCACTGGCATTGCAAAATAATCCTGAATCAATTGAAACGAAGGCTCCTTTGTCATCAGCAGAAATACTGCCACGCCTGCTATTACGCCCATAAAAGAAAACATCACAACTACCAGGCATTTGAAAAATTTCTCGCCAAGCCGTTCATTTCCATAACAGAATATGATCAGAGACGCTTCCAGAATGCTTTCAAACACTGCAAAAAATATAAAAAATGCCAAAGCCTGCAAAATCCCTACTTCAAACCACAGTACTCCCAAAACAGCAATTATAATTCCTATTAAAATATTTACGGCAAATGATTTCACTCCTGCAAACATCAATACCATTTTAGGGCTTACCGGAGCGGAAAATACAAAATGAACTTCACTGGGACGGAAGATCAGTCCCTTGCGTTTGGAATAAGCGATAATATTTCCAGGAATCAATAACAGAATAATTCCAGAGATAATGGTCACCATATTTTCAACGGAACCCAATCTTCCCTCTTCAACCATCGTCTGAAAGCTGAAAAACATCATGACGGCATAAAATACAATAAACGCTCCCATTATATAACTTACCGGACGCTTCAAAGCAAATCTAATGCGATTAATGATTGTCCGCTGATAAAGATAGACTAACCCTCTCATGATGCATCACCGCCTTCTGTAATTTTGAAAAACAGTTCCTCAATATCTGCATCTTTCTCTTCTTCCTTGTTAAAGGAACCTATAATTTTCCCTTTTTCCATAATAAACATAAAGTCCCACAGTTCCTTCACCATTTCCAGCATATGCGTGCTGATCAGTACGGTAACCCCCTGTTCCTTCAATTCCAGCACTACTTCCTTTAACTCTTTGATGGCTGCCGGGTCCAGTCCCACCATCGGTTCATCCAGAAGAATCACTTTGGGCTTGATGGCAAGGGCACAGCAGATGCTCACTTTCTGCATCATTCCTTTGGAAAGCTCCCTTCCCAGTTTATTCTGCTTATCCTCTAATTCGAACCGGATCAAAAGCTGATTGATCTCTTCTTCTGTAATCTCTGAATCATAAGCACGTCTGATATATTCTATATGTTCCCGCACAGTCAGCGCATCAAACATCGCCGGAACCTCTGGTACATATGCAAATACCCTCTTTGCCTCCAGGTTTTTTGCTGGCATATGTTCAATCCCAACACCTCCCTGATACCGCAGAAGTCCCGCGATGCTCTTGATAATAGTAGACTTTCCTGCCCCATTAGGACCCAGTAAAATCCCCACATGACCTGTAGGAACGGTAAAACTCACATGGTCCACAGCAAGATATTTTCCATATTTTTTCGTCAGCTCCTGAATTTCTAACATAACTACCTCTCCTTCTGATATGATGCATCTTCACAATTTGTGATAAAAATCTCTGGAAACAAAAAGCATCACACCTTCTTTGTATTACTCATATAATACAATAGTACATGTGATGCTTTTTGTCAATAACAGATTGATGAATTATTGCTTTTCGACAATCTCATTTTTATTTTTATATATGGAATGTTTTGGAACTACTCCACGCACCATGGACAGCGGATATATATTGCTCTCCCTTCCCACGACTGTCCCTGGATTCAAGACACTGTTGCAGCCGACTTCCACCTCGTCTCCCAGCATTGCGCCAAACTTTTTCAATCCTGTTGCAATTTCTTCTCTGCCATCCTTAACCACTACCAGCGTCTTATCAGATTTGACATTGGAAGTAATGGAGCCTGCTCCCATATGAGACTTATAACCTAAAATGGAATCGCCTACATAATTGTAATGCGGTACCTGCACTTTGTTAAATAGTACCACATTTTTCAGCTCTGTGGAGTTGCCTACAACGGCTCCTTTTCCCACAATGGCATTTCCTCGAACAAACGCACAATGGCGGATTTCTGCTTCCTCATCTACAATAAGAGGCCCATTCAGAAAGGCTGTCGGCGCTACTTTGGCATTTTTGGCAATCCAGATATTATCTCCACGCTGATCATATTTTTCAGGGTCTAATGTCTTTCCCAGTTTACAGATAAATTCACTGATCTTTGGAAGCGCCTCCCATGGATATGTCAGCCCTGTAAACAGATCTGCAGCTATCGTTTCTGATAAGGTATACAAATTTACAATTTCACATGTTTTCATACTTTTTTCTTTCCTTCCTTCTTCTTTGATGATTTATAAAATGACGCTGTATGCTGAAAACAGCCCCGCAGCATATACTGGTTATTTAATTTCAATACACCGCTGGTACGGCTTTGTATAAAAGCCTCCAGTTTTACCATATACTCCTGAGGCGTGATGCTTCCCTCTGCCACATAATTCAATCCTTTTTCCCAGCTCGCCGTCAATTCTGGATTCAGCAGAGAACGGATCGAAGCATTTACCACATCATAGATCATTTCTCCCAGCAAAGTAGGAGTAATGATCTGCGTCTTCTTATTCAACGCCAGATATTTATTATTGACCAGCTTCTTTAAAATCTCTGCCCGGGTGGCACTGGTACCGATTCCGCTTCCTTTTATCTGAGCACGTAATTCCTCGTCTTCAATTAACTGCCCTGCGTTCTCCATAGCAAGAATCATGGAACCGGAATTATAACGCTTGGGAGGCGCTGTCTCCCCCTCCTTAATATTTAATGCAGTTACCTTTAGTTCCATTCCCTTTTTCAGTTTCGATAACTGTTTCATAAATTCCATATCGCAAGTTTCTGTGCGCCCTTCTTTCTCCTTATTGGCAGAATCTGTTTCCTTTTTCTTCTGAAAAGAATACTCCATCACCCGCAGATATCCTGCATCTGTCAATATTTTAAAAGAAGCAAAAAATCTCTCCTTTCCAGTTTCCTGCAGCTCCATAACCGTTGTCAGGCTGATCTTTTGATAAACAGCAGGCGGACAAAAAATGCTCAAAAACCGCCGCACAATGGCTTCATAGACATTTAAAGAGGTCTGGCTCAGGCTGCGGACAGCCGAAAGTCCCTGTCCTGTAGGTATAATAGCATAATGATCCGTAATCTGCTTGTCATTAACATATCTGGTCCTGGCAATGTTTTTATATCTTTCCTCTGAAAGAATTTCTTCTGCAAAATGTTTCACAGACGGTATATTTTTCAGCCCGCTGAGATTTTTATGTATCTCTTTTGCCACTGCCGTAGACAATACTCTGGCGTCTGTTCTAGGGTAAGTCACCAGTTTTTTTTCATACAGTTCCTGGACCACCTGCAGCGTCTGGTCCGGACTGATCTTGAACAGCCTGGAACACTCATTTTGAAGCTCAGCAAGGTTATACAATAGCGGCGGATTCTTCGTCTCTTTCTTTTTCTCAATTTTTTCCACTAAGGCCTTCCACTCTTCCTCGCTTTTTCCCTCTGTTAAATTCTGTATTAACTTTTCCGCTTCTGCTTTATCCTTAAAGCCGTTTTCTTTATAGAGCTTAGGAGAATTGTAATACCTAGAACCTTCCACTGCTCTCCATTCTCCCTCCACGGCATTCCCCTGTATATCCAGAGTATTTAGGACACGGTAAAACGGTGTTTTCACAAATTCCCGTATTTCCCGTTCCCGGCGCACCACCATTCCCTGCACGCAGGTCATAACACGCCCTACACTGACTACTGTATATTTTGTTCCCACAAAATTAGAAATGGCGTTGCCATATTTCAATGTAAGAAGCCTGGAAAAATTAATCCCCATTAAATAATCTTCTTTGGCCCTTAAATAAGCCGATTCACACAGATTATCATATTCCGAAAGATCTTTTGCTTCCCGAATCCCCCTAAGAATCTCTTCCTCCGTCTGAGAATCAATCCAAACTCTTCTGCGTTCCTTACCTTTGACCTTTGCCTGACGCTCCACAAGACGATAAATATATTCTCCTTCTCTTCCAGAGTCTGTGCAGACATAAATAGTTTCCACATCCGGCCGCTTCAGCAGTCCTGACACAATCTTATACTGCTTTTTTACTCCTGGAATCACCTCATACTTAAATTCTTCTGGAATAAAAGGAAGTGTGGCAAGGGTCCATCTCTTATATTTTTCATCATAAGCTTCCGGATAGCTCATGGTCACCAAATGTCCCACACACCAAGTTACTACCGCCTCCTGCGCCTCCATAAAACCATCCTGGTTTTTAAAATCCAGTTTTAATGCCTTGGCGAATTCCCTCGCCACACTGGGTTTTTCTGCTATATACAAAGCTTTCGCCATAATTTATCCTGCTTTCTCTAAATTACCTGATTCATATCCACCAACAGGATACGTGAATCCTTTGACACCATTTTCACCAGTTTTTCATCGAAAGATCTTGCCGTAAACAGATAGTAAAAACTAGCTGTCACTTTTGCCTGTTCCATACTGGCAAACAACTGCTGGCACATCTCAAAGGTCATCTCTGGCTCTAACCAATTGCAGAGGCAGATCAGATTTTCTCTCACACTGTTCTGGGCGATAATATCAATCGTCCCTTTCTTGCCGACCCAGGTTCCCATCTTATAAATTTCCAGAGGCAGTTTATGCCCATTATCCAAATGTTCCAGATATTCCATACACAATTTTACAAAATAACGGTTTAGATATTTCTCCAGCTCTTCTGCAATATATTTCTCATAAAATTGCTCTGGCTCTATTCGGTATAGATCTGACAAATGAGGATATACAAATTTAAACCAAAAATTAATAAAAGTATCTTTGATCTGATATAACCCCTTTTGTGCATTTTCCCATCCCCCGGTTTCAAAAGAATAAACCTTCTCAACCACATCGAATTCCATCAGATTTTTCAAGTAAACACTGATTTTTGCTCTGGAAAATCCCGTTTCCTGATACAGTTCGTTTAATTTTCTCCTGCCGCTTGCCATCGCCTCTAAAATCGTATTGTAAACGGTAAGTTCCCGCAGCTGACTGCGAATCAGTTCTTCTGCCTTATGGTGCAAAAACCCATCCGGAGATAAAATGTTCCTGCAGATATTGTATTTCACATCGCCTCTCTGATCCCAATGGCGAAGATATTCAGGTACCCCGCCTAAAATTCCATATACCTCTACCTTCTGCCTCAATGTATAACCAGAAAATTTTTTTGCTACATCCATAAAACGCAGCTCGTGAAGTTTTGTGATTCCGCTGAGGTTCTTTCCCGCCTTTCCCAGCAGTTCAGGCATTTCCTGTTCCACCCAGCAGACATCGCTGGAACACAGAAGAATCAGTACTGGACCTGGGTAAAGCTGCTTATCTTTTAATTTCACCACACTTTCCAGAAACATTTCATCCTTCTTCAAAATATTCTGAAATTCCTCAATTACCAAAACCAGTTTACTGCCGTCTCCGCTTTTGATACGTTTAAAATAAATATCATAACTCTCTTCTGATACAGATACCTGGTAATATTCTGCAATTTCACGCTTCATCCGGCTCTTCTGAGCCTTTGCAGACACCTCTGGCGCATAATAATAAAAGCTTTTCTTATTTTTACAGAATTCCTGTACCAACTGTCTGCCCTGGTTATCCGCCCGTCCGTACAGCACCAGAATCTGATTGCCGCCCTCACTATATAACTGTTCTAAGTAACGCAATTCTGCTTTTCTACCTGCCATAGCTGTATGTCCTTTCTCCGAGTATACTGACCATTCATATCTGATAAGAGCATACAAAATATGAATTATCACTATACCAGTATCTTTCACTTCATACTATCATGGTTTAACTTTTTTGGCAATAGCAGCAGATATAAAAAGAAAGCCTGTGGTAATAATATGATTGTAACGACGGCTGCCAAAACGCTGGAAATTTGACTTGACATTTTGAATTTAGCATTTATAATATATCTTGTTTATTATTATTAAACTCAAAAATCATTATTAGTTTTATCCCACTAATACTATACTTGAAGTTTACATAAATTAAGGAGGGCTGTCATGGATATCGGACACCGGATGAAAGAACTGCGCATACAATATGGACTGACACAGCAGGAACTTGCTGACAGAAGCGAACTCTCCAAAGGTTTTATTTCACAATTGGAACGAAATCTGACTTCTCCTTCAGTGGGAACCCTGCTGGATATTATCCAGTGCCTTGGCACTACTCCGTCAGAATTTTTTACCGACAAAGAGCCAGAACAGATTGTATTCCGTCAGGAAGACTATTTTATTAAAGAAAAAGAAGAGCTTCATCATCAAATTAAATGGCTTATTCCCAATGCACAGAAAAATGCGATGGAACCAGTGCTTATGACCCTTGCGCCTCACGGAACCTCTGAGATACAGCTTCCTCATGAAGCAGAGGAATTTGGCTATGTATTAAAGGGCAGTATCAAATTATTCTATGGTCCCCGCTCCTTTACGGTGAAGCAGGGCGAATCATTTTACTTTAAAGCAGAAAAAAAACATTCGATAGAAAATTGCAGCAGCAGGGAAGCGGTAATACTCTGGGTATCCACTCCCCCAAGCTTTTAGGAGGACAGCTATGAGCAAACGACTCATTGATTTAACACATATTTCAAAATCCTTTGATGGACAAATGATATTAGATGATTTGAATTTGTATATAAGAGAAAATGAATTTCTGACTCTCTTAGGCCCCTCTGGCTGCGGAAAAACTACCACACTGCGTATTATCGGAGGATTTGAGACTCCTGACCAGGGTAATATAATTTTTGACGGCAGGGACATTACAAAGCTTCCTCCCAATCAGAGACAGTTAAATACGGTATTCCAAAAATATGCCTTATTCCCTCATATGTCTATTGCAGAAAATATCGCTTTTGGGCTAAAAATACGCAAAAAAAGCAAGACTTACATTGATGATAAAATCAAGTATGCCCTGAACCTTGTAAACCTTGAGGGATTTGAAAACCGGAACATAGATTCCCTAAGCGGCGGGCAGCAGCAGCGGATTGCCATTGCCCGCGCCATAGTAAATGAACCGAAGGTCCTGCTGTTAGATGAACCTCTGGGCGCACTGGATTTAAAACTTCGCCAGGATATGCAGTATGAGCTGATCCGTCTGAAAAATGAACTTGGCATTACCTTTGTGTACGTGACCCACGACCAGGAAGAGGCATTAACCATGTCCGATACCATCGTGGTAATGAACCAGGGATATATCCAGCAGATAGGAACTCCTCAGGATATTTACAACGAACCGGTCAATGCCTTCGTCGCTGATTTCATCGGTGAAAGCAATATTTTAAACGGTTTGATGATCAAAGACCGTCTGGTAGAGATTCTGGATGTAAAATTTCCCTGTGTGGACGAAGGATTCGGCTGCAACACCCCAGTGGATGTCGTCATCCGTCCAGAAGATGTGGAACTGGTCTCTCCAGAACAAGGCATGCTGGAGGGCGACGTGGTTTCCTTGATTTTCAAAGGTGTGCATTGGGAAACAGAGGTGCTGGCCAATGGCTTCGAATGGCTGGTTCATACTACCCAGATGCATCCTTTGGGCACCCATGTCGGCATTCAGGTTGATCCGTTTAATATTCAAATCATGAACAAACCAGAAACCAATGATGAAAAGGCGGTGGAATCTCATGTGTAATTTAAAACGTCAGCTTCTTGCCGGACCATATGTTTTGTGGATGGCAGGTTTTATCCTGCTCCCGGTGATTATGATTTTATACTATGCATTTACTACCACTGGAGGGGATTTTACTTTTTTAAATGTTTCCTCCATCACTTTTTCTGTACATTTAAAAGCACTGACATTATCGTTCAAACTTGCCCTGATCTGTACAGTCATCTGCCTGGCGCTCTCCTACCCGCTTGCGATGATTTTGAATAATATGAAAGCAAAAAGCCAGGGGTTCGTTGTATTCATTTTTATTCTCCCTATGTGGATGAACTTTATGCTTCGTATTCTCGCCTGGAGAATGTTATTGTCCAACAATGGTGTCATCAACTCTCTGCTTGATACTTTAGGTCTTCCAGGAATTGATATTTTGAACACTCCCACCGCAGTTGTCTTTTGCATGGTGTACGATTTCCTGCCTTTTATGATTCTGCCCATCTATAATTCCATGGCACGGATTCAGGCAGATATCATTGAAGCCGCCAGAGATCTGGGCGCAGGCAATCTGACAATTTTTTTTAAAATTATTGTTCCGCTTACGATGTCTGGGGTTATCAGCGGAATTATTATGGTCTTTGTTCCTGCCTTGACCTCCTTTGCTGTCTCAGACCTTCTTGGCGGCGGCAAAGTGCTTTTGATTGGAAACGTTATTGAACAGGCATTTATGCAGGAATATAACTGGAACCTTGGTTCCGGACTATCTTTTGTGCTGATGATCTTTGTCATTGCCAGTATGGCGCTGATGAATTCCCGTGGAGAAGAAAACGGCGCAGGAGTATGGTAATTTTTCAGCTGTCATCAATTATCACTTTAGGTAATTGCGAAACTCAGTAAATTTTTGAATTTCATATACAATTCAAAAATTTTAAGAAGAAATATTTTATCATACGAAACGCTAAGAAATGCATTTTAGCACCATGGAAACGTACTCCAGAGCATCCCTCTATGTCAAAAAACTGACATTACTAAGGAAAAAACACAAAAATCATGGAAGCCTTTGCGGAACATGATTTTCGTATTAAGTGGTTCGTTGTAATGCTTGGTGCGCCCTGCATTTTGTGCGTTTCGTATGGATAAAATATTTTAGAACAATTGTATGAATTGTATATGAAATTTCGATAATTTGATAGTTTCGCAATTGCCTAAAATTATCACTTTACCGAAAGGAGGAAACGCAAATGATCAGAAAGTCTGCGGAAAGGCTCTATCTGTTTTTTATCTTTTTATTTTTATATCTGCCCATCGTGGTTTTAGTGGTCCTGTCCTTTAATAATTCAAAGTCCAAAGTCGTCTGGGGAGGGTTTACTCTGAACTGGTATAAGAAACTGTTTTCCAACAGCGCTATCATGGAAGCCTTCTCCACCACTATTTTCATATCCCTTGCCTCAGCAGTGATTGCCACTCTTCTTGGAACCCTGGCAGCATTGGGAATTGACGCCATGAAAAAGCGCAGCCAGGCGATAATGCTGGGCGCTACGAATATTCCTCTGCTGAATGCAGACATTGTCACCGGCATTTCCATGATGCTGCTGTTTGTACGCTTTACCCGTCTTGGTATAAGTACAGTACTGATTGCACACATCAGCTTCAACATTCCTTATGTGATTTTAAATGTGCTGCCAAAGCTGAAACAGAGCAGCCGCACAGCATACGAAGCTGCTTTGGACTTAGGCGCCGCTCCCCTGTACGCTTTTCGTAAAATCATCTGGCCTCAGATCCTTCCCGGTGTACTCTCTGGTTTTTTAATGGCAATGACCATGTCGCTGGATGACTTTTCTGTCACATACTTCACAAAGGGCGCCGGCATTAACACCTTATCCACTATGATATACACAGAAATGCGCAAGGGCATCCGCCCAGAAATGTACGCACTCTCTACTCTTTTGTTTTTAATTGCGTTGATTCTGCTGCTTTTCATGAATTTCGGTCCCACCGCAAGAAAGGAGATCCGCAAATGAAGAAAAAACTGCTGTTTTTGCTGACAATTTTTTCTCTGTCCATGTTTTTCACAGGATGCGGCAAAAAAGATTCTCCCAATACGCTTACGATATTGAATTATGGAAAATATATAGAACCGGAAGTTCTGAAACTGTTTGAAAAAGAAACTGGAATACAAATAGAATATGAGGAATACATTACTCCAGAAAATATGTATACCAAATATAAGGCAGGCGCCATTGACTACGATTTAATCTGCACGTCTGATTATATGATTGAAAAATTAATTCAGGAAGATGAAGTCTCTGAACTGAATTTCGACAGCATCCCACTTACAGAAAATCTGGACCAGACCTATTTTGAGTTTTCAAAATCTTTTGACCCTGAAAATAAATACGCTCTTCCCTATTTTTTCGGAACCGTGGGAATCCTTTATAACAAAGATATGGTAGACGAATCAAAAGTAAACTCCTGGGATATCTTATGGGATAAGACGTATTCTGGACAAATTATCATGGCTGATTCTGTCCGGGATTCTTTTATGGTTGCGCAAAAACTTCTGGGCTATTCACTGAATACGACAGACGAGAAGGAACTGCGGGAGGCTCAAAATCTTTTGATTCAGCAGAAGCCTCTGGTTTACTCTTATCTGGTAGATGAAGCGCAGGATGAAATGATTGCTGAAAATGCTGCCATGGCAGTGGTCTACTCTGGAGAGGCTGGATATGCTTTAGAATTTAACGACAAGCTGGCATTTTCTGTACCTAAGGAGGGGTCCAATATGTGGATAGATTCCTGGTTTATCCCAAAAAGAGCCAGACATACTGAAAATGCGGAAAAGTTTCTGAATTTCCTCTGCCGAAAAGATATTGCTATGATGAATTTCAATTACGTATACTACGCAACTCCCAATACCGAGGTAAAAGAAGCTTTAGATGCAGATCTTCAGAATAACCCTACGATCTTTCCTCCTCTGGAAACGCTGGAAAACTGCGAAGTATTTCAACCTCTGAATGACGAAGCTACCATGAAATATAATCTTTACTGGAAAGAAATTAAATCTGCTGACTAATAATATTTAGCCGCTTTTGAAAATCATATCACTTTTAGAAGCGGCTAAATACGCAAAACTCATATTTTTCATGATTCTCTTGCTTTTCTTTGCTTCTCATGGTACATTAAAACCCTCAAAGTATTTTTTTCCTCCCATTGCCAGCACGCAAAGGAGGTCTCTATGACATATGAATCTTTTAAACAGCAATTAGTTGACAATCTCAAACCATTCTTTTCTTCGGACACCCAGATTTCCATTCAGCCATTTCCACACAACAACCGTTTGATTTTGGACGGACTTACTATTTTGGAACCTGGCATTAATATCTCCCCAACCATTTATCTGAATCATTATTTTGAAGAGTACTGCAACGGTTCTGATTTTTCTGCTATTCAGCAGCAGATTCTTCAATACTATCACCAGCATTGCCCCCTTGACAGCATTGATACTACCTTCTTCACCTGCCTGGACTATGTAAGCCCTCGTATTGTGTATAAACTGATACATTTTGAAAAAAACAGGGAACTCCTAAATGAAATCCCCTATTTTCCTTATCTGGATCTGGCCATTGTATTTTATTGTCTGGTACCGGAAACACCTTACGAAAATGCATCCATCTTAATCTACAATCATCATCTTACCTATTGGAATATCACCAAAGACACTCTCCTAAATCTCGCCAGAATAAATACACCTTTACTGTTGCCGGAAAGTTGCGGATCTCTGGCTGAATTGATCCGCCCTGCCCTCGATTTCTTTTCTAAACAGGAACAGGCTCTCACGCAGGAAATTCTGGAAGAAGAAACTATTCCTATGTATGTCCTCACCAACAGTCAGCAGTATTTTGGCGCTGCTTGTATACTCTATCCTAAGGTTCTATATCATATTTCCCAAAATCTCAGAGATAATTTATACATTCTACCCAGCAGTATCCATGAAATCATTCTCATTCCTGCCTCTTTGTCAGAAAATCCCAAAGAACTTGCCCAAATTGTCCATGATGTAAATCTTACCGAAGTAGCGCCAGATGAAATTCTCTCTGATTCTGTCTACTATTATCAGCAGGAATCAGACCTGGTCACATTGGCACAATCTTAGACGCAGTTCTCTGATTACCGGATCAGCAATCGGCCAATTCCAGATACAGTTTTTCATATTTTCCTGCCGATTTCTGCCAGGAGTTGTCTGCTTTCATACAGCGTTTCATCATCATTTTCCATTCCTTGGGATGATTCTGGAATACATCATATGCATAACGGATAATTTTCAACATTTCTTTTGCATTATAATTGGCAAAGCTGAATCCTGTTCCTGTCTGCCATATCTCGTTATATGCTTCTACTGTATCTTTTAAACCGCCTGTCTCTCTTACAATTGGCACAGTACCATAACGCATACTGATAAGCTGGCTAAGACCGCATGGTTCAAACTGGGACGGCATTAAAAATACGTCTGCCCCACCGTAAATCTTATGGGCACGCTCTTCGCTATAGCCGATCGTTGCTGAGAGCTGCCCTGGATACTTATCCTGAAAATAGCGGAAAGAATTTTGGAATCGGTCCTCCCCGGTACCAAGCACCGCCACCTGAACATTCATGGTAGTAAGCATTTCCTCCATAACATAGTTTACCAAATCAAACCCTTTTTGCTCTGTAAGGCGGGAGACCATGCCGATCAGCATCACACTGCTGTCTTGTTTCAATCCCAGTTCTTTCTGCAGCATGGCTTTATTTTTCTTCTTCTGAGCAATATTTCTCAGCCCGAATGGAACTGCAAGCATGGGGTCTTTCATAGAATTATATTCTTCATAATCTATTCCATTGACGATTCCAGACAATTTGCCTGACACTTCCTGCATAACTCCTTCCAGTCCTTCTCCACCCTCAGGAAACTTTATCTCTTCTGCATAAGTCTCACTCACTGTAGTCACCCGGTCTGCATACAGAATTCCAGCTTTTAAAAAATTGGTTTCCTTGTAGGCTTCCATTGCCTTATATCTGCATTCTGCCGGCAAATCCCGGCAATTCTCAATATCATCAATCCTCCATCTTCCCTGGAACTTCTGATTATGAATCGTCATAACTGTCTTTGTTTTTTTGAAAAAGGAATCATTTCTATAAAATTCTTTAAGAAATACGGGAATTAAAGCCGTCTGCCAGTCATGGCAGTGAATTATATCCGGACAAAATTTAATCGCAGGCAGGCTTGCCAGCACTGCTCTGGAAAAAAACGCAAATTTATTTACATCTTCAAAAATCTGATTGTAGGGATTGTCCCCTGCAAAATAATGTTCGTTATCAATAAAGTAATATGTAACCCCTTCTGCCTTTACTTTATCAATTCCTATGTACTCTCTCCCTCTCGGCATATCTGCATAAAAATCTGTCACATGTGACATCTTCTGCTTGTCCTTCTCTGGAATGCACAAATATTTAGGCAAAATCACCCGCACATCAAATTTTTTGCCGTCTAAATATTTGGGCAGGGCGCCAACCACGTCTGCCAACCCCCCTGTTTTAATAAACGGATTTCCCTCGGACGCTGCAAAGAGTATTTTTTTCATCGTGAAAACCTCCAAAATTATATTCCTGAGAGGGTGAATTATCTGTTCTGCTAGCTACTGATAATTCACTCTCTTAACTTATATTCTAACCGAATTTTGTCTGCAATTAAAGCTATAAATTCAGAATTTGTGGGTTTTCCTTTTCCATTATGAATCGTATATCCAAATAATTCATCTATGGTGTCCATTTTTCCTCTGCTCCATGCCACTTCTATAGCATGACGAATGGCACGTTCTACCCGGCTTGGCGTAGTCTGATATTTCTTAGCAATACCTGGATAGAGAATTTTTGTAATGGAATTGAGCATTTCCATGTCTGTCACTGACATGACAATGGCTTCTCTAAGATATTGATATCCCTTAATATGTGCCGGCACTCCGATTTCATGAATAATACTAGTTACATCATTTTCCAGATTACGCTCTTCTAACTCCTGCTTCTTCTCATAAGCATTTACCTTGCGTACCTCTGAAGTCTTGCGCATCTCAAGATTTCTCACATGCTTGATCCGGTTAAGCACCACATCATTATCAAAAGGCTTCATAATATAATAATCAGCTCCCAGTGAAAACGCGTCTTCTGTGATCTTTTCCTGTCCAATTGCCGTTATCATAATAAAAGCTGGATGCTTCTTGATATTTTTGTCATTTTTTACCTTATCCATCACTGTCAGTCCATCTAATTTTGGCATAACAATATCCAGTAATACTACGTCTGGTTCCTGTCTTTTTATCATTTCATACGCTTCTTCTCCATCTTTCGCTGTTCCGACAACCTGAAGCTCTTCGTCACTCTTTACAATATCTCCTAAGGTCTGCAACATTCTCTCATTATCGTCTGCAATCGCTACATTTAATTTTTCCACGCTAATATCCTCCTGCTGTTTTTTCTGGTATTCCCTCAAAAAAAGGCATTTCAACATAATCCCAAGTGCTCTGGCCCTGGCAATTTCCATGTCATTCGACATTATAACATATTTGAAAGTACCTTCAAGAAAAAGATATCTCTGAGATTCGACATAAGATTTGCACAAACTAAACATTTGCACGAAACCTGTCAAATTCCGTATCCCTTTTTCATCACAACCTTATTATACTGATTGTATAATTGTATAATCTGTCGAATCATGTCGTATGTTTCAAAATTTTTGACGATTACTTTTTGGAACCAGTTTTATTCCTCTGATGGTTGATGATTCTGGCTGCATAAATAGAAAAACACAGCATATCTCAGAAGCAGGCTTCCAAATATTCTGTGTTTTTCTATTTTCTCCACTCATTGAGAAAGGCACTGCATAGATGCTGCGCATCCATACAATGTGTGGCTTTCGCCACATAAAACTAAAAATTCATTCTATCTTGTCTGCTGGATGAGGGCTTTCGCCCTTATATCTCTACGGGCAGCATCCGATAATTGCTCCGCAATTACCGGATGTCCGGCTTTCGCCGGACTCCCGCCCAGCATTAAAAAGAGACCTTAGCGAGCAAACTCTCTTGGTCTCTTTTTAATGCTGTTCTACTGCCCTTTTTCAATGCTCGAGCATATTTTCAATAAATATTCCATAGCCTTTTGTTGAATCCTGTACAAATACATGGGTCACGGCGCCGATGATTTTTCCATTCTGAAGAATTGGACTGCCGCTCATACCCTGAATCACACCACCTGTCAGATTTAACAGCTCTGGATCTGTCACTTGAAACAAAATTCCCTTATTATCACTGTTGTAATCTAAATTAGTTATATTTATGCTGTATTCCCTGCGTTCCCCGGAGACTGAAGATACAATCACTGCTTCTCCTTTTTCTATATTTTGCTTAAGGTTTACAGGATAATATTGATTTTCCTGATTTTCTTCTGGCACTCGCTGCAATTCTCCATAAATACCGACACTGGTATTCTCTTCAACACTTCCCAGTTTATACTGATCCAGATAAGTAATGACGCCCGAAATCTCTCCGGGATTTCCTTTTTCTCCTTTTGTAATCCCGGCTATTTCTGCTTCATACAAAGTTCCTTCTGACAAATTTACTGTAAGCCCTGTATCCATATCACTGACTGGATGGCCCAGAGCGCCATATTTTCCCTGACTGTCATAAAAGGTTAAGGTTCCCACTCCTGCCAGGTCATCCCGCACCCATATCCCCAGTTTATAATCATTCTCCTCTGTTTTTACAGGCTCTACCTTGATCTGAATATACTCATCTTCCCGTAAAATCCCTAAGATAACAGGTTCTCCCTGGGACTGGTTAATTTTTTCTATCAGATCATCTTTACTCTTCACCACCTGCTCATTTACAGTCTTTACATAATCACCGCTTTTTACCAGATTAACTGCCGGCTCATAATTCATGCCATCATGTCCTACAACACTGCCTGTACCAATAATTAAAATGCCGTCTGTTTTCACATATATTCCCACAGGGACGCCACAGGGCACCACCTGCTCTTTATCCACTACTTCCACAGAGACAGCCTTGATTGGAAATAAACCAAAGAGTTTACAAGACATAAAATAATTTCCCTGCTGCTGAGATTTCAGGGAAAAACTCTGATTGAGATCCAGTGTAATCTTATCTTTTTCAACTGTGGGAGACTGATTTCCAAATACTTCCATCCCTTCCTGTTTCAGTTCTGCGGTTATGGGCACATGAAAATCAAAATCCTGCGTTTCGCCCTTTTCAATACGGATAGTATCAGGAATTGCCTCTGTAACAGCAAAATACGAAAATGATATGCTCCAGCAAAAACCAGCCACCAGGCTTCCCCAAGCAATCCATTTCTGATATTTCATGTTCTTCTGCTTATGTTTTTTCAACTTTTCACACACCCTTACACACCTTAATGATTGATAGAATTTCAAATCTTGAATTTTAAATGACTTGAAATCCTCTTTTAGTATGTGAAATTCTTCTTTTTTCACTCTGGGATTTTTTAACTTCTTGAAATTTAAGACGCCGATGAAAGTCAATTTTGTACGATAAAAAATGCTTTCCGACAGATGTATCCCGCAATTTGCGGAGGATTTATGCTGAATAAAGAGGTGCAGCAGGCTGTCCCGACCAAATAAAGCATAAATACCACACAAAGCAGGGGATACAGATGATAGAAATTCTTTAATTTTTATTTTTTACAGAAAAAGCAAGTTCTTTCATCTCTTTTGCACTCTCCAGAACAGTGTCTGTTATTTTGACGCCGCCCAGCATACGTGCTAATTCTGTAACACTTTCTTGTTCGTCCAGAAGTACAATATTGGAAAATGTTGCATTTCTTGCCACATTTTTACTGATCAGAAAATGGTAATCTGCCATAGCTGCAATCTGCGGAAGATGGGTGATACAGATAATCTGATGGTTTCTTCCAATAAGATTCATTTTCTCTGCCACCATCTGTGCTGTCCTGCCGCTGATTCCAGCATCAATTTCATCAAAAATTAAAGTCTCAATCTGATCGCTCTCTGCAAGAATCGTTTTAATTGCCAGCATAATACGGCTTAATTCTCCGCCTGAAGCAACTTTTCCTAATGGTTTTAATGGTTCTCCTGGATTTGTGGAAATCAAAAACTCTGCCTCATCTATTCCATTTGACGTATACTTCTGAGTCTCTTTAAATTCCATGGTAAAATTCACATCCAGGAAATTTAAATCCACCAAAGCCGCCTGGACCTGTTTAACCAGCTTTTTGGCAAACTTCTGGCGAATCTTTGACACCTCAAGGGAAATTTCCTTCAGCGATTGTTCCGCCTGCTGCAAACGTTCTTCCAACTGAGATAAATATTCTTCGTAATCTCTCAAACGTTCACTGCGCAGTTCTTTTTCTTCTTTTGTCCGTAAAACAGCTTCCACGCTGCCTCCAAATTTATCTTTTAAATGATTCACCAGATCCAGGCGTTTCTCCACTTCATAGAAAGTCTCCTCGTCAAATTCTCCATCTGACATATAGCCTGCCATCTCCCGGTTGAAATCATTCAGCAGATCATCAATTTCCTCTAACTGGCTGCTCAATTCTCCTAATTGCGGATCATACTCCGCCACAGACTGCAGTTCCCGCAAAGCACGCCCAATCTGTTCTGTTGCACTGTCATCTCCGCCTGTCATCTCATAGGCATTCCCTGCGGCCTCCATGATTCTGCGGCTGTTTGACATTTTCCGATAAGAAAGTTCAAGTTCCTCATCTTCTCCCTCAAGCAGATTTGCCTCCTGAATTTCCTGAATCTCATATTCCAGAAAAGAAAGTTCCCTCTCTCTTCCCTCGCCATCCTCCAGCGCCTGCTTTCGTTCTTCGAGAATCTGCTGGTATTCCTGATAACACTTTTTCAAACTATCTTTCTTGCTTTTCAGCTTATCTGCGGCATACTCATCCAGTATTTCCAGATGCTTCTTCTTGTGCAGCAGAGACTGATGCTCGTGCTGACCATGAATATCAATGAGCAGAGAAGCAACATTCCGCATACAGGAGGCAGAAACAGTTTCTGAATTGATCTTTCCTACACTTCTGCTGGCGGTAATTTTTCGTGACATAATAATTTCATCATTTTCCGGATAAATATCCATCTCTTCCAATTGCCGGACCTGCTCTTCATTTTCCACTCGAAATACCAATTCTACCAGAGCATATTCTGACTGCTCCCGCAGCATCTCTTTCGGCACCTTTTCTCCCAGGGCAAGATTGATGGAACCTATGATAATAGATTTTCCTGCTCCTGTCTCTCCAGACAGAATATTCAATCCATTGCCAAATTCCACCTCAGCTTCTTCCATCAGAGCAAGATTTTTTACATGCAGACTTACTAACATATCCGTTCTCCTTCTACTCTCTCAGTTTCGGCAGTATGTTATAATTTGTCATCAAGTTCTATGTAATCATTAATTTTCCACAATTTTCCTCAGGCGTTCCATCAGAATCTCTGTGTCCTCCACTGTGCGCACAGCGCACATAATCGTGTCGTCACCTGCAATGCTTCCTACGATTTCATGGCAGCCCATAGCATCCAGCGCCGCCGCCACTGCCATTGCCATTCCAGAAGCAGTTTTAAGTACCAGAATATTCTGTGCCATATCCATGGATACAAATCCATCCCGAAAAATACGGTTGTATTTTTCGCTCATATCAACGTGTTTCTCGTTGAGTGCCACATATTTCTGACGGCCGGCGCCTCCTGATACCTTAGTCAATTTTAATTCTCGTATATCTCTGGAAACGGTTGCCTGTGTGACCTGAAATCCCTCTTGTTCCAAATGATCCGACAGCTCTTCCTGTGTCTCAATGTTATATTTCGCAATAATCTCCAGTATTTTCGCATGACGCTTTGACTTCATTCCTACCTCCTGCACATCCCTTACCAGCTGCACCCCTGCAGCTTTTTTCTGAGTCTTTCTAAAAAGCTCATCTGGTTCAGTTTTAAAATTCTGGTGCGGACCTGAGCCTTCTTTACCAATATTTTCTCCCCTTCTTTCAAAATTCCCACGGGCTCCCCATCAAAGCTGATTTCTACATTCTCCTCCTGTCCTTCATCCCGTGTCCGGATTTCAATGGTAATCTCATCTTCCGCTCCCAACACAATACTCTTAGCATTTAAAGTATGTGGACTGATAGGTGTCACCACCAGCAGATCCGCCTTAGGATCCACAATCGGTCCTCCCGCTGACATGCTGTACGCCGTAGATCCGGTAGGCGTTGCAATAATCATGCCATCTGCGCTGTATGTATTTAAGTATTCTCCATTTACAGAAATAATCAAATTCACCACCTGCAGCATCCCAGACCGGTGAATCACAATATCATTCAACGCAATTCTTTCTTTGAAAGCCTCTTTACCGCTGACACTGCTGCCAGCCAGCAGCATTCTGGATTCTACTGCATAATCACCGTCCATCAAAAGCTGATGTACACCCTGAATTGCAGTATCTCTCTCCAACTCACAGAGATATCCGACATGACCGGTATTCACTCCAATTAAAGGTATATTCCTTTCTGCCATGTCTCGTGCTGCCCTAAGCAGCGTACCGTCTCCTCCCACTACCAGAATACATTCTGTCTCATCTGGAATCCGGCTTCGGTCAAAAGACATGCCTTCCTGTACCCGGTTCACCTGATATCCGCAGGTTCCTCCTTTTTCTGTAATAAACTGCTGAATTTCTTTGGTAAGCTCCAATTGCTGATCCCGTTTGGGATTTACAATCATATAAAAATGTTTCATTTCCTGTCCTCCTGAGCCTGCCATTACTGATTCAGATCCGCATGCGCCTGTGCTACCACTTTTGACACATCTACGGGCTGTACATCATTTTCCATACCCTTCTTAATATATACAAGATATTCAATATTTCCTTCTGGTCCTTTTATTGGGGAAAAATCTAAATCTTTAATACAAAATCCCATTTCCTGGGCAAATGAAAGAATCTTTTCTATTACCTCTTTGTGTACCCCAGCGTCCCGAACCACTCCCTTTTTTCCAACTTTTTCTCTCCCTGCCTCAAACTGCGGTTTGATGAGACAGACCATTTCTCCCTGAGAAGAGAGCAAATTCCATGCTGCTGGAAGCACCTTAGTTAATGAGATAAAAGACACATCCACAGAAGCAAAATCCAGCACATCATCAATATCATCCTGCGTCACATAACGGATATTTGTCTTTTCCATGCAAACCACCCGTGAATCCTGGCGCAGTTTCCAGGCAAACTGACCATAGCCTACATCTACAGCATAGACTTTTTGTGCTCCATGCTTTAGCATACAATCCGTAAACCCTCCTGTAGATGCGCCGATATCCATACATATTTTTCCATCCAGAAGAATTCCGAAATGATCCATTGCTTTTTCCAGTTTTAATCCGCCTCTGCTTACATATTTCAGTGTATTTCCACGGACTTCAATGTCCGATTTATCATCAAAAAAGGTTCCTGCCTTGTCTTCCCGCTGGCCGCCTACAAATACATTCCCCTCCATAATCATGACCTTTGCCTTTTCACGGGAAGGCGCAAGCCCACGCTGCACCAGCAGCACATCCAAACGTTCTTTCATCCCATAAACCTTTCTATTTTCGTACAAATCCTGCAACAATCCGTTTTATAACAGACTCCACATCCAGACCATGCTGTTTTTTCAATATTTCTACATTCCCCTGCTCCACATATTTGTCCTCTAAAGCAATATTCATAACCATAGGCATATGTTTTTCTGCTTTTTCGCTGAAATACTGCAGTACCTGTTCCCCAAATCCTCCTGTAATCACATTTTCTTCCATAGTAACCAAAAGCTGATGGGTTTTGGCAAGTTCATCAAGCAGCTCTGTATCCAAAGGTTTCACAAACCGGACATTTATCAGAGAGCAGAAATATCCCATAGATTTCAGCAGCTCTTGAACCTGTTCTGCTGTCTTTACCATGCTTCCTACTGCCAGCAATGCAATCTCATGCTCCCGGCAGATAATCTCGCATTTTCCGCAGATAATTTTTTCCCTATGTTCTTTTAATCCTGAATACGCTTCTCCTCTGGGATAACGGATGGCAATAGGATGTCCAAAATTCAAAGCATATTTCAACATGTCTGAAAGTTCCCATTTATTCTTAGGCGCTAAAATAGTCATATTGGGAATAGATGACAGATATGACAAATCAAAAATCCCCTGATGAGTCTCCCCGTCGCTTCCGACAAGCCCGGCACGGTCAATAGCAAACACTACTGGCAAATCCTGCAGACAAACATCATGAAGAATCTGATCATACGCCCTCTGTAAAAAGGATGAGTACACTGCCACTACCGGTTTTAATCCTGCTGCCGCCAGCCCCGCCGCAAAGGTCACCGCATGTCCCTCCGCAATCCCCACATCAAAAAAACGCTCTGGAAAAAGGTTATGGAACCGCTTTAGCCCTGTCCCATCCCGCATTGCCGCAGTAATTGCCACTATTTTAGAATCCCGTTCTCCAAGTTTGCGCATTACTGTTGAAAATATATCTGTATAATTTGCTGTCCCCCTCGGCTTAATAGGGATTCCCGTTTCAATCCGAAATGGCTCTGCGCCATGAAACCTTGCAGGATGGCGTTCTGCCGGAAGATATCCCTTCCCTTTTTTCGTAATAACATGAACCAGTACTGCTCCGTTTACTTTTGACGCCTCCCGGAATACCCGGCGCATCTCTCCAATGTTATGTCCGTCCACTGGTCCCAGATAAGTGATTCCCATATTTTCAAATATCATTCCTGGAATAAAAAGCTGCTTAATTCCGCTTTTAGTCCGCCGAATCCGTGTCACCATGCGCTCTCCGAGGACTGGAATCTTATTGAGTGAATTCGTCACTCCTGTCTTCAAATCCTGGTAAACATATGCTGTACGCAGGTTGCCTAAATGACGTGAAAGACCGCCTACGTTCTCAGAAATTGACATATTGTTATCATTCAATACAATCACAAAATTTGTGTTCAGCCGGGAAGCATTGTTCAGAGCCTCATATGCCATTCCCCCCGTCATAGCGCCGTCTCCAATCACAGAAACCACCTTGTACTGTTCTCCTGTAATCTCCCTGGCCTCGGCATAGCCTAATCCTGCCGAAATAGAAGTAGAACTATGCCCTGTATCAAAGCTGTCACAGGAGCTCTCTTTGCGCTTAGGAAATCCGCTCATGCCGCTGTATTCCCGCAAATGTTCAAATCCATCTTTCCTTCCTGTCAGCAGTTTATGCGTATAGGACTGATGCCCAACATCCCAGATAATCTTATCCTGTGGAAGCTGAAATACCAGATGCATTGCCATGGTAAGCTCCACCACCCCCAGATTGGATGCCAGATGCCCGCCATTTTCTGATATTTTCTGAATCAGAAATTCCCGGATCTCTGCCGCCAGCACCGGAAGTTCTGATTCTTCCAGTTCTTTTATATCATTGGGTTCTTTTATCTTATCCAATACCATAGATAATACCCTCTTTCTCCACTATAGAAGTTTCGCTATTTTTTCCTATGTATAAGTTCTATCATCAGACTGCTGAGAAACTCATTTTTTACTACCAGTGTATTCATATGTTCTATACTCTGTCTGGACAAACGTTCCACTTCCTGTTTTGCCTGATCAATATCATACAAAGTAACCCAGGTAGTCTTATGGTTTTTCTCATCACTGCCTACCGGTTTCCCCAGTTCTTCTGTTGTACTGGTTACATCCAGAATATCATCCTGGATCTGAAATGCAAGTCCCAGTTCTCCTGCCGCCTGCTCCACCTGTTTTTGCTCGCTGCTGGTGGCACCTGCCAGAATAGCTCCAATCATCATGGATGCTTCCAATAATGCGCCTGTCTTCAAACTATAGATAAAGGTCAGCATTTCCTGCGGCACTGTTTTACCTTCTGCCTCCACATCCACGCACTGTCCCCCCAGCATGCCATGAATTCCAGATTTTCTGGCAAGCACATACAGCGCTTTGCCGATCTGGCTGTTTCCAGGTTCAAGTTCAAATGCTCTGGCTGCTGTCTCAAATGCATAGTTTAGAAGCCCATCTCCGGCAAGTATCCCCATTCCCTCTCCAAACTGGGCATGTGTCGTCTTTTTTCCTCGGCGGTACTCATCGTTATCCATAGCTGGAAGATCATCATGTACCAAAGAATATGTGTGTATCATCTCAATTGCTGCCATAAATGGTTCAATCACTTCTGATCTGCCGCCAAACATCCGGTAAGTTTCCCACATCAGCATTGGGCGCAAACGTTTTCCGCCTGCTTGAATACTATAGTTCATTGCCTCTATGACTGTTTTCTGATATCCTTCTGCGCAGGGCAGATATTTCTCTATGACTGCTTCTACCTGTCTGGTGCGTGCAGTCAATTCTTCCTGAAATTCTTTATTCATCAAATGCCTCCAATTCTCCCTGCTCATTCAGCAGAAGCATTTTTTTCTCTACGCTGTCAATTTTATCATTACAGTATTTTAATTTGCAGATCCCTTGTTCATAAAGAGAAAAGGAATCTTCCAGAGTTACTTCTTTGTCCTGCATCTTTTCTATAATAGCCTCCAGTTCCTGAAAAGTCTCTTCCAGTGAAACCTCCTGCTTGTCCTTATCCATGCTCACTGCTCCTTCCATTGGGAATCTCACGTTATCTGTCATCGCCGATCTGCTTGTTCTCTGCACGCTCCAGACGCTGAATTTCCTCTATCCTTGCTTTTATCATTCCATTCAGCATATGGATATTCAGCAAATCACCTTGTTTCAACAAAGACACATCCTTCATGCTTCTTCCCTTTTCATCCGCCACAAAAGCATATCCCAGACTAAGCTTCTTCAAAGGAGACAGGGCCTCCATCCGTCTTGCATATAATTCCACTGCGTATTTTCTGTGGGTAATCTTCTGCTCCATCTGCATCCGAAGTTTGTCCTCAAGGTCTGCTGCCATCTGCCGTTTGTCGTTTAACTGATTATTCGGACTCAGCAGCTTTAATTTTCCTTCATACTGCCTTACTTTCTCCTGACACCGTTCCAGTTTATCACTGATTCTGCGATTCAGTTCCAAACGCAGGGAAAGAAGTATTTCTTCCAGTTCCCGGATGTCGAATACAGCAAGCTCTGCTGCCGCTGAGGGAGTGGGAGCCCGAAGATCTGCTGCATAATCAGCTATGGTAATATCTGTTTCGTGCCCCACTGCCGAGATAATCGGAACGGAACACTCAAAAATGGCACGAGCGACTATTTCTTCATTAAACGCCCATAGATCCTCTATGGAACCGCCGCCTCTTCCTACAATCATCACATCCACGCCAAACTGTTCCAAAGCGTGAATTCCATTGACAATGCTCTGTGCTGCTCCTTCTCCCTGCACAAGCGCCGGATAAAGGATCGTCTGTACATAAGGATTTCGCCGCCTGCTTATATTCTGAATGTCCCGGATTGCCGCACCTGTAGGCGCTGTAACAATTCCCAAAGTACGGATATACCTGGGCACAGGCTGCTTATATTCAGATGCAAACATTCCCATTTCTTCCAATTCTTTTTTCAGAGCCTGAAAGCGCTGGTACAAAAGCCCTTCTCCGTCCGGCAGTATCTCTCTGGCATAGAGCTGGTATCTGCCATCCCTTTCATAAACAGAAACAGACCCCAGTACTATTACATTATCTCCATTTTTCATGGAAAAACCCAGACCCTTGCGGTTTCCGGCAAAAAGCACAGCAGGCAGCGCCCCTGTTTCATCTTTCAGTGTAAAATAAATATGTCCGGAAGTGTGATATTTGCAGTTTGACACCTCACCTTTCACATAAATGCGGTTCATCATAAAATCCTGGGTAAACATATTTTTAATGTAGGCATTGACCTGTCCTACTGTATATACATTTTTTGTCATACCAGTTTTGCAAGAATTCCATTGATAAAGGACGGCGAATCATCTGTGCCATAACTTTTTGCCAGCTCCACAGCTTCATTGATCGCTACTCCTTCCGGAATATCCTCCTCAAATTTTATTTCATACACGGCAAGACGGATCAGGGTAAGGTCCACCTTCCCCATACGGCTGGTTTTCCATCCCTGCGCCACCTGGTTTACCATCGCGTCAATTTCTTCCAGACGGCTTACAATCTGTTCAAATTTACTCTGTATATAGAGGGTATCTTGATCCTCCTGATCCAGCTCCTCCAAAAATAACTGGCGCTGTTCAGACAATTCTCCCTCTTCATAAAACTCTGCACGGAACAACAGTTTAAATATTTTTTCTCTGATTTCTCTACGGCTCATTCTGCTTCCTTTCGTTAATATGCGTTTTACGCATTCTCCGCGCGTGAGCGGGTCGCTTTAGCGGCATATTCCTTTCCGCCGCAGTGCGATTATTGTTATTTTTTTATAGAAAAGATACTTTCACGCTTTAATGTGACAATGTCTTTCCTATAGAATTAAAAAAGGGGGCCGAAAGACCCCCTGACAATTCGCATACACTGTTCTCGTCTTTACTTTTAAAGGTTCGATATTCAAGATGCCTTAATTTCCATCTTATTTACGCTTCTCCATATCCACACCGGCAATCCGCACGTTAATACTGCTTACCTGCAGTCCTGTCATATTCTCAACTGCTGATTTCACTCTCTCCTGAACCTTAGAAGACACCTCTGGAATTCCATAACCAAAGCGGATATTCAGCGCAACATCCACCTTCACTACATTTTCCTGTACTTCCACCTTGATTCCCTTTGACAGATTCTTCATGCCAAGCTTACTCACAAGTTCATTGGTGATATTGCCAGCCATAGAGCTTACACCCTCCACTTCTGTGGCAGCAAGTCCTGCGATAATGGCAACCACCTCATCTGCAATCCGTACTTCACCAAGATTGTCATCTTTTATCATATACGCTTTCCTGTCTTCCGCCATGTTTACGCCTCCTAAACTTATTCATTCTGTTATTATACCAGAATATCCAATTTTTGCAAAGGTATTCGCAAGGTTTTTATGAATTTTTGTATAACTCTCCTGACTGCTCATTGACGTTTCTTCGGCGGCACAGACGTATATTCGTACGGCGTTGCCTGATAGACATAATAATTTAACCAATTCGTATATAAGGTATTAGCATGAGCACGCCACTGCAGATTAGGCCGTATATTGCAGTCGTCATCCACATAGTAATTTTTTGGTAACTGTATGTTGAGACCCTTTTCTTTATCTCTCATATATTCTGTATGGAGGGTAATTCTGTCATACTCCGGATGCCCCATAACAAAAATTTTCTGGCCTGTGGTGTCCATCAGCAGAAACACTCCTGCTTCCTGAGATTCCGCCAGAATAGTGAGCTCTTGTACCTTCTCGATATCCTGCCTCCTTACCTCCGTATGCCTGGAATGAGGTGCGAGAAAATAATCGTCAAACCCCCGTACCAAGGGAATCTTCCGGTTGCTGACCTTATGTTCAAATAATCCGAACATCTTCTCCTTCAATATGTATTTGGGAATTCCATAGTGATAATACAATCCTGCCTGCGCTCCCCAGCAAAGATACATGGTAGAAGTCACATTTGTTTTGGTCCACTCACAGATTTCCTCAAACTCCTGCCAGTAATCCACCTCTTCATAATCCATCTGCTCCACTGGGGCCCCTGTAATAATAAATCCATCAAATTTCCGGTCTCTGATTTCATCAAAAGTATTATAAAATTTATTCAGATGGCTGCTGGAAGTATTCCGGGACTCGTGGCTGCTCACTACTACAAAGGACACATCCACCTGCAGAGGGGTATTGGACAGCTCTCGCAAGATCTGCAGTTCTGTCTCTTCTTTAAGAGGCATCAAATTTAAAATCCCCACCTCAATTGGACGGATATCCTGATGTACCGCCCGGTTTTCATCCATTGTAAATACATTTTCTCTTTCCAGCGTTTCTCTTGCCGGTAATCCACTCTGAACTTTAATTGGCATATATTTTTCCTTCTTTCTGATCCGTTAAATGATCGTATATTTTCCAGGTTATTCTCCAAGCATCTTTAAAAAATCTTTCTCTGAAATAATCTCGATGCCCAGCTCCTGGGCTTTCGTGAGTTTGCTTCCTGCATTTTCTCCTGCCAGAACCATTGACGTTTTCTTAGAGACAGAACCAGAGACTTTTCCTCCCTGTGACTCAATAAGTTCTGCTGCTTCCTTCCTCCCAAGAGTAGGTAATGTCCCGGTAACCACAACGGTCATACCCTGAAATTTACTGCCCAGGGGCTGCTCTTTAGACTGCAGGTTGACGCCATATTCCCGCATTCGTTCTATCATCTGCCTGTTTTCTTCTTTTCCAAAAAACTCCAGAATACAGTTCGCACTGACTTCTCCAATGTCATTTACATTCTTAAGCGCCTCTCCGTCCGCCTTCATCAATGCGTCAATGCTCTTAAATTCTCGTAAAATAGATTTTGCCGCCGCTTTTCCCACATTGGGAATTCCAAATCCGGTTAACAACTGGTATGCATCATTTTCTTTGGATTTGTCTATTGCCCCCAGCAATTTTTCAGTATTTTTTTCTTTTCCGATAATGCCCTGTTCCATCAGTTCTTCTTTGTATTGGCGCAAGGCATAAATATCTGCTACGTCTTTAAGATACCCTCTCCGCACCAGTTCTTCCACATAAACTGTTCCAAATCCTTTAATATCCATGGCGTCTCTGCCCACAAAATTAATTATATGGCGTTCCAACTGTGCCGGACAGCTTGGAGAAGTGCATTTTATATCTGCAGTATCTTTTTCGCGCTGAGTTTTGGCACCGCATACAGGACATGCTTCCGGCAAATGGTAGGGCACTGTCCCCTCTGGACGCTTTTCTTTCAGCACTTTCCGCACCTTAGGGATAATTTCACCGGATTTATACACCAGAATGCGGTCTCCAACCCTGATATCCAGTTCATCAATAAAATCCTGGTTGTGAAGAGTAGCACGAGAAACACTGGTTCCGCAAAGGCGTACCGGCTCAAATACCGCAGTAGGCGTAATTCTCCCTGTACGTCCCACGGACAGCTCAATATCCAAAAGAGTGGTTTCTTTTTCTTCTGGCGGATATTTATATGCCACTGCCCACCGGGGGACTTTTGACGTAGTTCCCAATATTTCTCTCTGCGCAAAAGAGTTAATTTTGACCACAGCCCCATCAATATCATACCCCAAGTCTCCTCTGTTCTCTCCGATAGCAGAAATGGCGTCCCAGACTTCCTCTTTAGTCCGGCATACGCGGTAATCATCAATGACGGGTATCTTATTCCTCTTCAAATACTCATATCCCTGTGTATGGGTACTGATATTCATGCCCTGTATCTGCTGAATATTGAACACAAACATGGAAAGTCCCCGCTCTTTCGTCACCTTGCTGTCCAACTGACGCAGCGTGCCTGCCGCACAATTTCTTGGATTGGCAAAGAGCCTCTTTCCGTTCAGTTCCTGCATTTGGTTAACTCTCTCAAAATCTTTGTTTGTCATATAGACTTCCCCACGGATTTCCAGATATTCCACGGGTTCTTTTAACTTTTTCTTCACATCAGAAATCACTCTGGCATTGGTTGTCACATCCTCGCCAAAATTAATGCCGTCTCCTCTGGTCAACGCAAGATTTAATTCCCCGTTTTCATATCTGAGTGCCATAGACAAACCGTCAATTTTATATTCTACAACAAATTCCGGTTCTTCAAGCTGCTTTTGCATTTCCTCCACAAAGTCTTCTACTTCTTCCTGAGAAAACACATCCTGCAGACTAAGCATAGGTACGTTATGCCTTACCAGAACTCCTGCCTCTCGTTTGGCCGTTCCACCCACCTTCTGCGTTGGAGAATCTGCTGTTACCAGCTCTGGAAATTCCTGTTCCAGTTTTTTCAGCTCCTGCATTTTCATATCATATTCATAATCGCTGATTTCCGGGCTGTCCTGATTATAATAACGTTCTATATGATATTCCAACTGTCTGCGAAGCTCCTGTATCTTCTGTTCTGCCTGCTTTTTGTCCATAGCTATTTCCTGTCCTTTCCTGTTCTGCCGGCAAAGTAAGAAAAAACACTTTGCAAGATTTACCGCCTGCGGCGGACGCAAGACTTTTACCAGTTTGGTATCACCGTCTCATTAGAGGAATCTTTTATTTGCTCTCTCAATTCCTTCCATTCTTCTTTTGTAACCTTCCTGTATGCACCTTCTTTCAAATCACCCAGACGTATATTCATAATGCGCACTCGCTTCAAATCTACCACCCTGTAATGAAATACTTCACACATTCTTCGTATCTGGCGGTTCATTCCCTGCGTCAGAACAACACGAAATGTTCGTTTTCCTATTTTTTCCACCTGACAGGGCCTGGTAGATGCATCCAACTCCTTTAAATACACACCACTTGCCATTCCATGAATAAATTCTTCTGTAATTTCTCTGTTCACTTTAACAATATACTCTTTCTCATGAAAATTACCGCTGCGCATCATTTTGTTCACCAGTTCTCCCTGGTTTGTCATCAAAATCAACCCATGAGAATCCTTATCCAGTCTCCCTATTGGGTAAATACGCTTGGGATAATTTACATAGTCCACAATATTATTTTTCTCCCGTTTTTCTGAAGTACATACGATTCCGGAAGGTTTATTCATAGCAATCAATATGATTTCCTCTTCTTTGGACACCAGTTTCTTTCCAAACTTCACCACATCGCCCGCATATACCTTATCTCCCATTGACGCCACTTGTCCATTAATGGTTACTCTCCCTGCTTCTATCTGCCGGTCCGCCTCTCTTCTGGAACATACTCCCGCTTCACTGAGGTATTTATTGATTCTTACTGGTTCTGACATGATATTTCCCCCACTCTTTTTATCTAATTTCCCTGCTGCCGATTTTACAAAAATCTTTTGAGCCGTTCAATGTTCTCTTCTTCAAAATCCATCAGCTCCTCCGCAAGTTCATTGGCAAAGCTGCCCGTTCTCTTATTGTTATGTCTGACTTTCAGCAAATCTGTAATTCCTCTGGTGTTTCCTTGAATCATCATGTCCGCCACATGATTTGTACTGATATTCAGCATAGTATTTGCCTGTACAGAACCCCATAACATTGCTTTTTGCAACGCAGATTCTTTTGGCAGCAGACCATATTCCCATAATCCTGCTTCTGCTTTCCGCTCAAAATCACGGAAGCGGTTTCGCTCAGAGGTAAGTTCATAGGCAAACTCCTGATTATAAACTTTCCCCATCAGTGCATCAATAGCATTCACTGCCATAGATGCATTTTTCCTGGCTTCTTTTAGAACATTTATTTCTTCCTGATCTTTCATAGCTTCCTCCTTTTGGTTTTACTACCATTAGGTTGAAGCATTTCTTCTATTTTATACTGCATTTATCAGGAAAATTACTTTTGCACTCCAATATACCTGCCGCTTAGCATCCGAACCAACTGCAGAGAATGAATTTGAATCCGCTGTTAGGAAAAAAGAGAACTGCCCTTATCGGGGCAATTCTCCCTTCTGCTCATCTCATAAATATTTGAATTTTCCCTCTAGTACAACGAAAATTAAGTCTTTGATATATTCACGCAGGATAATTGTTTCAGATACAAGGAAGAAAAACGACGGCGTAGCGGTGGCTACGGCTAGGTTTTCTGACATAGTAGCTGGACAATTAGGCAAGTGAAGATGTTAATTACTTAATATTCGTTGTACTAGTGTACTGACCGTTTGACACTTGGATAAATTGCAAAGAATAAATTTTCAGTCTGCGAGGCCGATTTCTGACGGCGTAGCGGTGGCGGTTATCATAAGGAGGGACCCGCTTGCGGAAAGATGCCTTATGCCGTACGGCTAAAAATCAAACGAAGCAGATGGAAATTTAAGCAAACAATTAGGCGAGTCGTCAGGTGGTCAGTATGCTAACCAGATTAATTATTCAGCAATAAATCTGTTCTGATATACCCAGTCGTGCCATTCCATTCTACCTTGGTCCAGCCCTCTGCATAACTCAAAATTACTTTAATACTGTCGCCAACGGCCGTAGTTCCCAAAAGCTCTGCCGTTTCACTCATAGAAGAACGCACATTATAGCCATTGTTCGCAGTCAATACCTTACCTTCCGGAACATAATTGATACCGCTGGATTCCCCGTCGTCAGAACTATCGTCTTGCGAACTGCTGTCTGCGGAAGCATCAGCCTCTGAACTGTCATTTTCAGAAGCACTATCATCTGCCGGCTGTTCCTCTGGTTTCTGCTCCTCCTGCTTGGGCTCTTCCGGTTTCTGCTCTTCTTCCTTCGGTTCTTCCGGTTCTGGAGCAGAATAATTCTCTTTCCATTTAAGAATCGCCTCTGTAACCTCGTTCATTCTCTTCTGCAGTTCATCACTGCCTTCCATGGTCTTATCATACTTAGCCTGGATCTCTAACTGAAGTTTCTGTACTTCCTCACTGTTCTCAAATTCTGTAATCAAATTAAGAATTTTCTTTTTCGTTTTCTGCTCTTTAATTTCACGGTTAAAAGAACTGTAACGGTTGTTAATATACAGTTCCCCCTGCTTATTTGTCTGAACATAGAAAATATTTATACCAGGAAGACTGCCTTCCACACCCGCAAGTTTCATATCATAAGAAGCCAGCACAATATACTCGTCCTCTGTTCTCCCTGTCTCTACCATGCAGGAAACATTGTCATAACTTTCTACATGCTCATTCATCATCTTAATATAATCTTTTTCCATATCGGACAAATATTTTGCCAATTGTGAGAGCTTGTCCAAATCTCCTGCTGCATAAGAATTATAATAAGTAGATACCAACTCTGTAATTTCCGGATGCGACTCTGGCTGCTGACTGTCATCAGCCACATCACTCTCCATATCTTCCGCGCCCTGGTCACTGTTGTTATCATCCTTCACAGTCTCTTCCTGCTGGCTGTCCTGCTTCCCTGATGAAGAGTTCCCGCTGTTCTTATTATCACACGCACTGACAGACAATACCAAAACAAGGGCAAATGTCATCACCCCTCCTGATATATATCGTACATTTGCTTTACAAAAATCTGCTATTTTATCTATACTAAATACGGAATCTGTGTTCTTATTATCCTTCATATATTCTCCTTTATCTATCTATGCAGTCCCTCCTGGAACTGTAATCTTATATGCAAAATCTTCTGTCCATATGTGCGACAGAAAATTTAAAATCAAAAGTACCAAATGCACCCAGAGGGAATCGAACCCCCAGCCCCAGAACCGGAATCTGGTATTTTATCCGTTAAACTATGGGTGCGCTCTGATTATTTTTTCGAACTAGGTTAGTATAACACACTTTTTTCTAAAAATCAAAAGAATTTTGCCAGTTCTTATAAATTTTTCATTTTCTTTACAATTTCTTTTGAAATTTCGTCAGGCGAACGTCCGTCTGTGGCAACTACAAGATCTCCTGCCGCCTGGTAAAAAGGATTTCTTTGCGCCAAAAGACTGCCGATATATTCTAAATTCATATTTCCATTCAGCACTGGGCGCCCTTTATCCTGTTTCACTCTTTCTAAAATAGTCCCCGGTTCCGCCGTCAAAAGCACCACACTTCCATTCTTGCGCATCAAAGCTACATTTTCCTCACGCATTGCCATTCCGCCTCCGCAGGAAATAATCTTATGTTTCGCTCCTGCAAGTTCCACAAGCAGGGCTGTTTCCAGCTCACGGAATACCTGTTCTCCTTGTTTCTCAAATATTTCTGTTATACTCTGGTTCTGCTGACGCGAAATCTGCTCATCTGTATCTATTTCTTCATATCCCAGCAAACTGGCAAGGCTGCGGGACACCGTACTTTTTCCAGTTCCCATAAATCCAATCAAATATATATTCTGTTTCATTCCCGACCCATGCTTTCTGAAAGTTTGTCCAAAATCATAATGGTATCTTCTATAAGAAGCTGTCCTGGCGCTGACGCCTTTCCTGCACTTGCAAAAGTTATACAAGAACCAAAGAGCTGGCCGCTGACTCTGGAGACAGCTCCCAGACCTCCCATTGCCATAGCCGCCAAAAGATACTCTGGTGAACTTTCTTTCATGCCCGCCGCAGCCTCCATAAGATGTATCACGTCCATTGAAGTTTGTGGCATAACTGCGAGTTTGCCAATGTCTGCTCCTGTACGCTGCATATCCTGAAATTCCCGGCGCATCTGCTGTACATCTGGAGTATAGGAAAAATAATGCTGGGAGCCGATTACCTTCTGGCCCATACCGTGAAGCTGTTCAATCACATCTGAAGCTTCCAACAGTTCCCTCACTTCCACATCCAGTAAATCTGCACCTCCATTTCCAGCAATACTTTTTAAGAGGAGCCTATATGTTTCTTCTGCTATTTCTCGCTGTCCTCCTTGTGCTTTGCTGCGGAAAGTGCACAGCAGTATAGTATTCCTGCACATTTCAGACAGCTCTTCCAATACTTCTTCCACCTGATTCCATTGATCCACCTGACTATACCAGTCCATCCGCCATTCCAACGCAGCTGCACCCTGCTTTATTCCCTGCTGTGCCGCCTTTCGTATTTCATTCTTTCCTGTTTCAGTGATTGGCACACATATTACTGGTTTTCCTGTTCCCAGGCTGTATCCTTTTATCTTCATAATTGTCCTTCACTTTTCGTTTTACAATATCAATATCAGATATCGAGCTTTTCCTTCTGGTGAAAACCTCTCATGTCAGACCATTATATACCTTAAAAGCAAAACCTGCAAGTTTAAGTTTCCCCATTTTTTGATTTTATAGTACCAAAAGGTTTCCAGCACAAAGTGATGGAAACACTTTGCACAGAAAAGTGCTATGGAAAGCTAGCTTTCCAGACACTTTTTGTGCAAGGTGTCTATGCTGCCAAAGGCAGCAAGACCTTTTGGTACTAAAATATCGGTTGTTGTTAAAAAGGGGGAAACTCAAACTGCAAGTCATTGACATATTTTTTATAATCCTTTAAGATAATTCAGGAACAATTTCCTATATAAATCAAATGAAATCAGGTGAACACATGAATTACCAAATTACCGGAAATACAAAACTCACTGCTCTTCTGGGCAGTCCGGTTTCGCACAGCATTTCCCCTCAGATGCACAATGAGGCATTTTACCAGCTTGGGCTGGATTATGTATATCTTGCCTTTGATGTCACCCCTGAAACCTTAGGAGACGCTGTCAAGGGATTGAAAGCTGCTGGTATCTGCGGTTTCAATCTGACGATGCCTTTAAAAGTACATATTTTACCTCTTTTAGATGAACTCACTCCTGCCGCAAGGCTTGCTGGTGCAGTTAACACTGTGATCGTAAAGAACGGCAGGATGATTGGGCACACCACCGATGGCACCGGTTATATGCGTTCTGTCATTGATGCAGGATACAACATCATTGGAAAAAAAATGACGCTTTTAGGCGCTGGCGGCGCAGCCACCGCCATCTGTGTACAGGCAGCGCTGGACGGCGTTTCTTCTATTGATATGTTCAAGCGGAAAAATGCTTCCTGGGATAAAACTATGGAGTTCTGTCAGCAGACGGCTTTTGAAACCGGCTGCAAAATAAATCTTCTGGATTTTAACGATACAGACCTTCTTGCAGAAAGCATATCCAAAAGTGCTGTTTTAACGAATGCCACCAGTCTTGGCATGGCTCCGGATACCGATATAAGTCCTATTCCTGATCCTGCCATGCTGCGCCAGGATCTTATCGTATCGGACATTATATACAATCCACGAAAAACGCTTCTGATAGAGCAGGCAGAACAACAGGGCTGTCCCTGCTTTAACGGTCTGTATATGCTGCTGTATCAGGGCGCTGCCGCATTTACCTGCTGGACTGGCAGAGAAATGCCCATTGATGTGATCAAGCAAAAATATTTTTCCAACTAGACAAAGGAGTGATGTAATATGAGTTTTACATTTTTAAAAGAACTTCCCAGCCCTGAAGAAATCAAAAAAGAATATGGACTTTCCAAATCATCGGTCCGCATGAAACAGGAACGGGACAAAATGATCCGAGATATTATCACCGGCGAATCCGACAAATTTTTAGTGATCATCGGACCTTGTTCTGCTGACAATGAAGATGCTGTCTGCGATTACATCCATCGCCTCAGCCGTGTACAGGAAAAAACATCAGACCGTCTGGTGATTGTTCCCAGAATCTACACCAACAAGCCGCGAACCACTGGAGAAGGTTACAAAGGTATTGCCCATCAGCCTGACCCTGAAAAACGCCCAGATATGCTTGCTGGTCTTATTGCCATGCGGAAAATGCATATCCGGGCATTGGAAGAAAGCGGCCTTTCCTCAGCAGATGAAATGCTCTATCCTGAAAACTGGTCTTATGTAGAAGATCTTCTCTCCTACGTTGCCATCGGCGCACGTTCAGTAGAAGACCAGCACCACCGCCTTACAGTCAGCGGTTTTGATGTTCCAGCGGGAATGAAGAATCCCACCAGTGGGGATTTTTCCGTAATGCTGAATTCTGTGTATGCCGGACAGCATCCGCATCACTTTGTGTTCCGGGGATACGAAGTACGCACTACAGGGAATCCCCTGACACATGTTATTCTCCGCGGAGCTGTAAATAAACGTGGAGTCTGTATTCCAAATTATCACTATGAAGATCTGGAACGTTTGATACAGATGTATGACAAAATGGATTTAAAACATCCTGCCGCTATCATAGACTCCAACCACTCCAATTCCAATAAGCAATATGAACAGCAGATCCGTATTGTGAAAGAGGTCATGCACAACCGGAAAATTTCTCCTGAAATTCACAAACTGGTAAAAGGTGTTATGATCGAGAGTTATATTGAACCAGGCTGCCAAAAAGTGGGGGAGCATGTCTATGGCAAATCCATTACAGACCCTTGTCTTGGCTGGGAAGAATCTGAGGAGCTTCTCTATCACATTGCAGAAATGAACCCCTAAAAAAGCTGCTCTAGAGCATGTTTAAAATACTCTAGAGCAGTCTCTTTTTCTCTCTGGGATGTGTTTTCGCATACACTTCCCGCACTTTATTTTCTCCAATCTGCGCATACATCTGAGTCGTGGAAATATCTGCGTGCCCAAGCATTTCCTGTACAGAACGAATATCCGCCCCATTGCTGACCAGATGAACTGCAAAAGAATGCCGCAGCGTATGCGGTGTCAATTCTCCGGTAATTCCCGCCTTTTTTCCATATAATTTAACCAGCTTCCAAAATCCCTGGCGGCTCATAGCCTGTCCAGAACAATTGGTAAACAAGTAAGTGCTGTCGTTCTTGGCAAGCAGTATCTTTCTTCCCTGCTGAAGATATTGCTCGACAGCCAGTTTCGCTTCTGTGCCAAAAGGAATAATCCGTTCTTTCCCTCCATCTCTACAGGTGATATATTCCATTTGAAGATTAATGTCGGAAAGCCTTAAAGAAACCAGCTCAGATACCCTGATTCCAGTAGCATATAATAATTCCAGCATCGCCCTGTCCCGAAGTTCTTTAGGGGAATTCCCTTTTGCCTGTTCCAATAACCGAAAGGTCTCTTCTTCCGTTAAAACGGACGGTATTTTCTTCTCCACTTTCGGTGCTTTTAATTCCCCGGCAACATTCTGCTTCAAATATCCATCTTTCTGCAAATAATGAAAAAATGCCTTCAGGGACGCTATATTTCTGGAAATAGTAGCTGGTTTTCTCCCCTGCTTTTCCAAAAATAAAATATAGGAATTCAATCCTGTGGCAGTAATCTGTTCCGCCCTTAAGATGCCCTGATCTGCAAAATATTGATTCAATTTTTTCAAATCCCGTTCATAGGACACAATTGTATTCTCCGAAGTCCTGCGAACCTCTTTCATATACTGAATAAATTTTTGGATTTCATCTGTCATAAATCAATTACCCCGTCTGTTGTTTTCTTAAAGCATCCTGAATTTCCTGATAGATTACATTATAATAACATTTTTCCGGAAAATCAAATAGTATTTTCCCCGATTTTTGGCGGTTTTTCGACATACTACAAGATATCGTCATGAAGATATTCACGCTCTCTATATCTTGTAAATTTCCCTTAAAAAATATTTAATATCTTTTTCAAAATAAACGGATTTATGTAACTTTCAAGAAAAATTCCCGTAATAAATATAACAACCAACCCTGCAGACGCCACCAATCCCGCCATATAAATATATCTTCGGTCCGCTCCTTGCTGCTGTCTGTCCTGGTACAATCGTCTCCGTAAATATATCGTAAGCCAGCAATACAGAATATACACCGGCACATAAAATAAATACTGTGGAAACAGCCCTCCTAACACCAGCAGAATTCCTTTTATTCCATATTTGGCGACCGCTGCTGAAAGCATAAACCCAATCGAAAATCCCTGCCATCCCAGAAGCAGATTACCTGCAATAACTCCCAGAGAAGTAAATGCCAGAAGACAGAGCATCAAAAGCAGCGGCACACGTTCTCCAAGAATATAAAAAAGCAGGTTCTCTCCATTTATATCTGTATACTGAAATTTCTCCACAAAATAATCATTAAGAATTCCCGCATTGGAAACGGCTTCTCTTCCCATCAGATTCGCCATAACAATTCCCGCTGCAAAAGCTCCCAAAAAAGCCCCCTGCATAAGACGTACCCATAAAGAACCTCCGGAAAATATTCCTTTCTGCCGCTTTTGACTCAGATTCAATATTTTTTTCATACAATACTCATTCTTTTTTTTTCTATCTTATGCAGGTCTCATACAAAAAATTATTCTATGTCCATATTTTATTTCTGATATTTATTTTTATATGCCATAATCCCGGCAACCGTTTTGCCATCCTGAATTACTCCCTGGTAGATCAGATCACAGAGTTCTTCCAAAGTATATGGTTCCAGGTCGATAAATTCTCCTTCATCCAAATGCTGTTCAGAAGGTATCAGATTTCGTGCCACATACACATCAACCATTTCATTGCAGAACGCCACAGTAGTTCTTAAGGAAAGCAAAAATTCTAAATTGTCACAACGGTAGCCAGTCTCTTCTTCCAACTCCCGGGACGCGCATTCTATGGTAGGCTCTGACACGGAATCCCTGGAACCTGCCGGTATTTCCAGCGTAAAACGCTCCAATGCATTTCGATACTGACGTACCAGCAGCAGTCTCCCGTCTGGTAATACAGGAACCACTGCCGCAGCTCCTTTGCGATGTTCTACATAATCCCATTTCTCTATTTTACCATCTGGCAATTCCATATAATCGGTATAAATGTCCAAGATAGACCCTCTATGTTCCAATACCCTGTTTACCCGTTTAATCAATGTCTGTTCCATTTTTTTCCTCCATTTCTGTTATCAGTGGGATCGTGGTCTTTCCTATGAAAGAACAAAACCGCCAACAAAAATTGTTGACGGTCTTAAATTTTACTTAGCGTAATCAGTTACGCGTGATTCACGAATTACGTTGACTTTGATCTGTCCCGGATACTCCAAATCATTTTCAATCTGCTTCGAAATATCCCGTGCTAACAGAACCATATCGGCATCTGTAATCTGATCTGGAACTACCATAATCCGAATCTCTCTGCCCGCTTGAATAGCAAATGACTTATCCACTCCCTTAAAGCCGTTGGCGATATCCTCCAGCTGCTTCAGTCTGTTTGAATATGTTTCCAATGTCTCTCTTCTCGCACCTGGTCTGGCTGCTGAAATTGCATCCGCTGCCTGTACCAAACATGCAATCAGAGACTGTGCTTCTACATCTCCGTGATGTGCTTCCACTGCATTAATAATAGTAGCGCTTTCTTTGTATTTTCTACATAAGTCCACACCAATTTGAATATGAGAGCCTTCCATTTCATGGTCAACAGATTTTCCGATATCATGGAGCAGTCCAGCACGCTTCGCCTGTCTTACATCCACACCAATCTCTGCTGCCAATAATCCTGAAAGCTGCGCCACTTCAATGGAATGCTTCAATGCATTCTGTCCATAACTTGTCCTGAATTTCATCTTGCCAAGCAGACGGACAAGCTCTGGATGAATTCCATGTACACCAACTTCCAGAGTTGCGGCTTCTCCTTCCTCCCGAATCATGGTTTCCACTTCTTTCTGTGCCTTCTCAACCATTTCTTCAATTCTCGCTGGATGGATACGTCCATCCACGATAAGTTTTTCCAAAGCAATACGCGCCACTTCCCGACGGACAGGATCAAATCCGGAAAGTATCACCGCCTCTGGAGTATCATCAATGATCAGATCCACACCTGTCATTGTTTCCAGGGTCCTAATATTCCTGCCTTCCCTTCCGATGATTCGTCCCTTCATCTCGTCATTGGGAAGCTGAACTACAGAGATTGTGGTCTCTGACACATGGTCTGCAGCACATTTCTGAATAGCAGTTACAATATATTCCCTTGCTTTCTTCCCTGCTTCCTCTTTTGCTTTGATTTCCATTTCTTTGATTAATTTTGCAGTATCAAGCTTCACATCATCTTCAATCATTTTTAAAAGATAATCTTTTGCCTGTTCAGAGGTTAATCCTGAGATTCTTTCTAGTTCCTGTACGCGTTCTTCGTGCAGCTTAGCAACTTCCGCTTTTTGTCTGTTAATCTCTTCTTCTTTTGCCGCAAAACCCGCTTCCTTCTTCTCGATAGACTCTAATTTCTTATCCAGATTCTCTTCCTTCTGAATAATGCGTCGCTCGTTTCGCTGAATCTCATTCCGGCGTTCTTTGATTTCTTTATCAATCTCATTCTTGCTGCGGATTGACTCTTCCTTGATCTCCAGCATGGATTCCCGCTTTTTATTTTCAGCAGTCTTGACAGCTTCATCTATTATCTCTCTTGCCTTCTCTTCTGCACTTCCAATCTTGGAATCTGCTACGCGTTTGCGATAAGCAACCGTGGAAAAGTAAGTAATAGGTACTGCGATAATTAACGTGACTACTACAGCAGCTACAGCGATTAAAATTCCTGGCACAGGAGCACCTCCTTATTTAGTTTTCATTGTACATATAGCAAAACATTTCCGTTTCTAATATGTCATATACAATAAACTGCACCCATGATATGCAGTCTAAAGACATGAATAACAACATACTGATTTTATACTTTTTTCTGCTTTATGTCAAGTAGTCTAATACATGCAATATATCACCGGAATGAAAACCCTTCCGCATCAAAAATTGATACATCCTCTGCTTTTCTTTCAGACCTGCAGTTTCAGAAGAATAATGCTTCTTCTCTATCCATTTGAGAATCAATTCACGTTCGTTCTCCTGCTCATACTCTTCTTCCAGCGCCTGCTGAATAAAATGCTTCGCAACCCCTTTTTCCTGCAATATCATTTGTATGCATCTCTGGCTTTTTTTATCTTTATGATTTCTCACATAATTCTGCGCATAACGCAGGTCATCCAGATAATGATATCCTTTTACATAGGCAACAGCATCTTCAATAACCTGCTCAGGATAATACCCCTGGCTGAGCTTAACTCTCAATTGAGATTCCGTACGGTCCATCCTCTCCAGAAGATGCATGGTCCTTTTTCTTGCCCTCTTAATAAGAATTTCCTCCAGGATCTCCTTCAGAATTTCCTGAGAAACCTCTTCTCCCTCTGACAGTCCATACCGTCTATTTTCACTTTTATATAATGCAAAACATGTCCCATCTTCCAGACAGATTTTTACGCGCTTTTTATCTAACTCTACAATCTGTGTAACCTGCATTCTGCTTCCCTTCTTTGCCCTGCTCCATTGCAAATGATTTAAAATCTCTCTTAGTCCGCTGCAGAATCTGTCTGCTCTTTGCCCTTCGCTTTTTCTGAAGCTGCGGCCTCCTTCCCCTTAGCCTTCTCCGATACAGCTTCCTTTCCCTTGGCTTTCTCCGAAACAGCCTCTTGCTTCTCCTCATCTTCCGATTCGCCTGCCAGCACCTGTGCTCTTACTTTTTCTTCTACTTCCCGGCAAACCTCTTCATTTTCACATAGATATTTTTTAGCATTTTCTCTCCCCTGTCCGATTTTAACTCCGTTATACGCAAACCATGCCCCTGATTTATTGATAATTCCCAAATCTGCGGCAATATCCAAAAGATCGCCTTCTCTGGAAATTCCCTTTCCGAACATAATGTCAAACTCCGCCTCTTTAAACGGTGGTGCCACTTTGTTCTTAACCACTTTCACCCGGGTACGGTTTCCAATAAATTCACCTGCCTGTTTTAAGGTTTCAATTCTTCTTACATCCAAACGCACCGAAGAATAAAATTTAAGCGCCCGTCCGCCTGTGGTAGTCTCAGGATTTCCGAACATCACTCCCACTTTCTCCCGAAGCTGATTGATAAAAATCACAATACAGTTTGTCTTGCTGATCACGGCCGTGAGCTTTCTCAATGCCTGAGACATCAGCCGCGCCTGCAATCCCACATGGGAATCTCCCATATCTCCGTCAATCTCTGCCTTTGGCACCAAAGCTGCTACTGAGTCCACAATAACTATATCTACCGCACCAGAACGCACCATAGTCTCTGTGATCTCTAACGCCTGTTCTCCGTTATCTGGCTGGGAAATATAGAGTTCATCAATATTCACGCCAATACTTCTGGCATATACTGGGTCCAGTGCATGTTCCGCATCAATAAACCCCGCAATTCCACCACTCTTTTGAACCTCTGCCACCATATGTAATGCCACTGTAGTCTTACCGCTGGACTCCGGACCGTAGACTTCTATAATCCTTCCCTTAGGCACTCCTCCTACTCCCAAAGCAAGATCCAGACTAAGGCACCCGGTGGGAACTGCCTCCACATTCATATTCCGTGCCGAATCTCCCAGCTTCATTACAGAGCCTTTTCCATAATCTTTCTCTATCTTGGAAATGGCGGCATCTAATGCTTTCAGTTTCTCTTCCTTAGTTCCTGGAATGTCCAATACTTTTGATTTATCTTCTTTAGCCATAATCATTCTCCTTTTATGAACTTATGTTCGTATATATGCTAATACACTTTTTTATAATTGTCAACTACTTTTATGGAAATATTTTCTGATTAGAAAAGCAATTCAGGGGCATGTTTTATCTACGTCGGTCATCGGCAGGCACGCCCATCTGCTGGAAAAGAAAAAAGAACAGCTACACACAAATGGTAACTGCCCTTCATTATAAAGTCTGCGGAAACATTCGTCAAGGTATCATCGCACCTATCTGCTCCAACGTATGAAAACCTACTTCTTTTTTTACTGCTTCTCCTCCTTGAAACAAAATTAAGGTAGGAATGCTCATCACACCATATTTCTGTGCGAGTTCCCCCTGTTCGTCTACATTCAGTTTTCCAATCTTAAGTTTTCCTTCAAATTCTTCTGCTGCCTGATCTACTACCGGACCCTGCATTTGGCAAGGACCGCACCAAACTGCCCAAAAGTCTACCAAAACTGGTATCTTGCTGTTTGCCACCTCTTCTTCAAAATTTTCCATTGTTATTGTTACTACTGCCATATTGCATGTTCTCCTTTCCAAACTTCTCCCTTCATACTCCCTCCTGTAAAGCATCCGTGTTCTTTATAGCGAATCCTCATGTCAGATTATACCACATCTTCCCGTTCCCGAACATATTTTTTGCTAAAATAGTGTTAAAGTTTTCATTCCACCTTGAAATCCCTTCTTTCTTCGTGGTACATTTATTCTGAAACATACAAATGAAAAATACCAGAAAAGAGGATAAATCATGCAAAAACATACAATCAGACAAATTTTACACGATTTGCTCATTACTGCGGGACTGTTGCTGCTGACCACCAGCCTCACCTTTATTCTATTCTTTCAGGTTTCAAATAATCCCGCGAACATAGCATTATTCTATATCTTCGGCATCCTTACCACCGCAAGGAACACGAATGGCTTTCTCTACGGCATCCTTGCTTCTGGCCTCGGTGTCCTGCTGATTAATTGCTTTTTTACTTATCCATATTTTAGTATTAACTTTTCTCTTCCAGATTATCCATTTACCTTTTTGTGCATGCTGACACTCTCTATACTTACGAGCATCACTACCTCATACATAAAACGTCAGACAGAGCTTCTTGCTTCTCGTGAAAAACAGCTTCTGGAAGCTGAAAAAGAAAAATTAAGAGCAAATCTTCTCCGCGCTGTCTCTCATGATCTGCGCACACCTCTGACTGGTATTTTAGGAGCCAGTGCGTCTTTGGAAGAAGAATGGGAACATTATGAATCCCAGGAACGCCAGGAACTGATTCATAACATTCACGACGACGCAAGCTGGCTTTTGAATATGGTAGAAAATCTCCTGTCTATTACTCATATACAGACTGACGGCTCCCGGCTGAATACCTCCCTGGAGGTTGTGGACGAGGTAGTGGCAGAATCTGTGATCCGGTTGAAAAAGAGGCTTCCAGAAGCTGACATTCAAATAACACTTCCATCAGAAATCCTTATGATTCCCATGGATGCCATGCTCATCGAGCAGGTTCTGATCAATCTTCTGGAAAATGCGCTGCTCCACTCATGCAGTGACAAACCAGTTCAGCTGATTGTGGAACCTCACACCCACAATATCTATTTCCATGTTATCGATTATGGTGTTGGATTGAATGAGGAATTTGTGAAACATATTTTTGATGGAACTTATTCTGAATCTTCTTCCTCAGATGTTCGTAAAAACAACGGAATCGGATTATCCATCTGTCATAGTATCATCACTGCACATAACGGCACAATCGTTGCAAGAAACCATGAGCATGGAGCAGAATTTTTATTTATACTACCCAAGGAGGAAACGAATGAATAAATTTACAGTCCTTTTAATTGAAGACGAGAAAAGTATCAGTGATTTCACGTCTAAAACCCTGTCATCTCATGGCTACCGTGTCCGCTGTGCTTCCACCGGAAAGGAAGCTCTCTCTCTTGCCTCCTCTCTCTGTCCAGACATTTTACTGCTGGACCTTGGGCTGCCAGATATGGATGGCATGGAAATTATCCATCAGCTCCGCACCTGGTCAAGCTGCCCGATTATCGTAGTATCTGCACGCACCCAGGAAAACGACAAGGTTCGGGCTCTTGATGCCGGAGCTGATGATTATCTGACTAAGCCTTTTGGCATTTCTGAACTGATGGCAAGAATTCGTACCTCTCTGCGTCACAGCAACCAATTAAACAATGGTTACAATATCCCTCACCATCCTTACCGGGCAAAAGATCTGGAAATTGATTTTTTCAAACGTTCCATCACGATAAATGGGCAGCCAGTGCACCTGACACCAATTGAATACAAAATTGTAGCCTTTCTTGCACAGAATTCCGGCAAGGTTATGACTTATTCTGCAGTAATGAATAATGTCTGGGGACCCTACTCAGAATCCGACAACAAAATATTACGGGTAAATATGGCAAATATCCGCCGAAAACTGGAAAAAAACCCGGCCGAACCAGTCTATATTTTTACCGAGGTGGGTGTTGGCTACCGTATGGCAGACGATGAAGAATCTCAATGTTTTTAAAAATCTTTTCCAGAAATTTATTTTCAGAAATTTAAAAAATCTTAAGAAATTTCGAACTGTTCTTTTTCATTTTCTAAGTGCGAAAACATCTGTCATCGTGTATAATAGTTCTTGTCTGAGAAACAATCACATTAAAAAGAAAGGCCGTGAATCATATGCATAAAAAGCGAAATCTGCGGAGAAGAAGACAGCGGGACCGCTATCTGCGCACTTTGTTCTATGCCGTTCCCCTGGTTCTTGTAATTCTGACAGCAGTAGGAATTGCTGCTGTCGTTACAAAATCCTCTGGCAGCAAAACTGCCAAAAAGGAAGCCGCACAGTCTGTTCCTCCTCTCAAAACTGAATCAGAGTCCAAAGACCTTAAACCGGACGAAGATCAGCAAACTCCCAAAGAGCCTGAACAGGAACCAACAGATACTGCTGAACCAAAGGAGACGGAAAAGCCTTTTACTCTTGCAGATCTTAACAATCCGGAAGGCTTCGATATCCGCCCAACCGAAAATGGCATTGTATTGCAGAACCAGCAGATCGACCTGAATGGACTGGATACCACCTGTCTTGACTGGGGACAGGGCGGAGACCTGGACCAGTGGAACCGCCCAGCAGGCTGTATGCAGTATCAGGAAAAATACGGAAAATATAACGCCTATTTCATTTCTGATGAACCAGAAAAAAAGGTCATCTACTTAACTCTGGATGAAGGTTACGAATACGGCTGTTCTTCCCGGATTTTAGATACGCTGAAAGAAAAAAATGTTCATGCCGTTTTCTTCATCACCAAATCATATGCAGAACAGAATCCTGACCTGGTACGGCGCATGATAGAAGAAGGACACGAAGTGGGGAATCACAGTGTTACTCATCCGGCAGACGGACTCCCCTCCCAGGATATTGAAAGACAAACTTCAGAAGTCACTGGAAACCACGACTATGTAAAGCAGAACTTCAATTATGACATGCACCTGTTCCGCTATCCTGCCGGCAAATTCAGCGAACAGTCCGTAGCGCTCTTAAATAACTTAAATTATAAAAGTGTATTCTGGAGTTTTGCCTATCTGGACTATGATGTGGAAAATCAGCCAGACCCAGCAGAAAGCCTGCAGAAAATTATGAGCAAGCTGCATCCCGGCGCTATCTACCTGCTCCATGCCGAATCCGAGACAAACACTCAGATATTAGGAGATTTCATTGACCAGGTACGTGCGCAGGGCTACGAATTCAAAGTATTTGAATAATTGAATAAAGTGTGCAGCCGCTTTCGCGCGGCAAAGTCTTTCCCATAAGACAAGAAAAACGGCTGTCGGCCAGATATTAAAATCATGGCCCGACAACCGTTTTTTCTATTAATTCCGCCCAAACTCTGAAAGTATCAGTCCCTCATTTCTATCTAACGTCATTCCCACGCTCCAGCTGTTTACAAACAAAAGCAAAGGATTTCCTTTCAGGTCCTGAATCTTTTTCATATCTGATGTTCCTGTGAGCTTATCCATATCAAGATCCTTGTTCTCAATCCAGCGGATATGTTCATACGGCAGTTTCTCCAGGCGGATATCCACATTGTATTCATTTTCAAGACGGTATTTCAACACATCAAACTGCAGGACACCTACCACTCCCACAATAATTTCCTCCATGCCGGTATGGTATTCCTGAAAAATCTGAATCGCCCCTTCCTGGGCAATCTGAGTAATTCCTTTCACAAATTGTTTCCGTTTCATGGTGTCCATCTGACGCACTCTTGCAAAATGTTCCGGCGCGAATGTCGGAATCCCCTCAAAGGCAAATTTGTCTGCTGCTGTGGTAATCGTATCGCCGATTGCAAAGACCCCAGGATCAAAAACACCGATGATATCTCCCGCATACGCTTCTTCTATGATTTTGCGCTCCTGCGCCATCATTTGCTGAGGCTGGGACAGACGCATTTTCCGCTCTCCCTGAATATGGGTAACTTCCATTCCTGCCTCAAATTTTCCCGAACAAATCCTCATAAAGGCAATCCTGTCCCTGTGCGCCTTGTTCATATTCGCCTGAATCTTAAAAACAAAAGCAGAAAAATTTTCAGAAAATGGATCTATCTCTCCAATATCCGCCTTTCTTGGAAGCGGAGAGGTTGTCATCTGAAGAAAATGCCGCAAAAATGTTTCCACTCCAAAATTAGTCAACGCCGAGCCAAAAAATACCGGCGACAGTTCTCCCTTTGCCACCAGCTCCATATCAAATTCTGCGCTTGCGCCGTCCAAAAGCTCTACTTCCTCCAGCAGCGCCGCCTTATAATCCGTTCCTATCTCTGCTTCCAGTTTGGGGTCGTCCAAAGCGATATGGTTCTCATGTCCCTCCTTCGTCCCCTTTTGGGTGTCGGCAAAAGTCATTATTTTTCTGGTATTCCGGTCATAAACTCCCTTAAAATTCTTTCCAGAGCCAATCGGCCAGTTGATCGGACAGGTAGCAATCCCCAGTTCTTTTTCAATCTCATCCAGCAGGTCAAAGGTATCATTTGCATCCCGGTCCATCTTATTGATAAAAGTAAAAATTGGGATATGGCGCATCACACACACCTTGAACAGTTTCCTGGTCTGCGCCTCCACACCCTTAGATCCATCAATCACCATCACTGCCGAATCTGCCGCCATCAGAGTACGGTACGTATCCTCGGAAAAATCCTGATGTCCTGGTGTGTCCAGAATATTAATGCAATAGCCATCATAGTTAAACTGCAGAACCGAAGAAGTAACAGAAATACCTCTCTCTTTCTCAATTTCCATCCAGTCAGACACCGCATGTCTGGCTGTCGCCTTGCCTTTTACAGAACCCGCAAGGTTAATTGCCCCTCCATACAGCAGGAATTTTTCTGTCAGAGTCGTTTTTCCTGCGTCTGGATGTGATATAATCGCAAATGTTCTGCGCTTCTCTATTTCTTTCTGTAAATCAGCCAACGTAAATTCCTCTCTTTCCATATACTTTCACACACGTTTTTCCGCCGTGTTATTTGCCCCGCAGTATATGGTAACACATGCCACTTTACAGTGCAAGCTGATTTCCTGCTCGAACTGCCTGTGCTATACACGTATTAAGCAGGGATAGTCTTGCATCTCCCTTTCTTTTGTTTCCTCATGATAAGCACAAAACAAACAGCATGGACCACGGCTGTCAGTATCCACGATACAGGATAAGACAGGTACAGCATCCACAGACTCTGTTCCTGCTGGAAAACCGTATAGATCCACAAAATACGAAAACCACAGGCTCCAAGCAGAGATACCACCATAGGAAGCACTGCTGAGCCAATGCCTCTCAGAGCTCCAACCAGCACATCCATAATACCGCACAGGCAATAAGTTGTACAGATCACAGATAAACGCAGCATTCCCACTTCAATCACCCTGGAATCTGAGGAATAAATGCTCAGAAGCTGATTACCAAACAGATATGCCGCCCAGCCCATGACCAGCCCCACCATTGTTACCATAGCAAGACATTCAAGAAGTACCTTGACAATTCGTCTGTAGTTTCCGGCTCCGAAATTCTGGCTGGAAAAACTCAATGCTGTCTGGTGATAAGAGTTCATCGCCATATAGATAAATCCTTCGATGTTAGACGCCGCTGTATTTCCTGCCATTGCCACGGAACCAAAGGAATTGACCGAAGACTGAATCAAAACATTTGACAGGGAAAACACTGTACCCTGCAGACCCGCCGGAAGCCCTATTCTCATGATTAGAAGAACCTTATCCCGCTTCATGGCAAGCTTGGAAAACCGTACCCTGCACCCGCCGTCCAGACGCATCATACAACGCAGAATCAAGACAGCAGACACACATTGAGAAATCACTGTGGCAAGTGCAACTCCTGCCACTCCCATTCCTAAACCAATGACAAAAATCAAATTCAAAATTATATTGATCACTCCAGCAGCCAGAAGGTAATACAGAGGGCGTTTCGTATCTCCTAAAGCCCGCAGAATAGAGCTGCCAAAATTATACAGCAGAACCACAGGCATCCCCACAAAATAAATGCGGATATACAATACCGCCTGTCCCAGTACATCCTGAGGCGTTCCCATTAAAATTAAAATCTGCGGAGCCGCCAAAATACCAAGAAACAGGAGAATAATGCCGCAAACCTGACTGAGCACCAGAGCGCTGTGCACTGTCTCACTCATTTCTCTCTCTTTTCTGGCGCCATAAAACTGTGCCACCATAACATTAGCTCCCACAGAAAATCCAATAAACAGATTGGTCAGCAGGTTAATCAGCGATGCATTGGCTCCCACTGCCGCCAAAGCAGTACTTCCGGCAAACCTTCCCACAACTACCATATCTGCTGCATTGAATAAGAGCTGCAAAATGCTTGATGCCATCAGCGGAATAGAAAAAGCAAGTATTTTAGGCAGCAGAGAACCACTGCACATATCAATTTCATAAGATTTTTTCTTCATTCTCTTTTCCTCTTTTATCGTTAATTGTTTACATAATATCATCTTACCATAAACCCTTTTTCAATTCAATAATTGCAGGGCAGAGAACAAAGTAGGCAAGCCTACTTTGCGCGCCGAGCACAGTCGCTTTAGCGTGACAAGGTCCTTCCTATAGAATAAAAGGCGTAAATCCTGGCGGACTCACACCTTTCACAACTACTTCCAACTTTATTCAGAAATATTTTCTCATTTTGTCTCACTGTCGTTCTGACCTTCCTCTGCTGCTTCCCCTTCTGTGCCAGCAGCAGTTCCTTCTGCTGTACTTCCCTCTGCTGTATTTCCTTCTGCCGTCTCAGAGGTATCTGCCGCTGCTGTGGAAGAAATAGGCGTAATAACAATGTTCTGTGCTTCCACATTGGTTTTACGTTTTACAATATCCTCTACCTGCGCACGTTTTGCGTCTGTCACCTCACCCATATTCAATACCACATCGGCATTATTGTCCGTAATACTTACCACAACATCGGTAAAGCCTTTTGCCTCTAACAGCATTTCCGCCGCTGCTTCCCGCTCTGCAATATCTGTCATGGAAATCATAGCATTGATGGCATCCTGCTTCTGCTCTTCCGTAATATTCGTATTATTGATTACATCCATCAAAGAAGCCTTATTCTGAGAACGGATCTGCTCCCGGTTCAGCTTTACTTCCGATACAAAATCCACATTGCTGACATTGGTGCTGGTCAATACTGCCTGACCTGGATTTTCTCCATTTGCATTCTGGCTGTTTGCAATTTCTTCTCCTGTCTGGACACCCTTAGCATCCGTAGCGGTCTCAGCGCTCTCTTCCGTATCTGTGAAGATATCTTCCGCATTATACATGTCTTCATCTGAAATTTCATATGTACTCTCATTGGTATCTGCGCTCGCTTCTTTTGCCAGATCGCTGTCACTTTGACTTCCCGTATATTGCAAATAGCCTGCTACGGCGATCATAAGAGCCAGAGCTGTAATGATGATCTGATTTTTTTTGAAAACTTTTTTCAAATTGATACCCTCCTGTCAATTCATCTTAACTACCTTAATTTTATGTACTTCCACCGGAAATAATGCCAAAACTGCGTCAGAAATATTTTTCACCGTCTTTGAATCTCCACCCCCTTCTGCCACTACAAGCACCCCTTCCACCCGGGGCGTCACTTCTCTTTTCACAAACGGCTCTCCGCCGCTTCCGCTGTTTTGAGAATAAACAGTCTCTTCCTGTGACTGTCGCTCCTTGGTACTTCGCTTCACATCTCCATCCTCTTCTGAGATATCCTGGCTGCTCTGAGTCCAGTCCTTCTCCAGTACATGTTCTCCCTGATCCTGCAGCGTAATCATTACTTTCACCTTCCCCACTCCCTCCATATCCTTAAGCACCTGCTCCAGCCTGTGTTCCAGACGTTTGCCATAGTCTCCGCTTCCGTATGAAATTTCCTCCTGAATCTGCTCCTGCTGCTCTTCTTCTCTTGAATTTTCTCTGTTCTCCACTGGAATTGCAATTACCAGCAGCAGAATACCGACAAGCCCTCCAATGAGAAGCTGGTTCTTGGATATTTTTTTCAGCCTGTCCATGGAAAATTTTTCCCTCTTCATTGCTGCTCCTTCCTCTCATTACTCAATGCTTAAGCTGATCTGCGCTTCCTCAAGCCGGTAGAATTCCATCAGCTCCTGTTTCAGTTCCTGTACTCTGGGATATTCCTGCATACGGTCCGCAAAGGATGCCTTCTGAACAAAGACGCTTTCTTCCTCTTGCAGAGATGCCGTCACTTCTATGGATTCCACCTCATATTCCTGTGACAAATGTACCCTTGCCTGACTGACATCCATCTGCTTTTGCTCTGCCATGCGGCTCACATCCATCTCCAGCGCCTTCTCATACTCCCGCAGATAACGCTCCTTCTGCGTATTCTCCAAATGCTCTGTATCCATCTTAAGATTGTCCAGTTCCTGAAACAGACCTGCCTGGCTGATTCTTTCCTTTAACACTTCTTCATTGCCCATCAGAGAAAGTATCGGAGACGCTACCAGAATCGTCAGCAGCATGCCGGAAAAAAAGCGCACATATTTTTGATAATTTTTTTTCGGCAGAAGATGGAGAATTACTGTAAGCAAAAGGTAAAAACATACGAGATTTTTTACCCATGAAAAAATGTAACTCATGCCCTCTCCTTTCTCAGCGGTTGAAAGTAGTTGCCGCCGTAATCATAGCAATGGTGACAAGAAACATTACAGTAGTCGTGGTCACCACCTTTCCCAGCAGCCTGCCTCCCTCTCCGGCGCTGCCGATACTGCCAATGATACGTTTATCTGCCACTGGCTGTATCATCGCCTCCAGAAGCTTATACAAAAAGGTCATAACCCAAACCTTAATCAGCGGCCCTGCACACAGAATCAGCAGTACAAGAATGGCAGCCAGCCCAATGCCGTTTTTGATAATGATTCCAGAACCCACCATAATCTCTGTCACTGCATTGATGGAAGCACCCAGTCCCGGAACCAGCCCCGCTGTCTTGGCAATCATGCTTGATTTGAAGGTGTCAATTACCGGGGTTAACAGATTCTGTATTACATTGATTCCAATCACCACCGTAAAGAGAAATTTCATTACCCACAAAATTCCCGCTTTCACAAGCCCTGTCATTCTGGATATCATCTCTTCTTCCGTCAGGTAATTCATCAGCTCCAGTACCACATAAATCTGCACTGCCGGGACAATCAGATGAATCATAATCCACTCCATTCCATAAATCAGAAGAAATGTCAGATCATAAAAGCCTGCCGCTGTCGTTATCTGTCCGGAAAATACCAGGCTTGTGGTGAATGTGGGAATCAGTATTTTCAGAAAAGTCATCATCTGTGTAATTACCGTGCTTGTCACATCTCTCAAAATAAAAAAGGAATTCATCAAAAGTACCAGCAAAATCATATACACCATGTAAAAGCTGATTTCTGTGACTGCCGGGTGTTCAAACACATTTGCAAAATTATGGAGAATAGCAAATACAATACATAACAGCACAATCTGAATTAAACTGCCTCGAAACGACCGCACTTCGGAAAATACCGTGGAAAGTATTTTCTCTGCCAGCCAGCCTTTGTCCAGTTCCTCTCCATTGACCAGCATTTCTACCAATTCCCGAAAACCAAACCCTGCCGCTTCCTCCTGCTGCCCCAGCAGCTCATCAATTTCAGAAAAATCCAGCTCATTCAAATACTCCTCCATTGTCTCATCCCATTGCTGATCCACCGTATCTTCCAGTTCCTGCCCGGCTGGCATTTCTGACTTCTGGCTGAACGCCGCTTTCTGATTCTCTGCCGCCATAACCCTGCCAGCCAGCCCCAGCCACAGCAGCATAAAGCATACCAGTATTTCTCTCTTTCCTCTCATCCTTCTTCTCACTTTGCTCATATCTGCATCCTCTCTACTTATCCCGTCAACTCTGCTGCAGGGCATTTGCCCCCTTTCTTTACTGCAGGAATTCCCCTATGGTTTCCAGCAATACCAGAATCACCGGCATACTGATTACCAGTATGGAGAGCTTCCCAAACATCTCAATCTGCCCTGCCACCGATTGATAACCAGCGTCTTTACAGAGGTTTGCAGAAAACTCTGACACATAAGTAATCCCGATCATTTTAATGAGAATAGCGATATAGCTGGTGTCCAGTTCCACATAATCCTGCATACGGTTAATTACGGAAACTACAAGCTTGAGCTTGGACATCAGGAAGTAAAATATACACAGAGACACTCCCAAAGATACAAACAGTTCATATTCTTTTTTCTGCCCCTTAAGCATAATGCCAAGCAATGCTCCCACAATTCCAAGAATCGCAATTTTTACAATATCCATGCCATCCTCCGCTATAATGCAAACAGGTTTCTCATGGTCTCAAACAGTTCATAAATGTAGGGCACAATCCAAAACAGCACAATCAAAAGCCCTGCCAGGCTGGTAAGAAACGCATGTTCCTCTCTTCCGCTGTGTTTTAACACCTGGCTCAAAACAGTTACCAGAATTCCCACTGCCGCAATCTTAAAAATCAAACTTATACTCATAGCTTCCTCCGTATCTTTATATCAGAAGAATCACAAGAAACAGGCCGCACATCAAACTCAGCACCCCGGACAGCTTCTGCCTGTCCTTTAGCTCCTTCTGTGCCTTTTGAATCAGCACCTCTGTCTGTTCCATATACAACTCCAGGTTCTTCAACTGCATCTGTCCGTCCAGATAGCCGAAATTCTCCCCGGCACGCCGCAGAAGACCCTGCTCTTCCTGGTTAAACAGAAATTTGCCAGACTCTTGTTCCACCAGCCGGCTCCAGTAATCTGCCATACTCTCTTCATTTTCCCTGAGTCCCTCTGCTGCTTTTTCCAGAAACTCTGAAAACGGTTCTTTATTCTGGGAGGCAATCTGTAAAAATGCTTCCTTCAAAGGAGTTCTGGTATAAGATATCTCTCCCCAAAGCATTAGAAACATTTCTTTCATGCCTATAAGCTGCTCCACATGTTCTGCCAGTTCCCGCCTGATTTTCCAAGCATATAGAGATGATACTGTGATAATTAATACGCTGCCTGCCACTTTTAACATAGTCTCTGCATCCTTTCATCGTATACGGCAAAATTCCGTTCTCCCTGCCGGTCCATGCTCAGAAACACAAACCTCCCGAAAAATTCCTTTTCCAGCCAGCTCTTAAGATACACCTTTTCCTGAAGTTCCCTGGTATTCTGTGCGTGCATAGTCCCCAAAATCCGGCATCCACAGTGGAGTGCTTCCTCCACCGCATAACAGTCCTCCCTCCCTCCCAGCTCATCCACTGCAATAATCTGCGGCGACATGCTGCGCAGAAGGAGCCTCATCCCTTCTGCCTTGGGGCAGGCATCCAATACATCTGTGCGGTCTCCCAGATCATTCTGCGGAACTCCAAAGAAACAGGCTGCAATCTCACTACGCTCATCCACTACCCCTATTTTCTTCGCTGAAATATCTGCAGTACCATTTGACAGCAGGCGTATACAGTCGCGCAGCATCGTGGTCTTTCCAATTCCCGGCGGTGATAAAATCAAAGTATTGTAAATATTATCTCCCTGGGCAATCCATGCCAGCAGTCCTCTGGCACAGTCTTTTTTCTGCCTTGCTACACGGACATTCAAGCTGCATATGTTACGGAAGGATTGGATTTTCCCCCGCTCACAAACTGTCCTCCCTGCAACGCCCACACGATGTCCTCCCTGAATGGTAAAAAAACCGCTGCGCAGCTCTTCTTCTAACGCATACATAGAATACTGACTCATTCTGGATAACGTCTCTTTCATATCCGGCTCTCTCCAGACATAGCTGCCTTCCCTGTGATTCTGCAGCCTGTTTTCACGCAGGTTCCAATAGTATTCCCTGCCTTTTCCCAACACCATCACAGGTCGTCCAATGCGGAGCCGGATCTCTTCTGGATCTATTCCCTGCTGAAATCCAACACGGCACAACGGTCTCAGCGCACTTGGAAATACATTGATAATCTCATCCATAAGCTGTCCTCCATAACTACAACTGCCTGTATCTGGTTAAAAATATATGTGGACAAGAATAAAAATATTCCAAAAAAACGCTCCCTGCGTACAAATACAGAGAGCGTTTCTTCATTGTCTGGCTGAAATCTCAGCTTATTTAATTTTCACTGTTTTAGCCTGTCCCTTAGACTTGAGGATCTTCTTGTATGCCTTCAGTTTTTTCTTTGGTACAGTGATTACCGCATTCTTATGAATATTTTTGAATGCATTCTTGCCAACAGATTTTAAGCTGGCTGTTTTCACATTGATTTTCTTCAGTTTCTTACAATTATAGAATACTTTTGAACCAATCTTAGTGACCTTCTTACCAATCACTGCGCTGGCAGCATTCTTGCATCCGGAAAATGCATTATTGCCGATAGCTGTGATTGCAAAACTCTTACCGCCAATTTTCACGGAATCAGCTACACTAATCTTCTTCAGCTTCTTCTTGACAGAGCTGCTCTTTACGCCAGTCAGAGTCACAGTGCCTTTGCCCTTCATATCTGCCTTGGTAATCTTATATTTATAGTTTCCTACCGTATAAGACGCATTTTTCTTGACGATAATGTTAAAGTTTGCTTTAATGCTGCCTTTATAATTTCCTTTGCCAGTCAAGGTCACCGTAGCTGTGCCAATATTTTTATTATTACTGTAACTTACCGTATAATCGGTATTATTTACCAGTGTTTTTCCATTGTAGGTTACATTTACTGAAGGAGTCAGAGCCTTGTTCTTATATACCTGATCTGGAATTGCACCTACTTTTGCCCCTGAAATATCCATTTCCTGAGCTGGCGGAGGCGTTACTGCACCACCCAACTCTGCAAACTTATCTTCTGCTTCTAACAGAACATTATAATTAGTTACTGCTGCTTTCTGAGCCAGCGTCAGCTTATTATACGCATTACGTGCATCATCAATCAGCTTCTTGCTGGCGTTTGTTGCCTGTACTGTTCCAATCTTTCCAATCAAATCCACTACAGGTTTCGCCGCATTGGCACTGATATTTTGATAATCCGTCTCTGCCTTTGTCAATTTATCATAATTGGTAACTTTAGCTTTTAACTCTTCTGCCAGAGAATCGTATGCCATACGTGCGTCATAGATCAGCTTTCTGCTGGCAAGCGTTGCTTCAACGGTTCCTATCTTATCAATCATCTTTACAACGTTGTTGGCAACACTGTCCTTATCCAGCATTACCTTCCAGCGGTAAACACCGATAGACTGCGTGCCTTCCTGTTCCAGATTCACAGTCATTACCATTCGGATTGCTTTTGTGGTAATCTCATCCAAATCAATGGTATTGTACTGATCCAGCTCCACAACTTCTTCATATTTCTGTTTCATAACAGCATCCTGCCAGTTTCCGTCAGCATCCTTATATTGGATTTTCAGGGAACCAGGAATGCGGTTCCAATAATTGTCATACCAATAAACCTGCATCTGCTTCGTGGTAATCTCTTTGTCCCACTCATACATCAGCCAGTGTTCCGTATCATCCCGCGGTACGGTCCAGTTGCTCCATCCAAGCCCATCACCCATGGAAGAGGAAGCTGGCTCAAAAGAGGTATCATGAACACCCTCAATTCGTGCCCCGCTGTACGTCTTATCTGCGCTTATTTTAGCATCCGGAGCAGCGTCGTCTGCCGCACCGGCAACTGCTTCCGTTTTGGCCTTGTCCGCCATGGTCCAGATTAACATCTTGGAAGAATTCTTGTCAACCTCTCCTGGTACGTAATTCGCATCGTCTCCACGGTTGTTCCATGCATAATAAGGAACTGCCTGAACCTTTACAGGCAAGAGCTCTCCATACAAGCTGTATTTTACATCTCCGGTAAGCTCAACCACACCTTTCAGCAAATCTTTGTTATAATTTGCTTTGAATTTTGCATTTCTGGGAATCACAACCTTTAATGGATCAAAATCTTCAATCTCAGGATTCAACTGTGCATTGCCGGCTTTCTCCAGGCAATATACAATCGGTCCTCTCTGCAATGCAATTCTTCCCTCATTGGTAGTAACATTAGGATCTGCCTCTGTCTTGCGAACTTCCATTGGAATATCAATGGTAACCACATCACCTTTATTCCAAGTACGGTTAACAGATGCATAGCCTTTTGCTACCGGTGCATTAACAACTGTTCCGTTTACTTTTATTGTAACATTCTTATTATTCTGTTCTTCTACCCAGCCAGGAATACGTACTTTCAATGCAAATGCTTTAGACTGCTGAGGATTTACCGTAAGCTTCACTGCTCCATTCCATGGATAATCTGTCTCCTGTACTAATTCTACGGGAGTTCCGCTTACAATAGTATTTCCCTTACTTCCAACGTACATATTTACAAATACATCATTGTTGTGTACCGTGTACATATAACCGCTCAAAGCCGCGATTGTACGCATCAAATTGGGCGGGCAGCATGCACATGCAAACCACTCAGAACGCCAGTTCCCAGTCTTTGCCTCCAGTAATGTACTGTAATAGAAACGGTTTCCATCCAGGTTAGTTCCCACCAAAACTGCATTGTACAATGCCTTTTCTACACTGTCAGCATATTTGCCATCTTCATACAGAAGATTCATTCTCTGGTTCCAGTTTGCCATAGAGATTGCTGCACAAATTTCACAATAAGACTGGTCGTTCGGCAGCACATAGTCATCTCCAAATCCCTCTGAATCACTGCTGGGAGCCGTCGTGCCAATTCCGCCTGTAATATAAGTTTTTTTGTTAGTAACAGAATCCCAGATTTTATCCAGGCTCTTCAAATAATCTGCTCTGTCCTTATCATTTTCATCCAAAGTAGTTGCTACATCCGTAATGCCTGCATAGAAATAACCTGCACGCACAGAATGTCCTTTGGCGTTTACCTCATCCTTAAATGGTGTTTTATCCTGAGAATATGTATGGCCAAAATATCCGCTATCTCTAGGATTGCTGATTACTTCTCCGCTTTCTTCATCGTATTCAGCTTCTCCTCGCCTGTCTATAAAGATTTTTGCGGTGTCATAATAACTCTGTCCAGCACCCTCGCCTTCGTATTCTTCAGCAAGTTTACCGAATTTTACAAGCGCAAGCTCAATTTCTTCATGTCCGGGTACCTCATGACGGCTTCCATTCTCTCCAAACAAGGTAACAATCTCATCTGCAAAGCGTTTGCCTGCCACATAAAGTCTGTAATCCGGCTTGCCGATCCCTTCTCTGTAACGTGTGTAAGCCACTACAGACTCCAGGAAATGACCTGCATTGTACATTTCATGATTGGAAAAATTCTTCCAACGGTGTGTTCCAGTTGACTCTCCGCCTGCATATTCGGTACTCCTCAGGGTAAAGAATGTGTCAATATAACCATCCGCATACTGTACTTTTTCAATTTTCTCAATCCAACTGTTTAATTTATCTTCCAGTTTCTGCCTTTGTGCTGTAATTTCCGCACCTGTGTCATTCTGCGTAGCAGAAAGGGTATAGGAAATAGCTTCTATACTCTTGTAAATGTCTGAATCCTGGAATACAAAGCCCTTAAATGCCTCATATTCTTCTCCATTCAATTTCTTAATGGCATTGTCAAAGTTAGGCTCTCCGCCAGATGCTTTGCCGATTTCCAAAATAGCCTTGTCCAGTGAAGCCAAAGCGTTTGTCTCCTGCTTGGGAGCCCAGAAAGCATCGTTTAACTGTACATTTTCAAAAGTCACGGAACGATTAGACTCTGCTGCAACGGCAGGTTTCTTTACTGTAATTTTTGCCACTGCATCGTATTCTTTTCCATCATGTTCCGCCTTGCCTCTTACTTCAAAAGTTTTTCCAACCTTATCAGCCGCATAGTTTGATGCATCCACTTTTTCCCAAGTAACCGGAATCAATTTGGAATCAAACGTTTCTCCCAAATCAACATTATTATTGGGGGTTATAAGGGATGGCGTCGGTTCGTCAAATACCAGCCCTTTTGCAACTACAGAATCCGGTAAAATCGGTGCCACGCCTGCAGCTGTCGCTGTTTCATAAGCCACAATTTCCTCTAAACCTTCCACATGGATACTGATCTCTTTTTCTTTGACTGTCTGACCGCTTGAAACTTTCAGTTTCAGTGTTGCCTTCCCCGGTTTTACTGCTTTTACTTTGACTTTTGTACCTGTTGCTTCGCCTACAATCTGTACCACGCCTGCCGGAGAAACAGACCACTCAAAAGTTGAATTCTCTGTCATCTCACTCGGTACTGCTGCCGCAATATATTCATTTTCTCCATTTTCTGCAATTCCATTATCACCAGTGACAACTGCTCCCTGAAGCCTGTCTGTCACCTTGCTTCCAAATACTTCCCATTCGCTGATACCAACTCCATTAGAACCTGTTCCACTGCGCTGTACTTTCATACGCAGGCTTCTGGTGGTAACTTCCTCTGAAAATGTCAGCGTATTCCACACGCCTTCTGCTCCTTCAACGCCGCCATGCTCTACGCCGACAGATGAAATTGGATGCCATGTTTCGCCATCCTCATCCAGATATTCTACCTCTGCACTCTTTGGAAAAGCAACACCGCCTTCTACTTCTGTTTCCTCGGTATCTGCCCACCACATAACACGCATACCCTTCAAGGTATAGTCTGATTTCCAGGTAAGCGTAACTGGCAGCGGATAGAGTGAAGCACCCGCATCGTAACTATTCCAACTGGTATCTGATGTTGTAGCCAGTTTGCCGTCATTGATGGCATCTGTTGAGATCCCCCATACATTCGTATAAGCAGCGTCTGCCTTCGCTGCCACTGCCACATTTTCTCCCAATTCTTCTGTGTCAGCGTCCTGCTCTGCTAATGGTGTCTCTTCACCTGCCTGCTCTGCCTGCAGCGTCTCTGCCGGCATAACTGTAAATACCATCGCCAGGCTAAGCACCAAAGCCAATAATTTTCGTTTCATGCATTTTCCTCCTTTTTCATACTATGGTTTTATTATCTAATTTCTGTGCATTGAAAAAAAGAGTATTATTTTCTACTTATAGCAATATTTTAAACTAAAATTCATATATCATTTTTACTTAAAAATATACTTAAAATCTGCCAAAGTTCTTCTCGTACGCGTGCGGATTTGCCCTAAGGGGTACTGTGCTTGCACGGGGGATTCCTTAGGACGGTTAGGTTCCGTTTCCTACCTATAGATAAAAAAGAATGCGTTTTACGCATTCTCCGCGCGTGAGCGGGCTGCGAAGCAGCAATTTCTTCTCCGCGAACTGCGCATATTGTTTTTTTATTCTATAGGAAAGATACTTTCACGCCTCAGCGTAACAAGATCTTTTCTATAGAATAAAAAAACTCCGTATTCTCTGCTTACCAGAAAATACGGAGTTCTTTTACACAATTTTTAATTATATTTACGCTTTCTAGCTGCTTCGGATTTTTTCTTACGTCTTACGCTTGGCTTTTCGTAATGTTCTCTTTTACGAATTTCCTGCTGAATTCCTGCCTTGGCACAGTTTCTCTTGAATCTGCGTAAAGCGCTATCCAAAGTTTCGTTTTCTTTAACGATTACATTTGACATAGTCTCACACCTAACCTCCCTCCAGTTGCGTATTGTGCATATTCAACTGTTTGGGTAATATTTTATTGCACTGTTAAATATTATAACAGATTTTCCCCGTAAGTCAACCACTTTTGATGGAAAACTTTAGGAATTTATCTGCCCTTCCAAAGCAGTCTTTGCCTCTGCAATTGCATCCGGAATCCCTGCCGGATTTTTTCCTCCTGCCTGGGCCATATTGGGCCGCCCGCCACCGCCGCCGCCTACTTTACCGGCAATAGCTTTGATCAGGTTCCCTGCATGTGCTCCCTGCTCCATGGCTCCCTGAGTTGCCATCGCAATGAGATTTACTTTACCGTCTTTCTCAGAAGCAAGGACTACCACACCTTCCTGCAGTTTGCCTTTCAGCTGGTCACCCAAATCCCGCAAACCGTTCATATCCACACCCTGCACACTTGCTGCCAGCAGTTTTACGCCTCCAACCTCTGTTACCTGATTCATAACATCACCCAGAGCATCTTTCGCCGCTTGGCTTTTCAGAGATTCATTTTCCGCCTGAAGCGCCTTCATATCTGCCCACAAATGCTCTAATTTCTCCACCAGTCCTGCCGGATTTGTCTTCACGATCTTTGCCGCTTCTGCAATGGTTGCCTCCAGTCTGTCATAATAAGAAAAGACTGCTTTAGAAGTTAATGCTTCTATACGTCGGACACCCGCTGCCACGCCAGACTCAGAAATAATCTTAAAGGCACTGATGCTGCTGGTATTTTCCACATGCGTACCGCCGCAAAGTTCAATGGAAAATTCTCCCATCTTAACCACACGCACAGAGTCTCCATATTTTTCTCCAAAAAGCGCCATAGCGCCGGTCTTCTTTGCTTCCTCCAGAGTCATGACCTCTGTCACTACAGGAAGGGCCTCTGCAATTTTCTCATTTACAATTGTTTCCACCCTGGCAATTTCCTCTGCTGTCATCGCTGCAAAATGAGAAAAATCAAAACGAAGCCTGTCTGCATTTACATCAGAGCCATGTTGTTCCACATGACTGCCCAGAACTTCCCGAAGAGCTTTCTGCAGCAAATGAGTGGCGCTATGATTTCTTCCAATCAGCGCACGCTTTTCCTGCGCTACGGAAAGTTCAACCGTATCGCCCGTTTTAAACATGCCTGCCGTCACTTTGCCGACATGCCCAATTCGTCCGCCTCTGAGATGAATGGTATCCTCCACTGCAAATTCATTCTCTCCGGCACGAATAAATCCTGTATCGGCATTCTGTCCGCCCATGGTAGCATAGAATGGCGTCTCTTCCACAATTATGGTTCCCCGTTCTCCATCTGACAACGCTTCTGTCAATTCTGCCTCTGTAGTCAATACTAAAATCTTAGAGCTGTGATGCAAACGGTCATATCCCACAAATTCTGTGGTAACTTTTGTATCAATCTCATCATATACGGTAGCGTCTGCTCCCATATAGTTGGTTTCTTTTCTGGCATTTCTCGCCTTATTCCTCTGCTCTTCCATACATGCTGTAAACCCTTTTTCATCAATGGTAAACCCTTTCTCTTCCAGAATTTCCTGGGTGAGATCCAAAGGGAACCCATACGTATCATAGAGCTTGAAAGCATTTTCACCTGACAGCACTTTCTCTTTATTTTCTGCCATTTCCTCCTGCATTTGGGCAAGAATGCTTAATCCCTGGTCAATGGTCTTATCAAATTTTTCTTCTTCCTGTGTCAATACCTTAAAAATAAACTCTTTCTTCTCTTCCAATTCCGGATATCCGTCCTTGCTCTCAGCAATTACAGTTGCGCTTAGAGTCGCCAGAAATCTTCCACTAATACCCAGCAGCCTGCCATGCCGTGCCGCACGGCGGATCAAACGCCTTAATACATACCCTCTTCCTTCATTGGAAGGCATAATCCCATCCGAAATCATAAAAGTCGCCGATCGCATATGATCTGTAATCAACCGGATAGACACATCATCCAACTCGTCAGTCTGATAAGTCTTGCCGGACACCTCACATACCTTGTCCCGAATGGCTTTCATGGTATCCACATCAAATACAGAATCTACCTCCTGGACTACTACCGCAAGCCGCTCCAGTCCCATTCCGGTATCAATATTCTTATTGGCAAGCTCTTCATAGTTGCCGTGCCCGTCCCCGTCAAACTGGGTAAATACATTATTCCATACTTCCATGAAACGGTCACAGTCACATCCCACTTTACAGTCCGGCTTTCCACAACCGAATTTTTCTCCGCGATCATAATAAATTTCTGAACAAGGACCACAGGGTCCTGCGCCGTGCTCCCAGAAATTATCACATGCTCCATTTTCATCCCGGTAAAAACGGGTAATCTTGTCTGCCGGAACTCCTACTTCTTTGGTCCAGATATCAAATGCCTCGTCATCCTCCCCGTAAATTGATGGATACAGCCGCTCTGGTTCCATACCGATTACCTGTGTCAGAAACTCCCAGCTCCATGCAATTGCCTCCCGCTTAAAATAATCTCCAAAAGAGAAATTTCCAAGCATCTCAAAAAAGGTCAAATGCCTTGCTGTCTTACCAACATTTTCAATATCTCCGGTACGAATACATTTTTGGCAGGTAGTCACACGTTTTCTGGGTGGAATCTCCTGCCCGGTAAAATATGGTTTTAACGGCGCCATTCCCGCATTGATAAGCAACAAGCTGTTGTCATTATGGGGCACCAGTGAAAAACTCTTCATGGCAAGGTGATCCTTGCTTTCAAAAAATTCCAGATACATCCTGCGCAGTTCATTTACTCCATACTTCTTCACTACAAATTTCCTCCAACTGTCTATTTCTGCTCTTCTGCTGTTTTCGCGTCTTTCCTGTCACGCATCTTCTTACCCAGAAAAATTCCGGCACATGCCACTGCCGCAAACATAATAAACTTCACTGCATATTGTATAAATGTTAACAACATCGTCACTACGCACCTCCTATCAAGAGATAATATTATCATATGGCACTGTCATTTTCAAGTATTGGAACAGCTTCCATCCAGCTTCTTTCCTGTTCCCGCTGCTGTTACACAGCCAGCACCTGATTCTCTTCTTTCACAACCAGAATCCTCTCTGCTGACTGCTGATGTTCTGGCATATCCAGATATTTTTCAACCTGCTCATAATGTTTCCACAAATGCATTAGAATAACACAGCCTGTCCGAACCTGTTCCAGAAAATAATCCAGACCAAGGAACTGGCTCTGTTTCAGCCTGGGATCTGCAACTACAAACGATACATCTATCTGTCTGCCTCTCAGAAGATTGATCTGCTGCTTATAGGTCGCTTCCTGATAACGATTAAATACATCTGTTTCCTCTTCCCACCGCCACCAGTTTAAATCTCCTGCATGATAAATCGTTTTTCCAGAAACAGTTACCAGAAACGCCACGCCGCTGTCTGTAGAAAGCAATGTCTCCACAACTGCATCTCCAACCTCATACATCTCCCGCGGCTTCACATAAGTAATTTTTTCCTTAATATCTTCTCCGAATCCCAGACGTTTCAGCATAGAATTCCCCAGCTTTTTTTTCACCTCTTTTGCAAAAATATAATAAATATTATCATAACGTTTACTCCAGTTCAGCACCTCTGAATCAAAATGATCCCGATGGCTGTGGCTGGAAAACACATAAATTGGCGTCTCTTTCGGAAACTCAGGCATTTTTCCATGATATTCACATCCTGGAACACCTTTTCCGTTATAATAGTCAAACACCAGTACCCTTCCTTCGACTTCTACACAGAAAGTACTGTGGTGAATATAGGTTATTTTCATATGTTCTCTGCCTCCTCTTCCATTGTAAGTCTCAGAATTTTAAAAGTCAACGAAAATATTACAGACGATAAAAAAAGAATCCTGCTACGCAGGATTCACCGCCTGCGGCGGGTCGCTTTAACGACATATTCCTTTCCGCCACAGTGCGATTATTGTTATTTCTCTTATAGGATAGGAAGATACTTTCACGCTTTAGCGCGACAAGGTCTTTCCTATAAGATAAAAAACAAAAGCCCCGAATTTCTCCGGAGCTTTCTCTTCTTCCTATATAATGATGCATACCAGTCCGCCATTGCTGTCATTGACAATTTTCTGCATGGTATCCTGAAGTTTTACCTGGCTCTCATCATCCATCATGGTAATCTTGCTTCGAATTCCATCTTCCACTAATTCCCCGATCGATTTTCCGAAAATATTGGTCTGCCAAATGCCCTCTTCCTGATCTCTGGATGTCTTGATGTATCCAATCAAATCCTGTGCCTGTTCCTCGCTTCCGATAATCGGCGCTATTTCCGTCTCTACATTTGCTCGTATCATATGTATAGAAGGAGACTGCGCCTTAATTTTCACACCAAATTTATTTCCATGCCGTATCAGCACTGGTTCCTCAATTTCAATATCCGTAAGCTGAGGAGTTACTACGCCATAACCTTTCTGTTTCACGGCTTCCATAGCGCTTCCCACTTTATCATATTCTCTCTTCATTGCCGACAGTTCCCGGATCATGGAAATCAACTGATATTCTCCTTGAATAGGCACCCCTGTCAGCTCACTCATGTTCTCATAATAATACTTTTCATCAATATCAAACACAATCTGCACGCAGCCTCGTGAAAGTTCTACCTTATCCAGTTTCATTCTGCGTATATACTCTCCCTCCGGCAGCAGTTCCGTTCCCCGGATATCCTTGGCGAAAGTAAATTTCTTAAGAATCTGCATGGCATTTTGAATGACATTTTCTTTGATTTTATGAGAATTTTCCAGCATCTCCACCCATTTTGGAAGGAAAAAATCCACCCGTTCAATTGGAAATTCATATAAAATACTTTCTAAAATATGATAAATATCATCTTTTCTGAGCTGTTCGCAGTTTACCGGAAGTACTCCAACCCCATACCTTTCTGATAATTCTTCCGCAAGTTTCTGACTCTCTGCACTATACGGTTTCTGGGTATTCAGTAACAGGATAAAAGGCTTGCCCAGTTTTTTCAAAGCCCCCACTGTTTTTTCCTCTGCCGGAATATAACTCTCTCTTGGCAGTTCTGTAATAGAACCATCCGTCGTTATCACAATTCCTATATTAGAATGCTCCCGTATCACCTTCTGTGTACCGATTTCTGCCGCCTGAGTAAAAGGTATCTCATAGTCAAACCAAGGCGTTTTCACCATGCGCTCTGTTCCTTCTTCCATATGCCCAGTGGCGCCATCTACCATAAAGCCTACGCAGTCAATAAGCCTGACACTGACCTCAAGATCCTCGCTGAGGCGAATTTTCGCAGCCTCCTTCGGCACAAATTTCGGTTCTGTAGTCATGACCGTCTTTCCCTGCGCTGACTGAGGCAGCTCATCGGTGGCTCGCTCTCTGCTATGTACATCCTCCATTTCCGGAAGCACCATCACATCCATAAAACGTTTGATGAAAGTGGACTTTCCGGTTCTCACAGGTCCCACCACCCCAATGTAAATATCTCCATTGGTTCTGGCGCTGATATCTTTGTAAATATTATATGTACCTGCACTGATATTTTCCATACAAAAACCTCCTGTTCTACTGTTATCAGTATATGCAGGAGGTTTTCCCTTAGAACAATCACACAGGAAATTAAAATATTTGCATTTCCAAACATGCTCTGGAAAATATGAAACCACAAAAGCAAGAGCATCTTTGCTTCCATATTAATTATCCGGCAATAATGAATTAGCTGACAGCCATAAGCTGCCAGCCAATATGTAAAACAGTAACTTTTATCCAGTATCCATTGTGTCATGTGATTTATTATGAAATTTATACATAAAATACTCCATCCTCAATAGCAAAACAAACACAATTTCTCTGCTCTACATACTTCTTCAACTCCCCTCTTTTTTCAAGCTTATATCTGCCGGAAGATCCATGGAGCTCCCGGAATCCCGATTTAAAGGAATTACAGATATAAGCTTATACCGTATAGACAGATGCTCCTTCTATCAATGCAAAAAAATTTTACTTCAAAAAACATTGTACAATCAGGCTCTATCTATACACTCTACAGTTACTTTATATCAGGTACCTTATAACTGCCATGTTTGTATACAGAATATAAAAGAAACTGCAGTCATAAAGCCGCCAGATATCTATGGTATTGTTCCTATACCCTAATTAATTCTGTACTTTATATTCCATATACTTTATAAATAAAATATATATTACAAATACTATTTTGTCAACAAAACTCTTCATAATTCATCTTATTTTCCTATTTTTCATCATTATTCGACATTATATGGCAATTAATTCTAAAAGTCGAATTTTATAAATACTTATATTTATAATTATTTACTTTTTAAATTACTTGTGATATATTATTTCCAACACGTGAAAGCCAGCTTCTTTCAATACAACAACCAGGAGGTGATTATGAGCAGGAAAATTAAAATAACCGGAAAGGAAGACAGCTTCGCGGAAAGCCTGCAGAACTGTCTGGGTGAAATGTTAGTTTTATTCCTGTTAAAACAAAAATCTATGTATACTTATGAAATTAATCAGGAGATCAGCCGGATCAGTAATGGTACATTTTCATATAAATCTCTTTATCCTTATATATACCGTCTGAAAAATGCAGACTGTATCGCAGAGGAAAGCCAAGAAATAGCCAAAAACAGGACACGTATCTACTTCCATATAACGGAACACGGATTAGAACATCTGGTAAACATTAAGAGAAAATATAGGGAATTAACCACTGCTGCCAATCTAATGCTGGATCTTGACGACATGATTTATAAGGGGAACTAACTATGAGAAACAACAACTTAGACAAAATATTGAGAAAATATATGCGGGCTACGAAACATTATCTGATCTGCCCAAAAGAATATCAAAATCAATTTTCCATACAGATGAAAGAGGATTTGGAAAAATTTATTCTGGAAAATGATAATGTTGAATATGAGGATATTGTTCAGTTTTTCGGTACGCCATTGGAATTGGCAAATTTTTATTTAAGCCAAATTCCAGCAGACGAACTGAACCGCTATAAAACTAAATTAAAATACAGTTTTATAATTTGTGCTATTATTTTAGCCATGATACTTGTAAGCATTATTATTCTTTTATTGTTTAAAGACCTCAAGGAACCAGAAACTATCTATATTCATGAATCTGTTGAGCTATTAGACAAATATATTGAATAATAACAATAAATTATTTGAACTTAAGAAAGGATAAAAATTTATGAACAAATTTATTGCAGCTTTAACTGCTTTTATCTTAATATTTAATTTTCCTATCATCGCAAATGCCAGTGGAACGAATCCTTCTGACATGATCAACTCTTATGAAAATTCCGAGACAACTGATTTAGGGAACGGACTTATCATAAAATACAAAACCACGGAAATAACTTCCAACGCACGAGCAACCGTACAAAAAGCAGTTAAGACTGCCGATTGTGAATTTGAAGGTAAAATAATTGCTACCCTTAAATTAACTGCAACTTTTTCATATACCGGATCATCTGCTACATGTACCAGTGCGTCTGTTTCTTCTATTACATATGATGGATGGATCTGTAGCGATAAGAAAGTCACTCGCAGTGGAAACTCTGCCATAGCAACTGCCACCGTTTCAAAAGGCAGTCATAAATTTAATATCAAAGTAACCATGAGCTGCAGTCCCTCCGGCTCTATTTCCTAAAAGACTTGAAAAAGCGGTCTAATTTCTGACCGGATGGAACCCTAAGGCGTGTCTGAAAACTGCTTTCCACGGAATGTACATCACACTATGTAGATACAAGCCGAAGAATGAGTTTTCAGACACGCTCTAAGGAAAATGAGTCAAAATTATCGGTAAAATATTTTTGATGTTTTTTGATCTAAAGATATTTGCCTGGAATCATATATATAGAAATTTCATCCATTCTGTATCTGTTCGGATTTTAGTATGTGTTTTATTTTCATAAACAGGGCGCATAGCCCATCTTTTTTATATAATATCCCCCCTTTTACAACGTTAATAAATAGACATATGCTTCTTCATTTTCAAAGGTAAAACTTCTGCTATATTTTCCGCCATTCTTTTCGATCGTCTTTATGGAAGCAGCATTATCTCTTTCAACTGATAATTGCAGCTGTTTCAAACCATGTTCTTTTGCGACAAGACATATTTGTCTTAATATTTCAGTAGCATATCCTTTTTTTCTTTCCACTGGTCTAACACTATAGCCGCAATTGCCAAAGTCTTTCAAAAAGTCGTTTAATTGATACCTCAAATCAGCTATGCCGACAATTTTATGATCTGACACCCTGACTGCAAAATAAGTATCAGTTAAAACCCAATTAGGATCAACCGTTTCCGGACTTGCATTGGCAGCAACTTTCGCAAGCCATTCGTCATAAGAGGCAGTCTTATCAAACAATTCACTTCCATTGATTACTTGTTCTCCGAAGTCAAAATGCTCCTGCCGGTATTCAAGTGCTTCTTTTTTCAGTTCCAATGTTGGCTTTACAAGCCGTATTTCTTCATGTGTCATCTTTCATTCCTCCAATTTATGAATATTAATATTTAAAACAACAAAGGATACTTTTTCGCCCGATAATTCTTTCGGGTGTTCCTTTAGAACAGGTAAAATATTTATATCACTATGCAGTGATTTCATTTTTTAAACAATGATTTCCATACCATCATAGGCAAATAAAATATGATCAAGTTCTTTTTCCAGTTCATTGTAATAGCCATATGATTTTCCCCATATTTCATCAATATGTGTAACTATAATCTTCTTGATTCCATAGTATTTTTTTAGCTCTATAACTTCATTTAAAGTCAATATCAATATCATCTATTTTTATATGTGACGTTTCATTCACAGAAATACAATGAAGAATATCTCCGTAATACTTAAAACAATCACGGTTCATTTGATTTATATCTTTAATGACTTCTGGAAGAGCATAAAAACCGATAGGTGCAGATGTTCCTCTGACTAAAGTCGCAGCCTATCTTTTCAACAATCCTAATACCCCTGACATGGTCTGGATCACTATGGGAAATCGATAGGTGTTTCACTTCCGTTATTTTTTGTCTGTTGCAGGCTACCGCTGCCAATGATTTTTAATTTCAAATTTTTCTCACCACCTTATTTCATGAATCACAAGGATTTCTAATTGTGTTTCCATAATTAAAAATATTTAAATACTATCGCTATCCTCTTCCGTTTTCACTAATATTTTTTTATTTGTTTTATTATTCTGGGAGGTGTTTCTTTATCTATAGGCATAAGTTTGCTGTACATCCTTACCCCTTGATAGGAAAACACAATGATATCGAATACTGCGGAAATATCTACTTCATTAAATTCATGTCTGTCAATCCCATACGTTCTATTCTTAAATCAATCTCATTATCCTGCTCTCTTGTCATATCATCAACAATTTCCTGAAAGACTTGACGCGTGCTCTCATAATGGCAATACAAGCCTCCTCTGCTTAGTTTTGCAACTTCGCATATATCCTTCATTGTTACTTCTTTAAAACCTTTTTCTGCAAATAAAGAACATGCACATTTCTTTATATGCTTCCTTGTTTCCTGTCCTCTTTTATTCATAAACAATTCCTCTTTCCGACATATGTGTCTGAAACCATTATACGACACGTGTGTCTGAAAGTCAAGAACAAAGTGGGCAAGTCCGCTTCAACTCCTTAAATCCCTCATTCATGAGGGACTTGGACGGTTTGCCGCGCCGAATGCAGTCGCTTCAGCGACATATTTCTTCTTGCACGAGTACCCTCGCTTCGCTGGGGCAGACCCTGCGCATATTGTTTTTTTATTCTATAGGAAGACACTTTCACGTGTTAGCGTGACAAGGTCTTTCCTATAAGATAAAAAAAACGCCTGGTTTTCAGACGTTTTCATAAATATTATTTCCTGTCAGACTTATTCCTTTATAAATGCTTTGTCTGCTGCTGGAATGGCATGATCAGACACATAGCGTTCTACTTTCATATGCAGTCCATATTTTTCCCGAAGTTCGGCAATCTTTGCCATCATAGGCGAGCTATGGTGGACATCTATTGCGTGCTGGTCTCTCCATCTGTCAATTAACAGCACGGTTTCTCTGTCATCCATCGGCAAAAAGTATTCGTACCCCATATTTCCATCTTCCGCACGAATGTCACTGACAATGCCGCTTGCCAACATTTCCTCCGCAAATTTTTTCGCATTTCCATTCACACCGCTGTAATAGATATTTACTGTAATAGCCACTCTGTTTACCTCCTCATATCCTAAATATCAATTTGACTACATGATATGCTAAAACGGTCAGCAAGAAACTTCCAATACAAATACATAATGCCTGTACCAATGTACCATTGTTTGTCTGCACAAAGTAATATGCAAAAACAACCAATATGGTCTGGTGCAAGATGTAAATCGGGTATGATGCGTTATTAAAATATTCAGTAAATTCAGTCTTACAATTTAGAATTTTCTTTCCCCCAATAAACAATGCAAGAATAGAAATCCACCCAATAAAATTCACCCACAAATCTCCGTAATAAGAAAAATTATAATATAGCACTGCCAAAGCAAAGGTTCCTATTACAAATAACATCGTCAGAAAGAACCGGCATTTTTCAAGTCTTCTGATAATCTCGTCATTACTTAGCACATAGTATCCAGTCAAATACAAAACAAAATTTTTTCCAATACTATAACCTCCAAAATTCCCTAAATAGTACATGAACCATATAGGCACAAATAAAAGAAACACGGCTGATATTGGCATTTTACCAACATATTTTGAGACTTTTTCATATGGTATAAAATGAATTACCGCCAATGCGGTCAATGATATTATGAAAAGGAACAAAATAAACCACAAATGACCGGGTGTAAATGCTCCGTCATAACCGCTGAAATCTGTAAGGTGTGTAAAAAAATATTTCCAATGTTCAAGAATACCACCGCCATAGTTATCAAAAAATTTTCTTGCATACAATGCTTGAAAAGGAACAAAAAATACTAAGCCAAACAAAAATGGAATAAGCAGCTTTTTGATACGCTCAGCGATAAATTTCTTTTCGGTTCTCTTTAGCAAAGCGTATCGTGCGCTTACTCCCGCCAACACAAAGAGCAGCGGCATAAACCAGGGATTTACAAGCACAATCAATGTGCTTAATATCTTATTTTCTCCCAGCCAGATATAAAAGCGACTGCCAAAGTCATTCCAAATCATAAAAGTATGTACTGGAAATAAAAGCAATATGGTTATATTCCTCAAATTGTCTATAAAGTATTTTCGTTCCTCTCTCACAGAAATCACCCTTTCAAACTGACGTTTAAACATATCTTGAAAGTATTTTATTATATAATTCCCATACTATATATTTCTCCGGCGGTTAAATGCCGATGAATTTTACGCCGAATAAATTTTCAACTGTACGGCGGAAGAATGAGCTGCAGCGAATGCTGCAACGATTGATAACACGCAGCAGATGGATATTTAGGTATCTTTTTTAATCCCTGTAACTTTTTTAAATATACAACTCACATTTTTTGGGGATCGAACAGGCTTTCTTCAATGCAAGGGATGCCGCACCGACCATTGCGCTATTCAATGTTTTTGCCTTCTGCGGACAGTTAGCGACACAGCGCATACAGGAAATACATGTTTTCTTATCAACCAGTGCCGCATTTTCTTTGGAGATCGCTCCAACCGGGCACTGTTCTGCACACAAGCCGCAATTGTTACATGATTTTACCGTTTTCGGCACAAGCCCTGCACCACCAGCCTTCCGGTAGGGACGGTTTCCAGGCACAGACAGTTTTGTCACTGTCCCGGATTTCAGCTTTGCAAGAATCTGGCTGGAATAACCTGCTAACTGTTTTCGGTCTTCTGCGTCCGGCCTCCCCGCAGCATACTGGTGCATGATAGAATGTTCGGCAATAGCCGCAATGGCCGCCACAACGCAGAAGCCTGCCTGTTGTGCTGCGTCCTGCAGCTCCACCAGCGTATCCTCATAAGCACGATTTCCATAGACACATACAATCACGGCCTTCGCCCCATTCCCCCTTATCTCCTGCAGACGATGTACTGCTGCTGACGGCACACGTCCTCCAAAGGAAGGTACTGCAATAACAGCAATATCCTCTGTCTCAAAAGAAATTTTCGAAAAACTGATTTTAGAATCTGCCAAGTCAATAACCTCCACATCATTTGCCAGCCCTTCGGAAACAATGTCAGCAACTCGTTTTGTTCCACCCGTAGGGCTGAATACTATCTGAGTACACTTCATAATGCAACCTCCTGTAAATTTTAATATTACACCTATGTTATAGCACATAAGAGGTGTAATGTCAACATTTACACAGCGGACCTCATATGGTATAATCCTATCAGAGAAAGGGGAATGGTTATGCACATCAGTCAAAAATGTTCAGTTGCGCTTCACTGCCTGATTTTTATCAACGAATACAGCAGCGATGTTAATGTGACCAGCAGCCTGCTTGCAAAATCAACCGGCTGTAATCCCGTTATCATCCGCAGCATTTTAAGCGGATTAAGGAAGGCTGGGATCATTTCAACACAATCAGGAGTTGGTAATGCACAACTTGCAAAAAAGCCAGAAGATATCACCCTATATGATATCTATAATGCCCTTGAGCCGGATGGCCTGCGGAATCTGTTCGGGATACACGCGTCCCCTGCCTCCACATGCCCGGTCGGTAAAAATATCCATACTGTCCTGCAGATGCCCTATGACATCATACAAAAAGATCTTATGGCAAGTTTAACATCCATCCGTCTTGATTCCATTATAAAACAATTCCATGACGTCCTATCGTAAAAAATCCAGCGGCTGATCATCAATCAGAAAGACCAATGGATTTTTTTACACTTTGATTTTTATTCCATTTTTAAAGGTGAAACTGATATCTTTCTTACTATATACCGCAGCATATTTAATGAAGCAGTACCCGCTTTCCTCATCAAATTTTTTCCCTGACAGAACGAAATGACTATTGTCCGGAAATGAAAAGCACCAATCTGCCATATCACAGATAACTGCTCCTATGGATTTGTCTTAGCATATATGGTATAATCCACCTTAACAACGAAAGATTGGGAGAAATAACACATGGAATTCACAAACTTACTTACAGTCAAAAACCGCGATGAATTGCGGAAATGGCTCGCAGATAACCATGATAAGGAAATTCCCGCCCTTATACCAGCGGGTACGGATTGACACCATCCAGATCAAAAAGAAGCAGCCAGAACTGTTTCAAAGCAGGCTGCAAAAGCTGATTGAAAATACCACAAAGGGTATTATGTACGGAGAATGGAATGATAACGGGCGGCTGAATTTTCTCAATTTTCTATCTTCTTTTTAACTGTTGGAAAAAATATTTTTATCTGCTTTATTTGTCATGCAAAAAATGACCAAAAGTACGAAAAACACTTTTGGCCATTTAATTTTGCAGGCTTAAATCCATATTTGAAAATGTGACTCTGCCAGTTCTGTTTTCACTTCATCAGATACTGACACCACTGCTTATACTTCACTCCTCCACTCGCATTGGTTCCAGTCTGGTTGGATGCACCTGCTTTGTCTTTCTCCAAAACATAACTCTTTATCACTTTGGCAGTCTGCCATATAATTCCACCTGCCTGCGGATTTTCTTCACTAATTTACTGTCAATGGCATCCGGTTTCATCCTCCACATCCAGTTTCCCCCCAGCGTTGATGGTGTATTCATTCTTGCCGTACTCCCCAGCCCCAGAAGATCCTGCATTGTTACCACTGCCGTATCGCTGACACTGGCCCAAACGCCGCGCATGACTCCCCAATGGTACCCTTCCAGCCTGTTCAGTTTCAAATATTCTCTGGCAAAAGACACACAAGATCTGGGCGCAGTTTTCATCCATCCAAGAATTGTATCATTATCATGTGTTCCTGCATACACTACAGAATTTCTGGTATAGTTATGAGGCAGATAATCCCCATCTTCTCTGCTGTCAAAAGCAAACTGAAGCAGCTTCATCCCTGGATAACCGGAATCTGCCAGCATCTTACGCACAGATTCTGTCAGAAATCCTAAATCTTCTGCAATAATCTCAAGGCTGCCCAGTTTTTTCTCAATGGAATGAAACAGTTCAACACCTGGACCTTCCCGCCACTCTCCATTCCTCGCCGTAGTATCACCAAAAGGAATCGCATAGTAAGAATCAAATCCCCGAAAATGGTCAATCCGTATCACGTCAAATAATTGAGATGTTTTTTGAAGACGCTTCGTCCACCAGCTATATCCGTCTTTCTTCATCACATCCCAGCGAAAGAGAGGGTTTCCCCAGAGCTGTCCATCTTCCGAAAATGCATCTGGCGGACATCCAGCAACATCAATCGGCAAAAGTTCTTCATCCAGATAAAATTGTTCCGGATTTGCCCATACATCTGCACTGTCCATTGCTACATAAATAGGAACATCCCCGATAATTTTAATTCCTTTGTCATTTGCATATTTTTTCAAGCGCTTCCATTGCCTGTAAAACAGATACTGGAGCATTTTCCAAAACTCTGTCTCTTTCGCAAGTTCTTTTTTCGCCTGCTCCACAGCATCTTTCTGCCGTTTCTTTATCTCTGGTTCCCATTGACTCCAGGACACGCCATTATGAGCATCTTTTAACGCCATAAACAGGGCATAATCCTCCAGCCAATCCGACTGTTCCTGGCAGAATTCCTCATAATCTTGGGGAATCTTTCTCTGAAAACGCTCAAATGCCTTATGTAGCAACGGATAGCGGTTCTCATATAGAAGACTGTAGCTTATTCTGGTTGTATCATCGCCCCATTGGTACATTTCACACTCCTGCTTTTCCAGAAGCTTCTCCTGACAGAGCGTATCCAGGTCTATAAAATATGGATTTCCAGCAAAACTGGAAAAAGACTGATAAGGTGAATCACCATAACTGGTAGGGCAAATAGGCAGCACCTGCCAGTAAGTCTGACCTGATTTCATAAGAAAATGCACAAACTTCCTTGCCTCCTTCCCCATAGTTCCAATCCCATAAGGGGACGGCAAAGAAGAAATGTGCATTAAAACTCCACTTGTACGCATATAACGTCTACCTCCTGTTTTTTATTTTCATGTTTTACCATTTTCTGTTAAAAGAATTTATCCTTTTACTGCACCTGCCACAACACCTTCAATGATATATTTCTGACACGAAATATAAAAGATAATAATCGGGATAATTGCCAGCACCAGCATCGCCATCATCGCCCCCATGTCCACAGCGCCATAGCCGCCCTTGAGATACTGAATGGCAATCGGAATTGTCTTCCAGCGTTTGATGTCCAATACCAGATAAGGCAGGAGATAATCATTCCAGATCCACATCGCCTGCAGAATGGCCACCGTAATGCAAGTGGGTTTTAAAATTGGAAATACCACCTGAAAATAAGTCTGCAGAGGCGTACACCCATCTATCATTGCCGCTTCTTCAATCTCAAGCGGAATGCTGCGCACAAACCCGCAAAACATAAACACCGACAGCCCAGCGCCAAATCCTAAATATACTAATATAATACCAACTGGACTGTATAAATGCAATATATTTGCCAATTTTGACAGGGTAAACATCACCATCTGAAAAGGAACGATCATGGAAAACAAACATAAATAATAAAACCCTGCGGAAAACACAGAATTGACCCTGGATATGTACCAGGCACACATAGAGGTACATAATATAATGACTGCCACCGAACATACTGTGATAAACAATGAATTTTTAAAGGCATCAAAAAATTGAATTTTCTCCATTCCACGTACATAATTTTCCAGTTCCACAAACATTTTTCCAAACGGCAATTCAAATGGCCTGCGGCTGATGTATACTTTTTTCTTAAAAGAATTTATAATCACCAGTACGACAGGAAAAACCCATGCCAGTGAAAGAACAGTAAAAATCAACGTAAACAGCCACCCATGCCTTGCTTTTCTTGCCTCCATTACTGCTGCACCTCCCTGCTTCTTGTCAATCTGGTCTGAACCATGGCAATCAATGCTACAAGCACAAAGAATACCACTGCCTTAGCCTGTCCTACTCCCTCATATCCCGTCCTGCCATAGAACGTATAATAAATATTCAAGGCAAGCAGTTCTGACATATTAGAAGGTTCCCCATTGGTTAATGCCAGATTCTGGTCAAATAATTTAAAACTGTTGGTCAAGGTTAAAAAAGTACAGATGGTGATAGAAGGCATTACCATAGGAATCGTTACATTCCACAAAATCTGCCCTGGTCTGGCTCCATCTATTTTTGCCGCTTCAATCAGTTCACCTGGTATGTTTTGAATACCAGAAATATAAATAATCATCATATATCCTATCTGCTGCCAGCACATGAGGATTACCAGTCCCCAAAAACCGTAAGCAGAATTATAAGTCAGCGTTTTCTGATAATTAGCCAAAATGCCGTTCAGTAAAAGCTGCCAGATATATCCCAGCACAATACCTCCGATTAAATTCGGCATAAAAAATACGGTGCGGAATATATTAGTTCCTCTGATTCCTTTGGTCAAGAGCATTGCTACCGTAAATGCAAGTACATTAATTAAAATAACTGATACAATGGTAAACGCCGCCGTATACCAAAGAGAATGCCCGAAGGTTCTGTCTGATAATATTTTTAAATAATTATCAATTCCCACAAATTTTGCATCAGTTACCGTAGTAAATTTGCAAAAAGATAAATAAATACCCATAATAAAGGGCACAAAAAATCCAATAGTAAATGCAGCAACCGTAGGAAGTGCAAAAATAGGAAAATATTTTTTTAGTGAATTCTGCATATATAACCTCTCAACTTTACTGTGCCTGCCGTCATGTGTGTCATATTTTTTACGAACACGAACGCGTTTCAAACTTGCTTTCTGACAGATATTTCACCCACTTAGCGGACTGTGCCAAATAGGAGAGCCACAACGGACCTCGTTGACTAAATCTGGTACAAATATACCGCTAAGCAGGATTTTTTTAATGATTCACAGCTTTATATTCAGCAGCCCATCCATCAACAAATGCTAATTTTACAGCTTCCCATTCTCCAGTTCCCTGAGCATATTCCAAAAGCGCACTGCCTACATTATCTTTCCATGTTTCAGAAGGAATCGTAGAAAATACCCATGGAATTGACGTTTTCCCTGCATCAATATACTCATTGGCTGCCGCTACCAGTGGATTCTCTGGCTGATATTCATCCGTAAATGTAGTAAATGGTGTTACAAATCCCATCTCGTTTTGGAAGGTTTCTCTTCCCCTGTCACTTGTTATCACCCATTCCAGGAAATTTAATGTGGCATCAATATCTTCCTGAGAAGCATTTTTATTCACGCACCAATAATTTTCTGACCCAGTACACAATCCCTGATTTTTCTCATCACCCACACCAATATAAATCGGCAGCATTCCCATATCTTCGTCTGCCACTTCGTTTCCTGCAATTTCATTGTATACCCAGGTTCCATTCTGATAAAATACTGCCTCACCCATGCCAAATTCTGCGGTCGCATTTTCCCCTGTCATACCTGACAGCATGGCAGGTTCTACCGTAGAATCCGTTATATATAAATCCCATATATTTTTATATGCATCCAAATATGTCCCTTTAATTGCATCCGTAGTATCAATTTTGTCATCCTGATACTCAAAATAAATAGGAAGATTCGCCAGATGTGTCTTAAATCTCCAGTCTGAAGAAGAATCCATGCCGGCAGATGCAAATACACCTTGTATTCCAAGTTCCTCTTTTTTTGCCTGCATATCATCCGCTACTTCTTTCAGCTTCGCAAAACTATTAATTTCAGATACGTCTTTGATTTTGGCTCCGTCCATCTTGCAATATTCGGATAATATCGCTTTATTGTAAATCAAACCATATGTTTCAATTACATATGCCACACCTTGCACTTCTCCTGCATCATTGATCAGCGCAAAATCATCGCTTTTTAAATTTTTGTAGATTGCACTGTCCTTTAAGTCATAACAATAATCTTTCCAGGAAGCAAGCCCTGCTGGTCCATTTACCTGGAACAAGGTTGGCGCCTGTTTCTTTGCCATCTCTGATTTTAAACTGGATTCATAAGTACCAGACGCTGCTGTTTCAATGGTCACTGGAACCCCTGTCTCATCCGTGTACTCTCTGGCAAGATCCTTCCATTGTTCCGCCTGCTCTGGTTTAAAATTCAAATAGTATACAGCCCCCTCTGCCTTTGCAGTTTGATTATTATCTTCTCCTCCTGTTTCTGCATTGCCCGTTCCATTTCCTTCCTGGACAGTATTATTATCATCTGTGCTTTCTTCATTCTTTTTCGTTCCGCAGCCTGCTGCCATCGTCACAGCAACTGCTGCAGACAGCAGCAATGATATCCATCTCTTTTTCATGTTTTCCTCCATTCTGATGTCTTATAAAGTATACAGTTTAGTATGTAAATTTTTGTTTGGAATATACATGAAAAAACAAACAGAAGGAAATCCCTCTGCCTGCTTTTTACCGTCACATTGCGCGTTTCTTTATACTATTTTACACTTGAATCCATTTTGTTTTAAAATATTATCTTACTTCTCTTTTTGATTAAAAATATAGTCCAAGGTTTTTTCTGCCCTTTCTGAATTCCCTAAATATATAACTTTTAAATTTTCTATCGCCCTTGTTACTGCCACATACAAAAGGTTTCTTGCTTTCTCATGTTTTATAACTTGTTGCTGTGTCTCTAAGGTAAGATAATCTTCTAAGAAACTTTTAAGTAACACCTTATCTTCTTTTTTGGCCCCGAATCCATCTTCCAATACAATTACTACATTTTTAAATTCCAATCCTTTTGTTCCATGAAACGTATGATATATTACTTCATTTTCTTCCTTACGTTTAATATAATAGAACCATTTTTTTAATTCTTCCATACTGATTGCCATGAGCTCTCTGATTCTATTCAGACTCTCATCTTCATCTTTTTCCTCTTCTTGAGCATCCTTTAATTCCAAGGTCTGCATGAAAAAACCAAATGCATAATCATATGCAATTTTTTCTAAATCTAATACCGTTTGTATTATAGTACGAACATTTTTTTCACCTTTCTGATAGCAATCGCATATATTGGTTAAAAAATCCCCCAAAGTATCTCCCTCGATTTCTTGTAACTGCCGCTTGATTACCTTTAATTCAGAAATGTTCAATTTATTTATTCCACCATATAAAATATCTTCTACTGAAGTTTCCTCCCATTTGATATCCTCATAAAATTTAAGTATACGATATAAAAATGAAGCTGCCTCTCCAAGTTTCTCTCTGTCATTTGACAATAACTCTGTGTTTAACTGATCATATCTCGCTCCTTTATATGCCTTTGCTTTTCTAAACACTTGATATAAAGTCGATATTCCAATATTGTCTGCTACTTCTTCATTCTTTAACATAAAACAATGAATTTTATTCTTTGGTGTATTTTCCCATTCCGATTTACATTTTTGTAAAACTGTTTCCAAAGAATCATTCCTGCAATATTCAACACTTCCGCCTATGCAATCCTCATAAATAGAACTTTGCTGCAATTCATCCAATCTGATTTTATTAGCCGCATCGATGATTTCTTTATAGGAACGCCTGTTAAACTCCTTATTTATATGTTCCAAACCTGAATGCTTTTCTAAAAGCCTTGAACCAACTCCATCATCATAAATATTCTGAGCATGGTCTCCATAATATCCGACAAAGAATTTATGCCGGATTTTCTTTGCATGTTCATCTAATATTGCCATAATATCTACAACCTTCTTCGAGGTATCCTGATATTCGTCTATAAAGATAAAAGGAAACTGATCAGAAATAATCTGTTGTAAAATCGAATGGCTCAATATTATTTTTTGTCCATATTCCAGTAGTGTGTCATGGCTAATTCTCATACGGTCCAATCTGTCACGATTATACATCGCATTATATTCAACCCTTTTTAATTTTCCCTGCTGTATGTTTTCCAGACAAATTTCAAAACGTTTCATTTCATATACTTTACCGACAATCTTGCGGAAATAATCCACATTCTTCATGATATCTTCATATTGTTTAACAAAAGGAGAATAATGCTCCCTGAATTCCGTACTGTTCATCATGTAGCCTTGATAAAATTCTTCCTTATGATCCCATACCGTATCTTCAAATTTCTTTCTGTCTTCTGCCGGCAAATCCCTGTATACTTTATAAACTTTTGCATTTTTATTTGTTTCATCCGTTAACTCTTGTTGATCCTTTTTTATAATCTCTTCTATTTTTTCCTTATGCAAGGTTAGTAATTCCGGCTGAAACGTGTTAATTAACTGCCATAACCGCTCATGAATCGTTGATACTAAAACAAGATTTGAATTTCCAATTTTTTCTTTTATATTATTTGCCGCAACATTTGTGTATGTAATACACATAATCCGCTGATTATGCTCTTTTAACTGTTTTCCATAACTTTGAATTACATATTTCAGACATTCTACTAAAGCATATGTCTTACCAGAACCTGCGCCAGCGTTAAATACCAAACTTTTGCTCTCATCAATGCACAAAAAAAGCTGTTGAATGATTTCCTGTTCCTTCTTTTGTTTTTCTAAATCAATCTCCTGCAATCCCATTTATTAATCCTCCCCCAGCTCATCCACAAGCCAATCTATTCCATTTTTAATATAGTCTGGCAATTTCGGTCTACGGTCAGAAATCTCTTCTGCAATTAATGCATATAACAGCTCACTTGCAAATCTTCCTTTTGCATTTGATAACTTTTCTTGCCACTTAAATGATTGTTCTACGTTTTGTCCATAATCTATTTTGTCATCCGTACCCACAATTTCTTTATAAATATCGGGTTTTATTGCTTTCAGAATATTGTTTAAACATACATTTTCTGCATTCGTTAAAATCATTGCCTCTTCAAAACTTGTCGGAAAATATTTTCCCACTTTTTGCTGATAGGCAATATAAATATTTCCTATTTTCATATGGGATGGCAAATCAGAAAGACTATCTGTTTTACGAAAATATTTGATTGTTCTATTAGTTGTCTTTTTCCCCTCTAAATCATCTATCTGTGAATACTTTTTTTCCTTCTTTTTTGCCGTTTGGTCTTGATTATCTTCTTTTTTCACACGTTCTCTTTCTATATCTAAATCAGTAATAATAAGTGTGGGAATTTTCAATTCTTTTAACAATTTTTCATACAAAAATGCATGAGCCCCGCTAATTCCAAAAACAGAAATATACCTTTTTTTAATTCTTTCTTCTTGTTCCAAATAAAATGGCAATATAGTCTCTTCTGCAAAGCCCTCTACCAAAATCGCCGCATCTGCAAAGAATAATTCTGAAACTTTATATTTTATATGCTTTTTTAAAAATTCAAAATCCTTCTCCTGCTTTTTCTTTAATTCTTCTTCTCGCTTTTTTCGCTCTTCTTCGCTGTCATTATTTACTTCTTCATTTTGTTCTGTTCCAGGAATAATTACTTTATCATATAAATTTACAACACATGCCTGTCCGTTTCCGGAATAGACATAACAAATATCATCAAAGGAATTTCCAGTATGTATTTTACTATTTAAAATATGAGAGGAATGTGTTGTAACAATCAACTGACTGTTTAGATTTCTCTGTTTTTCTTTAATTAATCGTTTTAAGGCTTCATTTATATTTTTTATAAATAATTCCTGCATTTGCGGATGCATAAACGACTCTGGTTCTTCTATTGCAATTAGATTAATCTTACTATTGTATTCATCTTCCGGATAATGCTCCATATAATCTATCAATTCAGCAATAATCATTACCAGATGTGTATATCCTAGGCCGAACTGTTCTTCTGGAATATTTAATCCCTTTTCTTCATACTCATAACGTAATAAATTTCTTACTAACTTTTGTACCGTAATATCTGCACTTAAATTCACTTTCATTACATCTGTGGCAACAATCTCACCGAGTGCATGATTGATTCCATCCTGATGATGTCCCCTAATGCTTTTTGTCAAATTCCCATTGATTTCCCCTATATCCTCTTCTAATTTTTGTTTATCTTCAACAATCTTATCATACCTATATGAAATAATTTTATTAAAAGCATCCGTTAACGCCGTTACTTTTTTGACATTATTCGCCGAGATGCTCTTGATATCCATTAAACTCGACAACTTAAAATTCTTCTCTATTTTTTCAGTTTTTAGTTCTTCTTCTCCCTCTTCCTGATATCTTTTATGATATGTCAATTGAAATTTTACATTTTCCAATTCTTTAAACATCGTTTGAAATTCTGTTTCTAATCCCTCATTATCATCTGCTTTCTTTTTGTCATCAGATCGTTTTTTCTTATCTCTATTTTCAATTCGTTTACATGCTGCTATGATTGCTTTATCAAACTCTTCTTTTTCCATTATTTCATATTTTATTATTAACTCAATTTCATCCTTATCAATATCTTTTAATAACATAAATGGAACAAGATTTGTAACCAAATCATCACTGTTTTCTTCAAAGGCAATTGTTACAATAAATTCAATAAATGGTGGCTCAAATACCATTTTACTTTTATCACCTTCTGCTTCTGTATAATTTGCATGGTACTGACTAAAACAACTCTGCAGATAAGAAAAGTTAATATCCTTCAAGGATAGTCTATCGTTTTCATTATTGCGTATTATTTTCTGTAACGCCTGAATCACTGATGTTTTACCAGTATTATTTTTTCCAACAATTAATGTTGTTGCTGAAGCCACATCAATTTCTTTGACAGATGTTTTCTGACCTTTTTTATCCCTGTCAATATTTCTTGTCTTTATCCCTTCAGCGTTCACAAAAGAAAAAACATTATCGTCCTCTCTGTACTTCCTGAAGTTCTTCATTTGAAATTTTTTCAGATACATACTTGCTTCCTCCCCTTTTTCATTTAGTAATCTTACTGTCTTACATCTTTTGCTGCAAAATCAATTTAATTCTCAATGATTTATTTCCTATCTTTACTAAAATACATCCTTTTTATCAAACTCTTTCGCTATAAGATAACACACGACTTAGCGCTTTTTCAAACTGCTACTCACTTAATATTTTACCACTCTCATACTCACTTCGCAACATCCTGCCTGCAGACTCAGGATATTACCGTTTGTACAGATGCTTGTTATTTCTTTCAATGCAGAAACGCGATACCATCTGGAAACTGCCGCCTAAAAATAATAAGCTTTAAATCTGACTTCTTCTATAAATAATGATACTTTTACGCGTTAGCGTAACAAGGTCTTTCCTATAGAAGAAAAAATTCCACAATATATAGTACAAATTTTTGCTATATCGTAACTATATATTGTGGAACTTCTAAATTTTACAACCACTCGATCCTTGAAAAACCGGTTATCCTATCATTTAGAGACAGCAACAGCAAATACGATTTCATACCTCAACATTTACTTCTTAATCTTGCTGCTCACTTTTACTTTACTCCATGTTCCATCCAGAGTTTCCTTGCCAGATTTCTTATAACTGCACACCCTGACATAATATTTCTTACCTGTTTTCAGCTTTGTAAACGTATAGGAAGTCTTTGACATTTTCTTCGATTTCACGTTTTTCTTAAATTTTTTATCTGTGCTTATTTGAATCTGATACCCCGACGCCATTTTATCCTTAGCCCATTTCACAGTCAGCTTTTTGCCCTTTACCGCCTTTACTGTCTTTACCGACTGTTTCTTTGGACTTATCTTGACTGTCACATTCTCAGATGCTTCGCCTGCCTTGATGTTTATGGTGACAACTCCGGTCTGCTTGATTGTCACTTTTCCAGTACTCTTATCAACAGCGGCAATCTTCGGGTTAGAGCTTGTGAAAGTCATTTCGCTCTTGGATGATGCATTGATCTTAAATGGCTTTGTACCATATACAACCTTATACAAAGTTCTACTACAGGTAATGGATGCGACCGGTTCCTGGTCTGCTGGTCTATTAATTGTAAAACTGACTGTCTTGCTGCCAGTATAATTTCCCTTGCCTGTAACAGTTAATTGAGCAGTTCCTACTTCGGTATTGTTACTATAAGAAACCGTGTAGTCTGTATTTAAAACTAATGTTTTACCATCCAGTTTTACAATTGCAGATGGTGTCTTGGGTTTTCCATCGTAAGTGTAACTGGTTTGAGACAATGTCACAATCGCTTCGGAAATATTTTCAATATTTCCTGAATTGTCTCCACCCGGATTATCTCCATTTCCGGGTTCATCTCCTCCACCCGGATTATCTCCGTTTCCAGGTTCATCTCCTCCACCCGGATTATCTCCGTTTCCAGGTTCATCTCCTCCACCCGGATTATCTCCATTTCCGGGTTCGTCTCCTCCACCCGGATTATCTCCGTTTCCGGGTTCGTCGGGATCAGATCCGCTGGGGGGAGTGTAGCTGTAATGTATATTCGCCTTTGACACTATCGCTATCGTATCACCTAATTTACCTATGCTGTTCCACTGTGCTTCGGTACCAGTAAAGTATATATCCTTCAGGGAAGAAGCTGAGAATGCGGCCATACCTATTGTCGTTACGCTGTCTGGAATTATAATAGTAGTCAATCCCTGACAGGAAGCGAATGCTGACCCTCCTATACTTTCTGCTCCTTGCGGAATTTCCACCCCGGCAAGCATCAGGCAATTCTGAAACATCCCCTCACTAATGCGGTCTATACTTTTAGGCAGTTTAACATTCATCAGATAGTAACACTGCGTAAACATATTGTCGCCCATTTTTACCTGTTTGCTTCCAGGAGCAAACGTAACATTTTCCAATTTCTGACATTGAAAAAATGTGCCGGCTCCCACTTCTCCAATACTGGCAGGCAAGTCTATAGAGGTGAGGCTTGCGCAAGCGCGGAAAGCATTTTGGACAATTGTTTCCACTCCTTCTGAAACAGTCACCGAACTTAGATTTTGACATTCTCGGAAGGCACTGTCATTGATGGTTTTCACACTCGAAGGAATGGTCACGGAAATAATGGAAGAGTCGCGGAAAGCGCTGTTGCCAATTGTTGTCACACTGGAGGCAATCTTTACACCAAGGACACCACATTTCCAAAAAGCACAGGAACCAATACTGGTAACGCCTTCCTCAATAACGACCTTACGAATCTGGCTGCCGTTATCGCTCCACGGCTGTTCCTCAATGCTGCCAAAGTCCGGCATATCTCCCTTACCGGAGATAGTCAGCGTACCCGCCTTCGTCAAATTCCAGGTAAGCCCTCCTTCAAGAGTTCCATTTCCAATTGATACATTGGCCTCCGGATCATCCGGCGGAACATAACCTTCTGGATAGCGGGTAATATAATGGCTGGTACTGCTCATCACCTCTTCCTTAGAGATTGCCCTGCCCCAATGTACTCTGCCTTTGTGGTCTCCGGTGCTGATGTTTCCTTCGGCCACAACCACACCTGCATCGTTCACCTCAAGTACAATCACAGTATGGACATCATTGTCTACACGCAGGATATCTCCGGCTTTGATATCCTCATATGAAAACGCACCTGCTGCGTACATTCTGGCAGGCAGACTGCCAAATGCCTCATCACTGAGTATAAAAGCAAAGGCTACACAGCCTACGGCGACGATATTCTTTCCATCAAGCATCCCGCCCTTCCAACGGTAATATCCCTTTGAGTCTGAATAAGGTTCATCGTTAGTCCAAGGTGTTCCCTCCTTATATTCATCCCGATCTTTCAGTGCAATCATAGCATCATAAACTTCCGACGGAGAAGGAATCTCACTATCACGGGATACTGACCCTGAACCAGATTCTTCTATAATCACATCTTCTTGCCGCAAAGGATCTTCCTGTGATGCATATGCTATTGATGGGGAAGACATGCATAAACACATTGCTAAAACAGCTGAAACAATTCGTTTTTTCAATTTTACAACCTCCTAATTTTAATTTTTTACCATGAACAAAACTCTGCACATTCATGTAGATCTGAGAGGCATAGCTTACCTCTTTCTCACTGCTCACTCTATAGTAACAACCAACTCTGGCAGTATCATTAAGTTATCAAAATCCATTCTTCTGAAAGGTGCTGATTGCTAACTACCATTTAGAAATTTTGAATACTATTTGCCTTCTTATTCCAAAACTTGATAGTATCTCATTTCTATTTCAAGCATTTTTCCCAACTTTTTAATAAGGGATAACCTTTGGTTAATAATACCATCCCCTCTACTATAAATATATTGTTATTCTTCTGCTTTGTCAATAGGCTTAACATTTGAGTTTCCCAATTTTTAACAACAACCGTTATTTTAGTACCAAAAAATGGGGAAACTCAAAGCTTAACAGCCCTGTCATGATAAACGCATGGTGTTTCAATCTGTTTTCATTTGTTGTCTCTGATTGATTTCAAACAACTCCTTAACGGGCGCATCTTATCGTCCATTAAGATAATCACTGACATCTCGCAATACGGAATAATTCCTTATATTCATATAGTGGTATATTCGTCTTCCCATCATCATATATGAGCACTGTGATCTTTGAATTCAGATGAAGCTTGCTCGTGTTCAGTGTACAGAGCATACATCTGAGAAATGATCCTGGATCATCCTGATTATCATCAAATCGAGTAATCCCAGACCCCATCAACGGTAGAACTATATCATTTCTAGCATACACTCTACTTATCTCTTTCCACATCTCCATAAGAGTGTGTTCATACTGTGCCATGTTTGTATGTGCTTCCCAATTCTCGTTCAGGGCAGTCATTGCCACCATTAGATAGGACGCATCCTGACCATCTTTCTCTTTACACACGTAAGGAATCACGGCGCCAAACGGAAATCGATATATCCCGTTGTCCTCTTGAAATCCTCTTCTCTCTGCTTCAGACTTTACAACCTTCTTGATTTCATCTGCATTTCCATGCTCCAAAACCAACTTCCCATGGAGAGAGTTTTTCGATATAACCTTATCATCTGCATCTATACTGAATGTAGTATCCATCGGAATAACGCGCCAGCCCGACGTCTTAAAAATATCTCCCGGCTTCACTGTCACGGTATTCCTTCCGATCTGAAATGTAATTGAGTCTTTGTACTTCCTTCCTATGATAGTCCAGATAGCAAAGACAAAGAACGCATAAATAAACGCGACAATAAATATATAAATCTCGATTTTTATAACCCAATTCACCTTTGGTAACGGAAAAACCGTTGAAACGGATACACCAAATATCGTAAACACTGTAGCGATACCGCCGATGATTTCAAATGCTATTGTTAAACTGTCTTTAAGCCGCCTGGTCATCCATTAACTCCTCCAAACTATAATTCTATTCCAAACAATACCGCTAATTCCTCCGTATCAGGACTCGGAAATCCTTCTGCTGTCCCCAACGTCCAACTGCCGTCAAATTTGAGCAATGTAACCCTAGGATAAAAGAAACCGTCACTCAGTATATCACTCTTTCCATTTCCCTCTACCGTATACTCCACTTCAAAAATTACCATGTCTTCAATAGACATACCCAGATTATAGCTGTCAAGTTCTGCATTATACGCCTGAATTGAGCTGCTGCTAGATTCATTCATATCTGTAATCCGATATGAACAAACAAATTCCTCTCCATACTCAGATCTTAACTGTCTCCGGATATTATCAAATTCGTTATCATAAAATTTCTCATAAAAATCCATTACTTCCGTCTCTGTAGGCATCTTTGCTGCATATGGCTCAAGCATTCTCATTGCAGTTCTCAGACTTATCTTTCCAAACAATTCCATGACATTGCCGCCTTCCTGCAACAGTTTCAGATATTTGTCTAACAGGTCTTCTATCTCCGCTCCATCGTCACGCACAGCTTTTATATCCAGCTCGTTACTGTCAGATGCTTTCGCATACTTTTCCAATGCAGCGGCTATAATCTCTGATACATCATTTTCAGGACTGAATGGAACATAACATTGCGTCATCAAATCATAATTATCGTCTTGATGATATGCAATCCTGTTTATATTAAATGTGACTGGTGTAAATGCAAGTGTTCCAATCTCCGTTTCTTTGATTTCATAGTCGCCGTTATGCATAGAAAGAACCACCTTCTCTACCTTTCCATCGTGACCAGTAACTTCTTCTCCGTTCTCATCCCAATAGGTAGTTTTTTCAATCTCGCCGTCATCCCCATACTCGACCTGATATTGGCTGAAGCCAAATACACAATTACGCTCTTTTTCGCTTCCGTCTATAAATGTCCGTCTTACCTCTCTTCCCAGCTCATCATAATCAAAAACAGCCGTCGCTATCCCTTTGTCATCAGCTGCTGGCTCAAATCCGTCCCTGAGATTGGATCTCTTTGTTTCAAATCCAATATCTGAATACTGTGATTCCCAGCCAGATGTTACACCAAACAAATCAGCCGGCTCACCATCCTCGTCATAGTATTCCTCTCGAACCCTCCGTCGCTTATCATCGTAAAAATACTTTATCAGGGCTAATCCATAGGATGGATGATTCAGGTATGCTCCATCAGGACCAGCAAGCCACTCCGCCGTCTTCTGACCATATTCATTGTAGTCAACATGATATGAAAACAACTCTCTTCCATTTTTATCATAGAACGTTGCCTTTGATGTAGATCTCCATTCTGTTACCGTTTGTTCAATATAGGCATACCCTGCAAGACAATTCACCAGCCTGCCGTCTTGATCCAGGAAATCCATTCGAACCAGACTATTGTCCTTGTTGTATTCCCGGGTTATCTGGAAATATCCTTCTGCAAGCACTATCGGTTTTCCATCAATACCAAAATAAGATGTACGCGTTTCATTATTTCTCTCGTCATACACTATTAACTTCTTCCAATATCCTTCCGGACTAAGAATCGGTACGTTGTTTTCACCATAATACCTCTCAGCAACCGGCAGACAATCATCATTATAATTTGTGACCTTCTTTTGCAAAATCCCACCATCTGCATCTAAATAGGTGCTTTCGGTCAGATTGCCATACTCATCAAATATACGCTCCTCGCCATAAGCGAAGAAATCATAATCTGTAGACATATTACTGCGTTCTTCATATGCCATGGGCTGAATCCTAATGGGATGATTACGATTGTCATAAGTAATATAAATATCCGTATGATAGTCTTTGGCAGGATTTCTGTCTGCATCAAAGTAAGAATAGTGGACAACTCTTCCGAGTTCATCATACTCAGCCTTCTTTACTGCATAAATTTGCTGTGTAGTCAACTCTCCATTCTCACCGTAATATCTGGTTTCTATTGCATTTCCAAAATCATCATATTCCATTTCCACCTTCGCATAAAATCTGTTTCCGGCCAGAACTCCATTAATCACCTTTGCATCAGTGGAAAGATTGCCGTTTTTGTTATAATAGGATGTGGATACCAGCAATCCCCTGTCATCGTATTTATTTATAAGATTGGCATAATTTCCGGCAATATCAATCAAATTTCCCAATAGATCCGTATATTTGACCGTTTCCACCTGACCGCCGCCATTGTAGGTCATCTCCTTCATCGCCCAATGACCATTTACCGATGTAATCAATCTATCCTCAGTGTTCAGCAAAGACACGCTTGCAACATTTCCTCTTCTATCATAATTGAGCTTGACAGCATGGTAGAAACAGTCAGATTCCTGTTTGTATTCGGCTTCTCCGTCAATTCCAAAATACCGAAGTTCAGTAAGCTTGTCCTTTTCGTCATAGTTTCTGACTTCACGATGATATCCTTCATCATTGATAACCGGCTGGCCGTTTACGTCATAGAATGCTGTTTCCCTGAGATAACCATCCTTCGTGTATAGTTTCTTTTCTATGGCAGCATTATTACTCATAAGCATAAGCTGACCATCAGAATTGTATGTGGAATATGAACGCAAATTTCCATGTGAATCATATTTTGACGCTACCTGCGCATATCCCTCTTTACTCTGAACAGGACTATTTTCAGTCCCATAGTATGTTTCTAAAATTATCTGTCCAAGTTCGTCATATTTCCATATAATTTTATGATACTTACCACTGCAGTATACCGGCTTGCCATCCACCCCATAATAACTAACACTCAGACGATTACCCGTATCGTCAAATTGTTCTATTGCTTTTGCATACCATTGCCTGCAAAGCATAAGCTCGCCATCAGTGTCAAAGTATGTTGATATCCTTTTATTCCTCTCCCACATAATCCTCTTCTCAGCATATCCGTCTTCTCCATAAACTAACTTGCCGTTAAGATCCATATTTGCCTTCCGGCTCAGATAACCATCCTGATAATCATAGACTATACTGCTAATACCGCTCTTGTTGACGCATGGTTCACCTGCAATGGATAGATATGTGATACCCGTAAGTCTTCCGGCAGCATCATACTTATACTGCCTTCCAGCAACTCCATCATCATCAATCACATAGTTCTCACCATGTTTGAAGCGTACGGTTTCTGTCATCCCCCTTTCATCTCTTTCCAAATCGTATCTGTTAATTTTCATACGATTCGCAATTCCATACTCATTTTCATCAGTTGCAGGATACACCTGATCGCTGACAAAGGCATTTTCCTGGAAAGTAACATATGCAAGATCCGTGGCATAGACATAGGTAATCTGAACAATACCATTCCGATCCAGATACTCTACTGTGTCCGGATATCCCGTATCCCGAAGTATATAATTCGCGATCATTGGTCCGTTCGGATGTGCTTCTGATTCTTCCTCAATTGGCGTGCCCTGCTCATTCAGATGTTCCAGTTTCACCGTATTCGCCTCTTTGTTTGTAGTTATCCGATAGTAATCTCCGCTACCCCCATAACTGCCAATACCAACCGGCACTTCATTGACCAGTATATAATCCTGATACTCCGCAGCATGCGGAAGAAAATAATCCAGACCGAAAACAACGGCGAACAGAAAAAGGACAGTTAAGATAGCGGCAAAGACTGCTCTTTTCATCCTTCTGCTCTTATCTCGTTTCCTAAATACCGCATGATCCGGCGGATTCAATACTGCCTCAATCACATCAAGATATGGTTTCTTCTCCCGGAAATCATACCATTTGAGATTCTGTTGACGAATTTCATTCAAAAGTAAGGGATGAAAACAGTCTCCCTCCTCCGGATTACCATCAATCACTACAGGTATGATATGTTCATAAGGCTTTTCCGGATTCTTCTCCATGAAATGGCTGATCTCAAATCCAATCCAGCCTGTTTTACTGGGATCTTTCCAGTCCTCGATGTCACCCCAATCTTCCGTTCCATCTGCCGGAGACGCTGATGTCGGCGAACAGAGGACGATAAGACTGTCCGATTTCCTGATATCCGCAATAAGCTCATCTTTTAATTCAGGCTTTCTAAGCTCATTTTGGTCTACAAAAACATGACGGACATATCTTGTGGGGTATCCTAGCTTTGACGGAATCTTATATCTTTCTATCTTTTTCTGCAGTTTAAATGCGAAAGATTTATCTTGACTTCTATGACATATAAAACTATAGTAATCATGAACCTTTTTCATGTTCTCTGTCTCCTCATGTGTTACCGCTAATCTAAAATATCTATAAAAAATATCATATTTAGCCGAGTCTTTCCTTGTATACTGTCAATAACAGCGAAAGAGCTTCTCTTTATGGATGTGCGAAAAAATTTCTTGCTAATTATATCATCTCACATTTCTCCATAAAATGGAACTGCAAACGGTTTCAAAATCCGGCTCATTATCAAATTCTGGATAAATGCCGCAATCCAGGCTATTGTTCTTTTGCGAATATGGCGGTCGCTTTTTTAATATTTCATTTTCAATCTTAAGGCGCTGCATTTCTTTCTGTAATGCTTTATATTCCTTAAGGGTAACTGTTTCATTCTCAGATATTTTAACTGGGGAAAGCTGTTTTACCCAGCCGCTGATGGTACTCCAATTTATGCCATATTCACGTTCCAGTTGTGGATACAAAGTTCCCCCGGCATTGTACAGGTCTACAATTTGCTGCTTAAATTCCGGGGTATAAGATTTTTGGTTTTTTGCCATGTGGAACATCTCCTTTGCTCTTTCATTTGATAGTATAAGTTGTTCGACTTTTCTTGTCCACACTTATATACTAATACCAATCATCAACCAGCCGCCGCTGGTTGGCAACACTGTCGCTTTCCACAGTTTTATCATCCGTATAGGAAAGACGGATATACTTAATCGCTTTGTAAACCTGCATATAAAAACACTCCTTTCATTGCAGAAAAATCCCCACAATTCAAGGAGCGTACCGTTTACCGTATTCAATTCCTTTTCCGATTCTTATTATACCATCCTTAAACGGGAAAGTCAGCAGCCTTTCTGAAAAAATCCTCATATCTTTCTGTCATCGTATAATCCCTCTGATACAGTCCTCCAGGGTAACGCCATTGCCTGCAAAACTGGCTTTAACGGTAAACCTGCCGCAGCGAAACAGATACGGAAGAATATCTCATTTGCCAGTCGTTGATATACTTTTTCATTTACATCAATATCCCATGTATTTTCCACCTTATCCAAAAGTTCCTTTGATTTTAGTAAGCTCATGCCGGTTTTCAACCCAATTTTCTACATAGCCGCAATCGCAGCAGACATAACGGATCACTGGAATTTTCCCAATCAGGGTCATAGTCGTGGTGTAGATATTATTTCCGCTGGCGTGTCGGCCCGGATTGTCTGGCACACGCACGATATTCCTTGAATTGCATTTTGGGCAACATCCTGTATTTTTCATCCTCATTTCCTCCTTGTTGTGTAGAGTAAAACGCCGCACTCTATCAGCAATATAGCAGACCATATCTCCGATTGTCTTTGTCTTTCTTCCAGAGAGAATAGGCGGAAAACAGGAACAAACCACCGAGGAAAAGATACAGCAGAGCAAACGGGATGTTCATTGTGACAAAGCTGAAAATCATACAGCAAACGAACACAATACCGAGGATCAGACGAAAAAAAGTGACGCATACAAATACCTCCTTATATTCTGTATGTGATTTAGTTTCTTGTTTACAGTACAAGCATATACCAAAAGAAGCCCGTTTGCGGGAATGTCCACGAATGGTAGGATTTTGACCGCGAACTTGATTGCAGCTTTCAATCGACCGCCCGAATTTGCTCAACCACACTGCTTTTTCTGTAATAGCGGTCAGCCCACATCGTGATCGTATCCATTCAGTCACGATTATTGCACCTTCTTTTTGCCGCAATACACAGCAATAGCCTGCCCTACAAAGTCAGCCGTTCCATCTCCACCTGCTTTGTCAATGTTGTTCTTGAAGCGTTCATCACATACATACATTTCACCCAATCCACTAAGAATTTCATTTGTACATACATAGTAATTATCAGTTATAAATTTCTGCAATTCAGAGATTTTCTTTTGTACTTCATCTGAATTAGGCGTTAAATGTTTTAATCCTCCCAATTCAGAAAACATTGTCAGCAGTTCATTTGCAATCTTGCTATAACTGCCTCCATTTCGGGCAATATCCTTTTGTTTATACTCTTGATATGCTTTGGTATTGCCCCATTTTGCTTTGACCTCTGCCTCATACTTTTCAATTTCGCTCTTGTCGAAAACATCAAAACTCATTGCTGCCACTCCTTTTTTTTGAATTTCACGGGTAAAGGTAATAAGTTCCCCTATATGTTTATATTGCAGTTCTAACAGCTTAATTTGCTGGGCAATTACTTCTGATTGGTCAAAATCAGGGCTGTCAAGGATTGATTTGATTTCTTTTAAAGGAAACTCTAATTCACGAAACAACAAAACACTTTGCAAGCGGCTTAGTGCTGTGCCGTCATACATACGATAGCCTGCATCGGTTACTTTTGTCGGTTTCAAAAGACCAATTTCATCATAATAATGAAGTGTACGGGCAGTGATACCAGTTAATTCAGCAACTTCATGGACAGACATCAATTTTTTAGTCATTCCAAAAGTCCTCCGCAGCATCTAAAATGTCTTTTGCAGGTAAAAGTGTCGCTTCAATCACGCTTTTACCCGTTTTCTTCAAATAATGCTTTACTAAATGATAGCCGCAGGCATATCCAGCACAATAAGGTAAACCTGCTTGCGGAAAATTCTGTAATTTCGCCAGTTCATCACCATAAAGATAAGCATTGAGATTTTCAAATCCCTGAACATTTAATCCATCTTGAATAATTGGTTTGATATATTCGTCCAAAGTTGTCATATCTGTTTTTGTCACCCAAGGGCCTGCCTTGTCTTCGCCATAAAGATAAGTGGCAAAGTTTTCTGCCAATCCTTCGCTAACCATCATCTCTCCAAGTGTGATGTCATTTTTCCATTCAATAAACTGAAAGCGGATATTGTGGTTGGTTTCGTGTGCCAAAGCTACTGGAAGACGCTCCAGCGTATATTCGTTTGGGATTAGCCATGAAAAAATATATCCCGGTATACCACCGTCACCACAATAACCTTCATTCAGTATGATGTAGGGGCTTTCCGCATTTGCAAGCAATATCGTAAACATGTACTCTCTAATCGGTAAATCAATTCCATGCTGGATAAAACAGTTTAAAGATTTCCTGATTGCCATCTCACATTTTTCCCAGAGTGCATCGTCTGAAATTAGATGAATATTTTGTTTTTGTGTTTCGTCTACTTTAGTTGGTTCAATGTGTCCAAACAGTCTGCTTGCCATAATAACATCATAACCATTAGGCGTTTTCGCTTTTATAGGAACATTATAACAAGCCCATTTTCTTTCAAATGGCATCATCAATTCATACCGATAAATGTCATTCTTCTTGTCCAGAGGTGCATTCATAATTTTTGAATAAATACCGTCTGAACGAATAGCCTTTACATTCATATTGTGTCATCCTTCCTCTCTATTTTTTATAGATTATAAACTATTACGTAACGTCAAAGTCAAGCGTATTCACAAAAAAATTACCTTATATTTTTATTGCGGATATTAAATTTCCTATTATGTGTGATTTCACATCGCCCAAACGAAACGCCCCAAAAAGAAAAGCGGCAGAGTTTTTCCCTCTGTCGCTGTGTCACCTATGCGAAAATAATTTCTTTTTCCACAATCTCCCTTGCGCAAGCCCTTATATTACCTAGCCGCCCTGTCCATTCTAAAGCATTTTCTTCCTTTAGCTGTTCTGTTATGCCCTGTGCCTGTTTCATCCGCAAAACAAAATGCAGGTAAAATGTTGTTTTCGTATCCATATCTACTTTTGAATTACAGGTATCCATACTTCATATTGTGCATTTTGTGGGTCTGGATTTAAGTAAACTTCAACATCGGGAGCATTCCCATACTCGTATCCTGAAGTCGGCAGCCATTCGGTTACAATCCGCCGCTCTAATTCTTGGATAGACTGATTTGTACCCTCCCCAGAAAATATTGCCCAAGTAGCCGACGGTATTATATATTCTTCAAGGTCATTCTTTTCCCCGGAAGTAGATACTGCAATATAATATCTCCAGGGTTCTGTATCGTTGCAAGTGCTGACGCCAAGCACTCCCATAGGCGGCTTGTCCATCATGTCAATCAATCGCTGCAATGTTCCATCCATAGATATTTCCTGCCATTTCGAGGGTATGACTGTGAAATTTTTCTCAATATCCTTATATAGCGGTACGGATACACCTACAATGCGGAAAGCTTCTTTTGTTTCAATACGGTAATTCATTTCTTCCACTCCTTTGACTGTGATTTTAAATAAGATAGGCGGGAAGGATTTTATAGACACGCCCTCATTTTTTACGGCAGATGGGGCAATTCCGTGAATAGACTGAAATGCCCTGTTAAATGCAGTAGGAGAATTGTATCCGTATTTTCCTGCCACATCAATAATCTTCATATTTTTGTCTTGTAAATCTACGGCGGCAAGCGACATTTTTCTCCTGCGGATATATTCGGATAAAGGAATACCCGCCATATAAGTGAACATTCTCTGGAAATGATAAGAAGAACAGCAGGCAATTTTTCCAAGCTGCCCATAGTCAATTTCCTCTGTTAAATGTTCTTCAATATAACCGATTGCATCATTTAATCTTTCAATCCATTCCATAGTAAGAAATCCTCCTGACATTTTTAGTATATATTCCAATTCGGTTTCTTTCCTCTCATTCTCTGCACGAAAAAGAGAGCTTTTATTTACTAAGTTCTCCACGGTCTGTCCTTTCCAAGCCATCCCATCTTTGCCCAGTGCTTTCCATCAAGGTATTAAGGGTCGTTTTCATGCAGGGATTTCTGTATCATGCGGCAGAAAAGAAATTTTATCTTTGTAATTGTATTTACCTTTGGAGGTTTCTCATAATAGATATGAAAAAGTCTATCTGACAGTCGGTTTGTCTTTTCCGTAAGTTCTAAACGTTTCTTTTCAGCAAACTTTTCCCAGATGATATCTCCCATAAGTTTTCCGGTAAACACCGTAATTTCAAAAATACCCCACCATGATAGGCTGTGTTTTATGTCTTTAGCTACAGATTTTGCTCCTGCCCCAAGACACTGCGTAATATTTTGTACAGCCTGAGCAAAAAGCAGGACAGTCTTTTGGCGAGTAAAATTCTCTGATTTCTGATTTCTCCCGAAAACGCTCCAGAAATATTTCTTTTAAGCGGTAGGTTACACCATGTTTTTCTGTTCCATTTATTACTGTGATTTTCATAAGCCAGACCTCCAAAATATCATGCAATTGCCTCATATATATCCAGGTTTTTTCTTTTTGCCGCTGGCAATTCAAGGCAATCCGCCGCTTCCTGTAATACGGATTCCGGCAAAACAGCCGGTCCCACCGAAAAATTATGAACACTTCTCATAAAAAACCCCTAAGCTTCTATTCTGCCCGCAACGACAATTTTACTGATGCCGGAACTGACTGCGCACAATTTTTATAATGCGTTCCATATCTTCTTTTGTATTTTTAATATCACTTGGCAGGCAAAGCCCTCTGTTAAAAATATCTTCACTTACACTTATCCCATCTTCTACCTGAATAAAATCATATTCTTCAAATACAGGCTGCAAATGCATCGGTTTCCATATCGGTCTTGTTTCAATGCCTTCCGTATCTAAGGCATCCATAATCTGCGTTGGTGTTACACTGCTGTCTGGCGAAATCGTCATACAGGAAAGCCAGTTATTGTCAATAGCCTCCCTGTTCAGCGGATTCATTTCTATTTCTTTTATATCCGAAAAGGCATCTTGGTAAGTTTTATAAATTTCATGCTTCTTCTGTATATGTTCCTCGATATGCAGCATCTGTCCGCATCCGATCCCGGCAACAACATTCGACATCCTGTAATTATAGCCAATCGCAGAATGTTGATAATGTCTGGCAGGATCACGAGCCTGTCTGGATAAAAACCGGGCTTTATCCACATCTTTTTCCTGATGAGCAACCAGTGTACCTCCGCCGGAAGTTGTAATAATTTTGTTGCCATTAAATGAATAAATTCCATAGTCCCCAAAAGTACCTGTCATTTTTCCTTTATATGTCGTACCTAACGATTCAGCCGCATCTTCAATCAAAGGGACATTATGCTCCTTACAAAGAGCGCATATTTCGTCCATATTCGCTGATGTGCCGTACAAATGCACAGCCATGACAGCTTTCGGGTGAGAATATTTTTCAAACGCTTTCCTTAATGCCGCTGCGTCCATATTCCATGTGTCACGCTCCGAATCAATAAAGACGGGAATTGCTTTCTCGTATCGAACCGGATTGACGCTTGCCGCAAAAGTCAGGGAAGGAACAAACACAATATCGTTCTCTTTTACACCCGCTAAAATAACTGAAAGATGCAACGCTGCAGTTCCGGACGAAAGCGCAGCGGAAGAAGATACCCCAACATAAGCTGCCACTTTATCCTCAAATTCATCTACATTCGCTCCTAACGGTGAAATCCAATTTGTATCAAATGCTTTCTGAATATACTGCTGTTCCTCCGTATGCATGGTAGGAGTCGCTAAAAGAATTTTCTTCATCTCTCTACTTTTCCTTTCAAAAATAAACCAATTTCCCTTACTGGATTTAAAATACTTGTTCCAGTTTCATTATGTGTTGTGTAAACAATCGCAATATCCTGATTTTCCTTTAATATCCGCTCCACCTTATCCATATCCGAACCAAAATTTTTTTATCTGCATATTTAGCAATACCTCCTTTGCTATTTCAACATGCTATATACACATTCTAATAAGGTCAGGGCAAGAATCATGTTTATCATCCTGTAATGTTTTTGATATGCCTTTTGTATCAGCACACCCAATCCAACCCATGTGAGTGTTGCAGCTGTTCCGATTGTTGCAATTAAAAGTTCAAACAGCAGCAAAACCCAAAGGGAAGTGCTGTACTCTGTGACATATCCTGTCAATGCAGTAATTCCAAATAAATATATTTTTACATTGACAAACTGTAACAGAAATCCTTTTATGAATGATGCCGATTTTTCGACACTATCTGCAGTTGGTTTACTTAACGCAATATGGGCTGCCAGCCATAAAATATAAGCAGCTCCTACATATTTCATAATACCAAGTACATTCGGCAAAAAAGTACTCACTCCAAATACAAAAACGGCACATATTATCTGTACCACATAGTAGCCTGCAAAAATTCCTCTAAAAAGCGGTTTCCCTTTTTTATATCCATAGTTCGTTACAGTATTCAGCGCCAGAATGTTCCCCGGTCCCGGCGTAAAAGCATTGATAACAGAATAGATAAAAAAATTACCTAATACATAACCCGGCATTTTTTGCCTCCTTTCCGTTTCAATATCTTATTAGGTAATTGCGAAACTCAGTAATTTTTTGAATTTCATATACAATTCAAAAAATTTAAGAAGAAATATTTTATCATATAAACACTAAGAAATCCATTTAGTACCATGGAAATGAGACTTAAAAACTATGGAAGCCTTTGCTGAACATGGTTTTTGTTATAAAAGGCTCATTAAAATGTTTGGTACGTTCTGCATTTTGTGCGTTTATATGAATAAAATATATAAATATAATTGTATGAATTGTATATGAAATCTTGATAATTTAGTCATTTCACAATTACCTATCAATATCTTAACACGAAACATCATGTAATAGGTAATATCTGTTTTATATGCTGTTACATAGGGTGAGCCTATGTTTCCGTTATGTCTGATACTGTTTCAAAGCCTTAACATAAATCTCCCCTAATTCTGATAGTTCTTTATCCTTGTTCAGTATGTATCCAATATGCATCACCTCTTTTTCCTCCAAAGGGATGGCAACGATAGAATCCCCTTGCAGGTATTTAGGAAAAATACCGCTTGAAATTGTATATCCATCCAGTCCAATCATCAAATTCACAATAGCCGCGCGGTCACTGACTTTAATACTTCGTTCCACAGGTTCGTTGCTGAAAAGTTCTTCTGAAAAATTGGAAGATTCATAGGTTCCCTGCACAAAACTAAGCCGGGGATATGGTTTCAAATCATCCAGCTTAACCGATGTGCGTTTTACCAAGGGGTGATCTTTTCCAATAAAAATATGAGGCGTTGCAGTAAACAATTCATAAAAATTCAGATTGTATTCTTCAAACAGCTTTCTCAGCACATTTTTATTACTGTTGCAAAGATACAGGATTCCCAAATCACTAAACCTGTTCCGCACATCTTCCACAATCTGGTGCGTCTGCGTTTCATTCAGAATAAACTCAAACCTTTCCTGCCCAAAATGCTGTACCAATTCCACAAACGCATTTGTCGTAAAAGTATAGTGCTGTGTGGAAACACAAAATCTCTGTTTTGCAGGCTTTTTATCAATATATTTTGATTCCAGAAGTTCCATCTGCTGAACAACCTGCCTTGCATATCCTAAAAACTCCATCCCCTCCTTTGTCAGTGCCACTCCTGCCCGGCAGCGGCTGAAAATTGCTATTCCAGATTCCTTTTCTACTTCTTTGATAGCGCCGGAAAGACTTGGCTGAGAAATATAAAGTTCTTTTGCCGCTTCTGTAATAGAACCTCTTTCCGCAACGATTATTATATATTTTAATTGTTGTAGTGTCATACTTCCTCCTATCTGAACAACCTGACAATATTTTGATACTTTTTCACTAAAATATAATCCGTGTTAAAAGTCGATACAACAAATATTCCGATATTCTTCATCCGTCTTTCCAATAAAATAAAACTCCTGATTTTAGTGTTCGTTTTATATGATAACTGACACTTTTTCATCATGTTCCATGCTCAATTTTACCATATTTTCCAACAGATAAAGATATAAAAAAACTATGCTTTAACATAGTTACAGCCTATCTTGCCATCACCTAAAGTATAGTATAAATTGTATATTATACTTTTTCAAGTTACTATCAATTTATCCTTTGATACCTCTATACACTTTTCAGCGGCACCCTTAAAACAGGTCTTGGCAGTGTCTGTTATGTCTTTTGGGAATAGCAATACCGCCCGTCATCCACCTTTTTTATATGGTGGGCGTTCGTCTTATTTAGTGAATTGTCACACCAAGCTGGTATGCTTCATCTAACTTTTCATGTTCCGAAATATCGCCAACATTCATTACCCCGCCACAAAGCACTTTTCCTATACTCTTCCATCCAAGATGCTTTTCAAGACGGTCATACCAGTATTCACTTTCTTCAAAACCATATCCTTCTGCCGCCATAATCAAAACCATATCCTTTTTTGGGTTTCGATAATCAGGGTCACATTCCGCAACGGCAAACAGCCTGTCAAATGCCGTTTTTAATTGTCCGCTTATGGTCCAATAATATAAGGGAGATGCAAGAATTACAATATCCGCTTCTCGATAAACAGGATAAATTTTATCCATATCATCTTTTTGCACGCAAGGACTGTTACAATCTTTGCCACCACCAAAACAACCTTTACAGCCATTAATATTCATATCACCGAGAAAAAACTCTGAAACTTGATTTCCTGCTTCTTCTGCTCCCCTTTTAAATGCTGCCGTTAACGCAGCTGTATTCCCTTTTTTACGCGGACTGCCATTCAATATTATTATTTTTTTGCTCATATGCTAAATCTCCTTTTCTTAAATACTTTCTGCAAGGGCAACAGCCTTTTTACATCCATCTGTTTTCTCAATATCACCAATATTTAATACACCCGGCACAAATATTTCACCTGCCATATTCCATTTCAATAATGCCGCTGAACGTTCTATTGGAATGCGAACACCGTCAAAAACGGACATATCATCTTCTTCACAACAAGCAATCAAAGCGCCATCTTTCCCCGCTATATCTTTATCACCTATTACAAAAGAAAATAATTTATCAATCACACATTTAATTTGCGCAGGAATAGAATACCAGTAAACAGGCATTGAAAAAACAATCATATCAAAATGCTTCTGTCATACTTAAACTGTTCCCTTTTTTGCGCGGGCTTCCCGTAATTACCACAATTTTTTTATTCATCTTACACTCTCCAATCTACATTGTATTTGAGAAACACATTGACTTCTGTGTCACTCCATATTACAATCATAGCAAGAATTATCATTTCATCAAGTACGCACATTATTGTTATATACTTACTAAAAGGAGAGTGTAAAATGAATGAACATTGCATATCTAAAGAATGTTTGGCTACAACAGGTTTTAGTTATACGTTATCATTGATAAATGGAAAATACAAAATGACAATTCTTTATACTCTTATGGAATTTGGCGTTGTTCGTTTTAATGAAATGAAAAAATATATAGGCGGAATTTCTTTTAAAACATTAAGTCTGTCATTAAAAGAATTAGAAGCAGACCAACTTGTCCATAGGGAAGAATATCCCCAAATTCCCCCAAAAGTCGAATACAGTTTGACAGAACGGGGAAAGTCTCTCATTCCTATTTTAGATGGTATGTGTGAATGGGGTGATAAAAACAGAATAGAAAAATAATTTTAAAAACGGCGGTAGTTCACCACTAGCAATCTCTCGTCCGCATCAAGTTCCCAGGGCATTAATAGGGGAAACGACCATTTCCCTATGGGCTTCGCCCTACCCTTTAGTGAACTTTATGGGAAGATGTGTAATTGCATTGTCTAAATACCCACCATGTTCCATGATCCCAGTCTTCCATGTTCCATCTCATATACGGTATCGCACAAAACCTCTATATCCTCTTTATTATGACTGGCAAGTATAACTGTTTTTCCTTCTTTTTTTAATCCTAACAGAATATTCCGCACATCGTTTACTCCCTGATTATCAAGTCCGTTCATGGGCTCATCCAAAATCAAAATTTCTGGGTTTTCCATAATTGCCTGAGCAATACCAAGCCTCTGCCTCATGCCAAGCGAATACTTTCCAACTTTTTTGCGGCTATCAGGATCTAATCCCACACGTTCCATGCTCTCCCTGATCTGCTCCCTGTCTATCAGTTTACGGATAGACGCCAAATATTCCAGATTTTTATATCCTGTATATCTGCTTAAAAATCCGGGATTTTCAATAATAATTCCCATATTGTCCGCAAAGTCAATATCTTTTCCAATTTCCTTTTCTCCCACGACAACCCTTCCAATCGTCGGTTTTATATAACCAATCATTGTTTTAAATAAAACGGTCTTGCCTGAACCATTCCTGCCTATAATCCCATATATTTTTCCTCTTTCAAAGCTGACATTAATACGGTCAAGCGCAACTACATCACCAAACCTTTTTGTTACATTCTCTACACGGATTAATTCTGCCATATTTAAAATCTTTCCCTTTCTTAAATATAATCTGTTTCTTTTTTCAAATATTTTCGCCCAATAACAAAGCCGGCTGCCAGTAAAGCAACTTCCGTTACCATTATCACTCCAGTCGGAAAACCATCTATTTCACATAAGCTGCTTTGCAGATACATTCCCCACATTCCATACATCACATGAGAAATCGCACGAACTCGACAACCAATGATAAATGTCACACCTTCCAGCAGGAGCAACGCTCCCGGTACAAAGCGCCTGACCGGAAACAGATCAAACAGTGAGAACAGCGCCGCCATACTGATACTGTGGAACATCCATAAGATACTTATTTTAGCAATCAGCTCTGTTGAAAGCACAGCAATGTTTCCCATCGTCAAATCACAACTCAGGCCAATCAACAGAAGCAGTAACTCTGTCTGTATACCAAATACCAACCCCTTACTAAAATGCTTTTTCCACCAGTCTGAAGCTGTTCCATAACGGTACAAGGAAAATGTTTTCACCTTTCTGTCCCTTTCCCCATAAAATCCCACTGCCAACAGAAACATGCCAACCAGCAGAAGCCATTGTCCAAAAGGAATCAGAGGTATAACATCAAAATAGTCTGAAGATACTCCCGCAAACAGCCTGATAAATATACTTTCCGACACTATCCTTCGACCTCCGTTCCCGAATGAAACTCAATCCTTCTGACAAAAACAGATGATAAAACCATTAAAACTGCAATCAATACCAAAAACAAAGCAACCGACAGCCAATATCCTGATGTTTTGTCTATAAAATTCCCCGGAACTGCTCTTGCCAGTAAGGAGGTAGTTATATGCCCGTCCATCATCCGTAAATATCCCATCAGATGTACTCCCACTACAGCCACAATTCCGATATTTCCCGGAAGCACCAATGCTGTGGTATACAAAAGTACTCCTAAAAACGCAAGATACAGATAAAGGCATAAAAATGTCACTGCAAATGCCTGTGGAACTGACATTGCCTTCATCATCCCAAGCCACGGAAAAGTAATATTGTATTTGACCCCAATATTATTCCCGGCATCAAGAGCCAGAGTGTACACTGGACTGCTCCATATATCCCCTGCATAACCGAAAAAACTGCTGATAATGATACTAAATGCCGCCATAGCCGCCGTATAGAGAAATGCCTGTATCAATATATAGAAAAGCATTCCTATATTCCAGCGCTTTCTGCCGCACCGATATAAGAGCAAATAAATATTCCCTTTCATAAACGGGACATCCGCCAGCACCAGAAGCCACCCTAAGACTAAAAATAACAAATTCACATAATGCTGCTCAACCACGCAAAAAGTTTCCAATATGTTGATTGGTTCCCCTGTGTCAGCTACATATCGCAGAAAACTGTTCATCCAAAAACCCATGATTGCAAATCCCAAAAGATATCCCATGTAAACCCTGCCGCTTCTTTGCTCCTGCCATAACATCCCCTTTACGATCACTGCAAATCTACCCATTCCGATACCTCCTCATAAGTCCTGCCATAATGACTACTGACACAACAATCAGATAAACACATTCCATGCCGGCTGCCAACGGATAACTCCCTATATCGTCTCCCCGCAGCAGCCTTATCGGATTCAGATAAGGCATTCTATCCAATGCAATCCACATGGATTCATACAGTACAAAGGGGGCAATCAATGCAACATAGCGGTTTGGAAACCACACCGCAAACATAAATCCCATAAGCGCCCACACGCTTCCGAACAAAAAACCGAGCATGATTTTCCCTGCCGCTATATACCAATCCCCATATCTCACAACATACGTAAACATAATTGTCCCGTCTAACAATCCCTCATCTGAACCTTTTGGTACACCCGGAATACCAAACGTATAAGCCAGTATACAGGCAGTTGCAATCGGAACTGCCATCATAATCCCCCCAGACAATGCTACGTTGATTATCCGCAGCCCTCCAAAACGCACCGGACTCATACGTGCAAAAATCATACGGTAATATCCACTCTGGTATTCTTCACAGAAATTTGTTGCATAAGCCAGTACTGGAAAGACTGCCGCAAAAGGGGTAAATCCCGAAGCGCCAAACACATTGAATAAAATATGATAACTGCTGCGTGTACGATTAAGCGGCACCCCAGTCACCACCGCGGCCAGCAAAAGCACTGTCACCGCAGCCAGCCCAATAAAAAATCCAGCATTCAGAAAACTTCTTTTCATGTCCTTCCAAAAAAATCCATTCATTTTATTCCACCTTTATCAATTCTCCTGTCACGGCATCTATATAAATATTCCACGCCGCTCCTTTGGCAACCGCTTCCTTCCATGCTCTATCGTCAGATTCCAGTGCCTCTGTCATTTCTCTTAAAGGGATATAGATATGCCATGCCGGTGTCAAAATCAGTTCTGGTTCTCTGAATGCCGGATAATATACAAGCTCTGCCCGTGTCAGCTTTGTCTTTGAACCTCCACAGAGCGTATTATTTTTCAAATATTTTTCCAAAATATCAGTTACCTGCGGAAATGTCAAAACTTTTCCGTTTTCAGACTGCTCTGCAATTTCTCCACAATAATCCTCTAAGCTCATCATTGCCATACCATCCTCTGTAATCCACGCCGTTCCTCTCGGATGAACTTCCCCAAGCTTAAGCTGCCCAAACTCTGATGCAACTCCAATCTTTTCAAAGGAAGGAGTAAACACAAACTCATAAAATTTAATTCCATCAAGTTCATAATAAAAAATCTCAGAAATAGATATTTCCGTAATGTCTAATACTGCCAGCTTTTCCAGAAGAATTTCCTTCGCACGAGAAATGAGAAATGTTTTGGAAGCAGCTTCACTGTTCCTTATAACATCAATTTCTGGAGCTTTTTTATAAATGGCATCACAATTTTTCTTTAATGTTTCATCCACATAGCTTGCACATGTATTTCTTGCAAAAGAAGCCTCCTTCTGCCCATCAGATAACATCATAAGAGAATCATCACCGAAATTCAGCCATTCACCAGGCTTATCCTCTTCATCCATTTCACTTAACTCTTTTTCCCTCTGTGCAAGATATTCTGCGGTAATGTCCTGCACATTTCCGCCTTCGCTGTCAAGCAGATCCTTCAGCTTTTTTACATCCCAATCGTCCCGTTCCCGCAAGGTCAGTGCCGGAACTGTCTGTGACGCTTCAGGAACTTCTGCACAAATCCAGATACCATTTTCCTCCGTTCCGACCAAAGCATCATATCTTCCGCCTGACGCTGCTGTATTTTCATATGACTCCTCTGCAACAATATACTCCACCTCGCCTTCCAAAGAACTTTTTGCATGGGTAACATCGCTGTTCTCAGACACTTCTGGTGCCTTCTGGCATCCCGTCAAAATACATATCCCTGATACCCCTGCTATTAGTACACTTAAAAATCTTTTCTTCATTTCACATGCCTCCTGTATATTCCCTGTACAGGTATGATACGGATTATACACTTTTTCAACTGCATTTTTTTATTCCGGCGAAATTCTACCATATTTTTTCCGAAATCAACCCAAAAAACCTATAAACGATAAAGAAACTGACATGAACATATAACAGCTTCTTCATTGTTTACAGGTTTTTCATATACAGCATAATCTCTGTTTTCATATAGTTGTCTTTACAATGCATTTCCATATCGCCATGATATTTTTCCACGATCTTCTGGACATTTGTAAGTCCTATACCATGTTCTGCGGAAGACTTCTCTGATAGTTTTCGTATGTCGCATACACCTTCTGGAATCCCTAAACAGCTATTTACCATATACAGAAACAAAATGCCATTTTCCATCCGCATACTGAGTCTCAAAAACTGCTCATCCGTCTGTATCGACGCCGCTACTGCATTGTCCAAAAGATTTCCGACAATTACATTGAAATCAAAAGAACGCAGCTTCATCTTTTCCGGAAGCACAATATCTGTTTCCAACCTTTTTAATTCTTCGTGTGCCCTTTGCAGCTTGTAATTCAACAGACTGTCCAAAGCTTCATTCCCGGTATAAATATGCTCTGACGGATTCTGCATAAACTCCTGCATAGAGGCAAGGTACTCTATCAGTTTTTCCGGCTTTGAACCCTTTGCTAATCCTTCAAGTGCCAGCACATGGTTTTTCATGTCATGTCTTAATGCCCTGATACGGCTCTGCGACTCTTTCATGAGTTCAAACTGGTTCTGATAAGCAATCGTCTGCTGTTTATAAATATCCTGTTCCCTTAGCTGTACATAATTTCTAAGCATAATATGATACAAATAAAAGACACAAAGATTAAGTGTCATAACCACAACACACACAAATACCGCTGTCAATCTGTCAATACTTCCATACATCAACCTACAAAATACAGCCACGCTTAACATGGGAATTGCAGACAGCAAAAACATCTGCTTTTTATCAAGTGCTTTTTCCCTGTTTTCTTTCGGGTCGGGAATATGACAGACAATCACCACGCAAATCAACAGGAGCAAGGCAGAAATGGCACTCTGCTGCATTCTAATCATCTCTGCACCGGCAAAGGATACAGCGATCCCACTTCCTGTATCCATGCAGAAAAATACCATAGAAATCCACATTTTTTTCTCCCATGCTGCACGGTAAAAGCAGGTCACGCCAATGATACCCACCAAGTTACACAATTCATAGAGAAGCGATACATGAAATACGCTGTAGGCAGCTGTTGTCAGCAGATAGTATCCCACAAATCCCATTTTACTTATCAGTTTATTCCTATCCTCTGTGAGCAGAAAGGTATCCATGATCTTTTTCAGTAACCCTGTATGTAAAATACCTACAATCAAAATCACTGCCAATTCGTATCCAATTTTATAATACACTGTACATCTTCTCCTTCAAATATTGTTTGATTCTTGCCCTCACTACTTTTCGGTATGGTTTACTGACACTCAGGACATCACCATTCATCATTTTTATGCTTTCGTAGGAATACTCACTCACATATTCCTGATGTATCACATAGGATTGATGTATCATCAGAAAGTCTGCCGGAAGCTGCCCCATAACATTTTTCAGCTTTCCATAAAATTCCTCCTGCCCATCCTTTTTTATCATCAAAATTTTTTTATCCATGCTCATAAAATATACGATTTCCTTTACCAAAATACGAAAAATCTGGCTCCCTTTCTGATATTCAAAGCAGCTTTCTGCATACTTTTTCCTTTTCATGCTTCTTTCAAGCACTTCTTTTAACCGGGCAACCGATATCGGTTTTACAAGAAACTCCAATGGCTGCATTTTGAAAAGTTCCATCGCATACCCCTGCTTTGAGGAAATATAAACAATATGGGTATCTGTATCCCCCATCTCGTCACGGATAAAAGCTCCTATTTCAATGCCATTTTTTTGCAGCAATTCAATATCAAGAAATAGGATATCCAACTCAGTACCCTTTTTCAAATCGCACTCCAAACTCTCCCCACTGTACCATACCTCTATTTCAAATTTTACCAACATATCTGCTGAAAGTTTTTGAAGCTGTTCCTCCAGCAAGGAACACAAAATTTTATCGTCATCGCATATTCCAATTCTGTACATACTATCTCTGCTCCTTTGAAAAATATTGTTTCTATTGTACTTTACCTTGAAGCTGCTATCAAGGTCCAGCACTGCGAAAAATAAATTTCCCTCTAAAACTTATACGCCCTAAAATACTTTCTTCTTATTCTGCAAATCCCGCAAAGGCTGTAAAGCCTCTACGGATTTGAGATTTTCTATTTTTCTTATATGGATATTCTACTTCCACATACAAATGCAGAATCCCTTTGCGGCGGGAAATATTTTTTTAGCTGGCACTTGTATAATAATGGTGTAGTCAATTAAAGCTACACAGTTAATAAATTTCTGAATATATCTTAGATGACAGAAGGAGGAGTTCTTCCTTCATCAGATGTCATCCGTAATAATTACCGTGTCTGATGGCTCCTGATAGACACCAGATAAAACATAAGGTATCATCTCTTAGGATAGGATAAAGAATGTCCACCTCCTTGGGAAGCTGATGGTTCAGCTGATACCTACAAGATAGTCAATTAGTCCATCCGACAGGGTTTTATGTTTTAGCTGGTTGGGATCCCAGGGGCTATACCCGTATAACTCGCAAGGTTGTGTACCTGCCAGGCTGGAAATGGATTCCTATCAGAAAGGAGCTTTCGCTCATGTCTAACAAAGTTATTTTTAATGTTAATCAACTATTCATCTCTGTTGGTATTGATGTCGGTGCTGACTTCTC
>CAJTCY010000005.1 GCA_910575075.1 Lachnospiraceae bacterium
TTGTTGTTTCTTTTACTTGCGAAATCTTCTTGTTTTGTGTAGAATTCATCTTGTAGATACCTTCCTTTTCTGTTCATTTGCTAACTGCCTGGTCAGCAATGACAGTATAGCGTAGGTATCTATTTTTTTAAATCCTTACTGAACTCTACACTTTGAATTATACAGGAAGCTTTCTATCTTGTGTCATTTTAGGTAATTGCGAAACTCAGTAAATTTTTAAATTTCATATACAATTTATACAATTGTACTAAAATATTTTATTCATACGAAACGCACAAAATGCAGGGCGCACCAAGCATTACAACGAACCACTTAATACGAAAATCATGTTCCGCAAAGGCTTCCATGATTTTTGTGTTTCGTTTCCATGGTGCTAGAATGCATTTCTTAGCGTTTTGTATGATAAAATATTTTTTCTTAAATTTTTTGAATTGTATATGAAATTTAAAAATTTACTGAGTTTCGCAATTACCTATTGTGTCATTTTCTTCTACTTAAAACTGCCGCAAATGATCTTTCAACCATTTGCGGCAGTTTTTATGTTCTTATTTTCCCACTACTTTTAGATTTTTTGCTTTCTTGTTCAATAATTTCTTATATGCCTTTAATTTGCTCTTTGGCACTTTCACGGTCATATTCTTGGTCTTGTGGTTAATTGCAGTCTTTACTGTCTTTAAGCGTTTGCTCTTGATTGTAAGGACGCAGCCCTTCTTCTCACCGCTGAACGCATACTTTTCTATTGTGGTGAGTCCAGTTCCTACCGTAATGCTCTTTAAGTTCTTACAATTCTCAAAGGCACGGGTCTTGATCGTTTTCACGTTATTTGCAATCGTTACTTTTTTGATCTTCTTGTTCTTTGCAAAAGCTTTGGCCCCAATAGAGGTTACCTTGTAAGTAATTCCACTGTATTTGATTGTCGCCGGCACCTTGACAGAAGTCGCCTTCTTGTTGGCTGTCCCCACACAAGACACTGCCTGCGTTCCGGTTACCTTGTATTTCAGTTTATTTTTGGCCGTGTAGGATGTCTTCCACTGGGCATATAAATGCACTTCTCCATTTACGGTAATCGTACTTCCTGGCGCATAACCTGTGCCCTTTCCGTCCGCCTGGGTATTCCAGCCGGCAAAGAATTTCGATGTGCTCACCGGCGCTTTCGCAGCTGCAGCCTTTTCACCTTTCGCATAGTCTTTGGTATCGGAAGGCATTCCGCTGACTTTACCACCATTGTTGTCATGATAAATTACTTTATAAGTTTCAGCCGCAGGAGGCGGTGTAACAGAAGCCAAAACTTCCACCTGGAAACTGGTTTCCACCGTAATGCTTCCTTCTGTATAAGAGACCGTGATCGTCTGCATTCCTTTGCTGCCGCCAGAAAATCCTGTAATTTCACAGTCATCCGGCTTTAACGCTTCCTCTGCTCCATCGCTGTATACAGCTTTCACTGCCAGCCCTTTTATATCTAATACCTGCGATTCATTTAATTGGTACTGTGTCTTGACCGGCTTAGACACAAGTTTCAGCTCTGTCAGCCTTGCTGCGCGGACACTGACAGCAAAACCTGCCGCCACAGTAACACCCTTTTCCGTATAAGAAACCATAATCGTCTGTCCGCCGACTACGTTCGGTTCAAAACTGTCTCTTACCGTATATTCACTATTTGCCAGTTCTTTCTCTTGTCCATTGTTATAGACTGCCTTTACTTTTAATCCCGTCAAATCCAGATTTTCTCCTAATTTATACACCGTCTTTGCAGGAGATGTCACCACAAGCCGTGCGGGCTTTAATTCTTCTTCGGCTGCCGCCGCTTTCTGCACAAAAATATAATTCATCTGCAAGGTATCTTCTTTCGACAGCGCATAGACATCCAAAGATGTTGTTCCAGCAGCCACAACTACCTTTCCTTTTGCCTCTTTGCTGCCATTACGAGGAATGTTCAGCGCTGCCGCGTTCAGTTTCGTATCTTTGGCGCTGTCCCCGGTTCCGGCATACACATCTGGATTAGCCGCATTTCCCCAGGAATTTCCCATACCTACGGTTACCAGATACTCTCCTGGCTCCACTTCAAACCGGTACTTCACATATCTGGGATTAATATTTGCCTCTTTTTGCGCACGGGCATACCGGAAAGATTCTGTCTTTAAAGTATCTCCTGTCTGTCTTTGATGTGCCCACTGATACTTGCTAAATACTGCTTTGCTCCCTTGACGCTTATTATTCTCCTCATCATCTCCTGTTTCCACCTGGATTTCTGGATCCGTATCGCTGATTACCAGGCCCCATTTCTTTCCAGTCGTGTCTGCTCCGTAAATCTTGTCTGTCACACTCTGGTTTGTGCTCACCGCATCTCCCTCAGAAGTTGTCTCCGGGTCAAAATCCCCACAGTCTACAAAATAGAGAAGGTTTCCGTCGTCAGATGAGACAATGGGTGCTTTGCTTACAGTCACCGTATATTGCGCCTGCACGGTCTGCGCGCCCTCAGTATATTTTACCACAATACTCTTGGTTCCTGGCACACTGCTGTCAAATCCCTCCAGAACACAGTCGCTGATGTCGATCACTGTTTCTGTGCCGTTCTTATATTTTGCCGTTACTGCCAATCCTGCCGTATCAAGGTCTTCCCCTACCATATACTGAACTTTTGCAGAAGATGCGTCAACTGTCAGAGACGTTACCGCCTCATCCTCTGATTTCAGCTCAGCAATCTGAATATAATTCATCTGGATGGTTGGTTCCTGGGAAAGTGCATAGACATCCAGACTGCTGCTTCCTTCTGCCACTGTAACCGTTTTTGATACTTCCCTGTTGCCATTATGAGGAATTGCCAACGCCTCTGTATTTAACTTCGTGTCTGCGGCACTGTCTCCAGTTCCGGCATACACATCCGGATTTCCTGCGTTGTTCCAGGTGTTTCCCATACCTACGGTTACCTGGTATGTTCCAGGCTCCACTTCAAAGCGGTATTTCACATATCTGGGATTGATGCCTGCCGTATCCTGTCCATGGGCATAACGGAATGACTTCGCCCGGGGCACATCACCGCTCTGGTTTTCATTTGCCCACTGGTACTTGGTGTATACTCCATTTCCCCCGAATTTACTGCTGCTTGCAGTAACCGGATCGTTCGCTGTTGTGACCACGCCCCAGCTCTTACCTGTAAAAATATCTTTTTGGTAAGCCTGGTCTGTCACACTATTGTACTGCCCGAATTTTTCTCCATCTCCTACGGTATCTGGGTCGTAGTCCCCGCAGTCTACCAAATACTGGTACTGCTTAGAAACCTGAGAGTTATTCCTGTCCAGTTCCTCCAGTGAGAAATTGTCCACCAGAACATTTCCTGTATTCAAGCCGGCAGCGTCTACCTTGATTTCTACTGTTCCTGCCTGTTCCAGCTCAAAGGCAGCTCTGTTTTCTTGATACTCACCCGCAGTATTGAGGTTCACAGAGGTTCCTGCCGCTTTCAATACCGCATTACCCTGAACACTGCCCTTTCCTTTGCTGTATACCGTGAGCGCATATTTTCCAGGCTGCAGGCTGATCGTCTGAGAAAGGCTGCTTCCCTTACCTAACACTGCATAGAAGCCCTCATAGCTGTCAGCGGCAGAACTTTTCACTTCTGTTCCTGCGGCCGTCCACTTATCGGTATTCCCTGTTCCAAATCCTGCGTTTTTGATATATTTATCCTTATGCTCTGTATTGGATTCTTCAAATTTAATCTGTACTTTTACATCACTCTGTACGTTGGCTATCTTAAGCAGATACGTTCCATCTTCCTGTTGTTTTGCATCCTTTGTCGCATCTTTGCCGTTTACCGCCACTGAAACCAATCCGCTGCCCTGATTGGGAGCGATTGTAACCTGGAACTGCCCGCCGCTCTTTACGGTATTTTTATCTGTAGTAGCATAACCGCCGCCTGTTGCCGCAATCTCTATGCCAAATTCTTTTGCCAGCGCAATGGTATCTTCCAGTACCGAGGGCATAATCACAAATCTGTCAAAATTGGGGGCATAATTCTTCAATTCATTTGTCCCCGGCAGCGCAGTGGTGCCGCCCCATTTTACATGCCAGCTGTCATCATTATAGATGCGGATGGTATTTTCTCCTTCCTGCAGGTCCAGAGCAATCGTCTTCTCCTTAAAGGTGTCATCCGAGAAAGTATTGATGAAGAAATATCTCTTTGCTTCTTGGCTGTTCACTTTGACAGAAGCATATTTGTCAATAATTTTGGTATTGTACCAGTGTGTGCCGCAGATATCATTGTTCGATTGGTAGAGCCGCATTTGGTAAATGCCTGCCCTAGGCGCCGTATACTTGAATTCCAGATATTTATTCACATCTGTCTCTGCTGTAGAAGCGCCTTCCATGCCCACCACGTATTTGCCGCCGGAGGCGCCTGCGCTTAATGCTGTCTGAATGGCAGAACCTGCGGGAATGCAGTTTTCCGCTTCAATCGTTGTCTCATACACAGAATTGTCCATAGCGGTAACCGCCTGTACCTGCATATAATCCAGTGCAGAAGCTCTTGTAGTGTCCACATCCACAATATTAATTCCCTTCTGCAGATAAATAGAAACTGCTGTCTCCGCCCATGCATTTGCTGTGTTCTTCATGGCAAGCTTTATATCTGGTGTCTTCAATTCCGTAGCAGTATTTCCCACATATAGATTGAGATTTCCCCTGTCTGCAGACTGGTAACGGAAGGTCAAATTATAGATTCCGCTTTCCGCCACAACCACATTCCAACGGATTCCACCGCCCTGTGGGACAGAACGCTCATGCAGCCCAGTAACATATCCATTGCTGGAATATCCCAAGAGCTCGGTCTTAGTCCGCACTTTTGTGTCTTTATTGGACAGCAGCATATTAAAATCTGCATGTTCTGCCTCAAACCGTTCGTTCACTGCTTTTACTTCCTGATCTTTGGCGCCATGCCAGGTCACGGTCAGACAATCATGAGTGATTCTTCCGCTCCCTGCTGTCTTGATCTGGACGGTATGCGTCCCCGCCTCTAAATCTGCATATCTGGTCTTGATTCCCGTCATATTGTCAAGAAGGGTATTTTCCATCACAACTGAAGAAGGTTTTTCACCGTCTACGGAAAATGTCTGGGTGACATTCTGCGGATTGTGCCCTCTCATATCATTTCGCGAAGAGCCGGTGCCGTTTCCGTAAATAAAATCCAGACGGTATTTTCCAGCCACCGGAACTTCAAATTTGTAAGTCATTACCGCCCCTGCCGGCATTTCCACCATGCGGTTTGCCGAGATGTAATATCTTGGATTATAATCGTCTGTTCCTCTCAGGATACAGTTCTTATCCAGCGCTCCTTCTTCCGCTTCATAAACTTTCTGGTAAACGCTGACCTGTGAATCCGCTTCCTCTGCCTCCTCTGTAAGCGTCACATTATATGCCGTTGAGAATTTCATATTGTCCAAAGTAATCCGCACGCTTCCATCCTCATTTACCGGATAAGTTCCCTCGAGAATCGTAGGTGTTCCTTCTTTTGCGCCGTGATAACCGGAAAATGCTGTGGACTGTACTTTTACGTGTACTTTCTCTGCTCCCCGGAATGCTCCAGTCTCATCGACATGCAGAAGGCTCACGTCTGCTTTTCCATCCACGCCTCCCAGCAGCGTAGTGGCAATCTTTTTGGTATCATCCACGGAGGCCACGCCATAGAGCTTATCATAAGTGGTGCTGGAGCTTACCTTCACCGTTTCACCAGACATGTCTCCATACCATTTGAACAGCCACCAGGCGCCATTTCCCTGATTTGCGTCTGCCGTCAGGTCATTTAAGTTATTCGCCTGATGCCAGAACGGAAGGCACCCATAGATTTTCTGGTCTTCCAGCCTGGCAATCCAGTTTACCAGTCTGCCTGGAACACCGCAATCAGCAAAATCTGCATATTCATTGATACAAATCTGTGGGATTTCCGGCACGCTTGCTCCTTCTGCAAATTTCTCCGGATGGTCCATTTGATACTGTGTCCAGTCTGTGCTGTTCCAAATCCGTTTAAAATCCTTGATATGAGCGTCCATTTTTTCCAGTTTATCTACCTCAAGTTCATGCCAGGTAATAATATCCGGCATACAGTCATTGTCGGCGCAATACTGAATGTGGCTGTCCATCCTGACATTCGGATCAAACTGGTTTTCAAACTGCTCATTATATTTAGCACTGTTAGGACCTGCAATCGTTGCCGCAGGATCGCCCTCTTTGATGGCGTCGTAATAGGCTTCCCATGCCTGATTAAATCCAGTATCATTTTTGGGTGTTCCCTCATTGATTGGGATATAAATCAACGCCTTATCAATGTCAACAGAATTTAAGTTATCATTGGCGTGATCACGTTTCCATGCATTTTTCCACTCTACCACCGCCGGTGCAATGGTATTTTTCAGAACTTCTGCATATTCTTTGTGGTTAGCGGTAACTCCAAATACACCATAATAATTACTGTTGTACATCATCACCTGTTCTCCGCCGGATTCCAGGAAAGACTTTGCCACATCCAGGGCGTCCCCATATGGATGCTCTGTTCCCAGAGCTCCTTTGGTGCACAGCACCTTGGGTTTTAAAGGCACCATGGTATTGTTGGTGGGAATTTCTTCATTACTGATTCCATACAAAAACCCCGCCGCGCCGTGCAGAATATCCCCGGTTGTCTCTTTCATATCCACGGTAAGAACCTGCCTGTTATTTTCCGCCGCCTGCACTTTCCCGCCTTCCGGAACAGTACCGGCAAGCCCAAAAGCCATGGTAACTGCCAAAATACTGGCCAGAAACCGTTTACCCTGGAATAATTTCCTCTTTCTCATATCCTTTCCCTCCTTCATCACATTCTCAAAAATACAGGCATTTCTGCCAGTGTCACTGGCTTATCCAGGATGGTTCCTCCTTCATATACTGTATCTGTCTCACAATCCTTCCAGGATGCTCCTCTGGGAAGATATACTTTCCGTACCGTCATTCCAGCTTCCAGAATAGGCGCCACCAGAAGTTTATCTCCGTACATATACTCATCTTCCAGATTCCAGCACATTTCATCCTCGGGGAATTCATAGAACAGAGTCCGCATAACCGGGGTTCCCTTCTCATGTGCCTCCGTCATAAGCCTTCTGGTATACCCCCGCATTTCCTCTCGCATACACATATATTTCTCACAGATATTATATACCTCTTCCCCATAGCTCCAGACCTCGTTGGCCGCTCCTGAGCAGCATGTCGCTCCTCCGGTAGTTCCTACCTGCGGCTGTCTGGGCTCCCGGTCTCCATGAAGGCGCATTACAGGACAGAAAGCGCCCCACTGGAACCAGCGTACAAATAATTCCCGGAATTTGGGATCATTGGGATCTCCGCCATGGAATCCCCCGATATCTGTCGTCCACCAGGGAATCCCGGCAAGCCCCATATTAAGCCCTGCTGCAAGCTGGTTTTTCATGCTGCCAAAGCTGGAAGCAATATCTCCAGACCATACCAATGCGCCGTATTTCTGGCTTCCTGCCCAGGCACACCGCAGCAGATTTACAATATTTTCCTGTCCTTCCTGATCCATTCCCTCATAGAAAGTACGTGCATATTCCACAGGGTAGATATTTCCTATTTCCAAATCTGTTCCCGCATAGTAGCGGTAGTTGTCAAAATCATATGCCGTGTATTCCGGCTCCGCTTCATCCAGCCAGAACACTTTGATTCCCTTATCATAGTAATTTTTCTTTGCCTTTTCCCATACATACTCTCTGGCGCCTGGGTTCGTCGCATCATAATGAATGGTCGCTCCCTCAAAATCCAATCCTACCCGGAATCCTCTTTCCGTGCGGATCAGATAGCCTTTCTCCAGCATCTCGTCATAGTTTTCACTCTTACGGTCCACAGTCGGCCAAATGGAAACCATCAATTCTATACCCATTTCTTTTAATTCTTTGACCATAGCGTCCGGATCTGGCCAATATGCAGGGTCAAATTTCCACTCTCCCTGTCTGGGCCAGTGGAAAAAGTCAATGACAATCAAATCAAGGGGAAGATTTCTCTTCTTGTACTCTCTGGCAACTTGCAGAAGCTCTTCCTGGGTCTGGTAACGCAGCTTGCACTGCCAGAATCCAAGACCATACTCCGGCATCATCGGCACGGTTCCTGTTACTCTTGCATAACTCTCTTCGATCTCTGCCGGGGTATCTCCAGCCGTAAACCAATAATCCAAGACTTTCGTTCCATAAGCTTCAAAGCTCATAATGTTATTGCCGAACACTGCCCTGCCAACGCCTGGATTATTCCACAGCAGCCCATAGCCCAGGGAAGAAATGGCAAAGGGCACACTTGCCTGGGAATTGCGGTGCGCCATCTCCAGGTCCAGTCCTTTCAGGTTCAAATAAGGCTGCTGATATTGTCCCATGCCATATATTTTCTCATTGCGGTTCAAGGACTCGAAGCGCATGGTAAGATGATAATCTCCGCCGATATTGGGACGGAACTCTCTTGCCTCCACCTCAATGGCGCTGCATTTGGGATCTGTCAGTACCCGGCGGTTCCTCCAGTATTCTTCCAAAAGGAGTTCCCCTTTCTGATTATACATGGTAATTTTTCCGCCTGTTGTAATATGCACCTGCAATTTTCCATTTTTAAGCTCTGCACCCTGCTCTGTAACATTAATCTTTACATCTTTGGGCATCTCCTGCCCCGCCAACGCCCAGTTTTCTGACGGCATCTTTGCATTTTTGGTGGCACGGACACGCACTGCATGTTCTCCCCAGGGTTCTATCCAAAGTTCTTCTGCATCATAATGGAATATGATGCGGTTTCCCTCCTGTCTAAGCATCTTTTTCCACGCTCCTTTCCTATCCTTTTACTGCGCCGCTGGTCATACCGCTGATAATGTACTTCTGCATGAAAATAAAGATCAACGCCACCGGAATAATGGTAACAACAGCAAACGCTGTCAGATAGCTCCATTTCGTTCCGTACTGTCCCATAAAGTTAAAGATTCCTGCCGTAATGGGCCGCTTCTGCTGGTCGATGATAAAAGTCATGCCATATGCCAGATCTCCCCATGCATACAGGAAGGAGAAGATAGCACATACCATCACACCTGGCTTTGCCACTGGTATCAGTACCCGTATAAATGCCGTAAATCGGTTGCAGCCGTCAATATATGCCGCTTCCTCCAGTTCTTTGGGAATGGAAGCAAAATAATTCTTCAAGATCAAGATCGAAAATGGAATTCCTATGGTAGCATCTGCAATAATCGCTGCGATGGGAGTATTGTACACATGCATTCCCTTAAAGAGCATAAACATAGGCGTCAGCAGCACTGCCACCGGGAGCATTTGGGTGACCAAAAATCCCAAAAGCATCATCTTGCGCCCTTTAAATTTATATTTTGCAATCCCATAGGAAGCTGGTACTGCCAGCACTACTGATATCACCATGGCTCCCATCGAAATCACAAAACTGTTAAAAAATGAATGGAACATGTTAAAATCACCGTTTTCCACCTGCGCTGCATAAGAACTCAAGTTTAACTTCTCCGGAATTATGGTGGGAGGGACACGGAAAATTTCCTGTTCTGTCTTTAAGGATGTTACTACAATCCAAAACACCGGAAACAACAGTACGCACAAAAGCACAACTGCCAGCACAGATAATACCACATTTTTTCCGCCCCGTATTACTTTTTCATCGCCCATTATTCTTCCTCCTCCTTTGTCGCTCTCAGATAAAATACGCCCACAATCATCAAAATCACCAGAAGGACATTCGCAACCGCTGATCCTTTACTGTATTTAAACATCTCAAAGGAAAGTTTGTAAGAGTATGTTGACAGCATATGCGTGGAATTAACAGGACCGCCCCCTGTCATAACATACACCAGGTCAAATACTTTGAATGTATATATAAACCCAAGTATCAACACGGACTCTATGGTCGGCCGCAGCAGGGGAAGGGTAATCTTGAAGAACGTCTGTACCTTTCCTGCTCCGTCGATGGATGCGCTCTCATATAGTTCTTTTGGAATGGTAGTAAGCCCGGTGGAAATTAAAATCATATTAAAAGGAATACCGATCCACACATTGGCGCAGATAATGCCAAACAGCGCCGTATTGGTAGAGGTCAGCCAGTCAATATTTTCAGAGATGATCCCCAGGCTGGTCAATATGTAATTGAGGATTCCCACATCTGTGCCAAAAATAAATTTGAACATCAACGCAGTAACCGTAATAGGAATCATCCAGGGTATCAGCATCAGCCCCCGGACAGGCTTGGAGACACTGAAATGCTGATTGAAAAACAGCGCCAGCAGAAATCCTATGATAAACTGCAGCACAAGACAGCAAACGGTAAATAAAAGCGTATTTACCAGTGATTTTACAAATACCGGGTCCTGGAAAATATCTATATAATTCTGCAGCCCTGCAAAAGGCTTATGATCCGCAGTCAAAGTCCGCACCGTAACATCTTGAAGGCTCAATATAATATTTTTTACAATCGGATAGCCAACAAATACAAGCATATAGAGAAATGCTGGAAGCACGAACAAAATCCCCACATTATCATACTTAAAAAGCTTCTTTTTCTTCGTCTGATTCATGCGTTTTCCTCCTTATTTCAGGGTATGAAAAGGGAGTATACGGAAGATCCGTATACTCCGCATCCCTCGTTGGCTATTTAGTTACAATCCCGTCAATGACCTGCTGTGCTGCATCTGCCGCATCCTTAGGCTCTTTTTCACCTGTCATAACCTGGTTAAAAGCAAGGGAAATAGCATCTGATACCTCTGGCCACTCAGCAAGAGGTCCTCTCGCTTTGGCATAATTCAACTGCTCGGTGAAAGTCTTCATTGCCTCGTCATCCGCAAATTGTCCTTCTGCAATCGTCTTGTCTGCTGAAATGTAGCCGAAAGAATCCATCAGGTATTCCACCTGCTCTTTGGCAGTTGCATACTCTAAGAACTTCAGTGCCCCTTCTTCGTTTCCGCCTGCGATTACTGCATAATTTTCTCCGCCGAGAGCAGAAGCATATTCTTTATCCTGCGGTATCAGGGCAACTTTCCAATTTAAGTCCGGCGCTTCCTGCTTCATGGTCGGAATCTGCCATGGTCCGTTAATCATCATTGCCACATTTCCAGAAATAAACTGGTTCATCACATCACCCTGTGTCCAGTTGATGCACTCTTTACTCATGGCGCCAGAATCAATTAAGTCTTTCGCCAATGTCAATGCCTTCACGCCTCCTTCTGAGTTCATCTCATAGGAGCCTGCCCCTGTAGACCACACCCACGGCATAAAGTTAAAGGTTCCTTCTTCATTCTGAAGACTGCAGAACGCAAGCCCTGTCACATTGTCCTTCGTAAGTTTTGACGCTGTCTCTTTGAGTTCTTCCCAATTTGCAGGCACGGTACATCCTGCAGCTTCCAGTAAATCCTGGTTATAATAAAGTCCCAGGCAGTTTACGCCAAAAGGCACGCCATACAAGGTACCGTCAATCGTACAGGAATCAACTGCTCCTTCATAGTAATTCGCTACGTCGAATTTTCCTGATAAATCTGCAAAGATTCCCATGGTCGCATAACTTGCATGGTCTGGAGAATCCAAAATAGCAATATCCGGCAGTTCATCTGCGGATGCCCCTATCGACAGCTGTTTCTTAAAATCTGCAAATGGCACATATTTTGCAGTCACAGTAATATCACTCTGAGAAGCATTGTAATCTGTGATGACTTTATCAAGAGCTTTCTGATGTCCTTCTGTCTCCCAGTAATACCAAATGGTAACTTCTTCAGCGCCGGAGCTTCCCTCTGAGCTCTCATCTTCACCTGCATCCTGGCTCTCATCTTCACCTGCTGTTTCATTGGATGCAGTACTCTCACTTGTATCCTTTTTGTCTTCTTTACCTGCATCACCTCCGCAGCCTGCCAATAATCCTACGCTTAACATGGCTGCCATGAAAACAGATACCACTTTTTTCAATTTCATAATAATTCCTCCTCTTTCTTATTTTCTTTCGATAATATAAGTTTAATTCATAAAAGTAAAATAAGAAACAGGACATATATCAAAAAGGTAGACTTTTCTAAACTGGTGTTAGATACATTATTTATAGGTTTTACGGTATTCTGCCGGAGAATAGCCGGTACATTCCCGGAATACCTTGCCAAAATACTTGCTGTCAGCATATCCCACCTGCCGGGCAATCTCATACTGCTTCATCTGTGTCCCCACCAGCAGTTCCTTTGCTTTGCTCACACGATAATTCTTCATGTAGCTGCTGTACGTTTCCCCCACCTCTTTATGAAACTGCATACTCAAATACTCTGGCGTAACGTTAAGTTTCAGTGCAATCTCATCTAAGGTGATGCCAGACTGGTAGAATTCATGGATCATGCTCTTCATCCGTCTCACCGTCAAATGCGCCGTTCCATCTTCCTGTTCTTCCTCCAGGCAGATCTGTTCTAAGAGCCTTTCCACAGTTCCTTCCAGTTCCTGAAACAGCATGGCTCCCATGATCTTGTCAAGAATCTCCTGCTGGTTAAGATTTACATAATCCAGCAGATCGATTTCCTTGGTGATATTGATCACAGCCCATATAAACCTGACGTAACATTCCTTGATATCCTTGGGCGTATATAATTTTCCGCTGGAAAAAAACTGAAAAAATTTTTGAGCTGTCTTTTTTACCTGTTCCATGTTCCCCAGGCATAATTCCGCCTTCAGCCGGTTTTCTAATTCAATTGGATAGACGCACACCGAAGTCTGGACCTGCAGAATTTTGGGATAAGCGATCAATACCTCCCTTCCCAGAGTCAGATTCCAGTCCATGTACTGATAAAGGGTGTCAAAGGCTATCTTCAAAGATTTCAATCCCTTTGCTTCCACCCAGCCCACGCTTCCTACCTCAAGGCTGTCTGCTTCCTGCAGCAGCCAGAACTGAATCTTCCGTTCCAGCTCATGGATATTTCCGAACTGATAAATGGCAATCATCAGCGTCTGTTCATAATCTGCCTGTACCATGCAAAAACGCAGGTCGTCCTTCGTTTTCAGCAAGTTCTCCCATTCCCGCTGCATCCGGTTTACTTTATCTTTATATTGGCTTCCCAGATAAATGCACACTTCTGCTATGGTCTGATCTGGCTGTATCCCATACTGGCCTGCCAAATATTCCTCCAGGGATTTATCCAGTTCCAACTGTCCATAAAGAACAGCGCTCATAATCTGTTCTAACGTGCCCAAGGCTTCTGGCTGAACACTTCTCTCCTTCTCGATCATAGTCTTCATGGCGTCCATGGCTTTTGAAAATTCATCTACAGAAACTGGTTTCAGCAAGTACTCGGTCACCCCCAGCCTCATTGCCTGACGGGCATACTCAAATTCAGAATAAGCGCTCAATACAATCGTTTTCACGGAATTCCCCTGTGCCCTTATTTCCTGCAGCATTTCCAGCCCGCTCATATCTGGCATACGAATATCTGTAATCACAATATCTGGCTGTTCCTTCTGAATCAGCTCCAGTCCGGTCTTTCCATTTTCCGCGCTTCCTGCAAACTCATAGTCTTCCCCCATCATCTCCAGCAGCCCTTCTATCCCCTCCCGAATCCTGATTTCATCTTCCACCACAACCACTCTCATACTGCTTCTTCGTCTCCTTCTGTAATCACAGGCAGTGTGACATATATTCTGGTATACGCATCTTCCCTGCTCTCCACCTGAATCTCTGCCTGATCCTCATAATATAGGCTGATACGGTACATTGCGTTTTTCAGTCCAATCTGGTTCTTATCCCCTGACTCCTGAAAAATTCCCTGGTTCATCTGTCCTATAATTTCTTCTGGCATCCCCTTTCCATTATCCTCAATCAGTATGCGCAGCCTGTTCTGCTGCTGCAATTCCATGCTGATTTTCAAAACGGGAATTCTCTTGATATTCTCAAACCCATGAATGAAACTGTTCTCCACAAATGGCTGAATCAACAGCTTATGGACTTTCATTTCCATAAGCTCCGGCGGTATCTCTATGCTGCTTTCGAATCCATCTTTCAGCCTTGTCTGCTGCAGAAACAAATATTGTTTTAACCATTCGTATTCCTCCCGGATGGTTACAATCCCGTTACTGTTATCAATACCATACCGCAGGATCACTGCCAGCGCCGTAATTGCCCTGCTGATCTCAAATTCTTTCCTGCCAATGGCAATCCAGTTAATCGTGTCCAGTGTATTATAGAGAAAGTGCGGATTCAGCTGTGCTTCCAGCGCCATAATCTCCGCATCCTTTTTCTGCCTCACCAGCCGTTTTTCTTTTTCCACCGATTCAACAAGCTGGTCCATGGTGGTATTATACTGATAGGCTATGACTTTCACCTCATTTGGCATTTTCCTGTCAATTTTCACCCTCTCCTGCAGCCGTCCTTTTCCCGTAGACTGCATAATTTTCACCACGGACTTAATAGAACCTGTCAGGTCTCTGGTGAGAAAAGCAATCATTACCATCAGAACTGCCACCGACACGGTAAGCGTGATAAGCGTAATTTTCTGCTGCTGATTGATTTTACCCAAAACCTCATTTCGGTTTGACACATTTACAATGTCCCATTTCAGTTTCTCATCATGGACATAATCTATGGATATGTCATTATTGCCAAAAATTTTCTGTTCCTGTGCAAAATCCTGATACCGCTGTTTCTTATCTTTATTGTCTGTATCTTCCTTGTCTCCGCCCACTGCGCTGCCCAGCAAATCCTTTTCTTTATAGGAGACAAGCTTTCCTTCCTGATCCACAATAAAACTGTAGGCGATAGAACTTTGATTGCCGCCGCTGCAGATATTGTGCAGCATTTCCTCGTCAATACTGAGAATCACAATCCCAATATTTACGTTCTTTCTATTGAAATCTACAATCCTGTGGCCCAGGTGGAAGAGGAAATTTCTCTTATTTAAGGTCCTTTCCACTTCCTCTGTTGACATTACAAAAGTTTTATTCTCATTGATATATGTATCATACAGTTCTTTGGGACTGACCCCCAGCTCCGGTATCCAGGAACTTCTTGTAACAGCTCCCGTAATGGAATCATAAAACACAAGTGTTCCATCCTCCGTGATAACTGAAATATCCCGGATAAATTGTTTGGCATAAAAGTACCCTCTTAAGGCTCTCCGAAGCTGATTCTTACTCACGATTAAGTTCTCTTTACGATTAATTTTATTAATCAGGCTCACCACATCGTCATCTGAATAAATCTGTACCAGAACATCCTCATAAGATTCGACACTGATTTCCAGCGTTGTCTTAGTCCGCATGAGGTTGTATTTCATCAGCTCTTCGTTATTTTTATTTACAATATTGGAAATATTATAGTAGGAAAAAATTGTAATCAAAATAATGGGAATCATGGATGTGGCCATAAAGGACATCACTAATCTGACACCCAGGCTCTTTCGCCTATCCATATGCGGCCCCCTTAATTGCTCTTGTTCAAATCCCAGATGTTACAGTTTCATGGTAAGCTGAATTCTCTTTTTCTTAAGATCTACGCTCATAACTTTGACCTCCACAATATCCCCAACACTGACTGCCTCAAGAGGATGCTTAATGTAGCGCTCCGTCATCTGTGAAATATGTACCAGCCCGTCCTGGTGAACGCCGATATCTATAAAGGCGCCGAAATCAATCACATTTCTCACCGTCCCCTTTAAAATCATTCCCGGCTCCAGATCCTTCATTTCCAGTACGTCAGTCCGCAAAATCGGTTTTGGCATCTCATCTCTGGGATCTCTGGCTGGTTTTTCCAATTCCTTCACAATATCCTGCAGTGTCATCTCTCCCACTTCCAGCTCTGCGGCAAGCTTCTTATAATCCGAAATCTTTCTGGAAATTCCGGAAAGTTTTCCATTACGGATATCTTCTGCTGCAAAGCCAAGCTTATCCAGCAGTTTCAAGGCTGCGTCATAGCTCTCAGGATGAACGCTGGTGCCGTCCAGAGGATTTTTACCGTCACTGATGCGCATAAACCCTGCGCACTGCTCATAAGCTTTCGGACCCAATTTCGCCACTTTCAGAAGCTGGGAACGAGTGAGGAACCTGCCGTTTTCTTCACGGTATGCCACAATATTTTTGGCAATCACTTTACTGATTCCAGAAATATACTCCAGCAACGACGCCGACGCCGTATTTAAATCCACACCCACCTTATTTACACAGTTTTCCACGACGCCGTTTAAAGCGGCGCTTAATTTCTTCTGGTTCATATCATGCTGATACTGTCCCACGCCGATGGATTTGGGATCAATCTTCACCAGCTCTGCAAGCGGGTCCTGAAGGCGTCTGGCAATGGAAGCTGCACTTCTCTGCCCCACATCAAAATTAGGAAATTCTTCTGTAGCAAGCTTGCTGGCAGAATAGACGGAAGCGCCTGCCTCATTGACAATAATATACTGTACCGGCTTTGGAATTTCTTTGATCAAATCTACAATCACCATCTCTGATTCTCTGGAGGCCGTTCCGTTCCCCACAGAAATCAGGGAAATATCATATTTGTCAATCATTTTTTTAAGAACAGCTTTGGACTGCTCTACCTTGTTCTGAGGCGCGGTGGGATAAATTACTGTGGTGTCTAAGACCTTTCCCGTGGAATCCACCACCGCCAGTTTACACCCTGTCCGAAAGGCTGGGTCCCAGCCCAGAACCACATACCCGGCAATAGGAGGCTGCATCAGAAGCTGCTCTAAATTCTTGCCAAATACCCGGATTGCCCCGTCCTCTGCCCGTTCTGTCAGCTCATTGCGGATTTCTCTCTCTATAGCGGGCGCGATCAGGCGCTTATAACTATCCTCCACTACGGCGCGCAAAACTTCTGTGGTATTCGGATTATCTTTGACAATGGTCTTCTTCTCCAGATACTGCAAAATCTGCTCTGCGGGCGCCTCCACTTTTACTGTCAGAATTTTTTCCGCCTCTCCACGGTTGAGGGCAAGGATTCGGTGCCCGGCGAGTTTTGCCAGACCTTCCTCAAAATCATAATACATTTCATAGACAGACTCTGCTTCCGGGTCTTTTGCCGTGGAAACAATTTTTCCGGCGCGCATGGTCAGATCACGGATATATTTGCGGTAATCTGCTTCATCCGAAATTCCTTCTGCCAGAATATCCATAGCTCCCGCTATTGCCTCCTGGACAGAGTTCACTTCTTTCTCCTGATTTAAGAAGGCTTCTGCTTCCTGTTCCAGAGACTTGTCCGTCATCTGCAATAAGATAATATTTGCCAACGGTTCCAACCCTTTTTCTTTGGCGATGGTAGCACGGGTACGCCGTTTGGGGCGGTAAGGCCGGTATAAATCCTCTACTGCCACCAACGTTTCTGCTGCCAGAATCTGCTGTTTCAACTCTTCTGTCAGCTTCCCCTGTTCTTCAATTGTGGAAATTACCTGCCCTTTTTTCTCTTCCAAGTTACGCAGGTAGGTCAGTCTTTCAAAAAGATCCCGCAATACCTCGTCATTTAAAGCTCCTGTCGCCTCTTTCCGGTATCTGGATATAAAGGGAATGGTATTTCCCTCGTCAATAAGCTTTACCGCCGCTTCTGCCTGCTGCCTGCGGATGTTCAGTTCTTCTGCCAGTTTCGCAATAATATCCATAACAAATTTCTCCTCATTTCTCTCAATCTCTGTCCTACTATTATAGCGGATTGCTTTTTGTCTTTCAAGAAAGAATCTGCCGCACCTTCTCCAAAGTGCGGCATCCTCAATCTGTCAGATAAAAAATAAGTTTTTTCCAGCTAACGCAGACCGTATGGTGTCTCTCTGTTTTTTCGACAGAGAAAAAATTTCCATAATCTCATGATCAAGTTCATCATATAAAATATCAATCTTGCCATCTGCAGCCAACATCAAATCTACTTTTTCTATCATTTCATTTTGTTTTTCTGTACTTACCATCGGCATTGGCATAGCTTCTATGTGAGATCTCAATAATTTAACGGAATTGTATTTTTTGTAAAAAAAATATGCCGCTACGCTGGAATTTAAAATTGCCAGCACATATTTTATACTCATGCCCTCAATCTGGGGAATCAGGATATTACAACTGTTCAATGAAAGTGTTTGGTTATTGTCATAGGTAAAGACTGGAACCTCGCAGATAAACCTGTACAGCAGTTTTTCCTTTGCCCTGTACATTGCTTCCGGCGCAGCCTGCTGAAATGTTTCCGGCTTGAACTGAATATAATGATCTGTGTTTTTCATCGAATACCTAAAAATGTCGCTTCCCCTGAGGATCATCTCGCAGCCGTCTTCTTTGGCTCTTTTTATATATTTTCTGTTATTTCCAGTTACAATTCCCAGGGCAAATCTGGCATTGCCGGCAAGGAATCTGGCATTGGGGACAGAAGCGATCGTGTTTAAACAATTATATTCAGCGTCATCTATATGAAATGAAAACCGTGATGGGTCGATTTCCCTGTCTTTCTCTATGGTAAATTCTTTTCTGTCAAATAAAATCTTACAATGCTTTGTACTTCCTTGTCCATCGTTCTGCAGTCCCAGTATGACAGCCGGGCACTGAACCCCGGAAAACACATTGCCCAAATAAGAAACAAATCTGAACGATGTGTTTTCCGCCAGCAGCTGCCTTGCCTGCTGATGAGATTCCACGCTCAGCAACGCCTCTGGCAATACATACGCCATATACCCCTCTTTCTCCAGCATAGACAGTCCCTTTTCGATGAACAAATCATAAGATTCCATACCTTTGTTTTTTGCCGTGCGGTAATTTTTTACAAGATATTTTGATTCTTCTTTGGAAAAATCATATCCCCAGGGCGGATTTCCCAATACCACTGAAAATGTTCTGGAAAAAGTGCTTTCCAGCGTATTCCCACATACAAATTGAGAATATAATTGCTCGATAGGCAAATCATGATTGCGTAAAAACAGATTGATACGCGTAATAAAAATACTGGTTTCATCTATATCCTGACCGTATAAATGATCTGCCCTTACGCCGCACTCAAGAAGCCCTATCAGAAAATTGCCCGTTCCGCAGCAAGGATCACATACTGTTTTATTTTCAAAACTGAGACAATTCCGTAAACTATTGATGAGCCTATTCACAGTTCTCTCTGGAGTATAATAAATGCCCGTTTGCTTACGCTGTTTTAAATCCCGCAAAGAAATGTAAATAAACCCCAGCGTGTCTTCCGAAGGAACAAACTGCGCCTCATATTTGAAAACAGGCTCTATATTCTCCAAGTTAATATCTTTATCACTGATATTTTTGAGCAAATCCGAAATCAAAGCATTAAAAACACTGTGATCTGAAACAGGTGTTTTTCCTCCCAGCCATTCATTACACGATATGGCCAAACCGCCGCACTGCTGATAAAACTGTATCGCAAAATGTGCAAGTATGATTTTTAGTTCCGCTTCTGAAATGCACCCGCAGACGTCCAGGATATGATTCACAACCTTGCAGTTCTTTTCATTTCTGATATAGTCTTTATACAAAATTTTCCCGCCCAGGCTCTTTTTGTTGCGGCGGCTTTTCAAACGATTGTCTTTGCCGTTCTTAATCTCTGCGCACAGTTTCTCTATATATGATTTCTCAAATGTTCTGCCGTCAGGCTGCGTATGCAGTTTTCCAAGCCTGATCCAGTTTTTTACTGTTGCTGAAGATACAGAAAGCAAATCGCAGACCTGCTCTATCGTTAAACAATCGGATATGTACCCATTTAAATCCTTTTGCAAGTTTTTCATTGATGATTCAATTCCCTTTCTGCCAACCGCTTGATTGAGATTATGGTAACTGTCCATTTCCAGAACTATTACAATAATCTGATACCAGACGGATGGCAATATCTTTTGCCGCGGCGCTGCTCACATTTTTATCGTCTGTCTTTCCCAGATAAACACAGAAATAAACATTTCCCCTGGTAGTTTCTGCAAATCCCGCAAACCACGCATCCACAACACTCCCGTCAACCTTACCCATTCCTGTCTTTCCGTAGATCGAAATATCTGATTCATGTGCATTTTCCACCAACATGACTTCTTTTAATTCATCACGTACCTTTTCAGAATAAACGGAATCCTCCCCAAAAATACGCTCCATCACTTCTGTCTGCTCCTTGGGAGAAATGGCCAGTGATGACTCAATCCAAAAACCAGTTAAAGCACGGTTATTGTTATTTGTATTCAGCCGCCCTTCCCAGTCTGAAATATCACAGTTTCCATAGAAAAGCCTGTCCAGTTCTTCCTGCATCCGTTCCTGCCCGATTTCATCTATGACTTCCCTGAAATACCAGACGCATGATTCATGGAAGGCTTCGTTAAAGTCAATGTCTTTGTTCCATTTTTCATTCCAAAATAGTTCACCGCTCCATCTGCGTACGGAATTATCTGGCTCAATGATTCCATGTTCCAGCGCGGTCAAAGATGAAATAATTTTAAATGTAGAACAAGGCGACCGCCTGGTTTCAGCAAGCTCATTGTTATAAACAGTAAACCGCCTGGCAGAAACATCATACACGACTGCCGCCCCCTGAATCCCGTCAAAGTATTCTGTCCAGTCTGTTTCTATTGTTTCCGGCTGTTCTGTTTCCTGTTCAGTCATTGTCTCTTTCGGATGATCTGCTGCCTCTGTTTCCGGCTCTTTTATTTTTTCATTCTCTGAAGCTTCCAGCTCTTTTATTTTCTCATTTTCAATAATATCCTGCTGTTGTTCTCTTTCATATTTGCCGCCGCAACCGGAAAACATAACTGCGCATACCATACCGCAGCTAACCAGTTTTACAAAATAAGACCGTCTTATCATAAATAGTTTTTCTCCTGTCTGCAAATGTTTAAGCACTCTCTTTATCTAAAAAAATAATTGGATAGTAATAATCATGGGATTTAGTGTTCGATGCCAAGTTCCGATTTGATACCTTTCACAAGCGCTGCCGAATAATTTACTTTATGCTCTTTTGCCAAAATATCCAGCCACTGCGGTATCGTCACATTTTTTTTGACATATACCTCCTTTGCCGCATTTCTAAAGTATGGCATCCATATATGAACATATATCACATCTGTCTCTGTTTCATTCGGCATCGGAAGTTCTTCTCCTCTGCTTTCATAATCCAGTATCTCCAATGCCAGCCTCTCCTGTGCAGATCTTATTGCTTCTTCTCTGCCAGGTTCTTCTATCAAAATCATTTCAGGAAAATCTATAAACTGAATCTGATACATTCCATCTACATGTTTAATTTTGGCCGGATAAATATAATTTTCTTTCACTTTCTCACCTCAAGGAAGATTATAATCTGTATTTTTCTATAATGCAGATTATAATGCGCATTCTAATCTTTGTCAATAACTTTTACTCATTTTATATTGCTTTTTGGATACATATGAACTATAGTCTTCCTAATGGAATGTACGGCTCATGAAAGTATAGTTATAACTTTATTGGATACTATTAACTGTTTTCCTATAAGGAGGCCGTATATGACATTTCGTGAAGTCGAGAATCTTGAAAAAAGACAGGCTTATTATAAAAAACATGTTATAATTTTATATGCATTTATTTGTGGGAGAAAAAGAGGGGAAAATAATGATTGAAATTGCTGTATGCGATGATAATATGAATGATCTTAATCATGCAACGGAAATATTACACGATATATTTTCAAAGAAAAACATAGATTGCAATATAGAGAGCTTTTTATCTGCTAATGAGTTACTGAATAGTAACAAAAAGATTGATATCGGTATTTTAGATATTGTCATGGATGAACGCAATGGAATTGATCTGGGGAGAAAACTTAAAACAAAATTTCCTGAGATATGCCTGATCTATACTACCAGCTATAAGCAATACGTCATGCAGGCCATCAATAACGTACACGCTTATTCTTATCTGTGCAAGCCCATAGACAATGACAAAATAAGGATGCAGATTGACGAGTTATTATGCCGATATTCAAATAAAATTATAAAGAAAGATTTTTATAATGTTATCGACAGTCAACATAAAATTCACGCAGTTGTGACACTGAAATTGAATGAAATTCTTTATTTTGAGTATATAAAACGGCAGCGCAGAGTCGCTATTATTTTAAAAAATGACACATATCAATACAACTGCTCCTTTAAACATATCGTAGACGAATTTCGGAAATATGATTTTGTTGTTAATTGCAGAGGCACCCTCGTGAATTTGAGACACGTTGTCAAAATAAAGGGCTACACAGTATATTTGGATAACGAGACAGAACTTCCTATTTCTCAACGCCGGATTACCGATTTCAGAAAAAATCTGAATGAATTTTTACAAAGAAATTCATAGGAGAAATGTTATGGAGAAAATAATGCTATTGTTTTGCAGTCTTCTTTCATGTTTTATCGTTATTTCCATCCTGTTTCAGTTTATGAACAGCAATTATGAAAAAACTTACAATACGAAACACACGTACATAATAGCAAACGGACTATCGGTTGCAATTTTGACCATAGTGAATATGATGAATCATCCTATACTCAACCTGCTGGTATTTATTCTAATCATTGGCATGTGTGCACGTTTTCTATATTATGAAAATAACGGCAAAGCAGGGAGAAGACTGATAGAATGCGAAGCATTGGCTATATGCATGGGTGTCTGTGAAGCATTAGGAGTAATCGTCTTGCAATGGATACTCCAATTACTTGCTGTAAAGATTGACGATCTTATCATCTTACATTGCCTAGAAGTCACTTTTTCAAAAATTATTTTGATTTTTCTATATTACATGACCATCAACCGTTTAGTCGGAAAAAGAAACTTCCCGCTTTCAAAAGGTCAATACTCTGTATACATAATTATATTGGTATATAATTTTATAAATTTGCTGTTGATAGTCTGGGAATTTATGCAGAAAGATACTCATTATCTGTGGGCGGCAAATATGGGATGTATCGTATTGGCTGATTTATACTTATTATACTTTATAAAAATTTCAAACGAGAAAAACTACTATGAAAACCAGGTAAAAGCATTAGAACAGCAGGCAAATATCCAATACAGATATTACTGTCTGCAGACAGAAAACTATGATGCCATGCTGAAAATATTACATGACGTAAATAAACATATAAAAGTGATAGAAGACTTATTCGCTGCCGGGAAAGGAAAGACCGCCGCAAAATATACCTGGCAGATTAACGACATGTTAAGTCCTCTGATTCCAACCCGCTATACAGGACATCCGATACTGGATATCCTGCTCACTGATAAAGTAATAAATATGAAAGAAAAAGGTATTGATTTTCAAGCTAATATTGAAAATGTGGATTTGAAATGTATTGAACCAATAGACGTTACAACAATTTTTGGAAACCTGCTTGACAATGCGGTTGAGGCCTCGGAAAACTCTGGCGGACATAAATATGTATTCATAAAAATTGGCTCTTATCACCAGATGATCTCTATAAAATTGGAAAATAACAGCAATTATGTAAGATGGAAGAACGGAATGCCCATATCCGAAAAAGGCGCTGGCAGAGGACTTGGACTTCTTAACGTACAGCGGAGCATAGCAAAGTATGAAGGAGATTTAAAGATGAAATGGAAAGATGATAGATTTACGGTTGAAATGTTTCTTAACATATAATGCAGTGGCACTGACACTGATAAAAATACAAAGCATAGATTCTTTCAAAAAGTTACATTGGAGCGCAATACAAACAGTATGGATGCCTCTTTTGCTTCAAACTGTACTTCGTGCAAAAAATCTGTACGTGGTGCACAAATTGTGGAATTTTTTGGTAACATGTCGAAAATAATATCAGGTCAGATATCTGCACATATTCTTAGTGTGGCTATTTGCCTGCTCATAAAAATAAATTAATAGGAGGTATTTATTATCATGAAAAAAATTACAAAAATGCTGTTAAAAGCAGTTGCAGATACTGCAATGAACAGTGCAAAAAAAGAAGCTGATTCAGCCTGCATATTTATAGGCTATCAGCCGCAAATGCCCGCAAAATTACATGAATTAAAACGTAAGAAATAACTGTGGACAAACTAAATATCTAAAAATAACAGAAGGAGAATCTTATGATTAGGAAAAAATTTTTAGCAGTATTATTAGTTAGTGTTATGGCATTGCCTGTTTGGAACACGGCAGAAGTCAATGCTGCCCAAAATGTTTCAGAAGATGAATCATTACAAAACGTAGAGATGTTAAAGAATGACATTTCAGGAAGTGTTATTCCCAATGTTGGACAAGGAAGTGCGGAAGATTTTATTGAAAATATAACAATCACAGATAATCAAAATGACGGAATCAGCAGTATGTCTGAAACAGACCATAATACAGCCGATACCGCATTATTCTTAAGTAGTGATTACATGGGAACAGTCCTTACAGACAAAGCGGACGCTTACGACAATTGGTATTATTTTTATGCTGATGCAAATAAAAAAATTTCATCGCAGCTTGAACAGCCGAGTAATGGTAATTACGATTTATATTTATATGAATATGTTGATGGAAGTATCTCTCTCGTCTCATACTCAATAAATGGCGGTACAACAACTGACAGTTTAAGCTATATTTCAAAAGGCGGATACTATTTCCTGCGGACAGTCCCTGTAACAGCAGACGACTCATTATTATATTTTATTATAAACATATTAGACACATATGATTCTAACGAACCAGATGATAACGCTAATTTTTGCAGGGAATATCATACATATATCAATGTAAAAAATACCATTGATAATGTGTTTGATCAGGATTGGATGAAACTGACAGTAGAAACAGCTGGAACTTATAAGGTAGAATTAAACAATGTCCCAAGTAACTGCCAATACGCAGTTTACATTTATGATTCTTCACTTTCATATTTAAACGGCATGCTCAGTGATGGAAATGCAAACGGATATGTTTCATTAGAAGAAGGTGTCTATTATTTATACGTTAGAAGCCATAACAATGCCTTTGATGCAACACAGCCATATTCTCTAAAACTAAGTCCTGTACATTCTACCTCGTCTGTTTATAAATATACGAACGGGGGAAAGATTGTCGAGATAACCCCTAGTACAATGTATATTAATGGCAGCCAGGTCGACTTTAATTGGACATTTAGATATGACATTAATTATACAAGACATCAGCAGGCTACGATAACCAACAGTACAAAAGTAATGGCAAGTTCCTATAAAAACGGCAGTTTTGTGGATGCTCAAAATATAAATTCATCGACTGACTGCATCAAAGTTAAAATCAATAATTTCAATTATTTTTATTTTTACTATTTTGAGGGAGTGGAAGACACTTTTACAAGGAAATATGATGAAAATAATTATCAATACTTTTACATAGACGCAAATACTGGTAAAGCTATCGGAACTGACGTGGATATTTATTTGACGTGGCCTGGTTTTAAATACACGTTCAATGAATATTAAAATGTATCTGCAAAATCTAAGGAGGCAATTATATGGGTTTTAGAATTGATTCACAGAATAATTTATCTGTACAAAAGCATATGGGGACAACTCATATAGAAGACCGAAGAAAAAACTCAGCCTGCCCATGTTCTGACAACGACCAGTTGAAAGCTGATGCTGAAGCTAAGGTAACAATAAGCGATGCCGGACGTAAATTGTTCGATGAAACGGGTAAATCTGGTAAATGGCTTTCAGATGAAGAATTGATAGAAAAATACGGCGCATTGCCAGAGGAAGAAGAGCCTATATACTTTCAGTATGGATATAATGAAGAATTTGACAGTATTTCTTCTTCATTCAGAAACCCATTCAAGAAATTCATAACCGGAAGATATGCAGGTACAGGAATTGATTACAAAAACATAGATTACGGCATTCTAGATAAAATGGCTGAAAAATATTCTGAATTAAGACAGAATGTTGAGACAAATTTTACAGATGTGGAAAAAGAACAACGGCTGTCTGAACTTGATTTGGCATATAAAACTGTTTTTGAAAACAATATCGTAAAACCAATCAGAGATCAGATTGAAAATTCCATGTCTTTCTATAATAGAGGAACCTTAACGTCTATTTCAGGTTCTCAGAGCTTTATAGACCAGTATTATACAAGTGAAAGGGAAATGAATGCGACTTATAAGAAACTTGGCGATGTAAATGAGGATCTAAATTCGATATTTAAACAAAATGTATCTCAGTGGTCATCAAACAAATCCAACGCTAAATACCATTTAATAAATGTTATTTCCACATTTATTGACATTACCGGAACCTCAGACCAAAAAAAAGAATTCTTGTCTATGACTAAATAATCAGTCAACATATAGCCACAAACATAAGTGGCAAAAATAACTCTCTGCAGCAAACTACAGAACAAAATTTGCAATGTAGCAAAGCCGCGGAGAGTTATTCTCATTGGGTGCTTATTTTGGCAACATAAATTTCTGCAAGATGATAGAACTTCACAATAATTGCAAAACACAATAAACAGGAGCCTCCGCTGATGGATAAGATAACTCAAAAAATCTTAAAACAACTTCAGACAAAAAACCTTATAAAAAAAGATGATTTGGAGATATATAGTTTCGGATTAGAATGCCTTTTTCTAAAAATAATACATATTCTTTCATATCTTTTGATTGGTTTATGTATGAAAGAATTGTTATCATTGTTAATAAGCGGGTCCGTATTAATTCCGCTTAGGAGAAAGGCAGGTGGATACCATGCAAAAACAAGATCAGGGTGTTATGTATTTTCATGCTGTGTGGTCTTTTTACTTTGTCTGACTAACAAAACTACCGCTATACCTTTGATAATCTATGGAGAACTGCTAATTACAGATATATTGATTCTGCTTTTTGCCCCAGTTGAAAATGAAAACAGAAAATTAAATCTCGACGAACAAAATCTTTTTCGTAAACAGGCAATAAAATTATTATTCATAGTAAATGCAATCATTATTGCCATCTGTCTGCTGGACAACTATCTATTTCTTGCACATTGGTCGAAAAATGGGATCATTTTTGCAGGAGGACTATTACTTATGGGCATAAAAAAAGATAAATTCAAAACTCCTGCTGCATAATGCATAGCACCAATATTATCTATTGGCATTTTCATAGTCCCTTGCTTCTTTGCAGATCTTAACTTCCGAAATCATCTATCAAACAGTGAACCCGTACCACTATGTGTACTGCCGTCTTCTTCTGTATATGTTAGAATAAGACGAGGCTCACGCTCTGCACAATGATAAAAACGCATCAATATACTTGGAATATCTATCTCTGCCTTAAGCCCTAAACTATCTGCCAGCTTTTTTTGAATTTCAAGCAAATCATACCACGCTTGCTGGTCCTCTTCTTCATACTCTTCAAAGAGTTCTTTTACATATTCACTGAGAAGTTCTCTGTCTTGATACGCTCCTTCATATATGTAATCTTTCCAATATGGAAAATTTATTACAAGTTCAAAAAATTCTTCAAGATTATCTGCAATTCTCCCACTTGCCCCTTCATTTCCCCAATAGCCCACGGAACCATCTTCAAGCAAAATATATTCACTTCCCGTCCCTTCTTTGGCAAACGTTTTTCCAGAAATATTATAGGTTATATGCCCAAATTCATCTTGGGGCGCCTTAAATTCCGAAAGAATTTCCACATCACAAACAACATACAATAAGTCTGCTAAGTCATGATCCTCACGCAGCATTTTTATAAAATCCATTTTATTGCACCTTCCTTTCAATACCTGCAACATCAAGATGCTCATAAGAAAATCTCAAAAATACAATTCATTATCATCTCCGATATATCTTAATTGCATTTTGGACCATACAAACTTTCCTGGGGCGTGTCTTTCCCATCAATCAAATTAGAATTATAATTAACACGCCAAATCTTCCTTATCCAGCTCTTCCAATAAACGCCGATTGTCATTACTTTCCAGCCTTAAGAAACAACCCTTTTTCTTTACAATAAATCTGTACAGATTGAAATCCATAATTATAAAAGATTGTCTCTAACTCTTTTTTGCTGTATATCCTCACATCTCCACTTTTTGAAAAGGAAAACCAAAATTTATTTGCAAAAAATCTAATTACTGCTCCGAAATTAGGTTCAGCAATATACACTGTACCGTTTTTCTTTAAAACTCTCTTACATTCATTTACAAACCCCTGTGGATTATCAAAATGGTGAAACGCGCAACATACAGTTATAATATCAACGCTTTCGTCACTCCATGCAAGCGGATAACATGGCTTTACTTCAAAGTTCATATTAGGATAACGCATTTTTGCGGCATGAATCATATTCTCTGATACATCTATTCCATTTGCTTGAATATTTTCTCTTTTTGATAATTCCCGCAACAGCGTTCCGTTTCCACATGCAACATCAAGAACCACATCGCCATCACTCAAATCTATGGTATTAGACAGTTCTTCTATATGAAATCTGGTATATCGTCCTTCTCTCGACGTATCATATCCAGATGCTATTTTGTTGTACATAATCCTTGATTCTTCTGTTTTATTATTCACTTCGTTTCCCCTATCCCGATTTATCGAGCTGATTTTTTTCCAATTATACACGAAATCTTAACTTTTTTCAATTTCCCCAACTACGTTTGCTTAATCAAACTTAAATATTAGATTTCAGCCACTTCTAAATCAACGTACAACCATGTGTAAAATAAAGGAAGTGGCGCTGCCGTTTCAAAGCAATTTTGCACCACTTCCATACGTTCCTTATTTTAATAGTCCCTCTGTCAATCAGGACTAAAGCCGCTTTCCATCTCGGTCCAAGCGGATAACAAACAATGCTCCTTATTCCTTTGAAGAACTGCCTCTTCGGGATGACAGAGGCCGGGCAAGCAATTCTTCATACTGCCGCAAAGCCTTATTATAAATAGTACTCGGAACTACCCATTTATTTCCTGCTTCCTGAATCTTTCCGTTTTGCACAATACACTTTGTTTCATTAAGGGTGAATTCCCTGCTCGTATCTATGCCCAATTCCTGGAGCAGGCTCAGCAGCATGGGCGTATGTTCCTGCCAAATAGCAAGGGAAGAGCACTGCTGGTCTGCGAAATGGATCAACGCATTTAACCCATATTCCAAATGCCGAACTTTCTCGTCATCCTCTGCACTTCCAGTTCCATAGCCGGTTGTTTCTATGTAGTCCTCGCACACCCTCAGCTTATAGCCGTTTCCTAAGTCGAACACGTCGCCCACTGCAATATTCATGCTGTTGGTTGCAGCGTCATATGCTTTTGACTGATGCGTCTTGTAGGGGCTTTTTGTATCATTCCATCCAGGAGGCAGCAAATGAGTCGCAGCCACATAGTTGGTAAGTACTTTTTTCCCATTAACGCTATAAGAAGTCTCTCCTCCATTGACAATCTCACAGGTGATCTCATACTCATTTACGTCCGGTTGAAACCAAGTTTTCCCCAATGCACCGTTTAGGTCAATTAGTGTCTCAATGTTATATTTTTTACACGAATCGTATCCATTGAGGGTTTCGGAATCTTCCCCGGATAATGTTCCGTTAAAATAGTCCACAAATTCGTCTGAGGAACCATCTTTAGTTGACAGCTTTCCTGTCTGTGAGTTATAGATATAGGTCTGGACAGACCCGATTCCGGTAATACTCATATGCACCTTTCCTTTCCATATTAATATTTATTGCAACTGCAATTTTCTTTTCCCCTCCTTTCCTTCCATATTTTATTATATTTTACAGAATCTATATTTGTCAATATTATTTTAGTTTTTCTATATATTGATTTTCTATATTGTATATGCTATAAATATAAAAAAGGATATCACATATGGAAAATAAAAGTAATTTTAGACGTGGCTCTGTAGAGCTTTTGATACTTCATTTATTAAGTCAAAAAGATTATTACGGATATGAGCTTTCACAAACAATCAAGGAACAATCTGACTCGGTATTAAATATACCTGTTGGCTCTCTTTATCCTGCACTATATAAGCTGATTGATGCTGGTTATATTTCTGATTATAAGAAACAAGCAGGGCGTCGACTGATTCGAGTGTATTATCACATTGAAGCTTCGGGAATAAATCGATTAAATACATTAATTGCAGATTATAACTCTACTATTGCTGCTGTACAACAAGTTTTGAATTACAAACCTAAAACGGAGATATGATAAATGATTGATAAGGAACAAATAATATATTCTTATATAAAAGAAATAAAACATTACCTTCCCCTCTACAAATCAAAAGAAAAAAATTTTGTCAATGATTTACAAAATGCCATTATGGACTTTTCTAATGAAACCAAAGAATTTACATACAATGAATTGCTTAACCACTTTGGTGAACCAAAGGATTTAGTTGCAAACTATTTATTAGAAGCAGATGCCCAACATTTAAGCAAGGAAATTCGCTATTCGCACCATATTAAGTTAATTTCAATATTTTCAATCGGTGCTGTTATCGTGTCACTTGTTATTGTTATAATGTTGCAGTATCTCTCCTACTATCATGCACACACATCCTACATATCCAGAGAAATAACTATCATAGAGGAGGATAACAACAAATGAATCAATGTAAAACAAACAAACTCTTTCATGCAACAATATTAGCAATTGCCCTCATGCTTGTGGCAGGCAGCCACACAAGAACAGTACAAGCCGCTGATACATCTACGCCACCTCAAAGTGCAGAAAAAATTGCAGATGATTTATACTGCATTACAACAATAGAAATAACATCAAACAATGTCTTAGATAAAAGCACTGAAACTTCTCGTTCTTCTAAAACAAAATCAGGAAGTAAAACTGTCAAATATCAGAATAGTGAAGGGAAAACACTGTGGTATGTAAAAGTATCTGGAACCTTTTCGTATGATGGAAACAGCTCTCGATGCACCTCTGTATCTGTATCAGCAGCTTCCTACGACAAAAATTGGACAATATCTAATAAAAGTAGTAGCAAATCAGGAAACACTGCTTTTGCCACTGCAACCGGCATATTAAACCAAAACTCTTTGTTCAGCCAAACCATTGCAAGAACTGTATCATTAAGTTGCTCCAAAAATGGTACTCTTTCATAACATCATTGTCGGTGGAGAATTATTTCTCTGCCGATAATCTATCTTAACCATCTCCGTCCATATATGTACTTCAAAATAATTATAAAATGTTCTTTTTCTGAAATTCAAATTAATGCCTTATTCAAAACATACTATTCTTACACAAAGACTAATGCTTTGCATTTTGTGTAAGAATATGATAGCATGAATGCATGAGATTTACAGATGAGGGGATTAACAAAATACATTGATGATATGAAATCCACATCATGGAACGATTGCAGAAACATTCCAGAATGGAAAACAGATTTAAAAGCATTAATTCGCCTTCGTCATATCAGGAATTATCTGGCGCATACGGAAGGGGCATTCCATGAAACAGTCTGCACTCAAACTGACATCGACTTAACCCAAAATTTTCAACAGCGTATTATGAACCATTCGGACCCCCTGGCTATGCTACACCAAATGTCTCAATCAAAAAAACAGACGCAAGAACCAGATTTTTGCTTTCTTTTAAGTTCCACTCATCCAGCAAAAGTCGTCCAATCATTTCATAGGAAAAGTAATGGCCTGCTCATCTGCAATTACATTATGTGTCCAGCCTATAGGACAGATTTTGTAAGGTTTTTTGTTTGACAGATTTCATAATATGGTCTACTTCTGTTTCCGTTACTCTAAATCCTCCATTTTAAAGTTTTCTGTTTTCAGATCACAATAGTACCTCCCCTTTATTGCTGTAAACTTCAATACACAATAATCCGGGTCAGTAATCCCCTGTTTATAAAACATGGTATCACCCGTACGCCAAATTTCCCGTTTTATATTATCGTCCTGTAAAACTTCCATTGTACCTGTCAGCATCATGCCTTCATACTTAAAACACCCTCTATGATAGAAATAGATACTTGCCCGCGGATTCGTCAGAAACTGCTGCGAACGCATGGAAGATGTATTTGTCGAAAAATAAAAACAATTTCCATCTATCTTGCGTGGTGTAAACATTGCTTTTATATTTGGAAAACCATCTTCATCCATTGAACCAACAAAAACAGTTTTTTGTTTCTGAATAAAATCGATTATATATTTTCTTTTTTTCATTTAAAATTCTCCTGCTTTAACGTTATTAGCTTGTATGCAGATTTTTTATTAAGGTTTCTAATATCCGGGCAAGATACTGTTCAAATTGTTTTTGCTCTTGATCTGAAAAACCTTGATAAAATAACTCATTCATCTGCTGAGATACAGCTTCGTATTTCATTTGTATAGATTTTGCATATTCAGTAAGCGATATAATGGTCTGGCGGCGATTCTGGGGATTGACATTTCTTTCCACAATTCCCTTATTTACCATACCGTTTATTACAACTGATACCGTATTCTTAGCAAGAGAGGTTTTCTCACTTATTTCACTGATCGTAAGCTTATCTGTTTTCCACAAGATAAATAGAACAATTATAAGTTTACCACCAATCGCTGTAAAAAGCAATATCCAGACACGCTCTGATATTTGTCTTCTGCCGTCTTTTCCAAACCATTGGTTCCCCTGTCTGACAGTTCTCTCACACCTCATTATATATTCCTATACAGAAACTTCGCTTTCTCTGTGTACTTTTGGACAAATTCAGCTTTAGCATTTGTATATGCGTCTCTGTCATATTCATATTCTTTCCATAACTTCAATTTCAGTTTCTCATATTCGCTTGCAACATCCGGATGCTCAATAAGATAATCTCTAAAATACAATTCATTGTTATCTCCGATGTATCTTAAATGTAAATGATATACCTTTTCGGCAAAGCCTTTTTCTGTATATCCCTTGTTGAAAGAAATCTTTTTTGCATTCTCATGCATACAAATGTAGCCGCAATTTCCCAGCAAATCCTTATAATCTGATAATTTAGATTCCTTTGGAACTTCCACAAGAATATCAATAATTGGTTTTGCCCAAATAGAACCAATTGCCGTACTCCCTATATGACTTATTCTTGCACCTGGCGGCATTTCCTTTTTCAAAAATATTTCTTCCTTCAAATACCACTCTTTCCAATCAATCTGATGTTCTGTCAAAAAAATAGGAAATAGCTGCCATAATTCTTCCAAACTCATTTCTGATAATTTCTTACTCAATTAAACACCTCGTAAAACTTCCCCAACAACCGTATAGATATTTGATTCTTCCATATCCAGCTCATTCAACAAATTTCGCTTATTTTTCGCTGTACTCGTGGACCATCTGAAATGATATAGGTTATGTTATCAAAGATTAGGTTTTATTTTAATATCAAAGCACCAATTTGCTGCACTATTTGGCTTGAAAATTCATGTGTCTGCAGCAGCTTTGTCGGTGGCAAAGTTGAGTCAATGATAAAATTAGCCACTCCATATATCAAATGACAGATTGTAAAAATGGAAATTAAAACAAGCGCCATCATATTCTTTCTGTCAACTGCAAAAAATATAAATGCCAAACACGGAAAAACCGTTAATCCTAATATGATAACCGTATTTACTATACCGGCATAATAACTTATCCAACTCACAAAATATAATAAACAGCAGATGATCACAGCGATAACCAAAGGCGTAATGCGAAGTTTACAACTCTTTCTATTCACAAAAATACAAAGTGCAATAACCATCAGCACTTGACATATCGAGGCTATGATATCAACCGCTTCTGTAACAGATTCTGCTCTCAGCACATCGTTTGGCGCAGGAACAGCAAACCAAATAAAATTAGGGACCATAATAATCAAGAATAATAACAGTCCCCAAATATCAAAACCTAATTTGTACTTTTTCAATTTTAAAATATCTCCTTTATTCTTGAATACATCTTCATATCAACCACGTTTCCATTTTTCACAGCATTGTTTCTTAATGTTCCCTCATACTGAAAACCTGCTTTTTCCAACACCCGGCAAGAAGCTATATTGTATGTAAATGGCTCTGCATAGATACGGATAATATCACTTTGGGCAAAAACATACTCGCAAATTTGTTTTACAGCTTCCGTCATAATGCCTTTCCCCCAGTATTCTTCAGCAATATAATATCCCAACTCAGCAGTCTGCCTATGTATGTTGCCCTGACGAAAAACACCAATACTGCCAATCACTTTGTTATCTACAATAATAGCAAAAGCAAATGTTTCATTTTCATCTGCAGAAAGCATATCAGATATAAAATCTGCCCCATCCTGCTCTGTATAAGGATAAGGTAATCCATCCCGAAGATTATCTTGTATTTTTTTATTTGAAAGGGCTGCCGCCAAATTTCCCGCGTCCGATAACTCCCATTTTCTTATTTTGCATTTCATTTATCTATACCTCCATGATGGATCTAAGATAGCTGTATTATGCTTTATAGAAATTTCATTTTCCAAACAATTTATAAACTGCGTACCACAGCCTTGCCTTTGAGAACTCTACTACCTCTTTCGGATATTCTCTTTCTCTGATTTTCCGAATTCTATAATCCATTTCTCTCAGCATCTCCTATCTGTTAATTCAGCAAACAAAAATTATATAATTATCAGATCAGATTTTTTCTTTTGTATTTCTTTATAAAACTGTTGCTTATTCTGTAATGAAATCATTACCGTTTTTCCGTTTTTATATTGAATCTTAATTCTGTCAAATGATGCTGCCAAAGAGGACGAAAAGTCTCTTGTTGTCCTGATTTCTTTCATATCATTATATAAAATACTGACTCTGACAACTCCAAAAACAATAAGCAAACTATCACTTTTTAGTTCTACAAAATTGCGGAATATGATGGAAATAAAAAATGCCTCTATGAAAACAAATATTGAGAATACAACAGCCAAAACAAATGCTTCTCCATCTATAACCGCTAACACAATAACAGGAATAAGAATTACTGCGACAATTATCATAATACTATAAAACCATTTTGCTATTTTTCCTTTAAATCTCATGATTTACACCTCATAATTCCTGATTTTTTGTCTGACTTTTTTCAATTATACACGAAAACATATGATTTTACAATTATTCCGCAAAAATGCGTTGCACGCGAAATCCGCTGACTGGCAGAACATCAGGATATTTACCATTTTGCTTCTTTTGAAGCTGCCTGCCAGATAAGGGGGGCAGACTTCATCCGCTGAAACACAGGCAAACCGAAAAACCATTTATGGTTTGAAAACTCCCAACTCCTGCGCTGCTCTCTGGCAGTTACAAATAGCTCATTCTTCATTCAACATCCTCCTTTTGTTTAGCGTTTTTGTTAGATCCTGTAAGTGTAGTGTTCTGACCTGCTGATTTTTAGCCAAAAGCTCCTGGCAATCACAGTTGCTCTGATGTAAACTAAAAGAAATGCTGAATTTGGCTCTTCAATATGCCTTTCAGATTACCGGTGCAGAAGCTGTTCAATGAAATGTTTTCAATGAAAATTCTTTAGCAAAGCATTGTTATGAGAAAGTTGGCTTTGTTGAAAGAAATATTGATAAAGATGTTTTTTCATACCAAGATGAGTTATGGAGCAGATGTAATATGATAGTTTCTAAACAATCATTTTAATTTTCAGAAAGAATACATGATTATGTTTTAGTGTAACGTCTTCCAAATAACTCTGCTTTATCTGCAGAATAAATTTTCATTCTGTAAGGCAGATTTTTGTGGGTGCAGCGGTGGCGGTTATCATAAGGAGGGACCCATTTGCGGGAAGATGCCTTATGATGTACGGATAGTGTAGTGACATGTAGAAAATAACTGTTAAGGAAAATTTTCTAATTTGTGTCCAATAAGAATATTACATATGCTAAATAGGAAATACCTACTTGACAATTCACATTTTATTCATTATACTTAGCTTACTAAGTAATTGGAGGGCAGCTTATGAAGCAAAACAGACACGCCGCACGTTATATCAGCAAATTATCAAACAAATTACGCAGAAAAATTGACGCTTTTTCAAGCAAAGACAATTTCAGCGGTTCACAGGGAAAAGTGTTGCATTTCCTTTTAGCGCAAACAAATGATATTTTCCAAAAAGATATTGAAGAAGAATACAGTCTGCGTCCTTCAACGGCAACTGTACTTTTAAAAAAAATGGAGCAGAACGGTTTAATTTACCGTGAAGCTGCTGAAAATGATGCACGGTGGAAAAAAATCATTGTCAGTGAAAAGGCTCTGCAATACAAGGATATTGTTATGGCTGACATACTGAACTTAGAAAAAGAACTGACACAGGGTATTTCGGAAAATGACCTTGACGTTTTTTTCAATGTTGTTGAAAAAATGCTTGATAACATTTCCTAAAACTGTTATCCGGCATTTTTTATCCATATACTTAGTAAACTAAATATTTTGTGGAGGTTATAAAAATGAACGAAAAATCTGTAGATTATTTAAACGGGCGACTGTTTCCTATGATATTGAAATTCTCAATCCCGGCAGCGATTTCACTTTTAATTACCGCTATTTACAACATTGTCGACCGAATGTTTGTCGGCAATTTCAACGGTACTTCCGCATTAGCCGGATTATCTGTCTGTTTCCCATTGTCATATATGATGATGGCGTTTGCCCTAACGTGCAGCGCAGGCGGTTCAACCTTTTTTAGTCTGTTTTCTGGGCAGAATGAAAAAGATAAAATGAATAAATCTTTTGGAAATGCTTTTGTATTGGTCTGCATTTTTGAAATATTGCTGACAATTATACTGCTTCTGTTTCCCGATCCCGTCTTAAAAATTTTTGGAGTAACAGAAACATCTTACCCTTATGCACTTTCTTATTACAGAATTGTTGTATTGGGTTGTCTTTTTCAAGGGTTTTCACAGTTGTTTTGTGATTTTGTTCGTGTTTCCGGCAAACCAATATTAGGAATGTGCGTAACAGGAATAGGGGCTGTCACAAATATTGTTTTGGACGCTGTTTTCATCATTATTTTTGACTGGGGCGTTGTTGGTGCTGCCGGCGCAACCGTAATCGGACAGATTTTTTCTGCCCTGTTCGGCGCATATCTTGTCTTTGGAAAGAAAACACAGGTCACGATTTCCAAAAATATATTTCATTTGGAAAAGAGGTTATGCCTGCAAATCATTTCCTGCGGCTTCTCATTCTTCGTTGCACAAATGGCTATGGGCTTTATCAGCCTTGTTTACAACAGTCAGTTAGGAAAATACGGCGGAGATATTGCTATCAGCGTTTATGCCGTTGTTTCCAGTATTATGACCTTCGTTATCATGCCCGCAAGCGGTATCAGTCAAGGTATTCAGCCTATTATTGGCAATAATTACGGTTCAAAAAATTATAACCGAGTAATGCAGACACTTTTCCAAGCAACAATCTTTTCGGTATCAATCACCTGCTTTATTTGGCTTATTGTTCTGTCTTTCCCAAAACAGATACTTGCGGCATTTGGAGGAACAGAAAAAATGCTCCAAATTGGAATTACTGGGCTACGGATAAATTTCTGCATTACCCCGGTTTTAGGCTTTGTCATGCTGGCAACTACTTTCTTTCAATCTATTAACCGACCTGTCCCCTCTATTCTGATAACTGTATTAAGACAGGTAGTATTTTTAGTTCCGTTTATCATTATATTTCCAATCTTTTTCAAAATAAACGGCATATTTTTTGCACAGCCAATCAGTGACATACTTGCAACCATCTTATCATTATATCTTGTTTTAAAAGAGCGTAAAAGAATGTTGTACTTGTTGCAATCCTTATAATTACAGCATAGTTGATAACGTGGAAAGAGGTGGTAGCATAGGGGAAAATTTTAGTGCTGACACTTAATGAACATGAAGAAAAAAGTTTCCTCTGATACGTTTACAAAAATCCAATTACTTTATAGTAAAAAACAGACCTCTGAAAGATTAATGACAATACTCAATCTCTCAAAGGCCTGTTCTTTTTGATTCTATTTTCTTTGCTGATTTCTTTTACTTTCTGCTGCCTGTTACTGTTTTTCTGTTTAGTCTATTGATTGTTCCGCTGCCTTATACTATTTCAACTGTTTTTCCATAACATCATATACTAAAATCATCTCATTATCACATTTCCACTCTTCATGCCTCACCGTCTTATATCCATTACCTTCATAAAATTTGCACGCTGGCAAAGATGCATCTAAAATAACATTGTTATAATTTCTTGCAATTTCCTTTTCTAATTCCTTAAGTATATGATACCCATATCCTTTACCTTGATATTGTGGAAGAACATAAACTCTGGTAATGTGATTTTCTTCAAAACTGCCAGTACCAACTATAATATCATTGACCTCTAACACGTAAACAATATTTTTTTTAATATCCTTAATAATATGCTCATAGCAATGAAGCTGACCGAAAAACTCTACAATTTCTTTCGGATAGTATTTGGGATATATCCCTGCTTTTGTCTGCTGTACAACATCAGTAATTATTTCTGCATCTTCCATTGATGCTTTTCTATAATTCATCTCATTTTCTCCTATTTCACCACATATATCTGTCAGTCCAGCAAATAATCCGTTTATATGTTTTCTATCATCAATTCCTTACATATCCATTCTTCGCCTAAGATTTGATATGTTTCAGGCATAACAGGAATCACATCGTGAAACCCAACTGCTTTATAACAATAATAAGCAGCAAGATTGTTCTCAAAAACGCCTAACGATGCCCTCTTTGCACCATATATTTCAAATACGAACTTTAAACCTAATTGAATCATTGCTTTTCCGCAGCCTGTTCCACGTTTGTCTGGATTTACAATGACAAATCCAAAGCGTAACTCATCCAATGATTCATTTGATTCATTAGGATTTCTTAATGTAAAAAAACCTACAATCTCCGATTCATCAAATGCAGTAAATGGCATTAGGGATTCAACAAAGCCAAATTCATTTTTTGTAATAGGATAATCACCAAGCACTCCTGCCGTCCACTGATAAAATGCTTTTTCATCTTGACACCATGACAATATGGCATTTGCATCTGTAATTTTATATGGTCTTATTCCAATCATATGCTTCTCTCCGAAATCTTAGCTTTTGCTTTTTTAGTCACCAGTAAATTGTATTTTAATTCTTTTTCATTTCGGCAACAGCCCCATAATGCAGAATATCAAATTCATTAGGAGCAATATGTTCAAGAAGTTTTATATGCTCTTGTTCCCACTTGAAAATTTCTTTTTCTGTCAGTGAGGCTCCTACCCCCCGACAAGCTTTCATCCTTCCATTCCAACTATCACGGGTAAATGGCACCTTTAAAGTAAATTCTTCATGGTACACAAGTTTGAATTTCTCTTTGTAGCAATTGGGTATTTCTATTTGATGAATTGTTTCTCCTGCACCGCTCCAATTCGGACTGTATTTCAACACAAGTTTTTCACTTGCGCCTGCAATCTTATCTTCATAAGGCAGCCATGCCATATATAAAATAAGAATGCTTCCTCCTGTTTTAAGCATACGATGTAACTTAGGCATAACTGTTTCATGGTCAAAATACCAAAAACACTGGCAGGCTGTAATCACATCAAATGAATTGTTCGGAAAGTTTATATCTTCTGTTGATACAGTATGATAATCTATATCCATACCCTCTGAAAGAATTTTCGCCTGTTCAATCTGCTCCTCTGAAATATCCGTTGCAGTCCACTTTGCCCCAAATTCATACATATTTCTTGGAAGAACCCCTGTCCCTGTTCCAATGTCGAGAACAGATTGTCCATTTATACATAAACCCCTATCAATAATTTTCTGATAAAACTCTTGTGGATATATGTCACGGAACTTTGCATAATCTGAAGATATTTTTCCCCAATCAAATGCTTTCCCGCTATCTATATTTTTATTGGTTATCTTCATACTACGTCTCCTTAAACAGCAATTTCTTAGTCTGATTTACTTTTCAAATTATACACGAAAACATGGAAATTTTCAATTTCTCAACTTCTTTTATTTAGGATCCTAAAATGAAATTTTAAATTCCACTCCCTTATTCCCCGGTAGATTCCTTTCCATTCTGTGAGTATATCATTTATTTCCTGTTTGGTGTTACAACTTTATTATACCATCTCAATTGTGAAGATTCATTTCAGCGAGACCAGCAGGGAGACCATGAGTGATAAGATTAAGCGTATGCTGAGAAATGAGATACAGCAGATGTGAAAAAACGATAACGATACACAGCCGGGAATCTATAAAACAGATTCCTGGTTCTTTTTTTGCCTTAAAATGTAAACTTTTTGTGAACTTGATTAAGAAGTCCTTTACAAAACGTCTCTGGCAAAACGGCGAAGTCGATATTGATTAGCTGCGCTTCCTGCCCGGCTCCCTTCGACATTAAAGAGGTGCGGGAAATTACCATGTATGACGAGCTGGATCTGGATATGCTGGGGGATAAAAAGACGGCCCTGTTCCTCATTATGAGCGATACGGACGGAACCTTTGCTTTTCTTATCAGCCTGATCTATTCAATCCTTTTCAACCGCCTGTGCGAGCGTGCAGATGATGTCTATGGGGGCAGGCTCCCGATCCATGTACGCTGCCTGATTGACGAGGCGGCCAATATCGGTCAGATTCCCAACCTGGAGCGCCTGATGGCAACCATCCGTTCCAGGGAAATTTCGGCCTGTCTGGTGCTGCAGGCGCAGAGCCAGTTGAAAGCCTTGTATAAGGACAACATGGACACCATTATCGGGAATTGTGACGCCAGCTTATTTTTAGGCGGCAAGGAAGAAACCACCCTGAAAAGCTGGAGTTCCCTTTTGGGGAAAGAGACCATTGATATGTATAACACCAGCGTCACCAAAGGCACCCAGGAATCCCATGGCCAGAATTTTCAGAAGTTAGGCAAGGATCTGATGTCGGTAGACGAGCTGCCAGTCATGGACGGCGGCAAATGCCTTCTGCAGATCCGGGGCGTGCGGCCTTTCCTTTCCCGGAAATATGATATTACCAAACATCCGCGTTACAAATATCTTTCAGATTATGACAAGAAGAATACCTTTGACATTGAAAAATTCCTGTCTACCAAGTTACCGATCTGGCCCGTTGAGCTGTGCCGCAATTATGAGATCACACCGGAAGATTTGGATGCGCAGATGGAATAAGTGAGCCAACCAGCAATATTTGATAGTTGCCACTGCTCCACTAAAATCTCATAGTTAATTCAGCGGAGGAACCTTTCATGCGGTATCTTCCGCTTTCTCTATGCAACTGTAAATTTTCTTTGAATCCTATTGACAATATGGCACTGTTTGAATATAATGTGCTTATATAATAAGTACATTATAATACAAAGGAGGGGTATTGTGGAAATCATCATAAGTAGTAATACGAGTAAACCAATTTATGAGCAGATAACTTCACAGATAAAAGCAATGATTATGAGTGGCGAATTAAAAACAGGCGACCCAATTCCCTCTATGCGGGCGTTAGCAAAGTCTATTCATATCAGTGTTATTACCGTCCAAAAAGCGTATGAGGATTTACAACGGGACGGCTTTATCGAAACGACTGTAGGTAGAGGAAGTTTTGTTTCTGCACAAAATAAAGACTTTTATCAAGAGGAACAACAACGACGTGCCGAGGAGCATCTACAAGAAGCTGCTGATATAGGTAGAACCAGTGGCATTCCTGTAGAAAAACTTGTGGAGCTGTTAAAGCTATTTTATGAGGAGGATTGATTATGCAAAATAATGCTTTGGTTGTAAATAATCTAACAAAAAAATATCGAGATTTTGTTTTAGATAAAGTTTCGTTTTCTATTCCTTGCGGAACAATCGTTGGGCTAATCGGCGAAAATGGTGCGGGAAAAAGCACGACCATAAATGCCATTCTTGGATTGATAAATTATGATTCAGGAAACATTGAACTTTTAGGAAAACAAGACACGCAAGACGATAATGTCCGCAATCAGATAGGAGTTGTTTTTGACGGAAACAACTATCCCGATGTACTTTCAGCACAAAAGTTGAATCGTGTTTTCAAACAAATATACTCTACATGGGATGAAAGCAAATTTTTCTCATTGCTGAAAAAAATGTCTTTGCCAGCGAATAAAAAAATCAAAGAGTTTTCCAAAGGCATGAAAATGAAACTTTCGATTGCAGCAGCTTTGTCACACAATTCCAAACTTTTGGTTTTGGATGAAGCAACAAGCGGGCTTGATCCAGTTGTCCGTGATGATATTTTAGATATGTTTTTGGAGTTTGTGCAAGACGAAAACAATTCAATTTTAGTATCTTCACATATCACAAGCGACTTAGAAAAAGTAGCAGACTATATTGTCTTTATCCATGAGGGCAGAGTTGTATTTTGCAAGTCAAAAGACGAATTGCGATACAAATATGGAATTATCCGTTGTGGGACTGCACAGTTTGATACTATTGATAAAGAAGAAGTGATTGCATATCGGAAACAGGATTATGAGTGGGAAATTTTGATTGCGGATAGAGATAAAGCACAAAGAAAATATCCTAAAGCGGTTATTGACCCAGCTACGATTGATGAAATCATGTTGCTCTATGTAAAGGGGGAAACGAAATGAAAGGCTTATTGTTGAAAGATTATTATTTAATTAGATCAGTGCTTTATATCATACTGGTGGTTTTTGCGGTTATTGGTATCGGAATGTCGTTCTTAACTTCAACATGGGTGCTCACTGTTATCGCAACTGTCATGCTTGGAATGATTTCTGTAACGACAATAAACATGGATAAAACTTCTGGTTGGAGAAAAGTTTCAGGAGTTTTACCCGTATCAAAGAAAGCAATTATGGATAGCAAGTATATTCTGTATTTGTTACTTAGTGGCATAGGTTTTCTTTTGGGAGTAACCCTTAGCATTATGGTTTCATTGTTCAAGAATCAACTTGATTTCAATACAATGCTTCTATTTATTAGCATAAGTATTGCTCTTGCGTTATTCTCTGGAAGCATTACGATACCTTGCTCATTTCTTTTTAGTGAAGAAAAAAGTATGTTGAGTTTGATTATTGCTTATCCATTATCAGCAACTATCTTTGTGGGTGCAGCGTTATTATTTGATAATAAAATGGTGGCTTGTAGCATGGTATCTCTTTTAGGAATCGTTCTCTATATTGTTTCCTGGAATATTGCAAGAAAATATATAGCTTACAAAGAAATAGCGTGATATAGCAAGCCAGTCAAGGCAATCACAGGGTGACAGCATATTAAAGTGCTGCCACCCTTTATCATTGCAGAAAGAAAGTGGAGGATTTCAATATCCGTGATTCCCCTTATGGTAAATCTTGAAAACTGAATATTCTCGCAGGTGTACCCTGCACTCTTGCCGTTTTTGTGTTTATCTGGTTTTTGGACACAAAGGGGGCTTTTTTTCGTTTCCGGCCAGACGGCCAACACAACTACATTTTATAAACATAAAGGAGGAACACGATATGACCTTTGGAGAAAAAAAACAAAAGCTAAGAAAGGAAGCTGGTCTATCACAAGAGGAACTCTCTTATCAGTTAGAAGTATCAAGACAGGCAAGAGGAAGATACACAAAAGCCGGACATATACCCAGATGAAAAAGGAATTTATGTCAGCCGGGAAATGGCAGACGGATTCCTTGCATACCAAAAAAGAAAAATGATAAAAATTGGAATTGCGGCTGGTTTATTTGTCGGTGGTTTATCTCTTTCGTTTTGGGACGCAGAAATAAGCATGATTTTGTTTATGGTAGTTGTCATTTTAGGGATTATTCTTTTGTTTTCTGTAAAGTTAGCAGATAATCCATATCGTAAGATTTGGAAAGAATCCCTGTCCTTTGATAAAACGGTGAAATCGGAATTAACTTCTGCATATACCGACAAAAAGAAATTATCCCATATCCTTAATCTTGTTGGAATTGCTTTGATTGCCATTGGATTTTTACTTTGTCTGATGATTGTGCCCGCTGAAATGTATGTCTTAGATAATATCGTTTTCGCTTGCGGAATGATATTAGCTGGCACAGGAGTTTTCTTGTGTGTGTATATGGCTGGCATTGTCCGGGCATACAGATTACTGATTATGAATGAAGAATATCACGAAAATAGAAAGTGAGGTTACTATGAAAAAATTATTGATGCTATTACTAATACCTACTAAGCTTCTTTGCGGCTGTCATTTCAACAATGAGAAAGAAGATGTGACTGAATACTATGAGGAACTTTCCAAAACACAGAAAATTGAGGTTCTTCCCGCAGATACTTCTGTCGAAACGCAGATAATAGCAAAAAGCGAGGAAATATCAGATTTTATATTTGCATTAGGCATGGAACATTGGGAGATGAAAACACTTCCTAAAGAATCTGAATTAGTTGGTACTTTTCAGCTTTCACAAGAGGAAACAATTAAATTCGGAGAAAATCAAACGGACGGAGAATTATATCCTGTATGTGAAATGATTTGCTATGGGGATATTCCTTTTGTCATGTTAAAAGTAGCTGACATGAAAATGACTTTTAAGGTATCAGACACGACTATGGAATATCTTGCAGATTATTTTCGCTGATAGATAATCAGGGGAGCGATAACCTAAGTGTACCGTTCTTCTGAATTATAAAAACGCAACAATAAAGCAACTAACGCCCCATGTGAGAGAAAGGGGGAATTTTCTATGGCTTGCACAGAAGCATACAAGGAACATATCATGTATACGTTCCACGGCTTTTGCAAAGTCGTTATCCACAATGCAGCTATCACCGCATGGCGTGACCAGCAAAGGCGGCACAAAAGAGAAATATCCCTTGAATACCTTACAGAAGAAAAGTTCTACCCTTTAGGCACAACAGACGAATATTTTACAGCACCTTATGAAAAATACCCTGTTACGATATGCGGTCAGACAATCATTCTCACCAATGGGAAACTTGCCTCTGCCCTGTTCAAATTCCGCTTTGATGAACAGGCATATAACGGGAGGTGAGGTTTGTCGGTAAAATAATCATACTCACATTCAAAGACGCAGAAGAAAAAGCGGTTGAGAGAGCCATAACCGCCCTTGCCGATATGATACCGCTGGAAGTCATACAGCCGCCACATTCCCCCGCACTGATTTTTCCCGGACTGGAAATCAGATTACACCAACGCCGGGTACTGAAAGACGGGGCAGACATAAGCCTAACCCGTTTGGAATACGGCGCACTCTGCTACCTTACCGCCAGTCCGGGGAGGGTATTCACAAAGGCTCAAATTTTTGAAGCCGTGTGGAGCATGGAGAGCGAAAACTGTTTATCAAATGTTGCCAATGTGATATGCAACTTACGGAAAAAGATAGAGCCGGACAGCCGAAATCCCACCTACATAAAGACCGTTTTAGGAATCGGATATAAGTTTGCTTCCGGGGAATGAAAATCAAATATATATTGTCATTGCTGAATAAATACAATATAATAAACCCAGCGATAAATTGCGATTTATAGAGGAACTCATATGAAAATATATAATGCAGGTAACAGAGTTATGAATACATATCTTTATCGAATTAAAGATGGGTATGTAATGATTGATACAGGATATGAAAATAGTTATCAGAAGTGTACTACATCTATGAAACGACAAGGAATTTCATGGGATGATGTTAAATATATTTTTCTAACACACGCTCATGATGACCATGCAGGTTTTTTGAAAGAAGTATTGGATAAACATTCAAATATTACTTGTATTATAAGCAATAAGGCATTTCCTGTTTTAGCCAAAGGGCAAAATTCTTTCGAAGGAGGTTGCAGTAGTAAATTAGCATTGTTCTTCTGTTATATTATGAAAGTATTCGGTAATGGAAAACATCTTTTTCCTGCGATAAATGAAACATATACAAATAGATTGCTTAGTATAACAAAAGATAATATTGCTGAAATAGAAAGAATATTGTCTGGCAAAATATTATTTACACCAGGACATACGGCAGACTCTATTTCTCTAAGGGTGCAAAACCTGATATTCTGTGGAGATGCCGCTATGAATGGCGTGCCAAGTCTACATAGGATAACGATATGGATAGAAAATAAAAAAGAGTTTGAAAATTCATGGCAGGTATTGTTGAACGAAAATGTAAAGTATATTTACCCAGCACATGGAAAACGATTTAGAAGCAGTGATTTGTATAAGTTCAAAACTAAAATCAATAAAAGTAAGCTATACACGTTGAAATGATAATTACACCTCAGCTTCTAGTTTGCAGAACTGTAGCCACGGAAAAACTGAATAACCGCTCCCCCAAAAAAGTAGCACACCGAAACAGGAAATCAAGAAAAGGTTTCCTATTTTTTTGCGTCCAATTTGGCATTTTTGAAAATCGTCAGTATTATGCCGTGCAAGGGGGATAAAAAGAAATCTCTCCCCGTTTTGTCAATTCCTGTTAGGAAAACACGAAAGGAAATTCCGCTAAACATTGCCTGATTTTTCCTATCGTGCGTAGTAAGTAATAGAGGGGTAAATTTTGCCGCAGAGTTGGCAAAAGCCCCGCCCTCTCCGTCGAGGGTATCAGCGGAAAACCCACACAGAGGAAGCCGCCACTTTCTAAGAGCAAGATTCTACCATAGTACCAAATTTCCCTCTTGGTTGCAAACCCCCTTTTCTGCGTCTGTTTCCTCTCTCCTTTGTAATTCGTATATCGGTAGATGACGCGCCATTTGTCGCCATCTTTGTATACAGCCATATCCTCACGCTCCTTTCCCCAGGGCTGGTTGCAGAAACAAAACCTCTGCCATCAGCCCCCAGTAATAATTTTAAAATTCCTACATTGTCTGTTGTAACATGACTTCTTATGGGAAAACTGCCCACTGAGCATAATTCCCTGCGGAAAACTACTCGCTGTAACATAACTTCTTGCGGAAGAAATTTGTGTTCACCCTGCCTGTCACTGTCAGGTAGCCAAGCTCCCGCATTTCCGCATTCAGCTTCCGGACAACCTTGTAGGCATAGGATTTGGAAACGTTCAGCTCCTGCGCCACTTCTTCAACCGTCATGAAATTTTTGCCTTCCATTATCGCATTCCCCCCTTTCCCTCTTTTATTCCTGATTCCACTGCCTGCCCCATAAATCTGCCTTTCTTCCAAGCCAGCAGTTTTTACTTGCAGTCCCAAATATAACTAAATTTGTTTGTTTAGTCTATGTACTTCTTATATTACTAAACTCACTAATTTAAGTCAATAGTTTTTCAGAAAAATCTTAAATTATTTTATTTAACTTCCACTTGCTATCTTTGCCGCGCCATGCTATACTGTACCCAACAAATTTGTTTAACTGTCTAGCCACAGCAAAATTGCACTGACATGGCTAAATACAAAATCCAACTACACGGAGGTTTACTTATGGCAATCGGAAAGCGTATCAAATTTTTCCGCAACAGGAAGAACCTGACGCAGAAACAGCTTGGCGAACGGCTCGGCTTTCTGGGCAGGACTTCCGACGTGCGCATGGCGCAGTATGAATCGGAGGCAAGAATCCCCAAACAGAACCTTGTGAAAGAAATGGCGGGCATACTCGGCGTCAGCCCCCACGCACTGACAGTGCCGGACATCGACACATACATTGGTTTTTTACATACCCTCTTTGCATTAGAGGACATATATGGATTCCGAATAACTGAAAAAGACGGCCTTATCTGCCTTTGCCGGGATTCTTCCAGTTCTTCCCCCGTTGACACGGTCAGCTCCATGCTCCAGGAATGGCAGCAGCAGGCAGAAAGACTTGAAAACGGTGAAATCAGCAGGGAAGAATATGACGAATGGCGTTACCGATACCCGGAACTGAATGCCAGCCAGCATTGGGCAAAGACGCCTTCTAAAGAAATGAGTGATTACCTCATAGAGAAATCTGAGGAAACGTAAAAGAAACATACAATAAGAAAAACCTTGCTGATATTCAGTTTTCAACTCTGAAAATCAGCAAGGAATCTTCCATTGTGCTATATTGAAATGTGTAAATCATTCTCTGAATGAGAAAAAGTGTTGCCAAAACGTTGCCAGTAACTAAGCTATTTTGTTTGAAACCAGCATTAATACTGGGTTTTCTTGATTCATCGAATTATTCGAACTCCCTATAACCATAACATAATTGTTAAATACTTGATTACTTTTTAAGGATTTTTATAGCCATATTATCCATATTTTACGCCTTATTTACAGTTTCAGAGCAAACAGGTATCATACGGGTATCATAGATTTTCTTCTTGACTGCCATATCTACATGGTTCTAGCACCATATAATATTGTATTTACAAGAGAATCTGTTATCTCTGTCGTAATTTTTCTAGTATAGCCATAACATTCGGCTGTGTTGGCGTAAACTTCACACCACGTTTCAGCATACCCATGACTTTCTTTGCCTTCTGCTCAACCTCTTTAGCCGTATGTTCACTTGTTAGCATCAGATGATTTCCGGCTATGGTATACTCTCGTTCTATATATTCCTCGGTTATTGGAAACATATCCTGTATCAGAAATGCACTTTCCCGGTCATCATCCAGTTTTACAATATGGAGAATATCGCAAGGTTTTCCTGCTTTTTCTTTCTTTTCCATAATGCTCTTATATTTATCAATCCGGCTGGATAAAGGTACCATCCAGTATATGCCTATGCTTGTATCTTCAAAGCAATAATAATGCGGTCTGTTCCCTGCCTTATTTCCTTTGAGGTACGGATCAGACATATCCTCAAAAAATTTGTCCTTAATAACATAAAATCCTGTTTTCTTCATTCGCTCCGTCCTCACTATGTAAAAAGTCCCCCACCCTGCGGCGAAGGACTATACTTTCGACCCAACCACTTATATACCGCATATTGGTCAGCGGTAAACTTTCAACCCGACCATTTATATACCACATATCGGTCAGTGGTAAACTTTCTTTGTACCTACATTCTAGCAAGTGCAAAGAGGAAAGTCAATAGAACTTTCCTCTAAAATTTTATGTCAATATCACATAACTTATGCTAAATTTAAAAATTTTGTCCAAAATTTAATATATTCTCTCATTTCTTGTGATTGATCACTCATAATACTTATTCCTCTCATTTCACATATCACAAACTATTGATGTTTCTTTACATATTCTTCCTTGACTATATCAATCGTTTTCCCACCAATTCCAAAATTTTTATCAGATACCTCTTTAATCGTGGTAACAAAAAACTCCTGTGGAACTTTCATAATCTCAGAAGACACTTCTGTTAGGCGCTTAATCAACAACTCCTTTTGCTCGTCTGATAATGCTCCACTTTCGACCGTAATATATGGCATTTCCATTTTCCTCACTTTCACTTATAAATCCAGCACAATTGGAACAATATTATCTACCCCTATGCTTTTCTTTCCTTTTCTGCTGTTTCAGTTCAAACTGCCGCTGTTTCTCCGCTTCCCGTTGTTCCCTACTTACAGTTTTGCGTTCGATTTTCAATTGCTCCTGCTGTAACTTCAAAGCCTGTTGTGACTTTGTTCCTATCCCAATATTCTGTATCTGTTTTCGTACTTCACGCTGTACCCGTTTAGGATTTCGACCTACTTCTTTTACATCAGTTGCCACAGCCGGACTAAATCGTAACCGGCAGTAATTTTTCAAAACGAAATCACATATTTCATAGTCTTTTGGTTCTGCACCAAATGTAATCTTACATACAGATAGCTTTCCGTCTGATACACATTCAAACACTCCAACCCAAAATGGTTCTTCAAAAAATACTGTCAGCTTTCCCGAAACTTTGTCCATGACAATTCCTCCTTAAAATAATTGTAATGAACAAAGAACGGACGACCCTAAGGAGGGAGGGCTACTTACACCAAATCGGTGCGACTGGACTACCTACCAGTTCTGCAAGATTGCCTTGCGTTGTGTTTTTATCTTTGCACTTATATATTACCATATAACCACTCATTTTTCCATAAAAATGTGGCAATCAGCTTAATACTGTGTACTGCCATGCTATTTTCTTTTCCTTATCCGAATTAACTTACATGGTGCTAGCACCATGTTAAAATCATTATCAAGGGAAATATCAATCTATTGCTTTTACCTACTCTAATCAACAAATTCATATCTTTAAACTATACTTCTGCAAGATATAAATTTGATTATCTCGTTTATCCTGCTTTTCTTCTGTTCCAATAAGCTGAAAGCCCAACGATAAAGCTAATCCTATTGAAGCTTTGTTACTATCCCTTGTGGAATAAATAAACTCTTTCGCCCCAAATTCTTCTTTACAGTATCGTATCAGACATAAAAGAATCTGCTTACCATATCCTCTTCCTACAAATTTGGAACCAAGACATATCCCCGCCGCTTCTTCCTCGCTTGTGGTAACCTTCCACGCCATATATCTTGCGCTTTCCGGTTGCGACCAAACATTTCTATACATGGTTTCCCAATCTGAAAATTTCGCTTTATCAAGAAATAAATCTTTTGTTTCAAGCTTCTTTTTTATTCACCATTCTCATCTTCTCCTTTCAGACCGCCGAGGATAACGGCAATCAATTCGATAGTGTCAAGCAGTTCCGCATCCATACCGTTTCCCGCTTCAATCCTCTGTAATTCTTCCAGAACGGCAACAAGCTCATTGCGTAATGCCTTATACACCCTCGGATTACCCTGCACAACTACGTCTTGACACAAGAGCCGCCTTGTAATATACTCCTGCTTAGTAAGCCCCGAAAGCCGCACCGCTTTATCAATCTGCTCATCTTCTTCGGGAGATACCCGAAAGGCAACAGTCTTGTTTCTCCAACGCTTACAGTTGTCTAAATTTTTTGCCGACATATCAAAAATCCCCCTTTCCCAAATCGTCTAACCTGTCCGCCATCTCTGCCTGTTTTGACGGAAACAAATGTGCATATCTATAAGTGATTTCTATGCTCTCATGACCCACACGGTCAGCAATCGCCACCGCTGAAAAGCCCATATCAATCAATAAGCTGATATGAGTACCTCGTTCTAAAGGGTATTTATAGGACAAGATGATGAAAATATTAGAAATCGGCACATTTATGGAATACTTAAAAAGAACGATTCTGACATCTACCTTTCAGAATCGTTCTTTTTAAATTTTCTACCGCTTTTTTCCATCAAGTCCTTACTGGCATATCATTTTTTCTTATACATGTGCAATCCCATCAAAATACAACATACCTTTTTTTAATTCTATATAACCCCATTTTCCCTTTTTGTTTTTTATCTTAAAATAGACTTTTTTATTTTTAATGCAATATAGGCTACCTGAAGGAATCTTCTCTCCCTTTTTTATCGTAAAGGCTTTCTTCTTTCCACCCATCTGAGTATATGCTGTCACATTCTTCTTTAAAATAACCGGTATATCCCATTCTTCGGCAATGTCAAGAATTGCATATGATTTTGAAAATATTTGAACAAATTTACCATTTTTTAACCTTAATCCTGCCTTCACATGCAAACAGTCATCATAATAATCATCTAGCTCGCTTTGCTGCATACCAACACAAACCCTTGCATAAATCTCATTTTTTCCATTTGTCGTAAGATAAGAATCGCCTTTTATCCCATGCAGTGACATCACGTTTGTAAAATTTTTCTTAAATGCTTTTGCAATATCTTGTTTACGTTTCGCTTTTCCATTGGCATACTGGTAATAATAAATATGTTCCATATTTGACGCCCAGGCACCTTTATATCCTGTACCGCCCCACCCTTCAATAATCAAAAGCTCCATCTGCTTATCTTTTTTATCCACATCAGTAACCATAACTCTCACCTCTTTGCCATTACTGCTGTATATTTTTTTACTGTTTATGGTCACTGTGGCTTTCAAATCATATGTGATAACATATCCTTCCTTACGTTCCGTTTTTGAAACACTTACCTTTATGGATTCCTTTTTCCCTTTTTGGTCAAGATTATAATGATATGTTTTTGATTCCTTCAATGTCTGGCAGACATTTTTACCTGCCGCATTGCTTCTTACCGGGAAAAATACTATAACCGCTATTAATGCCATTCCAAATAAATTTAATAACTTGCGCATCTTCTTCCTCTCCTTTTCTTACTTTTTTGTAGTTATATTCCTCACTTTTGACCAATTTGAATAATATTTCTTCCCTTTCACCGTCTTATATGTCCGAATCCGAATGTAGTATTTCTTATTCGCTCTCAATTTACTTACTGATTTTGAAGTTGTCTTATTCTTGCCAATCGGGACAATCTTCGTGTTCTTCTTAGAAAATTTGCTGTCCGTGGAGCAGGCAATCTCATAGCCTGTCGTCTGTGCTAGCTGTTTCTTCCATTTTACAGTTAAGCCTTTTTTCTTAGGAGTTACTTTGGATATGGACGTACCTTTAGGGACAATGGTAAAAGTCTTTTTTACTGTGCCGCTATAATTGCCTTTGAAATTAATGGTTACCGTATACTGCCCCACATTTTTCACGTTCTTGGGATAGGATACGGTGTAATCCGTATTATTCTTTAATGCCTTTCCCTTGCTGTCCTTGACGGTGACGGAAGGTTTCTGGTTCCTGTTATTGTAGGTGAAGCTTGTCTTTGAAAGATTTATGCTTTGGGGAGCGTAAATTGTGGTTGTGGTTTTGTCCCCGCATCTAGCGCAAATCTTGGTGACAGAGCCGTCTTTTCCGATGGAAGCAGCGGATATTCTGGTGACGTACGAATGGATATGTACGCCTCCACTCATATAACGGTAAGAAATGTTGTATTTCTTCGCATATGTTTCTGCGTAGCTTCCCACAGTTACAAGCAGGGTGAAATCTTCATGGCAATTAGAAAAAGCACTATCATCAATACTGATGACACTTTCTGGCATTGTAATACTCGTCAGATTTTCACAGTCCTCAAATGCTTTATACCCAATACTGGTAACTCCTTCTGGAATTATGATATTTGTTAGACCATCACAACTATAAAAGGCTTTATACCCGATACTAGTAACCCCTTCTGGAATTATAATATTTGTCAGACCATCACAACCATAAAAAGCTTCATCTCCAATACTTGTGACTCCTTCTGGAATATATGTATTTTTACAGCCAGAAATTAACATATTGGTTTCAGTTTCAATTATTGCGTTACAATCATTCCTACTGTCATATGTTTGATTCCCTCCTGCTACAACTATATGTTCCAGTTCAGGAAAAGCAAATTCTCCGATACTTGCGACTCCCTTTGGAATTGTGATGCTAGTAAAACCACATTGAGTAAAAGCTTTATACCCGATACTTGTCACACTTTCTGGAATTGTAATACCGGAAAGACTACTGCAATTCATAAAAGATTCCTGTCCGATACTAGTAACCCCCTCTGGAATTGTGATACTCTTCAAACTATTACAATCATTAAAAGCCCCAACCCCGATACTGATAACTCCTTTGGGAATTGCAAAGTTCTTCAAATTACTACAATCTTTAAACGTATAATCCTCGATAATGGCAATTCCCTCTGGAATTACAATGTTCGTTAGACTGCTACACCCAGCAAAAGCTGCCCACCCGATACTGGTGACGCTCGTTGGAATCGAGATACTTTCCAAGTTACTACAATTACCGAAAGCCGCCTTCCCGATACTGGTGACTCCCTCTGGAATTGTGATGCTTATGAGAGCATAGTGAACACCAAAAGCCCCATCCCCTATACTAGTAACTCCCTCTGGAATCACCACATCCCCGCCACCTCCGGTATATCTTACAAGAACCCCATTTTTTATCTGAAATTCCGCCTCGTTTCCTTTACTTTCCTGCGCTCCCTTTGTTTCTTCCTGCTGTTCTGTTGCCGGGCTTTGTGCCCTGGTGTCTGTTACCAGGAGATTGCAACATACCGTTGTCACTGCAAGCAAAATGCACATTAATTTCTTCTTGTTCATAAACATCTTCCTCCATAATTCATAATATTTATCAAAAGGTGTACTTTTTGATAATTTCCGCTTTCACATTATTCACAGCGTCTTCTCGCAAAGCTTAAAAGAAAAACCATGAAAGAAGCTAAAGATATGCTATGAAAGCATACGCAAGTCAAGAAATTTATTGCTTTGCCATTCAGTTTATGGTAAGATATTCCTTAAAAAGCGAACTATCAAAAAGTACACCTTTTGATAGTTCTTTTCACATTTCCCTGCCTATGCGGTACTCCCTTAAACGCCTGTAAAACGTGGCTTGGCTCATACTGCATTCCTGAATTGCATCATCAAACTTTATCTGCCCATTTTCCCACTTTTTGATGATTTCACCAAAGTCGTCCGGCACAGGAGCCTCCGGCCTGCCAAACCGAACGCCACGTTTTTTCGCCGCGGCAATCCCCTGTTCCTGACGTTTCCTTATATTATCCCTTTCATTCTCTGCAACAAAGGACAGTATCTGCAGCACCAAATCCGCAATAAACGTCCCCATAAGGTCTTTTCCATTTCTCGTATCCAAGAGCGGCATGTCCAGCACGCAGATGTCAATGCCGATTTCTTTCGTGAGTATGCGCCACTGGTTCTGTATTTCCGCATAGTTGCGCCCCAGACGGTCAATGCTCATGATATAGAGCAAATCCCCTTCTTGTAACATTGATACCATTTTCTCATAATTTGCTCTACGAAAGTCCTTGCCCGACTGCTTATCCATAAAAATATTTCCGGCAGAAACTCCTGCCTGTTTTAGCGCAACCATCTGGCGGTCTTCATTCTGCTCCATGCTTGACACGCGTACATATCCATATACTTTGCCCATTTTCATCCTCCATAAAATTTTTTAAAGCAACGGTTCAAAAAAGCCCTGCTGTATTTCTACAACAGGACTTTCTTAAAATCAAAATTAATCATGCTCATCATAATGGAAATAAAGGTATTCCATTATCCCGCTAATTAAAACCCACCAGCTTACCACATTCAGCGTGATTGGGATAAACGGCAGTTTCCTTGCCGCCAGTGAAAGGGAAAATCCCATGAAGGCAATGCCTGTCATCACTGACTTTTTAAACACTTCCACGCCTCTGCACTCGTAATACGCCCACCGTTTTTTCCATTTCCGCAGCAGACGGTAAAACACCATACGGATAAAGAAGAACAGGACGGCTGCAATAGCCGCAGATACAAAAACCAGTATTGCGGCTGCTAACTGCGGCGGCATACCAGCCGTCATTGTTTGATAAAAATGTTGATAAAGATTTCCTAAATTCTGCAACAGCCACATGACATTCCCACACATGTCCCAAAACCATAACGAAATGGTGGCAGTGATGTCTTTCTCGGCAATAAGGACTGCTGCCATCTGTGCCAGATATACTGCAATTAAAACCAACACAATGCCAGACATTTTTACGGATTCCCTGCGGAGAATCCTCTCACAATCCTCCTGCAATTTTTTCTGCAATACCCTTTTCGCTTTCGCCACTTCCCTTGCCAGCGTTTCCTCATATTCTGCCATCAATCGGTTTGCCACTGCAAGTTTCCGTTCAGCAGTTTCCTCCTTCTTACCTGCCCGGGTAAGAACGGCTGCGGCTTTTTCTTCCATTTCCTTCCCGCGTTTCTCTGCTTTTTCCAACTCCGCTTTCAGCCTCCCATTCTGCTGAAAGATGATGTCGCTGCCGCTGTGCCTCTCTAGCTGCTCTGTCTGATGCCGCAGCGTCTCCCCTTGCTCGGAGAGCGCGGATTTCATGGATTGTATCTGCGATTTCAATTTCTGACTGTTTGAAGAAAGATTTTGTATCTGCCTGTCTTTCTCCTGCGTCAATTTCCACAAGTCTTTCAGTTTCCTGTCTTTGTCTGTCAGTTCCTGTTCAATTTCTTCCAGTTGATTCAGCAGACTGTCTATCTGCTCTCCGCTGCTGTAATCTTCTAATCCGTTCATTTCGTTTTCTCACTTTCTCTAAGATTTGCTCTTTAATTCCTGCAATTCGGCTGTCTGTCTTAGCAATGTCTGATTCTGTCTGGAGAGCATGGCGTTCTCGCTGTTCAATCTCTCCACTAATTCTGTCAATTCCCGATTCTTCTGGCAGAGTATGGGGAGTTCCCTGTTCTCCGCCTGCAACTGCTCGATTTCCGTCTGCTGACTTTCCACCAATTCCAGAATCTCGCCCTGTTTTTCCAAAATAGCCAGTACCTCTTGCAGTTCTGTCATATATTCGTCCAATAACCTCCCTCACTTTCTCTATAATCATTTGGTGCAATGCTTCCATGGTGTGATACCATTCCTTTGTTACATGATTTAGTTGTTTTACTATGCGGTTATACCCGCATCGGTCGGACACTTCCCCGCGCTGTTCCATCTGCCTTGCACGGAATCCCTCGTGGATGGTCGGCTCAAGGGCAAGCCCCTGCCTTTTGTAGCTGCGGTGGTCAATCCGCTGTTCTATTGACAGATAGCGGTTGCAGATATCCGCCCACGATTTACGCCATTTTTCCACATTTTCCTTGTCATTCCAGTTATTTGCCTGCACGGTTACCCGTTTCCAGAGTTTCTCGTTCCGTTTACCCAGCTTCTGCATCCCGGTCTTTTTGTCAATGAGGGGGATGCGTTCCCCATTTTCATCCCTTGCATAATCCTTTTTCTCCTTTTCTCCCCACAAGCCGTCGACTTTGACAGGCCTGGTGGTAAGAAGGATATGGGCGTGTGGGTTGCCGTTCCCTTTATCGTGGATGGCAATATCCGCGCACATGCCCTCCGACACAAAATTGTCCCGCACATACTCCTTGATAACCGCAAGCTGTAATTCTTCAGAAAACTCTATCGGCAATGCCACCTCAACTTCACGGGCAAGCTGTGCATTGGATTTTTTCTCTGCTTCTGTAACGGATTCCCAAAGCGTCTGCCTGTTCATATATTCCTCTGGCGCATGTCCCAGCAATAAAATTTCCCGGTGTATGACGCCGCCTTTTCGTGTGTAATCATGGATAATCCCCGTTTCCCTGTCACAGAGTTTTTCCCCGGCGCGGTATGCGGCAGCGGCAATGACAGACTTCCCCTTGCTCCGCCCGATTATCTTGACCGAGCAATGATAAATCGCCAGAAAACACCACTCTCCTTTCCGTAAGCTGTCTTTGCGGATATATGATACATAAAATGTATCTACCAGAATATAGGGCTGGTTTCTAACAAAAGCTGCCAGCAGTTCTCAGCCCAAGCCTCGCAGAGCGCGCGTCCACGAAGTGGGATAGACAGGCTCTGCCTGTCTATAAGTGCGCCCTTCTTCGTTTCCCTACAAAGGGAATGGCAAAGTGCCGTCCCCCTCATCTGTCTTCTCTGATGTGTTCGGCACAGCGGAAGTCTGCATGGCTTTGGAAAAATACCTGCCGTTCGTCTCCTGCTTTTTCAGGAAAGCTATCAGCTTAGGAATATCTTCCTCAGTGACAGCCCTGCCTAATACAGATTCCACCGCCCCGCCAATCTGGATTAAACGTCGGGTGCGGATTTTCCGCTCCTCCTCTTTTTTCCGCCGTTCCAACTGTTTCCGCTGCGCCTGATACTGTTTCAGTTTCTCTAACATTTCTCCCTCTTTTGTGGTGCAGCTTTGGATTCGCTCGTCCAATGTCCTTTTTTGTTTTGCCATAAATGCCTTCCTTTCCCCCTCACTTGCCGAAAACCAAAATCATTTTTTTGCCGCTACAGACAAACCATTTACACGAATATCATTTCTGACAAGATGCAGTAATCTGTCTTCCAGTGTTGCAGAATCAGTTTCTGAAAAATGCACATTCACCACATAAGTGGTTGCCCCAACACGTTTTGTAAAACCGTTATTTTCCCTTTCTTTCCTGCCGTCTCCCATAAAAATAAAATCCTCCCATTGATTTTAGAACATTTGTTTGTTATAATGATTTATGGGGTGGCGGTCTGCAACAAAGACAGCCCTTCCCAATTTCGAGCCTCATAAAAAACATAATCTAATTCCCCTTTCCGACTTTTTGTAATTGTTTTACAAATAAACCAATTACTTTCTGTCACAAATAGGAGAAAAAGACATGACAAATCGGAACCGTTTTAAAAAAAGATGGGAAAATATTTTTTATATACAGATAAAAAGGCGGTGATTCCATAATGCAAAAAGACATAGTATCATTTTCAGAAATTGATGATAATGATTTTGATAATGAACTTTTAGACGCACTGGCAATGGAACGCTCCACCATACGGGAGATAGAACAGGAAAAAATAGAAAACTTCTTAACCGAAGAAACATCCTCTGCCCCCTCGTCACGAAAAAAGCTGTGGAGAGACACGCTGAAAGAAGCCCTGACCCGGTTGGAAGATTCCGCACGGACAGAAGAAGATTTCCGAAATGTGCAGTCATGGTGGGACAGGCTTGACGCAAATGCGGACAGGCGATACCGCTACCATGTCATAGGGCGTTCCGATGTTCCGCTGGAATGGGGTGCAGCACCGGAACAGCTTATTGTGCCTGAACCAATCCATCGTGTATTCTGGAAGCAGATAATAAAAGGCGACTTTCTGGATGCCGTCTTTGACTGCCCCTTTGAGATGCATGAATTGATAGAAGATAACGATATCGCAGATGCCGTCTTTGAATTAAAAGACCTCCACAAAGAAGTGCTGTATTACAGTGCCATCCGGCAGTATTCCAATCAGCGGATTGCTCTTATCCGTAACCAGACTGACCGCAATATCCTAAAAGTGAAAAATACCATTCTGAAAAAACTGCGGAAGAAACTGTTTGTTTCCTTATATGAACGTCATAAAAAGAACTTGCCTCTAAATCAGAGAGAAAAAGAGTTTTTTGTAAAATATACACCTGTTTTTGATAACAGAAAAAAAGTAAAACTTTCTGATACTGATAAAGATAAGGAAACTTTCAAAAGTAATGATTGACGTTATTCAATTTGTCTGCTACGATAGTAATATATTTTAAGTCAATTTCAATTACATATATTTGAGGTGGTTATGATGAATTTTTTTAAGAAAACCAGTTCTCACTGGGTACGGTATGACAGGTATGAATGGCGGGAAGATGATAAGGGCAGATTTTATATCACTCCTGCCCAAAAAGCAAAACCGAAACTTTATAACCCTCTAAACGATGCGGAAAATATGGTACTTCATGCCATAAACACAGGCGTTTCCTGTATGGCTGAAGATACCGGGGAACAGGAAAAACGAGATGCTGTCATGGATTTCGTATCTGCCTATGGATTGCTTGGATTCATAACTGCACTTCCCACCACGCCGGAATTTATCACTTATGAAGCGGTATATTTTCCAAAGAACCATTTTATCCGGCAGGAAAGCATGGCGACGGAAGAATACCTGTCTTACTTCTTTCCATTTGATGGGATTGATTTTGTGAAGCGCGGCGTGGAATCCCGCTGGAGCGTCAGCGACCCGTCAATGATTGCATTGACAATGGCTATGGGCAGTCAGCCGCAGGCAGTAACCATGAGTTTCCAGAAGGAATATGCGGAATCCTATGAATGGCTGTTAAAAGAATTTACCGACTGGGCATTTACATTCGTATCTGCTTTCCTGTACTATCAGGACGAGGACACCCTTGACGACATGCAGAAAGATTTATACCGGCAGGGCATGGCGGCATTTGGCGGCATTGCGCCAACTTACCATATTGAGTTACTGGAAAAGCCAACGATTGTATGGGATTTCCATTCATTATTGCTGGCAATACAGATGATGTTCAGTTTCATGCTGACAGACGAGAAATCGTCCTTGAAAGTCTGTAAGCATTGTGGCAGGGTATTCCTTGCATCCAGACCGAATACGGTATTTTGCAGCGGACAGTGCAAGAACCAGTATAACGTGTATAAAAGCCGGGCAAACGGAAGAAAGGCAGATTTGACAGATGAAGAATGATAAAATGATGGAATTGGGAAATATCCTTATCTATCAGACGGAGAAAGGCGATACCAGAATTGACGTGTTTTTCCAAAATGGCGACATCTGGATGAACCAGTCCGCTATTGCCAGACTCTATAACACAACTCCCCAGAACATCACCATGCATATCCGCAATATTTATGCCGATGGTGAATTGGATGAACTTTCAACTTGTAAAGATTTCTTACAAGTTCAAACAGAGGGGAAAAGGCAGATTAAACGGAAAAAAAAGCATTACAATTTTAAAATGATTCTTGCCATCGGCTACCGTGTCCGCTCCAATGTGGGAATGCATTTTCGGAACTGGGCTTCTGCAATATTAGAAGAATATTCCCGCAAGGGATTTTCCATGAATGACGAACGCCTGAAAAATCCAAAGCAGTTCGGCGAAGATTATTTTGACGAATTATTAGAACGCATCCGCGAAATCAGGGCATCCGAAAAGCGTTTTTACCAGAAAATCTGCGACATATACAAAACATCCGTTGACTATTCCAGCAATGATAAAGACGCAGAATTGTTCTTTAAAACAGTTCAGAATAAAATACACTTCGGTGTGCATGGACACACTGCTGCGGAAGTCATCATGCAAAGAGCAGATGCCACGAAAGACAATATGGGGCTGACTGCCTTTGAGGGGGCAAAAGTCCGAAAAAAAGATGTGGATATCGCAAAAAACTATCTCTATGAGGATGAAATGCAGGAATTAAACAGGGTAGTAACCATGTACCTGGACTTTGCGGAAGACCAGGCACGAAGGCATAATCCCATGTATATGAAAGACTGGGAAACTTACCTCAATAATTTCCTGAATATGACAGGACGGGAAGTATTATCTGGAGTTGGGCATATTTCCGCAAAACAGGCAAAGGCTCACGCTTATGAACAATATGGACTTTATGATGAGAACCGAAAAAGAATGGAAAAAAATGAGGTTGATTTGTTAATTGAGGAAATGGGACATATAAAAAAGAAAGGTAAGTGACACATATAACCCTATATTAAATCAATAAAGAACAAAAAAGGAGTTAAATATGAATGATTTTATGAGATATATTGAAACAATGAATAAGCTGAAAGATGCCATTAATCCACCAGCAATACGAGCCATACAAGAACAAAACGCCGCAATTCAAAATGCACTGGGCGTATCTCCTAGCATACAAAAAATATTCGATAATTCCAATGGAATGTATGTAGCACTCAATACCTTAGCACAACACTTGGAATTACCAAGCATAAATACGGATGCTATGAGAGCGGCATTATCTTCTATGACATATGTTTCATCAAGTTTTCAGCAGCAGCAACAAGCCTTTTCTAATCTTTCACTTAAATTACAACCTCTGTTGAGCGGATATACTGTTTTAGGTATCCATCCCGAAGACAGGAACACGGAAGAAAAAGAAGAATCTGACCGAATCTCCCAAAAAATAATATCAGAAATATATTTGCCAGATGAAAAGAAAATAATTACCGCTGAATCACCAACTATTATTATCTTGCCGGCAAATGATAAGGTTTTTGCATATTTGGCGGAACATCCCGAAGAAATATATCGTAATCTTTCTCCCAGAGAATTTGAAGAATTTATGGCTCAACTTTATAATAAATTAGGATACAACGTGGAATTAACGCAAACAACCAGAGATGGCGGAAAAGATATAATACTTCGTAAACCCGATGTGTTAGGCGATATGGTATACTATGTAGAATGTAAGAGATATAAAGAAAAAAATAAAGTTGGTCTTGATATTGTCCAACGTTTAGCAGGTATAGTTGAAACAGATAAAGTAAATGGCGGTATTATTGCAACTACTTCATACCTTTCACCTATTGCAGAAAGATGGATTTTAGACAACCGATTAAATTACAAAATCCAAATGCACAATTTTAGTGCAATCCAAAATATGTTAAAAATGACTGTAGAATAGAATTTTTGATGTTTGAATCAAAAACAGTTCCGATTTTCCTACCAAAAATCTCCTATTAGTGAAGGACAAGAAATATCTTTCAGGCAGAGCCACACGCTCTGTCTTTTTTCTTGTCAAAAAATCAAAATAACGTATCATAATCGGCATATCTGTGTTAGAATGGAACTACATAGATGTGCCGATTGTTGAAAGGGGATTTTTCTATGAAAAAGCAATCGGAACAGAAAAAAATTACTGCACTCTATGAAAGACTTTCTCGCGATGACGAATCTGCTGGGGAAAGCAACAGCATTGTGAACCAGAAAAAGATGCTTGAAAAATATGCCAAAGAACAGGGATTTTCTAATCTGGCGCATTACATGGATGACGGATGGTCTGGCACGAATTTTGAACGCCCTGACTGGAAACGCTTACTGGCAGATATTGAAGACGGCAAGGTTGCCTGTGTTATCGTAAAAGATATGAGCCGGATTGGGCGCAACTATCTACAAGTGGGATTTTACACGGAAGTATTATTCCGTGAAAAAGGGGTACGCTTTATCGCCATATCCAACGGTGTTGACAGCACCCAGCAGAACACAAATGAATTTGCGCCATTCTTAAACATTATGAATGAGTGGTATGTCCGCGACACCAGCCGCAAAATCAAATCCGTGCTACACGCAAAAGGCATGGAGGGCAAGCACCTGACTTCCAACGCCATTTATGGATATAAAAAAGACCCAGAAGACAACAATCACTGGATCATTGATGAAGAAGCTGCTGCCGTGGTAAGGAAAATTTACCAGCTTATCATGGAAGGCAACGGACCGATGCAGGTGGCATGGATTCTTACTAATGAGAAAGTAGAACGCCCATCCTATTATCTGGCAAAGCGGGGGCTTGACATCTGCCGGGGAAACTGTGACATGAGCAGACCGTATACATGGACTGCCACCACCATCTCCGACATGGTAAAAAAGCCAGAATATATGGGGCATACTGTCAATTTCCGCACACATAAGGATTCCTACAAAGATAAGCATTCCAAAAACGTCAATCCAGAAGACTGGATTCTCTTTGAGAACACACAGGAACCCATTGTAGATGAAGACACATGGCACACCGTCCAGAAAATCCGCAAAACGAGGCATAAGCCCAGCAAGCGGGGAGAACCCAACCCATTAACGGGATTAATGTTTTGCGCAGACTGCGGCGCAAAGATGTTCAACCACCGGACAGGAGGCTATAAGAAAAAGGACAAAGATGGCAATCCCACTGGAAAATATACCAATGCACAGGATAACTACCATTGCTCTACTTATTCCCTGAACAAAGGAAAGTTTGTCGATTCCTGCTCTATGCACCACGTCAGAACTGATATTGTCAGGGATTTGATTCTGGAAACGCTGAAGGCAACCGCTGGATTTGTCAGAGAGCACGAGGAAGAATTTGCTGCCAAAGTGCGGAATGAATCCACAATCCAGAGGACAGACGCCGCCAAAACATTGCAGAAGAAACTTTCGAGAGATCAAAAACGGAACAATGAATTAAACCAACTCATAAAAAAGATTTATGAGGATAACGTTATCGGCAAGCTGACCGACAAACGTTTTGAAATGCTACTTTCGGATTATGAACAGGAACAGGCTGACTTGGAAATCTCCATCCAGAATACACAGAAAAAAATTTCCGATTTTGAAGAAGATAACACAAGGATTGATAAATTTTTGAAACTGGTAAAGAGATATACAGATTTTTCAGAACTGACAACACAGATGATTCATGAATTTATTGACAGGATTGTAGTGCATGAAGCCGACAAGTCGACTGGGGAACGGATACAACAGATAGACATTTACCTCAAATATGTGGGTAATCTGAATGTCCCTATGCCGGAACTCACACCAGAACAGCGCAAGGAGGAAGAACGTAAACGTAAGAAACGCGCATGGAACCGCACTTATATGAGACGGAAGTACGAACGTGAAAAGGCAGAGCGTGAAGCCTCTGGAATAGCGGAAATTGGGGCAACCATATAGGTTGTTCCAGAAATATCTTTATGAGAGGGAAACATGGCTATGACGTAAATCATGGATTCTTATGCGTTTCACTCCTGCAGCTTTCGCTCCCCTGTCCATCTCGTGGTGCAGGTAGGATTTTGTGACTTGGAACATTCTTTCATCCTTGCCGATTTCATAGAGCATTCCGATATATTCCTGCATTTCCTCACATAAGAAATGCGGCATTTTTATGGTTCGGTTGCTCTTTGCAGTCTTGGGGGAAGTGATGACGTCTCTCCCCTTTAACCGCTGGTAGGACTTGTTTATAGTTACAGTATTCCGTAAAAAATCAAAGTCTGACGGCGTTAGGGCGAGCATTTCGCCCAGCCTTACGCCACACCAGTAGAGCATTTCAAAGGCATAATAGGACAGCGGCTTGTCCATCATTGCGTCCGCAAATTTCAGGTATTCCTCTTTTGTCCAGAACAGCATTTCCTTATGTTCCTCGCTGCCCATCGCCCCTGCTTTCTGCGCCGGGTTGCCCGGCAGGTGGTAAAACCTCACGGCATGGTTAAAAATTGCGCTTAACTGCGCATGGATGGTTTTCAGGTAAGTGGGCGAATAGACCTCGCCATTCCCACCTTTATAGGCAAGCATTTCATTCTGCCATGCAATCACGTCCCTCGGCTCAATCTCCGCAATCTTCCGCTCCCCGAAATAAGGCAGTATCTTCGTGCGTATCACATGGCTCTTGGATTCCCATGTGTTCTCCTTTACCCTCTTCTTTTTGTCCGCCTCGTAGATTTCAAGGAAACTGCCAAAGGTCATGTCCAGTTTGGACTCGCTTTTCAGCATGACCTCACGCTCCCAGCCCAAAGCCTCCCTCTTGGTTGCAAACCCCCTTTTCTGCGTCTGTTTCCTCTCTCCTTTGTAATTCGTATATCGGTAGATGACGCGCCATTTGTCGCCATCTTTGTATACAGCCATATCCTCACGCTCCTTTCCCCAGGGCTGGCTGCAGAAATAACCTGCCATCAGCCCCCAGTAATAATTTTAAAATTCCTACATTGTCTGTTGTAACATGACTTCTTATGGGAAAACTGCCCACTGAGTATAATTCCCTGCGGAAAACTACTCGCTGTAACATAACTTCTTGCGAAAGAAATTTGTGTTCACCCTGCCTGTCACTGTCAGGTAGCCAAGCTCCCGCATTTCCGCATTCAATTCCCGGACAACCTTGTAGGCATAGGATTTGGAAACGTTCAGCTCCTGTGCCACTTCTTCAACCGTCATGAAATTTTTGCCTTCCATTATCGCATTCCCCCTTTCTCTCTTTTATTCCTGATTCCACTGCCTGCCCCATAAATCTGCCTTTCTTCCCAGCCGGCAGTTTTTACTTGCAGTCCCAAATATAACTAAATTTGTTTGTTTAGTCTATGTACTTCCTATATTACTAAACTTACTAATTTAAGTCAATAGTTTTTCAGAAAAATCTTAAATTATTTTATTTAACTTCCACTTGCTATCTTTGCTGCACCATGCTATACTGTACCCAACAAATTTGTTTAACTGTCTAGCCACAGCAAAATTGCACTGACATGGCTAAATACAAAATCCAACTACACGGAGGTTTACTTATGGCAATCGGAAAACGTATCAAATTTTTCCGCAACAGGAAGAACCTGACGCAGAAACAGCTTGGCGAACGGCTCGGCTTTCTGGGCAGGACTTCCGACGTGCGCATAGCGCAGTATGAATCGGAAGCAAGAATCCCCAAACAGAACCTTGTGAAAGAAATGGCGGGCATACTCGGCGTCAGCCCCCACGCACTGACAGTGCCGGACATCGACACATACATTGGTTTTTTACATACCCTCTTTGCCTTAGAGGACATATATGGATTCCGAATAACTGAAAAAGACGGCCTTATCTGCCTTTGCCGGGATTCTTCCAGTTCTTCCCCCGTTGACACGGTCAGCTCCATGCTCCGGGAATGGCAGCAGCAGGCAGAAAAACTTGAAAACGGTGAAATCAGCAAGGAAGAATATGACGAATGGCGTTACCGATACCCAGAACTGGACACCAGCCAGCATTGGGCAAAGACGCCTTCTAAAGAAATGAGCGATTCCCTCATTGAGAAATCTGCGAAAAAGTAAAAGAAAAATACAACAAGAAAACCTTGCTGATATTCAGTTTTCAACTCTGAAAATCAGCAAGGAATCTTCCATTGTGCTATATTGAAATGTGTAAATCATTCTCTGAATAAGAAAAAGTGTTGCCAAAACGTCGCCAGTAACTAAGCTATTTTGTTTGCAACCAGCATAAATACTGGGCTTTCTTGATTCATCGAATTATTCGAACTCGACTTTTCCTAACTTATTTTGTTTAGAAATTATTCTCTATCGAGTATGTAAATCTTTTGATTATTTGATATATCCATATTATCCTGCCTATATGAGCTAATGTTATCATTTTGTTATCGCTGTTGATAACACTCGCTCTGTAACTGCGGATAATAGCAATATGTTGTGATTTAAATTATAAGCGATTTTGCTAAGAAAATCAAGTTGTCGGCCGCCTTTTTTCTTAATATCTTTAATCACTCAATTTTAGGTGCTTTTGTCTTTGATTTAAACCTATCGAATTCGATAGGTTTATTTATATTGTGAATCTACTCAAATAAACCCCAAAAAAATATTATGCGTTTTACATAGTGATAACACCATGTGAAAATATCTAATAAAAAGTAAGGATTTTAAGAATATCTATTTGAAAGTGTTAATGGCCATGCCATATTAAATGCTTTTCCTAAACTTTCTATGAATTGTAGCAATTCCCCTACAGTCGAATAATCAGAATAATAATATGTAACAATATCTGACTCTTGTACAAACTTCCAAACTTCCGTTGTTGATACCTCCTTAAATATATCTTTTAAATCGTCATTATTGTAATCTCCAGATAAATCAGAAAATAAATTTCTTATTTTATCTGCTGTATAAAGAGCGGTATCCTCTTTTATATCCATTGCTCTCCAAAAATCAGAATTATCAAGCGGGGCATTCGATACTCTATATATTATTCTATACAAAAAAGACTCTGGAGCAAAATAATCTGGGAAAAAACATATATTTAATGGATGCTTTCGATCATTAAGTTTTAGTTTCTTCGGATCATATTTTTCATTCAGGAAGTCACGTATCTTAGGTTTTTGTAATGGCTCTTTATATCTTGCATCTCCGTCTAGAATAAATATAACTCTCTTAAAATATGAATCCGCATCGCATATCTTTATTAATTCTTCGCATCCTAATATAGTTGGTATTTGATTGATTTTTTCCTCAAAACTAATCATATTTTTCAAAACCCTTATTCTATCATTAATAACGACATAATTCATTACTTTAGAACTATGTCGCAAATGCGGTCCATCAATATCATCCCCAACTTTATTCACCACATTTTTAAATGCCTTAAATAGCAATCTGAAAAGTTCTTTACCAACTGAATCTTCAAAATAAACTCTAACTTTAGGCTTATCAAACCTCAAACTACCAAACATATCTGCTTTCAGCAATTCGTAAGAATGACAATCTGATATATATGGAGCCATTGAATTCTTAATATAAACAACTTTATAATCTTTGTTATTCTTCGTTTCTTTTTTAATCGTTTCCTTTAAAACTGATAACGAATGTGTACTTACAACAAATTGGATTGATAATTCATCTGCAAGTTTATCAAATAAATCCAATAATCTAATTTGTGTGTCTGGATGTAATGAAACATCTATCTCATCAATACATAATAATGCCCCTTCATAGCCTTCCTGCAATGATAATACATAAATATCCACTAATGCACTTATTATATTCCCTATATTATCTTGTCCAATAGATTGCGACAATGTTGGAGTATTTACTATATCCATATGCAAGGACGCTCTAAAAGAAGTATTTTTTTCAATAATTGACAGTGTTGCATCATTAACAATTGAATTTGGAATAATATAATTATACCATTCTTTATACTTTTCATTTGCTTTTGTTTGATATAAAGTATTCTTCTTATTTATCTTAGAAATCTTTACAGTTTCTTTGCGTTCTCCTAATGGATATAATCTTGATAAACTTAAATAAATTGTAGGTATTTTAACTCGTCCATCTGCACCTACACCATAATTTATTTTTGCTTTTTCTGCTGCCTGTTTAATGGTACAATTCTCTTGTCCTACATTCGATGTTCGAGGTATAATTCTTATCCCTCGATTAAACTTAGTATCATCTTTAAAAGAAAGCCTTTTTGTAAATGCTTCTTTTCCATCGTTTTCTACATATGTTAAATACAATTTATAATCTTCATACAATTCATCCTCATCAATATTAAAAAAATCACTAAATTCAGGTTGAAAGTTACTCCCTAACATTGATTTAGCACTAACACCCGAACTAGATGCTATTAACGACAGTATATTAGATTTTCCAACACCATTTTGTCCACTAATAACTGTCAATTTACGTCCCAGTTCAAAAGATGTATCCTTAAAACTTCTAAAATTTTCAATATGAAAATGATATGGCCGTATCTTCATATGCCTTTTTCTCCTTACCGTAAATTCACACAAATACCATTCTCTTTAAGTTGCTCCATTGTTGGTACCATATCTAGACTCTTAAATATAATAATTTCACTCGCTTTTCTTTTTACTGCGGCACTATATTTTAAATCAATTCTTCTAAAAACATGATTTTGATAAATATCTGCTATTTCCTGCACATCATCATATGTAATAACCCAGTCACAATTAACTTGACTATTTATCATTTGCTCAATTCGCACATGATCATCGTATGAAAAAAAGTTCAAATATAATTGCTTTCCTTTACCAAAATATGGTGGATCAAAATACACAAATGCGTTCTGTTCATACTTAGGCAAATATTTTTTTACAAATGAACTAGCATCTTTATTATATATATGGATACTTTTTTTGCGGTTTACAATGTTTATAATACGTTCAATCAAAGTTTCTCTATTGAACCTAGCATCCATCCTCCAATTACCACTCTGTTCTATTCCACCTATTACTCCACCTTTTATTATTCCTGACCTATTAGTCCTATTTAAATAAAAAGTTGCAAATCCAAGTTCATAACTATATCTACTACAATCCTCTATAATAGTACGTTGTTTATTCCATTCATCTATATCCAAAGCAACATTCCTTATATCGTCAATGAACCTATCCGTTTCTGTTAAAATTGCCCTCCAAAATGAATATATTCCCTTATCAAAATCATTAATCACTATTTCATTCACAATATTCTTTTCTAGTAATTCTAACGCTATACCAGCACCACCAGCAAACGGTTCTACATAGGTTCCACCGATATGCCCTGTTTGTTCAATTAACATTTCCATAAATGGTTCAAGTTTCCTCTTACCACCTGGATATCTTAATGGAGAATAATACATATCGTTTTCCCTTTCTGATACAATATATCATAATTCATTTCATTACATTTTAAGTCTAAAGCAAATTAATTTTATTTAATATTATACTATATTTCTTCCAAAATTTCCATTCATATTTAAAAAAGGGGGTTTGAGCAGAGAGGTCTTTTGACCTCCCACCCAATACCCCGTAAAAACAAGCTGTAATATCTACTATAAAATTTTCCTCAACTTCTTCCGCAGATGGTCTAACCGTGCATAAATAGCCCCAGTTGTTAAATGGACAATCGGAGCAATCTCCTTTGTAGAATACCCATACATCTTCAATAAGACAATTTGCAATGTACGCTTGTCCACTGTAACTAAGACATGGTACAAACTTTCATTTTCAATTTCATCAAGCAAGTTTGGAATGCCCTTTACCTCGGTAAGTTGCTCCTTGCCTGCCATCTCATCAAAATACTCTGCAATATCATTTGTCCATCTGTAAAATCGCCTATTAGAATTAAAGTCTGCTCTGTCATCTATGCGGATTTGCTCAATAACTGCTTCGTCAACTCCACATTCACGTAATACCTTTTCCTCAGCTTCTTTCCAAATACGCCATTTCCTTTCTTCCCTTCCGTGATTATATGCCATTCTTCTTTCCTCCAATCTGAATTTTTGAAATGTAAAATCCAGATGGAGCGTCGGAGAACGGCAACGCACATCAAAAACATCCCTGCGGCACTTTCCAACAAAAATCGACAAAAGAAAAACCGCAAAGGCTCTGTGACCCTTACGGCTATAAGAAATAATAATTCTGTTGTATAGAGATTGTACTTCTACCTTCATAGTGAGAAGTACCGTTGCATAAGCAGAGATTTTTTTAACTGGCTTCCTGCCTTTCTCTGATGTACTTGTATGAATTGATTTCACTTTGTATAAGTGGATAGATAAGTACCCGAAAAAAGAACATAAAATATCTCCCCAAACTTTAAAACAGGTCTGGGGAGTGTCTGTTAAGTCTTTTCGGGCATAACAATACCGCCCACCATAACACCGTTTTTTTATATGGTGGGCGTTCGCCTTAAAAAATTATGAAAAGAAACAGAGCCGACAAACTGTGATCAATTTCACAGGTTCATCGGCTCTGCGGCTGCGCGTCTGGCTCTTTGATGACAGTTATTTTTAAATTGCTTACTTCAATCAATGTTTCCTGCTTGCATTTCGGACAATAAAGAGGATAGTTCTTCAGAACCGTATCTTTCCTTAATCTGTCACGGGTTTTATTGCCACAAACAGGACAATATATCCATTCTGTTTTCTTCATTTTACTATTTCTATCTCCAATTTCCTTTATTTCTTTTCATTCACTTAATCCCTAAGATTCCTACTTGCATATAAGAACACCAGAAAACTTCCACATTTTCAAATCCACACTCTTGTAATAAATGTATCTGTTCCGTAATAGTAATTGGAAAATACTCTGTATTATATCTTTGGATATGTTTTTCACATTCTTTTTCGTCTTTTCCATTGTTATACTGATATATTTTCCAACGCTCCAAATACAACTTTTTCGTCACATCATTATTAGGTGCAAAATTTTCTACTGTAAAAAGCAAACCATTCTTTTTCAATGCATTATAACAATTTTTGATACTGATGATTCTATCTTCATATCTAAGATAATGATTAAGTAGAATTGCCGTTATAACATCAAATTTTGAATCATACTGTAAGCCCTGTATTGGAATTTCTAAAAACTCAACACGGGAAGAACAGATACGCTCTTTCGCAATTCTTAACATTTGGGGCAAATTATCACAACAAACCATATTTTTAATTTGAGGATTCCCGACTGCTATGCTTGCCATCTTCCCTGTTCCGCATCCTATGTCTAACCATGTGAAAGGCGTTTGAAAAGCAATCGTGACAATATCTGTTATTTGCTTGAAATATTCTTCATAGTATGGCAAAGTAGCTGCTATACCCTTATCGTATTCTTCTGGTAAAAATGCCTGCTTGTAAAACATAGAGACACCTACTCAAAACCATCTAAACAACACTGTAACTTCTCAGCAAATTTTCCAATATGTACGCCGTCAACAAATGAATGATGTACCTGTACGGAAAGCGGCATACATATCTTTCCATTTTTTTCGTAGAATTTTCCCCAATCGAATAAGGGGGTTGCGTTGTCTTTTTTCCCAGATTCCGTGTGGGAAATATGAGTATATGACACCCACGGAAAAGATGAAAACTGATATATATCATTTGCCATCGGTGCAGTAAAATACTCCGTCTGATTCTCCTCTGTTTTCTTTGCCAAAGCAACATAATCCTCTATTTTTTCCTGCATAGGAACGTTCACCACCTTAAAAAGTTCTGTGTCCCTGTTAAGATATGTAAATGATGTATGGATAGTTTCAAAAATAGCGGGCTTACCCTCCACAAAACGATAACGAAACGCTTCAATCTCATTTGCACATTTTGTTACCGCATAAACAAAAGAAAAAGTAAACGAATAGTTTCTTTTCTTTACATACGATAGAAAATTTGTCACATCAACGTCAAAAGTAACACAATACTGTGGCTGAACACTGTTTTTAAATACTTCACAGTGCATCGCTCTTTCCCATGTAGATACATCAATGAACTGCATAAAACATCCTCCTTATACTGATTTTCTTTCTATCATACTCCATTAGTTGTATGATGTCAATATGTTGTATTATGTCTATAACTAAAAAACGGCACTCGCTCTCACTTGCAAGTGCCAGATAATTATTCCATATTCAATTCTTTTATTGCGTGCATAATATGAATCCTCATAGCGTTCTTTGCTCCCTCGGCGTTACGTTGCTCCAAAAATTCCATTATCATCCTATGGTCGCCTATCGTATCATTAATTGCCTTTTCGCTCTGAATTGACAATACTACTCCTTTTGAAATAGCCTGATATAATATAGGCATGAGTTTATTCATAAATTCATTATGGGTAGCTTGTGCAATCGCTTTATGAAAAGCATGTTCGTTTTTGGTTCTGTCCTTTCCGCTTTTAATTTCATTTTCAATCCGCTTTCCATAATCAACTATCCGTTTTATTTCTGCATCCGTTCCCCTTATAGCAGCCAGATAAGCTGCTTCTGGTTCAAAAATCAACCGCATTTCGTATAAGTCTTTTGCATTTACTTTGACACAAGAGAGCTGTTCCAAATCCTGCGGCTGTTCCAGTGCTTTTTCAGTAACATAAGTTCCTTTGCCGCGTCGGATTTCCAGTATATCGTAAGCAACTAATATTCTTATTGCTTCTCGCAATGTTGTCCGACTTACATTAAGTTCTTCCGATAATTCTAACTCATTTGGAAGTTTATCTCCGACAGAAAAACGCTTTTCTATGGTTATCATCGACAAAATATTATCAGCAATGCTTTGGGAAAGCATTTTATTCTTCATGCTGTACCACCTTTTTCTTTTTCTGAATATTATACTATGTATCATCCATAACTTCAAATAGAATAATCGGCTGTATTTCATACCACAAACAAAGGTACTTTTACCTGCAATGGAAAAGCACCTTTGTTTTAAATTATGCGTAAATTATTTTTCTTTCTACAACTTCCCTCACACAAGCTCGAATATTATTCATTTTTTGAACCCATAAAAGCTGATTTTCCTCTTTTAACCTTTCCGTCACCCCCTGCTTGTCGACATATTCCTTTACCAGCCGAGAAAACAAATCCTCTGCCTGTTCATCTATGCTTGCAAGGTATTCATTCAGCCTGCCGCTTGTCAGCAGATTGAGATAAATGAACTGTTTATGCTCTTTGAGGTACTGCAAATGCCTTTGCCCCCAAATGCCAATCGGCTTTTCTTCTTCGGGAGGTAATGCAAGCTCTGGGAGATAATAGTCACCTTGCTTTGCATACCAGAGACTGTTGTTTTCGTCATAAATCCTGTTTTCCATAATGTTTCCTACCTTTCCTCTTTGTTGTTTTTAAAGCATTTCTCACGCTGTTTTGATTTTTGTGCTGCTTTTGCCTGCTCCAAAAGGCTGTCCATCTGCTTACTTCCAAATGCCTTACGGAGCAGCTTATAATCTTTGTTTTCCGCACGGAGGTTTGCATTTTCCCCTGCCAGTTTCTCATTGGTTCTCCTTAATCCGTCATTCTCACGGTGGAGATTACTGTTTGTAACATTCAGCCGATAATAGCTGTCCCAAGCTTCAAAACACCTTATAAGAGCTGTTTTAACAAGCGATTTCAGCTTTTGCACCAAAGGCTCTGCCACTTTATTCTTATACGACTTCGCCGACATGAACCCCTGCGGCTCTGGCAACTGGTATTCTGGGGAAGTGTCAAGCACCTGTTCCAGAGTTTTTAGGTTTTCCATTCCTTTATCGTAATTCTCCACCCTGTCCGACAATATTTGAAATTCCTCTTTTTTCTCCGAAATCTGCCCCTCAAGCTGAATGACCTCTTTTTCCCGCTCCTGCTTTTTATAATCAAGGACAGATAAATGTTTCTCATGCGTGCCTTTATGCTCCCATTCAATGCCATGCCGCCCCATCACAGCGGCAAGGTTCTCTTTTTCGGACTGTACCCACTGGCTCCACTCCGTATCGCCACGGGAGCCGCCTTTAAATCCCTGCGCCGCCAACGCCTGTTTCAAAGATACTCTCGTATCAAGTCCACGCTTGCTGCCAGTCGTGAACGGGACAAAATCAATATGAAGATGCGGCGTTGCTTCGTCCATATGGATATGAGCGGAAAATACATAGAGATTAGGATTTCTTAATTGAAACTCCCGATAATATTCATCCAAAATCTGCCTTGCAAGCTGTCCGTTTTCACTTCCCGCACCCATATTTTCCTTATCGCCAATCTGCAAAATCAGCTCATGGAACGGCTTTTCCTGTTTTGAGTTCCGTATCTTCTCGTAATAATCGGCAATTCGGCGGTCTGCCCTCGTCTGCTTTTCATTGTACCTTTGTAAGGCTTCATCAAATAGTTTATGATACACTTTCTTTATATTCTCATTACAGTAGTTTACATTGAAGTGTGAGCGTTCTCCGTCAACATTCTCCGCTTTGAATTTGCGGCTGTTATGGTTGACCGAGCCTTTCCCCACCATTGCGCTAATCGTCCGTCTTATAAAATCACGCCCTTTCTTTTCGGCTGGTAGGCTTTGTTACTTTCCCGAAAGTAACGCAAAAGCACTTTTGTCGGCTATGCCAACAAAAATGCAACCCGCAGGCGGGTTTTGCGCTCTCCGAGGGGTAAGGGCTGTCCTTTGAAAAGGACACCCTTACAACCCCGTCTAAACTTTAATCAGTGTCAATGTGTGACGATGGTGACAATGTTTGAGATACCGCCTCTGCTCTCAAAACATTGTCACCTTTGACACCGTTTGTCACGCTTCCTCGTTAATCTCTTTCCAAAGTGAAACTTTTCTGCCATTGTGAGTACGGCTGTTCTGATAGCGGATACCATAATCACGGAACAGCCTGCTTGCATTGATACTAAGCCTTAAGGACAGCACATTCGGTTTTATGTCCACGCCGAGCCTTTCACAAAGTTCTGAAGCTGTTCCTTCCCACCTGTCACTCTCCGAAAAAAGAGTAGCTTCAATTTTTTCAAGTAAAGGCTCAGGCGGCTCTTTCCACAGCTCTGTTTCCGATTTCTCAAAGTTCCACACCAGACGCTCGGTATCCCTCACAAGATGAACTTTCATGTCTTGCTGGTCTCTGCCTGCCACATCAAGCGTGGCATTATTGGAAATTCTCTTTTCCTTGCTGAGAACAAACGCTCCGTCTGCCGCACCCATCAATCCGTTTGTTCCCGAAATCATATCAAAAATATCTTCCGCTTTCTGCTTTCGAGTGTGATGGACGATGAGCATCGTAACTTTGTAACTGTCTGCCAATGTTTTGAGCCTTGCCACAATGTCATAGTCGCTTGCGTAACTGTAATCTGCACCGCCAGCTTCACGGACACGCTTTAAAGTGTCTATGATTATTAAGCCTGTTTCGGGGTGTTCCTGCATAAACCCTCTGATTTGTTCTTCTAAACCACCATTAACCGTTTTACACTCTGTTGCAAAATATAGGTTGCCTGTTTCTTCTGCACCGAACATCTGAAACAGCCGCTTCTGCAAACGTGGGTAATCATCTTCAAGTGCAAAATATAAAACTGTCGCTTTCCGCACATTGTATTCCCACAACGGCATTCCTGTGCTGATATGGTAGGCGAGCTGTGCCATCATAAAACTTTTGCCCACTTTCGGAGAGCCTACAAAAAGGTAGGTTCCCCTTTGGAGCAGACCGTCAATCAGTGGCGGCTGTATATCAAATACCGTATCATAAAGTGCTGCCATTGATACGGTTTTCAGATAGGACGGGTCTAGCTGCCGCAGCATTTCCCTCTGCATTTCCTCAAAACTATTGATATTTTCATCGCAGTCGGCTATACTATGGTCAGTACATTTATGGAGCGGTTGCCCCGTATCTGCGCCAACAGATACATTCGGGACAGCCGTTTCTTTTTTATTCGCCATCTTCACACTCTCCTTTCAGACCGCCGAGGATAATAGCAATCAATTCGATAGTATCTAATAATTCGTTGTCAACGCTACCGTCTGCTTCAATTCTCTGTAATTCTGCAAGGACAGCGGCAAGCTCGTTGCGGAGAGCCTTATACACCCTCGGATTGCCCTGCACAACCACATCTTGGCACAAAAGCCGCCTTGTGATATAGTCCTGCTTGGTAAGCCCCGAAAGCCGCACCGCCTTATCAATCTGCTCATTTTCTTCGGGAGATACCCGAAACGCAACGGTCTTATTCCTCCAACGGTTGCAGTTATCTAAGTTTTTTGCCGACATATCAAAAATCCCCCTTCCCTAAATCGTCAAGCCTGTCTGCCATTTCTGCCTGCTTTGACGGAAACAGATGAGCGTACCTATAAGTGATTTCAATACTCTCATGCCCCACTCGGTCAGCAATCGCCACCGCTGAGAACCCCATATCAATCAACAGACTAATGTGGCTATGGCGCAAATCGTGAATCCTAATGCGTTTCACGCCTGCGGCTTTTGCGCCTCTGTCCATCTCGTGATGGAGATAGCTTTTTGTCACCGTGAAAATGCGGTCTTTCTTCTTTAGTCCGTACAGCATACCAATATATTCCTGCATTTCCTCACAGAGAAACTTCGGCATTTTAATTGTGCGGTTGCTCTTTTTCGTTTTCGGAGAAGTAATCACATCTTCGCCATGCAGACGCTGATAGGATTTGTTAATCGTGACCGTTTCCTTATCAAAATTGAAATCAGCGGCGGTCAGGGCTAATAATTCGCCCTCTCGGATTCCGCACCAGTAAAGCATCTGGAACGCATAATAGGAAACTGGCTTGTCCATCATTTCGTCCGCAAACTTCTTATATTCCTCTTTCGTCCAGAACAGCATTTCCTTGTGTTCCTCGCTCCCCATGTTCCCCGCCTTTGCCGCAGGGTTGGAGCGGAGGTCGTAATACCTTACTGCATGGTTGAAGATAGCGGAAAGCTGATTATGGACGGTTTTCAGATACGTCTGCGAATAAGGATTGCGCTTTTCATCACGGTAGGCAAGCAGTTCATTCTGCCATGCAATAATTTCCTTTGTGCCAATCCCGCTAATCTTCATTTTCCCAAAGTACGGAAGAATCTTCGTCCGAATGATATGCTCCTTTGTCAGCCAAGTATTCTCTTTCAGTCGGTTCTTGACATCATTCGCATAAAGCTCCGTAAAGGCTTCAAAGTCCATGTCAAGGTCAGCGGAATTTTGCAACTGGAACTTACGCTCCCATTCCTGCGCCTCCCGCTTTGTGGCAAACCCACGCTTGCACTTCTGTTTTCGCTCCCCTTTCCAGTTCACATACCGAGCCATCACATACCATGTGCCGTTGCCCTCATTCTTAAATACTGGCATTTACTCCATCTCCTTTCCCTGCTTTTCCCCCGCCCCGTAAAACCTTTCTTGAAAATACTGGCGGTTTACTCTCCCTGCAATCGTGATAAATCCCTGCTCTTTCAGCTCGTCATTCAGTTTCTTGATGAGCTTGTAAGCGTAAGGCTTTGATACAGACAGTTCCTGCGCCACCTCGTCCACACGGATAAATTTGTTGTCCATACAACCTCTCCTTCCCTTATTGCCGCCCATTACTCTGGGCATATAGGTATGCCCTTGCGGCGTTTCTCTTTCTAAGCGTTTTTGCTTAATTCATAATACTAAACATTTTTGCTACTGTCAATAGGTTTGCAAGAAAATATTAAACTTTTTTGTTTTGCTTTCACTTGACTTTATCTAAACATATATGCTATACTCCTTATAAACATAAGCACAAGGAGTGAAACATTATGGCGATTGGCGAAAGAATACATTTTTTCCGCATCATGCGGGGCATGACACAGAAATACCTCGGTATGCTTGTCGGGTTTCCCGAAAAATCAGCGGATGTTCGTCTGGCACAGTACGAAACTGGCTCACGCAAGCCAAAGGCAGACTTGACGGCTGCACTGGCGCAGGCTCTTGACGTTGCGCCGCAGGCTCTGGACATACCCGACATTGACAGCTACATCGGTCTTATGCACACCTTATTTGCCCTTGAAGACATTTACGGGCTTACCATCAGCGAAACAGACGGGGAAGTCTGTTTAAAAGTCAGCAAAGACAAAAACAAGGATGCCGCCGAACTGCTGAAAATGCTCTGCGCTTGGAAAGAGCAGGCGGACAAACTCTCTGCGGAGGAAATCAGCAGGGAAGATTACGACCAATGGCGGTACAATTACCCGAAGTTTGACACCACGCAGCATTGGGCGAAAGCCCCCTCTAAGGAATTGAGCGATGCCTTAGCCAAAGCGTTAAAGGGCAAACTGAAAACCGATTGACAAGCACGACAAAAACGCCCTTAGCCATGAGTTCCTACCCACAGCTAAGGGCGTTATAATATGGATTCGTTCAGAGCCAAGCGAATGTTACGAATATATGTATTGAGTGCTTGCACTCATAAACATATATTTGCAGACATTCATTTGGCGGATACGCCACAACGAGGAAATATGCAATATTTCCGAGTATGGCTCTGAACACTAGCCAGCCGCTTACAAATCACTCTCCCACCAACAAACCACTTGACAGTAAGAATAATCGCACTCAAACGACTGTTATCAATTTGTTATCAAAAGACCTTTCCAAAACCCGCAAACCCGCATAAATACTGGGTTTACTAAACATTTTTGTTTATTCGAACTCAATCGTCCCTGGCGGTTTGCCAGTACAATCATAAACCACCCGATTAACTCCTTTCACCTCATTTACAATCCGATTAGTCACTTTACTCAGAACCTCCCAGGGGAGCTGTGCTGCATCTGCAGTCATAAAATCACTCGTATTTACCGCCCGAAGCGCCACAGCATAATCATAAGTCCTGAAATCCCCCATAACACCTACTGACCGCATATTGGTTAAGGCTGCAAAATACTGGCCCAGGCTCTTGTCTAATCCAGCTTTGGCAATCTCTTCACGATAAATAAAATCTGCTTCCTGGACAATCTTAACCTTTTCCTCAGTTACTTCACCGATAATACGAATGCCAAGACCTGGTCCCGGGAAAGGCTGGCGGAATACCAAATACTCAGGAATGCCAAGCTCCAGTCCAGCTTTCCTGACTTCATCTTTAAAAAGCATACGCAACGGTTCAATTATTTCCTTGAAATCCACCACATCCGGAAGCCCTCCTACGTTATGGTGTGATTTGATAACGGCAGATTTCCCAAGACCCGATTCAATAACATCCGGGTAAATAGTTCCCTGCACCAAATAATCCACAGCGCCAATTTTCTTTGCTTCCTCTTCAAATACACGGATGAATTCCGCACCAATGATTTTGCGCTTTTCTTCTGGTTCTGTTACACCTTTCAATTTATCATAATATCTCTGCTGCGCATTCACACGGATAAAATTCAGTTCATAAGCTCCGTTCGGCCCAAATACTTCCTCTACTTCATCTCCTTCATTTTTGCGGAGAAGTCCGTGATCTACAAAAACACAGGTGAGCTGCTTTCCAACTGCCTTTGAAAGCAAAACAGCAGCAACAGAAGAATCCACACCGCCAGACAGTGCACAGAGTACTTTTCCGTCTCCAATCTGTTCTCTAAGCTTTTGGATGGTTGTCTCTACAAAAGAATCCATCTTCCAGTCGCCAGAACAGCCACAGACTTTATATACAAAATTAGAAAGCATTTTCATGCCCTCCGCAGTATGCATAACCTCCGGATGAAACTGCGTTGCGTATAACTTACGCTCTGGGCAAGCCATCGCCGCCACTGGACACACTGGGGTATGTGCTGTAACTTTAAATCCTTCTGGAACTCTGTCAATATAGTCTGTATGACTCATCCAACACACCGTTTTGGAGGATACTCCTTCAAAAATTACATCTGTTGTGTCTATTTCTACTTCTGTATGCCCATACTCGCTGACAGGAGCCGTTTTAACTGCACCCTCCAAAATATGTGCCATTAACTGTGATCCATAGCAGATCCCCAGAATCGGAATTCCCAAATCAAAAATTTCCTTCTGATAACGGGGGGACGCCTCATCATAGACACTATTAGGACCACCAGTAAATATTATTCCTTTCGGCTTCATGGCTTTAATCTCATCTAAGCTCATAGTATAGGGCTTTACTTCACAATATACATTGCATTCCCTTACACGCCGGGCAATGAGCTGATTGTACTGACCGCCAAAATCAAGCACAATTACCATTTCCTTTTTCATTGCTCTTTCCTCCTGTATCTTCTGTTTCTGAACAATCCTGTCAGATCATGCAAAAGCCATGTAACTATTCACATTCGTCTGTTATTTACTAGACTTCATTAAAATTGCTCAAACAATTGGATCTTTGTTATGTTAAAATATTTTACTGTACATAAAATACGCAGACCTACACAAACAACAACATCCTATCTTTTTCCTATTATATAGGAGGTTTTGCTCATTTACAAGAAAAATATCCGAAATCTACATTGGATTTATAGCAGTTCAACAAAATAATAGCAGTGCGACGATTAAAATACAATCGTTAAAACGAAACTGTTAAAAATACCTTCAGAATACAATATATAATGATGTTGGGGCAAATAACTTCCCCTTGATAGTACCTTGAAAATTTCACACACAATTGTAAAGGCGGCTGCTTTTCTGATATAATAAAACGATCAGAAAGGTGGATTGATTATGGCATTCCGGACAAATACATCTCAACAGTTATCATTTAACGATAATGCATCAGGGCTGACTGCCCGCGAGCAAAAAGCTCTTGAAAATTCATGGGCTAAAATATTTGCTGAGGATATTTTCCCAGCAATTGATGAAGAGCGTTTTCGTGTGCTTTATTCTACACGAAGCCAGTCTAAATTTAACACACCGGTCAATATCTGCGTTGGTGCCCTCATTATAAAAGAGCTGTTCCAGGTTTCTGACGATGATATCGTGGAAAGTTTGATGCTGGATGTACGTTACCAGTATGCCCTCCATACTACCAGTTACGAGGAACAGCCATTAAGTGACAAATCCCTCTCCCGTTTTAGAAAGCGCTGTTATGATTATGAGGCAGCACACAACATTGACCTTCTCCATGACTGCGTTGCCGATCTGGGACAAAAGATCGCAAAAATGATGAAAGTCAGTCCAAGGATAAGGCGTATGGATTCTATGATGGTTGAAGCAAACATAAAAAAACTAAGCCGGACAGAACTGCTTTATACATGCATTTCAAAGCTTGTCACGTATCTTCATAAAGAAGGGCACGACACCATTCTTACGGGAATGGAACATTACTACGACCCAAACGATTTCAACAGGACCTTTTACTACAGTGACAGCAGCAAAACCGATGATTGTCTAAAGGCCATCCTGGAAGATGCAGACAAACTGCTTGCCTCATGCGGACAGGAGTTCGATGATGTTACGGAATACCAGCTTTTCGTAAGATGCCTTTTTGAGCAGACCATCGTGGAAGATGCTGTCCGGCGCCTTAAGTCGAAAGGAGACGGCGGCATGGATTCTTCCATGATGCAAAACCCCTCTGATCCCGACGCAACTTTTCGCAATAAGGTAGGTAAAGAATATCGTGGGTACACCGCAAATGTTGACGAATCCGTGGATAAAAACGGGTCCGTGATTACCGATTACCAGTTTGAGCAGAATACTTATTCCGACAGCCAGTTTCTAAAAGACAGTCTTGAAAGAAACGGTGTGTATGATAAGGAGTCCACACTGGTTACCGATGGTGCTTACTTTGGAGAAGAAAACCAAAAGCTGGCAAAGCAAAGCAATGTAAAGTTAGTTCCAACAGCCATCACGGGAAAGGAAGTGCCGGACATATATGCTGATTTTAAGCTCAACGGGGCGGGCAATCGCGTGTTAGAATGTCCTGCCGGATATGCCCCTAAAAGCAGCAGCTGTTCTACCAACGGGAACGGGCACATTTATGCATCATTTGAGAAAGAACAATGTTTGAATTGTCCCCATAAAGATGAATGCCGTGTAAAAGTGCATGCCAGGGTATGTTCCATAACAATCTCCGCCAAGGGGCAGTTCCGTGCAAAAGCCCGGCGGGAAATGAAAACGGAGGAATATAAACAGCTTGCCAGGATACGCAATGGCGTAGAGACGATCTCTTCCATACTAAGGCGGCTCTATCATGCAGACAGGATACCAGTGAGAGGCTGTATCCCCAGCCGCTTTTTCTTCGGGTGTAAAATAGCTGCATTAAATGTCCGCAAGCTGATTACATTCCGGAACGAAGGGGGGCATTATACCCAAAATCAGCTATTAACAGCCTGTGAGTAGCTTTAAAGCGTTTCACAGCTTCTTGACACTGCACTTTTTAAACATTTCTGGTATGATTTCTATAATTGTGTGAAATTTTCAAGGTACTATCAATCATGGGGCAGGCTAAAAAACTTTATTTGCCCCCAACATCATATAATATTAGTGTCAATATACAAGTATGGACAGAAAGAGTTGGACAGTTCATCCTAGCGTTCCATCTGGCATCTGTTGTAGACCTGTGCAGCACAATCTACTTTCCACTTATAAAATCCTGATTCATGATCTTCAATATTTTCAGGAATTACGGGATTTCTGTGGATTTGATGTTGTCCCTGATGCTTCTAAATTTACCCGGTTTAAACAGAATTTTTTGTCAAACTTACAATCATGTCCGATCACCTTGTCGGCCTGGCCGAACCAGTCGGCCAGCGGATTGATCATCACAAAGCGTCCATGATGCTCTTTGACACTCCCGGCATTGAGGCCTGGGTTACTGAAAATAATCCCAAGTACGTCAACTATATCATCAAGCAGCTGAAAGCCTTTAAATTCGGCATCATTACAAACGGACCTGGAATTGTCAGGGATATTTCTTTCTACAATAAAGAGTTTATCGAAGCCTATCCGGACATCATTGCAGAAAAGAAATCCGGTTCTCCCGATAAGGATAAAAGTCTTGCAGATTCCAAAGCGCTGATCCCGGTATGAAAGGATTTCTTCCGGAAACATCCGCTGATCAATCCGAAAATTTTTCTTGGGGATGCCGCTTTTGATTCCATTCAAATTTATAAATACCTTCTTCAGGATAGTCCGATTGAGAAAGCGTATATTCCGCTCAGGCACACAATTGCCCTTCCGGAAGCTGACTACCCTATGGATGAAAATAGAATTCCCCGTTGCCTGAAAGACCTGTCTCTTGCAATGAAGCGGGAAGACAGTAAATCCCATCTGCGCTGTGGGTTCCCCACTATGAAATTTGTATGCCCCAAAATGAAGTGGATATATAATAAGGAAATTCACAGAAGCAAACGTATCTGCCTTTGCAAAAATCCCTGTACAGAATCTTCCTGCAGCAGGATGTTCTATAGTTATCCCGAGAAAAATCTCCGTGCATCCCCCGGTACAATCCGAGGAACGGAAGAATGGGATTCCACCTATAAAATCCGTGTGAATGCGAAAAAATCCATTAACCACTTCAAAAACAGCTTCTGTGTTGCCAGACGCAAAACGCGGAATGAAAAAACACTGCAAGCCGATTTACTACTTGCCGGGATTACACAGCTTATTACAGTACTGGCTGACGATAAAATTCAGAAACACCAGTATATCCGCAGTCTGAAGCCGCTGGTTGCATAAGCAGCCATACTCCATATCATTTTACCGCCAGATTTTTCTATGTGCTTTGTTTTGATGTTTTCATCTGCTGCATTGCCATCAAGCGTTGCCGCGCTCACTGTAGCTCATTCTTCCGCCTTACGGATGAAAATTTAATGGCATAAAGTTCATCAACATTTAACCGCACGAGTAACCTAAAAATACAAAAGGCAGAGCCCAACATACATTTCTTAGCCGTTAATTGTATATTCTTACATGCAGTTACTGAATTCGCACTCACTTAATAATTCTGCACTCTGGACGTTAAATATTTACATATTTATCAATAGTAGATTGCTCTATCACTTTTTTTCCCAGCAACGTTATTGCCTTTTGGGGACAATAACTAAAACATCTATAACAACAAGTGCAATTATTTTGCGGCATAGGCTTATTTTCAATCATTTTTATGTTTCCCATAGAACAAATATCGGAACACTTTCCACAGGAAACACACTTTTCATAATCAATTTTTAACTTTTCTTTGAGTTTATAAGGTTTTCTATAAAACCATAACCTTTGTCCAAAAAGCCCTGCAAAATGATTGATAAATGTAAGCCCGTCCTGACTATATTTTTTGTTTTTTATACTTCTGACAGCTTGTTCTATTTTACAGTCTGCATCTTTTACAATCTTTCTATTTTTTTCAATTGTTTTTTTCAATGCCTTTACATCCCCAATGCAATCAGGCATTTTCAAATGCAAACCGCCTAATATATTAGCGCCGTATTTTCTAAACAACCTCGCTGAACAACCTGTTCCATCTCCACTAAACAGCCCCATTGTTGCTATAATAAAAATGCTTTTATCGGCAAAAAGTGTTGAATGATTATTTATAAAATCTCTGACGATCATAGGCATATCGCTGTAATATACAGGATATCCAAAAATAATATCAGAACTTTCTTTCAGCTTTTCTACACAAATATCTTCTTCAATGGAATACAACTCCATTTGGGAAACATTATCATAATATTCCAAAAATTTACTGACACAGTATTTTGTATTTCCCGTACCGCTAAAATATATGCCTGTCATATGTCTTCCTCCAGTTAGGCTTTTTTATGTACTTGATTATAAAATATTTGCCTGCCGTCTGCAACGCATATTTATAGGCTGATTTTAATGGGTATACAGTTTCGAAGAGAAAGAACAAATAGGCTTCGCCTATTCAACTCCCCTACCATTGATAAAAATCTCCGTGACTTCTTCCTCAGGGACCGTTCCCTGCTTAACTGCCTGTTTCATTCCGTTAACAGTGTTGTTTTACGCATGTTTCAGCAGATAAACAAATCCAAAAACTTCACCCCCGGTTTCCTTATGGTTTTACACACTTTTGGCAGGGACCTCAGATGGAACCCTCATATCCACTGCCTGATCTCCGAAGGCGGTTTTAGTGATGACGGATTCTGGCGCTATGTCAAACAACTTTCCTTCCGATTTTCTCCGCAATGCTTTCCGCACAGCTCTCCTGAACGAAATGGAATCTGTCCTTGGACCATCCTTTTAAAATATAAAATCTAAATGTTACACTGACCATAAACATGGCTTTTACGTTTATGCCAGGCCCCGTCTCTGTGACCCCAAAACAGTTATCAAATATATCGGGCGGTATCTTGGACGCCCTGCGATCGCCACCTCAAGAATCGATAAATATGATGGTGATCATGTCACGTTCCACTACAACCGCCATGAAGATGACAAATACATACAGGAAACCATTCCTGCAATTGATTTCATCAAGCGGCTGATTCGCCACATCCCTGAAAAACATTTTAAAATGATCCGGTATGGCGGCTTATACGCAAGACACCGCAAAATCGATTCCTAACTTTACCGTGCCATTTCGAAAAGCAAGCACCGAATCTACCCCAGTTTTCATCAATGGAGAACTGCCATTTTGACTTCCTTTGGTTACGATCCTTTGGAATGCCCTGACTGCAAGCACACAATGACTGTTTTAGAGGTCTATTACAACCACAAACGCGTATCCCTCCAAGAACTATACGAGAAAGCAATGTCCAAATCCCGTGGAAAGCGTTCTTCTGCATGATTCCTTTTTTCGCATTCTATGTTATCATCCTCTAAAAGGAGGAGATGCAGCCATGAAACCTAATATCGGGAAATTACGCAAAAAATATATCGATCATCCGCCAGAAGGACTCACATCTAAGGACATTCGCCACAGGAGCAAAGATGAACTTCTGGATATGGACTATTTCTTAAATGAAGATGACCTGTTTGATGACGAGGCTGGTGCAGAAGGTTTTTATATTTTCTAACCGTGTCGTCTTAGCGTCATCCTATAAGAGAAAATTATTGCGTTCCGCAATTACCTGCTTCATTCTGTTTTCAAGGCGCAGTCCGCCGATGAGCTAAAATAAACCTACACCCAGATGACCGCCGCCTATATCCGAGAGTCTGGAAACCACCCGGAAAACTCCCTATTTTCATGCTCTCAACATTGTGGTAGAATGAATGCATCAAAAGGATACTCTTAAAGTTATTTTGAGGAATTTTTATGGCAAGTAAATTCAATGATGTAAAAATCGGAACTTTTTCATTATGGACAGACATGGCTGTTGTCTGCCCAAAATGCAAAAAAGCAGGGATTGTTCATTTTGACAAAGAACGTAATATGGCAATCTTTCAATGTAAGGCATGTTATGCTAAAAAGGAAATAGCACCATGCGGAAACTATGCTTATGAAGTAACTGCCCAATGCACGTCAAACGGAAAATATTTTCGGCTCCCAATGCCTGAAAATAAAATTCATGGTGTAAAAATTAAAGTCAAATGTCCTTATTGTGAAGAGGTTGTGATTGGAAATGTTTTTGATAATCGAAATCGGCAATCCATAGTTTTTAATGATATACGCCATGCAGAAGATCCGTATTTTCATTATCCGCTTTACTTTCAAGCAAGTTTCAGAGGGAAAACAATATGGGCTCTAAACAGAGAACATTTACAATATCTGATCGATTTTTTATCGGCAGATTTACGTACAGTTCAACCAGATTATTACCAAATACACAAGACAATGCGTTCTCAATCTGATATACTTCCAGCTTTTATGAAGACGGCAAAGAATAGAGATGGAATTGTAAAACTACTTAAAAAACTACAAACAAATCACTCATAGCTATACGGTCTATAAGCCTGCCTTCACAAATTTTGTTCGGCCTTATACTAAGAACGGAATTGGGACTGATATCATCCGATACAATATCAGTTCCAATTCCGCTGTTGTGTGCCGTAAAACAGACAAACCTATGGAAATGCATATAGCTGATTGCCTCAGAGCCCCTGTTTACTGTTGCGGAACTGCACTGGCGTCATATCATATTTTTTCTTAAACATGCGGTTAAAATGTTCCACATTCTGGTAGCCTACGCTGTCTGCAATATTTTCCACCGTCATACTGGTATTTTTCAGCAGCGTACGAGCCTTCTTCATACGGACATTCTTTACAATCTCGCCGAAGGTCCTTCCCGATTTCTCCTTAATATATTTTGAGAGATATGGCTTGGATAAATGCTGTATTTCTGCCAGCTCATCCAATGTCACTGTCAAATAATGTTCCTGGATATAGTTCATAATTTCATTCAGCCGCTCATCCCGGCAATGTTCATTTTTCTGAATATGCTCCAGTTTATTGACTGCCACGCACAATGCCTCAATAGAAGATGAAATAATGTCCTCATCTATTCCTACACCCCAATACAATTGGTTATTACAGGAAATGCCCACATAAGATACTGCTTTTGCAGAAGATCCCCGTGACAGAGAATGTTCTTCGTAAACAGACAATTCATAACTGATGTTGAAATACTGTTTTAACGCATTACTCACTGCATCCAGACGGCCATTTCCATTTCCGGTAACTGTACGCGCCTGTCCATTATGAGAAATGACAGCCTCTGCCAAAATGCCGTCTTTCTGTTTAAAATGGCATTCCGGAATCTGAAAATACGGCATATCATTTACATAATGCTCCTCAAAAATCTGATAAATCAACTGTGGTGAAAGTTCCATATGCCGGCGGTCTGAAACTCCTTTCACCGTGTACCCCACTTCTTCTCGCATTTTTTCAGGAATCGTAATTCCATAATTCTGTTTCAGAATATAGGCAACGCCTCCCTTTCCTGACTGACTGTTGATACGGATAACATCGGAATCATAAGTACGTCCTACATCCTTAGGATCAATGGGCAGGTATGGCACGGTCCACGCACCTTCCATATGTTTCTCCCGGCAGGCCATTCCTTTGGCAATGGCATCCTGATGAGAACCAGAAAATGCGGTAAACACTAATTCCCCGGCATAAGGCTGCCTGGGCGATACCTGCATACGGGTACAGCGCTCATAAACCTCTGCAATTCTGGACATATTACTGAAATCCAGTTTCGGGTCCACACCATGAGAAAACATATTCATAGCGAGCGTCACAATGTCTACATTTCCGGTACGCTCTCCATTTCCAAACAGTGTTCCCTCTATTCTGTCTGCACCTGCGAGAATTCCAAACTCCGCATCACAGATTCCCACGCCACGGTCATTATGGGGATGCAGAGAAAGTACTACATTTTCACGAAAATGCATATGCTTGCTCATATATTCCACCTGCCCTGCAAAAATATGGGGCATGGCATTTTCCACAGTGGTAGGCAGATTAATAATAACCTTCTTCTCTGGCGTTGGCTGCCAGATATCCAGTACGGCATTGCACACTTCCAATGCATAATCTACCTCTGTACCTGAAAAACTCTCTGGGCTGTATTCAAATGTAAAATTCCCTTCTGTTTCATCTGCAAGCTGTTTTAGCAGCTTGGCCCCCTCCACGGCAATTTCCTTAATCTCTTCTTTGCTCTTCTTAAACACCTGCTCACGCTGTGCCAGAGAGGTGGAATTATACAAATGCACGACTGCATGGGGCGCTCCTTTGACCGCTTCAAACGTCTTGCGGATAATATGTTCTCTTGCCTGAGTCAGCACCTGCACTGTCACATCTTCCGGTATCATATTCCGTTCTATCAATGTCCGCATAAAGTTATATTCTGTATCAGAAGCTGCTGGAAATCCTACTTCAATCTCCTTGAATCCTACCTCCACCAAAAGCTGGAAAAACTCCAGTTTTTCTTCCAGGCTCATAGGCTCAATCAATGCCTGATTTCCATCTCGCAGATCCACGCTGCACCAAATAGGCGGTTTTGTAATATACTCTTTTTTTACCCAGTCATACGTCACTTCTGGCGGCATAAAATATTGTCTTTCATACTTCTCAAAATTTTTCATTTTACATTCCTCCATTATCTTAACGAGCAAAGAGAACATAACAGATATTTGGGATACCTTTTGCACCAAAACGGTCGTCTATGACACAGGCTTAAATGTTCACTTTTTGTCTAAATAAAAAAGAATCCTTCGCATCTACTATCTAAAAATAATAGAGACGAAAGATATACTTATCCTGCGCGGTACCACTCTACTTCATGTTTCCATGCTCTCATCTGCACTCTATGCCTGCACTGAAATCCTGCTTCTTCCACGAAACTTTGCAGACACTTCATACTTATCTCTGTAACGGGAGAACCCGTCCTGACTTACTCCTCTCTGTGCAGAGCATTTTCTGATCTGCCTGATAAGAAATTCTTCAGCTGGAAGCTCCAAGGCCAGTTCACTGCATCCTCACTGTTGTCTTCCACCAGCAACAACTCTCTGTAAGCTACTCTGCAGCTACTTCTCCTCTTCTTCGCTTTTCACGAGTTTTATCTTAACACAGATATTTGTTCTTGTATAGTGATAAATTTAATCATTTTATTTGATTTATTTTATCTTTTTTTTGTGTCATATAGTTTTCTTGCTCATACAAAGGCCACCTTCACCCAAGGGCCGCTTATTAAACAGCCCCTTTTTGGTGAAGATATTTTTCCCGGGTTGCCAGCCCGCCCCGGATATGACGCTCTGATTTATTTACATCCAGAACTTTACGGGCCTGTGAGGCAAGCGCAGGGTTAATCTGGACAAGGCGTTCTGTCACATCCTTATGTACCGTACTCTTACTTATCCCAAATTTTTTTGCCGTCTGACGCACAGTAGCATTTTCTTCAATAATATAATTGGCAATATTAACGGCACGCTCTTCTATGTATCCTTTCAACGAAAATCCCTCATACATTGCTTTTTTTATAATGTATGAGCATTTCACATCAGTTATGACTTAGGATTGACATTTCCTGTTCCTATATAACATACCCTAAAAAAATGATCTATCCCTGTTTCTTCCGTTCCACGACGCAGTACTTTCTCAGAAAAATTTCCCTCAATAAAGTAAATGATGTATCCCAAAGAGCCTGATTAATTTTTCCCTTTCCCAAACCTGACTTCACAGTCTTTCCGAAAGAAGGATACCCCATAACAATCTATTCTGCGATACCCCTCTGTCCGTAATTCCTCCGCATATTTCTTGTCATATATTTGCTGTAATGCCTTTTTGGCGTCTCTCTCCAAATCATCAATCGAAGCCGATACCTTTAATTCCAGAACAAATGACCTCCCTCGCAGCGAGGGGCTCTTAACCATAATATCACAACGGCCATTGCCTGATTCACGGTTGGATCTTACCAGATAATTTTCACTCTGGCTTAATATTCCTGTCAGAAACCCATGATAAAAATTCTCTGCGCTGTCATAGAAACTAATCGTTTGGAAAAGCTGGCTGTTCAATATGTCTGTCATCTTCTCCGCATCCCCCTCCTCCATTGCATGGTACAAATCATGAAAATCTTCTTTCTTTATGGCATCTTTCATCCAATTCATAATTGTGTTTTCATAAATTGTCATTACCTCTAAATTAGGAACCCGTACTTTTAAAAAGATATACTTGTCTTTAAAATATTCACTTTCTTTTGTCAGGTAACCTGTAAAATAAAGGAAACTCCACAGGTTCTCCTCATTACTGTGCATATCCCCATAAGTAACTTCTTCCTGAACCCGAATGTCTAAGGTCCCACCGCCTAAAAGCATTTCAATCTGCCCTTTCATTTCCCGGTCAGCTCTTGCGACCAGGTCCTTAATAATGTCATTAGAACTGGTATTGATCCAATAAGGATGGGGAAATGCATCTACATCTGAATATAAATCATACAAAAATTTAATCACACTCCATGGGTTATAAACTTCTGTATCTCCAAACAAATACCCGTCATACCACTCTTTCATTGTTGAAAAGCGGCTTTCCACTTCATAATAGGTCATCATCTGAAGAACTTCCTGTTCTGTGAATCCAAAATGCTCACTGTATTTTTTATCAAGTACAGAGATAATATTTAGATGATTTAATCCAGTAAATATACTCTCCTTCGAGATCCGCAGACACCCAGTAATAACAGCAAATTGTAAATATTGGTTCGTCTTTAAAGCTGCTTCAAACAATGACCGGAGGAAGCCGGCCATCCTATCATAAAAATCCCTGAAATATGCATTCTCCAGCGGTACGTCGTACTCATCAATCAGGATAACCGTCTTCTTACCCGTAATCTTATGCATACATTGGCAGAAAAGCTGCAAAGAATTTCTTACGGTTTTTTCCTCCGCTTTTCTTTCTGCAATAATGGTATACTGTTCATACTCACTGGAAGAAAGGTAGTCTTTTCCCTTTTCTACAATACCTCTGTGTCGTTCAAACTCTGTACTGATTGCATTTTGGATCATATAAGAAGCTATATCGTAGTCTTCTTGTTTTGCTGACTTCAATGTTAACTCAAACACAGGGTACATTCCCATCTGACTTGTGTATCCTTCCCCGGCTTCCATAATCTTCCTTCCCTGAAAAAGACCTTTATTCTGTTCATTTACTTTTTCATTTCCTGTATCCTCAAAAAAATATCGGAGCATACTCAAGTTCAAAGTCTTTCCAAATCTTCTTGGGCGGGTAAACAGATTTACTTTTCCTTTCAAGTCCAATAATTCTTTTATAAACATTGTTTTATCTACATAGTAATATCCAGATTTTAGCATATCTTCAAAATTATCAACACCAACGGGTAACGCTTTTTTCATCACTGCCGCCTCCATCTAATACTATTTTCGGATATTATACCCTATCCTCCTCCATTTCACAATCAATACTTATATTTCAAAAATGTCCAAGAACTATTTCTGCAGTTTTTGAAATAATCGGCAACAGCATAAAGTATCTATCAAAAGTCTGAAATCGAACAAAAATCATACTACAAACCTTCTACGCCAATCATTTTACTTCGAAATTAACCTTACAGTTTTCAAACAGTCTGCAACACTCAAATTTTTTGACAAGTAAAACAAAGGTGGGTCCGAGTGAATATCACCCAGAGCCACCTTCGCCCTTTACTTATTAATTTTTACAGACTTCACATTGCTCCAAGCACTGTAATATGTATCTTTTCTACGCTTCTTATAAGCCCTGACCCTGACATAATACTTCTTAGATTTTGACAATTTTTTCACTGACTTCGACAATGTATTAGCAGAAACAAAAAGGCTCTTTGCTTTTTTAAGTTTTGAGGACGTAGAATACTGAATTTGATACCCATTCACTTTTGAATTCTTTGTCCATTTTATCAAAAATTATTTCGTTTTCTGGTTTTTCAGTTTTAAATCTTTGGCGCCTTAAGCCTGATAACAGTTTTGCCTATCTGGTTATATTTACTTTCATTTTCCCCATTAAAAGCACTTACTGTGTATGTGTAGGTTGTGCCGTCTTTCGCTTTGGCATCTATATAGTTTGTACTTGATCCCTTTTTCACCTGTGCAATCCGTTTCCAAGTGCTTTTTCCAGATTTTCTATAGATACGATACCCTGCTGCACCTTTGATCTTATTCCAATTGACAGATACACCTCTAGCAACATTTTCCACACTTAAGATTTGAGGTTGTGTTATCTCAAGCATATCAATAGATTCTTCTTGGGTTCCGCCACAAACAATGCATGTATAGAGCCTGGTTCCTTTTTGAGCATAAGTCGCTTTCTTTGTTACCATTCCTTCAGACCACTGATGTCCTTTTTGCGGAATTACTTCCCCTTCTTCCAGTTTCTCATTGCATTCTACACAATATTTGTCCCCACTATACCCTGGCTCTGTGCAGTTTGCCTCTTTTTCATTTCGGACCTCTGTTTCTCCATGTCCTTTGGCCTCTATTTCTTCTTCTTTTGTTTCTTTGCATTCTGTACAAGTATAACTTACTTTTCCTGTTTCCGTACAGCCTGCCTCCTTTATTACCATTCCTTCAGACCACTGATGTCCTTTTTCAGGAATTTCTCTTCCGCTTTTTAGCCTTACATCACATGCTGCACAGTATGTATCTCCTGTATACCCCGGTTCTGTACAGCTCGCTTCTTTAACATTTCGTATTTCTATTTGTGAATGGTCTATTTCTTCTATTATTTCTACATTTACCACTGCCCCGCAAACTCTACATCTTTGGCTTTTCTGTCCCTCTTTTTCAGAAGTGCATGGCCAATCTTCTATCCATTCATTATCTACCTCATGGGTATGAGGCAGCCAAGTAATATTGGAGTTGGAATACTCCGCAATCGCATCTTCCCATGTTGTATTTCCATAAGGATAGTATATCGTCAATTCTTTATTTTCTTCCACAGCTAAAATATTTTCAATATTTTGCGGAAGATCCCCTGCAAAATATATTTCTTTCAGATGATAAAGACTTTGTTTTCCGATTTGCTTTACATTTTCCTGCACTGTTGCACTTGTAGCATTTGAAAGAACATCTTCCGGCAACTCTTCCATAGAATATGGAATAATAATTTTTCTTGGCTGATAATTATTACTAAAAATAGAAGTAGACATATAAGAAATTCCATTCGGTAAATTAATTTTCTCTAAATTATAACAATCAGAAAATGCACCACTTTCAATTCTTTGCATCGAATTTGGAAGAACGATTTCTTTCAAATACGTTGCCCTATAAAAAGCACTCATATCTATATAGGACATCCCCTCTTCCACTTCATAATACTCTGCCGTCTTCGCTGGTGGATAGGCACAAACAACTGTCTTCGAACACAATACCCCCTCATGGCTATGGTACACCGGATTATTCTCATCCACTGTAATTTCTTCTAACTTTAAATTACCGTTTATAGCTGCAGACATAATCCATGTAACAGAGGCTGGTATATGCAATCTCGTGATCTGGGTTCCCTGTATTGCAAACTGCCCGATCATCTCACAATTCTCAGATATATTAATTTTTTCTAATGAAGCAGCATTACAAAATGCCCAATAACCAATATACGTCACCGTATCTGGCATAATCACTTCCTTTACATATCTATTATGATAAAATGCATCGTCCCCTACTGCCTCCACTCCATCTGGAATCTGAAATATTTCACGTCGAGCTGCCGACGGAAATAACACTAATGTTTTCATATCTTTCGTATACAATGCCCCTTCATACACACAAAGATTCTCATTATCCTCTGAGACTGTTATCGTTGTTAACTTTTCACACAAAGAAATTATTCCCCCCAAACCTCTGATGCTGATGTCCATGCCGCTCATAAAAGTCGACGGAAAATAAACGGATTCTAAATTTTCACACATAGAAATCCCTGCACTACCCATAGATTTTATTCCTTCACTGAACGTTATACTCTTTAGATTATTTTTCCTATCAAAAGCCCCTTGATTAATTCTCTCCAAAGGATATCCCCCAACGTAGAGGGCACAACAAGATCTTCATCCTCTCCATCATAAGAAATCAGATATGCTTTTCCATCCTCTACCTGATAAGTAAAAGATCCCTCTACGGCTTCCTGCACATTACTGTCTCGATTTTCTAAACCAGCGATATCCAACTCCTCTATTGCAGCTTTAGATTCCTTGGATAGATAATACTCTTCCTCCTGGTGCGCACTGCAGCTTTCATCCTCTGATTGCAGGCAGAGTTCTGGTTTCCCCTCCTCATTCGGCATTTCTTTCACATATTTGAGATATACAGTTTCTTCCTCCGTCTGTGAAATCGCATCCTCCTGCCCTGCTTCATTCAATGATGATGCCAAAACCACTTCTGGCACAGAACTAATTCCTACCAGATAACTAAGCGCTATAACTAAGATTCGTTTCCTCATGGCTTACCCCTCCTTTTTTCCAAGTTTTACCATAGTATAATTCATAACTCAACGAATTATAATACCATACCTCTTATTTTGTTTCAGATAAAGTTGTCACTCAGTAATCATCTTGAAGCAAGTGTAAACTGATCTACCAATTCCTTCAAACCGATTGCCTCTGCAGATAGCTGTTCACTTGCAGCTGCGCCTTCCTCTGCAGTAGCGCTGTTGCTCTGTACGACAACTGAAATCTGATTGATACCCTCGGAAACCTGCTCAACTGACTCTGACTGCTCATTAGATATTACTGCAATATGATCAATGGCATCAACCACAGACTGAATGCTGTTTACGACACCAAGCAGAACATCTGCCGTATTTTGAGCGATATCTGTACCGATATGTACTGCCTCCGTTGAATTGGCAATAAGATCCGATGTCGTTTTCGCCGCCTGCGCGGATTTTCCTGCCAGGTCGCGAACCTCTTCCGCAACAACAGCAAATCCCTTCCCCGCACTGCCAGCCCTGGCTGCCTCCACCGCCGCATTCAGGGCAAGTATATTTGTCTGGAATGCAATATCATCTATTGTCTTAAGAATCTTTTCAATTTCCTCAGAACTGGTCCGGATCTTCTCCATGGCTTCTACCAGATTCTGCATTTTCTGGTTACACAGATAAACTTCTTCGCCAGTCTGATGTGTCTGGCTTCGAACTTCCAGCGCTCCGTCCGCTGTATCTTTGACCTCCTCAGAAATCACGCTGATCCTTGCTGCCAGTTCCTGTACGGAACTTGCCTGTTCTGTAGTACCCTGACTAAGCGTCTGCGCGCTTGAGGACAACTGGCTGCTTGCATTCGCCACCCCATCTGCTGAATGATTGACCTGACGCATGGCGCTGCTCAGTTCAAGCCTCATATTGCGCATAGAATGCAAAATATCCTGAAAACTGCCGACATATACATCTTCATGCTCCGTATGGACATCCAGATTCTGATTTGCCATTTCGTTGAGCAAATAACTGATGTCATTGATAACGATACGCAGTCCCTCCACCAAAGCCTCCGTTGATCTGACAAGCACACCTGTTTCATCCTTGTTGGTAACCTTGGGCATCGGTGTATCTAAATCTCCCTCCACGAGCAGTTTCATCCGATTTACACAAGCCTTCATAGGTCTTCCGATATTGAGAGCAAGAGCCAAAGCAACAATAACTGAAATCAAGATAGATCCCACAATCACTGCAATATTGATAACCATAGCATCCCGCGTAGATTCCAGATAATTGATCTGCGGTGCGGTCACTGCGATACTCCAGCCGTCTGTATCAAGCACGGGAGCATATGCCGCAAACATTTTGTCTTCTCCATTCACATAGCTTCCAAACCCATTTTTCCCCTGACGCATCTGCTCATGGATGGCCGCCAGCTCTTGCAGCGAAGGATCACTCTGAGCTTCCGCTTCTATATTTTGAACCGTGATTGTATCAAGCGTAATGTCAGCAATCGTGCCGCCGGATTTATTGATCATATAAGCTCTGCTGTTCTCACCAATCTGAATGGCCGATACAATATCGTTCAAAAAGGTTTCATGCGGTACAAAATATACAACACCAACAATAGATTTCCCATAATCCCCCTCAGAATACAAAGGCGCCGCTACCATAATGGACAGTTCCCCCGTAACCTTACTGATCAAAGGCTCTGATACAAAAACATTTCCCTGCATGGCCTGACGTACATATTCACGGTCTGAATAATCATTTCCGTCAAAAATGCTGATACCATCTGAGCCAACAATATTTCCTCTCTGGAAACCATGCATGGAAACGCGCCCGTCGATGATAGCCTGCTTTTCTTCCACCGGCACTTCCGGATCGGACAGCTGCGGGATGCACCCCACCTCCATAACAACGTTCTTATAAACCTCCAGTTCCTGCTGTGCACGTCCTGCCGCCAGAACTGCCGTCTGGCTCATCATCTGCTCTACCGTGGACATGGTATTATTGTAGTTTAACATGATGCTTGAAGTTCCGGATCCGACCAGCCCAATCATAACAGTCAGAATAAGACATACGGTGATTTTGATTCGAATGCTTTTCATTTCAATGTTACCTCCTGCTCACATAGTCGAAATTGTAAGAGATTCCGCTAATTCCAAAATATTCACGCAGCTATAACACTGTATGAATACTTCTATATTCAACCGTTCTTACTAATTTGTAATTATTATAAAAGTTACTATTTTTACTTGTCAAGCATTATCTGTTTTTACCGATGTATAATTCTAAGTACAGTAATAATTTCTATACAACAACAAAGCCACCTCCTGAATACATTCTAAGAGATGGCTTGCAATATCCATTTAATTTTCCATATTAGCCGTTCTGTGTACTTCTATGTATCCTTCAGTAAAAACTCTCATGCATTGCTTTTTAATTATGTATGAGGGTTTTCCCTCAGATTCTGTCAACGGTCTTTGTATGTTTTATTCTACTCTCCGGCGTCCGCATAAGAAAATTTTACTTCTGTTGCATGGAAAAAATCGCTTTTTGCCATCTCAAAGCACTCCATAATCTTAGGTGAAAACACGCCGCATTCATTGTTCTTAATCATGTTCACTGCTTCTTCTACGGCATAAGCTTCTTTATAAACCCGTTTGCTCACCAAGGCATCATACACATCCACAATAGAAACTACCTGTGCCCAGATTGGAATTTCTTCTCCCTTCAAGCGGTCTGGATAACCATTTCCATCATATCGCTCATGATGGTATCTGCAAATATCGTAACAATAGCCGTAAAACTCATTTTCCTCTTGTTTAAAATTCTCCAGAAGCTGGCATCCATATACTGTGTGTTTCTTCATTTCCTTAAATTCATCATCTGTCAGCCTTCCTGGTTTCAGAAGGATGCTGTCTGGAATCGCAATTTTTCCAAGGTCATGAAGCGCAGAAGCATTTACGATCAAATTTACAGATTCATCTGTCAATTCATATTCCGGAAACTCCGATTTTACATATTTCAGAAGAATCTTCGTCAAATATTTCACTCTCTGGATATGCTCCCCAGATTCAAGGCTGCGGAACTCAACCACAGAACTCAGGGCATTCACAAGAAATTCATTATTGCGCTCCAGTTTCTCCTTGCTCTCCCGAAGCTGTCTGGTCCGCTTTTCCAGCTTCCTTTCAATATCAATTCTATTTTGGAACAGCTCAATAATATTCTGGGCCCGGCGCATAACTACTTTTGAATCAAAAGGTTTATAAATAATATCGGAAACCCCATATTCATATGCTTTAACTTCACTCTCTACAGTAGCTTCTCCGGTAATCATAATCACTGGAATGGAATTCATATATCCCTTTTCAAACATATATTCCAAAACATCCAGACCTGACTTATTGGGCATTATCAAATCAAGAAAAATAAGCGATAGCGTATCATTATGTTTCTCAAGCAGCTCGATTGTCTCTATGCCGTCTGCCGCTTCCAAAATCTCATACTGCTCTTCAAAAATAAAACTCAGCATGTTACGGTTGATTTCCACATCATCCGCAATCAAAATAACATGTTTCTCCATTGTTAACCTCCACTAACCAAACTTCTGCATGATATATTCAGAATATTCCAACGCCATTTTAACACACTATAAATTCCAAAGTCAAGAAACTGTCGCCTTGAGTTTTCGTATTTTTATACATCAATTAAACTTTATCTGATTCTTCCATCTTTTATAATTTCAGTTTTGCCAGTGCATCTGCAAATGCATTGTTTACTGGCTCCTTTGCCTCCTGTTTCATCTTGTTCATATAACGGGAAACATCCTTTTTGGAGACTCCGCCTCCACTCTCTTTTTTACGTTTTTCAAATGCAGAAAGCTTTTCCCGGTAACCACAGACGCAGATAAATTTCCGATTCTCTCCTTCACCCACCAGCTCCATTTTTTTATGGCATTGCGGGCAGCGGGCGTTTGTAACTTTGGACAGTGTTTTGCGGTAACCGCATTCTCTGTCCTGACATACCAGCATTTTTCCGTTTTTATGGTTCACCTCAAGCATCAGCTTCCCACATTCCGGACATTTCTTTCCTGTAAGATTGTCATGCCTGTATGTCTTAGAAGACACCTGAATATCCTTGACAATATCCACCGTATAAGTACGGATCTCTGCCTCAAAATCTTTTTTCTTTATCTTCCCAGCTGCAATATCAGAAAGTTCCTGTTCCCATTTTGCGGTCAGCTCAGGGGAAGTCAGACCCTGGGGCGCAAGCTCTAACACTTGCCTGCCTTTGGAGGTCAAATGGATATACTGGTCACGTTTCTCAATCATAAAACTGTTGAACAATTTTTCAATAATATCCGCCCGGGTGGCAACCGTTCCCAGACCGCCTGTCTCTCCTAATGTCTTTCTCAATTTCTGGTCTGTATTTTCCATATATTTTACTGGATTTTCCATTGCTGCCAGAAGCGTCGCCTCTGTAAAAGGCAGCGGAGGTTTCGTTCTTCCCTCTGTGATTTTTCCTTCTGTAAATAAAATTTTCTGTCCCTTCACAAAATCTGGAATGCTGCCTGCAATGACCTCTCCTTTGGCTGTCTCTGAATCATCCCCATCATCAAAATCTTCTGCGGTGATCCCAGATTCTTTTTGCAGCGCCCTGATTTCCTGCCAGCCTGTCTGCTCTAAAATTCTGCCTTTCACAGTAAACTGCTGCCCTTCACAGACTGCCGTCACCTCCGTCTGCTGATACAGGCAGGGCGGCAGAAGAACTGCCAGAAAACGTGAAACCACAAGTTCATAAATCTTACGCTCCCCGTATTCCAGATCTTTTAAATTTATGCCCTGTTCTGTGGGAATAATCGCGTGATGGTCTGAAACTTTTTTGTCATCCACAAATGATTTATTTCCTTTGATGACAGATTTCAGCAGCCTGCCGCAGATCGCAGCATAGATTCCGCCGCGGCATGCTCTGAGGCGTTCTGGAATCGTTTCCACAATATCCGCTGTAAGATAGCGGGAATCCGTTCTTGGATAAGTCACTGCCTTGCGGCGTTCATACAGGCTCTGCATATAGTCCAGAGTCTGCTTTGCAGAAAATCCGAACATACGGTTGGCATCCTGCTGCAGAGAAGTCAAATCATAAAGCTGCGGCGCATAAGATTTTTGCTGTTTTTTCTTAACTTCTGTCACAACGGCCATACTGTTTACAGACTGTTTCTGTACCTTTTGAATTTCCTCTTTCGAAAAAGTGCTGCTGCTGTTCTGACTGGTCTTCCAGGTCCAGACAGCCTCCTTACTCTTCATCTTCAATCCATAATATAATTTCGGTTGAAATGCCTTAATCTGTGCTTCCCGCTTCGCAATAATGGCAAGAGTCGGGGTCTGAACCCTGCCGCAGGAAAGCTGCGCATTATGCTTCACAGTCAAAGCACGGGTAGCGTTCAGCCCTACCAGCCAGTCTGCTTCTGCGCGTGCCACTGCCGCTTCATATAATTTCTGATACTCTCTCGCCTCTTTGAGACTGGAAAATCCCTGACGAATTGCCTTATCAGTGACAGAAGAAATCCACAGCCGTTTCATAGGCTTTTTCACACCGGACTTCTGGATAATCCACCGTGCCACCAGTTCTCCTTCCCGCCCTGCGTCAGTGGCTATAATAATCTGCCCGATATCTTTCCGGTACATCTGTTTCTTAACCGTCTGGTATTGATGCCCGGTTTTCTTGATCACCTGGATTTCCATATGCTCTGGCAGCATGGGAAGCGTCTCCATCTTCCATTCTTTCCACTGATCCCCATAGCTCTCCGGATCAGCAAGCTCCACCAGATGCCCGAGCGCCCAGGTCACCACATAATCTTTCCCTTCCAGGTATCCATTCCCTCCTTGCTTACATCCTAAAACTCTGGCTATATCTCTTCCCACGCTGGGTTTTTCTGCAATTACCAATGATTTCATATATTCTTCACTCTTTCTTGAAATTTTATATTTTTCGTGTTCCACGGCAGCGCGGAAAATCGCCGCACCCGTAAAACTCCCCAAATTTTCCGCTGCGCTTAACCATCTCAGAGCCACATTTAGGACAAATAATCTCTGGATTCGTTTTTCGTCTCTGCTCAAGAATTTTTCCCAGTTCCTCATAACATTTCTGATTCATTACACAGTCGTTTAATGCACGATGCGCGCCTGCTGTGCTGATATGAAAATAAGCTGCCACATCTGACAGCTTGTGATGGGACAGCTTCGGCAAACACTGTCTTGCCATATACAATGTATCTATATAATCATTTTCCACTGCTGCACCCAAAATACGCATTGCCCCCCGATAAATAAAGTTCAGGTCAAAGCTGTGAATGTTATGTCCCACCAGAATATCATTGCCCGCAAATTCCAAAAAACCTTCCAGGGCCTGTGCAAGCTTCGGCGCTTCTTCTACCATATCATCGGTGATATGATTTACTCTGGAAGCTGCTGATGGAATATGTATTCCTGGATTTACCAGTGTGGAAAATTCATTCACAGCTTTGTGTCCCCGCACTTGTATGGCGGAAATTTCTATAATTTCATCTGCATCCGGGCGGACGCCAGTGGTTTCCAAATCAAATACCACATAATCACTGATATATTGGTTCAAACGTTTTCCTTTGTTCCCTGTCACTATAATAGCCCTCATTTCTCTTATGATTTCACATTATATAGGGCTTTTAAAATATTTGCAACCCTTAAGCTTTTTGAGTTTTCCCATTTTCTGCTTTTATAGTACCAAAAGGTTTCCAGCACAAAGTGATGGAAACCTTTTGGTACTAAAATATCGGTTGTTGTTAAAAATGGGAAAACTCAAATTGAGCTTCCAACAGATAAATCCTTGATTCATAATCTGTACAGGATTCTCCTCCGGCTGCCACTTCTCCGGCTGTCGCATCTGTAGTCGAAAGCCCCAGATTCATCAGTTCATCTCCATAGCAAAGGGAACCGCTCTGGCTGTTCCGATAACATAGATCAGCTTCTAACCCCTGCAGGCGCAGACGGGTAAAACAGCCATTCACCACATTCATAATCCGATACCAGCCTACCACTGCCGTCCGTTTATCCTGGCTCACCACCATCCATGCCATCTCATTTCCCTCAAAGGGACTTTTGAGACGATAAAATGTGCCAAACTGCAAAAGTGTACGATACTCTTTCATAAAAACAATCTGCTGTTTTACCTCCTGAATCTCTTCCTCTGTCAGCCTGTTTAAGTCCAGCTCATAGCCAAAGGTCCCAAAATAAGCCACATTTGCCCGGGTATGAAGCGGGGTTTGACGATTAACCTGATGGTTTGGAATCATAGATACATGAGATCCCATACTGCTGACTGGATAACACATGGACGTTCCATACTGTATCTTCATACGTTCTGCTGCGTCAGTGTCATCACTGGTCCATCCTTGAGGCGCATAATAAAGCATTCCTGGATCAAAACGTCCTCCTCCGCTGGCACAGGATTCAAACAATATCTCTGGAAATTCCCGGGTCAAACGCTCATACAGATCATATACGCCTAATATGTATCGGTGATATACCTCTCCCTGGCGTTCTGGCGGCAAACCGAAACTAAAACACTCTGTAATGCTGCGGTTCATATCCCATTTAATATAGGACACTTTTGCCTCGCTGAGTATCTTTGCCATCATTTCATAAATAACATCCACCACTTCTTTTCTGGAAAAATCCAGCACATATTGATATCTACCATGTGATTTTACTCTTTCAGGCGCAGAGAGAATCCAGTCCGGATGCATACGGTACAAATCAGAATCTTCATTTACCATTTCTGGTTCAAACCAGAGACCAAACTTCATTCCCAGGTCTTCCACACGCTGCGCAATTCCCGCGATGCCTTGGGGAAGGCGGTCCGAGTTTGCCACCCAGTCACCCAATCCGGCATGGTCGCTGCTGCGGGCTCCAAACCAGCCGTCATCCAGCACAAACAATTCTACCCCGCATTCCTTCGCCTTTCTGGCAATCTGTATCAACTTATCTTCTGTAAAATCAAAATATGTGGCCTCCCAGTTATTGATAAGAATCGGGCGTGCCTGGTCCCTCCATTTTCCTCTTGCCAGGCGTTTCTGGTACAGACGGTGAAAGGTCTGGCTCATATGATTCAATCCCTGATCTGTGTACACCATTACTGCCTCCGGCGTCTGAAAGCTCTCTCCTGCTTCCAGCCTCCAGGAAAAAGCATCTGGATGGATTCCCACCAGAACTCTTGTATTATCATGAGCATCTACTTCTGCCTGCATGAGAAAGTTTCCACTGTATATAAAACTAACACCAATCGCTTCTCCCTGCTGCTCTGTAGCACAGGGACGCTTTAGCACCACAAAGGGATTGTGCTGATGAGAAGAATGTCCTCTCAGACTTCCGATAGACTGTATGCCCATAGTCAATTTTCTGGTCCTGACATGGCGTTCCCTGGACCATGCTCCAGACAGCTGCACCCATTCGTAATCACAGTCCGGCAGATCCAGGCAAAGGCTCATAGCACGTTCCAGCTGGACGGTCTGCAGACCTTCATTGTGATAACAAATACTTTTGGCAAGAATGCCACCCTCTGCAAAAATCGTGTAAAATAATTCTGCCCGAATTCCTGTCACAGAATCCTGCAGATTAATTACCAGAGTAGACGCCTCCTGCTGATTCTCCACATAAGTTGCCGGGAGCCCTGCCAGCTCAGGTTTTCCCCCATCTATCCGGTGTGACTGATACTGAAAATCAGAAATTCTGCTCCCATTTTGCTGGCAGATTTCCACCGCCGGGCTCCGGTAATCTCCTGTGCCAAAACCTGGCAGCTCCTGTTTGATATGTTCAAGAGAAAATATTTTATCCTCTGGAAAAGAACAGGAAGACATAGGACGGGCAGCAAGCTCCAATAAATCAGACAAATTCTCTCTGTCATGAATTCTCTTTCCATAATACAAATGTCCAAGCTGCCCATTCTTAAGTACCATCATTACATAACTGATACATTCATTCCACAAATGAAAGACTTTTGAATTTTCATGATAAACAATCTTCATATTTGTTTCCTCCTTCTCCTGACGCTTTCTTTTTAAGTTATCCTTATTATAAGCATCTCATCAGATAAGAGTTAGAGGATTTTGTATTAAAAACCAGTCAAAATGTTTCCACTATCTCCAGCAATCCCTGTGACCCAGACAGATTTCTCTCCTGCTGTTTCCGGTGATACATTTTGCGGTAATGACTGGGAGGCATCCCTGTTTCCTGCTTAAACGCTTTGGAAAAGACAAGCGTGTCCTGATAACCGCAGGACATCGCCACTCCTTCTATGGATAACTCCGTAAGCTCTAAAAGCTCTCTGGAACGCACCAGCCGAAGACGTGTGAGGAATTCTTTGGGAGAAACCTGAAGATTTTTGGAAAATACTTTATAAAGATAACTGCGGCTCACTCCAATATGCTCCGCAATCTCCGCAACTCCAATCCCCCGAAAATAATTGTTTTGAATATAACTGACTGCTTTCTGAACATATATACTTTCCCGGTTTTCTTCTGTGACTGCTTCCATCTGGACATCACGGCTGAGCACAGCAAAAAATTCATACAAAAGACTCTGAAGATAATACTGATGCGCTTGAGAAAATGTATGGTTCTTCAGCATATTTGCCACAATACGTTTTAATTCTTCTCCATGTCTGCTCTGGAATACATGCTGATTGCCGTTAAGTCCCAGATCCTGCAAAAACATTTCTGCGTGAGTTCCTGCAAATCCTACCCACAGATAAGTCCAGGGGTCCTGCTCGTCAGCCTGATAGAAGGTTACAGCCTCTGGCTCAATAAGAAATCCCTGCCCTTTCCTTATCTTATATTTCCGGCCGCCTACCTGATAAATTCCTTTTCCGGACAGAACATAGTGCAGAATATAACTTGGACGTACAGCTGGACCAAAGCTATGGCAAGGCTCACATTCAGACACACCGCAAAAGCAGAGGTACAAATCTTGAAATTTGGAGTTTGGCAGTCGTAAGACATGTGCGTCTTCCATGGTGCAGCCTCCTTTGATAGATGAATATTATACGTATTACATAAAGCAATGCATGGCTATATCCATTATTTTAATCTTTCTCTTACTCACTCCCCCGCCTGCCTCAGATCAGCAGAAATAAACTGCAGAAATTGTTGTTCGGACAAAGGTTTCGAGAAATAATATCCCTGAATATAACTGATTCCCAGCTCTTCCATAGTCTCGTACTGCTCCCTGGTCTCAATTCCCTCAGATACAATTTCCAGGTTCATCCCCTGTACCATATGCATGGCGGCGTCCATCACATATTTTGCCTTTCCATTTTCAAAATAAGCATTGGTCATATCTCTGTCGAACTTGACAATATCTACCGGCATATCAACAATATAATTCAAATTTGACTGCCCTGTTCCAAAATCATCCAATGAAAATCTCACACCATAATCCATCAGGCTCCTCATATTATTCAGCAAAATCCTTTTTGCCTCCATGGATGCTGACTCCGTAATCTCCAGATTGATAAATTTAGATGGAATATTATACTTTTCCATAATATTGATATAATCTTCCGCTAACTGTTCATAAGAACACTGCACCACAGATAAGTTAATTTCAATGTAATGAAGCCCATACTGTTCGACGGCATTTTCTTTTACAAACCGGCATACTTTCTCAAAGACCATCTCTCCCAGCCTTAAAATCATTCCATTTTGTTCAGCAATATCTATAAAAGCTCCCGGCGGCACAATATTTCCCTTTTCGTCCTTAATACGCACCAACGCCTCTGCTGAGGTAAAGCAGCGTTCTCTGGTAGAATAAATGGGCTGATAGTATACCTCCACGCGATCTTTTTCCATGGCATTGAAAATCAACTGTTCTGTCTGCTTTTTCCGATACATTTCCTCTGCTTTTTCCTTATCCACATATAGAAAAGGATTTTCAGAAAATTCCTTGCCATTTTGCCTGATATCCCGAATCAAGTAGAGCATATCCTCCACATTGTTCATAATCCCGGAATCCGGAATATAAATCCAGCGGGGACGGACACAGAAAGATTTATCTCTTCCCCAGCCGGTATCAAAACGCTGCAGCAATGACTGCATCTTTTGCTCTGCTTTTCCTGCCTCCTTGTACACCAGCAGAATCTCATCCTCAGTATTTTTAAAAACAAGTACCTCCGGCAGACCCAGCAAAAATTCCATGATTTCCATTCTCACTTCCTCTGACTGTCCTGGTCTCATATTTTTATAAAAAGAGCGTTCAAAAATAATTGCCAACACAGAAAACCGTTTCTTTTTGCTGTATAACTGGCTGATATACTGAACCAGTGCCCCGTGATTGAACATTCCCGACTGCCTGTCCAGATTTGTCTCAGGATTCTCAAGTTTTAAATAAAGCACTGCCATACCTATGGAACATGCATATCCCAGCACCAGCAGCTTATTGTAAAAGAACTGCAGTAACGCCGCACTGATCCAGATTAGCATCCACAGCTGTACTGCCTCCCGGCGTCTGGGATTAATTTTATTTCTTTCCTTCTTCATCAAATGGAAATTGACAATCAAAAAACCAATAGCAACAAAAAATGCTGCTAAATTGCTTGGACCATATGTGACTAAAAAGGTGGTTTCATCTTCATCGAACTGATAATAGATTGGCAAGATATAAATTAATATGACATCTGCTAAGGCTATGATCTCATATCTTCTCACAGCCTTTTGGTAATCTTCTTTTTTGACATAAATATCCACGCATACATAGAGCAAACCGCAGAGTGCCACACCCAGCAGCGTTACCAGATAACTCTTACAGACAAAATCAATAAACCATTTCGCCAGCCTGTCTCTCTGATAAATAACAATAATAGAAAAAACATCAAGAACAATACAGAAAAAATTCAGACAGAAAGCACGTAAAAATGCCCTTTCTGTATTTAACGATATTCTTTTTTGCTTCGTGTAAAAAAACAGCAGAACCATCATCAGAACAATTCCGCAGCACTGCATTTGTATGTGCATAATCTTTTCCTTTCTCCCCATACCATGTTACTTTATTTAGGATTCGGCTCCGATTCAAAGTATATGCCATATTATACAATACCGGCAGTTTTTTTACAATATTACATTACGTTTGAGTTTCCCCTTTTTTAACAACAACCTATATTTTAGTACCAAAAGGTCTTGCTGCTTTGGCAGCATAGACATCTTGCACAAAAAGTATCTGGAAAGATAGCTTTCCATAGCACTTTTCTGTACGAAGTGTTTCCATCACTTTGTGCTGGAAACCTTTTGGTACTATAAAATCAAAAAATGGGGAAATTCAAATACATTATGCTATCTTGATTTCGTATAAAATTCCCCAAAAATAATTTCCTCTGGAAATTTGTCCAGGTTTTCCTTATAATAAACAAAGTATCAGAAACCTGTAATATATGGCATGAGCACAGTGCCAAAGATAATTCTAACACAAGCCGCAGAATCTAAGTCTATGAAAAGGAGAGCGTTCCTATGTCAGATTACCAACGCCTTACACACGAATTCGCACCTGTTTTTAATCAAAATTCCAAAATATTAATTCTCGGAACTTTTCCCTCTGTAAAATCCAGGGAACAGAACTTCTATTACGGTCATCCGCAAAACCGGTTTTGGAAAGTTCTCGCACATATAACAAAAGAACCGATCCCCACAACCATTGAAGCAAAGCAGCAGCTTCTGCTCCGCCATCACATCGCCGTCTGGGATGTGATTCAAAGCTGTGAAATTATCGGTTCGTCTGACAGCAGCATCCGCAATGTAGTACCTGCAGATATTGCTGGCTTACTTCCCCAGACAAATATCAGGGCGCTCTTTGGAAACGGCAGCAAAGCCTGCCAGCTTTTTGAGAAATATACAATGCCAGCACTTTCTGACTTCCCAAAACTTCAAACAATAGAAAAGCTTCCCTCCACCAGTCCCGCAAACGCCTCCTGGTCTCTGGAACGGATTTGCAGCTTCTGGCAGGAAAAATTGTGTCCTTATCTTTAATGTATTTTACAGCTCTGGCGCGGAACATGAAGTCCGTTGTCCGCACAAAGCTGTTTAGCCCATCTGCTGCAATATATCAGCACATGCACAACGCCTGCAAAAATAAGCAGGAACCTACCCTGCCTTGACACGAATCAGCCTTGCCATCACTAACACAGTCCCCAGGCACAACAGGGCAAGACCTGCTGCATTTGATTCATCTCCAGTACGAACCGGATTACCAGAAGGAAAATCGGGACGCAGACGATCAATGATCCAATCTGGGTTTACTGTAAGTCTGTCTTCCAGAGAATAGATTTCTGAAATCTCCGTTTCCACAGCAATTTCCCGCCTGTTTGCAGCCTCCAGCGCTTCCCAGGTCACAGTAAGCAGATTTCCCTCGCCAGTATACTTATCCTTCCCCACCCATGCGTAGGATACTAAACTCTGTCCCGATTCTGACAGTCCTGTGTTAACATCCTCCATGCTCCAAAGCTTTCCCCCCTGTGCATCTGTAACACGCAAAAATTCACTGGGGTAATGGATCTTAATCCTGCCGCTGCTGACCTGACTGTCCTTTGTGATATTTACAGTCAATGTCACAGTCCTTCCCTGGCTGCTCAGCCGGGTAAAAACGAGACCTTGTCTGACAGAATCAGAAGCATGGGATGTGCCTGCCGCCGGCCGCTGACTCGCTGAATTTTGTGAAGCAGTTACGGATAATCCAGTTTGCATCAAACAAAATAATGTCAGCAAAAGCAGCTGAAAAGGCATTGAAATACAAAAATGCATTCGTCTGCTGTTTTTATCTTCCCACATTAGCTGCCTCCTTTCTTCCAGTGTATGGACAACTTAAATGCCAAAAGAATAGCCATCCATACCAGATGTACCGTACAATCCCACAAAAGGCTGGTCTCCTTCCTGAAAACTGCCAAGATAATAGGTACTCACTGCGGTATCTGCCTTTGGCCTCCCACAAGACAAGGCATACATTTTACCCTTATCGCCGCCATCATACACACTCCAGAAAATATAACCGCTCACTGGATCATAGTAGAGCGAATTAAAGATCCATTCATCGCCTGTACTGATCCCTGTATTTCCCACTTCTTGTAAAATGTCTTTATAGATGTAGTCTTCATTTTTTACACTGTAGCCCATCTTATACAAATTTCCCCTCTGAGAAACCACATAGAACCAGTCTACCAGGCCATACGCAGCCTCATTGCTGCTTCCCGCATAAGAAATGCCTACCAGTTTATCTCCCGAAGTAACCTCATCCACTCCTGCATACCCCAAGACTGCATGGATATCCTCACTCTCAAAGTAATTTAAATCCGTGCCCTGGACAGAGAATACCAGGTCTGCGTTAGGACCATATGCCAGATCTGAAATCTCAAAATCAAGCTCTCCTTTTAAGGTTGTTTTATATTTGTTTGCCGGGTCAATCAGATATAAGTTTGAGCTCTCTTGCTTCCCTTCTACCGCCAGGATTTTATTCTTCACAGCAGCTGCCGCCGCATAACAGCGGTTCTTCTTAACCTGTGACAGCTTCGTATAATCTGGAAGATACGCTGTATTAACATTGCCAAACCAGGTTTTTCCATCTGCATCCCACAGAATGCCATTCAGAGAAACCGCTATTTCTTCCACCGTAACCTGGCAGACTGCAGTTTCGGGTTTCCCGGCTGCATTTTTTGCATTTGTTGTGGCAATAATCCTGGTGATTCCTGGCTTCAGTCCTGTCACCACACCTTTCTGGTCTACAGAGGCAATACTGCAATCCTCGCTGTGAAAAGTAACTGTATCATCTAAAACACCTTCCGGACTCACCACTGCTTTCAGCCGCTGTGTATTATTCTTAATAATCTTCATTTCTGATCTGTTCAATACCACTCCGTCCGTGCACGCCGTATCAGGGCTTTCACTGCGGTTAACCCGGTAGGAGACCGTATTTCCCGCATAATCCACCAGGTGAAGATAAAATACTTTTTTCGGGTCATTGATCGTAACCTGCATGGAGATTCCCGGCTTATTCTGATTTACCCCATAGGCTTGCAATGTTTCCCGGTCCCTGTCATATACTTTGACTGCCGCCGTATAACGATTATCCTGAAATGTCAGGCGGATTTTTCCAGGCGCTTCATCCTCCATGGCAATCAATCTGGGTTTTGTGTTATCAATGGTGACAGGAACGCTGAATTTTGCCCCCTCAGCAGCTTTCTTGGGATTATTCCGGTAATATTCCGGCAGCGCTGTAATTATAAAACGCACTCTTGTTCCCTCAGGCAGTGGTTTTCCCTGACGGTTCTTTCCCTGCCAGTCCAGACTGGAAAGGTATTCCTTATTGCACCAGCGGTTCTCTTTGGCATCGTAATAAGTGCCCTCCAATTTCTCTTCCTCAGACTGATAGTAAATTTCTCCCGTCTTATCATTGACAATGCTGGTCTCTACCGCCGCCGCATTGCGGATAAGCGTATAGCTGAGGCCGTCAATCCGGTCTCCTGAATTTGTAGAAAATGCATTGCGGTCTGGGAGGTATTTTTTGTCGCCTCCCTTCAGATAAAGATTCGATCCATACCGGCAGACACTGTCTGCTTCTGCTGAATAATAATTCAGATAATTAGTAACGTTCACATCCGAATAAGTCGCCGCTTCCTGTTTTCCTCCATTATAAAACTCCAGATAATCAAAAGGTTCAAACATCGACGATTCTGTCCAGTTTCCATAAAAAGCAAGCACAGGAATGGACAGTTCCACCGCCCCTCTAAGATAAATAAACCCATCAATATACATACCATGCTTAAAACGGCTGTTCAAATACTTTCTGTCTTTCTCAGACAATGTTGCTTTCACTGACACTTGAGCGGTATCTTTCACTTCCAGAACCATCTCCTGAAAATCTTGTGCAGACATTTCCAGCGCCTGCAAAAAACCATACACATCTGCTGTATCAATCACACCGTCTTTATGAAAATCAAATTTCTCCTGATTGCATTCCACCCGCTGCAATGGAAGAGACTGGTTCACATGACGCAGAAGCTGCATGACATCTTCTCTGTCTACCTTTCTGTCCCCATTTAAATCATATAGAAGCACCTGATCTTCCGAAGAAAATTCCACCTTCGGCTGCAGCTTATGCGAACTTCCCGCAATCCATTCCCCTTCCAGCAATTCTTCTGTCAGAATTGAACTGTCCAGCGTATAATACTGGTTTTTATCAGAAATATTGCAAACCTGAAATGAAAATTCATATTCACCTTTCCTATCCGGATCATCTCCCAGCTCTGCTTTCACTTTCCCGTCATTTCCTTCTTTTTTCCCAATCAGAAGATATGATGGAGACGAGACAGCCAATCTCACATTAGCAAGGCCGCTGCCCTGTTTTCTGGGTGAATATTCTTCTCTGTCTTCCTCTTTCAATGGAACTGCTGTACTCATCAGCAGAGACTGTATCAACGTTCTTCTGCTGAGACCGGTTTTTTGTTCCAATCCGGTTCTCTCAATGTATTCTGAGACCAGTGCGCTCATCCCGGCGACACTGGGCGCCGCCATAGACGTACCGCTCATACAGCCATAAGAACCGTTGTTTAATGTAGAATAAATATTCTCTCCCGGCGCTGTAATCTCAGGTTTTAAAGAAAGATCTCCTGGTACTCCCCATGCAGAAAAACTGCTCACCCTATACCCTTCTGTTACCTTGCTGTTTGGAACAGGTTTAGGCAGAATGCCTACCACTTTATTTTTACTCTCCATTTGCAGATCCCAGCTGTCTTCCCCTGATATGATGGCGCAGGGTATCTCTGCTTTGGAATCAGAAAGGCTTAATTTTGGAAATTGAAGGTCATCGCTGTAAATGATCAGTGCTTTTGCTCCGGCCTTCTGGGCATTTTCATGCTTATGTGCATAAGAAATCCCGCCTTTGCTGACGAATACAATTTTCCCCCTTACGTTCTTTCCCTGATAATCCTTTTCTGCTCCATAGGATTCCAGGAAAGCATACTCGTATCTCGTCTCTGTTCCATTGACCGCCAAAGACGCCATAGAAGCAATATTGCCGTTATCCTCTGCCTCTTGATAGAAATATGTATGCTTCCCAAATCGAAATCCATATCCGATATACCCTGCATTCACAGCAGACGCCACCGTTAAAGCATTCGTATAGGAACCCGGATATCCAATCATGTTCATGTTGACATCTTCCGCGCGGTTATGGGAGTTACTGCCTGCGTCTGCCCATGAGCCATTATTCCCGGCAGAAACACTCACAACCACATCACTCTTTAAAAAGCTGGCGAAAATTCCATCTACGTACTCTTCCCCGTCAAAAGCTGTGCTTTCCCCTGGATTTGGTGTTCCTATACTTAGATTCACTACATCTGCCCCCAGGACAAGCGCGTCCTCCAGCGCTGCCATATAATCATCCGTATAGGTTTCATCGTTTTTATCGAATACTTTCATCACCAGAAGCTGGGCGTCCCTAGCAGCCCCTGCCACTCCATCCGGCTGCTCCTGGTAAGTCCCATTCTCCCCGGGAACATACTGATTTGCCGCCGCAATTCCCGCCACATGCGTTCCATGGTCTCCATTTTCACTGGAAACATTCAAATCTCTTCCAGAATAATTAAATGCAAATGCAACTTTTTCATTTTTATATAGTTTTTTAGGGCTTACGCCGTTCCCTTTCCTCCCAACCTTCAGTCGGTCAAAGACTTTGGAAATCTTATTTTTGTCTAGCATTTCTTCTGACAATTTATACGGTTCTTTTTTGCTGGCTATTCTCCTGCCATAAGAAAATGCCTGCGGATCAAAAGAAGGGTGATTCAAATCTATCCCTGTATCTATGATGGCTATCCGCTGTCCTGCCCCAGTATATCCGCTGTCCCATGCCTGGCTGATTCCCACCATCTGCCCCGCCGTATAAGTATTCGGCTTTGCTGTTTCCTGGAGCCGATACCGCGGCACCAGATAAACGGCTTTCACGCCTTCTACTTCCTGAATCTTTTCAATATCCTTGTACTGTACCACTGCTGACACTGCATTTGTCAGCAGGCTGAATTGATAACGAATATCTACACGATGTTCATTTACCGCATGCTGAATCTTGTCCAGCACAAGCTTCTGATGTTCTTCCATCTCCTTGGAGCAGTCCTGTGCCTCGCTGTTTTCTCCAATCCCTCTGGCTGAAAATCCCTGTTCCAGAGCGGATGCTCCTTCTAGCTCAATAAATACACGAACTTCCTCTGAATCCCGATTTGTTTCTTCTTCCGGGGATAAGATTGATTCCGCTTCCATGCCAGGTCCTGCCGGCTCTGATTCTTCCACCCATTGCAGCTTCCCGGCTTTTACCGTCTCTTTTTGCTCTTTGGTTTCCTTACTCTCCTGGCCTGGGAGAAGTTCATTTTTATCTGATTCTTTTTGAGCTCTGCCTCCCTCATTCTGCCATAGCTTTACTTCTTTGGCATCTGTCTTTTGTGCACTGACGCCGCCTGCCATTCCAAGCCAAAAACTCACCATCAATAGAAGAACAATCCATTTGTCCATCTTCTTTTTTTTCATAATTCAGCCCTTATGTGTTTCCTTTACTTCGTATCCCTTTTACAATGTACCAGATAAGTTCAGGGGCGTCCCATTTAATACAACCTCCATAAGCTGATCCCCCTGATAGCTCATCTTCAGGGAAAAAAACGGAGCTCCTTCCAGCAAAAGCCGAAAGAAAATCTTATCTCCCTCCCACAAGTTCAGGGACATAATCCGGTCTTTTTCCACCCATTCCAGTGTTCCTTCCTCGCATTCTGTCAAAATCCCCTCAAAAGCATCTGCTGTATACAGGCACATATATTCTGTAGGCCAGCCCTCTGCCAGAAAGGTAATGATTCCCCGGAAAGAAAAACTGGTCAATGTCAGACCAGTCTCCTCCTTCACCTCCCGCAGCAGACATTCTTCCGGACTCTCTCCTTCTTCAAAATGCCCGCCGACTCCAATCCATTTATCTTTATTTACATCTTTTTGCTTCTTAACTCTGTGCAGCATCAGATATTTCTCATCCTTTTCAATGTAGCACAGCGTAGTTAATGGTGATCTTTTCATCTATATGCTCCTTTTAATTACCAAAAAAATAATCAGGATTCATTACCGCTTTCAGTTCTTCATAGGGCACTTCCACCTCAATAGTTCCCGCTGCATAAGAGGTGACCATATCCGGATTGCAGATTACCACCAGCCCCTTGTCATTGAGATAAAATACATTTTCTGTCAGTACATCTGAAACATAGCTCTCATAATCCTCCATCAAAGCATCCTTATAAGGTTCCTTGGTGATCGTATCTGTAATATACTTTTCCACAATTTTCTCCGCCTCTGTCTTATCTGTAAAAATATCTGATAAATAGAGCAGCGCTCCGGTTGTAGCGTCAAAGCAGTAAGATGTAGTCCAGATATTCGGGTGAGCACTTCCCTGCCATTTATAATTTTCTGCCTCAATGCTTAAAATCCTGGTTGACGCATACATCAACTTATAACTGCTGCCATATCCATAGCCATTCCAATTCGCTGTCTCTTCCCCGGATAACCGCCCATAAGCATCTCTGGCAGCTTCAGTATCTTCCTGAATATAGGTCTGGTTGGCAGTATGCTGCTGTTCAAAAACCATATTCATCTTCTCTGCCGCCGCTTCATTCTCTGGTATGGAAATCACCGGACAGTTCTCTGTAACAGCAAGAAGCAGTGCCCCGCTTTCCTCATCCTGAATGTTCTGGGAATAATCTGTAAATGTTACCTCCGGTACGTTAGAAAGTTCCTGTCCAGGCTTTTCTGGTTCGGGCTCTTGTTTATCAGATTGAGACTTCTTATCTTTTTTTGAATTCTCTTTCTGCCCTGACTTATCATTTCCTGGCGCAGCCTTCTGAGATTCCTCTGCACTGTCAGCATCATTCTGCACGGTACTCTGATCAGAACCCTCCTCTTTGGAACCTTTTCCGCTGCAGGCTGTCACAAAGAGGCAGAGCCCCAAACAAAATAGTATTATCTTTTTTCTCATACACAAAGTCCCCTTTACGTTTCTTTTATACGGTACATATGATTCAGCGGTCCATTTCCTCTTCCTAAGTCCATGCCGTCTGCAATAGCCCCAGTGATATATTCCTTTGCCATTTTGGCGCTGGCTATATTGTCAAAGCCTTTCGCAAGCCCGCAGGCAATCGCCGCAGACAGCGTGCAGCCTGTCCCATGTGTATTGCTGTTGGGAATATGCGCTGCCGTCAGCCATACAAGGCTCTCACCATCATAAAGAAGGTCATCTGCGTTAAGGTCGTCATGTCCGCCTTTTAAATAAACCATTCCTCTGTATTGTAACGCAAACTCCCTTACTGCCGCAACCCTTTCTTCTCTTGTTTTCGTGGTTGTTTTTAACAAAAGCTCTGCCTCCGGCAGATTGGGCGTATAAACTTCTGCAAGGGGAAGCAGCTTACTGGCGTAATAATTTAACGCTTCCGGCTTCATCAGATGCCTTCCGCTGGTGGATACCATCACCGTATCTATCACCACATGTTTTGCCTGGTATTTCACCAGGCAGTCCCGGATTACCCGCATCTGTTCCGTCCCGGTAATCATTCCCACTTTTACCGCGTCCGGCACAATATCTGTAAATACGCATTCTAATTGTTTCTGCAAAAAATCTGGGGATACCGGCAAAATATCCGCTACCCCCATCGTGTTCTGCGCTGTCAGCGCTGTAATTACGCTTTCTCCGTACAGTCCCAAAGCTGTAATTGTTTTTAAATCTGCCTGTATGCCGGCTCCGCCGCTGCAGTCACTGCCAGCGATTGTAAGCACTGTCTTCACGTTTTTCCTCCTGTCCTCTGCTATGCCCTTGCAAACTCTTCTAAAAGCCGGCGCACCTTTTTCACCTCTTCCACAGGATTTTGAGCCTTTAAAATCCCGGCAGAAATCGCCAGCCCGCTTGCTCCGCATAACAAAGGCTTCCTGCCATTAGCCGCATTAATTCCACCTACCGCCACATTGGGGATGGGAGCTTTCTGCAAAATTGCCCGGTACATTTCTTCTGAAATTGGCACGGCGTCCTGTTTGGTCTCTGTGGGAAACCATGCGCCGCTGCCCAGATAATCGGCTCCTTCTTCCACCGCCTGGCGTGCCTGTTCCACAGTCTTGGCTGTAGCGCCAATGATTTTCCCCGGACCAAGACAATCTCTGGCGTCTTTCACCGGAATATCGGACTGTCCCAAATGCACGCCGTCCGCCTCACTGAGCAGCGCAATGTCCACCCGGTCATTAATAATCAGTTTCGTCTGCGTTCCCGCAGTCATTTCCCGCAGCTTTCGGGCGCGTTTTAAGTATTCTGCTGAGGAAATATGCTTCTCGCGAAGCTGGATATAGTCAATTCCCGCATGTAAAATTGCAGCTATGGTTTCTTCTTTGCAGGAAAAATCTGCAATCAAATACAGCCAGCTCATTTCTCGTCCTCCTTTGCACTGGTAACGGCGTATTTACTGTAACAGCCATTCTTTAAAATGCGGCTCTGCAAGATGAGAAAGTCCATCCAGCAGAACAGTCTTCGCACTTCCATAGCCGCTGGCTCTTCCTGCTTGTTCCAGGGCGTACGCCATCCCCAGAGAAGCCGCCCACACTGCCAGAGCATACGCCTGCTCCTGCCTCTGCCTGACTGTCACACTGCAGCAGGCGCCTGTTACTGCACCTGCAAGGCATCCGCTTCCTACGATATTATATCGGTTCTTTTTTCGTATCTCACAAGGTCTTATCAGTTCTTGTTTTCTGCCGTCCCATATCATGTAATCTGTCTGCCCTGTCACAAAATACAGCCTTCCCTCCGGAATCTTTAATGACAATTCCCGTTTTTCTACGGCATCAATCCCCTCTCTTGTAAGCTGGTTCTGCTGGATACTGTACAGTTCCGAACAGTTGCCTTTTACAATCCCCTTCCATGGCAGGGCCAGAAGCTTCTGCACCTCGTGCAGACGAAAATGGGAAGCCCCGCACCCCACAGGGTCCAATACCAGCGGCTTTCCAAATCCTGCCGCATATTTTAACAACTGCTCTGCGGCCTTCATCTTCTCCTGATTGAGCTGCCCCAGATTGACTACGCTGGCGTCTGACTGCTCCGCAATCTCCTGCATTTCCCGGGCATCCACCGCCATCAAAGGGCGCGCTCCCAGGGCGGACAACCCGTCTGCACACAAGGCTGCGGATACGGTATTGGGCAGCATTTGTATCAAGGGTTTCTGTTCTTTTATTTCCCGAAACACCTGCGCAATCTGCTCAGTTGTTTTTTCCCATGTCTGCTTCATAGCCGCTGCTCTTTTCCAGCGGCAGGCTGTTCCTCTATCATATGTTTCAGATAATAGAATACGCCGGATTTAAACAGCGCTCCAAGAAGCAAAGCCGCTAATATACAGCCTCCAATGGTGCTAATCAAAAAAGGAACGACATAGGTAAACAGCGCCGCCTGGCGATTTCCCATCAAGAGCAGAGCCAGCGGATAGCACAGCATGCCTCCCAGAAACCCTGTACCTATGATTTCACCTGCAAATGCAGTCCACAGTTTTCTGGTATAACGATACCACACTGCTCCCAGAAAAGCGCCTGCCATACTTCCGGGAAACGCCAGAAGGCTTCCTGTTCCCAGAAGATTACGGATCAACGCCGTAGAAAAGGCAAATCCCAGCGCATACCCTGGTCCCAGAAATATCCCAGAAAGAACATTCAGCAAATGTTGGACAGGAAAACATTTGGAAGCCCCCACCGGAATGGAAAATGCAGACAGGCATACACCCAATGCCGTCATCATCCCTGCCAATGCCAGTTTCTTTACATTTAATTTCATGATGTCCTCCGTATTTGTCTCAACTATGAATGTTTATAAGATGTCGATATATTCTCCAGATAATGCCTTGTTCATGCTGCGCACTGCACAAAATTTCCCGCACATGGAACAAGTATCGTCATGCTCCGGCTTTCTGTCATCACGGATTTTCCTGGCTGTCTCCGGGTCCATGGCACACTCCCACTGCGCATCCCAGTCCAGATTGCGCCGTGCGTCTGCCATCTTATCATCCAACTCCCGCGCACCCCGGACACCCTTGGCAATATCTGCCGCATGTGCCGCTATTTTAGAAGCCATGATCCCCTGTTTTACATCCTCCACATTCGGCAGAGCCAAATGCTCGGCGGGCGTTACGTAACACAAAAATGCCGCTCCGTTCTGCGCCGCAATCGCTCCGCCGATTGCTGATGTAATATGATCATAACCTGGCGCAATATCTGTTACGATTGGTCCCAGCACATAAAACGGCGCTCCCATACAGATGGTCTGCTGCAGTTTCATATTTGCCGCAATCTGATCCATAGGCATATGGCCTGGTCCTTCTACCATTACCTGAACGTCCCGCTCCCAGGCACGCTTGGTCAATTCTCCCAGCCGCACCAGCTCCTCAATCTGGCATACATCAGAGCCATCCGCAAGGCAGCCTGGACGGCAGGCGTCTCCCAGAGAAATAGTCACATCATATTCCCGGCAGATTTCCAGGATCTCATCATAGTACTCATAAAATGGATTCTCTTCCCCAGTCATGCTCATCCAGGCAAATACCAGAGAACCGCCCCGGGACACAATATTCATTTTCCGTTTATGCATCTTAATCTGCTCAATGGTCTTTCTGGTGATTCCGCAGTGGAGAGTGACAAAATCCACGCCGTCCTCTGCGTGAAGGCGCACCACGTCAATAAAGTCCTTAGCTGTCAGGGTGGCAAGATCACGCTGGTAATGAATCACAGAATCATACACTGGAACCGTTCCAATCATCGCCGGACATTCGGAAGTAAGTTTTCTGCGAAAAGGAATCGTATCTCCATGAGAAGACAGATCCATAATCGCATGTGCCCCCATATTTACAGCTTCCATCACTTTTTGCATTTCAATATCGTAATCTTTACAATCTCTGGAGATACCCAGATTGACATTGATTTTGGTCTTTAACATCGAGCCTACCCCTTCCGGCTCAATACAGGTGTGGTTCCTATTGGCACATATCGCCACTTTTCCTTCTGCCACCAGAGGCATAAGTTCCTCCACGGTCATCCGTTCCTTGGCGGCTACTTTCTTTAGTTCTTCAGTTGCAATTCCCCTACGGGCTGCTTCCATCTGTGTTGCATATTCTCTCATCGTCTTCTCCTTTTTGCCTGGAACTGAAATAGCAAAAGCAGCAAGGTCTTTTCTCATAGAATAAAGAATAAAAAAGAAGACGCCGTTGCGACAGCGTCTTCTTCAAAATCCATATCCGTTCCGCTCCCTACGACAGTATTAACTGACAGGTTCAAAGAGTCAGGTTTTAACCTTCTCAACTGCTATGCAGTCCCTCTGCGTTGATTATATTTTTCCATACTGTTGATTTATATCATCAGATGTGCTTTTTATCATAACGTATTATATTTCGTTTGTCAATCAGGTTTTGATTTGAGTTTCCCCATTTTTTGATTTTATAGCACCAAAAGGTTTCCAGCACAAAGTGATGGAAACACTTTGCACAGAAAAGTGCTATGGAAAGCTAACTTTCCAGACACTTTTTGTGCAAGATGTCTATGCTGCCAAAGGCAGCAAGACCTTTTGGTACTAAAATATCGGTTGTTGTTAAAAATGGGAAAACTCAAAGGTTTTGAGCGAGTAAAAATATTCGTGCAGCCGCCCTGCATTTTAATTGATCTATCCCTCTCCCTTTAAAATCTTATCAATCTCCGCCAGCAGCTTATCCTTCACAGCCGGTTTTAAAAAATATCCTGCCGGTTTGAGTTTCAGCACTGCCTCAATATTGGCCCTGTCGTTGACTGCGGTTAGAAAAACGACCGGAATATCCTTCATCTCATCATCCGCACGTATCATTTCAAGGGTCATCCTGCCATCACAGACTGGCATTTCATAATCCAGCAGAATCAGGTCCGGCCGCTTTTTGCCAATGGATGTCATAGCCTGCGCTCCTGAGATAGCAATGGCAACATCATAATAGTCCTCCAGCATTACTTTCATAGTTCGAAGTGTAGTACCATTATCGTCAACTACCAGAATACGCTTTTTGCCAAAAATCCCTTTTCTCTCTTCTTCCGCTTCCTGCTCCACCTTTACCTTATCCACGCCAAGCCTCCGGCAGACAGCATCCATAATGACGCTGTTCTCCACCGGACGAATCAGGTTTTCGAACTGTCCGTCTTCATAATACTTAAAAAATGTGCTGCTCTCCTCCTTGGTGCCAATGGTCAAAACCGGAATCTGAGAATATTTATCGCTGATCATAAAAAACATGGACGTATCAATATCATAAGCGCCAATCAGACTGATTAATATTAAATCAGGATTTACAATCTTTAGCATTCCTTCTAAAACACCGGCGTTTTCAGAACAAAGCTGTACATGAAAAAACTGTGACAAAAACGTATTTGTCTCTTTCATTACCGTATTCAGCTTTCCTATCAGTAAAATTTTTCTCATTTTTCCTCCTCCAATCACTGATCTATCTCTTCCATCTGTCCAATCAGCAACTCTGCAAGACGGTCTGCTCCCTCTGAATCTAAATTTGTAACCGCTTCCATAAGTTTTTCAATATTCTGATTTATTTTATCCGGATATTCATATGCACGCAGCTGCCCCATCAACTGGTCTGCCTGGTCAATATCCAGCTCCTGCATACTGATACGCACCATTTCCACCAGAGCCTGTATCACAGAATAATCCTCCACTGTCTCTTTTGTCATAGTTCCTATGCCAAAAATACCCTGCAGTTTATCCTTATAACTGCGCCATTCTTCCAAAAACGATGGTGTGATGGACATGATTGTTTCTATTTTACCACTTTTTGCCGCATATTCCAATATCTTTGCAACACCAGACAAAGGTATCATTCCCACGGTAGCCGCAAGGCTTTTCATGGCATGTACCTGAATCCTGTACCGCTCCAGCTCTTCCGGTTCTGTAATCTGTTCATACGCCTGCTGCAGATGATTTGCAGCCGAATCAATCTGATCATAAAATTCTTTGACTGTATACTCTAACAGTTCCTGATCCGGCAGATGCAGCCAGGCATACTGCCAGTCTACTCCATCCACCTGGGGCAGCTCTTCCAGAAATTCATCTGCATTCCCTGTCTGCCTCATGGTTTCCTGCGGTTCACAGGTTACCGCTTCCAGAATCAGTTCATCCGGCAGCATGGTTTGAAGCATATGTTCCAGTTTTTCCGGCACAATCGGTTTTGACAGAAAATCATCAAATCCCTCCGTCAAATATTTTTCTTTTGCTCCCGACACAGCATTTGCCGTCAGGACAATAACGGGCGTTTCCCGGCAGGGAAAGTCTGACAGCTCTTTCATATAATGCAGCGTTTCCACCCCGTCCATTTCGGGCATCATATGATCCAGGAAGATCAAATCGTAATGGTTTTCCTGGACCAATTCCAGACATTCTTTTCCTCCTTCTGCCTCTGTGACCTGAATCTGTGTATCTTTCACAAGGTTGCGGAATACTTTACGGTTTACCGCATTGTCATCCACTACCAATACCTTAGCTTCCGGCGCGCAGAATTTGGTGCCATAATTGTAATTTTCCGCCATTTGGTGCACCCTTGCTTCAAAGTCTCCAATGGGTGTGTGATCCACGATTTTCTGTTCCAGCTCAAAATAAAATTTAGATCCTTTTCCGTACACGCTTTCCGCTTTCAATGTACTGCCTAATAAAGCAAGAAGCTGGATTGTAATACTCATTCCCAGCCCGGTTCCCTCAATATTACGGTTCCTGTCCTCCTCAATCCGTTCAAACTCCGCAGACAGCTTAGGCAGATCTTCCTCTTTAATACCGATACCAGTATCTTCCACTTCAAATCTGAGTACTGCTGAATCTTCCATCTCCCTGCTTTGAATCCGCAGCCATACCGTTCCCTCATGCGTGTATTTCACTGCATTAGTGAGAATATTTGTCAATACCTGGCGGATACGCACATCGTCTCCATACAGCCGTGACGGTATGCTGCGGTCAGTTTCTACCTTAAATTCAAGGTTTTTATCTCTGGCCCGCTGAGAAGTCATATTTGCCAGATCATAAATCAGGCTGCTCACATCATACTCTACGGGTATAATTTCCATTTTCCCAGAATCTATCTTGGAAAAATCCAGAATATCATTGATCAAAGACAGCAATGTCTGTCCGGCCATATAAATATCCATGGCATATTCCCTGGTGGCCTGTTCCTTCGACTCCCGCAGAATCATTTCATCCATGCCCAGCACTGCATTAATCGGCGTGCGGATCTCATGAGACATATTTGCCAGAAACCTTCCTTTGGCTTCATTGGCCGCCAACGCCTCCTGCTTTGCCGCCTCTGCATCTTTTTTCGCCTGAATCAACTGGGCATTTTGCTGTTTTGCGATCTTAACCTGTTCCTTCAGCAGCTGGGCGTTCTCTTCCGCATTTGCCCGGTATTCTTTGGATAATCGTAAGGTATGCATAACAGCCATGATGACGCTGAACAACGCCATACTGTATTGTCCGGCTGCATTGCCGCGGTTATAATCAAAAAACGCATTCATAATCACATTGGCAATTCCTCCTGACAACAATACGACCACGCCAAATACCGGAAGCACCGTCTGATAACTTCTATTTTTATAATCATAATGTATCAGGCTCACAATCGCTGTCACACACACTGCTCCGACAGCAACAGCAGATATATTTACCATATCTTCCAGATTCCGTATACCCAATAACTGCAGCAAAATCTGCACAACCGCATTGGCGCACACTCCCCAAAGCAGCACAGAAAAACGGCGCGGATATACGGTATGCAGATTGCGGTCAAAATACAATGCCAATAGCAGGGGCAACAGCAATACGAGATATTCCTGCATTTCATAAGCTTCCTGCACATCATAAAAAATGCTCAGGGTATCTGTCCCGATAAAACAATAGATCCCTGCTGCAAACCCTGCAAGTCCCAGGAACATCTCACCACGAGCCGGCTGGCGTGTATACAGCCTGATCAATGCAAGCACAAGCATAATAATCGACATCAGCATAATCAGCAGGCAGCAGCCAATATCCCCAATGTTATTTCCCATCACTCCGATCAGCACCATATCACGGCTCTCCACTTTTACCACATCAAGAGACGCCGCTGCATTTATATGAGCAGAAGTCTGTACAATCCATAATTCCCCTTTGGAAAAAGATTGCGGGACATCAACAAAATTTTCATTCTTTCCCTGTATCTCTCCATCAGGTTCAAACTGATAAATAAGCTCTCCATCCAAAAATACACAGACTGCTGTATCCACAGAAGAAAAATTTATGGTCAGCCCCGCATATTCTTTAGGCAGGATGGTTTTAAAAATAACCACGGTGCCAGTACCGCTTTCTCCTTGATACGGCAGAGTCACTTGCCGGCAGTCTCCGCTTTTCTCTGCCTTTTCTGCCATCTTTTCTATCTTATCATAAGTTTGCATCTCTGTCCGTGACAGCTCTGTGCCCTTTAGTGAAATCATCGTCCAAACTTCACTTAAATAATGCTCAATCTTTTCCGGCAGAATAGACATTTCCTCTTCTTTTTGCTGAAACTGGAACAGGGCGAGCACCATAAAAACAAGAACAAAAAGAATTAAAACCCCTGCTAACTTCCGTAAATTTTTCATTTTTTCTCCATTCTAATCACATTAATTCAAAGTGTCATCTGTTCTGCAGGCATCTGGTTCAAAGATAAAAGAAAATGCCGTATGATCCACTCCGTTGCTCTCACACTCTATTGTTATATTATGACGGTCAGCAATCTGTTTTGCAATGGAAAGTCCCAGGCCGCTGCCGCTTTTATTCTGCTCAGAACGTTCCCTGTAAAAGCGGTCAAACACATAAGGTACATCTTCTGGCAAAATTCCTTTCCCGCAGTCAGATACAGAAATTTGATATTTATTTTGTTTGCGGCAGATATTAACAGCTACCCTGCCGTCTGGGGGTGAAAATTTTACCGCATTGTCAAGTATGATGACAAACATCTGCCGCAGCCTTCCATAATCACCCTGAAAACAAATGGTTCCAATTTCATTTTCCAGTTGGATCTCCACCCGCTTGTTCCGTGCAATCTGCCGCATCGAACGAATTGCTTCTTTTATCATATCTGTCAGATTCAATTCCGTTTTCTCTATTTGAAAATTCGGAATTTGAAGTCTGGAAAGTTCCAATAAATCATTGACCAAACGCTGCAGTTGTTCCGTATCTTGGAGTAATTGATGAAAATATTCCTGCATTTCACCAGGATCTGTTATCATTCCCTGTTCAAGGACTTCCAGAGAACCCCTAATCACGGTTACCGGCGTGCGCAGTTCATGAGAAATATTTGACACAAAATCCTGTCTCATTTGATCCAGCCGTTTCCGCTCTTCTTCTACATTTGCCAGCTGCCCAAACAATTCATCCATGTTGCAGGCAAGATAACCGATTTCATCATCCTGAACTACCTCGGTCCGTGCAGAATAATCACCTTGCATTACTTTTTCCGCCGCCATACCCATACATTTTAAAGGATTTATAAAATGACGGACCAATAGAACAGAAAGAAAAAACGCCAGCAAAAGCCCCGTTAAAATACAGAACACAAGTATCAGAACTCCGTCATGCTGCGCATTGCTTATCCCGGCAACCGGACTGTGCAGAAGAACCGCCTCTGTAACAGTTCCTTTGGTATCATAAACGGGCGCTCCTACGGTGATGCAGGGAACATCAAGCACCGGACTGAATTCTCTGTTTGTTACTACATTTCCCTCAAATACCTGTTTAATTAAATCCTCTGCTCCAGAAGGTAAATCCTGATAGGACAGAGACGTATTTTTCTGGCACATCTGAAGCGTCTGGGCATTTTCATCCGCCAGCCAGACTTCACTCATGGCAATGTCGTCCATAAACTGCAGATACGCGCCGTACCCCCCAGACATTCCCGGCCCCTTGTTTTTCCGCGGAGAAAGCCGGGAAAGGGTGTCGGCAATAGAAACTGCTCTTGACTTTAATTCCTCTTCATGTATTTCTGTTGTGTGCCAGGTAAATAATGCCCAGAACAATACCCCCGCTATCACAGAAAACAATAACAGCACTGCTGAAAAATATCCTGTTAAGCGATACGTCATTTTATGTTTCATGATACAGCCCCTTCAAATTTATATCCCATTCCCCAAATAGTTTTAATTTGCCAGTTTGGATGGGAGACTTTATCCAGCTTGGCGCGCAGCCTCTTAATGTGACTGTCGACTGTGCGGTTGTCCCCGTAATAGTCATATCCCCATAAATTGTTTAATAAATTATCCCTGGAAAATATCTTTCCCCGATTCTCAAGAAGCGTCCAGAGAATTTCCAGCTCCTTTTTGGTAAGGGCAATCTGCTGATTTTCAATCGTAACCACACCATCGTCCAGACAAACACACAGATTATCATAGACGAGCGTACTCTGCCCTGCCTCTCTGTGAGAACTGTCCATTCTGCGCAGCACAGCACGAACTCTTGCCATCACCTCACTGCCCGAAAACGGCTTGACAATATAATCATCCGCACCGATATCCAGTCCCATAATTTTCTCAAAGTCCTCTCCTCTGGCTGTTATCATAATTATTGGCACATTGGAACTTCTGCGGATTTCCCTGCACACCTCAAAGCCATCCTTTTTCGGCATCATTACATCCAACAAAATCACGGAAAACCTATATGCGCAAAACATTTCCAACACTTCCTCTCCATTATAAGCAATTACCGGCTCATATCCTTCCTGTCTGGCAAATTCGCTTAGAATCCTGGTAATCTGCACATTGTCATCCGCAATTAAAATCTTATCCATGTAATCCTCCATTTTACATCTGAAATACCAAAAACATTTCATGTCCGTCCTTCGTTTATTTTATCACAGATTTGGCTATATAAAAACACAATTTTGCCATAGTTTGCCTGTATGATACAGATACACAAAGATCACATTTAGGAGGTACTGATCATGAAAAAAATCACACGAAACCTGCTTCTTTTATCTGCCGTTTCCATACTTTCTGTTGGCTCTGCAGCCACAGTTGTGGCCGCGGACTATCAAACCCCTGCGGAAACAATCGCTTCTCTTACTGGAAGACCTGTATCTGAGATAATACAGGAAGCTGTTGATTCTGGCAAAACTTACGGAATGATTGCCGCAGAAGCCGGAAAACTTGAAGAATTTAAAGAGGAACGGCTCAATGTCAAAGAACAAATCCTGGACGAAAATGTAGAAAACGAAGCCATTTCCCAGAAGGAAGCTGACAATATCCTTGAGGATATCAAGGAACGCCAGGCAATTTGCGACGGCACAGGCGCCGGATACGGCTGTGGATACGGCGGAGGCGCCGGATACGGCTGTGGATACGGCGGAGGCGCCGGATATGGCAGGGGCGCTGGATATGGCAGAGGAAGAGGCGCCGGATGCGGATACGGCAGAGGCACCTGTATCTATTAAAAGATGGAAATGCAAAATAATTGTAATATCTTCCACAATCCTAAAATCTGAATATTTTCAAAAAGGGGCGGATGCACTCATGATTTTCAATCACTGGTGCAAACGCCCCTTTTTTTCCATGCTAAATTGTCTTTATCTTTTATTTTTCATCATAATCATCTACAACGGGAGGAATCTGAGACAGCATATTATCAATGTCCTCAAACATAGCACTCTTGGTTGTTCCCAGTTTGCTGGCATATTTAATATGTTTCATGACCTCCTGATACTGTCCTTTTGTGCGGTCGAAGAATCCGCACAATGACTGAAGGGACATCTGTGAATCTTCAATCGCCCTGGAAATCTCTGCCTGGACAGAAGTCACATCTTCTGACGCCTGTGTAATCTTATCAAACATCTGATAGGTCTCGTTAACTTTTTCGATACTATCCCCCAGCGCTGTCTGTGAATTATGTATACTGGTATTAAGTTGATCTGTTCCCTGCTCCACATCTCCCACGCTGGCATCTACCTCAGCAACCAGCTTCTTAATCTCGTCGGCCAGCTCCTTGACCTCCACGGCAACAACCGCAAAACCTTTTCCCATTTCGCCTGCTCTCGCAGCTTCAATAGAAGCGTTCAAGGCAAGAATATTGGTCTGGTCAGCAATCGTGGCGATCTTATTGGTACAGCCTTTGATCTTTTTCACACATTCCTGGAAATTGGCAAAGGTGCCTTCCATCTCAACAAAGTCTTCTTCTACCTTATGAGAACTGTTCTTAAGTTCCTCCACCTCACTCTGCGCCTGCTCTACGGACTGGGCAATCTGGCTTTTTACCTCCTCAAACTGACCGGACGCCTGATTGATATTAGAAAAATTATCTCCAAAATCCTGTAACTGTTCTTCAAATGTATCCGTCTCTTTCAATACCTGCTGAAAAGAACTGCTGATCTTTCCCAGTTCCTGCAGGGAAACCACTTCTTTCTGCACAAGATCTGTCTTATATTCTCTTAAATTCTCTATCACATATTTAATCGGATACAGGCTTTTTCTCTCATGTTTCTTTCCAAAACCTCTCCAGTTATTTTTTCCCACTGCCATCTTCGGTCCCCCTTTACTCAAACACTACGCAGGTCATAGACTGATTCACAAAGCGGTTATTATAATGCTCTCCATATCCCACTAACCCTGCATGGCTTCCAAGTCTTCCCATTTCCTGCAGATACTCCTGCATATAATGGTTGTCAGTAAACAGAAGATAACGGAACAGGCAATTGACCGAGAATACAGCAGAAATCCTGGGAAAATCTCTTCGTATCGTCTGAATGGTATTTCTCACAACGGCCTTGTAGTCTCCAAGCTCCAGAAGCATAAGTACGTCAGAGTCGTTTACCTGGCGGAAACAGGCAAGAGAATTTCCATCCACCTCTTTAATAGAGATAATGCAGATATCATCGCCATTTACCTTGCCAAAAGGATTTTTAAAAGTCTGTGTGGTAATCTGCTGTTCTGATACATGGAGAATATTCTGGTAAACCTGCTTGGCAGGCTTGCCGTTTAATTCTCCGATAATATATTTTTCCTTATCCGTCCGCGAGGCAATAAAACGGTAATTCCCCTTCTGATGATAAATATTTTCCTTATACGCCTTAATCTTGCCGTTCAGATTTTTAATCAATACATACCCTACTGCATCCTCATAAATCTTTCCGTTAGCCGACACCTTCCCTGCGTCTCCAGTTCCCCCTACCAGAGAAATATTTCTGCGCTTCAACGCACTGTAAACGGTCGTCAGAACACAGGCGTCATTCCCAGAACAGAAATCTATGCAGATTGTATCGCTCTGAGAAGCTCCCACACGGTCTATATCCCTCTCCAGCCGCTGAATATACTTCACCGGCATAACCGATACTTCCTCTAAGACATTGGCAACTGCAGCAACGCCGTCTGTATAAGCAACTACACCGACACCCTTTTCCACTACCTGGGTATCATAACTCATGCCTATGCACCCGATACTGGGTACTCCTGGAAAAAGGTCTTCTAATCTCTTCACATGTTCTTCAAACTGATCCCCGTTGGACATTAACAGAATCAACTGGGGATTACTCAGTCCGCGAACCGCCTCTTTCAAATCTCCGCTATGGCTCATTCCAAAAAACTGTTTCAATTCACGTTCCCTCGCTTCCATAGTTTTGTCTTTTCACACCGTAAATTTTTCATAAATCTCTCTAATAATAACTTACAAACCCTGAAAGGTCAATGCCTATTCTGCTTCTTTTAACACCTCCAGGGCTTTCAATACCTGATTGTCGTGCATGGGATTATAAACTTCGTCCTCCTGGCTCTGGTATTCATATTCCAGTTCAATATCCGGCTCAATTCCTTTGTCATGAATATAATTTCCATTCGGGGTAAAATATTTTGCCATAGTAATCTTCAGCGCGCTGCCGTCCTCCAAAGGAATGATACTCTGGACTATGCCTTTGCCAAACGTAGTGGTTCCAATCAGCGTTCCATACTTGTAATCCTTAATTGCACCCGCAAAAATCTCTGAAGCGCTGGCGCTGTTCTCATTGATAAGTACTGTCATAGGAATATTCATGCAGTTTTTATCCGATTTATAATTAGAACGGCTGCCATATTTGTCCTCTGTATACACTAACAGCCCCTCCGGCAGAATTTCATCCAACATGGTACAGACGGACTGCAGAACTCCGCCGGGATTATTCCTCAGATCCACAATCATAGACGCCATTCCCTTCCCTTGCAGATCTTTTACTGCATGGTCAAACTGTTCTGGCGTCGCCGTAGAGAACTCCGTGATCTGTATCAAGCCCACATTTCCCTCCAGCATCTGATATTCCACCGTAGGCACCTCTATCTGACGCCGTTCTACATCGATTTGCAAATGCTCGCTCTCTCCTGCCCGCATAAGCTCCAGATGTACTTTGGTGCCCTCCTCTCCTTTGATATGGGAAGTTAGTTCTGACAGTTCCACACTGTCCGCTTCAATATCCTCCACCTTTACAATAACATCTCCATCGCGGATTCCGGCTTCCTCAGCGGGAGTACCTGGATACACATGAAGGATTTTCACAATTTTTGTGTCCATATTCTGCGTGAGCACGGTGCCAATTCCATAATAGATACCCGTTGTGCTTTCATTGAAAGAAGCATATTCTTCTGCTGTGAAATAGGAGGAATAGGGATCATCCAGTCCTTCCACCATTCCGGCATACATTCCCTCTACCAATGATTTCTGATCTATATCCTTATAATAATATTGATCAATCAGATCCGCCAGTTCTCCTGCCTTCTTCTCCACACCTTTCTCTGATAACGCCTGTTTGGCAGGCGCTTTTTGCGCAGTATTTTGTTTTGCAGCAGCCTTTTTTCCCTGGTTTAACAGAAACTGGCTTCCAGTCATCACAAGCAGAACCAGTAAAAGCATGATGCTCATGCCAGCTGCTATACCCATTCCAAATCCTGGCCCTTCGCCTCTTTTTGAGCTCTTTCTTCTTTTCCCATAGTCCTGCTCACGGCTGGCATATTCTTGTGCAAGTTGTTCCTGTGAATCTAATTCCTGTGACTGATTTGATTGTGTGTCCATATGATTCCTCTTTTCTTACCTGATAAATGCTCTCACAAATCTCCCCTATGTATTACACTTTCAAATGTTTGCGTATCGTCAAACGGCTGCCAAGAAAACCGATTCCCACACCCAGAATCAGGCCCACGGGAACCAGTGTGGAAAATACTTTATCCACTGGCAGAAACTCCAGCATACCGCTGAGCCAGCGGAATTTTTCAGCCACGTAGAGAATGATTCTCCGATACATAAAATATAAGACTGTCAGCGGCAGCGCAGAACCAATAATTCCAATTAGAATACCTTCCACAATAAACGGCGCCCGTACAAAATAATCTGTTGCACCGATCAGTTTCATAATAGCAATTTCTTCTCTGCGGACCGCAATACCAATCGTTACTGTGTTGCTAATCAAAAACACTGCCACGCAAAGCAGAATCAAAATGATACCTGCTGACACGTAACCGATCAGCCGGTTGAAATCCGTCAGCGTATTTGCTGCCAAATCAGAACTCTTTACCTCCTTGACGCCATCTAAGGACTCAAGATAGGATACCAAAGATTCCTGCATGGAAATATCATTCATATAAACTTCATAATGAGAGGAATTCACCAAAGGATTATCATCTGCAAACCCCTCTGCCATTTCCTCAGAACCTTCAAAATAAATCTTCTGGAATTCCTGCCATGCTTCTTCCGCGGATACAAACACACTGTTTGAAACTTCCACACGCTTTTTAATCTGAACGCCAATCTCATCCATTTGTTCTTGTGTGGCTCCATCTGCAAAGAAAACAGTGATTGCCACTCCTGACTCTACCTCTTTTACCACATTCTGAAAGTTCACCACCACGGAATAGAATACGCCAAATAAGAATATACATGCTGACATGGTGGCAATGGAGGCCAGGGAAAACATTTTATTTTTCCAGATATTTTTGGCTCCCTGCCGTAAGGTATATAAAAACGTACTAATTCTCATAGCCATCACCTTCCTGTTCGTCTGAAACTACAACGCCCTTCTTCATGGTAATGACACGCTTTTTCATAGCCTTGACAATCTCCAGATTGTGCGTGACCACCAGTACAGTGGTTCCCCTCTGGTTGATCTCGTCCAAAAGCTTCATAATCTCCCATGCATTATGCGCATCCAAATTTCCCGTCGGTTCATCCGCAAGCAGAATTTTGGGTTCATTTACCAGCGCTCTTGCAATTGCCACACGCTGCTGCTCTCCACCTGAAATTTCCCGCGGATAAGATTTATATTTTGCAGCCAGCCCTACCATGGACAGCACAGCCGGCACTTTCCGGCGCATAGTCTTTACCGGGGTTCCCACCACGCGCTGAGCAAACGCCACATTCTCATAAACATTCCTGTCCTTGAGCAGACGGAAGTCCTGGAATACCACTCCCACATTCCTGCGAAATCTCGGCACGTCACGGTGCCGGATATTCCCCAGCTTCTGGTTATTAATCACAATGCTGCCGCTGGTAGGTTCCAATTCCTTTAACAGCAATTTAATCAATGTAGACTTGCCGGAACCGCTGTCGCCTACCACAAAGACAAATTCTCCCGGTTCAATATACAGATTTACATCATTCAAAGCAGGAATCCCTGCTGAATATGCTTTACTGACATTTTCAAGTTTAATCATGTAAGCCTCCTAAAACTAGTAATCCAAGGATTCCATATATTTCATGTATTTGACAACCATCAGCGCAATTTTAAATGTGATCGCATCCTCAAACACACGCAAATCCAGCCCCGTGCTTTTCTGCAGCTTATCCAGACGGTATACTAACGTATTGCGGTGAATATACAGCTGTCTGGATGTCTCAGAAACATTCAGGCTGTTTTCAAAAAATTTGTTGATAGTGGTAAGCGTCTCTTCATCAAACTCATCCGGTGACTTGCCGTCGAAAATCTCCTTAATAAACATTTTGCACAGAGGGATCGGAAGCTGATAGATCAACCGTCCAATGCCCAATGTGGAATAAGCGATCACATTGCGTTCTTCAAAAAATATTTTTCCTACGTCCAGAGCCATCCGCGCTTCTTTATAAGATCTGGAAACTTCCTTGATCTCATTCACAATCGTACCATAAGCAATATGAATCTCCTGCTCTTCATTGACGTGAAACAGGTTGAGAATCACATCCGCCGTCTTGTTGAGATCCTCATAGCTTTCATTCTCGAGCACTTCCTTAACTACAATAATATTTTTCTCGTCTACCGCCGTAATAAAATCTCTGGACTTGCTTCCCAAAAGCCCCCGTACCTTTTCCAGCTCATTGCCATCCTTTTCTCTGTTAGTCTCAACAATAAATACCACTCTTCTGGCTTCCGTATCGATATGCAGTTTCTTGGCACGGTTATAAATATCCACCAGCAACAGATTGTCCAGCAATAAATTTTTGACAAAGTTATCCTTGTCAAACCGTTCTTTATATGCCACCAGCAGATTCTGAAGCTGGAAACTTGCTATCTTCCCTATCATATAGACATCATCACTGTCACCATTGGCAAGCAGGACATATTCCAACTGATGTTCATCAAACACCTTAAAAAACTGGCAGCCCAAAAATACCTGGCTGTCTGCCGGTGATTCCACAAACGCCAGAGCAGCCGTCACATAATTATCCGTATCCTGAAAAGTGGCGGCAAGTACTTTCCCTTCTGTATCAATAATGCATAAATCAATTCTGGTAATTCCTTTTAAACCATCAATGGTATTCTGAAGTATCTGATTTGAAATCATTCTCTGCACTCCTTTTCTTTTTCTGCTGTTCCTTTCTGGCAAAGCTGTCCATGCATTTCTTGTTATGGTTCACACCATGTGTACCATATAAACATCCATATTATTTTCTATGCAACTTTCACAAATTTTATTTCTGCTAATTTGCGGCATTAAATAATCTAATTTGTATTTTAATGCAAAAGCACAAAAAAAGAAAGAGGAAATCTACATTTTTTATGCATTTCCTCAACTTTTTTTCAAAATATCCTTTTTTTCTCCATAGGCATAGTATACAAAATATATTTAACGCTTCCTATGTTCAATAAATCCTTCGCCATGCACTTCCCTCACATCCCCTACGATTACAAACGCATTTTCATCAATCTGGTGTACAATTTCTTTCAAAAGAACGATTTCTTTCTTAGCTACCACGCAGTATAGCACACATTTTCGTTCTCCGGAATACATTCCATGCGCTTCCAGACCTGTCACGCCTCTGTTCAGTTCTTCCATGACCTGTCCTGCTATTTCCTTATAATGTTCTGTAATGATATACGCAGCCTTGGAAAACTTCATACCTTCCAAAATAGTATCTGTCACCTTGGAGGTAATAAAAATTGCCACAATCGCATACATGGATGGACGCAGCCCAAATACATATACTCCCACAAGTACAATCATCCCATCCAGCACCTGCATAATCTGAGCCACAGAATAGTGCTTCAGTCTGCATTGCAGCAAAACAGCAACCATTTCTGTTCCTCCGGTAGTCGCGTTCGCCCATAAAATCATACCCATGGCGATACCTGCAAGAACTCCGCCGAAAATCGAGGCAAGAATATAATCTCCTTCCACAAAATCAATTTCCGGTATCAGATACAGCCATACAGAAAGCATTACGGTAGCATAAGCTGTCCTTCCGATAAATTTCTTGCCTTTTATCTTATATGCCAGAACAAAAAATGGAATATTCAACGCAAGATTCGCAAACCAGAGGGGAATTCCTCCCTGGTAAAACATATCCGTCAGCGCTTTCACTAAAATGGCAATACCGGTAAATCCTCCTGTTACCAATCCCACTGGATCAAAAATGCATTTGATGGCAAATGCGAGCAATCCTGTACCTGCTGTAATGACCAGATATAAAAATACTGGATTCCGCTTTTTTATTGAAAAATTATTCGTCACTGTCATCACCTTTATTTTTATGATAGCGCAGCAATATGCTGTGCATAATTCCTTTTTGAAGTAGTTTCCTGGCAAAACCCGCCATCTCTGATACGCCTTTTTTATCTGGAGCATACTGGCCCAATCCATACCAGACTTTGGCGTTCAGCTTCTCCTTATGTTCTTTCAGAAAATATTCCTGAACCGGCGTTGGAAGCACGGATAAAATAACGTCCGGCGCCTCAATGTTAATTTCATTAATCACCGCATCATAATCCCCGGTACATTCAGACAAGGCATAGCCCCCTGTAATTTCAATATCCAGATAAGCTTTCTCCAGGAAATCCTGCATAAGCTCAACCTGCTGCTGCGTTTCCCCTAAAAGATAAACATGCCTTTCTCCATTTACGGTCCGCCTCATAAATTCTTTAAAAAATTTATTTTCTGTGATCTCCTGCACCCATTGTCTGGATGCCACACCTGCTGCCTTTAATATCTCCTTATCACAAATGACAGACAAATCCAGATTTTCAATACAGTTTTTCAGCTCTTCATCTCCATGAGCCTTTACTAATGTTTCCATGGAAATGTTTTCAATTGTACTCATTATTGTTTTATTCCAGTATTCTTCTAACTGAAGCATTGATTCCTGAACCATGAAGCTGTTCAGGCTCATACCCAGTATCTCTACTTTTTTAACCATACGACACCTATCCAACAGCCATTTTTCTGTCTATGGCTGTATGCAAATATATTATTTATCATATGTCGTTTTTTCCATATGACAAAACACCTTAGAAGTATACCAAATGAAACAATTTTTTTCAACCATACATTATCTTGTGTTTCCGTATTTTTATTTTATCAATAATTTTATTACCAAAAGGTATTATTGGTAAAGGCAGCAGAAACAACTAATATCGGCCAAATATAAATTAAAAGCTTGAATTGACTGAATTTTCCTTTTCATATTTATAATTTTTTGCCTATTAAAATGTCAATGCTTTTTCTTATTTTTTTCCAAAATTATCAACTTTATTACAACTTCACAAAACAAATGTTTCCTTTTTTTACTATGTAAACCAGTTATTCCACCCCCTTTTATGTGGATAACGTGAATAACTCTGTGTATAACTCATTTTTTGGGCTTTTTCGGCATTTTTTATGTGGATAACTTTTTTATAAGTTTGAATAACTTTTTCAGGCACTGCAAAATTTGTGCAGTTTGTTTAAAGCGGTTTTTGACAAATTTTGCCTTCATAATTCTGCAAAGATTTCTTTACAAAAACCACAAAATTGTGCAACAATTCTGCTCTGCCCACTCAGACAACTGCAAACAATTCCATTCCTTTCCCTCTCTTTAGCGCATAACCCCTCTCGCGCCCGTGGGTATATTATTTGTCTTATAGGATGCTTATTGCGAAGCAAAAAAACTTCCAGCCTGAGATATAATCCCAAACTGGAAGTTCTTATATTCTTTCACTCTATTAGAAGATTCTTCTAACTGCAACAATCGTTCTGTAATTTGCCGGAGAAGTATATTTAATACCTGTTGCTTCGGTACTTGCATGAACAATTGTGTTATTACCAACATAAATTCCAACATGTCCACTGTAGCAAACAATATCTCCCGGCTGCATAGCATCCTGGCTGACTGCATAACCTACACCTGCCAGAGCGCTGGAAGAATGAGGAAGACCTACACCGAAAGCTGCATATACACTCATTACAAATCCGGAACAATCTGCTCCGTTTGTCAGGCTTGTCCCACCATAAACATATGGATTACCTACAAACTGGCATGCATAATTAGCAACTGCCTGTCCATTTCCACCACTTGGCGGAGCATAGCTTCTGCTTGGAGCAGAGCTTCCTGAAGATCCTGAGGAACTGGAGGAACCAGAAGATCTCTGAGAAGATCTCTGTGTAGCTGCTCTCGCTGCCTCTTCTGCTGCTCTTCTCTCTTCTTCTTCTTTCTTCAGACGTGCCTCTTCTGCTTCTTTAGATTCTGCTACCACATAATGAGTGCTGGTCTCTACAAATTCACTGGAAACCCAGCCGTCGCCTTCTTCAATAGCAACTTTAACCCAGCCGTCTTTCTCTTCTACAACAGAAAGCTCTTCACCTTCTGGTACTTGTCCTAAAAGCTCTGCGTCTGTAGTTGCATCCGCACGTACATTCAATGTATCTGTCTTAACATCTGCTACACGGCGTCCTACAGATTTCGCAAGTTCTGCATCTCCTAATACCAAGAATTCAGCCTTAATGTAACCTTCCACATCACCGGAATGAATCTTGTACCAGTCTCCTTCTGTTCCCAGTACAGTACATGCGGAATTATTATATAATTTTCCAAGAACTTCTCCATCCTCACCTGCTGCGGAACGGACATTTACGTAATCATCTACCTGGGCAATCGCAATATCATCATACTCAGACTTTGGCGCTTCGTTCTGAACTACCTCTTTGGAATCATCCTTGGATTCTTTTCCTAAAGATTTTGCAATCGCACCAGAAACACCTGCGGTGGAAGAATTCCCCTTTTCCTCCATATTCACCTGAGTCTCCGTTGCTGAAATCAGATTTCCTGCTCCTGCGCTCACCGCTGCATTTGACACAAAAGAACTGCTGGTTAATACTACCGCTGCCGTCAGACAACAAGTGGTTGCTCTTCTGATAGAATTTCTGTTCATGTTACTGTTACCCTCCATATTTCATCCTGTTTATAGTTACAGATTTCTTTCGAAACCCTACGTTTGTTACAAATTTATTACAGGACTAATTATAGCAAAGGGGAGGGCTTTATGTCAACTGTAAACATTTACAAAATTGTTACAATATTTGGTCAGTTATTGTCAGTATTGATTAGGAAGATTTTACCACTTAGGTACCGTTCCACAGACGTCACCGCATTGGCTCCGTCTGCCGCTGCTGTAATTACCTGCCTGAGCTGTTTCTTACGTACATCGCCTGCAGCAAATATGCCGGGAATACTGGTTTGGGTATCTTCTCCTGCAACAATATATCCCTGCTCATCCTGTTCAATCACATGATCCAAAGCAGTTGTATTAGGCGAAATTCCCACAGCGATAAAAACCCCCTGTACCTGAAGTTCATGTTCCGCTTCTTCTTTCTTATTATGAAGCAGTAATGAAGAAACCTGTTCCTCACCTCGAATTTCCATTACCTCGCTGCTCAGCACTAATTGAATATTTTCTGTTTGTTTTACTCGTTCCTGCAAAATTCTGGCTCCGCGAAATTCCTCTCTGCGATGGATCAGATAAACTGTTTTGCAGCCCCTGGCCAGAAAAAGGGCATCTTCCAATGCCACATCACCGCCTCCCACCACTGCTACGGTCTTATCTCTGAAAAATGCTCCATCGCAGGTGGCGCAATAAGATACTCCCCTTCCCGTTAACTTATCCTCACCGGGTACCATAAGTTTCCGGTGCCTGGCTCCAGTAGCAAGAATCAGAGTTCTGGTCTCATAAGTTTTTTTCCCTGTAACTACCAGTTTTTTATCTCCCTGATCTTTTATTTCCAGTACCTGCTCGTTGACAAACTCCGTTCCCAGCCTGTCTGCATGTTCACGAAATTTCTGCCCCAGTTCAAATCCGCTTATCCCAGGCAGCCCCGGATAATTATCCACTTCATAAGTATCCAGAATCTGACCGCCGCTCAATGGTTTTTCTTCTATTACCAGTGTGTTCAAGCAGGCACGCTGAGCATAGACAGCTGCACTTAAACCTGCCGGCCCGCTTCCTAAAATAATCACGTCATACATAATTTACCTCCTGAATTCTTGAAAAATAATCAGTAAACTTATATTTCCTCTTAAATTCTTTGAATTATTAGATAATTGCGAAACTATCAAATTATCGAAATTTCATATACAATTGTTCTAAAATATTTTGAATTGTATATGAAATTCTCAAAACTATTGAGTTTCGCAATTACCTGTGTCATAATAAGAGTAGAAAGGAGGAATGTATATGGATATAGCTTCCTTGTCTACAGCTCTTAGCATGACAAAAGTGAACAACGAAATCGGTGTTCTCATGCTGGGCAAACAATTGGACCAGGCAGAGGTTATGGGCGAATCCATGGTTAAGCTCCTGGAACAGTCTGCATCCCCGAACCTGGGCAGAAACGTTGATGTTTCTGTCTGACTTGGCCCAGACCGGAAGATCTGTTTTGTTTACCAGTCTTCCGGTCTTTTTCAATACCGTTTACGCAGCTGCCCATTCAAGATAAAGAGAAATTCCCATAAAAGCAAAAACAATCACCATTCCCAGTATCAGCGGAATGGTAAACAACCGCTCTTTTGTCCCTCCACGAAACATTCTTTTCACATAGCCCCATCTTCCATTAATCTTGCTGATGGCAATGTACATGCCCACTGCCGCACAGGTGGTTCCAAGTGCAATTGCCAGCCAGACCATAATCCCCATAAGAAACACTGCCAGCTGGCTGTTCTCCATTGTAGCAGCATATCCGCCGGGCTGAATCTGCTGCATCGCCTCTGTCTGGGAAACATCCAGCACCTCATAGATTTTAGGCAGGAGAAACGTCATGGCTACGCTGGTAAAGTTCAGGGTAAAATGCGCCAGCATGGAACTGAAAATGCTTCCGGTTGCTTCCACCAGAAATGCCAGGTACACGCCCAGGGCAAAGGCATAAATAAACTGATTCAGATTCAGATGCATACAGCCAAAAAGAAAACCGCTCAGCAAAATCGCCGGCAGCATTTTGCTCTTTTTGTAGGTCTGAAAGAGCACGCCGCGAAACATAAATTCTTCCACACATGCTGGCAGTATTGCCATAAATAACGTATTTAAAACAAGATTCTGTCCCTGCATCAATTCTGACACCGAAGCCGTTCCTGAATTGGAAAACAGCATGGACACAGCATTCAAAACAACAATCAAAGGGTACATCAGATACGTACAGATTATTACAAGTATAATCGTGACAAAACTGATTTTCCGGTAAGGAATTAATTCACGTATTTTAATATGCTTCCACCTGCAGTATACAAAACAGGGGATAAAAATCAGAGACTGCGACAAAAGCAGAGAACAATAGATGGGCAGTTCTGACATGAAAGGAACCTGAGATCTCAAGAGGCTGAGTCCCAGGCTTACTCCTATATAGATTACAACAACAGCCAAAAACAGACGGTTTACACTTTTATTCTGGGACATCTTATTTACCCTCCTGTATCTTTCGTATACTCTTATCTGTAATTTCAATCTTTCGTTGTTTATATAAACGTCCCACCGCACGTTTAAAAGCATTTTTACTCATTTTCATCTCACGCAGAATCACTTCCGGGGAAGCTTTATCATTAAAAGGAAGAACACCTGCATATTCTTGCAGTACCTCGAGCACCCTCTGTGCATCCTGGTCCATCTGCATATATGCTTTCTCCCGCAGAGTAAGATCTAATTTACCGTCAGGCTTTACCCCAGTAACCCTGGCTTCTATGATGTCCCCCGCTCTGAGAAAACTACAGTCTTCATAACGCGGAATCAGTGCAGAATACCGATCGTCAACTGCCACAAAAGTGCCGAAATTATCACTGAACTCATAGACACGCCCCTGCACCATATCACCTGTCTGGTAGGAAGAATCCGTCTGAAGCAGTTCATAAATATCTCTCATACTGGCACATAGGCGCCTGCTTTTATCTATATAAAGCCTTACGAGAACTTCATCCTGTTCCTGTACTTTGCCAATCTGTTCTTTATAAGGAAGAAACAGGTCTTTTTCAAGCCCCCAATCCAAAAACGCCCCGATTTTCTGAACTGACACTACTGTAAGAGGGGCAAACTCACCCAATTTTAATTTTGGCTCCTGTACAGTGGAAATCAGCCTGTCTTTAGAATCCTTATATATAAAAACCAAAACCTCATCTCCCACCTCTGTTCCCTGAGGCACCTGTTTTGCCGGAAGAAGCACCCTTGTCTCATCTTTGCTGTTCTCTGCCAGATAGACCCCAAAGTCTACCTTCTTTACCACTGTAAGCTTCTGTTTTTCACCTAATCGAATCATCTTTTCCCTCCAACTCCACAATGGCATAGGGCTTTCCTGCCTCATCTGCCAGATTCACAGTAACTTTTTCCTGTTCCGCTGCCACAAACGGATAAATCATATCCCCGTACACTGCTGCCTTCCGGTACTCTGCTCTCATTTTGCCAGTTCGAAATCCTGACGGCAGATATTCCTGAGCCATACTCACATACTTTCCATTATTCACATGATGATTGGTATCAATATGATATTTGTATACTGGAAAACTTTCCCTCTTCTCCATAACTTCAGGAAGCTCAATCTTCCTTGAGCCACTCTCCATGGGAAGCTGCGCGGACAATTCGTATTTCTCTTTCATTTCTGCAGGCAGCTTTGTCGGCCTTGCCCTTTTTAAATCCAGCAGCACCCACACAGAATTTGCATATGCCAGAAATTCCCCACGCTCATTTTCCATGGTAAAATTACGGTACCCGAAAAATCCCTGAAACCCATACGGCCAGGTCTTCACAAAGACTTTTTCTCCCATCTTCGGATAATTTTTCACCTCAATCTGCCAGGAGGTAAGTACCCATGCCAATTCCTGCTCCATCAGATATTCAACACCCACACCCAATTCTTCGGAATGAAAAGTACTGCAGTCCTGAAAATAATCTAAAATGGAAGCCAGCGTAATTTTTCCCTGACTGTCCGTCTCACTATAACGTATTCTGCTGCTGAAGCTATACATTTCTTTCCTCCTAAAAAATACTGCTTTGCCGCGCCGGATGCTTATTGCAAAGCAATAAAATTCCTCTTGCATCCGTGCGCATCCTGCCCGGAGGGCTTTTATTCTATAGAAAGGTACTTTCACGCTTTAACGTGACAAGGTCTTTCCTATAGAATAAACAAAAACCCATCACGCATTGTGATGGGTTTCAAGCTGGCCCACAAGGATTCGAACCTTGAAATGACGGAGTCAGAGTCCGTTGCCTTACCGTTTGGCGATGGGCCACTGTTTTTCAACAAGATGTATTATATACGAATTTTTTATAAAATGCAAGTACTTTTTTAAAATTTTTTTATTTTTCCATCAATACATGCGAAATCTACCACTTCCCCCAGCCAAAAACCTGCATTTCCATTGGTTCCTTCAGTAACTGCCTCCTGCAGTGATTCTAATTTCCCCAATGGAACCATTGCTTCTATTTCTACCTTATTTGTGTAAACAGTATTGATAACTGAAATTTCCTGCTGCGCAAGAATATACTGAATTTTGCCGATTCCATTATAATCCGTATCAATTTTCAAAGTTCTTCCAGGCTGTTTCTCAATAATAATGCTGTTTCTCAGCCCTTCCTGCACTGCCTGCTGATACGCGCGCACCAACCCCCCAGTTCCCAGAAGCGTCCCGCCAAAATAGCGGGTAACCACCACTACAAGATTATGCAGCCCTTCTCGAAGCAACACATCCAGCATCGGACGGCCTGCTGTTCCATTCGGCTCTCCATCATCACTGCATCTTTGCAGTTCCTGATGATTCCCCGCCACAAACGCATAGCAATTATGCCTTGCATCCCAGTACTGCTTCTTCATGCGGGCGATAAACGCAAGCGCTTCTTCTTCTGTCTCTATCGTTTCCAGGTTGGCGATAAAACGAGATTTTTTTTCAACAATCTCACCGCTGCCCCCCTGATATAATATCTTTACAGATTTGTCTTCCATTCTACAGGCTCCATCTCTTTTTACATCTATATCAAAATTTATCGATAACATTTTATCATATTCAAATAAATAAAACAACATTTAAAAACTTAAGGATTTTTTTCTTTATTTCACATATCATATTTGTTATAATACTTTGATAAGCAGAAACGGCTCTGCTGCAAAATACTGAAAAGTATCAGATTTGCTTTTAATTAAGGAGGCTTTCTATGAATTATGGAAAAAAGAGCGTGGCACGGAAAGAGAAACAGCTTACTTCCACCGCTTCGTTAGTACGTAAGAAATTTACGGTCATATTCTTTAAGACATTGCTGATCTGCTTCCTGGGCGCCCTGGTAGTGGGAGGATGCGCCGGTGTCGGCATTTTCAAAGGCATCATAGCTTCTGCCCCTGACATATCTGATATTGATCCATCTCCAACCGGATATTTATCCGTAGTACTGGACAACCAGGGACATGAAACTGCAAAGCTGGTGGCATCCGGCTCCAACCGGGTATATGTAACGCTGGATGAAATTCCCCAGACTGTACAGCATGCTTTTGTCGCTATAGAAGATGAGCGTTTTTATGATCATAACGGAATAGATATTAAGGGCATTATCCGTGCCGGGTTTACAGGCATTGCCCGCGGCTTTCGTTTCAATCAGGGCGCCAGTACCATTACACAGCAGCTTCTGAAAAACAATGTATTCGAGGGCTGGACAAACCAGTCCGGCGTGGAAAAGATACAGCGTAAAATCCAGGAACAATACCTTGCCATAGAACTGAGTAAAGTAAAATCCAAAGAATGGGTGCTGGAAAACTATCTGAATACTATCAACCTTGGCCAAAATACCTTAGGTGTACAAGCTGCATCCCGCCGCTATTTTGGCAAAGACGTATCTGAACTCACTCTGTCAGAAGGCGCCGTTATCGCAGGAATCACCAAGAATCCTTCTGCCTATAATCCCGTCAGCCACCCTGATAAAAATGAAGAACGCCGGAAACTGGTACTTCAAAATATGAAAGAACAAGGATATATTTCTGAAGGGGAATATAAAGAAGCCCTGGAGGACGACGTCTATTCCCGTATCCAGCAGGTAAACATTACTTTTGCTGAAGACAATCCCAATTCCTATTTCGTAGACGCAGTTATTGATCAGGTCGTTCAGGATTTGGTAGAAAAAAAAGGCTACACAGATACCCAGGCATACAAGGCAATCTACAACAGCGGCCTGACCATAGAATCTACACAGGACAACGCCATTCAGCAAATCTGTGACGAAGAGGTGAACAAACCGGAAAACTATTCTACACAGGCGCAATATTCTTTTTCCTACCGTCTGACTGTCAAAAAAGCAGACGGCAGCATGGAAAATTACAGCGATCAGACTATGATTTCCCACTACAGCGCTTCCATTCCAGGTTACTCCCTCAATTTCGCCACCATAGAAGACGCGCAGGCCGCCATTGACAGATATAAATCTGAAATCATACAGGCTGGAGATACGATTGTGGAGGGCGGCGAATCCGTGGTATTTACCATGCAGCCACAGGCAGCCGTTACAATTATTGACCAATTCACAGGAGACGTGAAAGCAATTGTCGGCGGCAGAGGGGAAAAAACCGGCAGCAGAACCTTAAACCGTGCTACAGATACTACCAGACAGCCTGGTTCCACCTTTAAGGTACTGGCTGCCTTTGCCCCGGCGCTGGACACCGCGGGCATGACTCTGGCAACTGTTCAGGATGACGCTCCTTATACGTATTCCAATGGAACTCCCCTGAAAAACTATGATAATTCCTACCGTGGGTTTACCACCCTGCGCTATGCCATCACAAAATCTATCAACGTGGTAACTGTAAAAACGCTCACAGATATTTCTCCGCAGGTGGGTTACGATTACCTGCGCAATTTCGGATTTACCACTTTGGTACAGGATGATATCGTTCAGTCCCTTGCCTTAGGCGGAATAACCCAGGGCGTAACAAATCTGGAACTGACTGCCGCGTATGCTACCATCGCAAACTCCGGCACTTATATCAAACCTCGTTTTTACACACGTATTCTGGACCACGATGGAAATGTACTGATTGACAACACCCAGGAAACCCACACTGTATTGAAGGAAACCACGGCATTTCTGCTAACCGACGCCATGCAGGACGTTGTCAAGGCAGGTACCGGCGGAGCGGTAGATTTTGGCACCATGCCCATTGCCGGTAAAACTGGAACAACCACCAGTAACCGTGACGCTCTGTTTGCTGGTTATACCCCTTATTATACCTGTTCCGTATGGTGCGGCTATGATGACAACAGCCCCCAGGATGGTGCGCTGACTTCCAATCCCAAAACATTATGGAATCATATCATGGCTCGCATCCATGAAGGTTTAGAATACCGGGAGTTTACCCAGCCTGCTGGCATAATTACCTCTGCCGTGTGCAAAAAATCCGGCAAACTTGCTGTAAGCGGCCTCTGTGATTCTGATCCCAGAGGGAGTATGGTAGAAACAGAATATTTTGCTGAGGGGACTGTTCCTGCTGAATATTGTGACCACCATGTAAGCGCCACAATCTGCACAGCTTCCGGGCTCCTGGCAAATGAATTCTGTCCGGCAGAAACCAAACACACCAGCGTCTACATGGTAGACGGTTCTGGCGATTCTGGCGATGGGGCTTACTTACTGCCAGGTGCTCTTGCACGGGGTAATTACTGCAATGTTCACACTGCCGCCAGTATCATCCCGCCGATTCCTGAAATACCTGTTGCCCCGCTCGATAATGTGGAGCCTGACAGCCAGCCAGAAAGTAAAAAAGAAGATCATAAAAAAACCGAAGATAAAAAAGAGGAAGATAATGAAGATGCACCAGATGATGAAAGTGAAGATGATTCTTCTGACGAGAGCGAATAATCTTTCACGCTTTAGCGGCATATTCCTTTCCGCTGCAGTGCGATTATTGTTATTTCTCTTATAGGATTCAGGTGTCAAAAGGTGGTATTATAAATGCTTATTGGCAATTTGCACAAATAGGTACAAATTGCCAGCTTCATTTTATTTCACTACCTTTTGACACCCCAATCCTATAAGATGAAAAAGAGCCGCCGCAAAGCAGCAGCCAGATACAAGATTTCCATAATCGGAACATAATTTCTGTCTTGTATCCGAAGCTGTTTTACGGCGGCTCTCCTTTTATGCATACATTCTGTTACTGACGAACCGCAATCTGACAAATCCTTTGCACAACAGGTTCCAGCTTCTGCCGCTCGCTGTCCTGACATACTCCATATAATTTCTGATTCAGGGTTTCCAGCTTCTCCTGGCTGCAGATTCCGTTTAGCAGATAAGCAACCAGCTCTTTTTCATACAGAAACAGCAGACGCCTCTCTTTCTTGCTTAAAGATGTCTTTACATTCACCAGGCAAGACCTGAGCATCGTTTCCAAAAAAACCGCAAATTCCTGGTCTTCCTTTCCTCCCTCCATAGCTGCACGTTCCAACTCTCTGAGGTTTTCTCTGGCACTCTTTATTTTTTGCTCTAGAATCAGTTTTTCCTGCTGTCTTTTTTCCTGCATATCATAATGTTCAAATGCTTCCATTACTGCATTACAAATTTCTCCTTTGAAATCAACAGATTTGTGAAATATCTGAAATACCCTTCTTTCATTTACCAGAAGCTTCAAATGCGCCAGCTCCAGTCTGCTGGTATATACCATGCACACTGTCTGGGGAAAATAACGGTTCAGGTAAGCTATAATCTTAGAACCATTGAAGCCAGGCAGATCCATGCCGGTAATTACCACTTTATATTTCTTTTTCTTAAAAACTGCTACCACCTGTTCGGCAGTACTTGCCGTATCTATATCCAGAGAATATTCTTTCATAGCCTCCAGAAATTTGCGGATTATTTCCCGGTTTTGATTTATAAATAACAGATTATTTTTCATCACTTACCTCCTGACGCATTCTTATCATCCCGTTTGTGTGAAAATCTTTCTTTTATTATAAGCGGCTCATCAAAAAAAATCTACCCATTTTCTATAAAAAAAGATATATAAGGGCAAGACAACGGCTCTTTTATTCTACATCCAGCAGCGCTGGCAGATCTTCCTCTCCAGTACGGATTTTGACAACCTTCGCCACATCGTATACAAAAATCTTGCCATCTCCAATATGTCCTGTATAAAGAGTCTTTCTGGCTGCGTCGATAACCTTTTCCACCGGAATATTTCCCACGATAATCTCGAGTTTTACTTTGGGCAGCAAAGTTGCATCCATTTCCACGCCTCGATATTTCTCGCCAGCACCTCTTTGGATGCCGCAGCCCATGACCTGTGTCACCGTCATTCCAGTAACGCCCAGTTCATTCATGGCCTTTCTCAGCTTGTCATAGCGGGACAGCTTGGCGATAATAACCACTTTGAACATTCCTGTATTCTCTCTCGGAAGAACGGAAACTACTTTTACGGCTGCGTTTTTCTGCGCCTCAGATGCAGTCTCGTAGTCATCTGTGCCCAGATTTGTATTTTCATTGATATCCATAGTCATGGTATTAGACACATCCATAATACTGAACCCAGAATATGCTGAGGCAAGACCATGTTCCGTGGCGTCCAGACCCGTAATTTCCTCTTCCTCTGTCACTCGCAGCCCTACCGTCGCCCGAATCACAACAAAAGTGATGGTAATGCAGACTGCCGCCCAGGCAGCTACAGAAATTACACCCAGAAGCTGAAGACCAAGCTGATGGAATCCACCGCCATAAAACAAACCATTGATCTCACTTTCCGGCGCCGATGAGGTGGCGAAAAGCCCTACCGCAATGGTGCCCCAGATACCGTTCATCATGTGAACTGCCACTGCGCCCACCGGGTCATCGACATGAAGTTTATAATCCAGCAGCCATACGCCGAATACCACCAGCAAACCTGCCACTGCGCCGATTACGGCAGCTCCCAGGGCATCGGTCACATCACAGGGTGCTGTAATGGCCACCAGCCCGGCAAGAGACGCATTCAGACACATAGATACATCTGGCTTTCCAAATCTTACCCATGTAAAGATCATACATACGACTGTCGCCACTGCCGGAGCAATGGTCGTGGTCAGGAAAATGGAGCCTAACTGCGGGATCGTGGTTGCTGCGGCACCGTTAAATCCATACCAACCAAACCATAAAATGAAACATCCCAGACAGCCAAGAGGCAGATTATGTCCTGGAAACGCATTGACCTTTGTAATCGTCCCTGATTTATCTCTGCTGAATTTTCCAATACGAGGACCCAAAACTGCTGCTCCGATCAGAGCAGAAATACCGCCAACCATATGGATCGCACAGGAACCTGCAAAATCATGAAATCCCATTTGCGCCAGCCAGCCGCCGCCCCAGATCCAATGTGCCTCTATGGGATAAATCAATGCGGAAATTACTCCCGAATAGATACAGTAGGACAGAAATTTTGTCCGCTCTGCCATAGCCCCCGAGACAATCGTTGCTGTGGTGGCACAAAATACCAGGTTAAAGACAAAATTAGAAAAATCAAAATCTGCGTAAGCTGTAAAAATATCAAATCCTGGTTTTCCAATCAATCCCATCAGGTCTTCTCCTAATAACAGTGAAAAACCGATCAGAATAAAGACCACAGTTCCGATGCAGAAGTCCATAAGATTCTTCATAAGGATATTTCCAGAATTCTTCGCTCTGGTAAATCCTGCTTCCACCATCGCAAAACCTGCCTGCATCCAGAAAACAAGCGCTGCACCGATGAGAAACCAAATCCCAAAGGTATGCTCGCTCACTAAGCTGATAATTGATTCTTGTGTCATAATAATTCCTCCCTTTTACAAACCTGTTTTTCAGATTCTTTATGCGCGAACACAATTTTCAAACAATAGTTTCCAGTGTAAACGCGCATATATAAAAAACGATACTCCTCCTGTATCCACAGCTTTGTGGCTCAGCAAAAGTATCGTTTTCTTTTTTGTTCATAGTTTATTCATTTTAGGTTCAAAAAAGCTTCATGATACTAACATGAAAACTTCATTTCTTCCGCATATAATAAAATCATACCAAATGAAAATTTCAGTAAATCATTATTCGAATAAACTTTTTCATAATAAATGCCGGGTGGCGGAAGCTGCCTGGCATCCTCCCTTTCTGGAAGCTTTTTTACTTTATCGGCACCGATGGGGGACCTCAGGGCTCCTCCCAGCTTCGCTTTTCTTTCTTGGTTCCGACAATAGGCATCAGGACTCCTCCCAGCTTCGCTTTTCTTTCTTGGTTCCGACAATAGGCATCAGGACTCCTCCCAGCTTTGCTGGGTCCCTCCTCATGCCAAATCCCTCCTCATGCCAAATCCCTCCTCAGGTCAAAAATTATACTTCAAAAATCAAATCTCCATAAGACGGCATCGGCCACATATCCTTATCGACAATCATTTCCAGTTTGTCAATCGGCGCACGCAGCGCTTCCATAGCAGTCTTTACTTCATCTCGATAACAGATTGCCTGTTCTCTTCCTTCTGTCATTGCATAAGCTTTCTCCGCAATCTCAGTCAAACTAAGCAGTGCCGCCTTTGACTCAGCCAGCAGAGCGGAAACCTCTTTCAGCAAGTCTGTCTGCGTGCTGACATCTGCATCACACGCTGATTTTACCGCATTGATAGAATTCGCCAATGAGGTAGTGTATTTGATTACTGCAGGAATAATCTGCTTTCCTGCCATATCAATCATGGCACGGGCTTCGATATTCAGAGCTTTTGCATAGTTTTCATATAAGATCTCGCCTCTGGATTCCAGTTCCGCTCTGGTAAATACATTAAATTTCTCAAACAGTGCCACGGCTTTCTCTGTGGTCAATGCCGGAACTGCATCTACCATATTCTTAATATTGGGAAGCCCCCGGCGCTCTGCCTCTTCAAGCCATTCGTCCGAATAGCCGTTTCCATTAAATACAATACGCTGATGATCGGAAGCCTGCTTTTTAATCAGGTCATGAACTGCCTCTTCAAAATCATCTGCATTTTCCAAAATATCGCAGGCGTCTGAAAAAGCTTCTGCTACAATAGAATTCAATACCACATTGGGGGCTGCAATAGAATCATTAGAGCCCACCATACGGAACTCAAATTTATTTCCGGTAAATGCGAATGGTGACGTACGGTTTCTGTCTGTGGCATCCTTCATAAAGTCTGGCAGTGATTTCACGCCGGTCTGAAGCACTTCCCCTTTCAGGCTCCTGGTAGCCTCGCCCGTACTGATAAGCTGCGACATCACATCCTGAAGCTGCGCTCCCAGGAAAATAGAAATCACAGCCGGCGGAGCCTCGTTTGCTCCCAGTCTGTGGTCATTTCCCGCATCTGCCGCAGATTCCCGAAGCAGGTCTGCATGTTTATCAACTGCTTTTAAGATACAGGTCAGCACCAGCAGAAACTGGATATTTTCATGAGGGGTCTTGCCCGGATCTAACAGGTTGAATCCGTCATCTGTGATGAGCGACCAGTTATTATGTTTACCAGAACCATTTACCCCTGCAAATGGTTTCTCATGGAGCAGACAGCGAAGTCCATGACGTCCTGCGACCTTCTTCAGTGTCTCCATCACAAGCTGGTTATGATCCACAGCAATGTTTACTTCTGCATATATGGGCGCCAATTCATGCTGTGCCGGAGCCACTTCATTATGCTGTGTCTTTGCGCTGACACCCAGTTTCCACAATTCCTTGTTAACATCCCGCATATATGCTGCGATACGCTCCCGGATAGCTCCGAAATAATGGTCATCCAGTTCCTGGCCCTTGGGAGGCATTGCCCCAAACAGCGTGCGTCCAGTGAAAATCAAATCTTTTCTCTTTAAATATTTTTCTCGGTCAACCAGAAAATATTCCTGTTCTGCGCCTACTGACGGAGTAACTCTTTTAGAAGTCGTATTTCCAAACAGGCGCAGCAGACGTAAAGACTGTTCATTGATGGCTTCCATGGAACGAAGAAGAGGTGTTTTCTGGTCCAGCGCTTCTCCCGTATAAGAACAGAAGGCTGTCGGTATACAGAGTGTTGCTCCTGCCGCATCCTGTCTTACAAATGCGGGTGAGGTACAATCCCATGCCGTATATCCTCTCGCCTCAAAAGTTGCCCTCAGTCCCCCTGATGGAAAAGAGGAGGCGTCCGGCTCACCTTTAATCAGTTCTTTTCCAGAAAAACTCATGAGCACCTTGCCATTTGGCATGGGCGCTGTAATAAAGGAATCATGCTTCTCCGCTGTGAAACCGGTCAACGGCTGGAACCAGTGGGTATAATGTGTGGCACCTTTTTCGATTGCCCATTCCTTCATCTCGTGCGCCACCACATCTGCTGTCTCCAAATCAAGTTCTCTGTCTTCCTGGATGACTTCTCTCAATTTTTTATAAACCTTTTTCGGCAGACGTTCCTGCATCACTGCATCATTAAACACATTTTCACCGAAGATTTCTGATACATTGAAATACTCACTCATATCTCTACATCCTTTCTCACCATACTTTAACTATGTAGCAATTCGTAAAAAAGGGCATTCCAAGCTTCTTGGAACGCCCTTGTTCTACATGTTTGTTTTCTGTTGCTAATACGATACTCTAAATTTTCTCAAAATGCAATAGAAATTTAATAAAAATTTTATTTTTTGCTATTTCCAACAAATTTCACTGGCTTTTTGGAAATTTTTCTTCAAAACTCACAAAAATATCCAAATTACTCTGCCTTGCCGACAGAACCAAATAATTCCATTTTCTCCTTTACGGTTGCCTTGATTGCCTCAGCGCCTGGCGCCAGAAGCTTCCGTGGGTCAAATCCCTTGCCTTCCTGATCCTTGCCTGCCTCAATATATTTTCTGGTGGCTTCTGCAAATGAAAGCTGGCACTCTGTATTAACATTGATCTTGGCTACGCCCAGGGAAATTGCTTTCTTAATCATATCCTCTGGAATTCCCGTGCCTCCATGAAGCACCAGCGGCATCTCTCCAGTTTTCTGCTGAACAGCATCCAGGGTCTCAAAGCTTAAACCAGCCCAGTTATCCGGGTATTTGCCATGAATATTACCGATACCTGCTGCCAGCATATCCACACCCAGGTCTGCAATAGCTTTACATTCATCTGGATCTGCACATTCTCCTGCACCGACTACTCCATCTTCCTCTCCGCCGATGGAGCCTACCTCTGCCTCAATAGACATACCCTTGTCGTGCGCAATTTTCACAAGCTCTGTGGTCTTTGTCACATTCTCGTCAATCGGATAATGGGAGCCGTCAAACATAATAGAAGAAAATCCTGCTTCCACACATTTCAGACATCCTTCATAACTGCCGTGATCCAGGTGCAGCGCAACAGGAACAGTAATATTTAATTCTTCCAACATACCGTTTACCATACCTACGACAGTCTTATATCCTGTCATATATTTTCCTGCTCCTTCAGAAACCCCCAGGATTACCGGGGATTTTAATTCCTGTGCGGTCAGTAAGATGGACTTTGTCCACTCCAGATTGTTGATGTTGAACTGTCCAACAGCATAATGTCCTGCTTTTGCTTTCTGTAACATTTCTTTTGCAGATACTAACATTTCTTTTCCTCCATTTCCGTCTCCTGCTCCCTGGCAGAAAACCCGTCTAAAATTTCATACAATAAACTTTGAGAGAGATTATGCTCTCACCTGACATATAGTTTACCTTATTTTCTCTAAAAAGAAAAGTATTTTCTAATACAAATATCAATATTCCGGCAGAAACTTCACACCGGGCCTGACCATAATCTCAACCGCCTGGCGCTTATTATATATATCAACTTCTGTATGGTCTCCGCCATACTCCCCGTCCAGCGTCCAGGAAAGCTTCTCCAGCGATTTTATATTCAGGTGGTCGGCCTTAAAGGTATAAATCAAATCCGTATCATCAATAAGATTCGTAAGGCTTGCAATAATTTCATTCAGTTCTATTGGATTCTTCGGCATTTTCACCAGGGTAACCTCGAACATTCCGTCATCCAGCTTTACATGTTTTCCAGTTATATTTTTAAAACCGCCTGCCGACGTGGAATTGGTAATCATGCCATAAATAAATTCATCTTCAATCTCCTGTCCTTCTACCGAAATTTTCAGATGAAAAGACTGAATAGACGTAATCCGCTTCACACCCTCCAATAGATAGGCGAGATGGCCGATCCTGTTCTTCAAGTCCTGGCTGGTGGCATAGGAAACATCTGTGAACAGACCGAATGCTGCAATATACACAAAGTATTTTCCATTAAAGCTTCCTATATCACAGGCAAATGGAACTCCGTTTACTGCCACCTGTGCCGCCTTATCCATATTCTTTGGTATTTTCAGGGAAACTGCAAAATCATTCGTGCTTCCAGAGGGAATATAACCGATGGGCACCCGGTCTCTGCGCTGCATCATTCCGCTCACTACTTCATCTAACGTACCATCTCCGCCGCTGCATACCACCAGTTCATATCTGCCAGCTTCTTCCCGAACCAGCTCCATGGCATCCTGGGGCTGCTGGGTGGGGTAAACCGTCACTTCATATCCGGTTTTTACAAATTGATCCACGATACTCAGCAGTCTGTTTTTAATCTGTCCTTTCCCAGAAAAGGGATTGAACACAAACAAAAGCTTTTTCTTCATCCCTGCTTCACCTCTTTTTTGCCTCTTTCAGCTCTTCTGCCATCTCACATAACCTGCGAAGCCGGTGGTTGACACCAGATTTTCCCACTGAAGGTTCCAGAAGCATTCCCAGTTCTTTCAGTGACGCCTGGGGATATTGCAGGCGCAGCAGCGCTATCTCTTTCAGATTGTCCGGCAGGCTGTCCAGGCCCCGCACAGATTTTATGTAATTAATATCCTCCACCTGCTTCACCGCAGCACTGACTGTCTTATTAATATTTGCTGTTTCACAATTCACCTGCCGGTTCACAGAATTACGCATTTCTTTTAATATACGGACATTTTCCAGATTCATCAATGCCACATGCGCCTCCATGATATTAAGCATATCTACAATCTGGGCGCCTTCTTTTAAATACACCACATGACTTTTCTTCCGCTGGACAATTTTGGCGTCCATCTCAAAACTGTTGATAATTTCCTGCAGCTGCCGGGCGCGCTCTTCTCCACTACAGACAATCTCAAAATGATATGACTTCTCAGGGTCGCTCATAGAACCTGCGCTTAAAAAGGCACCTCGTATAAATGCCCTGCGGCAGCAGGATCTCTGCACAAGCAGACCATTGGCAAGCGCTCGGGTATGAATATTCTCTCCCTGTTCATTCTCCCACTTTACTGCCTGCAGAACCTTACGAATCTCCTGCTGATTCTTCAGGGAAATTACAAAAATCCTGCTTTTGTGCAGACAGACATTCTGCCGGACAGCAATGCCCACCTCTGCATGAAACGTTTTTTTCATCAGCATAAAATATTTTCGTGCCAGAGAAATGTTCTCTGTATAAACACTAAGGCGCCTTCCCTCCTGAAATTCTTCCAGTTTTCCGGCAAAACTTAAAATAGCTGCAATTTCTGCAATCTGGCAATGCCTGCTTTTATGAAACTGCCGTGACAGCTCTTCCTTAACTTCGCCTGAAAATGACATTTTTTCCTCCCGCTCTATTTATTGCGGAGCGCGTCTTTCTGAATATCCCGGTGCTCAATCTTAAGCCCATACTCTCTCTGATGCCGCATCCGCTCATATAATCCATTGGCAAGAGTTACCGAACGGTGCTTGCCGCCTGTACATCCAATTGCTATAACAAGCTGGGTTTTCCCTTCTGTGATATAATTTGGTATCAGGAATTTCACCATATCTTCCAGTTTATCCAGAAACTTTCCCGCTTCCCCAAACTGCATCACATATTCCTGGATCTCTTTGTCATTTCCTGTTTTGGCACGCAGTCCCTCCACATAATAAGGATTGGGCAGAAAACGCACGTCAAATACCAGATCCGAATCTGTGGGAATCCCATATTTAAAACCAAAAGAAACGATGGTGATAAACAGATTTTTATAATCCTGATTCTGTATAAAAATCTTCTCCAGCTCCGCTTTTAATTCTCTGGTCAGCATGTTACTGGTGTCCACAATATAGTCTGCCTGTTTTTTTAAAAATTCCAGCCGCCTGCGCTCTTCTCGGATTCCCCGGTCTACCCGTTCATTTCCTGCAAGGGGATGGGTTCGTCTGGTTTCCTTATAACGCTTCACCAGTACTTGATCCGCAGAATCCAGATAAAGGATGTCGAAAGATTTTCCTTTCTGTTCCAGACCGTCCAGGACATTCTGCAGTTCCTGCAGAGACTGGCCGCTGCGGATATCAACCCCCACCGCAACCTTCTGCAGTTCAGTGTCCTGCTGGTCGGCAAGCTGGGCAAATTTCTCAATCAGGGCAATCGGCAGGTTGTCCACGCAGAAGTACCCCATATCTTCCATCATTTTTAACGCAGTACTCTTTCCTGCCCCGGACATTCCTGTTAAAATTATAAATTTCAATACCTTCCTCCTTTCAAAAATCCCCCAGGAACCTCACCTCTGTTTCCAGCCTTACCCCAGAATCTGCCTCCACCTTGTCCTGTACCTGCCGGATTAGTTCACTGATTTCTGCTGCAGTGGCACTGCCCCGGTTAATCACAAATCCACAGTGTTTCTCCGATATCTGCGCATCCCCCACGCGATATCCGCGAAGCCCTGCATCCTGTATCAGCTTTCCGGCAAAATACCCTTGCGGACGTTTAAAGGTACTGCCTGCGCTTGCATATTCCAATGGCTGCTTTTTGCTGCGCTGACTCCGCAATTTCGCCATCTGTTCCTGTATCTTCTCAGAATCCCCTGGCTTTAACTCCAATTCTGTATCTAATACAATATAATCATTCTGAGGAATGCAGCTATGACGATAGCCCAGCTCTAATTCCTCCAGGGTCAGTTCCTTTTCCTGCCCTTCTGGTGTCAGCACTGTCACTTTCCGAACAATTTGTTTCATCTCACCGCCATAAGCGCCTGCGTTCATTACCACAGCCCCGCCTATGGTACCCGGAATGCCAGACGCAAATTCCATTCCTGTGAGCGCATGGTCCGCCGCAACCCTCGCCACAGCAGACAGCAGTGCTCCCGCCTCTGCTGTTATGGTATTTCCTTCTGCTGTCACTTCTGCTGCTTCTCTGCCCAGTTCCATCACCAATCCGCGAATCCCCCTGTCTCCTACCAGAAGATTGCTGCCGTTTCCAATAACCAGCCAGGGAATATTATATTTTCGGCACAAAGATACTATCTCTGCCACCTGTGTCCGTTTCGGCCGGACATAATATTCAGCGGGACCGCCTGTGCGAAATGTAGTATGGCTGCTCATGTTCTCCTGTACGAAACACTGTTCTGTTATCTTCTGTAAACCTTCCAAAAATGATTCATTCACATTAAGCCTCTTTCAAAAATGCTGTGTATCCTGATTTTGCCTCGTAGAGATCTGCCTTGCTGATAATTTCCCAGGGAGCGTGCATATTCAGCACAGCAACTCCGCTGTCAATTACAGACATATTGTAATTTGCAAGAATATAGGCAATGGTGCCTCCTCCGCCCTGATCCACTTTTCCAAGTTCAGAAGTCTGGAAAGAAACATGATTATCGTCCATAATCCGCCGCAGCTGCGCCATATACTCAGGATTGGCATCGTTAGAACCACTCTTTCCCCTGGAGCCAGTATATTTGTTAAATACCAGGCCGTTTCCAAAATAAGCACAGTTGCGTTTTTCCATCACAGAGGCATAAAGAGGGTCATAGGCCGCGCTGACATCGGAAGACAATACTTTGGAATTCTCCATGCAGCGATTGAATTTAACCTGGTGAAACGTACCCATTGCCTCAAACAGTTCTGCTACCATGTAAGCAAAGAATTTAGAATGCATGCCGGTTGCTCCGACACTTCCCACTTCTTCTTTGTCTACCAGCAGGCACGCACTCGTTTTCTCACATACGCCAGCTTCCAGAATTGCTGCAAAAGATGGATAGGCGCATACACGGTCATCATGTCCATAGCCCATAATCATACTCCGGTCCAGCCCATAATCTCTTGCTCTTCCAGCTGGAACCACTTCAATCTCTGCTGACAGAAAATCTTCTTCCTCTATATTGTATTGCTCTTTTAAAATATTCAGTACATTTGTTTTTACTGCCTCTTTGGATTTCTCCTGTTCTTCTTCGGACACAAAAGGAATGCTGCCCACCAGAATATCCAGATTCTCTCCTTCTATCACCTTTGACGCTTTCTTCTCAAGCTGCTCAGATGCAAGGTGTACCAACAGGTCGCTGATGCCAAACACTGGATCATCTTCCTGATCACCAATATTAACGGTTACGTTTGTTCCGTCTTTTTTCACAATTACACCGTGCAGCGCCAAGGGCAGCGCTACCCATTGATATTTCTTCACGCCGCCGTAATAGTGCGTGTCAAGCATGGCCATCTCTGTGTCCTCATACAGAGGCACCTGCTTCAAATCAAGTCTCGGGGAATCAATATGTGCCCCCAGAATATTCATGCCCTTTTCCAGAGGCTGCCTGCCAATGACAAACAGGCAGAGCATTTTCTCCATATTTACCGCGTACAGCTTATCTCCGGTTTTAACGGTGCGCCCAGCCGCGATCACATCTCTTAAATTCTCAAATCCTGCCGCCTCAGCCTGGGCGGTCAGCTCTGCAACGCATTCTCTCTCTGTCTTGCAGTCTGAAATAAATTTCTTATAGTCTTCTCCAAAGGCAAATACTGCTTCCCTCTGTTCTTGTGAATATTTCTTCCACGCATTTTTTCGTTCCATATTCTATTCCTCTTCTTCCTCCTCGTCGGAATTTTTCTGGAGATTTGCCTGCACACGTCGGTATAATTCCTGAGCCGCATTATAACCCATTTTTTTCTGTCGGTGGTTCACTGCTGCAGTCTCACAGATTACAGCAAGGTTTCGTCCCGGACGGATGGGCAGGGAATGGCAGACCACTTTATTTCCCAGAAATTCTGTGTATTCCTCTTCCAGGCCCAGGCGGTCATACTCGTTTTCTTTTTTCCAGTCCTCCAGTTTAATGACCAGATCTATATTCTGTTTTTCCTTTACACATTCTACGCCAAACAGTGTCTTTACATCAATAATGCCCACGCCTCTCATCTCAATAAAATATCTGGTGATGTCTGGTGCGGTTCCCACCAATGTGTGCTCATTGATTCTGCGGATTTCCACCACATCATCACTGACCAGCCGATGTCCTCTCCGGATCAGTTCCAAAGCCGCCTCGCTCTTACCGATGCCGCTCTCTCCCATGATCAGCAGTCCTTCTCCATATACATCCACCAGTACGCCATGAATGGAAATACAGGGTGCAAGCGCTTCTCCCAGATAATAAATCAGTTCTGCCATAAACGCAGACGTTCCATAATCCGTGGACAGAACAGGCGTCTGATTCTTAGTGGCAATTCTCATCAAATCCTCATCTGGCTGCAGATCACGGCTGAAAATAACACAGGGTATATTATGTGAGAAAAACTTCTGATAGACATCCAATTTTTCCTCCTGGCTCAGCTTCTGTATATAAGTATATTCCACCATACCGATAATTTCTATTCTGCTCTTTTCAAAATAATCAAAATATCCTGTGAGCTGCAGTGCAGGGCGGTTGACCTCTGCGGTAGTTACCTTGCGGGATTTGATGTCTACATCGGGATTCAACACCTTCAGCTTCATTTTTTCTACGATTTTTTTTACACTTACACCACTCATTCTGATTCTCCTTTCACTGGGCAAAACTTATGCATTTTATCATGAATCCTGTTTCATGATAATCATCCGCTGTTTAACAATTATTCTATCATAAAACCTATTCCCCTTCAACAGAAGGCCTGTGGAAAAATTCATAGACTGCCTTTGCTGCCTGCTCATTCATAGAGGGAAGCTCTGCAAGCGTTTGCACATCTGCGCTGCGAATGGCGTCCAGAGATAAAAATTTCTTCATCAGCGCCTTCCGCCTCACTGCTCCAATCCCGGGAATATCATCCAGCACAGAATGCACCTGCTCTTTACTTCGAAGTGAACGGTGAAATTCAATGGCAAAACGGTGCGCCTCATCCTGTATGCGGGTAATCAGCTTAAATCCTTCGCTGCGGCGGTCAATTGGAATCTCCTGATTATGATAATACAATCCGCGTGTCCTGTGATTATCATCTTTTACCATGCCGCACACAGGAATCTGCAGTCCCAGTTCTTCTAATACACGCAGCGCTACATTCACCTGTCCTTTTCCTCCGTCCATCATAATCAGATCTGGAAAACGAGTAAAGCTTCCATACTGCTGATCAAGATCCCGTTCTTTCAATTCTTCCTGTTCTTTCATCCCATGTGAGAACCGGCGGGTCAGAACTTCATACATAGAACCGTAATCATCAGGTCCTGTTACCGTACGCAGCTTGAATTTCCGGTAATCGCTGCGCTTTGGTTTTCCCTTCTCGTATACAATCATGGAACCCACTGACTCAAAACCGCTGATATTGGAAATATCATATGCCTCCACCCGTTTCAGCTCTTCCAGCTCCAGCAGCCTTCCGATCTCCTTGAGCGCTCCGATGGTCCGTCCTTCTTCACGTTTGATTTTCTCCTTATCCTGTGAAAGTACCATACCGGCATTCTGAGCCGCAAGTTCCACCAGTTTTTCCTTAGTTCCTTTCTTCGGCACCCGGATATAAACTTTCTGTCCCCGCTTTCTGCCCAGCCATTCAGCAATAACGTCTGCTTCCTCAATCTCTTCCTGCAGCATCAGCTCCCTGGGAATAAAAGGCGTTCCCGCATAAAACTGTTTTAAAAAGGTAGCCAGCACCTGGGGTCTGGTGTCTTCGCTTCCCACGCTGATATGAAAATGATCTCTTCCGATAAGTTTCCCATCCCGAATGAAAAATACCTGCACCACAGCGTCTTCTCCATCTGACGCCATTGCAATAATATCCTTATCCTCACCGTCAGAATTAGTAATCTTCTGTTTCTGGGCAATCTGCTTTACCGCTTTCAGCAGTTCCCGGTATTCGGCTGCCTTCTCAAAATACAAATTCTCAGAAGCAGACAGCATTTTATCCTCCAGTTCCTTTAATACCGGCTGGTAATTTCCGTTCAAAAACTCTATGGCCTGATTGATTTTCTGGCGGTATTCTTCCTGGCTGATATACCCCTGGCAGGGCGCCATGCATTGATGGATATGATAATTCAGACAGGGGCGTTCCCTGCCAATATCTTTGGGCAGAGAACGATTGCACGTCCGCAGAGAATATAGTTTTTCAATAAGCTCTATCGTATCTTTGACTGCTCCTGCACTGGTATATGGCCCAAAATACCGGGATTTATCTTTTTTCATCTGACGTGAAAAGAGGACTCTGGGAAAAGCTTCTCCCAGCGTCACTCTAATATACGGGTATGTCTTATCATCCCGCAGCATGGTATTATATTTCGGTCTGTGCTCTTTGATCAAATTACATTCCAAAATCAATGCTTCCAGCTCAGAGTCCGTGATAATATACTCAAATCTCTCGATCTGCTTTACCATCTGCTCTTTTTTCAGTCCCTCATTATGACTGGGACGGAAATACTGACGTACCCGATTGCGAAGGCTGACTGCCTTGCCAATATATATGATGGCATCTTTGGCATCATGCATAATATACACCCCAGGCTTCTGGGGAAGTTTCTTTAATTCCTCCTGAATATCAAACATTATTTTATCCCTCTTAACAGTCTGTCCAGATAGTCTTCCCCCTCTTCCTGAACAGGTTCCTGAGGTTCTTCCTGTTTCATTTCCATTGCGGTCGTGTCCTGGATAATTTGTGCTGTGTCCTTCCGCTTTTTCTGCGCGGCACTCTGTGCCGATGTTTTGGAGGACAATTCCTGATTCAGCTGTCCCTGTCCATTGAAAGCGCCATTCTTTATCACCGCTTTGGGTTCTCGGTTAAAGACTTTTCTGGTCAGCTCTTCTGGTATCACCTGACGCATGTTTTCTGCAATTTCCTCTGCTTCCAGAAAAATTACGCTCTGTGTGTCTTCCAACGTCTTCTTGTGTTTTGCACTCTTTGCCTCTTCCAGCATAATCTGAAGCATCTCGTCCGCTGTCAATTCTCTCTCAGCTTTTTCCTCTGGTGCGCCCATCCCTGGTTCTTCCTGCGCGTTGACTTCTGATACAATCTCTTCGGGTTCCGTCCACGCATCTTCATTCTCCATGTCTGCCGAATTTATGAATATCTCCTCTGCTTCGGCAAACGTGTTAGTTTCCGCCATATCTTCACCCGGAAAAGCCTGTTCTTCCTGTTCCAGCGTGTTTACTTCCAGCAGAAATTCTCCTTCTTCCATGCGAACTGTTTCCAGATCAAATGCTTCTGTTTTCTGCAGTGCATCTCCTTCCATAGCAGCCGCTTCTTCCATATGCTCTAACTTTGGACCGTTATTTTCCGTAAACTCCAGCGTATTCACTTCCAGCGGAAATTCTCCGTCATCCAGCGTATTTACTTCCAGCGGAAATTCTCCATCCTCTGACATATCACCGGATTCCTGCTGAAATTCTTTTTCTTCCTCAAAACGATTTATTTCAGGCAGGAATTCTCCTTCTTCCATAGTATTCACTTCTAACGGCAGCTCTCCCAACGTATTTATCTCAAATGGAGCCTCTTCCATTTTAAACGTTTCCTCTGCCTTCTCGGATTCTGCCCCTTCCACTGGTTCCGGAATCCCCTTTAACTCACGGAAAATCTTCATAAATTCCTTGCCTGTAATAGTTTCGTGTTCATACAGATATTGAGAAATTTCATCCAGAATACTTCTGTTTTCCTGAAGAAGGCGAATTGCTTCGTCATAGCTGGCTTTCAAGATACGCATAACTTCCTGGTCAATCTGGGCAGCCGTCTCTTCTCCGCAGTTTAAGCTTGCTCTTCCGTCCAGATACTGATTCTCAATCGTGACAAGTCCCATCAAGCCAAATTTTTCTGACATACCATACTGTGTCACCATAGCACGTGCGATCTTGGTTGCCTGCTCAATATCATTGGACGCTCCGGTTGTGACAGAATCAAATACAATTTCCTCTGCCGCACGCCCTCCCATATACGTCACGAGCCGCGCTGCCAGTTCATTTTTGGTCATCAGGAATTTTTCTTCCTCCGGCACCTGCATGGTATACCCCAGAGCGCCCATGGTACGGGGAACAATGGTAATCTTCTGTACTGGCTCTGTGTCTTTTTGCAGAGCAGTTACCAACGCGTGGCCAACCTCATGGTACGCCACCATTTTCTTCTCTTTCGGTCCCATGATCCGGTCTTTTTTCTCTTTTCCGGCAATTACTACTTCCACAGATTCAAAGAGGTCTTCCTGATTCACAAATTTCCTGCCTGCCTTAACAGCATTGATGGCCGCCTCATTGATCATATTAGCCAAATCAGATCCCACCGCTCCAGAAGTGGCAAGAGCAATGGCATCCAAATCCACAGTATCATCCATCAGCACACTCTTGGCATGTACCTTCAAAGTCTCCACACGGCCTTTGAGATCCGGCTTATCCACAATAATCCGGCGGTCAAATCTTCCAGGGCGCAACAACGCCTTGTCCAGCACTTCCGGACGGTTGGTCGCGGCAAGAATTAAAAGCCCCTTTGAGGTATCAAAGCCATCCATCTCTGCCAGAAGCTGATTTAAGGTCTGTTCCCTCTCATCATTTCCGCCGTACCTGGTATCACGGCTCTTGCCAATGGCGTCAATCTCATCAATAAAAATAATACAGGGGGCCTGTTTCTGCGCCTCCTTAAACAAATCTCTGACACGGGAGGCTCCCACACCTACAAACATTTCCACAAAATCGGATCCTGCCAGAGAGAAAAAAGGTACCTTTGCCTCTCCAGCAACAGCCTTAGCAAGCAGTGTCTTTCCGGTTCCCGGAGGTCCCACCAGCAGCGCTCCCTTTGGAAGTTTTGCGCCGATATCTGTATATTTCTTAGGATTGTGAAGAAAATCCACTACTTCCTGCAGGGAATCTTTGGCTTCGTCCTGACCGGCGACATCCTTAAAGGTTACTCCCGTAGATTTCTCTACATATACTTTCGCCGTCGTCTTGCCTACACCCATGACGCCTCCGCCTCCCATTTTGCGGAAAATGAGAAAATACAGCAGTACCCAGACCAGCACCAGCGGCAGAATATAACTCACCATATTCCAGAGAATTGCTGAAGACACATCTTCTACGGTTCCGCCAAATTTTACACCGTGTTCCTTCAAAAGGGGCAGCAGAGTGTCATCATTTAATTCTGCCGTATAATAAGAAATCCGGTATAACTGATTATTGCTCTTCGGTTTGATCTTAATCCGATTGGAAGTAAATGTTACCTCCTCCACCTTGTCACTCTCTATCATCTGGATAAATTCCGAATATGTGATCTCTTTATTGGTGGCGTCCTTCGCACAGCTGTTTAGCAGGCTTGTCAGAAACAGTACCGCTAAAGCTGCAAGAATAAAGATCATAACCGTCATTCCATTGCGGTTATTTCCTCCATTGTTATTTCCTCCGCCGCTTCCATTATTGTTATTATTTCCTTTGTTCTCCATTTATTTCCTCCTGAACATCGCTGTCTTCTGTTTCGCGACACTACTTTATTATATGTGCATTCTTTTTGAAAAGCAATATATTCTTTCGAAACTTTTCCACAATATTTCTAAAGTTTTTATAAACTTTTTCGCCAAAGTCCTAGATTTCTTCTGGCATAGGTTGTATAATGTATTAGTTATTGAGAACGATACATATAGAAGGAGGAGCTACTATGTCCGTAAAATACGTCTTTGTCACTGGTGGTGTGGTTTCCGGTCTGGGAAAAGGTATCACAGCAGCTTCCCTAGGACGTCTGCTGAAGGCCCGTGGATATAAAGTTACCATGCAGAAATTCGATCCGTATATCAACATTGATCCAGGGACCATGAATCCGATTCAGCACGGGGAAGTTTTCGTCACCGATGACGGCGCAGAAACAGATCTGGATCTTGGGCATTATGAGCGTTTTATTGATGAAAACCTGGGAAAAAATTCCAATGTTACCACTGGTAAAGTATACTGGTCCGTCCTGCAGAAAGAGCGCCGGGGCGATTACGGCGGAGGAACCGTTCAGGTAATTCCTCATATCACTAACGAAATCAAAAGCCGTTTTTATCGGAATTTTACCACGGAAGATACCCACATTGCCATTATCGAAGTAGGCGGAACCGTAGGTGACATGGAAAGCCAGCCTTTCCTGGAATCCATCCGCCAGTTCCAGCATGAAATCGGACACGAAAATGCTATCCTGATTCATGTAACCCTGATTCCTTATATCAGCGCTTCTGGAGAAATGAAAACAAAACCCACTCAGGCAAGCGTCAAAGAGCTGCAGGGTATGGGAATCCAGCCTGATATTATTGTTTGCCGTTCTGAGCATCCCTTAGACCAGGGAATCAAAGACAAAATTGCCTTATTCTGTAATGTTCCATGCAGCCGGGTTCTGCAGAATCTGGACGTGGAATATCTTTATGAAGCTCCGCTTGCCATGGAAGCGGAAAATCTTGCGCAGGTGGCATGTGACTGTCTTCACTTAGACTGTCCGGAACCGAATCTTACAGACTGGATCGATATGGTGGACGCACTTAGAAATCCCAACAAAGAAGTAGAAATAGCGCTGGTCGGAAAATATACCGCGCTGCATGATGCTTATATCTCTGTTGTGGAAGCTCTGAAACACGGTGGAATTGCTGAACGTGCAACTGTAAATATTAAATGGATTGATTCTGAATTGCTGAATGAAGATAACGTTCAGGAAATTCTCGGACAGGTACAGGGCATCCTGGTTCCCGGAGGTTTCGGAGACCGGGGCGTAGAAGGCATGATTACTGCCGCCCAGTATGCCCGTGAACACAAAGTTCCATACCTGGGGCTCTGCCTTGGCATGCAGGTATCTATTATCGAATATGCAAGGCATGTCTGCTGTTTCCATGACGCACACAGCATTGAGCTGGACCCGAATACCACGCATCCGGTGATTGCTCTAATGCCAGACCAAAATGGCGTGGAGGACATTGGCGGAACTCTGCGGCTTGGTTCCTATCCCTGTATTCTGGACAAATCCTCCAAAGCTTTTCAGGTATACGGCGAAGAAACCATACATGAGAGACACCGCCACCGTTATGAGGTCAACAATGACTATCGCTCGGTCCTCACAGAGCACGGAATGAAATTATGCGGTCTGTCGCCAGACGGCAGGATTGTGGAAATGGTAGAAATTGTGGACCATCCATGGTTCATTGCAACTCAGGCACACCCTGAACTCAAATCCAGACCCAACCGGCCGCATCCATTGTTCAAAGGATTTGTGGAGGCTGCGTTAATAAACAGGAGAACTGCCCATGAAATTACCTAAACAAAAGAAAAGCAAAACAGAATCAGAATCCACCCCTGGAAAATCCTTATCCGTATGGCTGAAAGATAACCGGCTCAATTTCCTTGCCCTGTTTCTTTGTGCCGTTATCTTTTTTTGTTTTTACTTTTATGTACAGACTGGAACCAAAAAGAGTTCATCCTCCGAAGGTCAGTCTTCTTATTCAGAATACGAACTTGCCACGGTTGTTTCTATCACAGAAGACACCACGCAGCCCAGTGAAATGTTTGAAGGAAAATACACCGGCAACCAGACATTGATGGTAAAAATCGATTCAGGACAATACAAAGGAATGACCATGACCGCCATGAGCTATCTTGGCGCACTCTACGGCACACCTTTGTCTGAGGGCGATCCTGTGGTGGTATCCATCTATACGGTTGACAATGCTGTCAACAGCATAACAGTCTATGAATACAACCGCACGTTTCATATAATATTGATCCTTGGCGCTTTTGTGGCAATTACAGTCATCATTGGCAGAAAAAAGGGACTTCAATCCCTGCTGGGTCTTGCCTTTACCGTTATCTGCCTGATCTTTATTTTAATTCCGCTGCTGATGAAAGGCTTTCCTACGCTCATCACCACTTTCTGTGTCTGCGTGTACGTGGCAGTGGTAAGTTTCGTATTTATCAGCGGAGTAACCAAAAAATCTGTCTGCGCTATGCTGGGCACTTTCACTGGTCTTGGACTTGCCGTGATTTTCGGACTTTTGGCCCAATGGCTTGTAAAAGTGGACGGCATGCGCATGGGTGAGTATGTAGACGCCTTACTTCAACTGAAGCAAAAAGGAACGCCCATTCAGCTCAGCGGGCTTCTCATCGGCGGTATGATTATTTCCACGCTGGGCGCTGTTATGGACGTCGCCATGAGCATCTCTTCTGCCATGCAGGAGCTGACGTCGGTCAACTCCAGTCTCACCCGGCAGGACTTATGGAAATCTGGCATGAATATCGGACGTGATATGATTGGAACAATGACTAACACCCTGATACTGGCATTTGCAGGAAGCAGCTTTTTGATGGTACTGTATATTTACAGCCTGGGGGTTCCCGTTTATGAACTGCTCAGCTCCACGCTGGTCGCTACAGAACTGGTTCATGGCATCGCAAGCAGTATCGGTGTTATCGTATCTGTTCCGCTGACTGTTTTGATCGGTACATGTTTCTATGTAAATAATTCTTCTGTGGAACAGAGATAAATCAGGAAAATAGCAACAGCCTGAAAGGGAGGAATTCTATGAATGTCATTGCACACAACCTTATGGCCATGAACACGCAGAGGATGCTGCGTACGAATCAGAAAAAATCATCTGCTTCCTCTGTAAAATTATCAACCGGATATAAACTTAATAAAGCAGCCGATGATGCGGCCGGCCTATGTATTTCTGAAAAAATGCGCCAGCAAATCCGTGGATTGGAGAAAGGCTCCGGCAATATACAAGACGGCATCAGCCTCATTCAGGTAGCGGACGGCGCTTTGGCCGACGTACACAGTATGCTGCACCGTATGAATGAGCTGGCAGTTCAGGCAGCTAACGACACGAATACCAAAAAGGACAGACAGGCGCTGCAGCATGAATTAGAAGCCCTTACCAAGGAGATTAACCGGATTGGAAAAGACACGACCTTCAATACCATGCATATCTTTGACGATTTATATGGAACAAATGATATAAATGTTGGAGATGTCACCAAAATGATCTCATGCCCTTCCGCAAATCTTGGTTATATGGCAGAGGCTCACCAGGTCAATGGCAAATGGTTTCCAGCATCCACCTTAGATTTCAGCAACATCAATGAATCTAATATCGAGAAGCTGCATGAAAAAGGATTTTCTTTCTCCTGCAGCCGTGGATGCGAGGAAATATTTGATTTTAAATTTGCAACAGACGCTACCCCCAGCAGCGCTTCGAACTTATCTGGAAAAGTCCATCATTACTATACCGTCAATATCAGCAACTGCAAAAACGGCAAAGAAATTATTGACACTTTGTTCGCATTTGTCCAGGCAAACCCGCCTGTAAACAACACAGGCGGAGAAATAAATAATAATATTGAGCCAGGTGATTTAGCGGTAAGCCATTCCAATAATATGGCCAGATCCCCCGATGGGACAAAACTGACCATTTATGCCAACACAAAAGTCGCTTCAGTGGGAAATTACCTCACATCCGGATACGCCACTGAAGAAGAAGCCAAAAACGCATATCCGTTGGACGGTTATCCCTACCAAAATGCCGGAGAAGTGGACTGTTCTGTAATTACTGCACTCAGAGATTTTTCAAATATAAAAAATGAATTCAATATCCAGTGCAGTTCCAATGAAAAGAACCGCCAGATGATACGGACTAATATGATGAATGCAGATATTTTAGGTGTCAATGATCTTTACCTGACCACGAATAAATCCGCCAATATCGCCATTGATTTAATTGCCGCGGCGGTAAACACCGTTTCCACCCAGCGCAGTGAACTCGGCGCATACCAAAACCGTTTAGAATATTCATATAACAATGTCACAAACGAAATGGAAAATGTACAATCCTCGGAATCCAGAATAAGGGATACGGACATGGCAGAAGAAATGATTGAGTATTCCAAGCATAATATCTTACTGCAGAGCGGACAGGCAATGCTGGTACAGGCGAATCAAAATACTGCAAATATTTTAAACCTGATACAATAAGTTTCTCTGTCATTATTTATTACTGGCAAAGTTCAATTCATAAATGCAATAAATTGAACTTTGCCAATAAGCATTTGTAAAACTACCTTTTGACACTTGAATCTTAGTTTATAAGCAACAAAATGGAAAAATAATGTACATATTCCCCGAAATCCACAACAAGGACGAGGTGTTCACTTGGAACATTTTGCATCTTTTTTGCCTACTGGCATCATAGCATATGCAAAATTTTTTCAATATTCATTTCATTGATTAATCAGCGATTGATCAAAACAGGCAGTGGCTCATATGAACCACTGCCTATCCTGTTTAAGGGTGCTTATTTCCCCTAGAACTATCCTATTTCAAGTCAGTTCCTTTTTCAGGCTTATGCTGCATTATTTTACAGTTACACTTATCGTTTTCTTCTTACCGTTAAATGTCTTAACCGTAACAGTCGTCTTGCCTTTCTTCTTGCCTTTGATCACTCCCGTGGAAGATACTGTGGCAATCTTCTTATTCTTTACAGAATAAGTAATCTTGTTGCTGGCCGTATTCTTAGGCAATGTAACTTTGATCTTAAAGGTCTTATTCTTCTTGATGGTAACCTTTGTCTTATTCAGCTTCTGAATCTTCTTCGGCGCCGCCTTCACGGTTACTTTACAAGTTTTCTTCTTGCCGTCCACAGTTACCGTAATCGTAGCAGTTCCTTTCTTCTTTGCTGTCAATTTTCCATTTTTAACAGTTACTACCTTAGGCTTACTGCTCTTCCAAACTGCTTTTTTATCCGTAGCATTTCCTGGTTTCACGGTTGTTGTGAGCTTGAACGTTTCTTTCACGCCAAGGGTCAGCTTCGTTTTATTTAACTTCACGCTGGCTACAGGAACCTTCTTCACCGTTACCGCACAGACTGCTGTCTTCCCACCTGCTGATGCAGTAATGTTGGCTGTTCCAGGCTTTTGGCCTTTCACCAGACCTGTATTGGTTACCGTTGCCACCGAGCTATTTGATGACGTCCAGGTAACTGTGCCAGTCACTCCTGCCGGCAATAACGCTGCCTGCAATTGTGCTGTTTGTCCCACATTCAGAGAAAGCGTGTTTGTATTCAATTGAATGCCTTCAACGGTCGTTACTGGCGGCGTAGTCTGTGAAACCACATTGATTTCTGCCCTGTCGCGGACACGCAGACGGCGCAGGAAATCTCCTTCTGGCACTTCGCCCAGTTCATCAATATCTCTGGAACCAATACCAATGGCAGTCACTTTATCGCCTTCTTTAATGGTCTTTCCTTCTGTACCAAAGCTGTTTCCTTTCGACTTTGTCACTGAATTCCAGATGTAGCCGTTGATATATACGCATGCATCATCTCCTACAGCATCTCTGACATAAATTCTGTCAATAATGCCTGATGATGGCTCCGTATGAATCCTGCTTACCGTACCAGATACTTCCATCAGCAATCCGATGTTCTTATCATCCATCGCATCTTTGCTGCTTACCTTTGTGGGCGCTACCGGCTTCGGCGTTTCATCAAGAACCTCCACATATCCTCCGTAATCTTCAGAAAGATTAAGTTCTATCTCACCACAGTAATAAGTAATTCCGCCATGAACACGTACTCTCTGCCCTGCCTGATAATTACCGGAAAGCGGGAAGATATTGATTCCACCTGTAGCATCCTGCACATAGGTACAGTCAAAGAATGCTGTATTCTGGTCATATCCGGAAGTATTTGCCGTCAAAATACCTTCTACTGTAAATTCTTCTCCTTCTTTTGCTTCCTTGGTTTTGCTGATATCAGTCACTGTATTGTAGTCTGTGCCTCGTACATGAATATTTTTGTTTGCTGTTATATTATACTGTTCCTCTCCTACCTTCACCACATAGTTTATAGCCACCTTATGAGAACCATACTTCTCAGGTGTCCATGGACAGGTAAGATCATACTTGCCTCCTGCTGCCACAGAAGCGTTTACCGTTTCATCTTTTACTGTTTCCTCATCAACAACAACCGAATAGCTGATCAGGGTTACAGCAGCTTCCTCTCCATTGGTGAGAGTACTTTTAATCTTTGTCTCCTGTTTTTCTACTGGTGCGCTTCCATCTTCATTTGCGATCTCAGTAATGGCCGCTTTCACCTTTGTCTTGCTGGCGCCTGCTTCCGCTACCCAGATTGGTGCAGATACTGCAATGTCGCCGTCCGCCTGAACTACTTTGATATAATAGTATGGGCTTGTGTTATCCAGCGTAATGGTGAGATCTGCTGTATTTCCGCTGACTTCTTCTGGATTGTCTTCATTTAAAATTCTTCCGTTATCACCAATTACATATACTTTGCCCAAATCTTCCTGATCTTCATCACTCAGGCTTACATTCAAAGTTACCGTATCTTTGTCATAATTTTCAATAATGCTTCCCTGCTGATAATCATCCAGTGTATAAATCATGGTCAGGTTCTGGTCTTCGGTAGAGTAAATCCGCCTCTGGTTCATAGCTTCATAAACTCCATCCTCCGTAAATGTATCAGTCAATGCCACCGTTCTGGTCGGGCTGATGCTTCCCCAGCCGCCCTTATGGTTATCCTGTCCATTTGTGGGCGCTACATGCCATCCCAGAGACAGACACATATCATAATACTCATAACTTGGGAAGTAGCCGGTTCCGCCAACTGCACCGTCGCCGTTTCCTACCTCAATCAGATTCATCACCTGGTCACGCTCTGGCGTTAATCCTGTAAAACTGTCAAAAAATCCGAACGTTGTACCTGGATGGTTAAACTGTGCGCTGATATTTCCATTTCCGGTAGAGGTAGCCTTCTTGCTGTCTGCATCCACCACCAGATCATAGAATGCCAGCATACCGGCATTGTTTGTCTTATTGTTCAGTTCTGTATTGTTTCTGGATACAATACCCTTGGAGTTAAAGACATTGATATGTCCAGGACCGCCGGACCAGGTCATCTCATATCCAAATCCTGCTACAAAGTCTGAACTCTGTTTGTCATAGTAAGCTGCAGTTGCCTTTGCTTCCTGCCACAGATTCAGATTCTTAGAAGCATCTGCTTCTGGATAGTTCCCAGTACCTTTATTGATGGATGACGCTCCATCATCATAAATACTTTCTTTTGTTGCTGTGCCTGTGGTATCAAAATAATTAGAGTGATCTGTCACGATCAGGTAATCCATATTATCTGCATTGTTTTTCGCATGCTCATAAGCATTTTCCAATGTTCCGGAACCGTCGGAATATTCCGCCGTATGGGAATGGATCTGACCGAATTTTGCCTTATAGCCAGCTTCACCCACATAGAAGGACCAGCTTCTGGTAACTTTCTTGCCATCTTTTCTGGTAATCGTAACTTCTGCTGTATACTTGCCGTCTTCCAGAACAGTTTCCGGTGTATAACTGTATGTTTTTGCAGCAGCATCCTGTACCATTGCCAAATTTTCAGTGCCGTTAAAATTCAGTTTCGCCTCTGCATTTTCTCCAATATTGGCATATGTAACGCTAACCTTAGGCTGTTTATCCTCGCCAGTACCGCTGTTTGGCGCCGGAGAAACTGCCAGAATCAAAGGCTCATCATGAATGGCAACTTCTCTCGTTCCACTGTAAGGAACTGTTACATCGCCTTCCATTTTACTCTCAGCAGAAATTTTAACGCTCATATTTGTATGTCCAACAAGATCCGCTTTCGGAACTGTCACTTTACCAGTTTTAACCACCTGGCCCTCTTCTTTTGCTTCATCCATAACTGGTGTATAATTTTTCTTGGAGTTATCTTCAAAGGTAACTTCTGCTGTAACATTCGAAGGTCTTCCCATATCATCCAGTGTAAACGTCGCATCAAAATCTACATCCTGGTTTGCCTCTGTCAGAGAATTGAAAATTACTTTTGGATTTACCACATATCCAAATCCATATTCATCTTCACACTCTATAAACTGGAAGGTAAAGATTTCAGGCTGTCCTGCCTTAAAACTATAACCGGAAAATCCCCCAGAGAAGTATTCTACAAAGACAGGTGCATTGCCATTATATCGGATTGTTGCGCTCTTAATGGTGATTCCAAGACCATCCTCCGTAGCGGTCAGTTCCCATTTATAATCGGTCTGTAATTCCGCACTGCCAGCTTCTTCCTTAGTCATAAGAAGCAGTTCTTCCTTGGTATTTGTCACCAGATATTTGCCCTTGTTTTCAAGAAGGTAATAATCTCCCTCTTTTGTAAGATTAAAAATCAATCCGCCATTTCCAAGAGAAAGTTCTCCATTTTCTCCCTTTGTTGTGATAGCTGCTGTCAACGTTGCAGCAGAACCGTCTACTGCGTCTGCCGGTCCGCCAATAATGCTGGCGCCGCTTTCATTGTAAATTACATAAGATTTTCCTGCCTCCGGCAGCTCCATCGGGGTTGGTTTTGTTCCTACATGCCCGCCATCATTTTCTATTCCTGACGCATCCAGGAAATTAAATACATAAATATCTGTCAATTCGTCTTTTACTGTATATGCACAGAAACCGCTGCTGGGATAATACTCTAAATATACATCTGCACCGCTGGATTTAGCTGTACTGTTCTTGATCGTAAATCCGTCAAATTCTTCATTGCGCTGAATAATCCAATAACTTCCGTTATTAACTGTATTCTTTGCTTCTGCAGAGCGATACAGCAGTCTTGCGTTATTGTTGGTATCCAGGCTCAGATATTCACTTCCGCATTTAATCAGATATGTCTGGCTGTCTTCCTGCCACTCGAAGTGGAATACCGCTGCACCTGTTCCATCTCCATCACCAAAATCAGCTCGTCCGTCAGCCGTTGGAACAGCATCTAATTTACTGGCAGCTCCGCCTGTCAGGAAATAACGCATAACGCCTTCTGCCTTTTTGCTGTAAATGAAATAATCTCCATCTTCCATCACCGGCTCACGGGGCGGTTCTTCTGGAAGTTTCTCAATTTGGCTTTCCTGTACCTCAATAAGCTGCATCTTATAGTTGCCTTCTTCACCTTCGGCAATTGTATGATATGCACTGTAAGTTTTCTTGTCTGGCTGATACTGCAGTTTGTTGCCTGTTCTTCCTATGTTTTCAATGTAATAAGAACCATCCTCCTGCTCTATCAGCTTCCATTTATCATGCTTTTCACCAAGAGGCGTACTGGAAAATGAATCGCCCATAGCAAGGTTTCCAGCGCCTGTATAAGCGCTGATGCTTACATTGCCGGATTCATGCGTATTGACTTTCCATACCTCAGTTTCCATTACCTTATCGAAAGTGGTGCTCTCCATGGCTACGCCTGAATTATAAAATCCCTTGTATACAGAAGAAAGAGCCACCTTGTTCTGTGCATTGTAAATCACATAATTTTTAGTGCTGACGATTGGATCTTCTGGTCCTGGCCCTGGTTCCTCAGATCCAGTATTTTCTATCTGGCTTCTGGTTACCGGAAGCAGTTTCATCTTATAATCGTCTGCTTTCTGCTTATCCGCTGACGGATTGTAACAGCTGAAATAATTCTTACTTACATACCACTCCAAGGTATGATTGTTATTTCCTTCAACCGCTTTTCTACCCACATTTACAATATAATAGGAGCCGTCTTCCTGTTCTTCCAGTGTCCATGTGTCGTTTACATCATCCAAAGGAGTGCTGCTCTTGTCTGCCGCCATAGACAGCTTTCTGCCATCCTTATAAGTAGCAATGGTTACCTGCCCTTCTGTCTGGGCATCGTTGATTTTCCAAACTTCAGTATCTTTGACAGTTGTAAACTTCTCTTCCAAATCAACACCTGCCAGGAAACTTACATTATCACTTGGATTAGAGGAAAGCGCTTTCTTATATGCACTGTTATAAATCACATAACCAACAGGAGATTCTTCCACTGCATAGAACTGGAATTTATAAATATCTGTTGTCTTTTTGCCAAATACTGTGAATCCATTATAGTATTCCAGAGACTGAACAGTATCGTTATATTTGGCATTTTGGTTATCAATAAAATAGGTATCCTCACTGTTTTCTACCTGGCTAAGATTCCACAAGCTAAACTCATTGGCTGTTTCCTCAAAAGTCAGTTTGTTCCCTGTAGCACCTGACGTGAGGTATAAGTTTTTCTCGCCGCTGGGATAGCTGAATGCATAGCTGTCTGACGTTTCTTCTCCGTCTGAAGGAGTGACTGTCACATTCATCCTTACTGCATCATCAGGAATAGCAATCTTCCCATCAGAGGGCGTAACCTTCGTACCAGCTAAACCTTTTCCGTTTCCGTTGGTCTTTGCAGTCAGAAGTTCCTTCGCTGACGTACTATACAGAACAATCTTCTTACCTTCTTCTGCTGCTTTTTTCAGGCCGTCTGTAGAAGTAACCAGTGTAGCTGTATCCAGGTTTTCATCTGTCTGAGCTGAAACGGTCCCGTCTGGATTCGTGTCAGCCAGGGCTGTCAGGCTCATCCCGTTGCCTGCGACTGTGGTCACAAACATGAAAAACGCCATCAACAAAGCATATAATCTTCTTCTTTGCCTTTTCTTTTCCATCTAAATTCTCCTTTCATTTCAGCCGCTGCCATCTGCAGCGGCTGATAAAAATAAGTAAAAAACATTAAAAATTGGTAAAATACCATAAAAAAGAGTAAAAAAATAGACAACCCCTGAAAAATATTGGATAAGCATGGTCTGAGGGTTATCAATCAGATAGGGTTATCCTGTTTTTCATATGGTCTTTATAATTTCTGTTACCAATTTTTCAAAGGTATCTTTTACCCGGTCTGCTACCTCCTGCACCTCCTTATGGTCCAGAGGCTGGTCCAGAATTCCCGCTGCCATATTGGTAATGCAGGAAATACCGCAGACTTTCATGCCCATATGCGCAGCAGCCATTGCCTCGCACACAGTACTCATACCCACGGCGTCCGCCCCTAAGCTGCGGTACATGCGAATCTCTGCTGGCGTTTCGTAATTGGGACCGCTGCACTGGACATAAACACCCTGCTGGATTTGAACCTCAAGCTTTTCTGCGGCTTTTCGTATCTTTTCACACAGCTCCGTGTCATACACATTGCTCATGTCTGGAAATCTGGTTCCCAGTTCATCCAGATTCGGTCCAATCAGCGGGCTTTTTACAAAAGCAGAGATATGGTCTGTGATCATCATCAGATCTCCGGGCTTGTAAGCAAGATTCACGCCGCCTGCCGCATTGGTAAGAATCAGCTTCTCAGCTCCTAAAAGGCCCATAATTCTGGTAGGCATTACGACATCAGACATTTCGTACCCTTCATAAAAATGAACCCTTCCTTTCATCAGCACAACAGGCACGCCTTCCACATAGCCAAACAAAAATCTTCCATCATGCCCCGCTACTGTTGATACTGGAAAACCTTCAATTTCAGAATAGGGAAGTTCTGCTTTTACATCCATATTTTTTGCATATTCTCCCAGCCCTGATCCAAGAATTAACGCAGTTTTTGGTTTAAAATCCACTTTTGATTTTACGATTTCAGCACACTTCATTGTTTTTTCATAAATCTGGTTCATTGAAATTCCATTCTCCTTCCTATAAATTTTTTTATCATCTCAGCCAGCAGCTGTATTAAAGGCCCCGCTGCTAAAGCTGTGATAATTGTAATGATCCCCAATTTTCCCCCCAGCAGAAATCCAAGGGTAACACAGCAGACATCAAATATAATCTTTACCGTACGGTATTGTTTTTGGACAGCATCCTGTATCACCATTACCAGACCTGTAAAAGGGTCCAGCCCTATATCTGCCGCAATAAACATGGCAACCCCCGTATAAAGCAGCAGACAGCCTGCAGCAGCGCCGCATATCTGCGTAAACAACGTCTGCGTTCTGAATATCAGAGGATAAATCTTTCCCCCCAGGCTTACCACCAGACCATAAGGAGCCAGATAAATCAGCGTTCCAATATTGACATACCGTCTGCCCGTAAAAAATACAATTACAAGAAGTATGATATTGGTAATATTCGATGCCATTCCAAGCTGTTGTGAAGAAAGACCAGCCGCATTTCTTATCCCATCATATACAATACCGATAGGATCGTTTCCCAGAGCGGACGCCGCATTGAAGCTTATGCCGATCCCCACCAGGACAATGCCTGCCAGCGCCAGAAGGATTCTCGCCATCTGTTCTTTTTTGCTTTTCATTTTCATCCTTACACCAGCTTATCTAAAATGGACGTTCCAATCGTCCCCTCTGGCATCTCAACGCCAAAGTTATCTGCAACGGTCGCTCCGATTACGGCAAACGTGTCCTCCGGAGGGAGGGCTTTGCCGTTTATACCCTTTGCATAAGCCAAAAATGGCACGTATTCCCTGGTATGGTCTGTACCGATATATGTCGGATCATTTCCATGGTCTGCTGTAAGAACCAGCAAATCATCTTCTCTTAATTCTTCCAGTAATACCCCAAGTTTCTCATCAAATTTCTCAATCTCTCTTGCATACCCCTGCGGATCTCTCCGATGGCCCCACAGGGCGTCAAAATCCACAAGATTGACAAAACAAAGACCGTGGAAATCTTCTCTGCAGATATCAATCGTCTGCTCCATGCCATGTACGGAGCTGTCAGAATGATGCGTTTCTGTAATTCCTTCTCCACAGAAAATATCATTAATTTTGCCTATTCCTATTACATCCATGCCTGCATCCTTCAATGCGTTCAATACAGTCGGGCCTGTAGGCTTTAATGCATAGTCATGACGGTTACTGGTCCGCTTAAATTCACCCTTTTTCTTTCCAACATAGGGTCTCGCAATGACACGTCCCACTCTCCACTCATCTTTTAATGTCAGCTCCCTTGCTATCTCACAGCAACGGTAAAGGTTGTCTAAGTCAAAAGTTTCTTCATTTCCGCAAATCTGCAGGACAGAATCGGCAGAAGTATAAACAATCATAGCTCCTGTACGAATTTCTTCTTCTGCAAGTTCCTCCAAAATTTCTGTTCCGCTTGCACTTTTATTTCCAATCACCCGTTTGCCGCAGCGCTTTTCCAGTTCTGCTATCAGCTCCGGAGGAAAACCTGTATCTGTAAAGGTCTGGAAGGGTTTTTCTGTCTTAATCCCCATCATCTCCCAGTGACCTGTCATAGTATCTTTTCCATTACTTGCCTCCCCCAGGCGCATATAACACCCAAGAGGGCTGCCCTCTGCTTCCATTGTCTCTGCAGGATGGAGATTTAACATGCCAAGCTTCTTTAAGTTTGGTATTTCCAGGGTACCCATCTGCTCTACAATATGCCCAAAGGTATCTACCCCCTCATCACCAAATTTTCCGGAATCCGGCATGGCGCCAATTCCCAGAGAATCCAGCACAATTACAAAAATTCTATTGTATTTTCCCATCCTTTTCACCTCTCTTTCTCTACTCTATGTAATACAATTTTCAAACACCTCATAGTCTGTGGAAATTCCCCTGCTAAAACGCCTGCCGAAGCCGCTGCGCTATTTTGTGTTTCACAGATTCATCTGCAAAAGCTGTTTCCAGAGCGTTTCGCAAAAGCAGCCGTATTTCTTCCTCCTGAACGCCGCAGTATTTCTGAACAAGTTCCAGTTCCTCTGTCAGCGAAGTACCGCTCACTGTCCGGTTATCCGTATTCACAGAAACCAGCAGTCCTGTATCTAAAAACTCTCGCAAAGGATAGTGTTCCATACTCTCAGCGGCCTTCGTCTGAAGATTACTGATTGGGCACATTTCAATCCCAATATTTTGTTCTCTGCATAACTGCCGGATCTGCGGCTTCCCGGCCATGGCAATTCCATGGCCGATCCGCTTTGCCCCTGCTTCCGCTGCCTGGACAATATTCCAGGCATTTCCGCATTCTCCTGCATGAATTGTAAAAGGCATTTCCATCTGTTTTACCTTCTCAAACAACTCCATAAAACCGCTCATCGGATATGATGCCTCAGCACCTGCCAAATCAGCAGCACACACACCTTCTCCCAAATATTCCCGGGCCGTTTTAAGCATTTCTAAATTTTCTTCCGGGCTGTGGTGCCGCATAGCACAGGTAATTACGTTGTATTCCACACCGAATTCCTGCTTTCCTTTTGCAAGTCCCGCAAGCAGGCTGTCAATCACTTGTCTGGTATTCATTCCTGCCCCCACGGATAACAGGGGGGCAAACCTTACCTCTGTATAAACAACATTTTCACGGCTGGCAGTCCTGAGGAAATCAAATCCGGCCTCACGAAGCCCTTCTGCATCTTTCAGGCACTGGCAAGGCAGAGCAAACTTTTCCAGATACTCTGCTAAACTGCCGCAGTCTCTGGAAACCTGAATTTCATCGACTGAAACATTCCTTCCTATCTTTTTCTGGATAAACTCCATGCTTAAAGAGCCGTCCAGATGGCAGTGCAGCTCTATTTTCGGTATTTTTTTCAACTGCTCTGTCGTCATATACACCAGTCCCTTTCTCTTCTGTATCTCTCAGCAAATAATTCCTATTCCAGATTTCCTGGACCAAAGCCTAACGGCAGCAATTCCCGAAGCGTAAAAATTTCATACTTCTCCTGACTCACTGCCAGAATAATCTGAAATTTATCTGGATTGCAGAATTCCATCATGACCTGCCTGCATACGCCGCAGGGAGGCGCAAATTCTGTCAGTACTCCGCTTTTGCCCCCAACCACACAGATTGCCTGAAAGCCTCTCACTCCTTCACTGACTGCTTTGAAAAAGGCTGTCCGTTCTGCACAGTTTGTGGGGGTATAGCCTGCATTTTCAATGTTGCAGCCCTTATAAATATTCCCGTTCTCTGCCAACAGAGCTGCTCCCACTTTGAAATCAGAATACGGCGTATAAGAATAATTAAGCTGTTCGATTGCTGTGGAGATCAATTTTTCGATCATTTTTTTATCTAACATCAAAACCCTCCATCAATATGCCAAAAATATAGTTTTTAATACCCAGACGCATTCTGTCCCTTTACAAGCTTGATCATCCGGCTGGTTCCCAGGCGGTCTGCTCCCAGTGACAGGAATTTTTCAGCATCTTCCAGAGTAGATATTCCTCCTGCTGCCTTCATTTTTACGTCAGATCCAATATTCTTTGCAAATAATTCAATATCTGCAAACGTCGCGCCTGCTGTGGAGAATCCTGTAGAAGTTTTAATGTAGTCTGCTCCCGCTTCCGTCACAATTTCGCACATTTTTACCTTCTCTTCTTCCGTCAGAAGACAGGTCTCGATGATTACTTTCAGGATTTTATCTCCACAGGCTTTTTTCAGTGTACGGATTTCCTCCAGCACTAAGTCATACTTCTTATCTTTCAGCCATCCGATATTGATTACCATATCAATTTCCGAAGCCCCGCCCTGGATGGCGTCTTTTGTCTCAAACTCTTTGACTGCTGTGGTAGAATATCCGTTAGGAAATCCGATTACCGTGCAGACTTCCATCTTATCTTTCACATATTCTTTCGCCTGCCTGACGTAACTTGGGGGGATACAGACTGAAGCAGTCTCATATTCCATAGCGTCATCGCAAATCTGCTTAATTTCCTCCCATGTTGCTGTCTGCGTCAGCAGTGTATGATCCACATGTTTCATCATCTCTCTTACTTCCATTTCCTTCTCCTTCCTAATATTTCTGCTGCATTTGCTAATATTTCTGCCACATGAACTGTTTTAGCTGTTCTCCTGACGGATCAGTTTCCGGATTGCCTCTACTGCCACCTGAATAGCTGTATCTGTATCATGTACCACCGGATTTTCCAGACCAAGTTTTTCTCTCTCCTGATTTGCCACTACAAGAAAGCAAGAACCTGCACGTACTCTCAAATGACTTGCCACGATGAACAATGCTGCGGATTCCATCTCAGAAGCCAGGCACCCCATCCGTTTCCATGCTTCCCACTTGTTCACCAATTCATAGCTTACCGGTTTTGTCTCCGGCTCATGCTGTCCATAAAAAGCATCTTTGCACTGTACCACGCCCGTATGGAAAGAAACTCCCTTCTCCTTTGAGGCCTCTACTAATGCATTTGTGATTGTCAAATCTGCAACCGCCGGAAATTCCATAGGAGCATATTCACGGCTGGTTCCCTCCATACGGATCGCTCCCGTAGCAACCACCACGTCTCCGCTCTTAACCTCTGTCTGCATGCCGCCGCAGGTTCCAATGCGGATAAACGTATCTGCGCCGCAGCGATACAGTTCTTCCATGGCAATGGAAGCAGAGGGACCGCCAATTCCAGTGGATGTCACGCTGACTTTCACACCCTCCAGCGTGCCTGTATAAGTGACATATTCCCGGTTATCCGCAACCAGCGCCGGATCATCAAAATATTTTGCAATTTTCTCACACCGTTTGGGATCACCGGGAAGAATTACATAACGCCCTACTTCCCCCTGTGCCACCTGGATATGATACTGCCTGCTGGCATCTTCTGAATAATTCTTCATGTTCGTTCCTCCTCCTAAATTTACCAAAAATGATGCCTGTTTTACCGCTGTCCCTTATCGTATGGAATTCCTTCCGCCTTCGGCGCCCTGGATTTCTTAGAAACGAATATCAGGACAACCAATGAAATAATATACGGGAACATATTATAAAGTGTACCAGGAATATTAAGTTTCATCAAGAAATCAAAGCCTGTATAGACATTGGAAAGTGCGCGGAACAGTCCAAAGAGCAACGCTGCCAAACCAATGTTGATCGGTTTCCACTGTCCAAAAATCATAACAGCCAATGCCAGGAACCCAAAACCTGCCACGCCGTTTTCAAACTTCCACTCACTGACGCCTGCAGTAATGTATACAACGCCTCCAAGTCCTCCCAGAGCGCCAGATATAATTACACCTGCATAACGCATTTTATAGACGTTAATTCCTACAGAGTCCGCCGCTTGCGGATGTTCCCCGCAGGCACACAGACGAAGACCGAACCTGGTCTTGTACAATACCACATATGCCACAATCAGCAAAATCAGCGCAATCAGCATGAACCAGTTAAACTCAAATTTACCTATTTTCATCAGAAAAGCTTCTTTTTCCTTCATATAAGAAACCGTAGTTGACACATTATCTGGATTTTCAGCCATATTGATCGCTCTTACGATTACAACAGCTGCTGCTGTTCCCAGCAGGTTCAATGCCGTTCCCACCAGTGTCTGGTCTGCCTTAAACTGAATTGCCGCCACCCCCAGCAGCAGAGAGAATAAGATTCCCAGAAGTACGCTCGCCACGATTACCATCAAAATTACCGCCACTGCAGGAGTTCCGTCCGGAAGGTATTTCATCATCAGCGCGCCGCCTAATGCGCCCATTACCATGATTCCTTCCAAGCCGATATTGATAACACCGCTGTGTTCAGAGAAGCAGCCCCCCAACGCCACCAGGAGCAGAACAGAAGCAAATATCAATGTATATTGAATTAACAACAGCATTATGCTTCGCCTCCTTTCTGAGCTTTCACCCCTTGTTTTTCCTCTCTCTTATCCAGATATCTGTTCAGCCAGAGTTTGAAGAAGAGTACAAAACCACAAAGGTAAATAATAAATGCAGAGATTAAATCTGAAATCTGTGCACAGTACATAGTCTTATCCACATAAGAACCGCCGCTGGTAATATGCTGGATAAAGTAAGATGAGAAAATGGCTCCAATGGGATTTAAGCCTCCCAGAAAAGCAGAAGCAATTCCGTTAAATCCCATACTGGGAACGCTGGTCTGCTGCACCATCCATTGCTCCACACCTGTCAGATAGAAACAGGCTGCTCCTAATCCTGCAAGAGCCCCTGAAATCATCATCGTGAGAATAATATTTGTTTTCTCGCGCATACCGCAGTACTTTGCCGCCAATTTATTCATTCCAGTCGCTTTCAGTTCAAATCCAAATTTAGTCTTTTCCAGGATAATCCATACTACAATTGCCATCACAATAGAAATAATTAAGCCCAGCCCCACAAACTCATTGTTTGAAAACAATTTATCAAGCCCAAGATTAGGCAGCAGAGCACTTTTATTTGTAGTGGAGAGGTTCTTTGTATATGGTGTAGTTTCCTCTTTCACTTTACTCAGCAGCATGTTTACCGCATACAATCCAATCCAGTTGAGCATAATACAGGAGATAACTTCATTTACATTGAAATACGCTTTCAACGCTCCAGAAATTCCGCCCGCGATTGCAGATGCAAGCACTGCAGCCAAAAGACAGACAATCCAGGGCAGACGCAGTGCAATTGCACAGTAGAGACATGCACCCGCTCCTACCACATATTGGCCTGCTGCACCGATGTTGAACAATCCCACTTTATAGGCAAACAAAACAGAAAGGGAACACATCAGCAGTGCTGATGCTTTCACCAGCGTCGTGCCTAAATATTTCGTTGCCGCCGCCGCACTGGGGTAATACAGAAAGTTTTTGAGAATAGAAGATATCGCTCCTGCCGCTCCTGAAGGATTGATAATCAACAGAACGATATAACCTACCAGCAGTCCCAGCAGAATACAAAGCAGGGAAGCGATAATCGTCTGAAACCCGTCGTTTCTCAAAATACTTTCTCTGGCATTTTTTTTCTTATTCATTCTGCCTACGCCCCCTTTCTCTTAGAGCCAGCCATATAAAGACCAAGTTCTTCTACAGTAACTTTCTTCGGATCAAACTCACCTACAATTTCTCCTTCGTACATCACAAGAATCCGGTCGGACACATTCATAACTTCATCCAGTTCCAGGCTTACCAGCAGTACTCCCTTACCAGCATCTCTCTGTGCCACGAGCTGTTTGTGTATATATTCGATAGCTCCTACATCCAATCCACGGGTCGGCTGAACAGCAACCAGAAGTTCCGGATTCTTATCCACTTCTCTGGCAATAATTGCCTTCTGTTGGTTTCCGCCGGACATACTGCGGGCTTTTGTAATAGGACCCTGTCCTGACCTAACATCATATTGTTCAATCAGACGGTTTGCATATTCGCGGATCTCTTTTTTCTTAAGAAAACCAAATTTGTTGGTAAACTGAGGCTCAAAATACCGCTGAAGCACAATATTATTTTCAAGAGAATAATCCAGTACCAAACCATGTTTGTGTCTGTCTTCTGGAATATGGCTCATTCCATTTACAGAACGCTTACGGATAGGCATCTGCGTGATATCCTCTCCATGCAGCGTAATTTTGCCTTCTTTTAAGGGCTCCAGTCCAGTGAGTCCATATACGAACTCTGTCTGCCCATTGCCGTCAATTCCTGCAATACAGACAATCTCACCTTCCCGGACATTCAGAGAAACACCATTGACTGCATTATTTTTATGGCGTTTGGATGCCACTGTCATATTCTGTACATCCAGAATCACCTTTCCCGGCTTCACAGGTTTCTTTTCCACAACAAAATTAACGTCACGCCCAACCATCATAGCGGAAAGTTTCTCAGGAGTAGTATCTTTAATATCTACCGTTCCAATATATTTGCCTTTCCGAAGTACGCTGCAGCGGTCTGCCACCTGCATAATCTCTGCCAGTTTATGCGTAATAAACAGGATGCTTTTCCCCTCTGCAGCAAGGTTTTTCATGATTGTCATCAGCTCTTGTATCTCCTGCGGTGTTAAAACTGCCGTAGGTTCGTCAAAAATAAGTATTTCATTATCCCGGTAGAGCATTTTTAAAATTTCGGTTCTCTGCTGCATTCCTACCGTAATATCCTCGATCAAGGCACCGGGATCTACCTGAAATCCATATTTTTCAGAAAGTGCAAGCACTTTTTTCCTGGCTTCATCCTTCTGTAAAATCCCGCCTTTTGTAGTTTCCACTCCAAGAATAATATTATCCAATACGCTAAAACATTCTACCAGTTTAAAGTGCTGATGCACCATTCCAATCCCCAACGCATCCGCATCATTTGGATTATTGATTTCCACTTTCCTGCCATCCTTATGGATTTCACCTTCTTCTGGCTGATACAGTCCGAAAAGCACACTCATCAGTGTGGATTTTCCTGCGCCATTCTCACCAAGCAATGCATGAATTTCACCTTTTTTCAGCTGCAGGGTGATATTATCATTCGCTATAATACCGGGAAATCTCTTGGTAATGTTCAGCATTTCAATTGCATAATCTGCCACGATACCACTCTCCTTTTCTCTCTGCTTTGAAATTGCAAAGCTTAGCGGAGGGAATGGTAAAAACCATTCCTCCGCCCCCCAAAGCCTTTATTTGATATTCGGGGAAATTGTTAACTTAATTGCAGTTTCCGGTTCTTTGGAGATATCGTTGGAAATCTGAACTTCACCAGTAAAGATAGACTGTACAAGATTCTTATAATCTTCTTCACTGAATCCATCATTCCATACAGTTGTATCTAACGGAAGCTGTACATAATTCTCTTCCGGATTCTCTGATACCATTCCCAGGCAATCAATCTTTCCTGCATAGTCTCCCCAGTTTCCTGCTTTGATTTCTTCAAGCAAATTCATAACGGTAGGGGTAAGTCCCTTCATAGCAGAAGTGATTGTCATGCCATCTCCATACTCATTGATGATTCCAGACTGGTCAGAGTCAACACCAATTACCTTGCCGCCAACTTTCTTTGCTGCTTCTGCTGCTGAAGTATAAATTCCGCCTCCGCAGGCAAATACTACTTCTACACCGTTGCTGCTGTACCAGGTATCCATAGTTGCCGTAATATCTGCGTCGCCATAGAACTGACCGCCGTATACAAACTCTACCTGAACATCTTTTTCAATACCCATCTCTTTTGCTGCTGCGTCTGCTCCCTGCACATAACCATATCCAAATTTAGTAACAGCAGGAACTGCCATACCGCCTAAGAAGCCCAGGTGCTTGTAACCCATCTTAACCGTTGCATATCCTGCCATATATCCGGAAATCTCTTCCTGATAAGTACAGCAGTATACATTGTCTTTGTTGTAGTATTCCTCAACATTCCAGTTATCTGGATTATAGTCATAGCCTTCGCCTACACCTTTTTCCAGAATATCTCCGGCAGAAACATCAATACCGATAAACTTCACGTCCGGATAAAGCTCTGCCTGGTCTACGATAGCCTTAGCAAACATATAGCCCGGCATTACAATCACATTATATCCTGCTGCTGCCGCCTGGTCCACGCTTGCGCTGCGGGCTTCATCTGAATCGCTCTCTGGTTTAAAATACTCAAAAGTTACGCTGTTGCTCTCACTCCATGCTTTGCATGCTTCATAAGTTGTCTGATTGAAACTCTGGTCTGTAATATCGCCAGAATCAGTGATCATCGCAACCTTCATGTCTGTTGCTGCTTCTGTGTCACCTTTTTCACCGTCTTCTGTGCCGCCCGCCGCATCGGTCCCTGAATCTGCCTCTGTCTCATTCTTTGTACCGCTCTCACTCTTGGAATCTCCATTCCCTCCGCAGCCTGTCAATGACAAGATCATTGTGCAGGCAAGTAACATTGCCATGATTTTTCTTTTCATCTTTTTTCCTCCTTGTATATGTTATTTTGTCGGGAAATCCTCTGCCTGCCTCTGCCTGCCTGGGATCCCAATATATAAAATCCCCCTTCGGGGTGATTTTTATGAAAATATGCCACAAACTAATAATTTTTCCATTCGCTTGTGCAAAAGAAGCACAAGATTTTTCCTCTGTAATAAAAAACCGTAATAGCTGGACATAAAAATCAGAACTGCTCTTTCTGAAATTCATGGTCAACCATTACGGTGGTTTGTAGAAACGCTCAACCCATCATGAGCATACATTAAATTTCGTTTCGTTTGTTGTTATGTTGTACCTGTATGTTATATTATTTTTTTACTAAAGTCAATGTCACAATTTCACTAATAGCCTGCGGTTTTTTTGTCTAATTTCACTAAACGCAAGAGAATACTGGCAGAATAGATATATAAATCGCCCGATATATCCAGAATTTTCAGTAATTAAGTCACAAATTCACAAAATTCCTGAAGGTGGAAATATCTTCCCTTCAGGAATTTTTTAAGCAAAGTGAATCTATCTATGAGCAGATCGCTAAAGGCACTTTCGGCTCCCTGAACATAAAAGTAAACAAAATTTTATTGTCCGTCTTATGACAGGGAATCATCTAACTCTCCCAAGCCCGCAAACACTCCAAAATTAGGATAATTTTCTAATTCTTCCTTTTCTGTCGTTCCCGTGGTTACCCCGGCAAAGTCCACTTCTGCGCTCTGTGCTGTCCTGGCATCCACCAGGCTGTCACCCACATACAATACCTGGTTTTTATCCATATGCCACTGTCCCAGCACCTGAAGCACTCCCTCTGGATCAGGCTTCGGACGTTTCACATCGTCCCCTCCAACAATCAAATCAGCCAGATTTTCCGCCTGGTATTTTTTTAAAATATCATCTATCCGGTAATGATATTTCGTGGTGACAATGCCGATTTTATATCCCTGATGCTTCCATTTCTCCAAAAGCTCCTGCGTACCTGGAAAAAGCCGTGTACAGCCTGTCATTATCTCGTCTGCCTTTGCTACAAAAAGCCTTGAAAATTCTGCTGCCCTCTCTTCTGTATTATCTCCTGTCAATACCCGGTATGTCTCTTCTAAATGCAGCCCTATTGTTTTGCGGACTGCCTCCCGTTCCGCCAAAGCATGCCCTAATTGTTCCAACGCATGGTTTACACATATCACAATACCCTCTGTAGAGTCTCCCAGAGTATAATCAAAATCAAAAATTAATCCTTTGTATCTCATCTTCCAATCTCCCATAATCCTTTGATCTGTCCGCTTAAAGTCTCAAAATCCCATTGCCTGCCGCTGTTCTTCCTGCTGTTGGGATCATTGACAAAAAATCCTTTGCCATCATATCCCCGAAGCAGAATAAAATGTCCTGTCGTTGTAAAATCTCCCGGACGCATACTGCAGATAATCACACGTCCCTCATCCAGCGACTGCTTCATAGCTGCCTCACCAAGGGGCAGTTCTCTTCCAGAAAGCCCCAGGCCTGCCGCTCCTTCTGTAAAAAAGCTCCAGCTTGTCCCTGCTTCTGTGCTGTATCCGTTTTCTTGCGCATACTCTGCCATCTTGCGGGGATTCATCTGTGTGTCTCCTGTCAGCCCCAGATATGCCATAGCCATACAGGTGGGACCGCAGCCTGCTGTTCCTACCATGCTGTCGCTGTAACTGTTATACCCCCATCGCAGATCCCACTGCATCAGCAAGGGGATCTCTCCCTCTCTGTATATATCAGAGATATCTATCTCCTGTGCCTTATATTGCTCACGGTCAGGATAATTCGTCACAAAATCATAAGTTTCCTCATTCTTTTCCAGCATTTCCAACAACTCCTGCGGATAATCCTCCCGCACTATAGAATTCAGGAAAGACTGTGCTTTCTCCCCTCCTGTCTGAACCAGAACAGGGAATAATGTTTTTGCATAGAACATGATACCCGCAGCCAACAGTATAAACAGCCCCGTAAAAAGCTTTCTGCGTCTGCGGCGTGCCGCCCTTCTCTTTCTCAGAGAGACCCTCTCTCTCCTTCCTGAAAAATCCTCCCGTTTCACACCAACGTAATATTCCATAACTTTCCGTCCTTTCTGATTGATAATTTCCGCTTCTATCCGCTTCCTCATTCTAACTCTCAGTATAGACAAAAAGTGTATATGGTTCTTACGTTTTTTCTCGCAGACTTTTTAAGATTTTCTGAAGATTCTCTTCATCATTTCACAGGAATTTCTATCGTGAATACTGTTTTTTCGTTCTGGCTCTCAGCCTTAATGCGTCCGCCATGACGTTCTACGATCTCTTTTGCTATGGCAAGCCCCAGTCCTGCGCCTCCGGTGCGGCTCTGTCTTGCCGTGTCTAAACGATAAAACTGTTCAAAAATCCGCTCCAGTTTCTCCTGGGAAATCGTAGCACCATGGTTTTCCATTCGTATGTGCAGCTGTTCTTCCTTTGCCCATGCCCGGATTTCTATCGTGCTTCCTTCATATCCGTACAGCACAGCATTGCGGAGCAGGTTGTCAAATACTCTCTGCATTTTGTCAGTATCACAGGTAATTTTCAGTTCCTCGGGTATGATTTCCATCTGGCATGCCATCTGCTTTTCCGATAACATGGGATGAAATTCATAGACAATCTGTTCCAGCATTCGTTTCAATGAAACAGTCACCGTCTCCAGCTCCAGATGTGTCAGGTTAAATCTGGTTATCTCAAAAAATTCATTGACCAGTTCTTCTAAACGTTCTGCCTTTTCCAGAGAAATAGACAGATATTTTTCCCGGAGTCTGGGAGAGATCTCCCCTTCTTCTTTCAGTAATGTCAAATAGCCGATCACCGACGTCAGAGGTGTTTTCAGATCATGGGCGAGATATACCACCAAATCATTTTTGCGCTGCTCTGCTTCCTTTGCCAGCCGCTGGTTTTGATGAATCTGAAACTGAATTTCATTCATATGCTGCTCCACCTCGCGAAGTTCCGGCCGCAGACGAATCAAGTGCTCCCTGCCAGCAAGCTCCTCCATGGCATCCATAACCTGCTGAAAATAATTCAAAAGCTTCACCCAGAAAAAGACGCCGATACCGAAAATTCCTACCGCAAACATGACAGCAACAAACAGCTTCTGATTTTGGGAAATCCAGTGGAGCAGAGGATATATTCCCTCATTTCCGTACCAGATAAATGCTCCAAATAAAGCTTTTCCTGCTAAAAGACAGAGCAGCAGAGCTGTCATGCAGACCAGGCCGGCAATCACCATTTTTCCAAAAAAACGCCTTAGAATAACAGACTTGATGTGTTTATTTTCTTTCATGTTATCCTCCATTCCCAGGCTATTTCTCAATGGTATAACCCACGCCCCAAACGGTTTTTATAAATTTATGATTGCGGTATGAGTCCTGCATTTTTTCCCGTATTCTTGCCACATGTGCCATAACGGTATTGTTGCTGTCCAGATATTTTTCTTTCCAGACCGCCTCGAACAATTCTTCCGAAGGTACTACTTCTCCCTGATGCTCGCACAAATACCACAAAATGGAAAACTCCAGCGGCGTCAGATCCAGCTCTTTTCCATACAAGGTACTCGTGTGGGTGCGGCAGTTTATCACAAGCCCCCGTATATCCAGCTCATCTTCTTTTTCTGCTGTTTCGCTGTGTTCTGCCTGGTTATAACGGTGATAGCGGCGCAACTGTGTCTTAATCCGCGCCACCACTTCCAACGGATTAAATGGCTTGGTAATATAATCGTCTGCCCCCAGCATGAGTCCATTGATTTTATCCACATCCTCCACTCTTGCCGTCAGCATAATAATTGGAAAATAATGATTCTTACGTATCTTCTGGCAAAGCTGAAATCCATCTGCATCCGGCAGCATCACATCCAGCAGCGCCAGGTCAACAGCTTCCTTTTCCACACACTCCAGCACTTCTGCGCCCTGATAAAATTTAAATACCTGGTAGCCTTCATTGACAAGATACAGTTCCAGCAGGTCCGCTACTTCCTTCTCATCATCCACCACTAAAATTGCTTCTGCCATTCATTCCTCCGTTTGCACAATATTTTCTAGTATTTCTCAGGAAGCTGTCTGAGCGCCTGTGGAAACAGCTCTACACTGCGCCGCAGAATTCCCTGCATATAAGCTATGGCAGTACCATAATTGGTCATAGGAATCCCTTGATCTGCGGCACATTTCTGACGGTATTTCATCTCCCGCTCATTCAGCATACAGCCTCCGCAATGGATAATCAGCTTATATTTTGTCAGCTCTTCTGGAAATTCTATGCCGGAGGTAAGCTCAATTTCAAGCTTCTTTCCCGTATATTCTGTAAGCCAGCGGGGAATTTTTACGGAACCAATATCATCGCATTGCCTGTGGTGAGTACACCCCTCAGAAATCAGCACTTTATCTCCATCTTTCAGCTGTTCTATCGCTGCTGCTCCCTGGACTGCCGTATCGAGGTTCCCTTTATATCTGGCAAATAAAATGGAAAAGGAAGTCAGCGGTATCTCACGCGGGGTATCTTTACTAACTCTTGCAAACGCCTGGCTGTCTGTGATTACCATTGCCGGCTGTTTTCCAAGCTGCTCTAAGGTACCGCGAAGCTCATTTTCCTGAACTACCACAGAGACTGCTTTCGCCTCCAGAATATCCCGTATGGTCTGCTGCTGAGGCAGAATCAGCCTGCCTTTGGGCGCGGCTTTGTCAATCGGCACCACAAGAACCACAAAATCAGAGGGCTTAAGCAGATCTCCCACAATCCGCTGTTCATTCTCTTCTCTCACAGCAAGATGTGCAATTTTCTCTTTTAACGCTGCTATCTGAAATCCGGTTTCTGCGCTGACTCGAATGATATGCTCCTCTTCCCTCTCTGAATCCTCTCTCTGACCGTCTTTTTCTTCTCTCAGATCCTCTTTATTAAACGCCAGCACATAGGGAATTTCTTTTTCTTTGAAAATCCTGATAAGTTCCTGCTCTGCAGCGCCGATTCCTATCGTGCCATCCACCACCAGCACTGCCACATCTGTCTTATTTAATATCTGCCTGGTCTTTCTCACACGCAGTTCCCCTAATGTTCCTGCATCATCTATCCCTGGTGTATCAATAATCACCACCGGCCCCATAGGAAGCAGTTCCATTGCCTTTTGTACAGGATCTGTGGTCGTTCCTTTCACCTGTGACACCACTGCGAGATTCTGTCCTGCCACTGCATTGACCACACTGGATTTTCCTGCGTTTCTTCTGCCAAAAAAGCCGATATGTATGCGCTCTGCCGAAGGTGTACTGTTCAAACTCATAATGTTGCTCCTTTCTGGAAACTCAAACTTTACAGGCAATTGCGAAACTATCAAATTATCGAAATTTCATATACAATTCATGCAATTGTTCTAAAATATTTTATTCATACGAAACGCACAAAATGCAGGGCGCACCAAGCATTACAACGAACCACTTAATACGAAAATCATGTTCAGCGAAAGCTTCCATGATTTTTGTGTTTCGTTTCCATGGTGCTAAAATGCATTTCTTAGCGTTTATATGATAAAATATTTCTTCTTAAATTTTTTGAATTGTATATGAAATTCAAAAAATTACTGATTCTCGCAATTACCTAAACTCATACTTTAGAATAAGCTGTCTTACTGCTGATCCCAGGCAGTTTTCCCAGCTTGCCGGAAAGGGCGCTGATAATATTCTGCGGGGCGTCCACAGCAACACTGATGATATTTATTTTTTTGGGAGAATACGGAATCCCCATTCTCCCAATAATCCAAGTTCCGTACTCATGAAGAATCTGGTTCAATTCCTTCACAGACGACTCTTCCTCCACAATAATCCCAATAATTGCCACTCTCGTTTCCATAGTTCTGTTTTCCAATATTTTTTCTGTCATAACATCTGCCTTTTCTCATTATCCTTCTACTGTACTGACTGTTTGGCATATTACGCATGATACAGACCGCTGTCCGTTCAGCTAAGAAACAGGACGCCGTCACCTTGCGATCAATAACACTGCCGCATCATTTACATTTGTGCCGGTAGGCCCTGTCATAATTAATCCATCGCATTTTTTCAAAGCATGGTAGGCATCATTCTGCCTTAACACTTCACTGATATCAATATCCTGTTCTTGCAGCCGCCTCCATGTATTATTATCACAAAAACCCCCTGCCGCATCCGTTGGCCCATCCGTGCCATCGCTGCCAAAACTGAATACCGCCGTTCCTTCCAGCCCTGCAATGCCAATAGCAGCAGCAAGCACCAGTTCCTGATTCCGTCCGCCTTTTCCATTGCCAGTGACATGTACCACAGTCTCACCTCCTGCAATAAAAGCCAGGCTTTCCCTGGAACCTGCATAGGTCTTTGCAATGGACGCCAGAAAAGAACCTGCTTCTCTTGCCTCGCATATAAGCTGATCGGTTAGAATCACCGGTTTATACCCTAAGTTTTCACAGGAGCGGGCAAGTGCATGACATAGGTTTTTTACGCTTCCGGTAATTTTTGTCTCCACATTATCTAAATTTTTTGGCGTTTCAGTCTTTAGGCATTCCAACGCTTTCTCACTGATCGTCAGCTTATATTTCCGCACAATGGAACATGCCGCTTCACAGGTTGAGCGGTCTGCACAGGCCGGTCCGGAGGCAATCATGTCCAGCGGATCTCCAAGAATATCACTGAGCACAATGCTGTATACCTGTGCAGGTTCGCAGAATTTGGCAAATTTACCGCCCTTGACACCAGACAAGCGTTTGCGTATCGTATTGATTTCTGCAATATCAGCCCCGCAGCATAATAGCTGCCCTGTAATTTCTGCAAGTTCTTCTCCTGGTATTAATGGCTTTTCGAACAGAGCCGAACCGCCGCCAGACAGCAAAAACAATACGGTATCCTCCGGCGCCAGATCCCGCACCAGCTCCAGCACAGCCTCTGTACCTTGAAAAGAATTGTCATCTGGTATCGGATGTCCTGCCTCATAGCAAACCATATTGGGAATCTCTGCCATGACATGATGATATTTGGTTACCACTACCCCCTTTTCTATCCGGCTTCCCAATGTCTCTGATGCAGCTTTCGCCATCTGCCATGCGGCTTTTCCCACTGCTGCCACATATATTTTTCCATTTGCGAACTTTTTTTCCTTCAATGCCTGTTTTACCGCCTGATCTGGCAGAACCTCCTGAACAGCTTCTGCAATCATCTGGTACGCGTCCTGCTTTAATGACACTCCATCGCCTCCATTTTCTGGCTCATTCGAACTCCACCGTCACAAAATACCCTTTGGCCGTCTCATTAATTTCCACCACTTTTCCCTCCTTCGCCTCAAGCCGCTCGGAAAATGAATAATTTCCGGACATGGCATACGCCTTGCCTAACGTGTAATAGTAAGAAGTCGGCAGTTTTCCCTCCGTCACCGGAAGAACATCGCCCACTTTAAGCAATCCGGTCCGTTCCATCTTAAATTCCATTCTTCGCATGCAACTTACTCCTTTATCTATTCTTTGAATTGTAACATAAGCTATCGTATTCTAGTACAGCGATCGCTGTACTAGTATAATGTTTTCCCTGGCCCTCGGCTTAAGACCGCTTCCAGGTAGAGGGGGTAAAAAGAAGCAGCAGCGGAAACAGTTCCAGTCGCCCGGCCAGCATATCAAACATGAGGACGTACTTCGCCGGCTGGGAAAACACTGAAAAATTGCTGGCTGGCCCTACCTGGTTCAATCCTGGTCCAATATTGTTCAAGGTGGCTGCCACGGCTGTAAAATTTGTGGTAAAATCCAGGTTATCCAGAGTAATCAGCAGCACAGAAGCCCCGTAAATTACTGCATACGCAATAAAAAATACGGAAATAGAACGAAGAACGTCCTTATTTACCACATGCTGCTCAAAATGAATCTGGCGTACCCTTTTGGGATGAATCAGGTAAGAGAGCTCATTTTTCACAAGCTTAAGCATGATCACCACCCGAGACACTTTAATCCCGCCTCCGGTACTACCTGCACAAGCTCCCACAAACATCAGCATTACCAGAATAAACTTGGAAAATTCCGGCCAGACATTAAAATCTACCGTAGAATAACCCGTAGTTGTAATGATGGACGCCACCTGAAAGGCGGCATGGTGAAACGCCTCCAGCAGGGATTGAAAGCTTCCCCGTATATTTACTGTAATCAGCAGAACAGCCGCCAGAATAATTCCCAGATAATACCGCATTTCCTCATGGCGGAACGCCTGCTGCGGTTTTCGGATCCGTATCAAATAATATACGTTAAAGTTAATGCCAAACAGAATCATAAACACTGTGATCACCGCCTGAGAAGCAACAGAGTAGCTTCCAATGCTGCTGTTGAGAACCCCGAAACCTCCGGTGCCTGCAGTGCCAAACGCCAGCGTCATAGAATCAAAAAGGGACATTCCCGTAATAAGAAGCAATATAATCTGGACCACTGTCATAAAAATATACATTTCATATAAAATCCGCGCTGTATGTTTTACCCTGGGAACCAGTTTTCCAACAGTAGGCCCTGGGCTTTCTGCACGCATCAGATACATATTGTAGCCTCCGGCAAGAGGAAGGACAGCAAGTATCAGTACCAGCACACCCATACCGCCGATCCAGTGGGTAAAGCTCCGCCAAAACAGATTACATTTAGACAATGCCTCAACATCTGGCAAGATACTTGCCCCGGTAGTTGTCAATCCGGAAATTGTCTCAAACAATGCATCTGTATAACTTGCAAATTCTCCTGACAGAAACAGTGGCAGCGCGCCAGTGACACTTAATACAATCCAGCTTAAGGAAACTGCCACAAACCCTTCTCGCGCATAAAATACTGTACTTTTTGGTTTTTTCAGCTTTCCTGCCGCTCCAAGGAGCAGACAGGCTGCAAATACCACAAAATAAGCAATTCCTTCCTTCTCCCTGAAAATAATGGCCGCCAGACAAGGCAGTACCAGAAACATTGCCTGAAATTCCAGAACACGGCAAAGAATATATCTGATAATTGAATAATTCATGGCTTACTTTTTCTTCCTCCTACCGTAAAATATCCTTCAAATCATTGAATCCCTGATTGGTGGTTACAACCATTACCGTATCTCCCATCTGAATGGAATCCTGTCCGCCGGGAATAATCACCACGCCTTTTCTGTTAATGCAGGCAATCAGCAGATTATCCTTTAACTGCAGCTCTTTTAAAGGAACACCTATCACTTTTGATTGTTCATTTACCCGAAACTCAAGCGCCTCCACCTTGCCCTCAATCAGCCGGTACAAGGTTTCCACATTACTGCCGATGGAATTCTGCATGGCACGGACATACTGCAGAATATACTCTGCAGTAATATTTTTGGGATAAAGAACGCTTCCCAGATCCAGACTGTCAATAATCCTGTCATAATCAAGCCTGTGTACCTTAGTGATGGTCTTTGCCCCGGAAATGCTCTTTGCATACAGGCTCAGCATGATATTTTCTTCATCCATGCTGGTCCAGGAGACAAAGGAATGAACCTTAGGCAGCCCTTCCTCCAAAAGAAGATTCCGCTCCGTCCCATCTCCATGAATAATCATAGCCTGCGGCAGCAGTTCGCTTAACTCATTGCACCGTTCTTTACTCTGTTCTATAATTTTAATTGCGATTCCCATAGGCAGAAGCTGTTTCGCCAGATAGTATGTAGTTTCTCCTCCTCCTATAATCATACAGGTTTTAATGCGGTTGGTGGTCATGCCTATTTTCTTAAAAAATTCATTTGCCTTTCTGGAGGATGCCACCACAGAGATCACATCCTTCTCCTGAAGCTGAAAATTTCCATCTGGGATAAATACCTCTTCTCCGCGCTGTACAGCACAAATCAGGACTTCACAGTGGAGTCCGCTGGAAAGATAAGTCAGAGGGCGCCCGTGAAGCACAGACCCCTCATTTATTTTACATTTCAAAAGCTCCACCCGGCCCTTTGCAAAAGTATCCACCTTGATTGCCGATGGAAATTTCAGGAGACGGGCAATCTCGCATGCCGCTGCGTACTCAGGATTGATTACCATGGACAACCCCAATTCTTCTTTGATAAATGCAATTTCCTTATTATAAATTGGATTGCGCACTCTGGCAATGGTACTGCATCCGCCAGCCTTTTTCGCAATCAGGCAGGACAGCATATTCAGCTCGTCTGACGCTGTCACAGCAATCATAAGATCCGCATCTTCGATACCTGCCTCATTTTGAACGGAAAAACTGGCGCCGTTTCCCACAACTCCCATTACATCATACTGATTTGCCACGGCCTCCACTCTGTGCGCGTCTATATCGATGGCTGTTATATTATGCCCCTCCTTGCTTAACTGCTCTGCCAGTGTAGACCCCACATTTCCGCAGCCCACAATAATTATCTGCATGTCCTATTCCTCTTTTCATCCTTTTTCATATTTGCGAATCAGTCCCAGCCCAATTGGGTACGGGCCTGTATGCACTCCAATGGTAGCTCCGATTTGATAAATATCAATGTTTTCAAACTTTGAATAAGTTTTCAATGATGCTAATAGCTCATCCCGAAATGCCTGCGCCTCCTGATAGTCATATCCATACCCCACTACAATCTGATAATCATCCGGAGACTCCCCGATTTTAGCAAAATGCTCTCTGGTCTGTTCAATCAGACGTTTCATTGCTTTCTTCCGGCTTCTGGAAATTCCAGTGGGAAAAATCTCTCCCTCACGCAGCATAATCAATGGCTTGATTCCCAGAGTGGAAGCTGCTGTCCCCATCACCTTGCCAATTCTGCCTCCGTGAATAAGATATTCATAATTTCCTACTGTAAAAATGATCCTCCCTGTAGATTTTATACGCTCAATACCATCCAATGTCTCCTCAAATGACAGTCCTGCCTGCTGCATACGGACTGTTTCCAGCACTAAAATCCCTTGAAGAACCGTATTCACCATGGTATCCACCACCTGGATTTTCACGGTCGGATAGTCCTCTGCCAGAAGATCTGCCGCCGTCTTTGCTGAATTGTAAGAACCACTGAATTTCGTTGTAATGCACAGACAGATCATATCCTTACCTTCCCTGGCATACGGCGTAAATGCCTCTACAAAATCCTGTACAGAGGGCAGAGAAGACTTGGGGAACTGGTCCGGATGATCCACCATTTGCTGGTAAAAATCCCTGACGCTGATCTCTTCTATTTCTTTCTTATAATTACTGCCGTCAAAAGTCACATAAAACGGCACCACTTTTATCCCCTTCTTCCGCGGTATCTCCTGCCCCAGATCACAGGAACCATCTGTAATAATCTGATATGCCATATCATTTCCCCTTTCCCAGTTTTACTGGAAGTTTTATTCATAACATTCTTATCTAAAAATCTCCGATCCCTGCTTCTGTCAGAGTTACCAAATCCTGCACTGCCAGGCACAGAGTCGTTCCAATTCTTCCTCCGCTGATATAGATTCTGTCATAATCCAATGCTTTTTTATGCAGAAATACAGAATACTGTTTCTTCATGCCCAGAGGGCTGCAGCCACCCCGGACATATCCTGTTACTTTTGTGATATCTTTCACTGGAATCATTTCCACTGACTTTTCGCCTGCGATCCTGGCTGCCTCCTTTAAGCGCACTTCTCCTTGCACCGGGAGCACAAACACATAATACTGTCTGCTTTTTCCCTGGAGCACCAGCGTCTTAAAAGACTGTTCCACTGGCACACCTGTCACTTCTGCAGTATGAATTCCGTCGACAAAGTTCCCACATTCATACTGAATCACTTCATATTTTATTTTCTTTTTATCCAGAATACGCATGGCGTTTGTCTTAATTTCTTTCTCTTTTGCCATGGACGCCTCCTCTACTGTCTTCTCTCATTCTGCAGCGCGATTTTCTCCGCCAGATCATTCAAATATACCCAACGGTCCATTTTATCCTCCAGCAAAGCTTCCGCCTGCTCTTTTTCCTTCACTAACTCTAATAATTTCACTGAATTAGCAGCATTTTCTGACATGTCTTGATCCAATTGTTCTATCTTTATCTCTAATTGATGTATCTCATCTTCTATAGTAGCATATTCCTGCTGTTCTTTATAGGTAAATTTTAATTTCTTTTCTCCAAATCTTGGTTTTCCTTTTACGGTAGTATTCCCAGAAATTTCCAGTGTTTTTTTCTGAGCGGTTTCCTTTGCATGTGGTGATGAAAGCTGCCTTTGCTCTCTCGCCCTGCTATAATCGAGGTATCCTCCCTCATACTGCTGCAGACGCCCCCCATTTTCAAAAGCAAAAATTCTGTTTACCAGACGTTCCAGGAAATAACGGTCATGAGATACAATGATCACAATCCCCTCAAAGGCGTCCAGATAATCCTCCAGAATGGTCAAGGTCTTAATGTCCAAATCGTTGGTTGGCTCATCCAAAATAAGCACATTGGGAGCCCCCATTAACACCCGCAGAAGATACAGCCTTCTGCGCTCGCCGCCGGACAATTTCCCGATCGGCGTCCACTGCATCGTCCCATCAAAGAGAAAACGCTCCATCAGCATGGATGCGCTGATTTTGCCGTCCCCGGTATTAATATATTCTGCCACTTCACGCACATACTCAATGGCTTTCATGGATTCTTCCATATGGGAATTATCCTGGGAAAAATAACCGATTCTAATGGTTTCTCCTATTTCAACGTTTCCTGCGTCCGGCAAAACCTGTCCCAGAATCATCTTCAACAGCGTGGATTTTCCACAGCCGTTGGGACCGACAATGCCAATCCTGTCTCCCTTCAGAAAAATATAACTGAAATCATCAACCAATACCTGCTCACCATAAGACTTGCACAGTCCAGAAAGTTCTATGGTTTTCTTCCCCATCCGCGAAGCCACCGAAGATAGCTGCACATTTTTTTCTTCTACAGGTCCTTCCTGAGCAAGCATATCTTCAATCCGCTGAATGTGCGCTTTCTGTTTCGTGGAACGGGCCCTGGCGCCTCTTGCCAGCCAGGCAAGCTCTTTTTTCAAGATACTTTTCCGCTTACGCTCACTGGCCTGCTCCATATTCTGCCTCTGCATTTTCAACGCCACATAATCGGCATAACTGCCGGGATAACTGTAGATCCCGCCATGCTCCACCTCCACGATCCGGTCCACAATCCGGTCCAGAAAATAACGGTCATGCGTCACCATCACCACTGCTCCCTTAAACCGCAGAAGATAATCTTCCAGCCATTGGGACATTTCATGATCCAAATGGTTGGTCGGCTCGTCCAGAATCAAGAGCTCCACTGGCTGCAGCAAGGTATTTACCAGGGCAATCCTCTTCTTCTGTCCCCCTGACAAATATTCTACGGCTGCTTGTGTATCTGAAAAACCCAGTTCCGAAAGCATAGATTTCGCCTGACTGACCAGTACCATATCCTGCGCATCCAGTCCTCGCAAAGCCGCTTCTAAAATTCCATCCGTATTTTCCAGCATGGGCGTCTGCCCGAGCCAGGCAAGCTTCACATGGTTTCCCATGATCACGCTACCTTCATCTGCCTCTTCTGTCCCGGCAAGAATCTTTAACAGGGTAGATTTTCCCATGCCGTTAATTCCGATAACGCCGACCTTTTCTCCCTCCTCCAGGCTGAAAGAAGCATCTTCTAGCAGAATCCGCTCTGCCGTGTATGCTTTATGTAAATGCTCTGCCGTTAAAATATTCATCTCTTATCTCCTCAAATAACTGCTTCTTTATTACAATTACAATCAAAGGCATCTTTGTTTGGCATTCAAACAAAAAATGGAAGAAATGCTGACCCCTCAGCGCCTCCTCCATTTTCAGCCACTCCATCTATCATCTGAAATTCTAAAAAGCATCATAGCACGAAACACCTGCTATGTCAAATCGCTCTGCCCCGCCAAAACACCCGCCCCTCAGCCAGTATCATCTGTCAGGTACTTCCTGAGCTCCTCCACCAATCTGTACACGGTTGTTCCCGGATCATACATTGACGGCTTCATCTTCTTTTCATCAAATTCTTCCATTCTTCGTTTCGCATTTCTTATGGCGCGGTTCACTCCATCGCAAAGATTCAGCATGTTATAAATATCTTCATAATTTTTGTGGTATTTTCCATCTCCCAAATTATATTGCCGGAACATTTCGTTTAATTTTTTATTCCATTCGTCTCTGTGAAGCCCAGAGTCACTGTAATTGAAATGCAGATAAATCCAGTATTCAAACGACTGATTGCTCCAGGCAATCTTATATCCTTTTTCCATTCCTTTTTTTATCGCCTGATCAAAATCGTCAAAATCATCTCTATCAAATACAACCCATACATTCTGATAAATTATTTTCGCTTTCTTCACAATTTGTTCTGTCATTTCTATTAATTTCCCCGTGGAACATCCTTCTCCATATATGTCAACAACAGGAACACTTACGACATCGATCCTTCCTCCGACTTTTTCCTGAATCAATCTCTGTATTCCTTTAAAATAAAGCGGCTCTGTCCGCTTACCCTCTGTCACTATCAAAAAAGAATTTGCCTTAGGCGACCTATATTCAAATTTTCTCTTTTTCCTCTCCTGTCTTTTCTTTTTAAATAAATCATCCTTCCCCATCTATACATCCTCTCTCAGTGTAAACTCCTTAAGAAATGGAATCCCTCCATATACTCCCGCCAAATAGTCTTTTTCAAAAGAAGCATCAGATCTTACTTTGTAATCCGACAAAGCAGACAGTTCCGAATAACCAAATTCATCTTTCTGTACAAACCAAATCTGATCTCTCCTGAAAAATTTCTTATCCATCAAGGTGGTATCATGCGTGGTATAAATCAACTGCGCCCTTGAATGTTCCTCATAAAACAAGTCTATAATAAATTTTAACAACAGCGGATGCAGTTTTACATTTAACTCATCCACAAACATAGAACCATTTCTTGGAACAGCGATCCAGGCATAAATAAACAATACAATACTTTTTATTGTTCCCTCTGATTCTGAATACAGGTCTAATTCATATTCCTCCCCTTCCTTTCCCGTATGGTACGTGATAAAATCAATTTCTCTGTCGCTGTCATCATAATCAATATCTTTGATGCCGGTCTCAATCGCATTCATAAACTCCAGCAGTTTTTCTTTGTCGCTGTCTATAATCTTGGGTAAGAACTGGTCGAGAATCATTGGATTCTCACAAGAATCCGCAGAAGCAATCAGAGTGCTCATAATTCCCTTATAAAGTTTTTTAAATATATCTGTCTTTAATTTTAATTTATTAAAAAAAGTCAGCGTTAACGTTTCGGTAGGAATCTGTTCTTGAAACAGTTCGCATTCTTTTTTCACAGAAGGCCCAAAAGCGAGCATTTCTCTTGTTCTTTCAAAAATCATCACCCTTCGGTTCGTATTGAGATTCTTTCTATACAGCCATTCTGCCGCAATATATTCTGCATTATATGCAAAACCATAACAATATTCATAATCACCGAGAATTTCTACCACCTGAAATTCTGAGTCTTCTGTTTTATCTTCAAACATAAATGGATAATAGTATTTTTCTATTGCAGAGCTTTTTCCATCTTCAACACTATTTAAAGATTCTAAAACAATTTTCTGAAAATACCTCATTGCCAGATAAAAATTTGATTTTCCACTGGCATTCGCTCCGTAAATAGCTGCAACCCGGATATATTTCTCTTTTTTGCCAATATCTATCAAATTACATTTATGTTCCTTATACGCATTGATCGCTGTCATATCCAGTGTTGCTTCTTCTTTAAATGATAAAACATTTTTTACTGTAAACTGTACCAACATTTCACAACACCTCCTTTACACAATATAATATACCGTTTTGCTAATATTATGTCAATATTTTCGAGACTTTTTCACAATATTTTAAATATAATATTTTTGACGAAGCAGGCAAGGCTGCATCAACTCTTACTACAACTTTCTTACGTTCGCCATATTCTTCATTCTGTCTTGCTCTTTCTTCAACTTCTGTTTATATTATGGCACACTGAAACAGTATATTTAATAAGTGTTTTATACAATGCTTAAGTATATTTATAACACATTGATATATATTTGTTAATTGTATATCAATGTGCTATAATATATTTACAGTAGTGAAGCGGCAAAACAAAAGGCCAACCCAAGCAGGAATTGAAGTTTGTCACAAAGGCGGTAATATCACAGATAAAAAATACGAAATACCCCAGCACAGGGGACTGGACAGTGAAAAAGGATAGGAGGCCACAAATGCCAATAATATCAAATTTTTACGGAATAATAATCAAAATGTATTTCCAGCAGAGCGAACACAATCCGCCACATTTCCACGCCGTATATGGTGAGTACATGGGAGCTTTCAACATTCAAACACTTGAAATGATAGAGGGCGACATGCCAGCCAAGGGGCAGGCCCTTATCAAAGAGTGGGCGGCTATACACAAAGATGATTTGCTCAAGATTTGGAACACGCAGGAATTTAAAAAGCTCCCACCGCTCAAATAGCGGAGGAACAACAGAGAGGGGCGATACTATGTTTTACAGAGTGAAAGAAGTACAACCTTTACCAACCTATCATCTACTTGTGAGCTTTATCACAGGGGAACAAAAACTGTACAACGTTGCACCTCTGTTTGAGAAGTGGGATGTTTTCAAGACGCTTTGCAGCGTCAATGGGCTATTTGAACAAGTAAAAGTGGACACTGGTGGTTACGGAATATCATGGAATGATGATATAGATCTGTCATGTAATGAACTTTGGGAGAATGGAACGCCGATAGAAGACAGCAATGTTTCATGATCTGCAAGCACAATAAGGGCAGCGCATGAAGGGTATACACAAGGCGATTACGTGGGGCACGGCAAAAAAGCTTCCTATTACTGCCAAGAAAGGTATTCTCCTCCCCAAATACAGAGGCTTATCTACAAATGCGATAAAAACCACACCATAAATTGCCATCCTTACGGCAATCTATGGTGTGATTTTATTCTAATTGAAATTAGACAATTCCACCAGCCGCTTTAGCACGCCGCTTGCCTTTCCGGAGTCAATGGATTCCGCTGCCAGTCTGATTCCATCCGTGATGCTGCCTGCAATCCCCCCTGCATAAAGCGTGGCTCCGGCATTCAGCAGCACAATCTCCCGTTTCGCTCCCTGGATTTCCCCGTTGAGGATGCCCCTGGTGATCCTGGCGTTTTGTGTGCCGTCCCCTCCCTGCAGTTCTTGCAAGGAGGTCCGGTGCAGCCCAAACTGTTCCGGCGCCACCTGGTAAGTGTCTACCTTGCCGTTTTTGATTTCAGAGACGGTGGTCTTGCCTGTCAGCGTAAATTCATCCATATAATCCTCGCCGCTCACAACAAAGCCGCGTTCCACCCCCAGATTGCGCATGGCCTTTGCCAACAGCTCTGTCAAAGACGGATCATAGACGCCCACCACCATACACTTAGCGTCCGATGGATTGGCAAGGGGACCCAGAATATTAAATACGGAACGGATGCCCATATCTTTCCGTGCCTGGCCCACGAACTTCATAGATTTGTTAAAACTGGGGGCAAACATAAAACCAATCCCCGCCTCTTCCACACATTTTTCCACCACTTCTGGTTCTGCCGAAATATTGACACCCAGCGCCTCCAGCACGTCTCCGGCTCCGCTTTTGCTGGAAATGGAACGGTTGCCGTGTTTGGCAATGGGAAGCCCTGCTCCCGCCGCTACCAAAGCAGAAGTGGTAGATACATTAAACGTAAAGGTCCTGTCGCCCCCCGTGCCAACCAGATCTACATAATTTGCAGTTTTGGGCGCTATATGCTCTGCTTTTTCCTTTAATACCGCTGCAAATCCGGTAAGTTCTTCTAAGGTTTCTCCCTTCATCCGCATTGCCGTGAGAAATGCTCCCAACTGCGCCTGGGTTGCCTCTCCGCCCAGCATCAGATTCATTACCCGCTTTGCCTCTTCTTCTGTCAGATTTTGTCTGTCTACTACCTTTTGAATTGCTTCCTGCATTCCGATCACCCGTTCCTTTCCTGTCAAATGCTGATGCCTGCCTTATAATTCATTCAATTCTTTTTTAAAATTGCTGCAGTATTTCCTGGCAGCCTCTGGTTTATACTCATTTGCTTCCAATAATTTAATCAAATGAGAGCCTACAATCGCGCCGTCTATCACGTCTATCATAGGAGCCACATCTTTGGCCTGTTCAATGCCAAACCCCATCATCACCGGAATCTTCGACATTTTTTTCACCTCTGTGAGATAATGCAGAATCTTTTTGTGGAAATTACCGCTCTGCCCGGTAACACCCATGCCGGACACACAGTACACAAATCCCCTGGCCCCCTCAAGGATTCTGGGAACACGCTCCGCCGATACCGGAGATACCAGCTCAATGAGAATTGGCGCGCCGTCTCTTCTCAACGCTTCCTTTATCTCTCCCTGCTCTTCCAGAGGCAGATCCGGAATGATCACTCCGTCCACACCGCTGGCAATACATTCCTCCACAAACTGCTCTAATCCAAAATACAGCGCTGTGTTGTAATACATCATAAATACAATCGGCATCTGTACCCCTTCTGCCCGAAGCTCTTTCATCATGCCAAACACCTTTTTGAGATTGGTGCCCAATTGGATGGATTGGTAGGAAGCATTCTGGATCACTGGACCGTCTGCCACTGGGTCTGAAAATGGAATCCCCAGTTCCAGTACATCCGTTCCCGCCTCTTCCTGTGCTTTCACCAGCGCCTTACTGCCTGCCATGTCCGGCAGCCCCGCTGTCATATAGGTGATAAATGCCTTTTCACCGTTTTCTTTCAATTTCTTCATTTTCCGTTCAATTCTGTTTTCCATTTTCTTACCTCCAAACTGCCCGCCTGTTTACTCTCTCATTCCATCGTCATTACTTCTGGGACTGGATATAATCAGCCACGGTATGCACATCTTTATCCCCTCTGCCAGACAGACATACAATCATGATTTCATCTTCTCCCATATTCTTCGCCTGCTTTCTGGCATAGGCGATGGCATGAGCGCTCTCAATCGCAGGAATGATTCCCTCCAGCCTGCACAGCTCCATCAAAGCTTCCATTGCTTCCTGATCGGTAACAGACACATATTCTGCTCTGCCGCTGTCTTTTAAGTAAGCGTGTTCCGGTCCTACTCCCGGATAATCCAGACCAGCCGAGATAGAATGTGCAATCTGAATATTTCCGTCCTCATCCTGCAGCAGATAAGAGCGCATTCCGTGAAGCGTTCCCGGTTTTCCCAATGCCATGGCGCAGGCATGTTTTCCGGTTTCGATGCCTAAGCCCGCCGCTTCCACGCCGATAAGCCTCACGGAAGGTTCCTCTATAAAATCTGCAAACATACCGATGGAGTTAGACCCTCCTCCCACACATGCCATCACGACATCCGGCAGCCTGCCTTCTGCCTTTAAAATCTGCTGTTTGCTCTCCCTGCTGATGACACTCTGAAATTCTTTCACTATTTTAGGATAAGGATAAGGTCCTACTGCTGATCCAATCACATAAAATGTGTCCTCTGCCGTTTTTGCCCAGGTTCGGATCGCCTCATTGGTGGCGTCTTTTAAGGTGCGGCTTCCAGACATGACACATTCCACTTTTGCCCCCAGCATTTTCATGCGAAATACATTCAGTTCCTGACGGCGCATATCCTCTTCCCCCATAAAAACCATGCATTCCATTCCAAAGAGCGCCGCCCCAGTGGCAGCAGCCACGCCATGCTGCCCGGCTCCCGTCTCTGCAATCAACTTTTTCTTGCCCATGCGCTTTGCCAGCAGAATCTGACCAATAACATTATTGATTTTATGGGCGCCTGTATGGTTTAAGTCTTCCCGTTTCAGATAAATTTTGGTTCCATATTCCCGGCTTAAATTTTCTGCAAAATAAAGGGGATTTTCTCTGCCCACGTATTGTCTCATGTAATAATCATATTGTTTCAAAAACGCTTCGTCATGTATTGCATCCTCATACGAGTGATCCAGCTCTTTTAAGGTATTCATCAAAGATTCCGACACAAACTGTCCGCCAAATTCTCCAAAATATCTCTTATCATTCTTATTCATCTTTTCCTCCATTCTCTGCGCTCTCCTAATATATTGACCACCTGACAACCCGGCAGCTCGCGGCACAATTAACAAGTTCTTTCACTGTTTCTGGCCTTCTCAGCAAATTCTAATATAATTCTTCTTTCTTTTCCCCCCTCGCTCTCCACGCCAGAACTTACATCCACCACATCCGGTGAAAATATTCTCACAGCCTCGGAGACATTTCCAGGGTGCAAACCTCCGGCAAGGACAAATGTTTTTCCCGCAAAATATTCGGTTTTCGCCTGCTGCACTGCCTCTTTGCTGCTCTGCCAGTCAAACGTCCTGCCGCCTCCGGCCGTCCCCGCGTCAAGCACATAACCTCTGATATTTTCATGAGGTATCAGCTTCTTTAAATCCTCTGTCTCTTTCAGATTACAAGCCTGCCAGATCGCTATTCTACTGTTTTCCAAAATCTCTTTCCGCAAACATCCATGAATTTGTATCAGATCAAATCCGGACTGTTCTATTTTCCTTAACAATTCCAAATCCGGACTGACTGTCACTGCCACACTTTTTATATTTTTCTGCAAATGCCTGCGGATTTCTTCTGCTTTCTCTATCGGAACATTGCGTCTGCTTTTTTCCCAGAAGACAAAACCTGCATATTCTGCCTGAATCTCATTGAGAAATGCCGCTTCTTCGACTCTGGTGATTCCGCATATTTTAATCTGTGGCCTTCTTTGCATTGCTATCACCCTTTCAAACGCTTCCTGCTTACAGAGATTTCCAATGTGCCGCCAGTTCTCCGGGATTTTCGGATTCCATCAGCGCCCTGCCAATGAGAAATGCATCCACTCCCGCTTCTTTGAGAAATTTCACATCTTCATCACTGACGATGCCGCTCTCTGCCACAAAAACCTTTCCCTCTGGCATCCTCTGAGACAAACGCCTGGTGGTGTCCAGCCGGATCGTAAAATCATGAAGGTCGCGATTGTTGACGCCGATAATCCTGGCGTCCAGCTTCAAGGCGCGCTCCAGCTCTCTTTCATCATGCGTTTCCACCAGCGCATCCATGCCCAGTTCTTCGGTAAGCTGATAGAACTCTTTCATCTGCGTATCCTCTAAAATTGCTGCAATCAGAAGCACCGCGTCCGCTCCAAGCGCCTTCGCTTCATAGAACTGATATGCGTCAATCATAAAATCCTTCCGCAGCAGGGGCAGGGGCGACATGCTCCTGATTTCTTTTAAATCGTCTGCATTTCCGTGGAAATGATCTTCTTCGGTCAGGCAGGAGATTGCGTCCACAGCTGCATTGTATTCCCGCATCCGTTCCGGCAGGCTGAGTGTGCTCTCAATTGTTCCAAGACTGGGCGACGCCTTCTTAAACTCTCCGATAATGGAAATCCCAGGCTTTGCCAGCGCCTGATAAAAGGAAAGGACGCCCGCTCTCTTCTGTTCCTCTGCCAGCCTGCGCATTGCTGTTTCACTGACCTTCGCCTTGTGTAAAGGAAGGCGTAATTTTTTATCTTCTACAATCTTATCTAATATCATTTTTATTCCTTTCAGATGATGCCGTTTACAAAGTTATCAATCATTCTTTTTCCATGCTGCGTATAGATGGATTCCGGATGAAACTGCATTCCTACCACTGGATATTCTCTGTGGCGCATCGCCATAATTTCGCCATCTTCTGTCCTTGCCAGCACTCTTAAGCAGCTTGGAAAATCTTGCTTCCAAACGGCAAGAGAGTGATAACGGGCAACCTTCAGCGGGGAATCAATCCCTGTAAAAATACTTTCTTTCGTATGTTGTATCACCGACTGCTTACCATGAAACAATTGTTTGGCATAACTGACGACGCCTCCCAATGCCGCTCCAATGCACTGATGTCCCAGACAAATACCAAGAATGGGAACTTCTGTAAGAAATTCTTTCACCACGTCCATACAGATGCCTGCCTCCTTAGGGCTTTTGGAACCTGGAGACAACACGATCCGCTGCGGTCTCCGCTCGTATATTTCTTCTATGGTTATCTTATCGTTTCTCACAACCTGAATATCTTCGGTAAAAATTCCCAGATACTGATACAGGTTATAAGTAAAGGAATCATAATTATCAATCAAAAGTATCATGCTTCTCCTCCTTATGTCACAAATTTTCTTCTTCCACCAGTGTCTTTGCCAGCGCCATCACCTTATTGCAGCATTCCTGATATTCCAGTTCCGATTGGGAATCTGCCACGATTCCGGCTCCTGCCTGGAGATACACGCGGTTTCCTTTTTTGACCATAGTGCGGATGGTAATGCAGAAATCCATACCTCCGCCAAAATCCACATAGCCGGTAGCTCCTCCGTACAATCCCCTGCGGCTTTCTTCCAGTTCATCTATAATTTCCATCGCACGGATTTTAGGAGCTCCGCTTAAAGTTCCTGCCGGAAGAAAGGAAGCTGCCAGGTCCAGAGGATGGAAATTTCCTTTCTTTCTCCCCTCCACCATCGAGGTAATGTGCATCACATGGGAATAATTCTGTACCTCCATAAACCGTGTTACCTTGACCGTGCCAAACTCTGCAATCCGCCCCATATCATTTCTTGCCAGGTCTACCAGCATCACATGCTCCGCGCATTCTTTCTCATCTTGGAGAAGTTCCTGTTTTAACAGCTCATCTTCCGCCGCGTCCCTGCCGCGCTTTCTGGTTCCTGCGATCGGACAGGTAAACACGCTGTCTCCCTGCTGCTTTACAAGCATTTCCGGTGAACTTCCAATCACTTCAAATTCTCCGAACTGAAAGTAATACAGATAGGGAGAGGGATTCAGTTCTCTCAATTCTTTATACAATGCAAACCCATCCTGACCAGTCTCAATGGTCCATCTTTGAGACAACACGGTCTGAAATATATGCCCTTCCCTGATATATTCTTTTATTTTTTCCACCTTCTGGCTGTACTCCGCCAGAGTATCAGATTTCCTAACAATTCTTCCGTCATGGACAAATGTCTGCCGTCTGGGCCTTTCTCTGGCTCTTCTTGCCTGAGCGATCATCCGCTCTGCCTCCTGCAGCGCTCTTACTTTTCCCTCTTCATGGTCTTCCTCCAGCACGACTGCCGTCAATGTCTCCGCCACATGGTCTATCAGGATAAATCTTGTCATCAGCATCATCTGAATTGTCTCAATGCCGATCTCATCTGGATTGGCGTCTGGCAGCTCTTCCGTATAGCGCACAAAATCATATCCCAGGTTTCCCACCAGACCGCCGCTGAAATTCAACCCGTCTGCATCTTTGTGAATCTCAAATTCACTGTAATATTCTTTCAGCCGCATCAGAGGATTTCCTTCTCTTACTTCCTCTCCGTTCGCCCTGTGAATTACCAGGGCATTTCCGCTGGAGGTGATAATCTCATCCGGCTCCGCCCCGAAAAAGGTATAGCGGTCATAATTCTTATCATAACTTTCCAGAAGAAAGCCTTTCTTTGTTCCCACCAGATTTTCATACATTTCAATGGCGCTTTCGCCGACAATGCTTACGGTGCGTTTGTATACTCTTAAAATACGTTTCATTGTGAACTCCTTTCTGAAACAATCATTTTTAGGATTAAGATAAAAAAATCCCTGGTAAAAGTCTGAATAACTCTTACCAGGGACGATTTTGGTCGTGGTGCCACCCTGTTTCACTATAGAACTGGCAATAAAGACCGTATCAGAAAACCCAAAAAGATTTCCGATAAAACAAAAAGCAGATATTTCAAATCAGAAATATCCGCCACCAATTCTATAATCTCAATCCGATACACATGATATCTTACCCCTGTAACGTGAGGACACGGCAGCCGCTACTATGTTTCCATTTCGCTTGGCATCTTACAAATCCATTCTCATAAAACTTTCCTGTTATCTTCCACCAGCCGATAACTCTCTGTGAGGAACCTTTCTATGATACTACTTTTGCTCATTGATTTTATTCTATATTTTAACTATATGCAGTTTAGCACACTAACGTACCTATGTCAACTAATTTTTTTATTTGAGTTTCCCCATTTTTAACAACAACCGATATTTTAGTACCAAAAGGTCTTGCTGGCTTTGGCAGCCTAGTGTAGTGACATGATGATATTTAGTTTTACTACTACCTTTTAAGAGGCGGTAGTAAAACTGGGGTATAAAGATTTAAGTTTTATTCTGGCGTCACCTGTCCTAAAATGCCAGTTAACTTTTGCGGCCATTGTATTACGCTCCATTTCCCATACGGATAATTCAT